>JAHHIJ010000023.1 GCA_019358985.1 Tolypothrix brevis GSE-NOS-MK-07-07A | reverse complement strand
TACGCTCAACTCACTAGCGTAATCATAACACAGAAATTGTTAAAATCTCCACTGTTCTCTCACTTGTTTTGCTTTGCAAAACGATGCTTCAAGAACGTGGAGATTTTAACCCACCTTTCATCCCCTCTCTACTTCGTTGAGGGAGGGGCATTCGGTGGCTCATGGTAAGGCTAATCTAGTAAAGATATTCTGTAGGTTGGCGATCATACAAATTTGATTAGTTTTTATTCATAATGTCAACTTAACTATGTTGTAAAAGCTTTGTATCAAACAAATAACGCCTTTTATGGCATAATATTAACCTAAGGATGTTTACAATAAGCAAAATTATACCACTATCTCTCCGCTAACTTTTTATACCGTAAGGAGGAAAGGTATTTAGTCCGGAAGAATGATTCGGAGAAAATCATAACTAGACATCTCCAGAAAAAAGGTAGAGACGTAGCAGTGCTACCTCTAATTAAGGGTTTGGGGCAAAGCATAATTAAATTCGGTTGATGTCTAAGAGGGTGTTTATAAATAAAAAATAAAGAGTACCGCAATCATTTCCCAGGACAGGTATTTTTAAAAAGACAGTCGCGGTATTTGAATCGGATGCTATGAGTCGAAAACCTTATCCTACAGACATTTACGATACCGAATGGGATTTGATTAAATCAATGATTCCGGTTATCGTAAGCGCAAACGTGGAAAAAAACGTGAAGTTGATATACGCGAAGTGGTAAATGCGATTTTTTACATCTTGCGTGCTGGCTGCACGGGAGCGAATGATGCCTCATGATTTACCTGCATGGCAAACTGTATACTCGTATTTTCAACGTTGGCAGCGCAAAGGCGTATGGCAAAAAATCCATTCAGCATTGCGATCGCAACTTCGGGAAATCTCTGGACGAGACGCAGAACCATCCGCCGGAATTATAGACTCTCAAACTGTGAAAACCACTGAAAAAGGAGGAGTTAAAGGCTATGATGCCGGAAAAAAGATTAATGGTCGTAAACGCCATATCCTTGTTGATACGATGGGTCTAATTTTGATGGTTGTCGTACATGCAGCTTCGATTCAAGACCGTGACGGGGCAAAGCTCGTATTCGATAAAATTTTTCATGTGTTCCCAAAATTACATTTAATTTGGGCAGATGCCGGATATGCAGGCTCCTTAGTCGATTGGGTCAAATATTTCATTGGTTGCGGACTGGAAATTGTCAAACGTTGCGATCGCACGGAGGGCTTTAAAGTATTACCAAGGGCGGTGGGTTGTAGAGCGTACATTTGCATGGCTTGGTCGCTATCGCCGTCTGAGTAAGGATTACGAATATCTTCCGCAAACGAGTGAAACCATGATATATGCCGCTATGACGCATCTTAATGTTACGTCGATTAGCCCGTAATCATCGTTGCTCAACTGCTTAAGATTTATTTTATAAACACCCTCTAAGAAAAAGACTTGCCAATGCGACCAGGCAAAGTCGAAAGAAGGGAATTTGAGTACGTTCGTCATGGTACGCAAAGTTTAATTGCCAGTTTTGATGTTGCTACTGGTCAAATTGTCGAGCCGACCTGCGGAGATACAAGAACAGAAGTTGATTTTGCCCTTCATATTCGTCGCACGATTGAAACTGACCCTGATGCCAAAAAATGGAATCTGATTATGGACTGCCTGAACACTCATCAGTCTGAGTCTCTGGTTCATTTGGTTGTAGAAAAAGAAGGTTTGGATATTGACTTGGGTATTAAGGGAAAAAGTGGCATCCTTAGATAACATCCCAGAAACGTTCAAATCTTCTACTACTATTTTGGCGTGGTTTTTGCATAAGAAAGTAGTGATTTGGTGGATCGTATTCTTCCTGAGATTTGCTACCCTAGCGTGATGTTTAGCAAGTTGAATTTTTGATTTATGTCTGTTGTTAGAACCGTTGGTTTTTCTCGAAAACTTTTTAGAAAGCCTTCGGAATTTTTCTAGATTAGCTTTGTAATGCTTGGGGTTAGGAAACACTACCCCAGTGGATAGTGTAGCTAATTCTTTGACACCTAAGTCAACACCTACAATCTCATGCTGTTTAATAGTTGGTTCATGGTTTTGTTCATAAGCGAAAGCAATAAACCAACTATCGGCAGTGCGTGAAATTGTAATTTTGCTGCAAGTAGTATGTGGTAAACCTTCATAAGTTTTAACCCATCCAACCGTAGGCAGTTTTACAGATTTACCACCAACAGGAATTGGTTTACCACTTGCATCAATAGTAAATGAATCGTTCCGTCCTTTATTAAACTCAACGAATCTGTCACCAGACCCGTTGGTCTTCAGAACCGTGCATGAAACTTTCACTTCACACGGCTCCTCGATAAATTGGCTCTTGTTATGAGTACCTCTAACTACCATGCGGCTAACCACTCTTCATCCACGGGGGTGTTTCCCCTTAGCTTTGAGTCTCGGTTATCGTTAGCAGTTTTACTATCGTGGCAGTGACGATGTAATGCTTGGAGGTTGCCGTACCTATCCTTTCCGCCTTCGGATTTGGGGATGATATGGTCAACTTCGATTAAGTCGTCTTCCCTAAAGTACAGACCGCACTGTTTATGGAGATTAATCCCTTCTCTAATCCCTATATTCTGGCATCGGTAATATTGACATCAATACTGCAACTGTTGTTGATTTACGTTGAACCATTACGGGATTTCTTTAGCACCCATTACCTCACGTTCATGGAATTAATGATCTGTGTTGGTTTTAGTGCGCTTACCTTTGTGTGGATTGAACTAGAGAAGTTGTTTATTCGTTGGCGTAGAAACACTCAGCATTAGACGACTATTTGTAGAGACAGAAAGCCATGCCAAATTGGGCAAACAAGAGAATGAAAATTTCTTTCCTTATACCCTATTTTCCAGACAGAAAACCACGCCCAATTTGGCACAACAAAATAATTCATAATTCCTAGTTAAACGCAAACATCGTCTCAAAAATGGCGGAGGAAAGTCGCGCTCTCCATAAATAAACTTGGAGAATTACCCTACCACCTATCATGTCCGTTTAATTAACACTAATAAAAGCCTACCTACCGTCGTAAAGACGTTCCGTCGTAAAGACGTTCCGTCGGAACGTCTCTACAATATGTGTGATTTGCCGGACTTTTAAAAGTAATCTACCCGTGCATCTAAACCGCGCGATCGCAATTCTTTAGAACGCTGTTCTGCTTGAGTGCGATCGCTAAATGACCCCGCATTCACATAATTACCCAATTTCGATTCAGCCGGGAAAGCATTAGGCACATACTGACGTACTATGTTAAGAGTATCGTTATTGTAAATCGGCACTACTACCACATAGCGATTATTATTAGGACGATTCGCCACTGGGGAACCATTCAACCCTAATACTTGCCAAGTTTGCGAATCGACAATCCCAGTCGGATTAAGTCGATAATTTTGCTGGAATGCAATTACAGAGGATCTGGTGTATTCGCTGAAATAACCGTCAGGATAACCATTATAGTAGCCTAACTGCGTCAAACGCTCTTGCAGTGCCTTGACATTTTCTCCTCTATCACCCACAGAGATATAATTTCTGTTGGGCTGATTTTGATTAGCATATCTGTCTTCCCAAGCTCTACGTACAGCTTCGAGTATTTGACTGTCGGCAATTCCATCGGCATAAAGCCTATAATCTTGTTGGAATCGACGCAAAGCTTCTATGGTCAGCGGACTTACATTACCAGTTGGATTGGTGTTAAAATAACCAAGGTCTCGCAAACGCTGTTGCAGTTCTCTAATTTGCTCAGTAGAGAGGCTGACTCCTGGTGCAGTCGGTTCTTGAGGAGTTCTCAGTAATGCGTCCCAAGTTTGGCGATTTGCCACACCATTAGCAGGTAAACCGGAATTGCGTTGAAATGCAATCACAGCATTTTTGGTAATCGATCCAAAGTAACCGGTGGGATTAGGAGTAAAATAACCGCTCTGTTTCAATAACTGTTGTAGTCTGGTTACGGATGGACTATTACTATTTTCAGAAAGAATAGGATAGTCACCAATTCCCCCACGACTGATGAGTATTGCTTCTATTGCTTGTATAGTTCTAGAACCGACAATACCATCAGCACGCAATCTGGAAGCTTGCTGGAATTTAATGACTCCTTGCTGAGTATTTAAACCAAAATAGCCATCGACTCGACCGTTAAAGTAACCTAATTGGCGTAAATCTTGTTGCAACTTGGAGACTCTAGCACCGCGACTACCTTGCCGCAAATCGCCGGTGATAGTGCCACCAGAATTTCTCGCAAGACAAGCTTGTTGTAGCTTGCGCTCAGTGCTGATACCCACAATTCCATCGGCAGATAGTCTATTCGCTCGCTGAAATCCGATTACAGCCTTCTGAGTCAAGGATGCAAACTTACCTGTCACTGGAGCGTTAAAGTAGCCTAACTTTTTCAAACAACTTTGGGTATTTCTGACATCATTACCGTTACTTCCTAACTTCTGAAGTGCCATAGCTTGTTCAGCTATACTCAAAATACCCATAGTTAGCGCTACAGACAAAAAACGCATCGCGGCAACGCTAGAGAAGTTTCTCCAATTATTAAAAAATTTAAAATTCACCCCCACAGGAACAACCTCGATGCTTTCAGATGCCTCGTGGGTTGAGACTACACCAAAATTACCAATGGTTTCCATAATTTTTCCAAGTTTTTGGGTTATAAAATTTTTTGTTGCAGCATTGACCTTGCACGCTAACCTAGATTGACAAATTTATGTCAGTATGCTGGCGACTGTTGGTTACAACAGCCAATCATCTACAAATGGTTTTGTACTGATTAACAACACATCGATAGAGTTGCTTTCCGGCAAGGGTGCAATTTTTTTTTGCTATTAGAATAACATGTATAACAAAAACTTTAAAACCATTTAATTCCACCTTGGTTAAAAAGTTATTTTTTATAGATTCTAGTTGGTTAATTAAAATTGCGTTTTTGAATAAAGATATTTATTTTGTGGTATGATATGCTATTTAATTAAAATTAGACATCTGGTAGAAAAGCTAAGTCTGTTACAAAGGTTTAGGGCAACTGACATCTTGCAGCATTCTTAATTAGCATCCAGACCCGCCCGGAAATCAATTTCCGGGCTGATAGCATAAGTCCATTGAAATGGACTAAAATTCTTACTCAGTCGTCTTTAGACGACTTTAACTATCAGCCGGGGAATTTATTCCTCGGCGGGTTATTGAGACTGGTGCAAGATATCAGGCAACGCATAATAAGCATAGCGGTAGATGTCTATTGCGGTTCGGTGCCATCGGAATTATCTTGGTCGTCAACTTTTTGAGTGTTACCTGCTTTCACCCAACCTTCTTTATCGCTACCTTCGAGACGAATTTTTTGCCAGACTTTATCTTCGCTTTCTTCTACAACGACAATTTTTTGATTAAAACCAACTCCACCAATACGTTCAGCATCTTGTTTTGCTTCTGCTCGCAAAATCAAGCCTTGAGACCAACTAACACGGGCAGGGTAAGCTCCCGGTGGCAATGGCTTTTTTGATTCAGTAGTATCGGGTGATAAAGTGGGTGTGGGGTTTGGCTTAGGAATTTGCGCTTCAACAGGGGTGAGGGCGGGTGATGCTCCGGGAGTTTTGGGAGCTTGTGCTTTTATCGTCGGTGAATCATTAGCAAAAATTGGTTTATTAGGAGGTACGGCAGTTCGATTCATCAGATAGAGCGCAGTTGCAGCCCCACCACCGATTAAAACAACGATCGCTAAGAAAATCCCAAGTATATACTTTAATATGTTAGAAATTATCATATTTATAACCTTTCCACTATAGAAGTTAAGAGTTAGGGGTTAAAGTCAAAGATTATAACTCATAACTCTTAACTCATCACTCCTAACTTAATTATTGCAGCTGTCGTTGAATGCGATCGCTCAAGGGATTGTGTTTCGATGCCAAACGCGCTCTACCTGATGCTGCCCATTCTTGCAGTTTTTGAATTTGCTCCACAGCGGTTCGCGCTAGGGGTATAATCTGACTGGCTGCTTCTAAAATGTCGTCAGTCACAAAGTCGCGGTTTTGGCTAAACCCGATATGCATCGCTTCAATTAAAGTTTGCTCAATCTCCGCTCCTGAAAAATCGGGCGTTTCATAAGCTAGCCTGTCTATTTCATAACTTTTCAAGTTATGTGGGCGTAGTCGGGATAAATGAACGTTAAAAATCGCTTTTCTTTCTTCTTGACTGGGTAAACCAACAAAGAAAATCTCATCAAATCGCCCTTTTCGCAACATTTCTGGTGGTAGCGCTTGAATGTCATTCGCTGTAGAAACGACAAACACGGGTGAGGTTTTCTCGGTTAACCAAGTAATAAATGTGCCAAATACGCGGCTAGTGGTTCCCGCATCACCTTTACTACCAAGCCCGGAAAAGGCTTTGTCTATTTCATCTATCCACAAAATGCAAGGCGCGAGAGCCTCAGCAACTTGTATCATTTGGCGCGTGCGGGATTCTGATTCACCCACCAAACCACCAAATAACCGTCCGACATCCAGACGTAGTAAAGGTAAATGCCAGTGATGTGCGATCGCTTTTGCCGTCAATGATTTACCAGTTCCTTGAATACCCACCAACATTAAACCACGGGGGTGCGGTAATCCGTACTGACGCGCTTTTTCAGTAAAAGAGCCTCCGCGACGCAGCAGCCAGTCTTTCAGGTTATCCAATCCGCCAATATCAGATATTTGCTCAGTAGCGGGGTAAAAGTCCAAAATTTGCGTTTGGCGAATAGTTTGGCGCTTTTCTTCCAAAACTAAATCTACATCTTCTGGTTGCAATTCACCATGAGTAGCGATCGCTCTAGCCAAAACTCGGCGAATTCTTTCCATCGAAAGCCCTTGACAAGAGCGCACCAAGTCATCTAAAACTTTTGCCGTAAGTGAATTACCACCAGTCGCCACTAACAAGCGTTCTATCTCTCCTTTAATTTCTGGAGCCGCCGGTAAGGGAAACTCTAAAACCGTCAAAACTTCAGTTAAGTCCTCCGGGATGGCGATTTTAGGCGACAATAAGACGATATTTTTCGGTTGAGACTTAAGGAGACGGGCGAGATTGCGGAGTTTGCGAGCGATCGCCACATCGTCTAAAAATCGATGATAATCTCTTAAAATCAAGACTGCCGGCGCAGAAGCCGATAACTTCTCGATAAACTCCAAAGCTTGCAGCGGGTTACGACGACCAAACCCCGCATCATTCGGATTGCCTTGGTAGCCATCCACAAAATCCCAAGTATACACCGCACGGTTGCCCTGATTTGCTGCTTCTTCCCGAATCGCTGCTTCTACCCGTTCCTCTTCATAGGTGGGAATGTAGATTAAAGGATAACGGGCGCGTAGCAGCAGTTTAAACTCTTCACGGAAGGTCATAAGCTGTTAGTAATTAGTTATTCTGCTACACAAAACTTAGCTAAACTTTCTCAAGTCTCACTATTCAATCAAGATTGCTCTTGAAGGGTCTGCTTCGGTGCTTCACCCAAGCCCGTCGGCGGGTTCTTGTCCACAGGCGTAAATTCGGATGTAGCCCATCCTAATCCAAAAAACAATTCTAGCTGAAGCTTTTAGCCATGAGTCACCCACTATATGAGCGCCAATTTAACGAGTTGTGGACTTCCTTCTCGACCTTAACAGGCTGGCTAGTACTGACAGAACTGCGGCTTACAAACCGGATAATTGAGCCTTGGTTTTCGGCATTCCAGATACTATATCAATTCTAGACTTATCTTGTCTAGCGAGTTTTGACTAAGTTTAGATAACTATTTCGCTATTAAGTTAACCTCTCATTGTTCAGGTTTGTATCGCCTCTAACAACTAAAAACTTACTGAGTTAAATTTGAAATTCGCTGAATCGACGTAGGGGCAATTCGCGATTTTTGCGTAAGCCCTAACACAAAATAGTTCATTGCGCCGTAACGCACCAAATGGCACTTTAACAACGTCAGGACTTACGCACGGACTACGTATTTCCGTCATTGCGACCCAAGGAAGCAATCTCAAAGTCTTGTTTTCTGGTAACGAGTGCGTAAGTCCTAAACGTTTAACTTCAGCTACGATCCCGGAAGGTCTTTCTTCAAAGCCTCCAACCCTGCCCAGCGACTATCAACTACTTTTTCCGAGTCATTAACAGTAATTACAGGAATACCCGGACATTTGCGATTACAAAGCTGACGCAGAGGGATTGCTAAACACATCTGCTCATACAGCCATTCACTAGGATGAAAATATCCTTCTGGCGATAAACTTTCTAACAAATCCTCCATAACAACTTCCCGCTCTAGAGGCAAGTTTTCTGTTTCGTTAGCGGCTTCATCTAACCAAATAATTTCTTTTGTATCAAGTTGCAGACGATGATTGTAATTTTGTAAGCAGCGGTTACAGGTACAGGTAATAATTGCTTCTGCTTGACCAGACACTTGCAGGTAATTTCCATGATGCTGCACGCGGACGTTACCGCGAACTGGTGTCAATGTTTCTAAACCGGGCAGAAATTCTTCAACCTGAATCTCCTCTGTCCGCTCCGGGGCTTTAGTTAGCTGCGGAATGTAAATTGCGTCCATAGGATTCTAAGACATCAAGAACGAAAAGTTATCATTATCAGCATTTGTGCTGATTTTACATTATTTAGTTTAGCTTTCACTATATGTTCGTGCGATCGCGTTTCTACTAAACATCTCCAGAATTTAATTATCCCTTGCCCAAACCCTTGTAGAGACCTAGCAATGCTACGTCTTTAAGTCTTTTCAACCAGATGTCTACTAAATACAGTTTTCCAAAATTTATTATTAAAGACGCGAAAAACATCGCGTCCAATCAAAAATCAATCATCAGTTTCAACCACAGCCTAGATTTGGAAATAAAATTATTCCGCACCAGCAGGACGCACCACAAGAAAACGATGCGGCTCTTTGCCTCGGCTATAGGTTTCCAAATCACTAAAATCTTGAAAAAAGGTGTGGATTTGACGACGTTCGGCGGAACTTAGGGATTTAATTTCCACTTCTCTACCAGTAGCACGCGCTTCCTCAGCCGCAGATAAAGCCAAGGCACGAATTTCCCCTTGTCTAGTGACGCGGTAGCCGTTCAACTCGATTGTGTACGAGGCTTGCTGATCCTCTGATTGATTCAAGTTCAGGACGGAGTTAGCCAAATACTGAATCGCATCTAGTACTGAGCCATCAGTGCCAATTAAAATCCGAATTTCTTCTGGTGTTAAATTGCTTTCATCAATTGTCAACCAGTAATTATCAAGTTCTTTAAACTCCCCATCCTGACCTTGAGTGGTTTCTATTCCACCCGTAATCTCAGCATTTACACCAGTTATGTGCAGCAGTGTTTTTAACCACTGCTGACCACGTTGCATTGGTTCTGCAATCATCAACCTGTAGCCTTTTTCTTAGAACTTTTTGGATCAGCCTTTTGTCCAGTGACTTCTTCCTGTGTAGCCTTTTTCTTAGAACTTTTTGGCTCAAACGGTAGTGCCTTTTGTCCGGCGATTTCTTCCTGTTTTTTCTCAGATTCTACGATTTTTTGTAGTTCCTCTGGTAGCGGTTCGCGGGAAAGTATATAGGTTTGCAATGTCTGGAAAACATTACCAATCACCATATACATCAGCACCCCAGCAGGTAGGGGAAAGAATAAAAACATCCCAGAAAATATAACTGGAGTGATTTTATTTACCGTGTCTTGCTGCGGGTTGCCACCACTGGAATTTTGCCCAGAAAGCATTTGGCTAACATAAAGGCTGATTCCAAAGAATACGATCATGGCGACGATATCCCAGTGGACTGTGCCGTCTGGATCGGTTGCGCCAACTCTGCCTAAGGCATCAATGAATAGAAATCCTTTATTTGCCGCTAGTCCAGGAATCGTTGCTTGAATAGTAACATCTCCTGGCTGTAAAGCTTCTACGTTGCCTTCAGCATCAATTTTTATCCTATCTTCACCTTTAGTTATTTTCCATTCCGGAACTAACTTAGTTTCCGGGTGTTCTGCTGTAAGTGCCTCAAATGGCTTGCCTTCAAGAGTTTGATATTGTATCTTGGTGTGCTCTCCCACCGCTAATTTGTTACCAGCCGGCAGTATGGCAGTTACTTTGACGTGTTCGCCGTCGGCTACGTAAATATTTTGGGGAGGAGTGGCAAAGGCTTGAGGTTGAATTATTTCTACTTGATCGGCAGGAAGGATTTGCAAGTTAACGTTATAGTTCGCACCTGCAAAAGGTGAACCCCGCAAAGTAGCAAACAACGCCAATAAAACTGGCATTTGCACCACCAACGGAAAACATCCTGCTAGTGGATTGCCAAATTCTTTTTGGACGTTCATCATTTCTTCTTGCTGCTTTTGCTGATCGTCCTTAAAACGCTCTTTGACTTCCGCCATCCGCTTTTGCATCAGAGGTTGCACAATCCGCATTTTCCGCATGTTGCGAATTGAACCAGCACTCAGGGGATAGAGCGCAAAGCGGACTATCAATGTCAAAGCAACGATCGCCAATCCATAACTAGGCACAATTCCATAGAATAAGTCTATGATTGGCAGCATCACGTTGTTCGAGAGAAAGCCGATACCAAAATCCATTATTGTGAATTCAACCTGAGTTACTGTAAATTGACTGAATCTAATTTATCGCTTTTATCGCTGATCATCATTTCTGGGCAACGATATTCCACTACGGATAGCCGCACAAGGGGGGAGGGGGAGGCAGGGGAGGATGGGGGAAAGAATTATTCTTATTGTCGTCCCCCTTGTCCCCTTGTCCCCTTGCCCCCTTGTCTCCTTGTCCCCGTTAATTGTTAACATTGCCAGTAAAATTAGGATTTTTGGCAGCAATTCTGGACAAAATGTAGTCGTAGGTTTCCCGAAATTTGGGAACTGCTCGCATTTCTAGACGACTACCATTTCTGAGAGTTAGCACCATATCTCCCCAGATGCCAATGCCACGGGGAACCTTGACTACTTTGACAATTTCTGAGTAAATTACGTCGGTGCGATCGCGTCCTCTCCAACCTCCAGTGACAGTGACTCGGCGATCGGTAATACGGTAGCGCAGCCATAATGCTCTGACAATTGCCCCAACTGTCAATGGTAAACCCACAACTGTTAGCCCAATCAGCACGCTTATAATTAAATCCCCGATATGGGGACCACCCTCATAATAAACATCTTCTTTAATACCCATTTAATACCTCAGCTTGTGCCAACAACTGCTCTAATTCTTGCAGAAATTGTCCTTTTACGCACTCTTGTGCGGCTGTGGGTTTTACAATTACCACTAGCCTGAATCCTGGTAATAATTTGGGCAATAATTTATGCAAAGCTGCTGCTATCTGCCTTTTGAGCCGATTGCGAACTACTGCCCGTTTGCTGACTTTGGTGCTAATGGAAATGCCAATTAGCGTGCTGACAGGATTTAGACTTTTTCCAGTCGGTTGTGTACTTGTCGCGGCAGCATCCAAAGAAGGCACTCTTGAAGATGACGGTCGTAAGGTTCTCAATGTTAAATAAAAACCATGACGACGAGTTCCTTCTCGGAAGACTGCCTGGAAATCTTTGCGTGATTTTAGCCGATTTGCTTTAGGTAAAGCCACAGTAAAATGCGATCGCCAATAAATTTCCTAAACGCTGAGACGATGACGTCCCTTTCTTCTTCTTGCACTAATCACGTTTCTTCCATCCGGTGTCCGCATTCTGGCACGAAATCCAGAAGTTCTTTTTCTCTTACGGCAAGTGCCACCCAAAGTTCTCTGCATACTGTTCTCCTCTTAGGCGATTTCTATAAAAAGTCACAATCTGGTATTTTATCACATTATTAGGGCAATGGGCATTGGGCAATGGGAATTAAAGACGCTCGATTTTTGATACGCATTTTATATCTAATAGCACTCTTTCCATGCCCCATTCCCCATTCCCCATTCCCTAATTAACGCTGATAATCCAGGTTCCTACGTAACGTAGTAATGGGACATCGCCTGGGGAAAGTACTTGACAATTAAAGTAAAATGTGCCTCCAAACGCTGGGTTTTGGACATTAGACAATTCCAAAACAACGTTAGTACCTGCGGGAACTGGCTCTTCTGGGAAGATTTCAATTACCCGTCCTTCTTTATCCCACTTCACCTCAGATACGGCAACTTTTTTGTTATTGACGAGTATGTTAA
Organism: Tolypothrix brevis GSE-NOS-MK-07-07A; assembly: GCA_019358985.1. Lineage (GTDB taxonomy): Bacteria > Cyanobacteriota > Cyanobacteriia > Cyanobacteriales > Nostocaceae > Hassallia > Hassallia brevis. The sequence goes on along the minus strand of JAHHIJ010000023.1, from coordinate 88,190 downwards.
TTTTTTTGGCGTCAAAAGTCCCTTTATAATAATTTGGATAGTTGACGACGAATTGAGCCACTGCCAATTTCATTTTTTTGGCGGGAATTCTCAGATTATAGCGATCCCATCCATTTGTTTGACCACCAAAATCTAACCGGTAAGGCAGCTGGTTTTTGCCTTCAATCCCGCTAAAGAGTGTAAATCCAGGTAAGCTCTGTGCTAAGGTGATGGCTGGCAGCCCAGTCACCAAACAGCCAGTCACGGCTAAAGCCGAAAGTAAACGTCGCATTGTTAGGCTCCTCTGACAAATATAAGTCTCTTATGTGAATAACTGGGCGTTATTGTTCTTAACTAAACTTTACTACTGACTTGATCACAATGGACGTTAATTGGCAATGAGAAGTGCCATGACACCTAAATTTTTGCAGACTGTTCTCCCGGTATCGGGTAATCTGCTTTACTTAATGTATAAAGACTTTTCCGGGTTATTTCGGAGATTGTCATTGGGTGATTTTCGCTCTAATTGGTTACTCAAACAGAGTTATTAGGAGTTGAGTTGGAATTGTATGGAAAATATGCTGATGAAAGTTGATTATGTTTCTAAATATGTAGAAGTGTGTCTAAAATCAAGAGATTTGTGATAAAAGTTGATTGTGAGAAAGAGCGATCGCCTGTTGAATTGCGCTAAATTCATGATTGGTAAACTTTACTGGAAGGGTTCAGATTTGTCAGGGGCATAAGCAAGTTAAGAGAATATAATGAATCTTTCGCAATGTAAAGAAAAAATACAAAAAATTTTCAATGCCTAAAATAAGTTGAAGACAAAGAAGCAAAATTTGCGGTTCAACATAGGATGTGCAGTATGTAGCCATGAATGCAATTGCCTGAAATGATCACATCTGCGATTCCCCAAGTCCAAAGGCTCCTTCCTATGCTTGACAATAGCTGATAGCCTGGACAGACTTGCGATCTCCTGCGCTAAATCCGGAAAGTCGAAAAATTTAGCACATCTTGCAGACAATAGGTATTTCTTTCAAGGAGATTTCATGAAAATAGCGGTTGCTAAAGAAATAGAAGTTTGTGAACGTCGTGTAGCATTAATTCCTGACACTGTAGCCAAATTGGTAAAACAAGGTTTGGAAGTATGGGTAGAAGCGGGTGCCGGTGAGCGAGCATTCTTCGCTGATAGTGCTTATGAAGCAGCAGGAGCGAAAATAATCGCCGATAGTGCTACTTTATGGAGCGAAGCAGATATTTTGCTCAAAGTCAGTCCCCCACAAGAACGAGAAGATGGACGTTCAGAAATTGATTTACTTCATGAGGGAGCTGTATTAATTAGTTTCCTCAACCCCTTGGGAAATCCCGTAGTGGCACAGCAACTCGCAAATCGCCAAGTAACGGCTCTGAGTATGGAGATGATTCCCCGTACCACCAGAGCGCAAAGCATGGATGCTTTGTCCTCCCAGGCATCAATCGCAGGTTATAAAGCGGTATTGATTGGTGCCGCAGCGTTGCCGAAATACTTCCCAATGCTGACAACAGCAGCAGGTACCATCGCACCCGCCAAAGTATTTATTATGGGGGCAGGTGTAGCCGGATTGCAAGCGATCGCTACTGCCCGACGTTTGGGATCTGTTGTCGAAGCCTTTGATATTCGTCCCGCTGTGAAAGAAGAAGTACAAAGCTTGGGAGCGAAATTCGTCGAAGTCAAACTCGAAGAAGAAACCGTTGCCGCTGGTGGTTACGCTAAAGAAATTTCCGAAGCTAGCAAACAGCGCACTCAAGAAGTTGTCGCAGAACACGTTAAAAATGCCGATATAGTGATTACTACCGCTCAAGTTCCAGGGAGAAAAGCACCATTGCTGGTAACTGAAGAAATGGTAGCGCAAATGAAGCCCGGTTCAGTAATTGTCGATATCGCTGCCGAACAAGGTGGAAACTGCGCTTGTACCGCTCCCGGTAAAGATATTGTTTGGAATGGCGTTACTATCATTGGTCCGATTAATTTACCATCATCAATGCCAATCCACGCCAGCCAATTGTACGCCAAGAATGTCACATCTTTGATGCAATTGCTGATTAAGGACAAAGCATTACAGGTGAACTTTGCTGACGACATTGTTGATGCTGCTTGTATTACCCACGCTGGGGAAATTCGTAACTCACGAGTGCGAGATGCGCTACAGGCTTTTAGCACTCAACCAGCGGTTAGTTAGGAAATTATTAACCGCAGATAAACGCGGATAAACGCGGATAATATGCAGGTATTTGGTTATTATCTGCGTCGAGGGTGCGTCCATCTGCGGTTCGCTTCAAACAGGAGTTTTCAACACATGACAGAAGCATTAATTGCAGCTTTATTTGTATTTGTTTTGGCATCATTTACTGGCTTTGAAATTATCAACAAAATACCACCAACGCTACACACACCCTTAATGTCAGGCTCAAATGCCATTTCGGGAATTGCGGTACTTGGGGCAATTGTTGCTAGTGGTGCGAGAGAGACAAATCTTTCGGTAATTCTCGGTTTGATTGCTGTGGTATTAGCGATGGTTAACGTGGTGGGTGGTTTCCTCGTTACCGATCGCATGTTGCAAATGTTCAAGAAAAAGGAGATTAAGGCGTGAGCGATTTTATACCAACCGGGATTCAGCTAACGTACTTAGTCGCTGCATCCTTATTTATTCTCGGTTTGAAAAAGCTGGGTTCACCTGCCACGGCACGGAATGGTAATCTGGTTGCAGCGGTGGGAATGTTGCTGGCAATTGTGGCAACAATGCTGGATCAGAAGGTGTTGAATTATGAGATGATTTTGTTAGGTTTGGCGATCGGATCGGTGATTGGGGCGATCGTTGCTTACAAAGTCCAAATGACGGAAATGCCCCAAATGGTGGGTTTACTCAACGGTTTGGGTGGTGCAGCTTCTGCGCTGGTAGCTGTTGCGGAATTTTGGCGTTTGCTCGATCATGGTCAAGCAATACCCCTGGATGTCAACATCTCGATGCTGTTGGATGTGTTGATTGGTGGTGTGACTTTCACCGGTAGTTTTCTCGCTTTTGCCAAATTACAAGGTTTAATTAGCGGTTCTCCGATTACATTTCCGTTGCAGCAACCGTTTAACCTGTTGCTTCTCGGTGCTTATATAGCAGGCAGTGCCTATTTAATTGTATCCCCCCACAGCCTACCTGTATTCTTAGGGGTGGTTGCCGTTTCTCTGGTGTTGGGTGTGATGTTTGTCATCCCCATCGGTGGCGGTGATATGCCTGTGGTAATTTCCCTGTTAAACTCGTTGTCGGGGATTGCTGCGGCTGCTGCTGGTTTTGTGGTGATGAACAATATGTTAATCATTGCTGGTGCTTTGGTGGGAGCATCTGGTTTAATCCTTACGGAGATTATGTGTAAGGCAATGAACCGCTCTTTATTTAGTGTGCTATTTAGCGCTTTTGGTTCAGCGTCTGCGTCTGGTGGTGCTGCTGGTGGTGGTAGTGCGATCGATCAAACTGTTCGCAGCATCGATCCAGAAGAAGGAGCGATGATGTTGGGTTATGCTCGTTCTGTGGTAATTGTACCTGGTTACGGGATGGCGGTTGCACAGGCACAACATAGCGTGCGGGAGTTGTCAGATCAACTTGAACGGATGGGTGTTGATGTTAAGTATGCCATTCACCCGGTTGCAGGGAGAATGCCGGGGCATATGAATGTGTTGTTGGCTGAGGCGAATGTGCCTTATACTCAGCTTTACGATATGGATGATATTAATCCGCAGTTTGAACAAGCTGATGTGGCTTTGGTAATTGGGGCAAATGATGTAGTAAATCCGGCTGCGCGGAGTGATGTAAATAGCCCGATTTATGGTATGCCGATTTTGGAAGTGGATCGGGCAAAGCAAACGATTGTGATTAAGCGCGGGATGAGTACGGGTTTTGCCGGTGTAGATAATGAGTTGTTCTACAAGGATAAGACGACGATGCTTTTTGGTAGCGCGAAGGATATGGTGGCAAAGTTGGTTTCTGAGGTGAAGCAACTTTAAGGATTTTGGATTTGAGATTGGGGACACATAATTTTTGTGTCCCTAAAATCTCAGATTTGCTTATGCTCCAACTACAGCAGATTTCAGGTCAATGAAGTACATATATAAAACCCAAAACCGGCTTTGAGACGTAGCAGTGCTACGTCTCTACGTGTATTATATTAGAGCGATAGGCTGCTGTAAATTGCTAACCACAAGTATTTTTGGTAAGTAATGCTCCCTAACTTCCTTGCGCTGTCACAGTAAGGGCGATCGCTTGTACCGATTGGGCGATCGCAATTCCACCCGAATGCACGCAAGAATAAAGGGAATCCCCCAAAATCATGGCGTGCATTAATCCACAGAACCCCAAAAGCAGTTGCCTACAGCACCGGGTTCTTTTTCAGTTAGAAATTCTCTCTTAGCAGAAACAAACTCTTTTTTAGAGAGGATGCCGTCCTTATCGATATCAAGCTTGGAGAAGACAAAAGCTGATTTTTCAGCATCTAGGTCAAACACACTAAAGAAGAGACGATGCTCTTCTTGTGATATATGACCATCACCGTCTAAATCAATAATGTCAAACAAAGTCTCTATTAAAGGGTCGTTGTAATCTGGATTGGAAACCGCTTTTTCTATACCCTGACAAAATTCTTCGGGACTTACTTTACCATCTCCATCCAAATCCGCTTTAGACCAAAAATTCTCCCAAACATTAAGCCACTTAAGCAACAAATCTTTGTGAATCTCTGAACCAACCTCTGCGCTACGGATGTTGGCGAACTTCTCAGCAAAAATCTCAGCATCTTCTTTCCCAATGAAGCCCGAATTATCGGCATCCAGACAGTAAAAGTGATGCAGTAACTTTTTTCTATGATATTCGCTTAACAATGCTTTTCCCTTTTGCTTACCAAACATACCTACATTACCACATCAGTACGTAGTCGATAAGCACAATCACAAGTACGGTGCGATCGCTCTCTTCTTTTCTTCCTTTGCGTCTCTGCTACGAGTGCGTGAGACAATAAAAGCGATCGCCTACAAAATCTTCAGTGTGCGATTATGATTAATTTGGAAAAAAATCAGAATCTAAGGTTTCATCAACAGAAAAAGGATAGTCTTTGGGAAAAATAGACAGAGGAAGACCTGTTTCAATAGATGCTTCTTTTCTAGCGTGTTGGTAACAACTGTCAAAAACTTCCGTGTAATAGTATTTTAAGCTAGGACTATCTACAAATGCTTCTTGTAATCTTTGACGATGTTCATAGATTGTATATAACCAGCTATTAGATCGGTTCTGGGGTTGAAATTTGTATTTGAGAAGGTGCATTAAAAGCACTCTAAGATTACTCCTTAAAGCATTTTTATCACTTCTTCCCATACTTTCAATTTCTTCAATTAAATTTTCTAACTCTAATTCTAAAAACTTTTTGTTTTTTAATAAATCAACAGTGTATTCTAACCACAAGTGATAATCTTGTGCATAGAGACTATTTGTTTTAGGAACAGATTGATTGCTCATCGTAAAACGTGGGTGGAAACCCCATCCTTCAAGGACTGCTTTATATTTAAATGCTGGTTTTTGAATGGATATAATCCCAGGAACCAGCAAACCCGTAATTTGTCCCCTCGCCCAACTAATTGCAGATGTCTTGCCGTTACGCAACGACCCAACACTCATGTCTTAAAGTATTTCCGAACTGGGGAAGCATTCGGAGGTTTTAACCGCAATTAGTCTCAGTGGGCTATTCAACGCTTACGTCGCCAAGTTTGTTCTTAGCAATCCTCGTCCCTTTTAGGGCGAGGTAGTTGAAAATCTTCTCTTTTATGGATATATAATTTTAACATTGTTAGAGGATTTAGCCGAAGCCTTACTAGATTTCTCAATGCAAGCTGATTTAGTGGCTTGGTTGCAACATCAGCAATAAAATATGTATTCTACCAAGCGATCGCTCTCTCCTTCCTCTGTGTTCTCTGTGCCTCTGCGGTTCGCTAAAAACGCGATCGCCTCCAAAATCTACTTTGTGCGATGGCAAAGTGACTCCGTAGGAGTATCACTTCCTTTTTCTTGAAAAGCGATCGCCTTATCCAGAATGACTGTAATTAATTTTGCGTAGTTACTTATTAGAGCGCAATCTGCTGTATTTCGCTATAACTTTCAGCGACATCAGAGCCAAAACCACCAGCTTTAACATGCCGTAGAATTGACTGAATAATTGGTGCAGCGATGCTAATACCAAATAGTGCATTAAATCCTGCAACCACAATCGGAGCGGATAAAACTACCATAAATTCCGGAAATAACGCCATTACTGCAATTAAAACTAAAAAGACAATCGGTGTTGTAATTCCAGCCTGAGTTGCAGTATCAACAATCAATTTTTTGTACTCTTCGATAGTAATGTCTCCTCGATAGAGATCGAGAGAATATGAAAGGGCAGTAATGGTGACTTGGGTCAATATCGCAACCCCAGTTGTTGTCAATCCCATACGGGCAATTGTCGCAGAGTTAGCCAAAATTGAATCTACAGCATTATAAATACGAATATAAATTAGTTCGCCACCTGTCATTGTATTTGCGCCACGCCGAATATTATCGACTCCAATTTCCCATACAATATTATCTGCCCCATTAACACCGCCACCAGCCCGTGGGATAATATGGCTCCCATGCTTATCTGCTAAAAATTGCCGGATTGTAGTTTGTGGATCTCGACCAAGTTTTGAGGTGAGCGGAATTTTTGCAAATAGCTTCATTACATCAGAGTCAGTACGTGGTACATCACCTAGTCGAACACCTGCTCGGTAACGCAACCTCGTTGCAATCTTTGGCATTTCTTGTGCCAGTTCTATTGCGGTTGTGGGTAAATTTTTTAAGTCGTTTGCGATCGCAATTCCTACCGTGCTGATTCCAAGTACAGTTTTGTTTATCAACTCAGTCGCTTCTTGGCTGACTTTAATGCTACTTTCAATTGCAGCATTGCTTGAAACTATAAATTCAGCAGTTACTTGATTAGTTTCATCAATAGCAGTTCTGATTTGCCCCGTGGTTTCTTGAACCTTTTCCTTAACTGTTTCTCCTAAATTTTTCGCTTGTTGAATAAAATCCATTATTTACCTGTCTTTTTAGTTCTGTATTAATTTCAATTAATTCGGTTTTAACATTGAATATAGAAGATTAAGTTCATCTTCATAGATACTTGATACAAACCATAAATTTTATTTATGTGCTGGATAGTGCGCTAACCTGACTTTATCGGATATGCGATCGCCTCCAAAATCTCCACAGTGCGATCGCCAAGTGACTCCGTAGGTTATCGCTACGTTAAGCTACACTAACAATCAACTTAACTTATATCGGTAATCGCCTTACCCGGAAAGTTTCATTACTGACAGAAATAATTGCCCCTACTTCTAAATCTGCCTCACATTCCCTTAAAACTTCCGTCAAACGCTCATTAATTGCGTTGTAATTTTCATTTCCTAATCTAAACAAAATTACACTGGGTAAATTATCTCCACTAGTAGCTAAAAGTTGGGCAAAATCCAAGTCTACAGTTAATAAAATCCTCCCTTCTGTACGAGCTTTCATTAAAATCTGATCATCTGGTAGTCTTTGCAACCCTTCATCGCGCAAATGTACCACATCATAACCAGCACTACGCAACCAAGACACAGTGCGTAGAGAAATTCCCATATCAGCTAAAAATTTCATTTTACTTAATTAAGCCGTTTTGAACGGATAAACCCGTTCTTGAGTTAACCAAGCTGCGTAAAGTAAAGATTGACGAATATCCTCTGGTTCTAAATCAGGATATTCTTCTAAAATCTCTTCTACAGGTTTGCCATTAGCTACCAAATTAACCACCAATGAAACTGGAATCCGCATTCCGCGAATGCACGCTTGTCCCGCCATAATGCGAGGATTAAATGTAATTCTTTCTAGACCTAACATAAATTTTATTTTCTAATATCTTCTAGGTTCTCATAGTACATAATTTAATAACATGAGTAGATATTAATTTGTTTTAGTATTGGTAGTTATATTATCCTAACATAAGTTATTTTTTCTAATATCTTCTAGTTTCTCATAAATTGCCTGAACATGGCGATACCTACAAAGTCATATCACATCGCATTCATGCCGGGATGCTCCCAATGCGGGGTAGGGTTCGGTGGAAATAGCGAGTATTTAACTAGGCTTAATATCATCTGTTGATAAATACTGTAGATTCTACGGTTATCACTAGCTAAAAATACTGCTAAAACAGAATCACTGTTAACGAGTAATTGACATAGGAGTGAAAATGAATTATGCGTTGTCCACAACCCATGTAGAGAGACGCGAAATTTCGCGTCTCTACATTGTTTTATGGAGATGTTTAATTGATAAATTATAAAATTAAAAGTTAGGAATATTAACTATTAGTTTATCACTACTCCATTATGAATTGTCATTTTTTATAATTGTGTATCTACCAAAGTCATCGAAATTTACGTGGCATAAAGTAAGCAGGCTTTTATAAGCTTTAACTGTTCGGAGAATTAAATTAAAATGTTATTTTCAAATCAAAACGTGGGAGTTATTTCCGTACCTATTCGTACTGCTTTGCATTTAAGTTCCTGGGCATTATCTGCGGCTTTACTTTGGGCAGGAGCAAGTGAAGCACAAGTCAGTCTATCACCATTAAAAATTGAAGTTAAAACTAATCGTGGTCAAGCTCAAGGCGTTATTAATATCACAAATACTAGTAACGAAACCTTTCGCGCTCGCGTCTACGCTGAATCCTTTACATACAATCGAGATAAGGGATTTGAAAGTTTACCTTCTAGCCCTTCCGATTTAAGACCATATTTGCAATTTTCGCCGCGTGAACTTGTTGTCCCACCAGGAACAACTAGAAGAGTTCGTCTCAATGCTCGTTTGGCTCCCAGTTTGCCGGCTGGTGAATATCGGACAATGATTTTTACTGAACCTTTAAAGCCGAATACTGTCAAGAATGGGAATGGAATTACAACCAACATTATCACTCGTGTTGGTAGCGCGTTTTTTGTCCGTAAAGGTGATGTGCGTCCTAATTTGATGGTGGATAGCGTCAGATGGAATGCCGAAGCAAAGAAGATACAACTATTAGTTCGCAACAGTGGTAAAGCGTCTGCTTACACATCTATTAAATGGACTCTCAAGCAAGGTGGAACGGTTGTTAAATCTGGAGAATCACCAGATACTGGTATTGTGCCTGATGGCGATCGCAATTTAATTTTAAATCAATCTAAGAAAGATGAATTAGCTCTTTCTCCTGGCACATATCAACTAAGTGGTGAGTTGCTTTGGGGTGAAGATAACGACAAAAGTAAACTACCATTCAAGCTGGATTTAACTGTCCCTGGAGGCAATTCTACCCCATCACCAACCAGAAAGAGAAGGTAAAATTCACCGTGAAAAATCCCCTGTTTTACCTTTCTGCTTTTGCGGTTTGCCTTTTTTTCGCTACTCCAGCTAAGGCTAAGAACCCTATCCCTGACTTATTGGAAGAAACTGTTATAGATCATACCTCACCACCCCAGGTGCTACAACGGAACGGCAGTCGCTACAACGCTCTTAACCCGCGCAACGCGCTGCCTCGGAAACCTCCGCAACGCACTGGTTCCCCTAACCCCTCTCTTGATAAAGGAGAGGGGAGTGTTGATGCAAAATCTACGAATGCAACTTCAGATCAGACGAACTACGATTCACTTTCCTTGGCAGAAAGGTTAAAAAGTTTGCCAATTAGTGAAGCTAGTCGGGCGGATCTGCGGGAGAGGCTGGTTAAATCTAGAAAACCTCTCTCCTACGAGGAGAGAGGCTTTGATTCTCCCCCTTCCCTACAAGGGAAGGGTGTTGGGGAGTTAGGTTTTCCAGATAAAGTTGCTGCTGATTTAGCAGAAAACACGCAACCAAAGCCGGAAACACTGACGCCGGAAGTTAAATCTGAATTGGAAAAAAAGACAAAGCAATTCAGTACATTTCCGGTTGGTTTAAGTGTGGGCAAACGCAATGTGAACCCCAGCGTGATTATCCGGGGACAAGAAGACGGAACGCAAGCTATTAACTTTGAAAATTGGCTATTACCGTTTGATGATGTAATTCAAGCGTTGAAATTAGACTTAAAGAATTTACCAGATGGTCAATTAGAAGTGCGATCGCCTGGTATAGTAACTCGTATCAACCCAAAAAAAATTCGCAACGATCCTGAGTTAGGCTTAGTATTTTCCATTCAAGATTTAGATACTCTGTTTGGCATCAAAGCGAAATTCAACATCAACGATTATGCGATTGAGCTTGATGTACCTTGGCTGAATCAATCTAGTTCGAGAATTGGGCAAGGGGAACCGCCGATTATATTAGAAGGTATACCACGAATTGCACCGGGTAATTTCAGTTTTGGCGCAATTGAACAAAAAGTTAATGCCAGCGGTTCGGAAGGCACAGGAGCGAGTTACAGAGGTGATTTTCTCGCAGTTGGTAGTGTGTTTGGCGGTAGTTGGTTTGTGCGTACAGATCAGCCAAATTTCCAAGACGCATCAAGTTGGAGATTAGCAGAAGCACAATTTTATCGACCAAATAATCAATCTGACTATATATTAGGTTCTCAGCCGACTTTTTGGCGCAGTCAAGGTGCAAGCGATTATTGGGGTTTTACATATATTCAACGACAAGGATTTACTCCACCGCAACTGTTTGGTGGTGGTTTTGTCGATCCTCGTTTGCGGTTGCAAGCTTCGCAAATTGGCAGGACAATTACAGGTAAGGCTCAACCGGGTACTTTAGTCAGGTTAGCAGAAGCATTTGGCGATCGCATAATTGGCGAAGTCTTAGTTGACTCTTCGGGAATTTACCGCTTTGAAAACGTCAGAAGTGAAAATCAATACTCTGGCAGTAGTTACCGCGTCTTGCTTTACCCAGAAGGACGACTCACCGCTCAACCAGAAATCCGCGAAGCTACTTACTCAATTGTACCAGGACAATTACCCGCAGGTTCTTCGGCGTTGGTTTTTTCTGGTGGTTTGCGACGCGAATTAAATAACAGTCTGTTGGGCAACTTTTCTGATTTTCGTGGTGGAGTCGCTCAAAGATGGGGTTTATCAGAAAATCTCACAGTCGGTGTAGGTGGAGTATACGACGATTCCGCCAGAGGTTTAGCAGAATTATTCTATCGTCCGTCAAATTTGCCTTTAGAAGTTGCAGTTTCTGCACTCAGCGGTAGTAAATGGGATGTGAACGCAGACATCCGGTTTAATCCGACTCGTAGTTTGAGTGCATCATTTACAAGCGATCGCTTTTCTAATCGTTTTAACATAGATTGGCGCCTTTTTCCTGGTTTAAGTTTATTTGCTACTACCGATAGCCGCGACGCTACAGGCGGTGGTGTACAATTAAACTTTAGTGGCAAAAACGCTTTTACCTTCGCTCGTATTAGCTTAGATACCGAAAACCGCTTGCGTTGGACTTGGCTGCAACGTCTGGGCAGATTAGAATTAAATCAACGCGGTAACGAAATCGGCACTTTATCAGAATTCAGTTATAATTTTTCTCGAAGCAGCAGCTTTTTGAATTTAGGAAACTCGCTGTTAGTAAGTTATGAAACCCGCAGTCAAAATTTGAGTAATAATTTACTTAGTTTAGGTTGGCGATATCGTTCCAGACAACGCGCTAACGATGGAAATTATCGTTGGGAAGCGCAGTTAGGTTATGGGATTGGTTCTCAGGGTAGCGGTGCGATCGCTTCATTATCAACTACAATTTTACCAGGTATTTTGTTGCGGGCGCGTTATCAAGGCGTATCGGTGACTTCCGAACAAGCCAGCTTTAATATAGACTTAGTTTCTAGCGCCGGTTTGCAAAGCGGAATTACACCGGGGGATAGACGTTCTGATTATTTCCGTACCCAAGGTGGTTTATTGATTCAGCCGTTCTTTGATCACAATAATAACGGCAAACGCGATGCTGGGGAAGGATTATATACAGAAAATGCAGATACATTGTTACTGCTTAACAATAGGGTTGTCAAATCATTGCAACCGGATATTCAAAGCGATCGCATTTTGGTACGCTTAAATCCAGGTACTTATCGTTTAGATTTAGATCCGGCAGGTTTCCCCGAAGATTGGCAAGCTAAAACTGACGCTTACGCAGTCGATGTTATCGCCGGTTCTTACACACCAGTAATGTTACCATTAACTCGTGCTTACACCTTTTCGGGAGTTATTACCGATGCACAAGGTAAACCAATTAATGGTGCGAGGGTGGAAGCTGTTTCTTCATATTCTAAAGTGCGGTTATTTTCTGTAACCAACACCGCTGGAGTTTATTATTTAGAAAGACTGCAACAAGGAACTTATGATTTATTGATTAACGATAAAGCTGTGGGTGGTATGACATTGAATTTAGATAAGTCTTCTCAAGGTTTTCAAGAGCTTAATGTTCAGCAATTAGAAAATCAAGAATTTCGCGCAGTAATTCCTGATGTAAATCAAAGTAACTTGCCAAATAAAGATAAATGAAAAAGAGGGGACTCATGGGTTCATGGGAAAGGGTTTTTTCTTAGCGTTCCCTGTCAATTAATAGCTGGTCACCGATTTCAACAGCGGCAACACCAAATAATATCATGTCCGTTTAATTAACATTAATAAAAACAACGCAACCGTCGTAGAGACGTTCCGGCGGAACGTCTTTACAATTGTAAATAATTTACTGGACATGATATAACTCCTAACCTCTCTTCCCTCATTCTCTGCGTCCTTGGCACCTTCTCCTTCCCTTCGGGACGCTCCGCGAACGGAGACGCGAAGCGCGAAGGCGGTTCGTATTATTACTAATAGAACCGCGATTTATCACTTCTTACGCTCTGAAGTTTACATTTAATTTTCACAAAACCATCAGTCAAACTGTCACATAAGAACAATTTAATCACAAGATTGGTATCATACTAATAATATTATGACCGCCTTATAGCAATCCGCATAGTGATTAGTGAACGGTGGTAGGTGGGGATTCTCTTCTGCGTTACATCCATCTCTGCTCACCCTGTCAAGTCACAACCTAAAATGGAGTATTGCTATGACTAAACGGCATTGGAGATTGTCATGGTATTAGACAATTTTCGGCGAAAATTACGCCAAGAAGCACAGAAATGGCGGGATGAAGGAATAATTAGTTCTTCATGTTACCAAGATCTGGGAAAACGTTATCAATTTGATAACCTGGAAATAGCTGCACGCGATCGCTTCATTTTCATGGTGATTGCCATCGGTGGCATTTTATTAAGCTTAGGCATAATTACCTTTGTAGCTGCAAACTGGCAAGCATGGTCACGAGATGTCAAATTTGTGATTTTGATCAGTTTGTTTTTCGCGACCACTATCACAGGTTTTTTCTCTTTTAGAGAACCTACACTTAATGCCGAAGGAAAAAAGCAGCCACGTAGCAAGCAACTATTAGGAGAAGGTCTACTAATTTTAGCTGCTTTGATATTAGGTGCAAATATTGCGTTGATGGCGCAAATGTTTAACATCAGCGGTTCAACTTCTCAACTATTTCTTTGTTGGGGGTTGGGTGTTTTAATCATGGCATATGGACTTAGCTTGACTTCCTTAGGAATGTTATCAATTATCCTCATACAAATAGGATATTGGACGGGATTAGGAGAATTATCCTACTCTGCAAGTGACTTTAGTTGGTCACGGTTGTTGGTGCAACATATGCCATTATTTATTTGGTTGCTGTTTGTACCCTTAGCTTATTTATGTCGCTCGCGTTGGATATTTGCTATTTCTGCGATCGCCTTTACTATCTCCTTGCAATTCAACCTCAATCCACTGCAACGTTTAGCTTATTCTAACAATACAGCGCCTTGGGTTGCATCTTTTGCTTTTGCACTTCCAGCCGCACTATTTTGGAGTTACGATGACCTACTATTGCCCACAATCAATTTTAGGTTATTTCAACCCCTCGCCCAAAGTCTCTCGCTATGGTTTTTCGGAACTCTATTTTATGTCCTTTCCTTTTATTGGGTTTGGCAATATCCATCTTCCGGATTTTATCCGCTAACAACCAACTCGCAAATTCAGTCTTTTCCCCTGATTGATTTAGGAATTCTCAGCGGTTTAGTAGTATTGCAATGGTTGTTTATGCTGCGTTATCGCAACAGTCTAACCCGTCGAGGAATGGATATCACTAATGTCTTCATTACGAGTTTTCTTGTCATTGTCGCCTTGATACCTTTTTGGCATCAAGCTGTTACTCGTATTCCCGGTTTAGCAGTTTTTATCTTCAATATTCTTCTGGGAATATTCGCCTTTGGACTTATGCGACACGGCATAGAATACGGTGATAGGCGCACATTTTGGGGCGGAATGCTGTTATTAACACTGCAAATTATTAGCCGCATGTGGGAATATGACACAGACTTAATTTTCAAGTCTTTTGTCTTTGGTATGTGCGGTGTCAGTATCATTAGCGCCGGACTTTGGTTTGAACGGCGTTCAACAGTTAGTTGATAGTGGTTCTCGGTTGAGTGAGGTAAATAAAACCTCACCCCCTTCCCCTCTCCTTATAAAGGAGAGGGGTGTCCGGAACGGACGGGGTGAGGTTCTGTATTGCATTGCAACCATCAACTATCAACCATCAATCATCAACCATCAACTATCAACTATCAACCATCAACTATCAAAAATGAAAAGCAATTCCAACGAATCTAACAAATCTTTGACACCGGAAATGGAATTTTCCAAAAAGGTGACTTTTGACGATTACATTAAAGCTAATGAACAAAAATCAACAAAGCCTTTACCATTTTGGCGGTTGATAGTTCCTTTGGTGATTCAAACAACATTGATTATGGCAATACCATTTCAAGCGATGTTTACTCATTTCACTGGCAAAACAGTAATCTTGCAAACTGTACCAGTAAATCCTAACAATGCGCTACAGGGAAACTCGGTAAACCTTGATTACAACATCGCTCGTTACAACACTTTGAAAAGATTGCCAGGATGGCAAGAATTAGTTAGACGCCGTTCTAATAGAAGCAGACAATATGTTTCTTTAGCTGAGGGAACCAACTTTTATGTAACTTTGCAAGAGCAACAATTTCCAAATTCTCGTAATCCTAGAGCTTGGAAACCGGTGCGAGTTAGTGCTAATCCCCCTAGAACCTTAGCCGCAAATCAGGTAGCTTTAAAGGGTATTTATGAGGATGGGTCTATTAACTACGGGATAAAATCATATTCCATCCCAGAAGACCAAAGGCAGCAAATTAATAATAATCTTTTTCGGGCACAGCAAACCCGACAAAGACAGCAAAAACCGATTTTAGTTGAAGTTAAAGTAGATGCAGAGGGTAACGCTGTACCTGTTAGTATGTGGGTACGCGATCGCAACTACCGCTTTTAATCTTCACGTCTCAACTGCCATGCGGCACCAAAAGCTGCCCCAGCCCCAGCTAGCAAACCAGTACTCATTCCTTCTATAGTTTTGTTAATGGGGTTTTGGGTCAAGCACTCACTCGTCACGGTATCGGCTTGTAAGCAAATGGTGCTTTCTGCCCAGCTTGCCGTACCTCCTAAAATTACACCGGTGACACTACAGGAAATAATTAGCAGTAAAAGGCGTTTGGTTTTTCTCTCCATAGAGGGTTGCGAAAAATCTTACTGATGGTATCTAACCTACTTTACACATAGGTGGAAATAATGTCAGCTGTTCCCGTCTAAAAAAACCTCTTTATGATTAGACATAGGAGTGAAAATGAACTATGCGTTAACCGAAACCCTTGATTAGACGTAGCAGTGCTACGTCTCTACGTATTTTCTGGAGACGCCTATTACCTAATCGTAAAGTTGAATGGCAAACGAGCATAAACGCCGAGGGGATCGTTCATTTTTTGCATAATCGCTAATTCTTTTTGTAGTTTCTGGAATTCAGCGGTTAGTAAATCGGGTGATTTAGTTGTTGATTTCTCAATTCCCAAAATAGTCCGCGCTTCTTGAGTTGCCCTACCAAAAAAGCGTTCTTCAAAGGTGCTGTATCTGGGATGCTCTTGTAATTCCCAATCATTTCCTAAATTCGCGCTTTTAGCGGCATAATCTATAGCAGTATCAATGCCGCCAATTTCATCAACTAAACCGATTTGCTTTGCCGCTACCCCAGACCAAACTCGTCCTTGAGCTATTTCTGCTACCTTTTGTTGTGGAAGTTTGCGTCCTTGAGAAACTTTGTTGAGGAATAGATTGTAAATGCGGTTAACGCTGCGCTGATAAACAGCTAACTCTTCGGTAGATTTGGGACGAGATATGGTTTGACTATCAGCATAGCGTCCGGTTTTGACTGAATCCCAGGTGATGCCGTTATCATTTGCCAGTTTTTGTCCATTTAGTAATAAACCAAAGACACCGATTGAGCCTGTGATGGTGTTTGGTTCGGCGAAAATGCGGTTGGAATCGCTCGCTATCCAGTAACCACCAGAGGCAGCCACATCACCCATTGAGACGACTACTGGTTTGATTTTGCGAGTTAGTCGTACTTCTCGCTGCATCACTTCAGCGGCAGTAGCGCTACCACCGGGACTGTTGATCCGCAAGACAACGGCTTTGACATTTTTATCTTGTCGTAGTTTGCGGAAGGTTTTGGCGAAGCGATCGCCTCCAACTTCGCTATCATTTCCTTCACCATCGACTATTTCCCCTTCTGCATAAACCACAGCAATTTTATTTTTAGAGTCGCGTTCTATACCAAATTCTTTGCCAGAAACTCCGGCGTATTCTGCTAAATCAATTTGGCGGAATGTTTTATCTTCCTTGTCGCTATCAGTTAACTTTTTCAAATCGGTAACTACTTCATCGAAATAGTTTACCCGATCCACTAAACCGCTAGCTTTGGCTTCGTCAGCCATTAAGATCCCTTGATTATCGGCGATCGCTTGCAACTTTTGAGGGGTAAGTTTGCGACTTTTACCCACCGTAGTCCGCCATTCTGACCAAACATCATCTAACAATTTTTGAGTTTGTTGGCGGTTTTCTGGACTCAATTTTGGTAGTATATACGGTTCCACTGCGCCTTTAAATTTACCAACGCGCACAACTTGAACGCCGATACCATACTTTTGCAATGCTCCCGACAGAAACATTGTTTGTGTACTCAAACCGTTAACTTCCATTGCTCCCAAAGGGTTGACGATAACGGTATCGGCAACCGAACTTAAGTAATATTCCCGTTCCCCCAATTCCATGCCGTATGCTATAATCTTCTTGCCAGAGGCACGGAACTTCTCCAACTCCTGACGGACTTCTTTAAGAGTCGCAAAACCCGCAACGCTACTACCTCCTGAGGTGTGAGTTCCATCCAAATAAATACCAACAATTCGTTTATCACGACGCGCTTTTTCTAAAGTATCGATCACCCTGCGGAGTGATATTCTATTGTCATATTCACCTGATAGTGCTTGTTGAAAAAGTTCGTTAGAACTTGGCTCGCTGTCAGTGATTTTCGTCGCTAAGTCAAAAACCAACACTGATTTATCCTTAACTAAAGGTCCAGTGTCTTTTGAGGTAGCAGCAACAAGGAATAGAAAGAATAGTGTGCCGGTGCCAACACCGCAAAAAATAATTAGTCCCAGTAAGCTGCCAACTAAGCTCGCAAAAGTTTGTTTGAGAAAATTATGCATTTTTTTAGTTATTAGTCATTAGTCAATAGTCAAAAACCTTGGAAGATTGACTTGTTTATAATTCCACCGAATATCTCACACCTAACATTCGTAAAGACGTTCCGCCAGAGTTAACATTCGTAAAGACGTTCCGCCAGAGTTAACATTCGTAAAGACGTTCCGCCAGAGTTAACATTCGTAAAGACGTTCCGCCAGAGTTAACATTCGTAAAGACGTTCCGCCGGAGTTAACATTCGTAAAGACGTTCCGCCAGAGTTAACATTCGTAAAGACGTTCCGCCAGAGTTAACATTCGTAAAGACGTTCCGGCGGAACGTCTCTACAATCGTGTAGAATAACAAAAAATCGTTATATAAGAGTTTCAAACCCCTTGCTAACGATATCCTTGTCGGGAAGGGGGTTAGTTTTCTATTTTTTGTAAACTTCCAGAATTTTGCAACTCATATAAGGTAGCATTACCAGTACAGAATAACACTGTGGTGATTTCCGCAATTAAGACATCAGCCAAATCCCTGAGTGCTGCTTCTCCCACTGCTGCTGCTTGCAAGAATGGCATTGCCAAACCTGCAATGTCTGCTTTGAGTGCGATCGCTTTTGCCACATCTAATCCATGACGCAATCCCCCAGAAGCGATCAATGGCACTTTTGGTGCAACACTGCGAATACTTGTAATACATTCTGCTGTCGGTAAACCCCAATCACCAAAGGTTTCTCCTAAACGTCTTTGTAAAGCACTTTCTGCTCTTTCACTTTCTACCTTTGCCCAAGATGTACCACCTGCACCGGCTACATCAATTGCTGTCACACCCGCAGCAATCAGCTTCTCTGCCATTTTCGCAGAAATGCCATTTCCTACTTCTTTCACAATCACAGGTACTTCTATCTTACCACATAAGTCGGCGATTTTGTCAAGCAATCCGCGAAAATTCGTATCGCCTCGCGCTTGGATGCATTCTTGCAACGGGTTTAGGTGTAAAATTAAAGCATCGGCTGACAAAATATCGACTACGCGCAGACATTCGTCTATACCGTATTTATAATTAAATTGCACAGCGCCCAAATTCGCAAGCAGCAAAACGTCTGGTGCGTACTTTCGCAGCGCAAAGGTATCTGCAACTGAGGGTTTTTCTACTGCCACACGTTGAGAACCAACACCCATTGCTATTTTATAATGTTGTGCGACTTCCGCCAAGCGACGGTTAATGATTCCCGCTTGTTCTGTACCACCAGTCATGGAAGAAATTAGCAACGGTGCTAAGAGGGTTTTCCCTAAAAACGTTGTGCTGATGTCAATGTCCTGACGGTCTAATTCCGGTAAGCACGAATGAGTAAAGCGATAGCGTTCGAGTCCATTAGTGATTTGCTGACATTGAACGTCTTCTTCAAGACAGATGCGGATGTGATCTGCTTTGCGAGTTTGGGTAGAAAAGCTGGTGGGAACATTCACGGGTAGATATAAATGAAACTTGTGTTGATTATAATTCTGTAGTGAGCGCAAAGAGCAATTTATAGCGCTCTTCCTTTGAATACTTAAAAGCTGGTGGAAACGTTCACGGGTAGACATAATATCATGTTCGGCAATCACACATACTGAAAAGACGTTCCACCGGAACGTCTCTACGATGGTAGGTAGGAACGTCTCTACGATGGTAGGTAGGAACGTCTCTACGATGGTAGGTAGGTTTTTATTACTGTTAATTAAACGGACATGATATAATAATTATGTTTCAGCGCTCTTCCTTTGAGGACTGAAGTCCTGACTACGGTTGATAACGCAGGCTAAAATAAAAGCCTTCGTCTTGGGCATTATTACCTTTATCGTTTAAATCGATGAAGGGTATTCCATAATCGAGTCGTAAAGTTAAGCGATCGATTCCTAATGCTTGATTCCACAATACCCCTAAACCTGCACTTGCTAAAAATCTTTGGCTGGGTAGTTTGTTCGGATTATCAGATTGATTCCAGATGGCTCCCATATCCAGAAATGGTATAAGCACAATTGTGGATAATCCTGACTCGTTGCGTTTGAGGGTAAATCTATCTTCAATTGCGAAACGAAAACCATTATCCCCAGAACGAATGTTTTGCCGATATCCCCTCACCGACTGTCCACCACCAATTACAAATTGTTGGGAAGGTAGTAAGCTGTCTGGTGTTAATTGTAAGTCGGCTTGAATCAGCAACAAGTGATCGTCATTCAGTTTTTGTACGCGCTGTGCTTGCGCTAACCAACTGAAAAAACGACCGTCAGGGATGGAGTTATTATTTATGGTAGCATCAAATAAGCCAGTACCAAAATTAAATTGCGATCGCACAAAAGTAGCTCCTTGGGCGTCGCGTTTGATATAATCTTGGCTAAACTTGATTACGCTGGTACGACTAACTCCATTTTCATCAGGACCAATACCAAAAGGGGTGGGAAGTCGATCAAAAAGAAAGGTTTGACCATCTTGATAGGTAAATCCTAAGGAAAGAGCAAATTCTTCTCTTGGCGATCGCACCAACGGCTGACGATAATTGATTTCATATAAATCTTGATCTGCCCGAATGCCTAACCTACTAAATGGAGCTTCGGTAATTTCGTTCCGATTGGGGGCAGCCCTAAATTGTACCTTGCCATTCATCGCATTAACGGGAATTTGATAACTAAAATCAAAAACGTCAGAACCGCCTGACAGAGTATGATAATATGAACCTGCCAACTCATCACCAATTCCAATTAAATTGCGATGACGCAATTCAATACCCAATCTTTCTCCACCAACGCTAGGTGGTGAATAGTTATCTACACCAAAGTTAACGGTTATCGGGTTCGCTTCTTGCACTCTGACAATGAGAATACTTTGACCAACCTTACCTGTAGGACGTAAACTAGCTTCCACATTGGTGAAAAGTGGATCGATTCGCAGTAACTTTAGTTGGTCTTCAAGTTGTATAGTATTAAGAGGGATATTAGCACCAAGTTTGATGCGATCGCGAATATAACCTGGATTTAATCGGTTTGTTCCTTGAACTTCAATCTCCGAGACACGTCCTTCGATGACACGAATTACCACCACACCGTCTCTAGTTTGCTCAGTTACCGGAATCGCTCTGGAATTGATATACTTTTGATTTAAATAAAGTTGAGTAATTTTATCTGCGGCTTGTCTAATTTCTTCAATGGTTAATTCGCGTCCGACATAGGGCTGTAAAATGGGGTTAAAGTCTTTTTCGCTAAAAACAGTGCTATCGACAACTTTGATTTGACGGACAAAAGTGCGATGGCTTGTTTCTGGTTTTGGGGATGGGTTAATATCGGATGTCTGTGCAATTGGTGGAAATGTTACGTTATTTATATTGCCATCGTCAGCCGTAGCTTTTAGTGATATGCAAACAATGCAGATAGAGTGCAGAATTAACAAAGCATATCTGACACGTATATTTTGGCTCTGATGGTAGAGACATCCCATCGGAACGTCTCTAGGAGAAATTAGGGATTTCATAAAACATATTGGAAAGTGTGGAAACCGCGTCTTTGATATTCAGCAATGGATATCGACCGAATTTTATGATGCATTACCTGAAACCTTTGTAGAGACTATTCTGTGCTACGTCTTTACGTCTTTTCTACCAGATGTCTAATAGACATCGACTGCTATGCTTATGATGCGTTACCTGAAACCAACAGACTATTCTGTGCTACGTCTCTACATTTATAGGACTAGAGATGCGTGTCATATTTTTTTCGTAGAGGTTGTCAAAAGTCACGCATTTAAAAGTCGAGATTTTTTGGACTTTTGACTCTTGACTCTCGAAGTCGATATATGTGCCAGTTGCGTAAGTCCTGATTTTCTAATGCCGATGTTTGAAGTATGTCATACCTGCACTCAAATGGGATTTTTGTACTTTAAATAGTTACATTTTTTAGTGATTTCACCGAGATGCTCCAAATGGGGACTATATTGTGATTACACCCTTGACTTGCCCCTGAGTTCCATGTCGCCATTAATCTCCATTATCATCGTCAACTACAATCGGGAAAATTACCTCCCAGATGCGATCGCTAGCGTCTTAGGACAGACATGGGAAGACTTGGAGTTGTTAATTTGGGATGATGGTTCTACAGATGAATCAGAAAAAATCGCGAACAAGTTTGCTCAACAAGATGGGCGAGTACGGGTAGTAAAAGCACCTCATTTAGGCATTGCGGCAGCGCGTCAAGCAGCAGCTTTGCAAACAAAGGGAGAATACATCGGATTCTTAGATAGCGACGATTTGCTCGCTCCTACCGCAATAGCGGAAACTGCCGCTGTACTTGTACGGAATCCAGAAATGGGTTTTGTTTATACAGATTATTTCGATATAAATGAAAGTGGTAAAGTAACCAGTTACGGTCATCGCTGTTCAATTCCCTACTCTTTTGAACGGCTGTTGGTAGACTTTATGACTTTCCATTTTCGCTTAATTAGGCGATCGCTTTTCGAGCAAGTTAAGGGTTTTGAGGGTTCACCAGATGTCGTTGAAGATTACGATTTATGTCTGCGACTCTCTGAAGTTGCTTCCGTCGGACGGGTAAAAAAGCCACTTTACTATTATCGGACTCATCCAGGGAATATTACCCAAGAGCGTAGATTGGAAATGCTTCTATTATCTCAGCGGGTAATTTCTGAAGCGTTAAAACGGCGGGGACTTGCTGAAAAATATCAAATTGATGTAGAATTATCCAACGGTCGGTTTTTGTTAAAGCGCAAGCGAGTATTAGAAGACAGAAAAAAACAAAGCTTCTACAGTCAGCTTTTTCAACCAAATCAAGACTTACACAAAAACTACCGTGTTCTCTGCGGTAGCCTTCTCTTCTCCTGTGGGAGACGCTGCGCGAACGAGAGGCTTCGCCAAGGGCGAACGTTATTCGGTGACTCGTGCATAAGTCCTGTAAATAATAATTTCCGCTACCTTGCACTAAGTCTTCTTCCCCTAATCGCAATTATGAATACGGGATTAGCTTCAGCGCAACAAATTATTCCCGCTGCTGACGGAACAAGTACAATTGTGACGCCTAACGGAAATAGACTTGATATTAGTGGTGGAAAAACTTCTGGTGATGGGACAAACTTATTTCACAGCTTTCAAGAGTTTGGCATTTCACGAGAACAAATCGCCAATTTTCAGGCTAATCCAGTTTTGCAAAATATTCTGGGTAGAGTTACAGGGGGTAATCCTTCCATTATCAATGGTTTGATTCAGGTAACGGGTGGAAGTCCTAATTTATTTTTGCTGAATCCAGCAGGAATTGTATTTGGTGCAAATGCTAGTTTAAACGTTCCTGGTGCTTTTACGGCGACAACGGCAAATGGTATTGGGTTTGGAAATCTTTGGTTTGATGCGATCGCCACAAATAACTATACTACATTGGTAGGGAAACCCAACGGATTCGCTTTTACAACCAACCAACCAGGAGCAATTATTAATGCTGGGAATTTAGGTGTGGGGACGGGTCAAAGTTTAACTTTACTAGGTGGTACAGTAATTAATACTGGGCAACTTTCCGCTCCTGGGGGGCAAATCGTCGTTTCATCGGTTCCTGGACAAAGTTGGGTACGTTTGAGTCAACCGGGAAATATTTTAAGTTTGGAAATTCAGCCTTTGAGCAATGAATCAAGCTCCACTATTCCTGTCGCTTCTTTACCAGAATTGCTCACTGTGGGGAATACTGGCTTAACTGCTAATTCTGATGGTACTGTACAACTAATAAATTCAAACCTGAAAATTCCAACTTCCCCAGGTACAACTATTATATCTGGCAAAGTTGATGTATCTGGTTCAACCGGGGGTACAGTCAATGTTTTGGGTAAGCAAGTTGCGGTGATTAATGGAAATATTGACGCCTCTGGCAGTAGTAATGGTGGTACGGTGTTAATTGGTGGCGATTATCAGGGTAAGGGAACGGTTCCGAATGCGAATCAGACTTATGTTGATTCCAACTCTGTGATTAATGCTCAGGGTAAGTTGAATGGCAATGGCGGACGTGTTATTGTTTGGGGTAATGACACCACTCAGTTTTTTGGTAATATATCTGCTCGTGGTGGGTTAAATTCTGGGAATGGTGGTTTTGTAGAAGTATCTGGGAAAAATTTCTTAACTTTTCAAGGTTATGTTGATACTTCTGCGAATAGCGGTAATTTTGGTACTTTATTATTAGATCCCAGCACATTAACGATTATCGATGCGCCTTCAGGTGGTAGTTTTGACGGTACGGCTGGTAATATTCCTTTTGGGTTGCCTGATAATGGTGCGAATACCGTTTCTTGGGGAGCTTTAAGTTTAGCGACAAATATCGACTTACAGGCTACTGGAAATATTACCATCAATTCCATTACTGGAGCTACCCCCGGAGTAACTATCCCCGGTACAGCGACATTGAACGGTGGAAATTTCAGCTTGTTTTCTCAAAGCGGTTCTGTCATCTTTGCTAATCCCACTGACACAATCAGAAATGCTGGGGGAAATATCAACATTTCTGGAGCGAGTTTATTTTTGGGCAATCTGGACACAACTGGAAATTTTACCACTAGCGGTAATGTAAATCTGTCTGCAAATGGCAATATCAATGCAGGTAATATCATTGCCGCTGGAAATGGATATGGTTCTGGCAATATTAATGTTACCACCACCAGCGGCGGAATTACTCTAAATCAACTAAATACAAGCAACAATAACGGCTTTACTGGTGGAAATGCCGCAGGAACAATAACTTTAACTTCCCCAGGCGATATCCTGACTAATACGATTGATTCCTCTTCAAATAATGGTTTTGGTTTGGGTACAGGTGCCGCCATCATCGCCACTAGCGGTGGTAATATCACTACAGGAGCAATAAACTCTTCCGCAAATGTCAACCTTGGCGAACGTGGTGGAACTGCTAGCGGTGGTGATGTCACTCTCCAAACAACTAATGCAGCTGGTAGCACAATTCGTTTTGATAGCATCAACACTCAAGCTGGTCAAAGCAATCCTCAACAAGGTATCTTGACTACAGGTGGTGATGTTCGAGTTCTGACAAACGGACTTGTTCAAGGAATCGGAACTGGTGATACGATCGCCACTGGTGGAGGAACTGTTACAATTCGACATGATGGCGGACCAGATAATATAGATTTTACCGTGGGGAATGCAACTGTTAATGGTACAGCAGGAAGTATTAATGCGGGGGGAACCTCAATTATATCTGCGGGTAATTTTCCTGTTTTAGATATTGGTGGATCTGCTGTTGGTACTCCTGCGGGGATTACAATTAATTCTGTTAACACCGCACCAACATTAATGACAAACTCCACGCTCTCAAATAATGCTCAAGCTGGTGTTGCTTTTCCTTTTACTTTTACGACAAACACCAGCGACATCAATCTTGATAATACCTTTGTCGTCCTTGATGGGATTCAAGCAGGAACATTAACGCGAGGTAACACCGTTTTAAATCCGGGAGATGTCTTAATTCCAGGCGAAACCCTTAATTATACATCACCAAGTAATGCAACTGGAACAATTAATGCTTTTACAGTTGGAGCAAGCGATCGCGTTTCCTCTTCACTACCTCAACAAGTAGGACTTAATATCCCATCACCACCAGTTATACCACCAGAACCACCTATACCACCAGAACCACGTCCTCTTCCAACTATTGACCCCTGCACAGTTCAATGCGAAAATAATCCAGTTAAACGTGATAATCCTGTTTCTATCACCACCATCCCCTCTGAGGGAAATCGATCGCTACTGGATACTAATCCCACTCCTGAAGATAAGTTTACTAGTAGGGTTGCGACTCAATTAGGTATACCGATTCCTAACCGGAAAACCTTGGATGACGGTAAGGAAATTGCTCAAAATATTGAAAAAGCTACTGGTGTTAAACCTGCATTTATCTACATCAGCTTTGTTCCTGTAGAAATTACTCCTTTATCTTCTTCCGGTAATAAACAACTTAATACTACAGCAGAACAGAACAGCGAGCAACTAGAATTAGTCATGGTGACAGGGAGAGGAAATCCTATCCGCAAACGAATACCCGAAGCGACAAAAGCCAAAGTTCTCAAAATAGCTGAGGAATTTCGCAATCAAATCGTGATTCCGCGAAATCGTCGGACTGACGGTTATTTACCTCTGTCACAACAACTTTATCGCTGGATAATTTCCCCATTAGAAGCAGATTTACAAGCGCAAGGTATCGACAATCTAGTTTTTCTCCCAGATGTTGGTTTGCGTTCTACCCCAATGGCTGCTTTACACAATGGTAAAGGATTTTTGGTAGAAAAATACAGCATTGGCTTGATGCCCAGTCTCACCTTAACCAACACTCTCTACACAGACATCAAAAAATCTCAACTTTTAGCGATGGGAGTTTCTCAAACAACTCAAGGACAAGAGCCTTTACCAGCAGTTCCCGTTGAATTATCAACATTGGTGTTTAAGCTTTGGCAGGGGAAATTATTCCTCAATAAGCAAGCGACTTTAGAGAATCTCAAAATCATCCGTCGTCAACAACCTTTCGGAATTATTCACATGGCAACCCATGCTGATTTTAACACAGGTCCTGTGAGTAATTCATATATTCAACTCTGGGAAGACAAGTTACGCTTAAACCAAATTCGGAAATTAGGCTTTAATGAACCTCAAGTAGAGATGCTGGTGTTAAGTGCTTGTAGAACAGCTTTGGGAGATGAAGAGGCAGAAATTGGATTTGCGGGGTTAGCAATACTCGCAGGTGTGAAAACGAGTGTTGCAAGTTTGTGGGCAGTCAATGATGTTGGTTCTGCGGCTTTGATGACGAAATTTTACCAAAGCTTGAAAACCTCTAGAATTCGGGCAGAAGCTTTAAGAGACGCTCAAGTAGCTATGGCAAAAGGAGAGATTTACTTAAAAAACGGGCAAATACGAGGTTTAGGCAAAGTTGGAAGTTTACCTTTACCCGCTGACAGTATCCAGCAACCTGATGGACCATTATCCCATCCTTATTATTGGGCAGCGTTTACAATGGTTGGCAATCCTTGGTGATGTTATGTATGCAAATGAGAAACTTTTTCAAACAGCCGGCGATTATTTCTAGCGCAATTGCGACAATATTGCTCTTTGGAATTCAGCGTTTGGGAATGCTAGAACCGATAGAGTTGAAGCTTTTTGACCAGATGATCCAAATGCGGGGTAATCCTGGTTTAGATCCTCGCATCTTAGTTGTGGGAGTAACTGAAAAAGATTTAGAAAAGTTGCAAAAATGGCCATTATCAGGAGAAATTCTTGATAAGCTATTTACGAAACTAGAAGGATATCAACCACGAGTAATTGGTTTGGATATATTTCGGGACTTGCGAGTGGAGCCAGGTCATGATAAATTATTGAAACATTTACAGAATAGCGATCGCATTATTTCTGTCTGCAAACATTCTGATTCTGTTAATTCTCCCACACCACCGCCAGCAGGAACACAAATAGAACAAGTAGGATTTAGCGATGTCGTTGCAGATACAGATGATATTATTCGTCGAAATCTACTCTTGGTACAACCAGAATCCACCTCAGCTTGTACAACTCCTTACTCTCTAGGCTTACAACTAGCACTGCGGTATTTGGGAAACATTCAACCCAAATTTTCGGCGAATAAAGAACTCCAGATTAATAATACCATATTTAAACCGTTACAGAGGAACTCTGGAGGTTATGAGAAAGTAGATACAAATGGCTTTCAAATTCTGCTAAATTACCGTTCTGTTAACCCTGTAAAACTTGTCAGTGTTAGCGAAGTGCTGGGAAATCAAGTCGAACCAGCTTTAATAAAAGATAAAATCGTTCTTATTGGCTCAACTGCACCCAGTCTCAAAGATATTTTTAACACACCTTACAGTGCCAGTCAGCAAGAAAATCCCAAAATGGCTGGAGTTGTTGTCCAAGCGCAAATGGTTAGCCAGATTCTCAGCGCTGTCCTTAACAAACAAGCTTTATTTTGGTTTTTCCCTGAGTGGGGTGAAGTTGTTTGGATATGGGTGTGGAGTTTAGGGGGGGGAATTATCGCATGGCGAATTCAACATCCACTGAGTTTGACCCTTGGGACGGTGGTCATTTTAACTTTGTTGTTAGGAGTTAATTATATCATATTTACCCAAGCCGGATGGATTCCGGTAGTATCTCCCGCACTGGGTTTGATAATAGCGACAGGAAGTGTCGTTACCTATAGTGCATTTCGCAACAAACGAGAGCAAGAAAAAATCGCATGGCAAATTCAAGAGCAAAAAAGAACTATCAAGTTATTGCAAGACCTTTTGCAGGAGGGTGGAAATACAGTTAATGATGT
This sequence comes from Tolypothrix brevis GSE-NOS-MK-07-07A, assembly GCA_019358985.1. Taxonomy (GTDB): domain Bacteria; phylum Cyanobacteriota; class Cyanobacteriia; order Cyanobacteriales; family Nostocaceae; genus Hassallia; species Hassallia brevis. Next base: position 60,176 of record JAHHIJ010000023.1, on the reverse strand, counting down.
AACAGCAATTCCTCTGTTTGAAAAAGACACTTTACTCAATCAACGCTACAAAGTTATTCAACCATTAGGTTCTGGTGGATTTGGGAAAACTTATTTAGCGTCAGATACTCAGCGTCCAGGCAATCCAGAATGTGTAGTTAAGCACTTGCAACCCGCTCGTCAAGATCAAGAATTTTTAGATGTCGCTAGACGTTTATTTAAAACTGAAGGAGAAATTTTAGAACTTTTAGGAAAGAGCGATCGCATTCCCCAACTTTTAGCTTATTTTGAAGAAAGTCAACAATTTTATTTAGTGCAACAATTTATTCCCGGACATTCTCTCAGCGAAGAAATTAAATCTGGTAAACGTTTATCAGAAGCGCAAGTTATTGATTTACTTCAAGATGTTTTACGAGTGCTAATTTTCGTTCACAGTCATCATATAATTCACCGAGATATCAAACCGGCTAATCTCATTAGACGACAACAAGATAATCGTTTAGTTTTAATTGATTTTGGTGCTGTCAAACAAATTCAATCTCAGCAAACTGAAGATAATCAATCCATTGCAATTGGTACTGCTGGTTACGCTCCTCCCGAACAACTATTAGGACATCCCAGACTAAATAGTGATATTTATGCTTTGGGAATGATTGGAATTGAAGGATTAACTGGAATACCTGCGAGGCAATTTCAAAGAAACCCGCATGGACAATTAGTTTTCAAAGGTGATTCACATACCGATGCAGTAATTTGGTATAAGCTAGATAATATTAATGAAAAGTTAGCTTCTGTCTTAGATAAGATGGTAGCCTACGACTTTATCCAAAGATATCAGTCAGTAGAAGAGGTTTTAGAGAGTTTGGAAAAGGTTTTATTGCCGTTGTGAAAATGAGCCAGATAGAATCCTTTACTTAGCAGTTCCATCCGAAACTTACTTAGACTTTTTTCAGCTTCCTTTTATCCAACGTGCTATTCAGCGTTATCAAGTTAAGTTGATAATTTATGACCCTAAGCAGGAGGAAATAAGACAATGGATAAAATAGATTTATATCGGCAGCATATTAAACAAATTTTGACGGAACATGCACAAATTAGTTCGGAAAAAGATCCTGTCAAGCCTCAATTAATTTTTGATTTTGAGCATGACCATTATCAATTAGCTTATGTTGGGTGGCAGGGAGATAAACGTGTATTCGGTCCGGTGATGCATTTTGATATTGTAAATGGGAAAATATGGATTCAATATAACGGTACGGAGGAACTTGTTGCGGATAGATTAGTTGATTTGGGTGTGCCTCCTTGTGATATTGTGGTTGGTTTTCATTCGCCGTTTAAACGTCAATTTACAGCCTATGCTGTGGAGTAACTATAGGCTTTTGCTAATCTTTTAGCCCTGTCTTCAAATGTTCTTTCAATATAAGTAGGTCAGTGTGATTAAACCGAACTATAGTAAAGGTGATGTAGATGGGCATAAATAAACGCTCCTTAACGTAGTAACGGCTTCAGCCGTTAAAATCCCGACTCGACGAGCGGTAAACCGCTCACTACGAGCCAGGAGAGTATTTTACTTTTAATTTCGCCCACTTACTTATACCCATGAAGTAGACCATATTATTGCTGTCAAACATGGAGGTGAAACGACTGCTGATAATTTGGCACTTTCATGTTTATCTTGCAACCGTCATAAAGGTTCTGATTTCGCTACGATGAGATTATACTCATAAATTTTCATAAAACCTCACCCCAATAAAGGTGATGAAGCAATTTTTTCTAAACCGACTGATTTCAACAAGTCTTCCCAATCAGCTTTAACTGCTAAATCGTTAGGATTGGTGCGTCGTAAATCTGCTACAGTTGTTAAAGTATCTTGCCAAATTCCCGATGTTGCATATAAAGCAGCACGCTCTCTGGGTTGTGCTTTTTGTAACTGAATCGCTAAATTAGGATCAGCTTGAATGCGTTGAATTGAGCCTGTTACTTCTATATCTTTATCACGACTTTGAGTATTGCAAACTATTGAAAAAGTCCAAGCGTATTCTTTGCCATTTTGTAAAGATGGTAAATTTCCATTATTCGGGAAATTAACACGAACAATACCAGATTCTTTATTAGGCTTCAAAGTTGTTTTATATAATTCCCTATTGCTGGTATTGTCTTGTAAAACAAACTCTAAGGCTTGTGCAGAGTTTTGCGGAACATAAACAAAGAAACTTGGATACGCTGCTGTTGTGAGTTGCGGATCTGTTTTTGGGGTAACAGATGTGGGAGTTTGTCCGGTTTCCACACAAGATGCTGCCCGTGATGCTGCTGAAGAGCGTCTATCAGGACGTCCTATACTAGAAACAAAGCCTAAAGTAGCTTGACGACGATTTTTAAGATAACTTTGAATGTTATTTACTGCTGTACTTGCGTATTTATCTCCAGGACGTTGCTGTAGTGCTTGCTGGAAATAATTGAAAGCACCTGAATAATTTCTTTGAGCAGTTGCAGCATAACCAAGTTGCATATACTGGTTGTAATCTGACTGTGTTTGAGCAAGCGAAACTTTGCTAAAACTAACAGATAGCGCTAGTGCCAAGAATACAGACAGATATCTTATCGAAAATATTTTTTTCATCTTGTTTTCCCGGATATTTATATTATATTATTTACTACAGTTAAATTAAAGTTAATTCCGCAAATAAATGAGTTATCCAGAACCTGTAGAGACGTAGCACTGCTACGTCTCTACATTGATTTTCAGTTTTTATGTCTATTAGACATTACCCAAAGTCTTCATTCTTTCTTCTAAAGCGTTGCGAGCATGTTCTCGGTCATCAAAGTGAATTTTTTCGGTTCCGAGAATTTGATAGTCTTCGTGACCTTTCCCGGCGAGTAATACACCGTCTCCGGGTTGAGCCTGCAAAATTGCAGTGCGAATGGCGGTAGCGCGATCGCATATTACTATAGGATTAATTGTATCAGGAATCCCTGCCAAAACATCTGCTAAAATTCGTTCTGGGTCTTCCGTTCTAGGATTATCTGATGTCACCACAGCTACATCAGCTAAATCAGCTGCTATTTTACCCATTTTAGGACGTTTAGTGCGATCGCGATCGCCTCCGCAACCAAAAACGCAAATCATCTTCCCAGGAATAAACGGACGCGCGGCTTTCAGCAAGTTTTCCAAACTATCGGGAGTGTGAGCATAATCCACAATCACGCTAATTTCCTGCTTTGAAGTAATTTGCACTCGCTCCATCCGTCCGGGAACTCCCGGAAACTCAGGTATCACAGAAGCAATTAACTGCACTTCGATTCCTAAGTGTAAAACTGCACCGACTGCTGCGAGGAGATTTTCTAAATTATATTGACCGACTAAAGGCGATTGAAAAGCAACATCACCACCAGGTGTATGCATTGTACCACTTACACCATTCGGCTCGTAATTTAAATCACTCATCCACAAATCAGCCGTAGAATCGTTAACGCTGTAACTCCAAACTTTATCTGGATTCAAAGACGAAATTAATCGCTTTCCATAAACATCATCGCTGTTAATTATCGCCCGTCCTGTGAGATAATCAGAATGGAAAAGCAGTGCCTTAGCCGCAAAATAATCTTCCATATCGCGGTGATAATCAAGATGGTCTTGAGTGAGATTGCTAAACACCCCCACCTCAAACTGACAACCCATCACCCTACCCTGCGCCAAAGCGTGAGAACTAACTTCCATCACCCCGAACTCATTGCCAGCATTTAAAGCCTCCCCAAGCTGCTGCTGCAACTCCACCGCAAACGGGGTAGTATGGACAGCAGTTTGCTCAAAACCTGCCCAACGAGTATAGAGAGTTCCCATCAAAGCCGTATTTTTATTTGCCTTGTGCAGGAAATATTCAATCAAATGGGTAGTAGTAGTTTTGCCATTGGTACCCGTCATCCCCACAAGTTTGAGTTTCTGCCCAGGATAATTATAAAACGCCGCCGCTATTTGGGCGCAAGCCTTAGTCATATCTTTTGCAGTAATCACACAAACCTCATTTTTGGGAGGATTTTTTTCTGCCGCTTCCGATGAGATAATAGCACCAACTGCACCAGATGCGATCGCACTTTCCCAAAACTCCCCACCATCAACCCGTGTTCCTGGCATCCCAATAAACAAATCTCCCACACCACAAGCGTGAGAATTCGTCTTCAAACCCTTCACCTCTACATCCATCGCTGAATGTTCAGGTAATTGTCCAATCCCCTCTACACCCCTTAATAATTCACGCAGTTTCATATGAGCGAACCTCGTCATGCGCTAACATTGCGCCTATTCTGCACTATTTTTCAGTTTATACAAACACCTATAAATACTTCCGGAGCATTTTCTCCAATTGTGACACAGTTACACGCGGTGAAGGACGCGGTATCATTTCCTCTCTTTTCTCTGCTTCCTCTACGTCTCTGCGGTTCGTCACATAAAGCACCGGCACCTCATACTCATATGCCGCAAACCAATCATCACGAGTCATAATATCGCGAATTTCCAGAGACGCGAAATTTCGCGTCTCTACGATTTGTTCTAACTTTTCCTGCAACCCTTCGCATAAATGGCAACCAGGTTTACTATACAAAATGAGATGCATTTGTTGAATACCAATTAGGTTGACACTCTCCCGACTCCGTAAACAACACTCTCCGCAGTTCCGCTGATAAAAATTGTCGAGTATATCGAAGAGAGTGCGATCGCACTTTTTTATCTTTCCACACTCAAGTATGAATGCATCTTGCTTATGTCGCAATACATCAAGTTAAAAACTTAAGAGTCAGTATTACTGACAACTTAACAGATATATTTGTTCCTTATCGCGTCTCCTCCACCCGAAAAAATTAAGATTGTTAATAAATATAAAAGCTCCCCTCATAAAAGAGCAGAGCTTTACGAACTTACTTTTTACAAAACTTTACAGTCTTTAACTTAGAGCATATTCATGATGGTGATGACACCAGCGCTGGTTAGCATAACTAAAACGCCCATCAATAAAGACTCTTTCAAAGGGTTGGAAGATTTTGAATCGTTCATAATTAGTAGATTTTTAAGGATTTCATAAAGATATCAGTATAAATATGTATTATGAATAAAATGAGAACATAACTTAAATAATTGTAAACTTTCTTAGTAAATGCAATTTTATTATGCGTTGCCCGAAACCCTTGATTAGAGGTAGCATTGCTACGTCTCTACATCTTTTCTACTTCATAATGTCTATTTAGGTATAGGAAATGAAGCCGGCACAGGCAGACTAACATTGATGATTTTTCGTATTGTTGAGAAAAATGTATGTTTCTTAAAAAATTAAAAAACAGTATTAATACTATGGTGTCAGTTGCGTAAGTCCTGAATTCTTGTCCCCTCGGTAGTAATTTCCGAATCTTGTCAAGACCCTATTACCTACCGGGAAAGGTGCCTTGATAATGTAAAATAAATTTTAAGCAAGGTAGAAACAATTGAACTAAAAAATTATGACAACCGCTTCCAGGGAATTTGCTTTTCAAATTGGGGATTTTGACTTAGAGCAACTAAACAAGCAATTTGAAACCGCGCATCCCAAAGATATTTTGGCATGGTCACAAAAAAATATTCCAACTGGATTGGTGCAAACCAGCGCTTTTAACGTGGATGACTTAGTAATCACCCATATTCTTTATAGTGAACTCAAGCATCCAGTTTCCGTAATATTTCTCGATACGCTGTATCACTTTCCTGAAAGCCTGGAACTAGTTGCTAAAGCCAAAGAACTATATAATCTCGACTTGAAAACTTACAAAACTCCCGATGTAGATAGCCGCGAAGCCTTTACAGCTAAATACGGCGAAGCACTTTGGGATACAGACATTACCCAATTTCACCATGTAACAAAAATCGAGCCGTTGCAACGTGGTTTAGACGAACTAAACACAGTTGCTTGGATTACAGGTCGTCGTCGTGACCAAGCGGTAACTCGTGCTAATATGCCTGTATTTGAATTAGATAGTCAGGGACGCATTAAAGTTAATCCCCTCGCTGCATGGACACGCAAAGACAGCTGGAATTATGTAGCAGAACATGGCGTTATTTACAACCCCCTACATGATCAAGGTTATCCCAGCATAGGCGATGAACCAATCACCACCAAAGTAGGGGAAGGTGAAGACGAACGCGCTGGACGCTGGCGGGGTACAGGTAAGACAGAGTGTGGTATACATATTTAAATTCGGTCGATGTCTAATAGACATCTACGAGAAAAGAGACGTAGCAGTGCTACGTCTCTACAAGAGACATAGGAGTGAAAAAGAATGTAGAGACTTCGTATTTCGCGTCTCTACAAGGATTTCAGCTAAGCCATAGTTAATCAGGACTTACGCATTTTAACGAGAAACTGTCATAGTGAAGTGTAGCGTTAGCGAAACGAAGAATCTCCGAGATACTTCGTTTCGCTCAGTATGACATTTTCGACTTTGCGTAAGTCCTATTAATTTATGGAGATGTCTAAGGGTTTAAGGCAACGCATAATTAATTTATGGAGATGTCCAATAGTTCAGAAAGAAACCATTGACTCTTGACCATTGACCATTGACCATTGACTCTTGACCATTGACAAATATGATTAAAATCCTGCATTTATCCGATATCCACATGGGAAGCGGTTTCTCCCACGGACGCATCAATCCCGAAACTGGATTAAATACACGGTTGGAGGATTTTGTCAAGACTTTATCTCGATGTATCGATCGCGCGTTAACAGATGCGGTAGATTTGGTGATATTCGGTGGCGATGCTTTCCCGGATGCGACACCACCGCCATATGTACAAGAAGCCTTTGCCAGTCAGTTTCACCGTCTCGTGGATGCTAACATTCCCACAGTCCTGTTGGTGGGAAACCATGACCAACATTCCCAAGGACAGGGAGGCGCAAGTTTATGTATTTACCGCACCTTGGCAGTGCGGGGTTTTGTTGTGGGTGATACCTTAACTACTCACCACATCCAAACTCGTAATGGAAACGTGCAAGTTATAACTTTACCTTGGCTGACTCGTTCGGCGCTGATGACGCGCCAAGATACTGAGAATTTATCACTTGCGGAAGTCAACCAGCTATTAACAGAACGCTTGCGAGTAGTTTTAGAAGGGGAAATTCGCCGTTTAGATCCCGATGTGCCAACTGTGTTATTAGCTCACTTAATGGCTGATAATGCGACTTTAGGAGCCGAGCGTTTTTTGGCTGTGGGTAAAGGCTTTACTCTGCCATTATCTTTGTTAACGCGACCTTGTTTTGATTATGTGGCATTGGGACACGTCCACAAACATCAAAATTTGAATAAATCTAACGATCCGCCGGTGATTTATCCCGGAAGTATTGAGCGGGTGGATTTTAGTGAAGAAAAAGAAGATAAAGGTTATGTGATGGTAGAATTGGAGCGAGGTAACGCTCAATGGGAATTTTGCCGTTTGGATGTGCGGACTTTTCGGACGATTGAAGTCGATGTATCCAAGGCAGAAGATCCCCAGGGAGTTATCACCAAAGCGATCGCTAAATATGATATAGAAGACGCAGTAGTTAGACTCATTTACAAACTTCGCTCCGAACAGTTGGATCTAATTGATAACGCTTCACTGCATGACGCTTTAACTACAGCGCACACTTACAGCATTCAACCAGAATTAGTCAGTCAATTAGCTCGTCCCCGTATCCCCGAATTAAGCGCAAGTAGTAGCATCGATCCGATGTCAGCCTTAAAAACTTACTTGAACAACCGCGAAGACTTGAAAGACATCGCAGCATCAATGTTAGAAGCAGCAGATAAGTTGCTTGCAGATGATGTAGAAGTCTGGCTAGAAAAAGCAACTAATTAGTTAGTCCTCGTTTGAATCAAATACATCCTGACGGTTAATTTAAAGACGTTGCAGTGCAACGTCTCTACAATCTGTATTTCATACAAGTGCAAACCGCTATAGTATTGCTACCTAATCAGTACAATTTAAAGTTTTACAACAATTGTTAAAAAATCTGCCAAAATTGCAATATTCATTCGTCAGGTATTACCTATGAAAAAGAGGGGTAAAGGGGAAAGGGGAAGGGGGAAAGGGGAAGAAATATAGAGTTATTTGAATAAATTCGTTCTTACAAAGGTTGACGGGACTCAAACCGAAGAAAGAGCCAACTTTGCGCTATTTTATTTCCGTACCTTTTCCCTTTAACCTTTCCCTCTCTTAACAATTGAGAGACGTTCCGGTGGAACGTCTCTTTGTATCAAACATGGCAATGTTATCAGCGAACCATTTTAGTTTTATTTAACGGAAAAAATTATATATTCTGATATTTTTGAGAATTTAAAAAAATATATTAACTCAAGATAAAATGTAATTTTTATAACTTTGTTTAAAATCTTTTTTGTTTATAACGTATTATTATAGTTAGTTAAATCTCAAGTTTAAAATTAATAAAATTTTCTACAATGCTTACTGATAAAGGATAGTTGCCTTCAAAGTCTAACGTTTTAATTGCAACTATGACTAAAAGCACTACAGCCCACAAAAGTAATCACCTAATATAGAAAATATCGATAGTTAATAGGATTTCAATTGGATGTCATATCTGAACACCACATACCAAAATCAGCAGAAAAAAACTGCTCTTATTACTGGTGCATCCAGTGGAATCGGTTACGAGTTAGCTTGCATTTTTGCGGAAAATGGTTACAATCTTGTATTAGTAGACAAACAAAAAGAAAAACTTACGCAAATTGCGGAGGAATTTCCGCCAAAATATCACATTGCTGTGAAAATTATTGTCAAGGATTTATCTAAACCAGCATCTAGAGAAGAAATTTATTCCGAGTTACAAGAAACATCTATTAAGGTTGATGTTTTGGTGAACAATGCAGGATTTGGGACTTATGGATTATTTCACCAAACCGATATCAACGCTGAATTGGATATGATACAAGTAAATGCAGCGTGTATCACTCATTTAACAAAGTTATTTGTCAAAGACATGGTGAAGCAGGGTTATGGGAGAATATTAAATGTTGCCTCAACTGCGGCTTTTCAACCAGGACCGATGATGGCAGTTTATTTTGCAACGAAAGCTTATGTGTTATCATTCTCCGAAGCGATCGCTAATGAATTAGAAGGTACAGGTGTCACCGTCACTGTTCTTTGTCCAGGACCGACAGCAACGGGATTTCAACAAGCAGCAGCAATGGAAAAAGCGAAAATTGCTAGTTCTGGACGGATGATGGATACACGAACTGTAGCCGAAATTGGCTATCGTGGTTTAATGGCAAAGAAAACTGTTGTCATTCCTGGGATTAGAAATAAAATACTCGCTCAATCCATTAAATACTCTCCCAGTAGAAAGCTAGTAGCAAAGATAGTTAGAGATATGCATGAAGCAAAACATAAGTAATATTTTTCACTTGTGAACTACTCGAAATAACCCGCTATTATGGCGGGTTTTTCATTAAACATTGTATTTTCTTATTTTGAACAGAAAAATTAATCCTTAAACTTCACACAAGCGCTTTTCTATCCAAGAATTTAAACTTTGTCCTTCTTTCTTTGCTTTGATTGAAATTTCTTTATGTAAGCTCGGATTAATTCTGACTACAAACTTACCTGAAAATGGTTTTTCAGCTTCCTCACCACGTTCTTTACAAAAATCCAAATAAACATCTACTGAATCACGAAATGCTTGTTTCAATTCTTGTACAGTCTCACCTTGAAAAGTTATCACATCTCTAAGATTAATTACTTCACCATGAAAGATTTCTGCGTCTTCATCAAATTCTACAACTGCTTCATAACCTTTATAATTCATCATTTGTCACTCCTGCTTCTGTCAAAAAACGTCGTACTGATTTAATCGCACCTTTATCTGTTTCTTTCTCTGGATGTGGTCTGTGAAAAACCGCTCTTATTTCCTTAAGAGCTACTTTTACTCTTGATCCTGAACCCTCTGATACTTCTGCACCAAGAGCAATTAGCATAGTCTCAACATCATTCCAAGAAATATTAGATTTGACAGGATTCTCAAAAATAGCATTGAGCGTTTTTTGGTGTTTAGTGTTAAGTCCCATTATATAGTATCATTTTATGATACTATTAATTACCATATTAATCATAGTTATTCAAGTTCGCTCTCACCAACAGAAATCCCGCCTCACTGATACGCTAAACTTATACCAGTTAGAGACTAGCCACCATGTCTGTCCCCAAAGATTTTGAAACGCCAAAAGATGTTATATTTCCGACCGGGGATTTACATAGTGATGAACCACCTTTGGAATCTGACTTACAACGAGAGCAAATGACGCTGCTAATCGAGTCTATTGAGTGGTTGTGGCAAAACCGGAACGATTTCTATGCATCGGGTAATCTCACCGTCTACTATAGTTCACGCCAGCCCAAAGCAGAAGACTTTCGCGCAGTAGATTTTTTTGTCGCACTGGGAACTGAACGCAAACCCCGCAAAAGTTGGGTTGTTTGGGAAGAAGACGGCAAATATCCCAACGTGATTGTAGAGCTTCTTTCCGATTCAACAGCGGCAGTTGATAAAGGTTTAAAAAAACAAATTTATCAAGATACTTTTCGCACACCAGATTACTTTTGGTTTGATCCAAATAATTTAGAATTTGCTGGATTTATTTTGGTAGGTGGTGAATATCAACCATTACAACCAAATCCCCTAAACTGGTTGTGGAGTCAGCAGCTAGGGTTATATTTGGGAGTGTATGAAGAAAAGTTACGCTTTTTCACTTCTGAAGGACAACTGGTTACAACTTCAGAAGAAGAAGCGCAGCATGAACGTCAGCAGAAAGAATTGGCTGAAGAAACAAGCGATCGCTTATCCGCAAAACTGCCAGAATTAAATATTGAGCCAGATTTAATTTAGCAAACGCAATATCCTGACTATTATAGCGTTTCCTAGTCTGCTGAAGTCCAAATTTATCTGCGTCCATCAGCGTTTATCTATCTTCATCTGCGGTTACTCATGAATATGGGAATCGCTGTAGACATCTTATAACTGATGTTCCAAGCTACTTAAGCGTTTAGAGTAGCTTCGCAATACTTCCAAGGCAAACATCGGTGTTTCTTGAACAGCAAACAAAAAGCGTTCCTCATTGAGAAAACCCAGCTTGCAGTCATTTTTAGCTGTCGCTGTATAAGTTCTATTATTTATGCCGACGAGGGCACCAGTACCAAACACATCTCCGGCTTTAATCGTCTCAACAATTTTGCCATTAACGGAGATGTCAACTTCTCCTTCCAGAACACCGTACATCACATCTCCAGGTTGTCCTTCCTCAAAAATGACTTGACCAGTTGCAAATACCTTAGGTTCGGGTTGCTTTTGGAAGATGGTTATGGTTTGTACAGCAGTTAACATGAATTTGTTGCTCTAGCTACAAGGGAAGTTTAAGGCTTAATCACACCTTCAACATTAATAAAAGATTGAGAAATGGCTAAGATTTGGTTAAGATAATTCCAAACTGTTTGGCTGAACGTAGAGACGTTCCACCGGAACGTCTCTACCAGTTGGAACTTTTAAATATCTTCAGGCAAAATCCATTTTGGGGGTTCTGTAAGTTTTTTGAGTCGTGCAGCTTCCGCCATCTCCAACATTTTATCTAAAGAAGTCTCTTGGATAAATTGTGATGTCGCTTCTTTAAACTCTAAATTAGGGCATTTATCACCCAAAACGCACCCGTTAACACAGGCTTCAGCGCAATTAATCTTTTGCTCCACAGTCAACTCCTTTATCTCAAAATAATGAGTTATGAGTTATAGTTTTTATTCTATGCTCCTAACTCTTCACTTTATACAAACGTGTTTGTTAAAGAGTTATATCATGACAGGTTTATTACTTACAATTGTAAAGACGTTCCGCCGGAACGTCTCTACGACGGTAGTAGGTTTTTATTACTGTTAATTAAACGGACATGAGTTTATTACCCTCCAGATAAATTTTACCTTGTCAATTTGGTATATCTAACGCAAATAGCGATCGCACTCTTGCTACCCTAGCCAATAGATGAAATAATTTTAGTTGAAGAAGCGCTCATGTCGGAATTTGCTACAATTGGCACCATCGCGGCTATAGCTACTGCTGTTGTTCCCCAACAGGGTAGTGTGGGAATTGTGCGCTTATCTGGTAATAAAGCTTTGCAAATCGCCCAAACTCTTTTTCATGCACCTGGGCATCAAATTTGGGAATCTCACCGCATTCTCTACGGTTACATTCGCCATCCGCTTTCCGCAGTACTCGTGGATGAAGCACTCTTGCTAATTATGAAAGCACCCCGGTCTTACACTCGTGAAGATGTGGTAGAATTTCATTGCCACGGGGGAATTATCGCCGTGCAGCAGGTGTTGCAACTGTGTTTGGAAAGTGGCGCAAGACTGGCTCAACCGGGAGAATTTACCCTCCGCGCCTTTTTAAATGGGCGACTAGATTTAACTCAAGCTGAGAGTGTTGCTGATTTAGTGGGTGCAAAATCTCCCCAAGCTGCACTTGCAGCATTAGCTGGTTTGCAGGGGAAATTAGCTCATCCCATCCGGCAGTTACGCGCTAACTGCTTGGATATCTTAGCGGAAATCGAAGCTCGTATTGACTTTGAGGAAGACTTACCTCCGTTGGATGATAAAGTAATCATATCAGAAATTGAGAAAATTAGCGCAGAAATAATTAAGCTATTAGCAACATCAGAAAAAGGCGAACTGCTACGCACAGGCTTAAAAGTGGCGATTGTCGGGCGTCCGAATGTGGGAAAATCGAGCTTGTTGAATGCATGGAGTCAAAGCGATCGCGCTATTGTTACTGATTTGCCCGGAACCACCCGCGATGTAGTTGAATCGCAGCTAGTTGTCGGTGGAATACCCGTGCAAGTACTAGATACGGCTGGTATACGTGATACCATTGACCAAGTAGAGAAAATTGGCGTCGAGCGATCGCGTCGTGCTGCAAGTGCGGCTGATTTAGTATTGCTCACCATCGACGCTTCCGCAGGTTGGACGAAAAGCGATGCGGAAATTTATTCTCAAGTGCAACACCGTCCCTTAATTTTGGTTCTCAATAAAATCGACCTTGTAGAAACCCAGCATATTGCATCTATTGAATATCCGAAAAATATTAGCCAAGTTGTTCAAACCGCAGCAGCTAATAATCAAGGAATTGATGCTTTAGAAACAGCTATTTTAGAGATAGTTCAAACCGGAAAAGTCCAAGCTGCTGATATGGATTTTGCAATTAATCAAAGACAAGCAGCCGCGTTAACAGAAGCTAAAATATCATTAGAACAAGTGCAAGCAACAATTGCCCAACAATTGCCTTTTGATTTTTGGACAATTGACTTGAGAAGCGCAATTTATGCATTAGGAGAAATTACAGGTGAGGAAGTTACGGAATCAGTCCTAGACCGGATTTTTCATAAATTTTGTATTGGTAAGTAGTGACGACTTCAGTCGTCTTCCTAGTATAATAAGAGGACTGAAGTCCTCACTACGGTATAATAAGAGGACTGAAGTCCTCACTACGAATACCAATGTCTTTTCTCAATAAAATTAACGATGCTAACGTATTAATTGTCGGAGCTAGTCAAGGTATTGGTCTAGGTTTTGTCCAAAAATTTCTGCAAGATGATAGAATAGCGAAAATTTACGCAACTTATAGAGAATCTGCCTCAGAATTAATCACTCTCGAAAGCGAAAACGCGGAAAAACTAACTTGTTTGCAAATAGATATTACCGACGAATCGCAGATTAACGAAGCTGTTCAAAAAATACGCGCAGAAGTCAATAAACTCCACTTTGCGATCAATTGTGTAGGATTACTTCATCATGAAACTATACAACCCGAAAAAAGCTTAAGACAAATAAATTCAGATAATTTACTCCGCTATTTCCAAGTTAATAGTATTGCATCTGTGCTACTTGCTAAACATTTATTACCGCTATTTCGTCATCAAGAACGCAGCATTTTTGCGAGTATTTCTGCTAAAGTTGGTAGTATTGGCGATAATCAACTTGGTGGATGGTATGGCTACCGAGCATCCAAAGCTGCACTGAATATGTTTATGCGAACAGTGGCGATTGAGTATGGTAGAAATAGCCCGAAAACTATACTTGTGACATTACATCCAGGTACAACAGATACCCGTCTTTCTCGTCCATTTCAAGGGAATGTACCAGCAGAAAAATTATTCTCAGTCGAGCGAACTGTTAGCCAACTACTAGCAGTTATCGAACAGCTTCAACAAGAAGATAGCGGACAGTTCTTTTCCTGGGATGGTAGCCGATTGCCTTGGTAAAAATAGGTAATCAAGTAGTTATGTTATGTCCGTTTAATTAACAATAATAAAAACATCATAGCCGTCGTAGAGACGTTCCGCCGGAACGTCTTTACATTGTAACTGTCGTAGAGACGTTCCGCCGGAACGTCTTTACATTGTAAGTATTTTAAGGTTAATTTTAGAAAAACAAAAGATTAATAAAAGATTATTGATTGTATCAGTTACCATCAGCAGTAAGCGATTTTATTGATGTCAATATGAATTGCTCATTTTCTTGACAAATTAACACACCCTTAGTATTGTTCTAGGTGTTACTAAAAATAACCATTTGTTGATTGGATTGCCATTTAAATCAGCAATCTGAAAAATTAACTAAATCTCTTGGTATCTACCCTTTGGAATTTCCATAGGGCAGTTTCGCGGTTTTGTTTACGAAAGTCCGTGTAGCCTTTTAACTACGGTTATTAAATTTTATGAAATTCAATCCACTCAAGCTAAACCGTCGCCAGTTTTTGCTAAATTCAGCTATTACCGGTGGTGGAATAATTGCCACAAATTTTTTAGCAAAATCAGGTTTTGCTCAAGCACCTGGTATCATCACATCAGACAAAGAGCGTCCTGGAATACCTTATGGTGTAGCTAGTGGCGATATTGACGGTAATAGAGCAGTCATTTGGAGTCGTAGCGATCGCCCCGCGCAAATGATTGTAGAAAGCACAATTTCAAGACTTTAAACCCTTCTGGGAGTTCGTTGCCGGTCCTCTCAACTCTGGCACATTTGGACCTAATAGACTCGACAATACCTTTGGTCCAGAAGTGAAGTTTCTCAGTATACCTCCAGGTTTGAGAGCAAATCGACCTCCAAGTGAGGGTTTCCAATTCTTTGGTACAGTCAAAATTGACAGCAATACAGAAGTGATGACAGTAGCATTGATTAACTTAGAAGGGGAAACTCTGTACAGTGTAGATTTGCCACCAGAAAAATAAAAAGCGCAGTTTTCGGTAGGGAAGACGTAAATAAACCGTGAAGAACATGAAGATTCTTTGCGGTTTATTTGCAGGTATAAAAAAGTTATTTTTGGCTAATCGAATAACTTCAATCATGCGATCGCATCGCGGGTATTTTTTCTCCAATTAAAGAAGAGGTTTTGCTATGGAAGGAATAAACTACCGTGAATTAGTGCAGTCAATACTCAAAAATCATTCAATCCACCACTCAAATGACGATACAGAAATACAGCTGATTTTTGATACAACGCACGACCATTATCAAATGCTTCATTTGGGATGGGAAGAACTGAGACGCGTTTATGGTTGCATCATTCATGTTGATATTAAAGATGGCAAGATTTGGATTCAACGTGATGGAACTGAGGTAGGTGTGGCTAATGAGTTAGTAGCTGCTGGAGTTCCGAAACAAGATATTATTTTGGGTTTTCAGGCTCCATATAAGCGGAAGTTTACTGAGTTTTCTGTTGAATAAAAAATCAACAGCTTTCCGGTTTACCTTGATATTTTAAGCTACCAGCTACATCATCCAATTTGGTTTCTGGAAAAGGTTTTTTAGGTTTGAGAAGAATACCATCACCCATATCAATAGCGATGAGTTCTTGACCGACTTCCCAATGATGCGCTTCCCGCAAAGACTTAGGAATAATAACTTGTCCTTCACTAGATAATTTTGTGATTTCCACGAGTTCACAAAGCCAAAAAAATAAGAATGATGTCCAAATTATATCATTGATAAAAAGTTGAGTTATCACGAAATCATCTTCTCTAAGGCTGTTTGCAAATCTTCCTTCAAATCATCAACCGCTTGTCTGGCGCTAAGGCGATTTTTCTGATAACTTGAAAAACGTTCTGTAACTGAAATTGGTTCACCTATTGTTACCCGCGTTTTTCGCCAACCTAAACGAGGTCTTGCAGGGTTTTTATCTCCTTTAATGCGAGAGATTAAATCAAACAAAATTAAAGATGTTTCCGCAAATCTTTCAAAAGTAGGCTTTTCTTTGATATAATTTGCTGTAACCGCAACAAAACTCTCTGCTAAACGCATATGTAACATCCGCAGAGATGCTTCTTCCGCAATCCAATCTGCTAAGCCGCGATGTAAAGGCGATAAATTATTAAAATCTGGCAAATCTGCTCGGTAAATATCTTCCCACCCGGCAGACTCAATACGGCGACATCGTTCAATTACAGTTCCACCACTTTCTAAATTAAAATATTGCTCTGCTGCTTGTAAGCCTTTATTTAATATTGCTTGAAGTCGAGTATCAATATCTTGATTAGAGTTAGTAGATGGTGGTTGATGATAAAAGCGATCGCTAAATTGTTCCATCTGGCAAAGCACATGTTCACCAAGCCGCAAAATTCGCTCTGAAAATAACTTTTCTCTCTCAATTGATTCAGTAATAGGCTGTATAGATAAACCGCTATCAGTTTCTAACTTACTCAAAAGTGAATCGAGTTTTTTCCAACTTGGATTAATGTAAAAATATTGAATAGCGATCGGCACAATTAAAACTTCCTCAGAACGATTAGCTTTCGCCAAATCTTCAGCACACCAAAAGCCTAACTGAGCAACTCCAGGTTCTAAAGGACTAACAATTTCACTATGTCCATTAGTGCCTCCCTCTGGCGCTATACTAATAGGGAACTTGCCATTGGCAAATAACTCCCGCGAGGAACGCAAACCAACTCTATCGAGTCGCTTACCTCGATAAATCGATAACCCTCCCAAACTAGACAACATCCAACCCAGCCATTTTCCAGCCCACAGAGTCATCCCCCGGTCATAGAGAAAGTAAGAATGAGCGGGGTATTGTAATGAAATCTTTTGTTGACGTGCTACTCTTGGTAAAGCCTTGGAGAGCAAATGCATCATCGAAAGAGGATCGTCAACCTCAGAGTGACGAAACGCCATTAAAAAGCGAATTTTCCCATTTTGAAATCTTTCGTAGAGATTGACTAACATCTCCACATTCACCGTTTCAATTTGCGCGATACCCGCAGGCAGCCACGGTCGAAGCCGAAAGCGCTGCAACACTGGTAATAGCGCTTTCACAACATAGTATACAAGCAAATTAAAGCGCTGTGGGATAAATTCTAGACGTGGTTGAGCGCGGTCAATCAAATGCGGCAAGGTAAGTCTCCAGATTGTGTTACTTTAAGATGAGTAATCTCTAACTTAGCGGAAAATTAGCCTGACACTTTATCCTCTAGTATCATGTCCGTTTAATTAACAGTAATAAAAACATACCTACCGTCGTCGAGACGTTCAGTCCGTCAGGGTCTCTTATGATTTACCGAAAAAAAGTTAATATCACTTAAAGGATGTACAAAAAACGATGCCATTTTGAATTTGGTATTTTAGAATTTAGATTGGTCAACTTCCAAATCTAAATTCTAAAACAAGATTAATTTTTTGACAAATGAACATATTAATTATTTTTGCTAAAGTCGCCATTGTCATCTTTATTTTTTTATTATTAACATGGTTGGTAGGCAATTTATCGAAGCTATTGATTAAAGTCTCAATACTGAAGCTCAACGATAGAAAGCTCAAAATCCTGCGTCGGAACATCACAAGGTTTTTGTTAATTAGTTGCTTAATATTGTGCATTTTGATTGTAGGTGTTAATGGTTTTCTAATCTATCGAGGTGAAAACCTGCAACAATATACATTAAACCTGATTAGCCGTATCCCATCAGGATTTTGGATAACAGTAGGAATTGGTATTGCTCAGAGCATTGGCATTTTGATTGTAGCAGCGATCGCGCTGAAATTTATCAACTATTGGCTGAAGGTAGCTAGCACTCGCGCCAAGAACTTAGAAACAAACACTGCTGATGATGAAAGCATTGATGCTTTTTTTAGCGCTCTCAATCAAAGAATCAGAGGTGGAACTTGGGTGTGGGCGATCATTTCCTGCGGACATTGACGAAGGTGAAGCCGGGAAAACATCTTCAAATTCAGCGCGTTCTGCGGAAGATTCTGATGGATGCCTTGCTCGAAGAAGGTATTCTACTTCCTGCTCCCACTAAAAGTGGCGAAGATTAATTTGCCATTATTTTTGAATATCAAATTGGATTGGATTGATGCGAACTACCTTTACATTTTAAGTAGAGACGTTCCGGCGGAACGTCTTTACAATGGTGTTATTATGCCCCTTTAATTAACACTAATAAAAACCTACCCACCATCGTAGAGACGTTCCGGCGGAACGTCTTTACAATGGTGTTATTATGCCCCTTTAATTAACACTAATAAAAACCTACCTACCATCGTAGAGACGTTCCGGCGGAACGTCTTTACAAAAGTAAGTAATTAATCAAACACGGTTTTACCTTGGTCTTCCCAAAGTTGTGATATACACAACTGCCTCCTCGCCAGGAATACCTAAAACCTCATTCACATGGTCGTCGAAGAAGCCACCGATACCGCTGACGCCCAAATTGAGGCGAATAGCTGCTAAATTCAACCTTTGCCCCAAATGACCGGCATCCATGTGTAAATAACGGTAAACGCGATCGCCATATTGAGCTACAGCATTTTTCAAGTCCGCTGTATGAAAAAGCACCGCAGCCGCATCTCGCCCTAATTCTTGCCCCAAGCATAGATAGTGTAATTCTTGCTGGAAGTTTTTAAAGCGAATTTGTCTTAATTCTTGCGCTTTAGGTGCGTAATAATAACACCCGGCATCAAGTCCTTTCACTCCAGAAACAGCAATAAATGTTTCGATTAGATTCAAATCAAAGTAGTCTGGATCTGGCTCTAAACCTTGTTCGATGTAACTTTTCGGTTGGTAAGTAAAATTGAGTAAAGCTTTCAGTTCATCAAAAGTTAAATCACTACCGCTGTAAGCGCGGGTAGAACGTCGCTTCAGGATGTTTGTTTCCAGTTCCTCTAGCTTGTTTCCCCAGTCGATGGGTATGGTAGCCGTAGGAATTTTTTGACAAAAAGGAAAGTTGTATTTATCTTCTAAAGATTTTTCTTGTTTCACCTCTGGTAAGTTGAGCTTGCCAGTGGTACCTGGTAGAATTTGTGTGGAGGTATGGAAATATCTCAACAGTTCGCCATCGGGTATTTGGGGATAATCAACTTCCGTGGGGGATGGTAAAGCGGTTCGCCCTAAAGGCAGATTTTGTTTGACATCCAATAAGTCAGCCAGAGGCAAAACAGCTAATGTTCCTTCTTGTTGTGAATCGAGATAAAGTAGTTCATTTACCGCTTCATCCACAAAACCGCCGATTAAGTGGGGACGATAATCTGTAATTGCACCAGCTAACTCAATATTACCTAAAAGGTGTCCAGAATCGAGAAAAATCCGGCGATAAGCTCTATCTTCATAACGCCACTGCGATCGATAGAAAACCGCAGTGATGATAATCGCTAATTGGGTATTTTCTAATGTGGGATGCCACAAACAAGCAGATTGTAAACCTTGCCAAACATCACTTTCCCAATAATGCATCAGCGAATGATCGCGACACTGATAATTATACAATCCAGGTGGTAACAACGGCGTACCACGAGAAACTACATACACTTCAGCGGGATACAATCCACCTGCACTCGGTGCGGATCGTAGATAAACTGTGCTTCCCATTGAAGGCATTTTCGCCGTCAGTCCATAACTACAAAATAGCAGCCGCGAAAGTCTTTGCCACCATTGAGCATCTGAGTTATCGGCAAATTCCCCTGGTTTTTCTTGGATGTAGGGTTTGAGATCGAAGGAAGAGCCAATTTTGTACTCTTTAAAAGGCACAGGCTGCTTTGCCCAGTCAATGCTGTGACTTTTCGAGGCAAGTGTTTGCGGATCGTATTTAGTGCGATCGTGGTAGTGCTGGGCAATTGATTGGCGTAGTTCTGGCATACGAGCTTTAATATCCTTCTACTACCTATCTTGGCACTTTGAAGCCTATAAGTTTCGTCTTCATCGTATATTTTTGGTAGCATGATAACCGTGTTATCATGCTAATTTATGATAGTATCATTTAAAGACCAGGGGACAGAAGACATTTTTGATGGGAATGACTCCAAGGAAGCTCGCAAGCAATGTCCGACAAATTTGCTGGAAGTTGCCCGTAGAAAATTAGACCAACTCAACGCCGCATCATCACTAGATGACATTAAAGTCCCACCGGGAAATCGATTAGAAGCACTAAAAGGCGAACGTAAGGGACAGCATAGTATTCGGATTAATGAGCAATATCGAATTTGTTTTACGTGGATACTCGAAGGTGCATCGGAAATTGAAATAGTTGATTACCATAATTGAGATAAAAATCAATGAAAATCCCCAAGTTTAGACCCCCATCCCATCCAGGTGAAATATTAGTAAAAGATTTCTTGGAACCAATGGGAATAACCCAACGACAGCTAGCAGATGCGCTTCACGTTCCCTACCAGCGAGTCAATGAGTTGATAAATCAAAAGCGGGGTATCACACCGAGTACCGCACTGCGATTGTCCAAGTTTTTTGGAAATAGTTCGAGTTTTTGGTTAAATCTCCAGCAAAATTGGGAAATATACCACGTTCTCCAAGAAGAAGAGGAGGAATTACAAGCTATTTCGCAATTTAAAGCTCTGACTGGATACCAATAGGAGTTTGATGTCGATGCAGTGCTACGTCTCTACACGCGGACATGATATTATTTGCGAATTGAGTACTCAGACGGTGGTTCTTCCCTAACAGAAGGCAAACTTATAACTTCTTCAACAGCAACCTTCTTGCGACGCGTTTTCTTCTTCCCCATACCATATTTTGCCGTATCTACAATCCACCTTTGGAAAGAGTCAATATAAGTAAATATCACAGGCACAACCACCAAAGTCAGCAAAGTGGAAGTTGTGAAACCACCTAAAATTGCAACTCCCATTGGTTGACGAACTTCAGCACCGGCACCAATTCCTAAAGCTAG
Source organism: Tolypothrix brevis GSE-NOS-MK-07-07A (assembly GCA_019358985.1). Taxonomy (GTDB): domain Bacteria; phylum Cyanobacteriota; class Cyanobacteriia; order Cyanobacteriales; family Nostocaceae; genus Hassallia; species Hassallia brevis. Next base: position 38,972 of record JAHHIJ010000023.1, on the reverse strand, counting down.
AGGAATGACACCGGCAATAGTTGCCAAAGAAGTCATCAAAATTGGGCGCAATCGTGATAATCCGGCTTCTAGCAACGCCTCACGTTGTTTTTTGCCTTCTTGCATATTAACGATCGCATAGTCCACTAAGAGAATCGAGTTTTTGGTAACAACTCCCATCAATAAAACTATACCAATCAGGGCGTAGATTCCCAAAGGTTTTTGAGCAACCATCAATCCTACCAATGCCCCCCCTAAACAAAAGGGCAACGCCATCATAATCGCTATGGGATAAAGGAAGTTATTATACAGCAAAACGAGAATCGCATAGATACTCATTAATGCCAATCCCAGTGCAGTACCAAAGCGACCGAAGACTTCTGCCATAATTTTCGCACCTCCAGAAGATTGCTGAGTGACTCCTGGTGGCAAGTTGGTGAATGCAGGTAACTTGTTAACTGCATTTACTCCTTCTCCTAAAGAGATACCTTGTAAGTTGGCTTGCACCGCAACTTGACGAGCGCGATCAAAGCGGTTGACGGTTGCTGGACCACTACCAAAGCGGATGTCTGCCACAGCAATTAGGGGAACCAAGGTGTTATTTTGAGTCGGGACTTGCAGATTTTTGATTGTGTTGATATCTGCTCGCGCTTTCGGATCGATTTGGACGCGAATGGGAATTTGGCGATCGCTCAGATTGTATTTCGCCAAATTTGCCTCGTTATCGCCTATAGTTGCTAAGGAGGCTGTCCGGGCAATTGCTTGCACCGTTACCCCTAAATCTGCGGCACGTTGCGGATCAGGAATTACCAAAATCTCTGGTTTGACCAAACTCGCAGTTGAAGACACTTCCACTAAGCCGGGTACGCTTCGCATCTGCTTTTCTAATGCGTCAGCAGCTTTAAGCAAAGCGTCTGGATTCTCACTTCGCAGAACTATAGATAATTCCTTACCATCACCACCTGGTCCTTCATTTTGCACACTAATTCTCGCTCCCGGTATTTGTTGGAATAAAGGACGTATTTGCACCTCAAACTCTTTTTGAGTAACTTTTCGTTCTTCTCTAGGTTTAAGCTTAATGGTGAGGGTAGCGGAATTTATTTCTTCTGTAGCTAGAACACTCTCAACTGCTGGATTTTGGCGGATGAGGTTGGTTCCTTGGGTTGCTACTTTGTTGATATCTTCCAAAGTGGAACCTGGGGGTAATTCAATGGAAACAGTGGAAATACCCACATCTCCGTCATCCACAAAACCTTTGGGTATACCAGGAATCAGCATCAAACTGGCAATGAAAAAAGCCAGAGCGATCGCTAATGTGATCAATCTATGGCGTAATGCCCACTTTAACAGTGATTTATAAGGTTGAAAACGCCGCTTTTTCGAGGAAGGGGAGGATTTCCGCTTGTGCTGTTTTGCACCTTCGTCGTGTTTCTTATCCTTGAGCAAATACGCACCCATCATCGGCGTCACCATCCGTGCCACAAAAGTTGAGAAAATTGTGGAAACGGCAACGGTAACACCAAATGGTTGGAAAAACTGCCCAGGAATACCACCCATAAAAGCAACGGGTAAAAACACAGCAATAATAGTCGCGGCACTCGCAATCACCGCTAGTCCCACTTCATCAGAAGAGTCAAAAGAAGCTTCCCAAGGTGTTTTACCCATTGCTATGTGCCGTTCCATGTTCTCAATTTCCACAACGGCATCATCTACCAAGTTACCCACCGCTAGGGCTAATCCCAACAAAGTCATATTGTTGAGGGTGTAACCTAACGCTTGCTGGACAAAAAAGGTGGGAATAATCGACAAAGGTAAAGCTACTGCTGTAATTAATGTAGCTCGCCAATCTTTCAAAAATAGGAGAATTACTATTACCGCTAGGACTGAGGCTTGAACTAATTCATCAATTGTGCTTTGGTAGGAGTCGCGCACGGGGGTGGCTCTGGTAAAAATTAATTCCACCTTCACATCTTGAGGAAGGGTTTTTTGCAGTTCTTTTAACGCTGCTTTCACTCCTTCCTCTACCGTTACCGTGACGCTGCCTGTACTCCGCAATACTTGAAAAGCTACCACAGGTTTGTTATTCAACCGTGCAGCTTGACGAATGTCACCAAACTTATCTTCTACCGTCCCCAAACTAGATAAACGGACTGAACCACCATTAGGTAAGACAATTTCGTAATTTGTCAAGTCTTTGACGCTTTTGGCACTACCTAGAGTGCGGATACTTTGTTCGCTACCCCCAACTTCAGCCCGTCCACCAGGTAAGTTGATGTTAAAAGTACGTACTTGGTCATTTACCTGGGTAGCGGTGATACCAAGAGATTGTAAACGATTGGGGTCAAGGTTAATCCGGATTTCTCGGTCAACTCCACCTATACGTTTAACTTGCCCCACTCCCTTGACTGATAATAAAGCGCGGCTGATAGTTTGGTCTACGAGGTTACTTAATTCTTCTACAGAAAGCTTGCTGGATCTAACAGCATAGGTGACGATGGGACCACCAGCAAAATCTACACGTTCGACTATCGGATCGTTGATATCTTGGGGTAAATCTTGACGAATTTGGGAAATTGCATTGCGGACATCATTGGTAGCGCGATCGCTATTTGTACCCAAAATAAAAGTTATTCTCGTTTTCGATGAACCATCAGTAACGGTAGAACGCAATTCATCGATGTTTCCTAACCCTGCAACAGCATCTTCTATTTTTTTCGTTACTTGAGATTCAAGTTCCGCAGGACCGGCACCTGGTTGGGTAACGCTCACTGAAACTGTTGGCACATCAATATTTGGGTCAGTATCAATTCCCAAAGTAGTGAAGGATAACCAACCGATTATTGTCAACATTAAAAATATAACTATCGTCGGGACAGGTTTTTTGATTGCCCAAGCCGAGATATTGAAAGACATATAAATTTTGGTAGTTGTTGTTGGTTGTTGGGCAATGGGCATTGGGCATTGGGCAATAGGTATGGGAATAATTCTTTTCCTAGTCCCTTTTCTCACCTACTGTTTGTTGACTACGCGGACTTTATCGCCATCTTTGATGTATCCTGCCCCATCTACAACTAGGCGATCGCCTACTTTTACACCTTTTTTAATTTCCACCCTGCCACCAATAAGGATTTCTCCTACTTCTACTTTCACAGCACGTACTCTGTCTTCACCCGATAGGATGAATACACTTGCACTACCATCAGGTTGGGGTAATACAGCTTTTTGTGGTGCTGCCATCCCTACCGCTGTATTGGTAGTAATCACCGCACGGGCAAACATTCCAGGTTTGAGTAAATTTGTCTGCGGTAAGTCAATTTTTACGGTTGCTTCACGTCTTTGCTGGTTGATCACCGGTTGTATCTCTCTAACCTGTCCTTGCAAGCGCACTCGGTTATCTTGCTCCGAGGTAATTTGCACGGATGCGTCAATTTTCACTTGTGCTAATTGGGTTTCGGGAACCAGCGCTTGAAGTTCTAGCCTGCCATCATTAATAATGGAAAAGAGCCTTTGGGATGCTGAGTTGTTAGTTCCATTCTGCATACCATTCTGTGCCGCTTGGGGTGGTGTTCCCGCCATATCTCCAACTCTAACTAGTTTCTCAGCGATAAGTCCGGAAACTGGCGATCGCACCGCAGTTTGTCCTTGCTGAGTTTTAAATTGTTGAACTTGAGCATTACTACTCTTGACCGCAGCTTGGGCGCTGTTTATATTAGCTTGAGCAATGTTGACATTTGCTTGGGCAGATATAACACCAGCTTGAGCGCTCTTGACATTTTCTTCGGCACTTCTGATGTTTGCTTCCGCAAGACGCACAGCTTGTGTTGCTGTGGCTACAGTTGTTGTCCGAGTCAAGAGTTCTTGTTTGCTAATTGCACCTGCATTTGATAATTGTTGATAACTTCGGAGATTCTGTGTACCTTCTTCCAACCTTGCCTTAGCTTGAGCCAAATCTGCTTGTCTTTGCTGGACGATCGCCTGATTTGATGCCACAGTTGCTTGACTAGTGGCTACATCTGCCTGTTTTGATGCTAGCTGCGCTTCTTGAGAACCGACATTTGCCTGCTTTGATTCCACATCAGCTCTTGCTTGACGAATTTGGTCTTGCAATATTGAATCATCCAGAATTGCCAAAACTTGACCTTGTTTAACCGAATCTCCTTCTTTTACTAAAACCTGTTTGACTTGCAAGCCATTTGTTAGTGGTAATACCGGAATTAAATCTCGTGCTGTTATAGTACCTGTAGTATTTAGGGTACGGGCGACACGAGTAGTTTCAACCGGAGCGACGGTGACTGTCATGGATGCTCCCGTACTTGCGGCAGGTTTAGCTACCGGATTTTGTTGACCAGCCGAACGATTAGCTAATAAATGGATTCCCCCGAAAGCGATCGCTATTCCCAAAGTAGTACCCAACAATAGCGGTAATAGCCAAGGACGCGATCGCCTACTAACCCCTTCTTCCTCAAATTCAGCATCCTCGAATTCCGAAGTTTCTTCCACCTCAATGTCTGAAAACTTTTGCTCTCTCACAGTCATCCCTCCAGAAGTACCCAAATAACAATACTGATATTCGCTTAAGAAAACTTTAAATTAATTATCGTATATTAACTATGACTCATTACTTAGGGTTATGCCTTTATCGGCACGGAAAATCTACCCTCTTCAAATTCCCCCAACCTGAAAAATTTAGTGATATTTTATATAGGTACTGTACGTGAAACGCTAAAGCTTATTCTTTAGGTAGCCATTGTGGCAAATCGGCTTCAATTTGAGTATGGCAAGTGAAGTTTCCATTGATAGAAAATTGCGATCGCATGAATGTCAGGGCATCTTGTTTTTAGCTATCAAAGTAAGTAATTGCGGTCATAGGTAATGAAAATGCAGCCATTTTTTCAGTCCATGACCGAGAAATTGACCCACTTCAGGCGACGTTACAAGACGTTACGCCATAAAGGACAATTAAGAGGTGCCATCAATGATTTTCTCCTGGATTTATCCAAAACAAGCGATAAATGCGATCGGCAAAAACTAAGAACTTCGAGATCGATGGCAGCGTATAAAACTCACAGAGGCACTTGTGTAAACAGATTGGGCTATTTTCACCAGCGTACCCCGGTTATTTTTGCGATCGCATTAGTCTCCCTCACAGGCGTGATGGGGCATAAATTATACAACACAACAAAGCTGAAAGCAGGGACTATCGCAGAACAAACGATGAAAGCTCCCTACTCAGACAACATCGAAGATAAGAAAAAAACCGAGGAACAGCGCTCATCCGCTACTAAAAGTTCCCTATCAGTCTTAATGGTTGATGCACAAGTTAACGAAAAAATCCTTAAAGATTTGCAACAATTTCTGGATACGGGTAACGAAATTCGTGCAACTGCCGGATATTTTCCTTTTTTTGATACTTTAGTTTTACCCCTTTCTACCCAGCGTTATCTGCGTTCTTGTTCTAATTCTGAATGGCAAACGCTGCTAAAAGCCTTAGAGAATAGGAACACACAGCCGAAGTTTGCACTTGAGACTCAAAAGCAAAGCAGTCAAATTACCGTAATTAATGGTGATTCATTAGAGCAAAAAAATACAACGCCCATACAGGCTCTCAACGCAAAACTTAATAATATTTCCCAAAAACCTGACTTTGCTCAAGCAGTGGCAGAATTAGAAACTTACCGCTTGACAACTTCACAGCAAAACTTGTCCTCACTCACCGCTCAAATCTCCCAAGTCCGTAAAGCATACGCTCAGGCAAACTCCAAACTGTTACAACTTAACGCTCTCAACCCGGAAACAGTATATAATGACAGTTTGATTTTAAACTTGTCAGATCAGGACTGGGGAAAAACAGAAAGGGGAATTCAACAAAGTGCAGAGCGGATTCTTGCCCAAGGTATCCCACTGGGACTACCACCAAATATTTTACAAGATGCCGTGAGGCTACAAGTGCAGACATCAGTAGCACAAGAAGCCGAGCCTTTAGCTACGAAACTTTTGCTCTTTGTACTCCAACCGAATCTAAAGAAAGATGAAGAACAAAGCAAACACAATGGCGCACAAGCTGCTGCTGGTGTAAAATCTGTAATTGTGTCAATGCGGCGAGGTGAGGTAATTGTCAAAAAAGGAGAGACGATTACTCCTTGGGACTTTGAGGTGCTAGACCATTATCATTTAGTCCGTCGGGAGATTAATTGGCTGGGTTTGACGAAGCTGGCAGGCAATGTTTGCGTATCTATTGGCATTTTTGCTTTGGTGGAACGGCGAATTAAAACAAAAACACGGCAACGCGATCGCCTGTTAATATTGTTACTGACTATAAGTGTGCCTGGAGTGCTAATCGGTACACCTTATACAACTTGGAGCGCCATTGGTTTATTGTTGGGTAGCTTCTACGGAGCTAATTTAGGTATAACAGTTATCGGATTGCTGGCTTTACAATTACCATTTAGCTTGGAAATCAGTAGGATTGTGCTTTGGAGTGGTGCTGCTGGGGGAATACTTGGTAGTTGTATCGCCAAACGTCTGCGCTCTCGTGAGGAACTTGCACTTCTTAGCGTCGCTGTTGCCTTTACTCAAGGTGGCGTTTATCTGATATTAAAGCTCTTAATCGGTGCTGCATTTGGCTCAGGCTGGTACATCGTACTTAGAGAAGCCGGATTCTTTGCTTTATCCGGCTTAGTTTGGAGTATTATTGCCTTGGGCTTAAGTCCTTATTTAGAAAAACTCTTTGATTTAGTCACCCCGATTCGTTTAGCAGAACTGGCAAATCCTAACCGTTCTTTATTAAAACAACTCGCGACGAAAACCCCTGGGACTTTTCAGCATACCTTATTTGTGGCTACCCTTGCCGAAACTGCTGCCAAACACCTCAAATGCAATGTCGAATTGGTGAGAGCCGGCACATTATACCATGATATTGGAAAAATGCATGACCCTCTAGGATTTATTGAAAATCAAATGGGGGGACCAAATAAACACGATACGGAAATTAACGACCCTTGGAAAAGTGCGAAAATTATCAAAAAACATGTCAGTGAGGGGTTGGTGATGGCACGAAAACACAGTTTACCTACAGCAATTAAAGCTTTTATTCCCGAACATCAGGGAACAATGTTGATTGCTTATTTTTATCACCAAGCCCAGCAAATGGCAAAAGAAGATCCAAGTTTAACAGTAAATGAAGCAGATTTTCGCTACGATGGACCGATTCCTCAGTCGCGGGAAACAGCAATTGTGATGTTAGCAGATTCTTGCGAAGCAGCGCTGCGATCGCTTAAAGATGCCACACCAGAACAAGCCTTATCAATGCTTAACAATATCCTCCGTGCGAGATGGCAAGATAATCAACTCCTAGATTCAGGTTTAACACGAGAGGAAATGTCACAAATTGCCAAAATTTTTGTAGAAGTTTGGCAGCAATTTCATCATAAACGCATTGCTTATCCTAAGTTAAAGCCTTGCAATTAAAAGTAGCGATATTTACATTTTCGTTGTAAATATTTATTAAAGGTTAGAATAATGCAAATTGATATAAGTAGTTAACAGCAAACCCTGGCAGATAATAACACAAAATTTAGGATAGTTGGGGTATTTTCTTGCTTATCCAAAATAGGATTTTAACTTTTCAAGTATAAAAATGTATTGATATCCTAGTAGATGAATTTTCCTGATATAGATGGTTTTGCTTGAAGTGTACCAATAAGTAGAGTACTGATATTGGGTAAAATGGCAGAATATAAATATAAAGCATGTCTATTAATCGGCAATCTCAAAAAACCATTGAAGTTGGATGAGAAAGCAAATTAATTTATTATGAGTAAATATGAGGTTAAATATTTATGCCAAGCAATAAAAAAGACCATCTAAATGAAACAGCATCTATTCTGACCGTAGGAACAGGTTGGTTTCCCAAAACACCAGGAGGGTTGGAGAGGTATATTTATGAACTAACAAAACAATTAGCAGCGAATGAAGACAAGGTAGAATTATGTGGCATTGGGTTGCCAGAAGCTGAAGAAAATTTGCCGATAAAGTTGACTAACTTAGCTTCTCCAGATACTCGAATTTGGCAACGTCTGTGGTCTATTCGTACTAATTTTCAAAAAACTCGGGTAGGCACACCAGATGCAATTAATTTACATTTTGCATTGTATAGCTCTCCTATTTTGGATCTTTTGCCAAAGTCAGTGCCAATTACTTTTAACTTTCATGGACCTTGGGCATCTGAAAGTTATGAGGAAGGAATTAATAAAATTGACGCTTTTCTCAAGCAGCGGCTGATAGAAAAAAGAGTTTATGATCGTTGCGATCGCTTCATCGTTCTTAGCAAAGCATTTGGCAATATCTTACATCAAGAATATCACGTACCCGCTCACAAAATTAACATAATTCCTGGTGGAGTTGATATTAACCAGTTTCAAGCAAATCTATCACCTCAAGATGCTCGCAGCAAGTTAGGCTGGTCCCAGGATCGTCCAATCATATTTACATCCCGTCGGTTAGTAAATCGCGTTGGACTTGACAAATTGTTGATAGCGATCGCCACAATAAAACCGAGAATTCCTGACGTTTGGCTAGCGATTGGTGGTCGTGGACTATTAGAAGACGCACTTAAACAACAAACGGCAGAATTAGGACTCAACGACCACGTTAAATTTTTAGGCTTTTTACCTGATGACCAATTGCCAATAGCTTATCAAGCTGCCGATTTAAGTATAATGCCTAGTCAATCTTTTGAAGGGTTTGGATTAGCAATAGTTGAATCTTTAGCTTGTGGCACTCCAGTTGTGTGTACTCCTGTTGGTGGAATGCCAGAAATTTTAGAACCCTTTTCACCACAATTAATTACTGATTCCATCGAAGTGTCAGCTATTGCCGAAAAATTAGAAGAAGTATTACTAAAAAAAATCCCAGTACCTTCACGAGAAGACTGTCGCAATTACGCTGTTACAAACTTCGATTGGCAGAAAATTGCCCAGCAAGTGCGCTCAATTCTTTTAGCCTAAAGAGGTGTAAACATAATTATGAAAATTCTCTTTTTAGACCAAAGTGGTAAACCTGGTGGTGCAGAATTATGCTTGATAGATATTGCCAAACCTTATAGCGATCGCTGTATGGTAGGCTTATTTGCAGATGGTTCATTCAAAGATTTACTTATTCAAAATAAAATTCCCGTAGAAGTTTTGGCAACTCAAGCAATACAAGTTCGCAAAGAAAGCAGCTTGGCACAAGGTTTAGGTAGTTTAGGACAACTTGTGCCGATAATTACTAAAGTAGCTAAAATCGCCCGTGAATATGATTTAATTTACGCCAATACACAAAAAGCGTTAGTTGTAGGTGCGATCGCTAGTTTTCTCAGCCGTCGTCCTTTAGTATATCATTTGCATGATATTCTTTCAGAGGAGCATTTTAGTAAAACGAACCGTCGTATTGCTGTAACTTGCGCTAATCTTGCATCATTAATAATTGCCAATTCTCAAGCTAGCAAAACAGCTTTTGTCAAAGCGGGAGGACGCGCAAAGCTTACGGAAATAGTTTATAACGGCTTTGATTCCAAAAATTATCTAATTTCTGAGTCTGATGTTAAGCAATTACGGCAAGAATTAAGTTTAGAAGGACAATTTGTAGTGGGACATTTTAGCCGTCTTGCACCTTGGAAAGGGCAGCATATTTTAATTGAAGCACTTGCTAAATGTCCTGAAGAAGTCACAGTACTTTTAGTTGGTGATGCACTATTTGGTGAACAAGATTATGTTGAAAGTTTACATAATCAGGTAACAAATTTAGGACTAGAAAAAAGAGTCAAATTTTTAGGCTTTCGTTCCGATATTCCTCAATTAATGTCAGCTTGTGACTTGGTAGCACATACCTCTATTTCTCCAGAACCTTTTGGTAGAGTGATTGTTGAAGCGATGCTATGTGGAACACCTGTAGTTGCCGCTGCATCTGGTGGTGCAATTGAATTAGTAGAACACAATATCAATGGTTTTTTAGCAACACCAGGAAAACCTCAAGAACTTGCACAAGTAATTACCGCTTGTCTTCAAGAACCAGAAAAGACAGCGTTTATAGCTAATAATGCGCGAATTACTGCAAGTCAACGTTTTGATGTCACAATTATTAATCAGCAAATTGCGGAATTGCTTGAGCGTAATTTTCATCAAAAAAATTAGACAAGATTGCAGAAATAGTTTTGAGTCAGGACTTACGCAAGATATTTTTGTCATACTGAGCGAAACGAAGTGTAGCGAAGTATCTCTGAGATTCTTCACTACGCTTACGCTCCGTTCAGAATGACAGTTTTTCGTCAAAATGCGTAAGTCCTATGAGTGTAAATAACGCGGATTGAATAAACATCGACCGAATTTAAATACAGCAGATTGCGTTTTTATTGAATACACGTAGAGACGTTCCGCCGGAACGTCTCAGAGCGGGTTTTGGGTTTTATGCATGTACCTCCTAAACCTGAAATATGCTGTATGCGTTATTCAAAACCCTTGTAGAGACGTAGCAATGCTACGTCTCTACATTGTTTTTCACAACCGATGTCTATCTAGGGCTTGAAAGTATTGGAATTGAGCGGTGAACCGCTCACTACGTAATTACAAACCTACTAATTCGCGAGCTTCAAAATCGTTGAGTTGTTGAACTATGGCTAATCTCGCTTCTAATTTAGCGACACTAAACTGGTTGCGGAGATATTCTAAATGAGCGATCGCATTTTGTTTTTCTGCCGTTAATCTAATCAGGGTATCCATTGACTTTTGATATTCCTGATTCACCAACAACACTTCAAAGCGACGTGCTTTGCGTTGAGCATCATTCTTCAAATCAAATTCAAAAGCAGAAATGCGATCGGCATTGCCTTCAAATCGATTAATTTGGTGCTGAACTGCCATCAACTGAGAGTCTACTTCATTCACTCGTTGGGCAGCTTGAGCGATCGCAGATGGATAATGACTCAGTTGCAACATCAAAATAATTTACCCCCTATTATAGCACAGCGGAAATAAACGAACCATTACAAATGTTGAAAAAGCCGATAATACAAATCTTTTGACTTTTGACCCTTGTTAACTACGCGACTTCCCTCAGTTGAGACGGAACATTCACTTCGCTAATATTCAGTGATAGCTGTTCACCATGAGACACGGCAGCTTGCTCTAATACTTGAACTTGGATATTCACACTCACCAAATAACTGCCTGTATCTGCACCAACCGCTTCCGCAATTAATTTGGCAATGTCCGGACGTTTGGCAGTCAGCGGATCACGTACAATACAACGATCCCAGTCGTGCTTCGCAGTTGGATTCAGGCTGAGAATATAGTGTTTAATCATAAAACAAACCCTTGAGTCAAACTTCACATGAAGGCTGTCAGAGAGTCCCAATCGCACTTCACCAGGCTTCGTGGACGCTATATATATTATAGTACTTTTGTACTGTTTTGCCCACAGATTTGGAAGTAGATAGTGATAGTGGTTATACCCAGGACTTACGCATTACCGTTTGTCTTGAAGCGATCGCCTAAACCTTTGAGTGTCATATTTTCAGCGATCGCATCATGGGGAATCAAAACGTAAACCCAAGGTTTCCCACCGTGCTTTAGCATATAGTCAGAAGCATTTTGACACCATTTTACTGCTGCTTCCTTTTTGGCAAGCACTTGAGGATCGTCTAGCTCATCTCGATTTTTGGGTTCAAGCATATAGATAACTTCTTCTGTCTCAGCGACAAAATCGGGTTGATATTCTAGGTAATCCCCATGCCATTTGTAATAAAGCTGAAATTGTCCTCTTGCAGGTTTAAACCATTTAATTGCATCTCGTTCTAAAATTATAGATAACACCCTCTCGCCTTCGGATTGAAACTTCTGTTCTGGATAAAGGCATTTAGAGAAGCCTGTAAACAGGTATTTGGACATATTGCTTTTATCTGGTGGCGAATACCGATAATCGAGGCATTCATTCGCATTTGTGGTGTAGGCGCTATCTTTTAGGGTTGTAAAACCTTTACTGATTTTGACTTCGTAACCCGATGTTTCTTCCCAAAAATGTTTTTGCATTTGGCTATGGACAGCATTGGCGATTTCACGTTGGTAATAACGTAAAATACTATGTACATCATCCTCAGAGAATTGGGTAAGATAATAACTTACTACTTGACCAGCTAGGTCATAGAGCAAATCGGCGTGTTCGTCATAGGAAATATCATCAAAGTTAACTAAACTGTTGACAATATAGTTTTCTAGCCGAGACTCTTGAAAGTTTACTTTTTTAATTTCTAGGGATGCAGAGTCATTAGTTGCCAGAGATTGAATATATAATTTCTCTTTGGATGGAACGGGATAATTTAAGCCTGTTATATCTAGGGCAAAAGACCTGAAACCAGATCGCACATCTCCTTTAGGAATAACAATAATTCGGGGAATGTCAATAGTTTGCTGAATTACTAAATTAGTTGTCTTAGCAACAATCGCTTCAATATTTGGTGGTGAAATTACGCCTTCAATTTCCAGTTGTTCAGGCTGATATTCTCTAGTCACTGCTTCACGCACTATTGCCTGAACTTTTGGTGAGGAAAGGTATGCTGTGGTTGGTACTTCTTCAGGGTGATTCTCAAGCTTCTGAATTTCTTGGTAAGTAAGCTGTGCGATTTTTTGTTCTATTACCGATTCAAATATCGGTGGTTGACTATCTTTAATTTCTGTTTCGGGTAAGTTTATAGTTTGTTCAGTGGGAATTCCTAAATTTTGAGCTAGCTTCGACTGGGAAACTACCGTTTCTGTTCTTTGTTGTAAATCTTCAGGTGTGAGGATAATTTGTTGTAATCTAATTTGTGATTCTGGGCGTTTTGCTTCTTCGACAATTTCTTGAAACTTATCATGAGCAATAATATTAAGGCGATCTACAATAGTTACGCCTGTGCGCTTACCATAAGGTAAACGTAATCCTCGTCCAATTGATTGTTCGATCAAGATTCTCGAATTTGCGGCTCTTAACGGGACGATTGTATAAAGATTAGTAACATCCCAGCCTTCTTTGAGCATATTCACATGAATAACTATCTCAGTTGGTTCATCTGGATGTTCTACTTTGAGCAATCGCTCTACCATTTCATCTTCTTGAGCGCCTGTTTTACTGGAATCAACTTGAATAACTTTATCTTTGTAATAACCTTCTGAAAATTCATCAGATTTAATCAGTTCTACAAGTTGTGTTGCATGGGTAGTGTCACGGGCAATGACAAGCATAAATGGTTTGACAATTGGCTTTTCAGCTTGGAGGCTATATGCTTCTAATTCAGCTTTAATATTTTCGTGCAGATAGATTCCATCTTCTAGCTTTATTCGCTCGATTTCTCCTGGTGACAAGGACGCAGGATTAAAGTCTTTGCGGGTGACGACGGCAGGATCTTTAACAAACCCATCTATGATTGCCCGTCCCAAAGAATACTCATAAATAACATTTTTAAAATATATCGGTTTTTTACTGGTTTCAACAGAGGGTGTGGCTGTTAGTTCTAAACCCATTAATGGTTTTAATTCGTTAATTGCTCGAATCCCTGCTGAGGCTCGATAGCGGTGGGATTCATCCATTAAGATTACTAGGTCTTTTAACTCGGATAGATAATCAAAATAGCTTTCGCCAATATATTCGGATAATCGCTTGATTTTTGGGATTTTGCCACCGCGCACTTCAGAGTTAATTTTTGAGATATTAAAAATATTGATTTTGCAATGGGTAAAATCAGTAATGATGGATGACTTTTCGTAGTTATCACCTGTGATGATTTCTGGTGGATTGATCGCAAATTCAGAAATACCTGTAAATACATACTTTGATGTGTTAGGAGTGAAATCATTAATTAGTTTTTTATAAATGGTTAAATTAGGCGCTAAAACAAAGAAGTTTTTAATGCCATGAGCTTGGTTTAGGTAACTGATAAAAGCCCCCATTAGTCGCGTTTTACCAACACCTGTTGCTAGTGCAAAACATAGTGAGGGAAATTCGCGCTCGAAGTCAGTAACGTTTAGAAATTCAGTTTTAATGGCGGCTAGACTTGTTTCTATATCTGTTTGTTCTTTAATGGGCAATAGTTCACAAATGCGATCTAGAATTTCTAATGATTCCCGTTGGGGATGACGTAAGCTGAGACGATTAGCAATGTTATTAACAAATTGATTCATTATAGGTTTTCCATGTCAAATAGTGATAGTTGTCCGATTTTTTGGGGCGCTTTAGGAAGGTTTTCAATTTTGAGGCTGTAATCATCGTGTCCCCATTCACATCGTGCAAGTATTTGTTTAGGAATTTTTTTGATGGTAAGATTTGGGAATATATCGGCTTTGCCACGAAAGGCGCTACATAAAACCAGTAGGGTGCGTTCTTGTCCTACTTCATCGGCAAGTTTAGATAATTGTTCGTGACTGAGATTTTGTGTCGTGACATAAATAAAATCACGTTCGGTGGAGTAACCATGTTGCCAGTAGAAGGTATCTGATGGTGAGTATGTGAAGCCTTCAATTTTACATAGAGCTTCGGCTAACATGGCTGAGTTGTAAGTTTTATTGATAATCCAATTATCCCATTTATCTTTTTCTAACAGTGATGGCGCAAGATGATAGTAACGAAACCCGCCGCCACCTTTCCATTTTACTGCTTGCGTAATGCCGCCTTCATCTTCACCATCAATCACTTTTTTGAGTCTGGGAATAATATGTGTATGACAATGTTCGCCTAGTTCAATCATGATCCAGCGTCTTCCCATTTTGTGGGCTACTGCGCCTGTTGTTCCAGAACCTGCGAAGGAATCGAGAACTAGATCATTGGGATTAGTGGCAAGTTCTATAATGCGTTCTAACAACCTTTCTGGTTTTGGTGTGGCAAAGAGATCATTAACGAATAGACCTCGCATCTCTTTTTTAGCCTCATCATTATGCCCCACCTCATCGTAAGTCCAAATCGTTGTACTTGGAATAGTATCAGTCACTTCTGATAGAAATCGTTTGTAGGCTGGACGTGCATCTCCATTTATGCCGAACCAGATGCGGTTATCGGCAATTAACTCGTCAAACTTCTCTTTTGTATAACGCCAACTTGTTCCTGAAGGTGGCAAAACCTCACGACCAGAAGGAAGTCGAACAGGAAAGATAGCATAATCACGTACTTCACTCCGCAATACATCACTAGCCTTCCATGCACCTCTAGGATCATTATCTCTGTTCGTATATCTACCAGTCTGTTTTTCAGTCTTTGCCAAACGCCTTAGCATAAAACGAGAAATATCTTTCGCTATTACTAAGATAAAATCATGTGATTCCGAAAAGAATTTAGAATCAGATTTTGGTGCATATTTTTTCTGCCACACAACAGTTGAGACAAAGTTTCCACGTCCAAAAATTTCATCACACATCACTTTTAAATAATGTGCTTCATTATCATCAATCGTGATCCACAACGAACCATCTTCCGATAATAAGTTACGCAAAATTTCTAGACGATCCCTCATTAAGCCGAGCCAGATAGAATGTTCAACCCCATCATCATAATGTTCAAAAGCTGAACCAGTATTGTAGGGAGGATCAATGAAGATACATTTAACTTTTCCTGTAAACTCAGACTCTAAAGCCTTGAGAGCTAACAAATTATCCCCAAAAATCAAGCGATTATCAAAAATATCATTTTCACTGACTCGATGTGCAGCATGATAAGACTTATCAGCATCCTCCAACAAAATTCGCGGCTCTAATTTGGGGCGAATTTCCTTACCAATCCATGTAAGTTCAAGTCTCTGCTTTTTAGACATAATTAATTTAGCTTCTATCTCAAATATTAAATATTAAATATTAAAATTTAAACTGTAGGTAAATTATTATTTTTAGATTGATTATCACTGTTGGCTAACTCTTGCATTACTGCACTAGTTAAAACTTTAACATCCGTTAAACTCCTAAAAATAGCAAGATATCCTTTTTCATCAGTAGCAAATTGAGATTTAGCGATAGTATAAATTAACTCAGCAAGTTCTATACCAATTCTGGAAAGCTCCGTCATGTCATTTTGAGATAAATTAAATTCTTGCTTATTAATTAAAGATTTATAGCGTCTTGATAAAATATCAAATATAAAAAATCTACCATGTTGATAAAAATTTTTACGCCGAGTTTCTGTTTCTGCTTTTCGAGAATTTTCAAAAATTTGATCAAGATATTCAAAGATACGAACGTAGCGACAAAGTATAATTCCTGAAATATCATTGCTAAAAAGTTTTGAATAATAACGTTTATACAACTGGCTAATATCTTTCTTTGCTGCAACAATTATTTCTGTATCACCGCTAAAACAAGCAAGTGCGATCGCCGCTTGTTCAATAGTAATAGCATCCTGATTATCTGCTGATGGGCGATATTGATACGCAATATTTGATACCATACATTCCTGCCGCAAACGTTCTTGATTAGTATCTAAAGCTGCAAAATAAATATCACGGACAGCATTTTGTGTATTTCTTGCTTTAGTAATTTCTACTCCTATTTTATCAGATTTTGTTCCTACTTCGATGATTGTTACTAATAATTTTGCATCAGCAGATATTGAGCTATTAGTATTAAATACAGATGCGATAGAACCCACCGTCTGCGCTCCATTAACTATAGAGAAACCCTCTAAAGTAAATCTAGTTGATTCCTGATTATGTCCAGGTGGCAAACTAATGTTTGTACAAGTAATTGTTAATCCATTATTGAGATAAAAAAGTTCAGATGGTTGTTCTTTCACAGTTTCAGCAATTGCTAAGTTAACATCCTGCGTACCCAGGTAATAACGAATATTTTGCTCAAATAATGACTTATTATGCTTTTGATATAAAGATGCAAGTTCAGAAGCTTTAACTAATCCATAAAAAGCCCTACGCGGCTGATCTAAACAATGCCATTTTTCTAAGGTCAAGACAACATTAACAGGTGCGATCGCTTGTTTTGCTGTAAGCCAAGCATAAGTCTGGCTAATATTGAGATCCTGCCACTCAAAGCGTGGATCAAACTTATTCAGTTCATCCCTTAGCTGATCGAGATCCTTGATTACGTGAGAGCCAAGGCTTCCATCCAGATATACATTACAGCCAACTATTTTTAGCGTATTCGCGTCTAAAGCATCCTCAACATCTTGCTGTAACCGGGAAAAGCCCTCATTAAATTTTTGAAACCGTCTATGTACTAGATCCCGAATTCCATCACAAAATTTTTTATTATCACCCATGTCTGGCGCTTTCCCTGCCTTAGCCTGCACCAACCACAGGAAGTTTTGAATCCGATCAAAATAAACTGCGTCAATCCCATTATCATTTTCCCCATTGATAATTGAGTTAGCAGCTTGACTAGGAGCAACATCAGCAAGATTTGCGATCGCAAATGCTGCCAAAGAACGGCTCAAACGATTTTTTTCATGCTGAACTGGTGTCCAATTTTGCTGAAGTTGAGGGATCATAGGAAAATAATCCTGCTTTAGCACCTCAATGATTTGAGTTTTTTGGGCATTGGTATTCGGGTTAGGCATCGAGCGATCGCTAGTATTTGAATTGTTTTTAATACATCATCCCAGAATAATTAGGTATTGAGCCGATTGGTTTACTGATCGTGCAAAATCAGTTTGGGTAAATGTACCTGTCTAAAATTAAGTTTTGACAAATCTTTATAAAAAAAATATTTCATCTATCCGTAGACAGATGACGCTGACTAGGTACTGGGGACTAGAAAAAGAATTATTACCATTGCCCCATGCCCAATGCCCTATGCCCCATGATGAAACATAAAGTTAACGCAAAGAAAAAGTAAATAAAGTTGACATTATTCCCCTCAAACGTCAAGCTAGTGCAAAGAAACCTTGATTAGTTGGTTAAAATTAAACAAGCATAGCTAGTTATGGAATACTCTATTAAAGTACGTAGAGTATTGCGTAGGTTTTTTACACTTTTGAGGAAATTTTGATGACCGCAACTTCTCCCCGATTAAAGCACGAGGTTAAAGACCTCGCCCTAGCTCCCTTGGGAAGACAACGCATAGAATGGGCTGGACGCGAAATGCCAGTATTGCGACAAATTCGCGATCGCTTCGCCCTTGAGAAACCCTTCGCAGGAATTCGGATTTCAGCTTGCTGCCACGTAACCACAGAAACAGCGCATTTGGCGATCGCTCTCAAAGCAGGTGGTGCAGATGCCGTCCTGATTGCTAGCAATCCCCTTTCAACTCAAGATGACGTAGCCGCATGTCTCGTCGCCGATTACGATATTCCCGTCTTTGCCATCAAAGGTGAAGATAACGACACTTATCACCGTCACGTCCAAATAGCCTTAGATCACCGTCCTAACATCATTATTGATGACGGTTCTGATGTAGTTGCAACCTTAATTCAACAACGTCCACATCAAATTGCTGACTTGATTGGCACCACCGAAGAAACCACAACCGGAATCGTGCGCTTACGTGCCATGTTCCGTGACGGTGTGCTAACATTCCCCGCGATGAACGTCAACGATGCTGACACCAAGCACTTCTTTGACAACCGCTACGGTACAGGTCAATCAACCCTAGACGGTATTATCCGTGCCACCAACGTTCTGCTTGCTGGTAAAAACATTGTCGTAGTTGGTTACGGCTGGTGTGGCAAAGGAACCGCACTCCGCGCTCGCGGACTCGGTGCTAACGTAATTGTCACCGAAATTGACCCCATCAGAGCAATTGAAGCCGTAATGGATGGTTTCCGCGTCCTACCAATGGCGGAAGCTGCATCCGCCGGCGATTTGTTTATCACAGTTACTGGTAACAAACACGTCATTCGCGGCGAACATTTCGACGTCATGAAAGATGGCGCAATTGTTTGTAACTCCGGTCACTTCGATTTGGAAATTGACCTGAAAACCTTGGGTGAAAAAGCAACGGAAGTTAAGACTGTCCGTCCTTTCACTCAAGAATATCGCCTACATAGCGGCAAATCAATCGTCGTTCTTGGTGAAGGACGCTTAATCAACCTTGCTGCTGCTGAAGGACACCCCAGTGCTGTAATGGATATGAGCTTTGCTAACCAAGCTTTAGCTGCTGAATATCTCGTTACCAATAAAGGTAAGCTACAAGCTGGTTTACACTCAATTCCTGTCGAAGTCGATAAAAACATTGCCTTGTTGAAATTGCAAGCGATGGGAATTCAAATTGATACCCTCACCGCAGACCAAGATGAGTACATCAACTCTTGGACTTCTGGAACTTAATCAAGACGTTCCACATAAAGACGTTCCATCGGAACGTCTCTACTAAATAGATTATTTTTGGGATAGGTAAATTACCTATCCTTTTTTAATATTCGTAGTGAGCGCTTCAGCGCTCAATTCTTAACTACGAATGTTATATCCGTATATTTGCAGAACAAACATAACAAATATAAAAAGTCGATAAACTACTTTTTTTATATTGACGATAAAAGAATAATTATGCCAAGTTGTAGAAGTTTCTAAAAGTAAAGCAAATAAGCTTTATTACAGAAAGTTAGAGAAATTGGCATGAATTTATCTCAATAAAAACCGGAGTTTAGAATAATGAAAATCAAAAAAATATTAGGAATATTTTTGCTATCGAATATAGCGATGCCTGCGGTGGTAAACTACGCATTTTTTTTGTCTGCCAATCCAGCAACAGCAGCAAGTGTTAGCATAAATCAATCTCACTCCACTTCTTCAACATTACTTGCTGACATTAAAACCAAGTATGCCAAAGATGCTGACGAAAATCTTGATTCAGCTTTAGAAGCAATGAATAACGCTGCTGAGGCTGAAAGTAATGAAGATGCAGCAGAGTATTTCGACACAGCTATGGAGCATTTAAAAAATGCCGCCACTGCTTTGAAAAAGGGGGGAATGGGTGATAGTGCAAACAAAATAGAATATGCGATACAAGCTTTCCACGATGCTGTTGAAACTGATTCAGAAAAACAACAAGATAAACTGATTGAAAAAGCAATAGATTCTTTAAATCAAGTAGATGAAGCTCTTAAGGCAGTTTTGAATTAAAACTTAAAAGTGATAAATCAGGATTTAGCATCACTCATAATTTACCAATATTCAACATCTCCACAGTCATACGTAGAGACGTAGCACTTGGTAGTCTCTAAAAGGATTTTGGGCAACGGATAATTAATTTCTACCAGATGTATATAGTGTTTACCAGTCTAATAAAGTACAAATTTATCTGCGTTCATCGGCGTTTATCTATCTTCATCTGCGGTTAATTCAATATTCTGTACCTCATGAATATGGGAATCGCTATATTCAACATAAACGAGACTTGAGCTTCATATCCCCGACTTCTTAAAGAAGTCGGGGATATTGTCTTTCAAAATTCCGTAATTCGGAAAACGAGCTTGTAGAAATTTAAAGGTAGAACAGATGAGAAAGGGAATATGACCGAACCAACAACTCAAATACCCAACTTATACGCATTACTGATTGGTATTGACTACTACCTACCAGGTCAATTGCCAGACGGAAGTTCATATGCGAGTCTTGGAGGATGTGTACGCGATGTTAATCGGGTAGAGGATTACCTCAAAAAGACGCAGAAACCGAAGCAAATTTTTAAGCTGACATCTTCTAATACCGGTGCTACGGAACCTCAAGACCAATTGCCTACTTACGAAAATATCGTAGCCAAGTTTCACTCTATTACTGAGATAGCTCAAAAAGATGACCAAGTTTATATTCATTATTCTGGTCATGGGGGGCGTGCAAAAACAATCTATCCAGAATTAAAGGGCATCGGACAACCTGATGAAGCGCTTGTACCGATGGATATTGTCAAAACAAACGAACGCTATCTTCGAGACGTTGAGATTGCAACACTCCTGAAAAAGATGGTGAATAAGGGGTTAGTTGTGACAGTCGTATTTGATAGCTGTCATTCTGGAGGTACCACGCGAGGGGATACGGCAATTCGAGGATTGGAAGGAGAATCAGACACGACATCACGACCTACAGACAGCTTAGTAGCATCCCGTGAGGAATTGATCGAAAATTGGCTTGAGATTACAGGGGGAACAGCCCGTAAAGCTAATGCAGGTGATTGGCTTCCGGAATCGCGAGATTATGTTTTGTTAGCAGCTTGTCGCCCTTCGGAGTATGCTTATGAGTCTGTATTCAATGGTAGGGAGAGTAATGGAGCGCTTACCTATTGGATGCTAGATACTTTAAATAATCCGAGTCCAGACTTGACGTATAAGTCACTTTACGATCGCATTTACGCCAAAGTCCAAAGTCAATTTCAAACCCAAACACCGATGCTATTTGGTGAGGCTGAACGTCAAGTTTTTGGCAGAAGTTATGCAAATGTACATTATACAGTAAATGTTCTCAAGGTAGATAATGCGAGAAATCGGGTGCAATTAGATGCTGGTACCGCTCAGGGACTCGGTGAAGGGGCAAAATTTGCCATTTATGCACCAGGTACAACAGATTTTAGCGAGAAAAACAAGCCATTAGCCATCGCCCAAATTACGGCAGATATTACCCCCGCAGACGCTTGGGCAGTGATTGACCCAGATTCGCTGCGTGGAGATATTGAGCAAGGATCTCCAGCAATCATGTTATCAGCTGCGATCGCACTTGTGCGGCGAGTTCGTCTGTTTGAGAACACGAATCAGGCAGAATTGCTGAAAATTCAAACCGATGCACTGGCAGCAGTCAAAACTGCAATTAAGAGAAGTGGCAAAGGTTGGATAGAATTAGCATCTGAAGGTGAACATTATCAAGTAGCGATTAATACTTCGGGTGAGTATGAAATATGCGATCGCAACGGTACGCCATTTCCTAATTTACGACCACCGCTGTTAGTAAGCGATTCTGATGCTGCGGAAAACGTAGTTAAACGCTTAGTTCATCTAACTAAATACCAGGCTGCCCAAGAACTTGATAATCTTTCAGTTTTAACTAACAAGTTGGTAGTTCAGTTAACTGACAGAGACAAAAAGCCATTAGCTGACTCTACTAAGCAAACATTGCAAAGTGGAGAAAATACGTTTTTATATATCAAGAATGAGTCTGACAAAGAGCTGAATGTTGTCGTCATGGATCTTCAGTCAGATTGGGCTATTTCTCAACTTGACATATTAGAAGATGGGGCATCTTTTGCACCTTTTGCTCCCGGACAAGAAGAATTGATTCCCTTGAAATTCAAACTGCCAGAGGGGTATCAAGAAGGGAAAGATATTTTAAAGGTATTTGCCACAGTTAAACCGGCTAAATTTCGCTGGCTAGAATTACCATCTCTTGACAAACCAATTCAAGCCAGAAAACAATCATTCGATGAATACGACGAGAATACACCAAGAAGTGGTGGCGATCCACTTGATAAACTTTTGGAAGCTATTAGTGCCGATCCTGATGAAGTACCTCCTACCCGTGAAGCACAAGTTGTGAGTTCAAATCGCGGCTGGACGACGAAAACAGTAACAATCACTTTGAAAGCGAATTAATCGCAAATCACCCGCATTCTTGCGTAGCGGTAATTCATGAATTACCGCTAATGCGCGTTATGTTTTGCGTAAGTCCTATATTTTTGATGGTGCGTTGCCCGTACCGCGACAACACATATTACAGTTAAAACTGAAGTATATTCTTTCCTTTTTCATACTTCATCCTTCAGATGACTCTACCAAATTGGATTACTTTTTCCCGCCTTGTGGGTATACCATTTTTGCTTTATGGTTTGTATGATCCTACTCCTCAATTGAGATGGGTGTGTTTGGCGATTTTTCTCGTTGCTGCGCTGACTGATTGGTTAGATGGCTATTTAGCGCGGAAACTTAACCAAATTAGTGAGTTAGGTAAATTTCTCGATCCGTTGGTAGACAAATTGCTGGTATTGGCACCGTTACTGGTTTTGATTGAGTTAGGACGAGTTCCCGCTTGGGGAGTATTTTTAATTTTAGGACGAGAGTTAGCCATCGCTGGCTGGCGAGTTAATCAAACTACAATTACTGGGGCGAATATTTGGGGTAAGCTGAAAACTGTGAGTCAGATAGTAGCGATCGCACTTTTAATAGCACCCCTGCCTCAAGTCTGGCAGATGCCTACCCTAGTTGCATTTTGGCTTTCTGTTGCTTTGACGTTAATTTCTGGGGCAATTTATCTTTTACCGCAAAAAAGCAGCACCCTAAATGACTAATGGCTACATTCTCAATTCACAAATTCTTCCGATCCTAGCTGACTCATAAATGACTGACTTTCTTGGTTCATCCCAACAATAATTACATGCTTATCTAATTTTTTATATCGAGCAACTACTTGAGAAATTGCAGTGACAGCGGCATGATCCCATACATGAGCATGATGAAAGTCAATAATAACTTTGTCCGGATCTTCAGCATAGTTAAAGAACTCGATAAAGTTCGTGATTGAACCAAAGAAAAGTTGTCCCGATATTGTATATATTTTCGCCCCATATTCATCCAATGATTTTACTACTTTGATTTGGGCTGCTTTCCAAGCGAAAATAAAAGTGCTAATAATTAAGCCAATCAAAACACCTTGAGCAAGGTCATTAGTCAAGAGAGCGATCGCCACCGTTACAGGCATCACAATTGCATCACTCAGCGGCATTTTTCTTAACTGTTGCAATGATTTCCAACTAAAGGTTTCAAAAGCCACCATAATCATGATACCAATTAATACTGCCATCGGTATCTGTTTGACGACATCTCGAAAAACAAATATTAAAGTTAATAAAAAAGCACCAGATACAAAAGTTGATAAACGCCCTTTGCCTCCAGACCTAATATTAATAATTGATTGTCCAACCATCCCACAACCAGCCATTCCACCAAAAAAGCCTGTGACTATGTTGGCAATCCCCTGACCTTTGACTTCTCGATTTTTAGAACTCTTGGTTTCTGTTAACTCATTGAGTAAATCTGCTGTTAATAAGGATTCTAAAAGACCGACTATCGAGAGCGTTAATGAGTAAGGCAAAATAATCCAAAAGCTTTCTAAAGAAAAGTCAATATGTGGCAAATGAAACGATGGCAGCGTACCTGTAATATTCCCAATATCTCCGACTCTCCGAACATTTAGTTTTGTAGCCATTGCCACGATTGTCATAATTACAATTGCAACTAACGGTGATGGTACAATTTTGGTAATACGAGGGAAAAGATAGATGATTGCCAATGTAGCTGCTACCATCAAATACATTTGCCAAGGTTCTCCAGCAAATTGTTTAATTTGAGCTACAAATATTAATATGCCCAGGGCATTAATAAAGCCTGCTATAACTGATTGGGGAATAAAACTAAAAAATTTGCTTAACTTGCCAACCCCCATCAGAAATTGCACTATCCCAGTTAAAATAGTGGCTGCAAATAAATACTCAACTCCATGTTTTTCTACTAATGATGTCATCAGTAATGCCATGGAACCAGTTGCAGCGGAAATCATCGCCGGTCTTCCACCAAACAGGGAAATAACGATGGCTATACAAAAGGAAGCATATAAAGCTACCATTGGCTCAACTTTAGCTATAGCAGCAAAAGCCAGAGATTCTGGAATCAATGCTAATGATACAGTCATCCCTGCTAAAACATCACCTCTAACGGCAGAAAAATCTATCGTTTTTAATCTGAAAAAATTTAATTTTTCCTTTAGTGTAGTACTCTTGTTTTTATCTTTATTTTTAATAAAATGCACTCCTACCTCCAAAACTAAGCTAACGATTTTGATAACTTGACAAAACAAGCATTAACCTCAGGCATAGTAACATGATAAAAATTATTTTTTTGATAGTTATATATACTTAATCAGCAATTTTTACAATTACTTCATAATCGCGATAAAAATATATTTTTTCAATAAAGTGTTATTTGATGTTAGTTATATGGTATATTTACAGATGCTATAAAGGCGATCGCCTTTATAATTTGCTTGAGTGCAACTAAAATGCAACTACCATGCGATCGCCCATTATCCTGAAAATAAAACTACGACCAAAGGTTACACATTTAACCTTGATGCGAATATTGCGATAATTACTTAGAAAAATTCGGTTCCACAGTTTCGGGAAAACTAGCAAAATTGCGTCTTACCCAATCCATCCCCACTTCATTATTCAGCTTAATTTTTTGTGGAGTATTTGGATAAATCTTCCCTAAAATATCTGCATCTTGTTCAACAACAACTCTGGCAAAGTTGAGAAACTTGTTACCCAATACTTTAAATGCCGGATGTTTTGCTTGCCCAAACATCAATACATAAGTGCGTGTTCGCATCTGGTATTCTGGGATAAACAAATGACATTGAGCAACTTTCCCGAATGCAGTTTCCCCATGAAAAATTATTAAAGATGGAAAGTAATTTTCCAAGTGCGCTTTCAGTACTTTTGGTAATAACATTAAATCAGGATTGCTGATTTTTTCTCTGAAACTTGTACGTGCTGTGGGCATATCGTAAAAAGCGTGCGACTGATGCCCATTGTCGATAAACTTCTCAAATTGTACTTCTTCAATTTTAAATAAAGGTCGATGCGTACCATTTTGATGGTTATAATCGTGCATATTTAGCAGCATAGTCAGCAAGTCTGTCTTCACGCTAGTGTCTGCTGTATGTCCAATAAAGTCATACTTGGCAGCTATTTCATTCAAATTAGATAATTTGCCAGCCCAAGAAGCTTTAAAGCAGGTTATTCAAGCAGCTATTGCTTATAGAGTTCAGCATCCTCACTTAGGCATGATTTTATTTCAAGAAGCGAATCAAAATCAAGGCAAGTTTTACAAACAGACAAACTGGCAAGAAGGTTTCGAGCAAGTTATTAATATTTTAGAACGTGGTATGGCGGAAGGTTGCTTTCGTCCAGTTGATCCTTTTATAACCGCAATTCATATTGCCGCAGTTTGTACTTTTTACTTCGATGCTTACGAAAATCTTAAGTATGCAAAACCGGATTTAGACTTGCGAAGTCCAGAAATGATTGAGCAATACACTCAACAAGCAATTAATTTGATTTTAGCTGGCGTGGAATTTCATATTCAACAATAAAAATCAAATTGAAACACTTGTGTCGATTCAATAAAGATTTTGTAAAGACGACCAAGAAAATTATGACAATCTGATTATTACATGTGTATATACTGGTATAATAAATCTTAGAGCTAGTTGAAACATCAATTCTTGTAATTGGATGTATGTACTCTTGAACGTTAATAGAATCTTAACCTAGGTAAAATTGAGTGGTGAAAAAAAGTTTTCTAGATGTTAGGACTTACGCATTGACAAGAATGAAAAATTTTGCTCACGTAAGTCCTAAAACTTTGTATACACGGAAAATTTCATCTGAATAATTAAAGCTAAATCAATTATCAAGCAAATAACTAACATTGCTTGGTTTACTGCTTATATGTTCTTGAAAAGTTAACAATAGGTAAATTGATTGTTAAATTTCAATGTTTTGTTGAACAAAAATAAAAACATGAAAGTATTATTAAGAAACCTGGTATTATGTAATAGCAATAAATAAAAGTAGTTCTTCATTACGAAGGTCTGCTAAAAAGCTTGAAGCCCTTGGGAGAGAACAAGAGCAGTCGTTAGTATGAGAAAATTATGTTTATGTAGGATATTTAGGCTTCTAACCTAGTAGACCTTAATCGTCGATCACCGGATAGAGGTTTTCAAGTTTTGCGAAGACGTTTTCAATGATTAATGGCAAAATTTATCCGGCAATCGTCAAGGATGCTCTACTAGATTTTAAAATCAAGTTTTGATCCTGAATTTTTAGTTCAGCACAAGAGGTACTGAAGATCCATAAAACTCCAAAAAATATGCATTAAATAAAGAAAAATCTCCCAAAAAATTGTCTACAAATATATTTAGTAAAAAAGTGAGTATGAATTATAAAAAAAATCTCCAACAATTAGAAAAATTACTTCCAAATACCTGGCTTTATCAAGTGCAATATATCCACGCCAGCTTACTATTCGGGTGGATTTTGCGTCGTGGAAGTATGCCGCTAACATTTAGCAAAAAATCAGCTATGGTGTTTTCTCCACATCAAGATGATGAAACTTTTGGTTGTGGTGGAATGATTGCCTTAAAAAGGGAACAGGGAATACCAGTAGTAGTAACTTTTCTGACGGATGGACAGGGTTCAGTTAGCGAGGATTCGGAAATAAAAGATAAAATCATCCAAATTCGTAAACAAGAAGCAGTAACGGCATTAAGTATTTTAGGAGTTGAATCATCAGAAATCTACTTTTTGGATAAAGTAGATGGAACATTGCCACATTTAGAAGCATTGCAACGACAACAGACGATTGAGGAGATAGCTGAACTGCTTCATAAGTATAAACCAGGGGAAATCTACGTTCCACATCAAAAAGATTGTCATCGAGATCATGAAGCTACATATACTTTAGTCAAAGAAGCGATCGCCATAGCAAAAATCGAAGTTGAACTGTTAGAGTATGCCATCTGGTTATTTTGGAGAGCGCCACTATTTATTATGCTGAAATTGCAGGATATAGCAAATGCTTATCGACTATCAATTGCAGCAGTTCAAGACAAAAAGAAGAGAGCGATCGCCTCATATTCTTCTCAACTTGAAGGTTTACCTCCTGGCTTTATCAAGCGATTTTTAGGGTCATATGAAATATTTTTCAAAGTAGAATCCTAGTAGCTGAAACTTATTTATTTTTCAGAGTTAAGCAGAGGTTGCATCTCAAGTCGTAAAGTTAATCAATTTAATAATAGCGACCACTGTGGAGTAATTTAAATGCGTGTATTACATCTGACTAATCATATACAAAAAATCGGTAACGGCATTGTTAATGTGGCAGTAGATCTGGCTTGTTTGCAAGCAAAAGATGGTCACGATGTTGCAATGGCATCTGATGGCGGAGAATATGAGGTATTATTAGCAAGTTATGGCGGTCAACACTTTCAATTAAATCAGTCTAGAACACCGCTAAATTTAATCAAAGCAGCTGGACGTTATCGCGAAATCATACAAGAGTTTCAGCCGGATATTGTCCATGCACATATGATGACAGGAGTCGTGATCGGAGGACTGTTTAAAAATGGCTTTGGATATCATTTAGTTTCTACTATACATAATGAATTTCAGCGTAGTGCAGTATTGATGGGGTTAGCCGATCGCGTAATTGCAGTTAGTAATGCAGTCGCAGATTCGATGGTACGTCGGGGTATACCGAAGAAAAAATTGCGAGTCGTCCCTAATGGTACATTGGGTAGTCCCCGGCATCGAAGTATTCTAGACTACCAGCCGCTACCACTACACCGTCCGGCGATCGCCACCGTAGCAGGAATGTATCAACGTAAAGGAGTTGGTGAGTTAATCGATGGCTTTGTAATAATAGCTGCCGACTTTCCCGATGCTCATCTATATTTGGTCGGGGATGGTCCAGATCGGGCAATGTTTGAAGCAAAAGTGCAAAATACACCTTTTGCCTCGCGCATTCATTTTGAAGGCTTCCAGAGCGAACCGCAACGCTATATGCTCGCAACTGATATTTTCGTCCTCGCTTCATACCACGAATCATTTGGTTTGGTTCTCACAGAAGCGCGGGAAGCTGGTTGCGCTATTATTGCCAGCGATGTAGACGGCATTCCTGAGACTTTAGATAATGGACAAGCTGGTGTTTTGGTGCCAGCTAAAAATAGCTTTGCTGTCGCAACTGCGATGAGGAAATTACTTAGTAACCCTTGGGAAATGGAAAAATGGAAACACCAAGGGAAACAAAATTTAGAGCGGTTTAGCGCTGCACGGGTAAATAAAGAAACACTCAACGTTTACCGTGAATTAGTGCCAAACTATAATCTATGTCAAAGTAGTATGATTGTTTAATATTTATGTGAAATTATAGGCGATCGCGTTTCTTTTGGTGTATGTAAACGGGAATGCGATCGCTTTTATCATGCCATTACTAAAAACTTATCTTCTTCCCAAGAAAGTAATGAATCAAGTTTACCTGATTCGCTAAATGTTCTGGCAGCTAGCAGGCAGGACAGCAAATCAACACACATTTTACGTGGATAATTTCCTTCTTGTCCACCAACCACTAACTTTTCTATTTCATCGGGTTTTGATGAATCAACTAAGATATGAAAGTTTATATTATCGAAAGTCACATTTACAACATATTTTCCCAATTCACCTCCTCCAACACTCATATAAGCTTCATCATCAGTTCCTAATGTTACTAAAGTTTTGCTCTTGCCATCTAATTCACGGATAGCTGCTTCTATTTGATGCCAACTTGGGTTTTCTATTAAATCCCCTTCATTTCTATTACCAACCCATTTTTCTACTGATAGGTCTAATACAAACATTATTACCTCCTTCTATTTGGGGGTTTAACCGTAATTTTTTTACTTCCACTTGGAGTAATAATTTCTAATTCTTCTATACCTAACTGCCAAGCCATAGAATTTACACCTCCTCTTAAACCGCAAGCATCACAAAGTTCTCTATCCACAATCAAACGAGCTTTACCACCTCTAATGCTTGCATCCGCTGCTTGCTGAAAAGCATCAGCTTCCGCGTGGGTTTTACTGATGGGATTGATTTTAAAAGTTATTTGTCGAGATTGAGGATTACTACTAGAGTTGATGCCGAAGAAACTTTGACCACCTATTTCTAGTTTAGCCATCGTTGATTTATCTGTTTCACTACCAGCAGGTGGTAAACCAAGGCATTGTCTATATTCAGCCAGTTCATCAAAAGCGCTTTTCGTTTTTATTTCCTATTAACTTACTTTTCTAATATTTTATATTAATTTGAAGGCGATCGCGTTTCATTTATGGTTATATCCGACACCCTAGAAGGGTGTGGCGTTGCGCGTACAGAGCTGACCTACGTGAGCTAAAAACTAGCCGCTCGCATCAACTTGGGGTTTTGCTTGGGGAATGCGATCGCTATTCAGGTGCAACAAATGGCTATACTCTAGCCCCCATTGACTATAGTTTTTATGTACTATATATTTGATGATTAGTTCTTTTTTTTACTTTAATTGAGGAAGTTACTCATGACCATAGATATTTATGCATTTTACAATAACAAAGGTGGTGTAGGGAAAACTACACTTTGTTCTAATGCTGCGACACTTTATGCCAAAAACAATCCAAATACCCAAGTACTAGTTATTGATATGTGTCCTCAAGCAAATATATCTCAGTTTTTGTTGGGAGGAGGAAAAAATGGGTATCTAATTAATCAGAGGCTTCAATCTTCATCTAGTAGAAAAAATATAGTTGGTTTTATAGATTGGCTTTTAAAAGGAAACTCTAATTTCGGAAGGCTTAATACTTCATACAAAGTTATAGTTGCTCGTCACAACAAAAATATTTCATCTAATTTACATTTAATAGCTGGTGATTCATTTTTAGAGTCTCTTTCACTAGCCTTAAACTATGCTGTAATTAATCCAGCAAATACAAAAGCATGGGCAGAATATATGACAGCAATAAAAAGGTTATGTAAATATGAATTTGATAGTAAAACTTATCAAAATATGGTTGTTTTTATAGATTGTAACCCTAGTTTTTCTATATATACACAAATGGCTCTAGTTTCTTCCAATAAAATCGTGATTCCAATGATGGCAGATTATAGCTCACTTGAAGGAATAAAAAGTCTTTTTATGCTACTTTATGGTGAGTACCCTTCTGCTGCCTTAAAGCAGTATGCTGATGACATAATTACTTTTAATAAGCAAGTAACCCACTTTCAACTTCAATTACCAACAATTTATGAATTTGTGTTTAATAACTATACGATTAATGATGGAGTTGCAGCAGCATTTGATTCTATAAGAACAGAACTAATTACTTTTTGCTATGATCAATTTAAAAAATTTCCTTCATTATTTGCACTTTGTGAAAACACACCTACTTCTAAAGAGGAATGGGAAAATTATTATGTTTCAGGTATAAAAGATTTTCACACATCAGGTAAAGTCTCATCATCTCTTGGAATACCTATGTTTCTGCTTCCCAATCAGTCTAAATATACAATGCCAGATGGAAGTGATGTGAAACTCCCTAGTAGTAACTATTCGGAAGCTTTGGAAAATATAGAATCATTTGTTAACAAGCTACGCTAGTTTTTTGAGTTTCACACAAGCGCGAAATGATTTCAGCAAAGCGATTTCCCCCATAGTTTTACTTCGCTGAATAAATCCGCTTATATCACTGACCGATATTATAGGAAAAGCAATACTAAATTCACACTCAATATATTGCCCTTCTCTTAACTGATAAAATTTCAAATCTCGTCCGTTATATCTCCACAGTTCAGCAATACCAAGTGCGGAATAAATCCCTAATTTGTTAACTGAACTGCTAGTTATATCAATTTCAATTGCTAAATCAGGTGCGGGATCTATTTCTAAATCTAGAGTTTCTTTACCTCTAATAGCTAATTCATTCTGGATATAATAACAATTATCTGGTTCTATACCTCGTTTAGTGATTCTTCGCTTCAGCGTTGTCGAACCAGCGCTTCTAATTTCTATTTCTAGTTCTTCAGCTAGAGCAATAATAAAATTCCCAAAGTTACTTTTAGGATTTTCGTGTTCAAAAAGTGGAGTCATAATTTCTAAAGTCCCATCTTCATAAGCAAATCGGGAACCTCTATCTTCACCTGTTTCTGCTAGCAAGGTTTCAAAGGTTTCCCAGCTAATGTTGTGTAACACTGTTCTTTGTTCGGCAATGCTTGAAGTAGTAATCATTTTTAAGTACTCATTCAGTCAGAATGCTAGATAAAATTCCCACAATTTTACCTATATTATTAATATAGTATTCGCTTAAGTCAATCTCAACTACTTGTCCAACAAGTTTGAGAAACTTCCAGTTAGTTCCAGTGGTGACAGTTCCATAAATTGTCTGAATATTATTTCCCTCGCGTTCATTAAACAATTTAGCTGCTATCATTTCTGCGACACACTGACCTAATCCGGCATTAATGTTTTCCTTTTTAGCTTCAACAATCGTTACTACCGGCGCACTGACAATTAACAATTCTGGTGAACGGCTAATCAGAAAATCACAATTTCCATTCAATCCTTGCGATGGATCAACTGTAAAGTCAATACCAGAAAATAAACTTACTTGATAATTTAAATATTTTCTGACTGCAATTAAAATAGGGGCAATAATCATTTCCGAACGGGATTTTTCTGTATTGCTAGCCAAAGCTAATGGTATATTTTCCTGAATAATTTCTAATAGCAATGGCGGCAATTCTAACTCTAATATAGAAGAAAATATATCAACTTTATCGGAAATAGTTAAGTTAAAGCTTCTCCTTACCCTATCTAAAGTAAAGTCACTGTATGACACTTTAATTGCTCCTATTGATAAACCTATGTAGCAATTCTAAATGAATTATGAAAATATGGAAGTTCATATCCTTCTTGAAGAAGTCGGGGATATTATTTTTCAATTACCCCATATACACCAGATTTTAGGTAAATGAGGTACATGCGTAAAACCCAAAACCCGCTCTGAGACGTTCCACCGGAACGTCTCTACGTGTATTTAATAACAACGCAATCTGGTATATTAAAATTGTGCCAATTACAAGCATGATTCGTTGCTCATAATTGACACAATCAGTATTCAAATATTTTCTATTAACTAAACAAACCACCGAAAAACTCCAGGGTATCTTTCAACGCTTTGATAAAAACATCAATTTCCTCGCGGGTATTGTAAAAAGATAAACTTGCTCTTGCGGTTGCGGGAAGACCCAAATAACGGTGTAATGGTTGAGTACAATGATGTCCAGAACGGATAGCTACGCCTTCTTGATCTAATAATGTAGATAAGTCGTTAGCGTGAACTTCTCCAACTATGAATGTAGCCAAAGCAGCTCTACCTTCTCCTTTAGCATCGGGTTTGGGACCATAAATTCTGATTTCGGGAATTTGCTGCAATTGCTCAAACAAATAAGCAGTTAACTCAGCTTCATAAGCGTGGATTTTATCCATGCCAATACTACTAAGATAATCGATCGCAGCACCAAGTGCGATCGCTTCCCCAATTGCCGGTGTACCAGCTTCAAATTTATGCGGTAATTCTGCGTAGGTCGAATGGTCTAAAAACACCTCAGCAATCATCTCACCACCACCAAAAAACGGTGGCATCGATTCCAACACATTCAACTTGCCATACAAAAAGCCTATCCCAGTTGGAGCGCACATTTTGTGACCAGAAGCAACTAACCAATCACAGTCAATTTGCTGCACGTCAACAGGCATATGAGGGACACTTTGGCAAGCATCAATTAATACTTTTGCACCATATTCATGGGCTAAAGCACAAATTTCTTGCACCGGATTAATGCAACCCAAGGTGTTAGAAACGTGTACTATTGACACCAATTTAGTTTTTTCAGAAAGCAGAGTTTTGAACTGTTCTAAATCAAAAGTTTCTTCAGATGTCAATTCGACAAACTTCAGCACCGCACCAGTCTTTTGCGCCACCAATTGCCAGGGTACAATATTACTGTGGTGTTCCATCACCGACAGAATAATTTCATCTCCCGGTTGCAAATTGCTCATTCCCCAACTGTAGGCTACCAGATTAATCGCCTCAGAAGCGTTGCGGGTGTAGATAATTTCCTGACGAGATGCAGCATTGATAAATTTAGTAACTTTATCTCGCGTTCCTTCATAAGCATCAGTAGCTTTCGCGCTGAGGGTATGCGCTCCACGATGGACGTTAGCGTTATACTGCTCGTAGTAATCTCGCAGCTTATTAATTACCTGCAAAGGTTTTTGCGAGGTAGCAGCATTATCGAGGTAAATTAAAGGTTTGCCGTTGACTTCTTGATTTAATATTGGGAAGTCAGCGCGAACTTTATCAGCTAGGGTTTTTGTTTTGGTGAAAGTCATACTATTTTGGATTTATGATTTTAACCGCAGATGTACGCAGATGAACGCGGATATTTTTTTGTTGCATCTGCGCTTAATTTAAAATTTCCTGACGGTTTGCGTGAGAGTTTCGCGCAAAGAAGGAATTGGTATTTGGTTGATAATTTCAGCCGCGAAAGCGTTAATTAATAAGTTGCGAGCATCATTAGCATTAATACCCCGGCTTTGCAGATAAAATATTTCATCATCTTCCAACTGACTAACAGTCGCACCGTGAGCGCATTTAACATTATCTGCCGTAATTTCCAGCTGTGGTTTAGTATCAACTCTGGCTTTAGATGATAGTAGCAGATTGCGATTTAATTGCGTGGCATCAGTTAACTGTGCAAGTTTCGGGAC
This sequence comes from Tolypothrix brevis GSE-NOS-MK-07-07A, assembly GCA_019358985.1. Lineage (GTDB taxonomy): Bacteria > Cyanobacteriota > Cyanobacteriia > Cyanobacteriales > Nostocaceae > Hassallia > Hassallia brevis. Next base: position 4,676 of record JAHHIJ010000023.1, on the reverse strand, counting down.
AAAAACTTTGCCATTGAATACAGCGTGAGCGCGATCGCCTACAATACACTTATGCAATTGCCGACTAACACTGTGGGGATGATTGAGAGCGATCGCACTGTGAGTATCAGCCAGTTGCTTCTCCTTAATCATCGTCAACCCATTTAAAGTAGTTTCCGTTTGCTCACCAGTTTGGAAAATCTCTAAATTGTGACGCGAAAACTTTGCACCCAAACTTACCGCATTACAACTATATCGACTACAACGAGCTTGCATCACCGCAGTCTTCCCAACGTGAAAAGCCTCAGCACCATCACACTCAACCCGAGTATGACTAACCTGAGCATTCTCCTCAACCCAAACCTCCGTTACCGCATTATTAAAATAAACCCTCTCCCCCTCTTCCTTGGCTTCCTTGGCGCCTTCTCTTCGAGACGCTTCGCGTTGGCGGTTCGTATACTCTTCCACCAAAGTTACCTGGGAACCACATTCAGCCACCACCAGACAACGCGGTAAAGACATCCTCCCCTCACCCACAGCAAAAAACACCAAAGAAATCGGTGTTTCCACCACCACATTCTTCCCTACCCACACCACAGCCGCATCAGTCATTCCAGCAGTATTCAGAGCCGTAAACACCTCGCTATTCCCTGATGCTTGTGCCAAATATTGCCGCACCCGCGCATCATAACCCCCAGGTAAATTAGCCAAATTGCTAACCACCACCCCATCAGGTAAACCAGAAATAGCTGATAACTCAGGTGCATAAACACCATTCACAAAAACCAAAGAGTTATTATTCGTTTCTGGTAAAACAAAAGGCGTAATATTTGGTAAAAACGTCTCTACATTATGATTAAATTGCACCTCACGCAAAGACGACAAATCAGCAAAACGCCATTCTTCATCGCGGGTAGTAGGAAGTCTTAATTGACGCACCCAATCAGCAGCATTCTCCCGCACATCTTGCAACCAACCTTCTGATTTTGCTGCCATTACCCTATCTAACAACCCACTCAGATAAGCATCTTTATCCACCAAAGTGTTAGAAATCAGACTTGGAGAAACTTCAATGGACATTACACACCTACCTCAGTTCCTTCCAAAATCCAGTCATAACCGCGAGCTTCCAACTCCAGCGCCAAATCCTTACCACCACACATGAGAATCTGCCCTTGAGCCATCACATGCACGTAATCTGGCACAATATAATTAAGTAACCGCTGATAGTGAGTAATCATAATCGTCGCATTTTCCGGATTTGCCAGCTGGTTTACTCCATTCGCGACAATCTTTAGCGCATCAATATCCAAACCAGAATCTGTCTCATCCAAAATCGCCAACTTTGGTTCTAACAGTGCCATTTGCAGAATTTCATTCCGCTTCTTCTCACCACCAGAGAAACCCTCATTCAGACTTCGATTCAGAAAAGCCGGATTCATCTTCACAACATCCAACTTTTCTTCAATCAAATCATCAAAATCAAACGTATCAATTTCTTCTAAACCCTGGGCTTTCCGGCGAGAATTATAAGCTACCCGCAAGAAATCCAAATTACTCACACCGGGGATTTCCAACGGATACTGAAACGCCAAAAATACACCACTTCTTGCGCGTTCCTCCGGTTCCATTTCCAGCAGATTTTGTCCCTGGAAAATTACCTCACCACCAGTCACCTCATAAGCTGGATGTCCAGCCAAAACCTTAGAAAAAGTACTTTTACCAGAACCATTCGGTCCCATAATCGCATGAACTTCCCCCGATTTTACCTCAATATTCACACCCTTGAGAATCGGCGTACCATTAACATTAGCCGTCAAATCTCTTACTGACAGCACAACTTCACTATTTTCAATAATCATCTTCTCTCTCTCTTCTCTAACTTGGCGCTCTTGGCACCTTGGCGGTTCGTTATTCAAACCACAGATAAACTTTGATATTTATCCGCGTTCATCTGCGGTTTGTTTCTTACCCAACACTACCTTCCAACTTCAGACTCAACAGCTTATCAGCTTCCACCGCAAATTCCATCGGCAACTGATTAAACACATCCTTACAGAAGCCACTAATCATCATCGAAACCGCGTCTTCACTAGAAATGCCGCGCTGTGCAAAGTAAAATAATTGGTCTTCCCCAATCTTAGAAGTAGAAGCTTCATGCTCCACCTTCGCTGCCTTATTTTGCACCTGAATATATGGGAAAGTATTTGCGTGAGCATTATCCCCAATTAGCATCGAGTCGCACTGCGAATAATTTCTAGCTCCTTCTGCCTTCGGATTTATCTTCACCAAACCGCGATAGCTGTTACTAGAGTTACCAGCAGAAATTCCCTTAGAGATAATCGTGCTGCGAGTGTTTTTACCAACGTGAATCATCTTGCTTCCCGTGTCAGCTTGCTGCATATGATTTGTCAGCGCTACCGAGTAAAATTCACCCACAGAATTATCACCCACCAACACGCAGCTAGGATACTTCCAAGTAATGGCAGAACCGGTTTCTACCTGCGTCCAGGAAATCTTGGAATTTACACCCTGACATAAACCGCGTTTGGTGACAAAGTTGTAAATACCGCCTTTGCCTTTTTCATCGCCGGCGTACCAATTCTGGACGGTGGAGTATTTAATTTCGGCGTTGTCAAGAGCAACAAGTTCCACCACAGCCGCGTGTAGTTGGTTACTATCATACATGGGCGCAGTACAGCCTTCCAAGTAGGAAACATAGCTGCCTTCTTCCGCAACAATCAGCGTACGCTCAAATTGTCCGGTATCGCCGCTGTTTATTCGGAAATAGGTAGACAACTCCATCGGGCATTTTACGCCTTTAGGAATATAGACAAATGAACCATCGCTAAATACCGCAGCATTCAGTGCGGCAAAGTAATTGTCTGCGATGGGAACAACGCTACCTAAGTACTTTTGTATTAGTTCGGGATATTCTTGCAATGCTTCGGAAATTGAGCAGAAGATAACACCGTCTTTGAGCAACTTTTCTTTAAATGTAGTGGCAACAGAAACGCTATCAAAAATTGCATCGACGGCAACGTTTCCTAAGCGCTTTTGTTCTGATAGGGGAATGCCTAACTTCTCAAAGGTTTCCAAGAGGGTAGGATCTAGTTCATCCAAGCTGTTAAGCTTTTTCTTGGCTTGTTTCGGCGCAGAATAATAGATGATATCCTGATAATTAATTGGCGGATACTTCACACTATGCCAAGTTGGTTCGGTCATTTTTAGCCAATGGCGATAGGCTCTCAGGCGAAACTCTAGCATGAATTCTGGCTCGTTCTTCTTGCTGGAGATCAAGCGGACAACATCTTCGCTTAACCCACGGGGAATGGTGTCTGCCTCAATATTGGTGACAAAGCCATACTTGTAGGGCTGATTGACTAAGGTTTTAACAGTGGCACTCATCAGTTCTTTTCTCTCGTGTTCTGTTTTCGGTGTCTCTTTGCGGATGGAAGACGGGCAGTGAGCCGATTTCCCTTCATCGTTAACCCAGAGTGGTTAAGCGATTATAATAAGGATGGAGAGTAAAACAACAAGTTAGTTGTTTAAGTTATCTCCATTTTACGCTAGATTAACAACAAGAATGTTGTTAAAGTTAAATTTCCTAATTATTTTTCAGGACTAAGATGGCGACTACCCAGCAGTCCTCAACCAAGCAAGAGATTCTAGAACATCTCCTGAAACACTCACGAGCAACCGCTTTTGAGCTAGCCGAGACTTTAAATATTAGCCCGCAAGCGATTCGTCGTCACCTCAAAGATTTGGAGGTGGAAAAGCTAATTTTATATTCGTCGGTGCAGGAAGGGATGGGGCGTCCTTCTCACGTTTATCATTTGAGTCGTGAAGGACGCGATCGCACACAACGAGGTGATAATAACTATGGTGAATTTGCTGTTTCTCTGCTAGATACATTAGCAGAAACGGTGGGACGCGACCAAGTAAGCTCGATTTTAAGAAAACAGTGGGAACGTAAAGCACTCCTATATCGCGATCGGTTGGGTAAAGGTACGCTATATGAACGGGTAGCAAATTTAGTTGAGTTAAGAAAAGCTGAAGGCTTCATGGCAGAGTGTCATCCGGTAGAATCGAATGAATCAGTTGATAGCGATCGCATCATCTTCATGGAGCATAACTGCGCCATTTCCAACGTTGCCGAGTCTTTCCCCAGCATTTGCGGTCATGAATTAGAAATGTTTGCGTCCGTTCTTCCAGATTGTACAGTAGAACGGACTCATTGGATCATCAACGGTGAACACCGTTGTGGTTATTTGGTACAAGCGCGAAATCCAAAACTGAATTAGATTAAGAAATTTTTATTTACATTAAGTTTAAGTTACAAATAAGAGCTACATCGTAATCTGTTTTACAAATTACAAATTACCAATTGTCCGTTTTTTAGTTAGACAGGTTATGAATTTACCCCCAGAACAGCAGCCATCAACACAATTCTTAACTTTTGAAGAGTCAGCCAAGGTTGACGCTTCCTTGCTTTCTTCCCCAGAAAAGTTTTTAACCAGATTAACAATTTCATCTCTCAAACTTTTGAAGCACATCGCCCAAGAATATGATGTGAGAATTGAAGATTTAACAACACAGCAAGTCATTGCTTGGTTTGAGAAAGATAGCAAGATTCGCCGAGAGCAAGGAACAGAATCTGCATATTTGAATTGGTAAAGTAGAGACGTTCCGGCGGA
>JAHHIJ010000014.1 GCA_019358985.1 Tolypothrix brevis GSE-NOS-MK-07-07A | reverse complement strand
ACGTCTTTACAATAAATGCGGAACGTCTTTACAATAAATGCGGAACGTCTTTACAATAAATGCGGAACGTCTTTACAATAAATGCGGAACGTCTTTACAATAAATGCGGAACGTCTTTACAATAAATGCGGAACGTCTTTACAATAAATAATCTAAACAAATAGCAAAAAGCACCTTTTTCGAGGTGCTTTTTCAAAGTATGGAAATTAATTTACATACTAATTTTTTAAGTGTAAGTATTAGTACGTGGATTGCGAGCACCAGTCACCGCTCCAATCATTGATGCAACTAAACCTAGCAAAGAACCGAATACAAACCACCACAAACCTCTAGATGTTGTACCAGCAATATTGCGAGCTTCTTGAGCACTTACATTGGTTCGGGGTACGTTCACACCACCTTGTTGTTGCACTTGGTTAATCACTTCACCAGCGTTTGAGGCAGCAACACCAAAAGCACCTGATACACCACTAGCCAAGAGCCAAGAGCTAACTGCTAAAGTGGTAGCCCAGAGAATTGCCCCATTGAGAAGAGCGGTGCTGCGGTTCATCGGACCACAAGCGCGAGCAGTTACCCAACCACCAGTAAATAGGGAAATTAGCAAACCAATAGTTGACCAAATTCCCACATTTCCAGCAACATCAGAAGCATTTGTTCTAGGGGCGCCAGAAGTTGCAATAGTACCTGCGCCGATCGCTGCGAATAAAGCGCTTAAAATCAATTGCGTAGCTAGGGAAACTAACAAACCAGAAATAATCGGACCCCAACGAACGCGATCGTGATAATCAGCAACTCTACCAACCACCACAGGCTCATTAATTACCTCATCCCCAGTTCTATTTACGTATGACATAGCTTCTCTTCTCCTTAAGAATCTCAGCAAATTTTTTTAACTATATTGTTGCTGGTTTATAAGATTAAATTGCTATTGTTTATTTTTTATATCTATCAATAGAAATATTTGCTAGCTCTATCTTTAGGATCAAATTGACATGAGGTTTTAATACTATTTAATATAACTCTTGAAAGAGCTTCAAATTATAAATTAATAATTAATAAGTAGGATGTGTTATCGAGGAAAGTACGGCACCAAAGCCTTAGGATGGTGCGTTAACACTTTTGCATAACGCACCCTACGTGTATTTCACGCAATCAAATATGAGACCTATAGTTAGTTATTAAGCTGTAAATAGAACTGGGGACTGGGTACTGGAGAAAAATTTTTTAAGATTTGGATACCCCAACGAAATCTTTCCCAGTCCCCAGTCCCCAGTCCCCAGTCCCCAGTCCCCTTACATAAAAAGGGAACAAAAATAGAAAGCTGCACATCAGGTATTCAAAGCATTCCTTAAGATCGTAGTTTGATAGCGGTGCCCGTCGCGGTAATTAACAACAAAACACCTGACTGGTCAACATTAATCGTGCCAGTGTCAAATTCAATGCCGACAACAGCATCTGCCCCTAAACGCAATGCCCGCTGTTCTAACTCTTGTAGTGCCTTACGTTGACCTTGCTCAAATAAGCGCTCATAGCTGCCGGTGCGTCCACCAACAATATCCCGAATGCTAGCGAAAAAATCCCGTAGGAAATTGCTACCGTAGACGACTTCTGCCGTGACAATACCTAAATATGACTGAACGACAGAACCCTGAATTACATCGGTTGTGGTTAAAATCATAAATTAGCCTCTTGAGCGTTACGTCTGTTGTGTGCTTCTAACCGGATTTTAGATTTGGAATAGAGTATTTAGATATAGTGATGATGGTATTGTTGTTTGCCACCATATGTAACTTTTTCAATATCATTATGGTATCAGCCAAGACTCATAGCGCAACGGCGCTAACGTTATTCGGATGAGTGTAATGCATCAATAATAAGCATGAAAACAGAATAAATACAGTTTTCAAAACTGAATATTTTTGTTTTAATGTACATGCAATTACACCTCGTGTGAAAAAAATTGCCAAATATTTCAGGATAATTACGGTGTACAAGCAGGCATCATTGTTATTAAGTGTTCTTTTATTGAGTGGTTTTGCAGCTACAATCCCCTCGGTGGCTCAGGCTCAGGTAACAGTAGCGCAAGCTAGAAGTGCAGAGTTAAAGCAATTGCTAGAAGATGGACGGCGGTTGGTGAAGGCTGGAGACTATAATGGCGCAATTTCTGTTTATCAACAAGCAGTAGCGATGGAGCCAAAGAATGCCAAAATTCATTCTGGCATAGGCTACTTATACGCCATACAAGGAAATTTCCCAGCAGCGTTATCAGCTTACCGTCGCGCTCTTGGCATTGACCCCAACAATGGCGATTTTTTCTATGCTGTAGGTTATATCAAAGGAAATTTGGGAGATACAGCTGGAGCGAAGGAAGCTTATCGTAAAGCGATACAGCTTAACCGCAACAACATTAATGCCTATTTGGGGTTGGGTGTGACACAATCCCGTCTGGGAGACTATGAAGCAGCTATGTGGGCTTACGACCAAGCGATTAACATTGATAAGAATTATGCCCAAACTTATGAGTTGATGGGTTCAATGTTCAAGCAACGGCGAAAAGCCAAAGAAGCGAGTAATGTGCTTAATAAAGCGCGTGACTTATATCAACGACGCAATGACTCAGATGGTGTGGCAAGGGTAGAAGCCTTGCTGCGAGGTTTGGGAGGCTGATTAATTTTAAATTCTTCAAGGTGGGCAATGCCCACCGGGAGCATCCCACTTTTGAACAAATATTTTACCCGACACCCTAGTAGACCTTAATCGTCGATCACCGGATAGAGGTTTTCAAGTTTTGCAAAGACGTTTTCAATGATTAATGGCAAAATTTATCCGGCAATCGTCAAGGATGCTCTACTAGAAGGGTGCGGCTAGAAGAACCAAGCCCACCGACCTGGGCTAAGAGTTCTTCTAGCCCAGGTCGGTGGGCTTCGTTTGTATAGCCCAAGGCTTATAGCCTGTGGGCTTTTTGCAAAACTGGGATGCTCCCATGCCCACCTAAAATTATGCAGCGTGTTGACGATACCACTCGATGGTATTTTTCAGCCCCTGCTTAAAGTCTACATTCGCGGTGAAACCAAAGGCTTGTTTCGCCCGTTCGGTATCCAAACAGCGACGGGGTTGACCATTTGGCTGGTTGGTTTCCCAAATAATTTCGCCGTCAAACTCCATCAATTCGCAAATCAGATTAATCAAATCGCGGATGGAGATTTCGTAACCAGTTCCCAAGTTAACCGGTTCAAAATCGTTGTAGAATTGAGTGCCCATGACAATGCCCCGCGCTGCATCTTCTGAATAAAGAAATTCGCGAGTCGGACTGCCATCACCCCAAACTGGAAGTTTCTTTTCTCCCTGAATTTGCGCTTCATGAACTTTGCGAATTAACGCTGGGATGACATGGGAACTACTGGGGTCAAAATTATCTTCAGGTCCGTATAAATTTACAGGCAGAAGATAAATACCATTAAAGTTGTATTGCTGGCGGTAAGATTGCAGTTGAACTAAAAGCGCTTTTTTGGCAATTCCATAGGGAGCGTTGGTTTCTTCTGGGTAGCCATTCCAAATATCATCTTCTTTGAATGGCACTGGAGTAAATTTGGGATATGCACAAATAGTGCCAACACAAACAAATTTTTCGACTCCAGCTTGATAAGCCGCGTGAATCAACTGTGTACCCATCATCAAGTTGTCGTAGAACAACTCTGCGGGTTTTTCCCGGTTGAGACCGATACCGCCAACGTGAGCTGCTAGGTGGATAATAATATCTTGTTGGTCAGCTGCGCGTTGGCAATTTTCCCAGATACGTAAATCGCAGTCAAGCGATCGCGTAACTGTAATTTTCTGGCGATCGGCTCCAGCCTTACACAGCTTCTCTATTACCTGACGCCCCAGAAACCCAGCCCCACCGGTAACGAGAATTCGTTTATTTTTCAGTTCTAAGGCGGTCATATTTTTCTCCTTATCGGTGTATTAATCAGAAGTGGAGAACACCCAGTTCTTGACGAACAGTAGCAATATCATGAGGCATTTCCGAACCATGTCCATTTGGGGAAGTGCAACCGAGTGCTTGCAAATCTGCTTCCATCATCAGCGATACTAATTGGTTAAATGTTACCGATGGTTCCCAGCCTAACTTTTGTCGTGCTTTGGTAGAATCGCCGATCAACAAGTCTACTTCAGATGGTCGCAGATAACGCCCGTCGAACTCAACATAATCTTCCCATTTCAGGTTTACATAACCAAACGCTAAATCCAAAAATTCCCGTACTGTATGAGTTTCATTGGTGGCAATTACATAATCGTCTGGCTGGTCTTTTTGTAACATCAGCCACATCGCCTTTACATAATCTTTAGCGTAGCCCCAATCCCGTTTGGAATCAAGATTGCCCATGTAAAGTTTTTTCTGTTTACCAGCAAAAATCTTGGCGACTGCCATTGTAATCTTGCGCGTGACAAATGTTTCACCCCGTCTGGGCGATTCATGGTTAAACAGAATGCCATTACAAGCAAACATGTTGTAAGATTCGCGGTAATTCACCGTTTGCCAGTGAGCGTAAACCTTAGCACAAGCATAGGGACTGCGGGGGTAAAAGGGTGTTGTCTCGTTTTGTGGCACAGCTTGTACCAAACCATACATTTCCGAAGAACCTGCTTGGTAAAATCGCACTCGAATACCAGTGCGATGTTGATAGTCACGAATCGCTTCCAACAAACGCAGAGTTCCCATTCCGACTGCATCCACCGTGTATTCAGGTGAATCAAAACTTACACGTACATGAGATTGAGCGCCCAGGTTGTAAATTTCTATAGGCTGAACTTCTTCTAAAATACGGCGCAGTGTGGTACCGTCTGTCAGGTCTCCGTAGTGAAGAAATAACCGCACTCCTTCTTTATGAGGATCTTCATAAATGTGATCGATGCGGTCTGTGTTGAAAGTAGAAGTCCGGCGAATAATACCATGAACTTCATAACCTTGATCTAGCAGAAACTCACTCAGATATGAACCATCTTGACCTGTAATACCAGTAATTAACGCTCGCTTTAGTTGGGTCATGCTCAATTATCCCTTGTCGTTTTTGATTAAATAAATACAGGCAAACTGATACAACCTAGCAGTTAATTGTCCAATTGCCCAATGGGAAACCTACGAATTTCGTTGGCATTGGTGCTAAAAACTTAAGCAAAAATACTTGAAATTAAGTATTTTTACGTTATTCCCCTTACCTTTATTCCGTAAACTTGATCTAATTCTGTATAATTTTTTTATCTTTACCAGAATTTCATGGAAATGTAGTTTTTATGAAGATAGGATGAAATTTAACAATTACAGGACTTACGCAAAATTATGAAAAAACGAACCGCAGAGGACACGGAGTTGACAGAGGAATAAGAGCAGCGAGAGAGTTTTTGCGTAAGTCCTAAATTAAAAATCCCACATGCTGATAGCTGTGGGCTTGTGATTTGTTTACTTTTGTGCTGCCAAAACAATTAGGTTTTGAACCTCCTATGACTAGAAGTCGCAAAGTCTGCCACGGGGAATATCCCTGTGGCGACGAGAGTGGCTCTTGGAAGCATTCCAAGAGCCACTCTCTGAGCTTTGCACTCTTTGTGCGGCTTGTAGAAATCAATACGCACCGTTATTTTTTGGGATAACCACAACACCAACAGTTTTCAAGATGATCCATAAATCGAGCCAAAGATTGCCAAATTTGACATAATGTAGGTCTATTTGAACTCTCCGAGGGTAGGGAATGTCATTGCGCCCTGAAACTTGCCACAATCCCGTAATTCCTGGTCGGATAGTTAAAATTTGATCGATGGCAGACCCGTATTTTGGCAGTTCTTCCTCTACTAAAGGTCGGGGACCAACAACACTCATATCCCCTTTTAAAACGTTCCAAAATTGGGGAAACTCGTCTAAGCTGGTAATTCGCAAAAATCGACCAATTTTTGTGATCCTGGGGTCATGTTTGAGCTTAAAACTAGCCTCAAACTCTTGCCGCAATTCCGGTGATGTTTCCATCATTTGCATGAGAACCTCGTCAGCATTGCTCACCATTGTTCGGAACTTAATACAATTAAATGGTTTGTAGTTTTTGCCGACTCGTTCTTGTATATAAAAAATCGGACCTTGTGAGCTAGAAGCAATCAGTAAGGTCAAAACTAAATAAACAGGCGAAAACAATATCAGTACTAACAGCGAAAACAAAATGTCGAACAGTCGCTTGACAAACTTTCCGTTTAAACCTTGTAAAGTCAATGCTTTGGGTTTAAATTTAGGTGTCTTGGTTTTTTGACCACCTTTCAAGAAAGTACGCATAGACGCGCTAGCATCTTGCCGTAGGCTTCGCCGCTTGCCGGAGAGGAGTGAGCTCTGGGCAGTCATCATACTCCTAAATAATCCACACCACACATAGTCCCAATCTTAAAGCCTTTCGGAGGCGCTTCTGGGGATAATTTTCCAAAAGCCTACAAAACTATTGCAAAAATTCAGACCTTTACCCCAAGGATGGTCTTTTTTCGTTGCACGCATTTAAAAAATCTAGATAATGTTTTGCAAATGTTTGCACATTAAATTGAGCAGCGTGCGATCGCGCATATTCTGGATTAAACTTACCTTCGTATGCTTCAAAGGCTTCTACTGCCTCTACAAGGTCTCTCTGAGTCTGATTTTGAAAGAATATACCCGTCCCTGTACCCACTTCACTAGTGCGAATATCGCGTACAGTTTCTAAAGCACCACCCGCACCATAAGCAATCACCGGCGTACCACAAGCTTGTGCTTCTACTAAGGCAATGCCAAAGTCTTCACAAGCTGCATACACAAAGGCTTTGGCACTAGCCATATATTTTTTTACTACATCATCAGGTTGCCAACCCAGTATTTGTATATGAGAATCCGCTATTTCCTGAATTTTTTTCATCTCTGGTCCTGTACCAATTACTACTAAAGGTCGTTGCAGTTGATTAAACGCTCGGACAATTAAAGATACTTGTTTGTAGCTGACTAACCGGGAAACTATTAGGTAAAAATCCTCTTTCTGAGGAAAAAATGGTAATCCTTCAATATTCACCGGTGGATAAATTACTTTTGCTTCTCGTCGATAGCAGCGCCAAATTCGACGAGCTGTATGCTGTGAGTTTGCAAGAAAATAATCAACCCGATTTGCTGTTAACACATCCCAAAAGCGCAAACGATGCAGTAAATACCGCGTTGCCAAACCTGGTAAACCATTGCCTAATTTACTTGCTTTTAAATAATCAAAAGTCAAATCCCAGGCATAACGCATGGGACTATGGCAGTAACAAATATGCAACTGATCGGGAGTGGTGAGAATGCCTTTAGCAACGGCGTGGGATGAAGACAAAATTATGTCATACTCCCGTAAATCTAGTTGTTCAATTGCCAGGGGTAAAAATGGCAAGTATTTTTGAACACCATCGCGGGCAAAGGGAAAATGCTGAAGAAAGGTTGTGCCAATTCGACGTTTGTATAAATAACTTTCAGGATTAGTAGATTCAAAGTCGATCAGGGCATACAAATCAGCATCAATGTGATTCAGAATCTCCCGCACAACGAGTTCTGATCCGCCTGTGGCTTTGGGTGTAAGCCACTCATGAACTAAAGCATATTTCAAGGGCACTGCTAACTGTAATTGGTAGAAAACACGCTGTCGTAGTTATAAAGTTAACTAAAAACTTCCGGTTGTAATTAATTAATGGGAAGCGTCCCACCTCCATCAAAAGACGTAATTCTTATAAAAGAGTTTCCACTGGTGAGCCGCAACCTGATAACCTCAAATTGGGGGCGCTTAGGTGCTTGGGCTAGAACCGGATAACCTCCTAAACTCCAGTTAGAGAGAATCGCTGTCTCTACAGAAAATCTATCCCCCAATTAGTCCTTCACAGACTCCTAGCCCTTACCTTAAGCGCCCCTACTACTGAGATAAATTGGGAAATTTATGCGAATTTTAATTATGGGTGGTACTCGATTCATCGGGGTCTACCTGACGAAGCTGCTGGTGGAATCCGGACATAAAGTGGTACTGTTCAATCGTGGTAATCGTCCAGCACCCGAACAAGTAGAACAAATTATAGGCGATCGCACTGACGCGACACAGCTTAAAGAAAAGTTATCACAAGAAAACTTTGATGTCATTTTTGACAATAACGGACGGGAACTTACTGATACTCAACCACTGGCGGAAATTTTTCAAGGCAGAGTGCAACATTTTGTTTATATGAGTTCGGCTGGGGTGTATCTCAAATCAGACCAAATGCCTCATGTAGAAGGGGATGCAGTAGATCCAAAAAGTCGCCACAAAGGTAAGCACGAAACGGAAGCATTTTTAACACAATCGGGATTGCCTTTTACGTCGATTCGTCCAACTTACATTTATGGTCCCAGTAATTATAATGAGTTGGAAAGTTGGTTTTTTGATAGAATTGTGCGCGATCGCCCGATTCCCATCCCCGGTAATGGAATGCATATCACCCAATTTGGTCATGTAGAAGACTTAGCAAAAGCAATGACTAAGATTGTAGGTAATAAACAGGCAATAGGGCAAATTTACAACGTATCAGGCGATCGCTTTGTCACTTTTGATGGTTTAGCTCGTGCTTGTGCTGTTGCGGCTGGCAAATCCCCTGAATCAGTGAAAATTGTCCATTATGACCCGAAAAAGTTTGATTTTGGCAAACGCAAAGCTTTCCCCATGCGGGTGCAACATTTCTTTGCATCGGTAAATAAAGCCATGACTCAATTAAATTGGCAGCCTGAGTATGATTTAATTTCTGGGCTACAAAATTCGTTGGAAAATGATTATCTTGCCCAGAAGCAAGATCAGGCTGAAGTTGATTTTTCTGTGGATGAGGAGATTTTGCAATCGATTAATAACCCAAGTTGCTAGTAGTCTGTCAATAAATAATTGATGGATAGATTAAGAGTAGAGACGGCGATTTATCGCGTCTCTCTAACCGTCAAAATAAAATTGACAGACCACTAGTGAATATAAAGCTGTCCGACAAAAACGGGATTTTAAACCCAACTTTCTGATAATATGGACTCATTTCGTGCATTGGCACTTCAAGTTAAGTGTCAGGCGGTGAATCAGGCAAGCGATCGCACTGAAGCTAGCCAAATAATACAAAATAAAGATGCGGCAAAAATCAGCCGTGCAGTAGAGAACATGGCATACGTAGTCTCGGCAAATACAGCAGGCATCGCAAATATCCCGATTCCAATTGCATCCGCAGATGGAGGTTCTAAAATTATTGACCATCGAGGAATTGCTTTAGCAGAGGCAGGTGTAGGTGAGAACATGACAGCTTTTGCTGAGATTGATCTGGCAGCTTGACGACGCGATCGCCGCAGACCTGGGTTAAATAATTTACTTTCACGGCAGCGATTTGAGCTATATGCAGAAAGTTACCGCCAGTCGCATTTCTACCCGGCAAACACTATGCTGGATAAAGAAGTAGACCGCAAACACTTTATCCAAACACAGCAACAAACTATCGAACGTCTAGGCAAACTAGGGATAATTTGAGATTGGGTATTCACCACTAATAACTCTTGACTCTTGACCGTTGACTTTTGACTTTTGACTCTTACCCAATACAGCAACAAACTATCGAACGTCTAGGCAAACTAGGGATAATTTGAGATTGGGTATTCACCACTAATAACTCTTGACCGTTGACTCTTGACTTTTGACTTTTGACTCTTACCCAATACACCAACAAACTATCGAACGTCTAGGCAAACTAGGGATAATTTGAGATTGGGTATTCACCACTAATAACTCTTGACCGTTGACTCTTGACTTTTGACTCTTACCCAATAATGACCAAACCAATCGAAGTTCGCAACCCCCGAACCGGAAAATATGACTATGTGATTATACCGCCACCATCCAAGCTGCTGGCACAACAATGTAGCCGTCTGCGGAGGGCGCAAAAAAGCTGGCTCCAACAAGGTCTAGAAGGGCGAATTCAAGCCTTACAGCAGTGGAAACAAGCGATATTATCTGGGCGTGAAAAACTCACGGAGGCTTTAGTCTGTGATACTGGCAGATTATCAATTTCGCTGATGGAAATTGATTCATTTCTCTCCAGCATTGATCGCTGGTGTGGATTAGCGCCAAAATTATTACAAGACTTTGAAAAAGGTACAGCAATACCGTTTATCCAACTGCAACAAACAGCGGTTCCTTATTCCCTAGTTGGGGTGATTAGCCCTTGGAATTTTCCCTTATTGCTGTCTACGATTGATACGATTCCCGCATTGCTAGCGGGTTGTGCTGTCATCGTCAAACCCAGTGAAATTGCCCCCCGCTTCGTGGCACCACTGTTAGCAACACTTAACACTGTTCCTAAATTGCGTGAGATATTAACTTTTATTGAGGGTGCAGGGGAAACTGGAGCGGATCTGATGGAAAATGTGGATCTGGTGTGCTTTACCGGCAGTGTAGCCACCGGACGAAAAGTAGCAGAAGCAGCAGCTAGACGGTTCATTCCTGCTTTTTTGGAATTAGGCGGAAAAGATCCGGCGATCGTCTTAGAATCAGCCGATATAGAATTAGCAACATCAGCAATTTTGTGGGGTTCCGTCGTCAACACCGGACAATCTTGCTTGTCAATTGAGAGAATTTATGTTGCTGAATCTATCTTTGATAAGTTTTATCATCAACTTGTAACTAAAGCGTATCGTCTGCGGCTAGCTCATCCGACAATTGAAGATGGCGAAATCGGTCCGATTATTGCCGAAAAACAAGCAGCAATTATTAAAGATCATTTGCAAGATGCGGTATCAAAAAAAGCAGTAATTCACTGTGGTGGGGAAGTTGAGCAATTGAATGGTGGTTGGTGGTGCCGTCCAACAGTTATCACAAGTGTTAATCATTCGATGACAGTGATGACCGAAGAGACTTTTGGACCAATAATGCCGGTGATGGCTTTTTCGACAATTGAAGAAGCGATCGCATTAGCCAACGATACCATTTATGGATTAAGTGCCGCTGTCTTTGGCTTGGAAGCAGAAGCTTTAGAAGTCGCACAGCAAATAGATGCAGGTGCCATCAGTATCAACGATGCTGCACTCACTGCCCTCATGCACGAGGGTGAAAAAAATGCTTTTAAATTCTCCGGTATGGGAGGTTCACGTATGGGAGCAGCGGCACTAACACGATTTATGCGGAAAAAAGCATTTTTGGTGAAAACAGACTCTGTTAGCGACCCTTGGTGGTTTAATAACCAATAAAGAGCTAGGGAAATAGAAGGATGGGTATTACCAATTACTAATCCGTAGTCAAGCCGATATTCACAGGAGTAGAAAATGTCTCTTATTAAAACAGAAATGCCCCTTATGACCCGCCATGAAGGAGAGTGGTCAGGCTCTTATACACTGGTTGATATAGAAGGTAAAATCCTAGATAAATATACTTCTCATTTAAGTTGTCAGTTTATAGAAAATAACCCCTATTCCTACTACCAAATAAATCGCTACAAATGGGCTGATGGAAAACAGGAAGAACACCATTTCCCTGGAATATATCGAGACAAAAAGGTGTGGTTTGACACCGAACGTCTTCATGGTAACGCCTGGGAAGTAGACGAAGCAACTATTATGTTCCATTTTTCTTTTAAGAATATGCCGGGTGCATACTTATATGAAGTGATTTTCCTTAGTCCTTGCAATAACTATCGTTTTCGCACCTGGCATTGGTTTAAGAACCATCAAGTTTATCAACGTACTCTGGTACAAGAAGAGCGGCTACGGCAGTAATATCAACGCTCTGAAATCATTTCTAAGCCATCATCTTAAATCTGTACAGTGCGAAGCGCGAAGTGTAATGCTTCATTTTATCAGGACTTACCCACGGACTACGTATTTCTGTCATTGCGAGCGTTCGCGGAGCGTCTCGAAGAGAAGCGAAGCAATCCCAGCCCTCGCGATTGCTTCATTCCGCTTCGCGACCTTCGCTTCGGACATTGTGTAATTAATTCTGTCTGGTTACTTAGTTACGTCTTAAAGTTTGAATGGCTGAATTATTTTGTAGTTTTTTAAACTATTCTTTTGTGCTTATCCGAGCCGTCATTAGACATCGACCGAATTTAATTATGCGTTACCCGAAACCCTTGTAGAGACGTTCCGCCGGAACGTCTTTACGTATGAATCTGGAGACAATACGGTTCGGATAAGATTTTTTGATGAAAATTATAGATCACAAAGACGCAAGGGAATCGCCGTCTCTACAAAGGACTTTTTATTGTAAAGACGGCGATTCCCTTGCGTCTCTTGCCTTAACACCAAGCGTATTGAATCTGGAGATGTCTATTGTCGGATATTATAGTTTGTTTTATGAAATAAGCAAAATTAACGCACTTAACACTGGTTTAAGAATTATCAAATCATCAGACGCACCCTAAATCAAGAAGAATGGCTAAGATAATAAGTTCAGCGTTCAGGTAGATTTGCGTGAGCGTAAATTCATCATCTGATGACTAAAACAATGTTACAGGTAAAGGCATGGCAAAATCTGACAAAATCAATTTTTCTACTCCTAGTGGATTTCCAGAATTTCTTCCTAGCGAAAAGCGTCTAGAATTATATTTGCTAGATATCATCCGCAAAGTTTTTGAAAGTTATGGATTTACACCGATTGAAACTCCGGCTGTAGAACGCTTAGAAGTGTTGCAAGCCAAAGGTAATCAAGGTGATAATATCATTTATGGTATTGACCCCATCCTGCCACCAAATCGGCAAGCAGAGAGGGATAAAGCAGGCGAAACAGGTTCAGAAGCACGCGCTTTAAAATTTGACCAAACAGTTCCTCTAGCGGCATATATTGCCCGTCACTTGAATGAATTGACCTTTCCCTTTGCCCGCTACCAAATGGATGTAGTTTTCCGGGGAGAACGGGCAAAAGATGGGCGTTTTCGGCAGTTCCGTCAGTGCGATATTGATGTAGTCGCTCGTCGTGAACTCAGCTTGCTTTATGATGCTCAGATGCCGGCAATTATTTCGGAAATATTTGAGGCAATTAATATTGGTGATTTTCTGATTCGCATCAATAATCGGAAAATTCTCACAGGTTTCTTTCAGTCTGTAGGAGTTGCAGCAAATCAAATAAAATCCTGTATTGGGATTATTGACACGCTGGAAAAGATTGGAGAAAGTAAGGTCAAACAGGATTTAGAAAAACAGGAAATTTCCCCAGAGCAATCTGAAAAAATTATCGAGTTTATTAAAATTAAAGGCACTGTTGACGAGGTATTAGATAAGCTCAAACATTTAGCTGAAACAATGCCAGAAGCCGAGCAATTTACTCTAGGAGTTACGGAAGTAGAAACGGTTATTTCTGGTGTTCGCAATTTGGGAGTGAGTGAAAATCGTTTTTGTATTGATTTAGCGATCGCTCGTGGACTAGATTATTATACAGGAACAGTTTACGAAACAACTTTATTAGGACATGAAGCTTTAGGCAGTATTTGCTCTGGTGGCAGATATGAAGAATTGGTTGGGACATTTTTGGGTGAGAAAATGCCTGGTGTAGGCATTTCTATTGGCTTAACTCGCTTAATTAGTCGATTACTAAAAGCTGGTATTCTTAATTCCTTAGCTGCTACTCCAGCCCAAGTGATGGTAGTAAATATGCAAGATGATTTGATGCCCATTTATTTAAGAGTGTCACAAAATTTGCGTCAGGCTGGCATTAATGTTATGACTAGCTTTGACAAACGAGGTTTGGGTAAACAATTTCAGTTAGCTGATAAACAAGGAATTCAATTCTGTGTAATTATTGGTTCCGAGGAAGCAGCAGCACAAAAGTCTTCTTTAAAAGATTTAAAAACAGGTGAGCAGATAGAAGTCTCTCTAGAAGATTTGCCAGAGGAAATTAAAGGCAGAATGCAGTAGTTTTTTAGGATTAAAAAGTGGTGATTACAGCAGATTTCAGCTAAATGAAGTAAATATATAAAACCCCTCTCCTTGTAGAGACGTAGCACTGCTACGTCTCTGGGTCTCTACGTGTATTCGATTAGAGCGATAGGCTGCTGTATGTAGCATTGTTACATCTCTACAACTTTTCCACAATAGACGTGTCTATTGATCTTTGGTTTCATTAAAATATGAAAACTTAAATAATTCATAAACATAGTTAAAATTGTCAATAGATTGAATACTATAGATAGAGAAAATATTTGGACGAGTGTATTAAATGGAACAATTACAAAAGCAGATTCTAATTTTGGGTCATAAAGTCGATGCCCTCTATCAGGTGATTGAACAGCTTGATGGTAAAGTCTCTCAAGCTGTATCAGAGTGTTCTTTAGCAAGAACAGAGGCAAAAGATAATTATTTAGAAAACAACAACGCTGGGGGCTACCAGTTAAAAGCACAAATTCGTTTAAATTCAGATTTAGAACACAAGGATGTATTGACAGACAGCATTTATCCAGAAATGAATCTGCAAACTGGAGATAAGCTTTTAACACCAGAAATTCAAATCCAACGCCTGACAGCACAATTAACAGCCGCATATAATCGTATAGCTGCCTTGGAAGAACAATTATTGCTCAAAAGAATTCATTAATTAGTCAAGGGTCAATAGTCAAGGGTCAAGAGTCAATAGTCAAGGGTCAAAAACCTTTGAATTAATAGACATCTCCAAAAATTAATTATGCGTTGCCCGAAACCCTCGTAGAGACGTAGCATTGCTACGTCTTTATCTATGACTCTGGAGATGTCTAATGACTATTGATCAAGCGTTCGAGTTGGGCTTCAATAGCTGCCAGAAGCTGGTTTTGTCGCCAATTTTGGCTTATATAGGCAGCAATGGAAGCGCCACCAGCGCCCATACCTTCTTTCACAAAACCTTGCTCATAAGCTTGGAGTTGGAAATAACGAGAATCAGCAAAACTCAATTGAGTTGCAAGTAGAGGTGGGGAAACATTATTTTGAGTTTTCTCACCTTTATTAATTAGTTGAGCTAATTCAACTGTAGCGCCAGAGGGGTCTTCTGCTACCCAGCGAGTTGTACCGACGATAACTGAAGAACTTTGCCAAGGTAAAGTATAAGTTTGAGCGATCGCACTCATTAAAGCATAAACCGCCAGCATTTGCGTCCCCCCAGCAAGCAAAACACCACAACGCCGACTCGCTGCAATAGCCATACCTGCCGCTACCACCTGCATCGGATCTCCCACTGCCGCTACCAGTTGTAGAGGATCGACTGGGGAGGACAAGGGGAAATCAGAAACAATAGCTTTGTCTCCTTGTCCCCTTATCCTCTCCAAACCCTGCTGCACCAATGCCCACTTTTGCGTGTGGTTACAAACAGGATGGCTGCTATTAACTTTGCCCACTGCTTCAATACCCAAGCCAGTTAAAATAGCTAGGGCGGTTGTGGTTCCGCCGACTACGCACTCACCGATAATTAGATACCCATCTTTAATTTTCTCACCTAGCCGTTCACCCCAAAGCAGCCCTTGTTTTAACAAATGATTTACCGTTGCCAAATCCATCGCTGCACCTTGACTTAAACACTTAGCTGGAAAGCCACCCAAATCAATTACAGGTACAGCAGGGGGCTGGTGTAAGCCTGCATTAAACAAATAAACTGGAATCTGGAGTGCTTCAACCACAGCGCGAGAAATTAGCACAGGTGACGCGCCAGCCTCCAAAGGTGGTAGGGGATATTGCGGCTTTCGTCCTGCACCGTAGTATAAAAACTCAGCATCAGCAACTGCTGTGTATTTGCGATCCTCTGGAGTGCGACCGGCTGCGGAAATTCCCGGTATTAAACAAGTTTCGGTAAACCCTAATACACAGGCAAAAATCGGTGAAGTACCGCGATAACGTGCGATCCATGCTTCACCTTGTTCTATTTGGGTATAAATGCGAATCATAAGTTGGCTGTTAGTTATTAGTTGTTAGTTCTTGGTTGCTCTAGTAACCACGTTGCCACTATCGACTAACCACTATCGACTAACCACTAACTATCCTTCATTATCCATCAGGACTTGTACCCAGCGTGGGGGACGAGGGATGGGATTGCCGAGACGATCTAATAACAGCCATGCTGCTAGGTGAACGACGAACAGATAAATAAAATTGTTAATTATAATTAAGGCGATCGCTCCCACTTGAATGAAAAATACACTGGGAGTTGCCAAGATTCCCAGCTTTAAAAATAACCACTCCAGAAAATCTGTCGTCTGATTAATCAAATAAATCCACAAATCTTCACCCGACAACACAGACAACAACCACACCCGAAAAAACACCCCCAAAGTACCTAACAGCGTACCCAAAGTGATAGAAACAATCCAGGGTACACGGCGATGCCAAGTTGCCCCTAAAAGCACCCCCATAAAAGCAAAAGGCATGACAAACAGCAAACTGCGAACCGGTCCCATCAACACCGAAAGCAGCAACCCGGAAACTACCGCCGCCATCCATGCTGCGCGGTTGCCCCAACGAAGATAAACTAGAGCGATGGGTACGGGAAAAAATATCCGCAAAACTGGTCCTAAGGGAAAGTAATTATTAATAAACCAAATCAAGCTAGAGGCACTTGCTAAAAATGCCGTTTCCACCATTCGCAAAGGCGCATCAGCTTTTAACTCTTGTCGGCTAAAATTCTTTTGTTTGTCTAACAATTCATCAGCCTCGATTTGGGATTTAAGGGAGTGTCGTTCTTCTGACTCATCTGGGATACACAATAAACGTAGTTAACCGAGGTCAAACAGCGTTAATTGCTCATAATTCGCTCTCTGATTGACCTTACTCGTACGTTTTCTTTTAGGTTCTAGAGTCTGGGGTTTATCCGTACCCGTTATCGCTTCAAACACCTCATCCCCAGTAGGGGCGATGGTGTCCAGAAACTTCTGAGTTCTTTCTAGCAATATACTTTGAACTGTTGAATGTTTAAGGTATCGGGGGATTTCAACGTCCCCCATCCTGACTAGAATGTTATCAGCTGCGTTAGTGTCTGAGTGCATCACGACCCCATCATGTCCGGTAAACTTGTTCCCAGACCTAGACCCCGTTAAGGTTCCAAACCTGGAATCAAGTTGTGACGTGTAAGCACAATTAACACTCTTCACCGTGCAACCTACACGGGTTGAAACTTGTTTGAGAGCATCTACAACTATCCCCTTACACCATGAAGAAACGTTTCTCTTCATGCGCTTTTTCATCGGCTTTTTACTCTTTATTTGCTCTGTCAAATCTTCGTAAGCTACCTTGACTGCATTTAACATCAAGTCATGGGTAGCCGTAAAAACAATAGTTTTAATCCTACCTTTAAAGGACATTTCGCGGTTGTTCCACTTTACCTTACCAAGGTTGTGACGCTTAATTCTGTCAGCACGAGCGCTATCACCACGCTTTATTGCTTGCTCAAAAACTGATTTTAGTTTGTTACGTTTAACCTGTTTGGAGGTGCGGTAATCAGTCTCTTTTGTTTGAATAGCACCGAAGTCATTGCCCAAAAACCTAGCGCCATCGTTTGATGATGTCGCGTAAACTTCTGTATAACCCCGGTCTACTCCGATCACCTGACCTTCAGTCTTTTTTTCAGCTTTTTGAATATCTGTTGTGTAGTGAATTTCCCAGCGATTATTGCGTTTAATTAGCCGCAACTGGCATTTTACTTCTACTGGTAATGTTGTCGGCAGCTTTAAGATTTTACCTTTTTCTATCCCACCAAACCGCAACCATACTACATTAGAACTATCAATCTGAGTATCAAAAGCCTTGAGGATTATTTGATTACAAACTTTGGTGTGACCTCGATACCAGAACTTTCTGACTAACGTGCAAAGTCTCGGATGGTGCAACCATTCCCGACCTTCTAAAGTAAGTTGTAAAACTCCTTTTTTAGCCGGAAATGACTGATAGGACTGTCCTAAATATTT
Organism: Tolypothrix brevis GSE-NOS-MK-07-07A; assembly: GCA_019358985.1. Classification (GTDB taxonomy): domain Bacteria; phylum Cyanobacteriota; class Cyanobacteriia; order Cyanobacteriales; family Nostocaceae; genus Hassallia; species Hassallia brevis. The sequence goes on along the minus strand of JAHHIJ010000014.1, from coordinate 133,348 downwards.
CATGACTTTCTCAATACAAGCTGCTTGTACTAAATGGATATCATCTAGTACATCGTAAAGTGTTGCTTCCCATAGCTTTGCTGGTAGTTGATATTTATCTCTGTTCCCACGCAGTTGCTTATCAATATCGAATTTCGATACAGACCAAGCCTTTAGAGAACCGAACTCATTCCAGATATCTGAGCGTAGTTTGCCGAGACGCAAACCAATTAGATCAAGTTCCTCCAACTTCCATTTATTTATTTTGAGAGTTCCTAGGATAGCTACCCTGGTGACTGTAACTTGACCTTTTAGCTTGGGTTTCATAGTCTCGACTTACTACGCTGATATCCATTGTAAATCTATTTACTCCGAATACATGCAATTTTTCGGGAATCCGCCCATTCTGAGGTTGTTTTAAGATGATATCCAAACTGCTTGTACACCTGTTCTGGGGTTAAGTATTTCACTCTCTGTTTAAATACGTTTAGCTCCAATATACTCCACTATTTCGAGATTAGTAGGTAGGCATATATAACAAGTTAAACTATCATCTTTTCTAGGGCTAACAAATCGGGAATACAAATAATGTCTTGATCCCGTTTAATCAAGCCTTTTTTTTCCAGCTTTGTCAATACTCGTGTAACTGTTTCCCGCGCAAGTCCACTCAAACTACTTAATTCCCGGTGGGGTAAATTGGGAATTTCCGTTCCTGTATGCCCTTTTTTTCCCTGTCCCTCTGCCAAAAATAATAACGTGTCAGCTACCCGCGACTGACTATCAGATTCGCGCAATCGCAATCTTCGATTTACTTGACGCAAGCGTCGTGCCATTAGTTGCGATAATCTTACTCCCGCCAAGGGTTCTGTGTGTAGTAACTTGACAAAATCCTGTGCCGGCATACTGCCAATCATTGTTGGAGTCAGAGTAATCACATCAGTTGAACGAGGCACTTCATCTAGCGCTGCCATTTCTCCAAATAATTCGCCTTTGCCGATAATATTTAGTGTTACCTCTTTACCTTCTAGATTGTAGGTGCGAATTTTTACCCATCCATCGATAATAAAATATACAGAACCTCCCCAGTCATTTTCCAGCAAAATGACTTGATTTGCCGGGTGAGTGCGGGTGGCAAGATGAGTTAAGGCTGGTTTCACAAGGTCTTCTGGCAACCCTTGAAAAAAGGGCGAATTTGCGATCCAGGGATTGAGAGGTTCGTGCAAAGTATATCAGTCCTTCATGACAACAGATTTATTAAAGCTGCAATATATGTAACAAACAAGAGTGGTATTTTCAGCAGTCGCGCGATCGCCGCACAGCCCAACACAAACATAAAACTTAATTATTTTACACAAAAAAGCGCGAAATTGCGCTTTCTCTCAAAAATCTTTACCAATAGATTTTAACTTCTAAAAGCAAAGATAATTAATTTTGATTGACCCTTAATTAATCTAAAATTAAAATGCGCCCCTATCATCAAATACCAATTATCGAATGTGGTGAACCGTTGGTGGAGATTCCTTTAGAATTGTTTGCAGTGGAATCTCCCCATCCTTATGAAAAGCTAGGCGCCCCTTATGGGGAACATTCTCCTTATTTTCTCCGCGAAAGCTTGATTTCCAACTTGATAGAAGCGCAAAGTTACTTACAATCAATATATCCAAACTGGCGCATTCAAATTTTTGATGCTTATCGCCCGGTAGCTGTGCAACAATTTATGGTAGATTACAGTTTTGCCCAAGCGCTGCGAGAAAGAGGATTAATAGAGGCAGAGTTGTCACCATACTTACGCCAAGAGCTTTGGGAAGCGGTTTATGAAATTTGGGCTTTACCCAGTTTAGATGAAAAAACTCCGCCTCCCCACAGTACCGGTGCAGCGGTGGATGTGACGTTGTTAGATGATAATGGACTAGTAGTTGATATGGGTTCACCAATTGATGAAATGTCAAAGCGATCGCTTCCCGATTACTTTGCTAATAACAGCGAACTCGAAGCACAACAATATCACGCTCATCGTCAACTGTTACATAACGTCATGTTAAAAGCTGGGTTTCAACGCAATCCTAAAGAATGGTGGCATTTTTCTTTAGGAGATCAGATGTATTGCTGGTTGAATAATCAATTGACACCAGCTTGTTATGGACGTGTTGTATAGCTGCCAATCCTGCTCAGAACTGAAGCTCTACGCATCTTGAGGATTAAGCTCACTCATTACTTTAGTGGTGTAAGTGCCAATGGGACTCCAAAGTAAATAAGGAACCAGTAATAGTGCTGCCCAACCAGAAACGGGTAAAACTGCGATCGCTAAAATAACACTTATAATAAAACCGATGGCACCAATAATTGTACCGATTTTCAGGCTGCGAAGTCTAAACATTACAGGGGTGTAAGCGATGGTAGCAATTTCTAAAAGCAAGTATAAACCCATTCGCAACCATGTTTGGGTAGTTCCGGGGCTTTTTTCCCAGACAATATAAGCTGACCAAGCACCGCAGATAAATATTACAATCCAAATAAGTGGAATTGCAGTCTCAAAAGTTAGCCATCTCGGTCTTTCTAAGCTTTTAAACCATCTGCTATCGCTTGGGGTAATGAAATTAGCAATCAGTGCAACTATGAAAGCTACACCCCCAATCACCATCCAAGATTTAATCATACCCCACATCCCTGACGTTTATACTCAGATCGCAATATAATGCGATTTTGCCAATTTAGTTGTAAATAATCATCATCCCTGAGAGCGAACAAAGAATAAAATATTTAAAGATATGCTAAAGCTTTATATTTGGTGATATTCCCGACTTATTGAAGAAGTCGGGAATATTGCAATCACCAAGTTAGGCAATTAAGCGGTTGGTTTTGGCAGTTGTGAGAATTTTTCTGGGTAAATTTCAATCGCAATTTCTGATTTTTCACGAGAAGTAAGCGATCGCTTGACCTCACCCAAGTATAATGGTACAGAAACCCCAGGTTCTGGGTGGATAATAGTACGCGATCTAATTATCAATTGGTTATCTCCCCGTGAACTTGAGCGTCCGTAAGAATACAAATTGCTGGCTGCTTGACGTAGAGTAGCTTCTAATTCCTCTGGAGTAATGCTCGGTGGTATCGCAATCACCGCTTGTGTAGACCCATTATCATAAACTAGAGAATACTTCACTGCACCTGGAATCACCGTGCGACTCAAAGGTTCTAACGACAGTGCAAACAAACCAGTCGTCATCACCAGCATAAAGCCAGCCGCACCCACCAGCCGAAAGCGGATACCCCATTTTAAAATAAAACCCAGGATTGCGATCGCAGCAAAAACCAAGGTAGCAATTCCTGACCATTGAGTGTACTGAAAAAAATCAGCGGTTGTGAACATAACAGTTGGCTATTTAAGTATCTTGTTTTTTGTTACTGATAACTCATTCTACCTATAGCCATTGTCACTCCAACTTTAAAAATTACCATCACCCCTCCTGCGTCATCCAAACGAGAAAACCCAAAATTTGCTCAACTGGAGGGAGAGGGTAATCTGTAAGGTCAATGGACGCGCATTGCCCTTCTAACTTCAGAAACCGCCAAACCGTGCCACTGGTTACTGTTCCGTAAATCGTCGAAATCGGCTGTTGCTTTTGCTGGTTAAAGCGTTGAGCTGCAACCATTTCGGCGAGGCATTGACCTAGCGCTGGTTTCAGGTCTTCTTTTTTTGCTTCCACCAGAATCACCGCAGGGGCTTTGATAAATAGCTGTTCTGGGGAACGACTAATGAGAAAGTCAACATAGCCAGTGAGTTCAGCCTCCGGTTCGACATTGAATTCCTCACCAGAGAAAACGCTAATCTGTCCTTTGAGTTGGCGTTTCACTTCCAGTAACACGGGATTGATGATGCCCTCAGAACGGGCTTTCTCGCTACTCACTGCGATCGCCCAAGGAATCGTTTCTTTAAGAATATCCACGAGCAAAGGGGTAGGGGTGAGTGAGGGAATTTCTGGCAGGAAACGACTCCCTTCAACGATTGTCAGTTGGAAATCCTCTACAGCTTTACTCAGAGTGAATTTACTATAAGGCATAGATTTATAATTATTAGAGAGTATGAATAATTTCCTGCTCCACAAAAGGGCATAAATAACTACGCACTCAATTTTCAATCCCACACCCGACGCAAATTCAGCACAAAACCCGGTATCACCGCTTCACCAGACAACTGAGTCGGATTTTCCAACACTTCCACTGCTAATTCTGGTCGGTAAATTTCTACCCGTCGCTGCTGCGGTTCGATTAACCAGCCAAGTCTTGCACCATTATCCTTATATTCTCTCATCTTAGCTTGCAGGGACTTGAGGCTATCCGAGCTAGAGCGTAACTCAACGACAAAATCAGGACAGATATTAGCAAAGGTTCCTTTTTGTTCTGGAGTAAGTGCTTCCCAACGTTCTCGGCTCACCCAAGAGGCATCGGGAGAGCGAGTCGCACCGTTAGGTAAAATGAAGCCAGTCGAAGAGTCAAAAGCTTTACCTGGTTCGCCCGAATTACGCCACCACAAATACAATTCTCCAGAAATACTCCAATTCCGTTCTCCAGTTTCCCAGCCTGTTGGTGGGTTCACAATTAACTCTCCTTGTGCGGTTCTTTCCAGTGTCAAGTCTGGGTTGGCTGCTGCTAAGGCTGCAAACTGTTCCTGGGTGACGTACAAACCGATTGTAGACGGCAACTTAATCAATAGGGTTTCGGTTTCTGGACTGGTGGGTATCTGTGTCAACGTGACCTCTTACACAATAGGGATTGGGTGAAAGATGCCTGCCCTATTAACTAAACATTCTACAGGTTTGTCGGGAGCGATCGCAGCTTGTAGATGACGGTAGACAGTAGCTCCCGGTTAAAATAGTTCATTTTCACTTTCCCTGACTTCTAGCTGGTTGTAGCGATACACTATTCCACAAACAGTAGAAAACAGCAACCAAGCTAGAGTATTCAATCGGAAATCAAATAAAGTTACGTCTGCCGTATTAAATAGCACCCATCCAACCAAGACAAGAAGGTAACTGAAAAGGATCAATTTGTCTTTTTGGTCGATATCTTTTGACCTTAGCAACACTTGGACACACCCAAATAAGATCCAACCGAATAAACCACAATATAACAGAGTAATGGGAAGTCCTGTTTCAGCACAAAGCATCACAAACAAGTTGTGGGGATGACCCAAGCGAATCTGTGAATGTGTTTTGTAAAGTTCAGTAAAATTGCGTAAACCCCAACCAGTCCAAGGACGCTGTTTAGCCAAAGACCAAGCAAATTGCCATTGGGTTTTTCGCATTAAGGCTGTTGGTCTATCGGGATACATTTGGTCGTTTAAGCGTGCCCAAAAGAAAGCAGGAACGACTTTACGAAATATAACTGCGATCGCTTGGGGTGCAAAAGCAGCTAACATGATGCTAGCGACGACACTAGAAACAAAAGCGACAATAATTCGCCAACCTTGATAAACAGCATAAGCTAAACAGGCACCAATAGCGATCGCCCAAGCATTGCGCGAGTTAGTTAAAATCAACGCCACAAAGTTGACAATTAATACCACACTCAGGAAGAGGAAGGGGAGAGAGGGGGATGAGGAAGATTGAGAGATAAACTCCGTCTGCCCCCTGCCCCCTGCCCCCTGCCCCCTGCCTCTCAACTGCTGATAGCTTTCTAACCACAACCCTAACCCCAGGATGAAAACTATCATCAGATAAGCACCTAAGGTGTTAGCGTGCATGAAGATTGAAGCCATGCGACCAGGTGGATCTCCGTGGTGTAGAATGTTTATTTCCAAGACAATCCACAAAACTTCAAATTTAGAAGTCCAGCCCAAAAACAATTGCCCAAAGCCAATTATCACCACAGGTATGGAAGATATGACTAAATTCCAGCTTAGTTGGCGCAATTGGGTGGGTGTCTGAATTAAAGCACTAAAGCCGACGAAAAATAAAATGAACGGTAAAAAATTAAACAAGCCGAGGAAAGCTTCTGTTTTATTTTCAGCAAAAGCACAGCTAATAATTAACAATACACCGAGGAGGGCAAATCCCCAATTAAGGGGACGACGAATAACTGTGCGGTGTTGTCGTAACCAAGTTATTAATGATGCGAAACCTAGAGTTACCGCTCCTAAAAACGGACTCAACGGAAAGATAAATAATCCCAGTTGAGCCAAGTTCCAAGGAAGTTGTAAATTAGGATTGGGATGGCGAAAAGCAGTTGTCAAGCGGGTTCCCAACATTCGGTGCGGGTGAGGCGAATTTGAGCTAAGGCAAAGATGGTAGGTATAATTCTACCGTAGTTGGTGGCGATCGCTCTCCATCCTAAATCTGCAAAAAACCAACCCCACATTACTGGTCCTAACATCGAAAATACACTTTTGACTGCGGTATAACGAGCTGCATTCACAGCCATACCCCGTCGTGCCATCTGCAAAGCTACATAGTTTTGAAACTGGGTTGTTGCGATTATCCCACCTTCAACTGCTGCTTGTTGGGCTATTTGATAGGTGGCAAAGTGCATCGCAAATTGATGGGCGATTTGTTTGAGCAACATTGGTTGTATAATTGTGGTGATAGCGATCGCGCTGCCACCTTTGAAAAGCAAGCCCAATGGGTCACGCTGTAATGAAAGTGGTAACGGTTGATCAGATTTGGATTTGGCAAGCTCCTGCTGCACCTCCACATTCAATTTTTGCTTTTCCTTTTCGGGTAATTTTTTCCACACATGCCCTAAAAGATGCAAAAATACTTCTGCTTCTAAATCAACTGTTGCTAGTTGATGATAGTAGCGAATTTTTAGATATTTACATACTTGAATCAAAGCTTCTCGGTAAGTTACCAGCTTTGTCCGTCCCCTTAATACCGTCATACCATCTGCCGCCAAAAAGCGAAAGCGTGCTTCGAGTGCATCTAGCCAAGCTTCGTGGTCTTGATTTTGCACTTCTAGCGGTTCTGGTGTGTGAACATAATCTATAGGATTAAATTTCCGACCAAACAGAATTGCCGTTAAATCCTGCAATTCTTCTTCGGTTGCTAGCTCTAGCGCCGTCCTGAGTTCATCCAATGTCTCTTCCTCCCTAACGATCCGCAGATGAAAGTATGTACCTTATTCTACTATTAGCTTTCAGCAATGATTAGACTTCTTGCACTTATTGGGGGAAAGGGGAAAGGGGAAAGGGTAAGAAAAACCCTTCAGCTTTAACCTTTTTTCTTTGCCTATCTTGCACTCACTTACTTTTGCTCATATAGGACTCCTATTTGATTTTTGAAAAACTAAATTAGCTAAAAGCCTACCGTATAAAGGTTTAGTTCTCAGTATACTTAGCAAGAATCAAGTAGGATTCCTATAGGTCTATTATTAGTTAATTCGTCCTTTGTCATTTTCAACAAGCATTTAGAGAGTGAGTAACATGTAATGCTTTAATATAATTAAATACTTATGCTTTTGATTAATTCAAAGTAGTGGTTGTGCGTAGCGCAACCACTACTCCGCACTGTGCGATCACATGATTTGTTAGGTGAAAAGCACCCGGAGGGTGATACCCGCAACTTGGGTTAATAACCTCGCTACAACTAGCCTAGATTGAATAAACCAGCAATCATGGGAATCAGTGTTTTACCAGCTTCAGCTAGTGTAGCTACAGCAGGTAAATCTGAAATTATTCCTTTCAAAATCCTGATAGCTGTTTTTGCTGTCTTTTGCATTGTCCCTTCTTGAGGTTTTTTCCCTGCTTCCGCTAAGGCTTTCACCTGTTCTAATGCTTCAGTCTTGTCTTCATCACTTAAGTTTGCGTCAGACTCAATTACTTCTTGCAATTGCGTTAGCAATTCTACTAACTTCGGTGCTTCTGGAATATCTGAGTCTGCAAGTTGACCAATACTACTCGTTACAGTACCACTAATATCACGACCTGCCGCACCAGTTATGTTTTTACCCGCGACACCAGTAATATCTCCACTGGCAAAGGCACCAATATCACCACCAACATTGCCAAATTTAATGTTGCTACTCTTGTCTTGATTTGTATTGCTCATATTTTTAATAGCCATTGTATTATTTCCTGATGCTACATTGTCAGCCCAAAAATGACCTCCAGTAACCTGTATACCTTGATTTTCAGAATTACTGCTCATCACGTCCTCCATGTTTACCTGTAAACATTTTATTAAGTCTTCAAACAACAATTACTTGCAGATATAAAATAGCGAGTGCTTTCATTTACATCACTTTTTGTTATGCTTTTGGGAAACTCCTGCTTTAGATGTTACTGATTGAACCAATCCACTAACTCCATTAATTATTGCTTTTGTGTTTGTGCCTGAAGAAACATTTGTAGCCTGAAAAGACCCACCAGAAACTAGCACCCCACTGTTAAATATGGCTGTGCGTCTTTCAGTTAATTCTGAAGTATCTATATTTTTGCTGTCCAAGAATTCACTGAGACTATCTATAATTTGACGTTCAATAACCTTCAGGTACATTTCTCTGTCAAGTTTTTGAAAGTAATGAGTGTAATTTGAAGAAGTTGCCAATTCCCTAACACTAGTAATAGCTCCATAATTGAAATTAGGCATCTCCTTAATTTGATATCTCATTTCTTTACGATATTTCCTATCCCCCCAAAACTCCATGAATGCACCAAAAACCACCATAACAGGTGAAAATGGCGAAAGAAACACTGTTGTTAACAGAGATTCAACTAGCAGTTGATTGACTTTTCTCAAGTTAAGTTTCGAGTTGAGAGTATCAACTTGGCGATATTCAGTCTTTATAGGTGGCAGTAGAAAATAACTATTTTCTACAAATATTTTTTTTTGATTTTTTACAAATCTAAGAAATACGGAAAATATAAAGTCCCCGTTCCAGCTAATTACTTTAATGTGCTTGTAATAGCGAATATGATAAGCTGTTGTATTCACAAATTTTTTAATTTCCTCGGAGTTCAACTGAGAATAAGGACGGGTAAATCGCTCCGCTATAAATAACTTATTGTCTCTAATTTTTTCTCCATCTACACATAACTTATCTTCAATACTTAGACCAGGTAAATCGAGTGTTTTAATATGATGCGCTATAAATTCATATAATTCTTCAATTTGAAATGGTTTAGGTTGTAGTACGTTCCCCATTTGCTCTTTTCCTTGATTAAGATTCAAAGAAAACGACCATCCACCATCGTCAAACCCCGAACCAGGAAAGGGCGAAAATTCTCCAAAAACTATGACGTTGCTTTGTTGGGCTTTAGCTAATTCTGCCAGTATATTTTTAGCTCTTTCATTTTGTTTAAGATGCAAATAAAATTGCCCAAAATTCGCTTTAGACAAATCTTTTGCAAGTCTTACATAGCGAATAAACCATTTATCTACAATGATAATGCTGAAAGCCACTAGAAAATAAATAAAATTGCTCCAGTTGAATGGAAGAAAAATCAAATCCCTCCACCAGTGGAATGATTCATCTTGAATTGAACTAGCTAATTGTGCTACGAATAATGGCGCTAGCAATAAGTTGCGGATAAATTCTCGTTTTTTTGCTCCAAGACAATGTTGAATTACGATTGGTAAGTCAACATCATGGGATATAGCAATAGCCTTGTACTCCTCCTTAAAAATCTGCTGTATCACTGAGTTACGAAAGTTACTATCAAGATAAGCAGCTGCACAAAGATATCGAGTAGTGTCTGTCTTGCTTGAATTCATAGCATTTGTTTTACCGATTTGTAATATTGAGTGTCAGTAGTTGAAGCCAACCCATTATGACAGGTTAAGGTAAGTTGGAAAAAACGTCAGATAGGTCATTATTTCCTACAAAAAAAGAAGAGCGTTTCCAGAAAGGAACTACCAAAAAATAAAATAAGTAATAAAGGCGGGTAGGGAGAGAGCCAACCCTTGCTTGCCTCTCTCCCTACTAGCTAAAATACAACGTCTCCGTGGCGATCGCTTACACCAACCGAAAATCGCTGTTTTCATCCGCAACATCAACCGACCGCGAGGTCGTTCACCATTGAAGTTATTTCCCTTAGCAGACCATATTGACTTATTTATCACCCAAAATCGGGTACAAGCTAATTTTCGGCGCGATTATTTAGGTCTACCTACCAACAGTTTGCGCCTATTTTTGCAACAGCCTACAGATATATCTTTTAATACTTACGATGGTGCAATATTGGCATAGTAAACAATCCCCAAGCCAAACCAGTAATCAACCCAAACGGCGTAACCAAATAATTGTTAAAATTCCACCAACCTAAAACCTGCGCTGCTAACTCCCACGGATAAGCCATCATTAACACAGTTGAAGTCGCCGCACCATTCCAGCCATACTGACTCAACCAGTAAAAACCCTTACCACCAGTCACCCCATACAGCAACCGAGTAAACAGCAAACCCGTTACCGTACCGTAACAGCGCATACATACAGCCATAATAAACGGCGGTGCCAAATCTAACCCCATATTAGGTTGCGGACATACATGATTTCCCATGAAATAAATGATGTCCGCAATCAAACTTAACATTGGCAACCCAGACGCAGCAAGAAAAGGAGCTGCCAGCGGTCCGACAACCATCCCCGCAAGCAGAAAATCAGCAATAAAACTGACCCAACGAACCTGTAACCCACTCTTAAAAGCTACCCCTTCCATCCCTTTCTCCCTTTCTTGGCGTCCTTGGCGTCTTCGCGGTAGCCTGCGGCAAGCCGCTTGCGCGTCTACGTTTCCTAACCTACCACAGCTTGATAAGGACTAGTCAACTTATCCAACTGCTGCACCAACAGACTCAAAAACAACCCGACATCTGTCACCACACCAACCGATTCAATGGAACCGCGATCGCTTAATTTTGTCACCACAGCTGGATTAATATCCACACAAACCATCTTCACCCCAGCCGGAGTCATATTCCCCACGCCGATAGAGTGCAGCATTGATGATAACATCAAAATCATATCTGCACCTTTAAGTAGCTTTGCATATTCCTCCTGAGCCTGAATCAAATCCATCTGCGTATCCGGCAAAGGACCATCATCGCGAATGGAACCCGCGAGGCTGAAAGGTACACCAGCGCGGACACACTCATACATGACACCACACTTAAACACTCCCGCTTCTACAGCCGCAGCAATGCTACCATGACGGCGGACAGTATTAATTACCTTCAAATGGTGGCGATGTCCACCGCGCACAGCGACACCCCGTTTCATATCCACACCGAGAGAAGTCCCCATCATATTTTGCTCCATATCGTGGACTGCGATCGCATTTCCACCCAACAGAGCTTGGACATATCCTTCTCTAACCAATCGCGCCAAATGTTCGCCACCGCCAGTGTGAATCACCACAGGACCCGCTGTGACAACTACTTTACCACCCGTATCACGAATTTTACGTAACTCCCACGCCACCTGCTCCACAACTATTTCCACCCGGCGTTCGCTGGAAACACCCGACGACATAAAGCTGAATTCTTGAGAGTTGCGTTGTTCTCGCGATTCTGGTCTGCGGACGGTGCGGATACCTTGCACATCAACAACTACATATTCGCCTATTTCTAAATCGCGTAAAATTTTACACCGCGCCAACCAACCATCAGGAGTTTCGATCACTGCGATCGCACCATCCATCCGCTGGGAAACCACTTTCACCCATTCACCGTTAATCCGCACTTCAGTCGGATAAATCGTACTTACATAAAAATCATCTGGTGCAACTCCTGCTTGCAATACAGGCTCAAGTTTGGCGTCGCGCTCATCTTGAGGCAAATCTACCGCACCCAAATCAATTAGGTGAGATATAATTTCTTCCATCACTTGATGGGAAGGCGCCGACACCTTCACCTCAGCGGCTGAAGTACTTTGTCGCTGTTCTCCCAAGTTGAAATTCAGCACTTGGAAACTACCACCGCTATCGATAATCATATCCAAAGCGCGGTTAATCAAACCAGAATCGAGCAAGTGTCCTTCAATGCGAATAATCCGACTTTCTACCGAAACATTCGCGTGAACTTCATCACGTACTGGTTCGGTCACTCGCAGCGTCAGACATTTTGCTGCACCACCTGCTTTGAGAAATTCTGTTAAGGGTGTTTCCATCACTTGGAAACCCGCATTTTCAAGGCTTGCTTTCAAAGCATCTGAAGCCTTGTTCATAATCACAATATGGTTTACATTCACCGTATTGCAGGCAAAGTTTACCGCGTCCGCTTCTGCAATTGCAATCCGCTTTTCTGGTGCGACGCGCATTTCAATCATGCGGTTGGAGTAAGAATCAAAGGCACCTGGATAATACAGCAAATAGCCATTGGCAAGGGGACAAAAGCAAGTATCCAGGTGATAAAAGCGCTCATCTGTCAAGCGTAAAGACACCACCTCAATATCCAGCCACTTCGCTAAATAGGGGTGAGAATCTAATTCTGAACGAAAGCCGTATCCCGCCCATAACCAGCGTCCTTCTCGGTCTAGAAGTGCGTCTCCCGCACCTTCAAAGGGCAAATCTTTCGGTAGTTCGTTGACTGTGTAGCCGTTTTCTTCAAACCATTGTTTAAAGTAAGGTTCCTCACCCTGACGCTCTTTGTGTAAAAAGCGGCTGAGAACAACGTTATTACCCAACACTAAGCCAGCGTTGGCGGTAAATACCATGTCCGGTACACCTTTTTGGGGTGCAACCAAGTCTACAATAGCGTGTTCTTTGAGTAGAAGATGCAGTTTTTGCCACTGTTGCACAGCGCGATCGCGTGATGACTTGTGAATATTCCCTTCCATCCAGGGGTTGATCACATAGTCCACATCATAGTGGTCAGGGGCGCACATTAAAAAGCGAATCCGGGAATCCATAGGAAATATCACAAGCGTTTTTGATGCTACAAAGTTCGTACAGACTTTTGTCGATCCAATTCAGTCAAATTTGCTACTAAATTTTTCTTCTAGTAATTAAAGGCAATATTAAGGCTGAGTTTCTATTCTATTATCTATAGGGACAGGGAAGAAGAGAAAGATGGAGAAAGGGGAACAAGGAGTAGAACTAACCTAACAATAACGGTTGAGGATAATCCGTCGGCAGAAGATATTCGTACTGTTATCGGTAAGATTCTCAACTACAACAACAATAATCAAAAGCAAAAGGATGTTGCATATCCCTTGGTCATCTTCATTCGAGATAGTAACAGTGAAATTGTCGGTGGTTTAGTCGGTGAAACACACTGGGGATGGCTGTTTATTTCTCACCTGTGGGTTGCTCAATCGCTGCGCGGTCAAGGATACGGACGGGAAATAATGCTTAAAGCAGAACAAGAGGTTTACTGGATACAAATTAGAGAAACACCGAGCAAATTCAAAGCCCTTTGCTGCAATTGAGTGGGTTCAGTAATCTTGTCAAAAACGAAATTTTTGAGTCCTGAGTTTCTTGTTTATCAGATTTTCAGCACTCTGTGGTTATAAATGCATAAGTTGTCGTTACCACAACGTAAGCTTTCATCAGAAACGCAGGTGTTGTCGCAAACACAACATAAGCTGTGGTGATGAATGCAGAAGTTGTCGTAACCACAACACAAGCTGTCGTTACAAATAAAGAAGTTGTCGTAACCACAATACAAGCTGTGGTTATGAATGCTGAAATCAAAGTTAATCGCGCTCTCATTCACTCAACACCCAACAACGCTCCAACTAACAAACAACAACTATCCAGGTTTTTGGTCTAAACGAGTTGCTTGCTCTAAAGCGGCTTTTTCTCTGGCTCTTTTGGCGTAGGGTTGTAATTGAGTGCGATCGCATCCCGTTAAAATGGTAAGATTTTCTAAGCTCATACCGCGCATCAACATTTCTACACGCCAAGTTTGTTGTGTTTGAATAATTGCTGGTGGTTGTCCTTCTGGTGTTAACAGTCCTTGTGTCCACATGTGCCAGTGTACGTCAATTTGTGATTCTGACATTGGCGAACCAGATTCATGAATAAACATAGCAGGTTGATTATCTTTACGACTTTTCAGCCATTTAGTTAATGGATTATTAGTGTAGGAACCATAGCGAGTAGCCATTATCCACTGATTGACAGGTATTTGGCGAAATCCGGTAGTTGTGGCAATTTGTAGAAAGTGTCCTTGACTATCGTAAAATTGATGCGATCGCTCTAAACCAACTAATTCCTCAACAGACAACCCACCAGCAAATAACACATATGCCAATGCATAATTTTGCACTCCCAATTTTCTCGCTTGTTGCAGAATTTGATGGACTAAAGAAGCCGGCAAATCAGCCACTTCCCGACTAATAGAATTTATGACAGTCAAACTTGAGGAATATTGACTTGTCTCAACTATGGGTGACATCGCTCCCTGTAAAAACAACTGCACCAAATTCTCCAGAAAATCATCTCTATCTTCCCAAAGTTCGTGAAATTCACTCGTAAACTCAATTACTGCATATCCTAGCAACATCCCATTTAACAAACTCGCTAGTTTTTCTGCCGGTAGATAGGTATTTAAGTGTCCCTGTTCAATTACAGTAGCTAAGTACTCTGCTACATAACGGTTAGCTTCCGTTAACCCCCGTCCCAAAGCGCGACGATTTTCTGCTGGGTATTGGTCTGCTTCACCCACCACAGACCTAACAAATTCTGGAACTTGTTCTAATGCGTGTAAGCTTTCACTTGCATAATCTTTTAGAGCTTGATACACATTACCAGGCGGAATTGCTCGGCGAACAAGAGACTCACCTAAATTTTTAAAGGCTGCGGATTCTTCCAAGACAGCTAAAAGTAGCCCATGCTTGTTGCCAAAATGCCGGAATAGCGTCACTTCATTCACTTCTGCTTTTTCTGCAATTTGGCGGGTTGTAGTACCGCTGACTCCCGAAGCGGTAAATAATTCAAGTGCTGCTTGAATCAGACGTTGACGAGCTGAATGGGATTGAGAAGACATATAAAGAAAAATGCAAGCAGCGCTTGCATACAAATCGCAGAACTGTTAGCATAAAAATGTAAGTGGTACTTGCTCAACTGTAAACCATTGCTTTAGAAAGAGCTGAACAGATAATCGGGTAAACCAATGCGTCAGGTGTTTAAGCAAAGCGCCTAACGCACGAAAAAAAAGAATAACTCTTGTAGCAATGAGGCATCTAGCCTCAGCAATCTGCGGAGCCAATTCAAAAACCAACCTTGCAAAATCTGTCAAATTATGACCAGCATATTGCAACTCCCGACAAAAGCAAATCGCTTCCTTAACCATCGACAGGAATTTTTATGACTGCAAAATTTTTTGCCAGCACTCCTGAGAGCGGAAATTCACCGACGCTCAATTGGACAAATGTGGTATTTTTTACTACATTTCATGGCATAGCTTTACTTGCTCCCTGGTTTTTCTCTTGGTCTGCATTAGCTCTAGTGATATTTCTTCACTGGCTATTTGGGAGTATTGGTATATGTTTGGGGTATCATCGACTGTTGAGTCATCGAAGTTTCCAAGTCCCGAAGTGGTTGGAGTATGCGATCGCTCTCATCGGAGCGCTAGCTTTGCAAGGAGGTCCAATTTTTTGGATTGGTGGACACCGGCAGCATCATGCTCATACAGAAGATGTCGATTTAGACCCATACTCTGCTCAACGAGGATTTTGGTGGAGTCACATGCTCTGGATTTTCTACCCTCGTTCAGAGTTCTTTGATTATGAAATCTATCACAAATATGCGCCCGACCTAGCACGACAACCATATTATCGTTGGCTAGATCGCTACTTTTTACTTTTGCAAATTCCCCTCGGTATCGTGCTGTATCTCATCGGTGGCTGGTCATTTGTCGTCTACGGAATATTTGTGAGAGCAGTCTTGCTTTGGCACTCAACTTGGTTTGTCAACTCCGCTACACACGCTTGGGGCTATCGCAATTTTGAAGCAAACGACGGTGCGCGTAACCTCTGGTGGGTATCCATTGTCACATATGGCGAAGGCTGGCACAACAACCATCACACCTTTCCCCAAATGGCAAAATCTGGCTTGCATTGGTGGGAAGTTGATGTTACTTGGTGGAGCATCAAAGTTTTGAAGACTCTGGGTTTAGCCAAAAAAGTTAATTTGCCCTCTTAAAAGTAGTAAGCGTTTCAACGCTTAACAAGACGCGGAAGTCCCCACCCTCAATGTACTCATAGGGTGGGGATAGGGAGCGGGCAATGATGAAGGCATCTCCAACCAATTCAATCCACTATTCCTTGAGAGGGCGTGAGATGTCTGAAGAATTGCCAATCTTAGCATTTGGTAATGAGTCTATATATGCTTCAATTATTCCTGTCATTGATTTATCGGACATGACGGCATACTCTCTGAGGATATTTAGCCGACGTTCTGAAAGTCTTAGATTCAAATATTTCTTTTTCATGCTCGTTATTTTGTCGTTACGTATGTTATGGCTAATATAGCAAATCAAACAGGAGATTGCTTCATCAGTGGCTACAAGACGAATGACTTTCAGGTTATACCCAAATAAGCTCCTAGAGCAGTCTTTGCGGTATCACCGAAAGCTCCATAAAGACTTGTATAACGCTGCTATTTATAACAGATTCACTCAATATCAAAAGTTCAACCACAAGGTTGATTATTTTGAACAACAGAATTGTTTGCCAGGGTTCAAAGAAGTTTGGATAGAGTATAAAGAAATCAATTCTCAAGCTCTACAAGCAACTTTGAAACGTGTTGATTTTGCTTTCCAACGCTGGTTTGTAGGATTGGGTAAACGCCCAAGGTTCAAATCAATTCGCCATTATTCTGGATGGACGTATCCGGCTAAAACTGGATATTCTATCGAGTCTAGCGGTGAGAATCGTTATCTCAACTTATCTAAAATTGGTCGGATTCAGATGCGTGGACAGGCTAAGTATTGGGGAGTTCCTACTACTTGCACAATCGTTTTTCGTAACGGTAAATGGTACGCATCTATTACCGTCGATGTTTTAGATCAAGCCCTCAAACCAGATGTTTTACCAACTGGTGCAATTGGGATTGATTTAGGCTGTAAGTCAGCATTATCAATCACTGATGGGGAAAAACATCAACAACTTGATGCACCTAAGTTTTTGAGGGTTGCTGAACCTAAAATTAAGCACCTATCTAAGGAGAAGAGACGCAAACGCGCACCAAACAGAAACAAGAAAATTAAGGCTTCTAGAAGATGGAAAAAAGCCCAATCTCAGGTTAGTAAATTAACTCGTAAAGTAGCTAACCAAAGACAAAATTGGGTACATCAAGTTGCAGCAGAAATTGTAAGCAGTAATAGCTTCGTTGCCACCGAAAAATTAGAAGTCAAAAATATGTCCAGTAAGGCTAAGAAAGGCAAGCGTAAAAAGCAAAAAGCGGGTCTAAACAAATCGATTCTGGATGTGGGTTTTGGGATGCTACGTAGTGCCATCAAATACAAAGTTGAGCAGATTGGTGGATTATTTATAGAGGTTCCAACTAAGAAAATAAAGCCTTCTCAAACCTGCCCTAAATGTGGACACCAGCACAAAAAAACACTCGATATCAGAGTTCACGAGTGTGGTGTTTGTAGGTACGTTCAAGACCGAGATATTGCTGCTGCTGAAGTAATGCTTTACTGGGCAAAAGGCACTCTACCGGGGTTAGGAACTAGCCTCGTAGACGCAGAGTCGTCTGGCTCTACTTCATGCACCAAGGCGCGTAAGCAAGCTGGAAGCATGAAGCAACTAGGGGCGAAGAAGCGTCAAAAATCTGTGGAAGTCTCCGCTAATAACGAACTGAGGGATGTAGAAACCCACAGTTCAGGCGGAGCCAACTGTGGGTAGTTCATTATCATATCCGGTAGATTACATCTGATGTAGAGACGTAGCAATGCTACGTCTCTAAGCAGGTTACGCCAGAACAGAAGCGAAAAGCTGTTTCGGTAATTGGATTTTAGCTGACCAGATTACTCACGATTTTCCCTGCTATGCCATACTCTGATAATCACTATTATGTCCTGATCCATTCTGTAGCGTAAAACATAATTTCCTGCTCCAAAAGGCAAGAATAATTCGCGCCGCCCTGTATCATCATTCATTGGCTTGCCTATTGCAGGAAAATCTGCAAGCATTTTTGCCCCACCACGTATAACCGCAGCCGCTCGGCTAGCCACCTGTGGGCTTTTATCTTCAAGAAAACTTCCCAGCCGTATTAGATCCTCTAAAGCTTCAGGCAACCAGATTACCTGGGACATGGCATCTCGCTTTCACTTCCCCACGAAGCAAGCCAGTTATCAACAGCTTCGTCAGGAATAGCATTGCCGCTTGTCTGGTAGCGTTCCCATCTTTCTCTATCCTCATGCTTTTCCCGCTCATAGACTTCTTCACGCTCCACATATTCCGCGATCGCAGCCCGCATTAGCCAATGTGGGCTACGATCCTTTATCTGACCAAGCGCCTTAAGCCGTTCATGGAGCGAGGCATCCAGCTTGATACCAGTATTAACTGTTTTGGACATCTCAGATTCTAGCATATAATACCTCCTACAACCTAGTTATATCATTTACAACTTGATGTCAATGCAATTCTTGTGCAAAGCGATCAGTAAAACGCAATAAATCGTGTTTCTACCTAACTTTCACTGCATCCGTTGCAATTCCTGTTGAAGATGCTTACCCCACTGTGCAGCTAAAGGAATTTCGGTAAAAGGAACACGCACCGAGTTTTCAGGGGAAAAGACAAATTCCAACTCAATAGACCGACCTTTTTCTGGTGGAGCTTCGGTATCTGCTGCTTTTTCATCTACCAAAAGGCGGATTTCCTTAACATCTCCCAAAGAAAAAGTTTCCAACTTAATTAAACCTTTTGGCGTGGGTTTTCCCCAAGTCATATCATTACCTTTTTGACCCAACACCGAGTAAATATCATACTTAGCTCGGTCAAATTCTTCTGCCCAAACCCGATAAGCCTCAACTTTTTTATACTCCTGGGAACCTTGCCAAGCCAACCAGAAAAATATGAATAATAAAGGCAACCATAAAAGACCGCGTTCCATCGTTGAAAAAGTCCTAAGTATAACTTTGTAGAATTAATCACGAAAATTTATCACAAAAACTCTGCGTCACTTTGCGCTTACCTCCGCGCTCCTCTGCGTTAAAAAACGCTACGCTTTTACGCAAAAGTTTACTAAGTCCTGAATGAAACATATGTAACTAAAGTGTAAAATACATCAACTAAAGGGCGCAGATAAGTTATCGTAGTGAGCAAACTCGCATTCATCGGTGATAAGTTAATATGCGAAAGCTTATATTATTGTGCTTGTTTGTCATCGGGCTGGGTGCTGCGATATTTGGTTTCCTGAACTATCAGGGACTAGCAGCCAAAGGTGATTTTGAGACGATTGTGCTGGATTTTCGCGAAGATATCCCCGCTGTTGAGGTGGAGAAAAATCTGCAAGCGATCGCTCTTCAATATAACGTTACACCCAAACTCGATAACAAATTTTCCGAAAAGGATCATGTGTATGTTATCAAAGGCGATCGGCAACGGCTGAAAGCTTTAAGAAAATCTTCATTCGCCAAAGTTACAGAATTCATCGAGCCAAACTACATCTACAAAATTCCTAATCGCGGTCAAGCTGCTAGGCTCGCAGAATTTTTGCTACCCCAAGACGATGACGATACCAAAGTTTCTGATAGTCCAACTGCTCCCAACGATGAATATTACAGCAAACAGTGGAACCTCCACAACATTAACGTTGAAGGTGCGTGGCTACAAACCAAAGGTAGCGGCATCACGGTTGCAGTAATTGACACTGGTATTTCTCGCGTGCGTGACTTGAAAGAGACAAAATTTGTCCCAGGTTACGACTTTGTGAACGACACAGAAGAAGCCACAGACGATAACGGACACGGCACCCACGTTGCAGGAACTATTGCCCAAGCGACTAATAATAAATATGGCGTCGCTGGAATTGCTTACGAAGCCAAGTTAATGCCGTTGAAGGTACTGAGTGCTTTTGGTGGTGGAACCGTTGCTGACATTGCCGAAGCAATTAAATTTGCCGCTGATAAAGGCGCAAATGTAATTAATATGAGCTTGGGTGGTGGTGGTGAAAGCCAGTTGATGAAAGATGCGATCGATTATGCCCACAGAAAAGGCGTAGTTATCATTGCCGCAGCCGGCAACGAAAATAGTAATGGTGCTTCTTATCCAGCTCGTTATCCTCATGTTATCGGCGTTTCTGCCTTAGGCGCAGACGGCGAAAGAGCGCCTTATTCTAACTTTGGTGCTGGTGTAGATATCTCCGCCCCTGGTGGCAGTGATGCTGGTAAGATTTTGCAAGAAACCATTGACCCCGATAACAATGGCGTTGGGGTGTTTATGGGCTTCCAGGGTACAAGCATGGCTGCTCCTCACGTTGCTGGTGTGGCAGCATTAATTGAAGCTTCTGGAATCAAAGAACCAGATCAAGTCTTGGCAGTCCTTAAGGAGTCGGCAAGAACTATTAAAGAAGATACTTTGAACTACTACGGCGCCGGACAACTGAATGCTGATGCAGCAGTTAAACGTGCAGTAATTGGGCAAATCACCTTCCAAGATTTCTTTGCGTGGTTACGGGATAACGGTTATATTAACCCAGGCTTTTGGATTGATGGTGGTGCGATCGCTCTATTACCTAAGATTTTAATGGTAGTCGGTTCTTACCTGCTAGCTTGGTTTTTACGGGTTTACTTCCCCTTTACTTGGAGTTGGTCTTTAGCTAGTGGCTTGGTCGCCGGCAGTTCTGGGTTATTCTTTTTGAAAGGCATTTATATCTTTGACGTTCCCCAATGGCCCTTCCGCGTCTTGGGCAGTTCAATTCCCGAACTCGGCAACGCGCTTCAGGGAACAGATGCTTTTAATCCTTTGTTTGCCAGCGTCTTGATTCCGATTATTTTAATGGCGTTGCTACTAGGAAATCCCACCTGGAAATGGTTTGCAGTCGGTTCCACCTTAGGTGTAGCCGCATGTCTAGGAGTCAGCGCATTTTTCGACCCAGCAGTTTGGGGCTTAGGAAATGGTGTTTGGTCACGCCTTTTCCTCATCATCAACGCCCTACTTTGTTATGGACTTGCTAGGTTAGCCCTGAAAAATCAGGAACAAGCAGTGTAAGTGTAGAAGACTACCGTTTTTTCCGTACAGACGTTCCGGGGGAACGTCTCTACCGCTTTTTCCGTACAGACATTCCGCCGGAACGTCTCTACCGCTTTTTCCGTACAGACATTCCGCCGGAACGTCTCTACCGCTTTTTTCGTACAGACGTTCCGGGGGAACGTCTCTACCGCTTTTTTCGTACAGACGTTCCGCCGGAACGTCTCTACTTCAAAATCAGGACTTAGAATAATATGAGCATTACAGTTACAGGCACTATCCAACACCGTGATATTGGCACAGGCGCTTGGGCGCTTGTTACAGACGATGGCGTTACCTACGAAATCCTTAGGGGTGCTGACAAAAACTTACTTCAAGCCGGACAAAAAGCAAAAGTCACAGGAAAAGTTCGTGATGATGTGATGACCGTTGCGATGATTGGTCAGGTTCTAGAAGTAACATCCTTTGAAGTGACGAAATAGATTTAATATCATATTCGCCAAATGACACATATTGTAGAGACGTTCCGCTGGAACGTCTTTATTCATTTTGATACGTGAATTAGATTATAGAATAAGCGTTGAAACGCTTACTACTAGTTTTCTTCAGAATTCATAAAAAAACCCCTAGTTGGTATAAACCAATTAGGGGAGTGAGTTATCAGGGTGCATCTACCAATTACTTGTTCTCAGGTTATATACTCTCCTCCGGAGAAATTGGTGTATAAAAATTTTTGTCATAAAAAACCCCCTAGTTGGTATAAACCAACTAGGGGAGTGAGTTATCAGGGTGCATCTACCAATTACTTGTTCTCAGGTTATATACTCTCTTCCGGATGAAATGGTGTATAAAATTTTTGTGATTTTTTGTCATAAAAAACCCCCTAGTTGGTATAAACCAATTAGGGGAGTGAGTTATCAGGGTGCATCTACCAATTACTTGTTCTCAGGTTATATACTCTCCTCCGGAGAAATTGGTGTATAAAATTTTTGTGATTTTTTGTCATAAAAAACCCCCTAGTTGGTATAAACCAATTAGGGGAGTGAGTTATCAGGGTGCATCTACCAATTACTTGTTCCTAGAGAAATCAGTATACTCCGGATAAAATTGAGAACCTCTTAAAAAAACACTTGGCATATTACGTAGTAAACAAGAAAGCACCCACTAGGAGTAAAGACGTTCCACGGTCACGTCTCTACTTAAATTCACGTTTTTGTTTGTAATATTTGCGTTCTTGGCTGTTCTATTAAGTGAAGAAGTGAAAAATCTGTTTAGTAAAGTATTGCTAAGAAATATTTCTATCGTCGCCAAGCTGACAACTTGAAAATAATGTTAATTAATATACCAAATAAAAAATCCCCCAGCGGGTGGCAACCAACTAGGGGGGTGAGTTATCAGGGTGCATCTACCAATTAACTGTTCTTAGAGAAAGCAGTATGTTCCGGATAAAATTAAGAACATAAAAGAGGTTTGTGCCGATACCAAGTATCTAGTATCAACATCAGTTTTAACAAATGTGTCAAAAAGACAAAAATCCCCCAGTAAGCGTAAGCTAACGTGGGGGAGTGAGTTATCAGGGTGCATCTACCAATTAATTCTTCTATAGCTAACTAACATCATCCGGATAGTATCTGTCTAAGATGTGATTTTTTATCTAAAATAAGAAAAATAAGCCAGCTAGGGAGTTGAGTTATCGGGGTGCATCTACTAGTTAACTAAACACCGTAAGTCCCCCACCTGAATTTTGTAACCAAAATCAGTGGCGGGATATAAGGTGGGCAATGAGGAAGTGACCGACCACCAATAATAACCGCAGGTCATTATTGGTGGTCGGTCGGTGACGAATTGCCAATCTTTGTATCTGGAAGTAAATCGATATACTCTTCTATCAATTGGGTTAGCGTTTTATCTTTATTTGCCGCATAGTTTCTAAATTTATTCATTCTTCGTGTCGATATTCGCAAACTTATTCTACATTCTTTCATGTAATCCACCCAGCAGCCATACGTTGATGTTATCATATTTGTAGGAGGTAAAACAAATGAGAACTTCATATCAATACCGATTGCGTCCAACAAAACAGCAAATAACTCAAATTGACAGATGGCTAGACATGCTACGTTGTCAATACAACTATTTGCTAGCTGACCGTTTTCGATGGTATGAAGAAAATCGATGTTCTATCAATTCTTGTTCTTTATTTGTTTGCCATTTACGGGAGTTACGAAATAATCCAAATTACTATAGCCAACAAAACTCATTACCTCAATTAAAGAAGGACAGACCGTGGTACAAGGAAATTCACTCGCAAGTTTTGCAAAATGCAGCGAAACGAGTGGAATTAGCTTATCTTAGATTCCTGGGTGGAGATTGTAATGGGAAACGAAGCGGAAAACCAAGATTCAAAGCTTCTAACCAATACAAAACCTTTACGTATACATCCATGAAGGATGATTGCATTGATAGTGGCTTTATAACTCTTCCTAAGTTTGGGAAAGTGAAGCTAATTCAACATCGTGCGATACCTGATGGATTCAAGATAAAGACTTGTTCTATCACCAAAAAAGCCGATGGGTACTATGCAACTTTGAGCTTAGAGGATAAAACTGTTCCGACTATCAAGCCTGATTTCAACCCTGATTCTATAACTGGTATTGATGTTGGTTTAAAAGAATTCTTGACTACTTCCGATAATGATGTAGTAAAAATTCCACAGTATTATCGAAAAGCTCAAAAGCGTTTACGGGTTATCCAAAAACGAGTATCTCGCAGAAAAAAGGGAAGCAACAAAAGAAATAAAGCTGTCAAACAATTAGGGAAGCAACACAAGAAAGTTGCGGATAAAAGGAAAGACTTTCACTTTAAAACCGCTAACAATCTGTTGAAAAAATATGATGTTATTGCGGTTGAAGATTTGAATGTAAAAGGACTTGCACGTACCCGATTAGCTAAATCTATTACGGACGCTGGATGGTCAAGCTTTCTGTCGATACTACAAATCAAAGCCGAAAATGCTGGATTATGTGTTATCCTTTGTCACGCGTCTGGCACAAGTCAAGATTGCTCTAATTGTGGTGTGAAAGTTCCTAAAAAGCTGCACGTAAGATGGCATGACTGTCATAATTGTGGATGCAGTTTAGATCGCGATCATAACGCCGCGATAAATATAAAAAATAGAGCGGTAGGGCATTCCGTTCTCAAAAGCCAAGAGCCTCCTCAGCGATAGCCGGATTGTCTTGGAAGCCTACACTGTACCCGTCATCGGGTCAGTGTAGGAGATGTCACATGTTAAGCAAGATAACTATATGGGTCAGTCAGAAAATACTGAGACTATAAGATACTATTGTTTGATTAAACACAAAAATTCCCCAGTGGCGTAAGCCAACTAGGGAAGTGAGTTATCAGGGTGCATCTACCAATTAATTGTTCTCGGTTTAACAATCATGCTCCGGATAAATTCAGAAAAGCGGACATAGCAACTGTGTGTAAAACAAAACGTGATTCGGTGGCAGTTCCGGATATACTTAGTAAATTAGATAAATTTAGATGCCATTATCTGGCTAAATTTAGTCTTTTAAAAATACGTGAGTTCATGGTTAGACATAAAAAACCCCCGACTTGGGTGTAAAGCCAACCGGGGGAATTGAAGATCAAGGTGCATCTACCAATAAAGTGTTCTGGGCGGAATCATTGCAATCCGGATAAAGTTGTAAACAGGGAGCAACGCAAAAGAACTCAAATCAGAAACATTAAGTGTCAAGATGCATCTAAAGTATCAGAGCAAGGGAAATATCTATTTGAAAATGAACCACGTTTCAAACCAGATTTAGGAGGCGAACAGGAGAAGTTGTGACCCAGGAATTTCATATTTCCGTAACCCCAGTAGGGCAGAATGGCTACTTGGTGCGGACGGAACAAGTCGCGCCTGGGGTGCCATTGGCAGAAGAATTAGTAACTTGGCCTGTAGCTGATTGGTTGGCGGCAGCGGGGCATTTGATGAATGATCCGTTGAAGTCGGTGTTGCAAGGAGATGCGATCGCTCTTAATGTCAACTTGGTGGCTTTGGGTCAACAATTTTATAAAGAACTGTTTAAAGGCACTCTCAGAGATAGTTGGATTACAGCCCAGGGTATTGCCCAGAATCAGCGAGATGTATTGCGCCTACGGTTAGGACTAAAAGATATCAGATTAGCGCGTTTACCTTGGGAAGTGATGCACGCAGGCGATCGCCCCTTGGCAACAGGACCTTATATTGCTTTTTCTCGCTTTCAAACCGGAATTCACCTGCCATCTCGCCTACGATCAACAAATATACCAACACCTTTAGAAGAAGGTGGGATCAAAGTCTTAATGGCGATCGCTTCTCCCACAGATTTAGTCCGTCTGGATTTGCTCAAAGAAGAGGCAGCCAGGCTGCAAGCTGAACTTCGCCATCAATCACCACGCTTTTCGGAAATTGGCGATTATCTCCCAGAAATCGAACTTACCCTGTTAGAACAACCAGGACGAGAAGAATTAACCCAAGCCTTAGAACAAGGACGATACCACATTCTGCATTACTCTGGTCATAGTAATTTAGGACCCAACGGCGGCGAAATTTATCTTGTAAATAACAGAACTGGTTTAACAGAAACTCTCAGTGGCGACGATTTGGCAGGGTTGCTGGTTAACAATAACATTCAAATGGCAGTGTTTAACTCGTGTTTGGGGGCATACACTGCTACCTCCGATCCCGCTGCTGACACGGGGGAACGCAACTTAGCCGAAAGCTTGGTCAAACGCGGTATCAGAAGCGTTTTGGCAATGTCAGAACGCATTCCCGATGAAGTAGCGCTGACACTGACACAATTGTTTTACCGCAACTTGAGTCAGGGATATCCCGTAGATTTGTGCGTCAGTCGAGTGCGCCAAGGCTTAATTTCAGCTTATGGTTCTCTTCAGACGTACTGGGCATTACCGATTTTATATCTCGATCCGAAATTTGATGGTAACTTAACACCGGAAATTAGTTTAGGCGAAAATGTCGAGTCCTTTGGTGAGTACAATCCCCGCTTGATGGGAACTTCCATGTATTCTGGTGGGGCAAATGATCTGGAAATGCCTTCACCAATGGAGGATATCCCTTCTGGCTTGGACTGGCTAGGTGAAGATACTTGGGGTGATTTGGTTGATGAAATTGAGTATGATGACTCAAACTATGAAGAGGATTCAGCGATCGTTTCCGATTTGTTTCGGCAAATTGATCATCAAAATGCAGCAAATGAGCAACCTTATGTCACTGCGGAATTGATACCAAAGCCTCAAGAAGATAATATCTTGGGAAGACTGATTCCAGGAGACATGAGTTCTGTGGATAGCGAAACTTCGCTATGGGGAGATTTGGATAATGCAAATAACCCGCAAGTAGCACCTATCCCGAAAGTGCAAACAAGCACCAAACGTCGGGCAAAACCGCGATTGTGGGCGATTGTTAGCGTTGTCGGAGTTGGTGCGATCGCTCTGGCGATCGGTTTAAGTTCGTTATGGCAACGACAATTTCCCAACTTTTCCGAGCTACCAGAAATTCCAAACCAACCAATTCCAAATAATACCCCAGAAATCGACTTAAAGACATCTCCGACGAGAATCGTCACTGCCACCGCTACTCAGAAATTGGCTCAGGGTGACTTGCAAGGTGGGCTACAAGCTGTGGAAGAACTACTCAGCCCCACGCGAAATGCATTGCCGGCTGCACAAGCTGCTCTGAATTTGATTCCGTCATCCCAAGCTAACGATCCAGCTGTTAATTTTCTGAAAGGGCGAGTTGCGTGGCAAGCTCTGCAAACTGGTGATAAAACATACAGCGTTGATGATGCCCGCCGTTATTGGGAAACTGCTGTGAAAGCCAAACCAGACTCGCTTTTGTATACAAACGCTTTAGGATTTGCTTACTACGCAGAAGGTAATATGAATCGGGCTAATGATTCTTGGTTCAAAGCCTTGAATTTGGCTCTCAAACAGGAAAATAAATCTGGCTATACCCCAACAGCAGTGACTCCCCCCGTAGCGACACCGGAGGCTTTGACTTCCTATGCCGGATTAGCTTTAGGGTTGTATAAATCTGCAAATCAACAGCCAGAGAGTAAGCGATCGCAATATTTGACTGAAGCTGTCAAACTGCGACAATTAGTGGTAAAAGATGACCCGGTAAATTTTTTACCAAATAAATTAGGTAATAATTGGCTGTGGACAGAGAGCGCTATCCAAGATTGGCGATCGCTCCTACAGGCTAAAGGTGAAGGGTAAAATAAAAAAGAGGGGGAAAGGGGAAGGGGGAAAGGGGAAAGGGAAAGAGATAAATTAGGTCTTTCCACCAAACCAAATAGCTTTTTATCCTTCCCCTTCTTCATAAACGCTTTTGGAGCTTATATATCATGCAAGTTACTGAAAAGCAATACTATTCCCCAGAAGAATATTTAGTACGAGAAGACGCTGCTGACTACAAAAGCGAATACATCGATGGTGAAATTATTTCTATGGCGGGTGGATCTATCAACCATAATAGAATCGCACTGAACTTCAGTAGTGATTTAAATTTGGCTTTTAAAACCCAAGACTACGAAGTTTTTATGAGTGATGTGCGTCTGTGGATACCTTCTAGACGCATTTACACTTATCCTGATGTAATGATAATAGCGGGAAAACCAGAGTATTTTAATGACCGTACAGATATGATTACAAATCCCAGAGTGATTATAGAAGTGCTGTCAGAATCAACTCAGGGATATGATAAACAGGGAAAGTTTGAGTTTTATCGCACGATACCTAGCTTTGAAGAATACTTGTTGATTGACCAAACTAAAATTTATGTAGAACAGTATTCTAAGACAGGGAATAAGCGTTGGTCATTTCGTGAGTATGATATTGAAGATGAAGCGATCGCTTTAGCATCTGTGCAATTTGAAATTTCTCTCGAAGATGTGTATAACAAGGTGAAGTTTGCAGCGGTAGCAGAGAGTGAGTCAGTAAATGCAACGTAGTTTTTTCTGATAAGCTGAGATTTTGTAGAGTGCGATCGCTCTAATTCTAAAAGCTTAACCATAAGGATGAATATGTAGATTTCACGGTGTCACTATTATTGCGGAAGCAACGAAGCGGGGAAAGTCGTAGAAACAGTTATATGAAAATTCCGCCTGATGCTATTATTGCCGACGAAAAAATCACCTGCTATTTATTAGTACCAAGAGAACAAGATGATAAATCAAAATTTCTCGCCCAAGCTGGATTTACACAAGAAAACCCAGAACTCTTAAAAGCAGCAATTCAGCAACTGGCAGATTCAACAGCAGCAATACAAGATAGGGATAATGAATATGGGGTGTTCTATCGCGTCACTGGTGAATTAATCGGCTTAAACCAGCGAAACTTAGCAGTGATTACAGTTTGGCTGCAAAGGGCTGTTGACGGCAAGTTTCAGTTTATCACCCTCAAACCTAACAAGGAGTCTTCAGATGAACTTTGAACTATACGAGCGTGTCGCTTTAAATCGTGACTTAAACGAATATCAATTAAAAAAAGGTGATGTGGCAACTTTAATTGATTTTGTCCCTCATCCTAGCAATGGCGAACAAGGATGTGTTCTAGAAGTATTTAGTGCTACTGGTAAATCAATAGCTGTTGTCATCGTTCCCATAACTGATATTAAGCCACTGAAAAATCATGAAATTTTAAGCGTTCGCTCTTTGGTGAAAATTTAGGTCTACGACTTCAACTGTGTCGTCAGGTACGGGTTCACCTCGATCTTGAAGAACTTCAATGTAAAGAGTAATCGCTTCAGAGATGTTTGCCAAAGCCTCTTCACGAGTTTTTCCCTGGCTAATGCAACCCGGTAAACTCGGCACTTCGACAACAAAATAACCGTCTTCGCCAGGGTACAATAGTACTTTGCGCTTTGGTTTGGCTTGAGGCTTTGCCACAGTCATTACTCCATCTGGATGTTAACACTTTAGTCGAATGAGTTATTTGAGCGATCGCCCATAACACTGAGGAGGATCGCAGAGTTATTAAAAAATAGCTTCAGTATCTCAAAATAATGTTACATATGTGCCGTAACAGCAGATGGTGGATTGACTTTCAATCGCTTAAACATTGCTTCACGCGCTTGCATTGCCAAAGTATCATCTAAAGGCTTCAAGGAAATGGGTTGTTGATATTTTAGCCGCAGTGCTGTTTGAATTAACCAATCTGCGACAAAGGGATTTTTTGGTAACAAGGGACCGTGAGAATAAGTAGCGATCGCATTCTGATAAAATGCTCCTTCTGTCCCATCTTCACCATTATTACCTAAACCGTACACTACTTTACCCAAAGCTTCTACTTTCCCCAACTTGGTGCGTCCACCGTGATTTTCAAAGCCAACTAAATACGCTTTACTACCCGTCATCTCCTCCAAATCTCGCGCTAAACGAGTGGCTGTAACTTCAATCACCAAGTTACCAATACAGCGCTTAGTATTTTCACCAGGATGCACCGAGACTAAATCAAGTATTCCCAAACCTTCAATCCGCTGTCCTAAACCTGGTTCATAATAATGTCCCAGTAATTGCGGTGAACCACAAGTAAAGACTCCCGGAGTACCATTTTCAATTTTATCCCGCATTGCTTCCGCTTTCGCACCTTGCAAATCGCGCATAACAATTTCTTGCTGACGGTCTTGTGCGCCACCACCAACAATCAAATCTACAGACTTTATATCATCCCCAGTAGCGTTTTGATCCAGGGGTAAGACCCTCACATTATATCCCCGCCATTGTGCGCGGCGTTGTATGGTGATAACATTACCGCGATCGCCATAAGTACTCATCAACGTTGGATATAACCAACCTATTGTTAATTCAAAACTCATAAATCCTCTCTTAATTAATAATTTATAACTTTGTTTTTCTAACTTTGGTCGGCTAATCCGTGCATATTTAGAGATAATGAAGTAATTTCGGTTTGGGTAAGCATATCCTGAATTTGTCCTCAATGGTGTATTTGCTACAAAAAAATGTCATCAACATGTCAAACCGGTTGGTGTAAATCTTACCTTGATTGAACTGTTCGTTAATAAAGGGGATTCGGGACTGAGGACTAGGGATTGGGTACTAAAGAAGAAAATTGCCCAAAATTCGAGTTATTTTAATCAAAATTTTCTGATTCTTCATTCTCCAATTCTGAATAAATTCTCATTTAAAATACTTACTTTCTAATTTATTTTTGTATTTGAAGTCACAGTTTTTCTAGTTTGACAGAGTGTCGTTTTTAAATTTGAAAATATATGACATTATTGTTATATTTCTTGGTATTAAGCCGTAATATTACAGGGTGCATCCTTGTTGATTTCAACACCTGACAAATTACCATATGGATTGTAAAACGGCTACTTTGGTCTACCAAACTGAGAACCATCTCGAAAAAATTAGCGAGATATTTCCCGAAGCTTGGAAATTTTTAGAGGAAGTATCTTTTGCGTATGTTCAAGGCAAAGAAGACAAGTTTGATTCTGATATTAGAAATTTGGTAGGTGAAAAACCCTTCAAATTTAGAATGGTTCACCGTGATGATAGAGACCAACTCACAAAAGACCTTTCCGACTTATTAGGAGATATTACATCACGTTTACTACTAGAAAAGCATTTTTCACAAGTTGTTGGTCAGCAAATATTTTTCAGCACGATTTGTTGTAACAGTCACTTGACAACCGACCACGAATTAACTTTGGAAGAAGTTCTACCCTTACAACGTGCAGCTGTGAAGTTGCAATAATTGATAGTCAATGGTCAATAGTCAATGGTCAATGGTCAATAGTCAATAGTCAATAGTCAATAGTTATCAACTAACGACTATGGCAATCCTAAATAATAGCGTGAAAACCCCTCTCCTTGTAGAGACGTAGCAATGCTACGTCTGTGAGCGGGTTTTTATTTTTCATGAATCATCTAGGATTGCTATATCAACCATCAACCATCAACTATCAACTCCCAAATTATCGAATTTTCCTACCCGTCAGCGCTTCTCGCACATCTAACATGGCTGTATAAGTAGGTAAAATATGTAAAGTTTCGTTAATTGGCGTGCGTTCTAAAGCAGTATTGATAGCTTGACGCAAATTTTCTTCCACAATTAGATTAAAATTGGTTTGGGGAGAAGATTCACTGTAGCGAAGACGTAATGCCATATCATAAGCGCGATCGCCACTAACTACCAAAGTACCTCCACGTTCTACCAATTTCTCTGTATCAACATCCCAAATCCAAGAAACATCTTCGCCATCTTGACTTTTATCATTCAACACTAGCAAAGTTGTTGTATCACTGCTTTGAGTTACTACGCGAATAGTTTCATTTGTGCCTACAGGATTTTTTGATAACAGAATTCTGACATTTTTGCCATTAATTTTTAATTCTTCAGCCCGACCAAAAGCAGCTTGAAAGTTAGGAATTGTCTCGCGGATAGTAGCTTCATCAACCCCCAATTCTTTCGCCGCAGTTGCCGCAGCTAGAGTATTATATTTGTTGTACAACCCAACGAGAATTTGCTGCCATTCGCTGCTATCAAGAGTTGGTTGACTTCTACTAAAGCCGCAACTAGGACAGGAATACTCACCCATATGGGATAAATAAACTCCTTTGTAGTCTAAAGCGTGTCCGCATTTGGGACAATAAATAGAATCAACAGCGTGGGGAATTGCTTCTAGATAGTTTTCTGGTTCATTCAAACCGAAGAATGAGACTTTCTGCTGAGATAATTGTTGACCAAGATAACAGATTGTGGGATCGTCAGCGTTGGCGACAACGAGAGTTTGAGAAGGTAAAGTAGCGATCGCCTTTGTCCAACGCTTACTAATAGTATCAACTTCTCCATATCTGTCAAGTTGGTCGCGAAACAAATTTAAACAAAGAATCAGCTTTGGTTTAATTGGCGCCAAAACCAGAGGCACAATATTCTCATCCACTTCTAAAATGGCGTAATCAACATCCAGAGTGCCTAGCAAGTTGGAGTTTTCCATCAACGCGGTCATTAAGCCATTTTCCAGATTTGCACCTGTAGAATTATGCGCTACGCGGTAGCCTTTGCGTTGTAATATCTCACATAAAAATAGCGCTGTTGTAGTTTTACCGTTAGTACCAGCAATCAAAATTACGCCGTTTTTGACTTGTTGACTCAATAACTGCAATAATTGAGGTTCGATGCGACGAGCAATTGAGCCTGGTAATACACTAGCAGCACCCAGCCGAAGCGATCGCACTCCAAAAGTTACACTTTTTGCCACCGACACTGCAAAAGCTAGTCTCAGTCTATCTATAAATTTAAATTTTTCCACATTAGTATCCTACGTTATCTTAAAACTTGGTACTTAGGCGTAATTATATATCCGGCTTAATTCGCTTTTTTCAGTACAAACTCACGCAATAGCCAAACAAAATTGAGGTTAAAAGGTTTCTTTTGATGACTGGTATAAAGTTAAATTTTTCACCCAAAATTATTTTTTCCTGGTGGCCTTTTTTCTCTAAATGCCTCTTGATAATAGCTTGCCTGTTCATCACTGGGATTCAGCCAGCATTCGCCGGTCTCAATACTGATACGTATGATGGCAATATTTTTGTCGTCTATGCTGGCAATGGTTCGCTGGTTCCTCCCGCACAGACTCTCGCACAAACCTTAGCACAACATAAACCCGCAGTATTAGCGTTTTATGTGGAGGACAGCAGTGATTGCAAGCAATATGCCCTCATTGTTTCACGAATACAAGAATTTTATGGTCGTGCCGCAGAAATTATCCCCGTAAGTGTGGATTCTATCTTACCCAAAGAAACTTATGATACTACAGAACCAGGTTATTACTACTCTGGTGCTGTTCCCCAAGTTGTTCTGTTTAACCAGTCGGGTAATGTAGTTTTGAATAAAAACGGTCAAGTGCCGTATGAAGAAATAGACGACAAATTGCGCGAAGTGTTTGATTTATTACCTCGTGATAAATCAGTGCTGTTAAAACGGCGTTCCTTCAATGAGTTAAATAGTGAAATAACTGAATAACTTATGGGGCAGACTTAATTCGTCTGTCCTAATTTTTTGTGAAATCAGATACGACATAGTAATTCAAATCAGGGGATAATATCTAAATATTCTTGATAAAAAAGAATGTAGAGACGTAGCACTGCTACGTCTTGTAGGGGTTCTGGATAACGTATATTTAAATTTGGTCGATGCCCAATGCCCAATGCCCAACCAATGACTAATAGAGTGTGCCCTCATGTCAAAGGTTTATACTACCGAGGAACTAATCCAAATTTTACGTTCTGAACGCCAAGCCTGCCTCAAGGGTGAGCGTTTAAAGTTAGAAGTGACGGTATCTGGCAATCCTTTAATTGACCAGTTTATCAAAAGTGATGGGCTACAAAAATTCACTGCATATGAAGATTTTAAAGCCGCTATTCACGACTATCAAAAAGAATATCAAGTTTCGGGAATCATCTGGCGCAAGGTAACTATTAAAAGTAAAACTTTGCGATATCCAGAAGTAGATACTCAATTAATTGCTTTACCCTGTGACTTGGAAGTATTAAAAAATACTAAAAATTCACTTTTGAATTTTTGGGATGAAGTAACAGATAAAATGGATTTGTACTTGAGTTTTAATAATAGTAAACAATACCAACAAATTATCAAAACTGATGTAGAAAGAATTGCTCAGAGAACAGAATGGGCAAGTTTGTGTGTGTTTGAAAATTCTAACTTTTTGGAAATAATTTTGCAGTTGGGATGGGGTAAACCAGAAGAAGCTAGTTATAAACGAGGAAGACCCCATTCTGGTAGTGAGTATATTCACGCAGTCAATCCGGGTAATCGTCCGATTGGTTAAATATTAGACATCTCCAAAAATGAATGTAGAGACGTAGCAATGCTACGTCTGTTGGGATTCAGGTAACGCATTATTAATTTCTGAAGATGTCTATTGTATGTATTAAAGAAGGCACTGAAGTGCTTACTACGAATCCCCAGTCCGTTTAGCCTCAGGCAACATTTGACCTAAGTATCCCCCGACACCTACCTTCGCTAAGTCGCCAAAGGTAGGACGAAAATTATCATCCGCTACAGCCAACACCAAAGCGCCAATCACCAAAATAATCACAACCACAGACCAAACACTTAATTTTGATAGCATCTTAGTACTCATCATCTCGAAGAATGTCGTTAGTTAACTCACTAAAATTTAAAATTATTTGTGAGCCAACAAAGCTCAGGGCGTTCGGAGGAAGAATATTACTTAATTCGTGAAAGGTTAAATTCATAAAAGTTTAGAGCTAAAATTATAAGACAAATGAGCCTTTTTTTAATTGTATGACTCAAACAATTTAATTAATAGAAGGTTGCTTTTCTTCTGCCGGCTATAGATTCAATTTTTCCTTTAACGACAGTTCCGAGTTTGTATTCTTTGTCTTCCAACTGGTCAGGAGCGTTATCACCAAAAACACCGGCTAACTTACCTTTGGTAACTAATAAGTGAGCAGATTTCTTTTTTCCCGAAGAGTCTTTGTATCGAATTCCAATTCTCCAAATAATGCCAGTCCTAAGCAATTCTTTGACTGGAATAATTTCTTCTGTTCCTTTAGGGTCTGCCACCTTTTCAATCCCGGTAACAGCCTTTAAGGATTCATAAGCATCAGAAGTTTTAATGTGATAAAAATCAGATGCTCCAGCACCATACTTAACTTTGTGTAAAACAGGTAGTGGCATTTTATCCTAACCTCATGCGTCGTTGAATGTTGGTAGTTCTGACATCAACGCCGCCAATTTTCTTGCTTAATAATCCACCCATTGCACTAGCAAACTTTTCAGCAACGCAAATAACGTTTCTAATTTTTTTATTCTCAAGTCTGCATCGAATGCGAACTATGTCGCCTTGCTGGATATAAGTTGAGATATTTACCTTGCCAGCGTAGTTAGTATTATCAGGAGACGGTGCTTTCTCAATACCTACTACAGATTTAATATCGCTATAAATGTCTGGGAGTAGTGCCACGTACTTTTTACCTTCGATGGTAACAACATGGGCAACCTTTTTATCTGCCATAGCAATTTATTGAAAGTTACTTAGTTAACTTTATGCTTACTTTTGAAGGTTTTTTGACCGGGGGGGTTAAGACCCCGCAAGATAATTGTTTCCGCTAGGTGTTGAAATTATTACTTCCGTAAATTTTTAACCCATTTTGGTTTCATGTCTTTAGTCCCTTCGGGATAATAGTCTGCACGAATAACTTGCACTTTAATTTCTTTTAGCTTTTGACCTTTCCTTTGCCCTATTTTTTGGAAAGACCCTTCAAGCATTTTTGGATCAATTAGTTTAGATATTTCTTTTAAAACTGCTTCAGCCGCATCTTTATCAAATGCGTTGATAATCACTTTACTGTTATCTTTAAGGGTTAAAATTCCTTCCCAACTACCTTTTTTATAAGGTTGCAAGGGTGATTCTTCCGGCGGTTTATCACTTTTTGGATGTGGAATTGTAATAGAGTAATAGTCATTGCCAAGTGTGCCATCTTCTTTTTTTTCAGCAAATACAAAAATTAATTGCGGTCGTTGTCCTTCTAGACGTACTTGCCACCATTCAGGGACAGTTGCAATGCAGTTGTTTTGGCATTGCAAACCTTCAATTGCTGCAATTCGAGCAAATTTTAATTGTTCTTGGGTAACTAGTCCTGCAAGTGTTGTTATTGTTTGGGTGTCAAAAGTAGGTTTTCCATCTTTACACTCTTTAAAAACTTTTACTTGAATATCTACAAATTGAATCTTGTTTTTAACATCATCAAGGTCATCAGAAAGTTTTGAACTACAAGGATTGTCAGAACATGAGCCTGAAGGTTTTGGTGTCGGCAATGTTCCCGGTTCGGGCAATTTCATAGGAATAGGGGGAAAAAAAGGTAATGGCGCTGGTGTTTTATTTGGTGTTGGGGTAGGCTTTGGGCTTGGAGTTGGTGCTGATGGCGGTATTGGAATTTGAAAAGGAGGGAAAAAAGGTAAGGGATTAGGTTTTTTATTTGGGTTTGGATTCGGGTTGGGATTCGGATTTGGGTTTGGATTCGGGTTTGGATTCGGGTTTGGATTCGGGTTTGGATTTGGGTTTGGATTTGGGTTGGGATTCGGGTTGGGATTTGGGTTGGGATTTGGGTTGGGATTTGGGTTGGGATTTGGGTTCGGGTTGGGATTTGGGTTCGGGTTGGGATTTGGGTTGGGATTTGGGTTGGGATTCGGGTTCGGGTTGGGATTTGGGTTGGGATTCGGGTTGGGATTTGGGTTGGGATTTGGGTTGGGATTCGGGTTCGGGTTGGGGTTGGGGTTGGGATTTGGGTTGGGATTTGGGTTGGGATTTGGGTTCGGGTTCGGGTTGGGGTTAGGATTTGGGTTGGGGTTAGGATTTGGATAAGGTGAGGGATAAGGATCGTCACTTTGCCCGTCTTGTCGTTCAATAGAAATAATGTTGATTCTGTATTTAAAATCAACTGGGTAATCATAGAAAGTAAAAGCCCAAATAAAATCAGCGTTTGTGGATGGGCGCTTTATTTCCTCAGGTCCGCCCCATTCGCCACCACAAAAAATAACTGGTCCATACCCTAAGCTATGATTTGAGTCGTAACTGATTTTAGGGATATTGCTTTCCGTGTAACCTTGGATTGGACCCCACACAAACCGATCCATGTTTGCGGTTTGCGTATAAGGGTTGCCATGACGATCAAAATTGTCAAAGCTAACCGTCCACTTAATTCGGTAAACAACATAATCTTTACCTCCCCAAACTCTTTTAAGGGATACCGGATTTGGCGTGTAATCAAATGTGGGAGGAAAGGCAACATCAAAGATATAATCAGCGATTGCACCGCCAACAAAGCCCCCAAGAACTCCACCTATCGGACCAGCAATTGCAGCGCCAATAATAGACCCAGCCACCCCACCAGCCGCACCGTAAGCAGCTTTTTGGGGAGCTTGACCAGTTGCAACCCTTGCGGCAAAATCAAGAACCGCACCAATTCCTGCACCTCCTAAACCAGATTTAGGAAACTTTGCAGGTTTTGGTAAGGGAGTATTCGCAGGAGGGGGAAAATAAGCTTTTGGAGATGGCGGAGGCGGAACAGGCTTACTAATTGGTGCCGGTGCTGGTGAAGGGCGAGGATTAAAAGCGTTTTTATTTGGTCGAAACTCAGCAACTTTGCTCGTATCAGTGCCCGGATTTGGGATTGTCTTGTAACCGGGTTTTGCTCCTGGGTATCCACTAGGTGGTGCAACGTCGTAAACATTGACCGTTGGCGGTGGTGTTTTGGAAAGTGGCTGTGTTTTTTTTAGCAGTTGCTCCCGAATCTTGATAATTTCTTCTAAATCTTCTGGCGGCGTGATGTTTTTCATCGGCTTCGCCGTCAAATCAAAATTATCAGGAGGTGCTATTGTGGCTTCTCTAGGTAACGCATCGCCAACAACCTTTTGATAAAGGTCGTCAATGACTTTTTGTTGTTTTAACGCTTCATTTACTTGCTGTTGTTTAAGTACGTAGTCACGTACAGTCTGATCAAAATTTATTGATTCAAGAGTTGCACCAGATCCACCAGGAGGTGCCGCGCTTTTTAAAGGCGCGCTCATTTGTCCCCCTGGATCAAAATCAAAATTTTGGGAACCAGTTTTTGATTTTATATCCGGTTCTTGAAAGCCAAAATCAAAGCCGGGTACTTGCGGTTTAAATGGCTCTTGCTGCTCAAACATTAAGCAGCAGTCTTAAAGCTTGCGGGTATTATTGCATCGGATAAGGGTTGTGCATAAACCCAAACATTATTTGCACCGGCTAAATGTTCGGGGCTAATTGGGATTGATAGCCTTATAAGCGAACGATGCTTATTATCAACCTCCACATAAAAAACACCGCTTTGCGCTACGCGCTGATTATATCCGGCTGCCTCAAGTGCCGTAGTTGTTAAATTTAAAGAACTTAAAACATTTGCAGTCCATACAGCTAGTTTTTCTAAGGTGCCAATATTGCTGGGAATATCTGTAGCTGGGTTTAAAGCAGTCATATTAAAAGTAATTTTTTTAGTATTAACAATTCTGTTGTATTTTAATTATTCGTAAGCGTAAATATTCCGGTTCTATGTACATCCAGAATATTTACTGATGGCTTGTAACGTAGACACTGGTTACATTAGAGCCGTGTTTAGTTAATAGTTAAATATATAAATATTCCGGCTTAACCATTGCGATAGTTTAAACCGGAAGTAATAAAGAAGGAAAAATAATTGAAAATTTACAGACATGGACAAGCGTGTTTATTGTCCAATGAGGACTATTCTAAAATCCGCAAGCAAATTAAAAGTAAAAAATACAGACTACTTTTGGATCTTGCTTGGTACACCGGCGAGCGTTGGGGTGCTTTGGTTCAACTGCGTGTAGAGGATTGCTACCTACAGGACGGGGTAGCCAGAGATTGCATCAATTTTCGCAGTAGAACTCTTCTTTTAATTCAGGCTCTAGTTCTTGGTTTTCACCCTGATATACGAGCCACTGCCAGAGGAGTTTGGCAGACGGTGTTAGTCCATGCTCTAAACAGTATGCATCGTACTTATCTGTCCACTGCCCACTTGATTTATTGTTGGTTTTCGGCATATTATTAAGAGGATTATTGTATTGTTTTCAATTTTGTTGAAGCCACCCATTGCTAGTAAGTTTTGGGGGGCTTTTTAGTTTTAGGAATGGCGGCGTTTGTCGTCGCCATCTGGGTATACGGCAAAAATATCGAGTCACAAACAGCACTTTCACAGTGTCGTAACGATTTCCAAAGCTTTAAAGAAGGGGTGCTTTATGGCAGATAATTATTGGGTGCCGATGCAACTACCCTCCCCCTCATCTATGGCAAGATATGTACTTTGGGGAACCGGGAGAGTCCTTTTATCGGGTTGGCTGTTTGGACTTCACACCATAACAGTCGTCTGTAAAGTGACAATTAATGTAGCAGAAATGACACGTCAAACCACGTTGCAATTGCTGAAAGTTTACGACCAACTGCCCTACATGGGCGCAGCGGTTCAAAATATCATCGATGTGTCTGCAACGACTGTTACAGAAGAGTTTGACATCATTGCAGATATCGTTGCCGCCACTGAAGGCAAGCAAGTAATGGTGATTGGGGAGATGGGGACAGGGAAAAGTACGATCGCGCAATACTTGGCTTATACCGTTGGTGGAGGTGTCAAAGTATACGAATGCGAGGGAACACCGACAGACTGGCTAGGACTTGAGGTGATTGGTAAAGGTGAAAATTGGACGGCGATCGAGCGGGGGATGTTGGAAGATTTAGAAGATTTATCTAACCAAATGAAGACCCGCAACGAACGCGGTGATGGGGCGTTGGAGGGTACAGAACGGGTGATTATTGTGGAGGAATACCCAGAGCTAGTTTCTAAAGTCCCTTCGTCGGGTGAATGGCTAGAGCGTCACGCCAGGAGGGGACGCAAAGCACGACGGTTCACGGTTTTACTATCCCAGTACGATCGCGTTGCCGCTTGGGGACTTGAGGGTAAGTCAGATTTAGCAGACGCTTTTTACCGAATCAGACTTGGTAAAAAAGCTCAAGCACACGCTAAATCCTTGAAAAATAACGCTCTTGTTGACTGGCTAAAACAAGACCGCTCCCATTGTTTGCTTGATGATAGTCCCTGTAAACTTCCAAATTACAGGGAAATGAAGTCAGCAGCATCTCGTTATAGTTCAACCATACTACCACCAAGCAGTAACAACGTGATCCAAGACAAAAAAGGGGATGAAAATGCCCTCAAAACCGCTCCTGGAGCCGATTTTATCGTAAATTATTCGAGCAATGACGAGCTACTTTGGCGGGTAATCCAGCGACTTGGAACCGAAAAATCCGACAGTGCCATCGTGACGGAGATTCTCGGTTTCACCGGTAAACGTTACTCGGAAGGTAAAACCGTTTTGGAGAAACTGCGGCGGGAATTTGGGTAAAATTTCGTGCGTGAGCCTGGAGGCAACAATGTATTTTGGTTTTAACGGGAACACAGAAGGCTTTGAAAAAATCCTATCTCGGATCGCAGACAACCATGATGGCGGGAAACACAGCCATAAAGAAGTTAGGGCTTATGCCCGTTGCTTGCTGTCCGTCTTGCCTGAAATCAATTGTGGTGAAGGCGTCAAGCCAGAAGTGCAAATATTACTTGCTGCATTGACTGCCTCCGGATTGCCTCACTACGATCGCGCTTTTTTAGCTACTTGCATCCTCAAACTTTTATCCGAGTCCGTCAACTCCAAAACTGAAAGTACTACTGAGGATGCAAACGGGATTCCTTTCTAACCCGCCTGATGAGCCGAACTAACTCACCGGCGAAACTCCCACACTTGGGAGTCGCGGATCGAGTCCAAATCATTCGCCTGTAAGTGGTGCAGTAACTTAGGGCTTTTACTACGAATCAAGCATAATGCTTTTTTTCATTCATAAGCTCGGTTGTTGCACTATAAAGCAGTTTCCTTTTCTAAAGTGTTAAAGTCACACCTTTAACACAGCCTTGAGAGTGAGTCAGGCTAAGTGCCTTTGGGTGATTCATAGGCTAAACGGAGTTTTAAAAACAACCACACCCATGCAACAGAATAAAAGAGTTTTGGGACTTGATGTTAGCAAGTCCTCAGTTTCTGCGTGCTTACTCGAAAGTAAGCCAAGCGACCCACGTCAATTTTATTACGAATGTCCGTTTAAATTATTTAGCGCCAATAGTGAAGGAATCAAAGCGCTACTGGCGTTAAAACCGGATATTGCAATCATGGAACCCACCGGGGTAAATTACTCAAGGCTTTGGGGGACACACCTTGCCCGTACCGGGGTCGAGGTTAGGCTTGTGGGACACAAAGAATTGAGGAATTACCGGGAACATCAATTAAGCTTACCCGATAAAGATGATGACGCGGATGCTTTGGCACTCGCCTGTTACTATTTTGACTATTGCGATTCCCCCAGACGCTTTGTCCAAATTCGCGACTTGACCACAACCCGCATCAGAGAATTGGTGTTACGCCTTGCTCATCTCAATCGGGTGCAAAGCCCAATCATCAATCGGTTGCGTCAAGACCTGGCTTGGCAGTTCCCAGAAGTAGCGCATATCAATTCTAAACGTGGAGTCAACGGGGAGGTGCCGCTGCTGTGGGGTTGGTTATGTGGGGAACGTCAAAGCAAACGATATGAAGGTTTACGCTCTAGCTCTGTAGGATTGGGCATTACTTCCACAGTGCGGCATCACGCCAGACGGTTGTGTGACTTGCAAACAGAAGAATATAGCATTGAAACCGAGTTGCAGGAATTACTAGCCGATTCCAGATTTACGCTTTACCGCGAGGTTTTTAAAGGCTTTGGTTTTGGCTTGCGATTGGAGTCAATTATCCTTTCCCAAGTTTACCCAATTGAAAATTACTTCGGTATCGATGGCAAGCCAGAAGTGAAAATTATGAAGGGTCGAAACTCTGGCAAGCCCACTAAACACCACCTTTCACTACGCCGATTTCAAAAGTCCTTAGGGCTTGCACCAACAAAAGAAGCGTCAGGCGATAAGAGTAAAATTAAGATTGTTGGTGGTTCTGATTTATGCCGTATCGCCTTCTGGCAGTGGGTTTTTACCCGCATCGAGGTGAAGCGCAACCGCCTTGATAATGAGATTGGTGCAGTGTTGGGCGCTCAGTTGGATGCTGAAAAAACGTCGGGGCGTCCGGTTCGATTAGTGCGATCGCGCATATCAGCCAAAGCTGCTAAGTTACTATTCCGGGAATTGGTTAAAGTACTAGAGTGAATAAAAAAAGCATTTGCTGTTAGTCTCATGCACGAATCGCCCTAAGATAATTAGCGCGGGGATTCAAAAAATGAGGAATATTTTATGGAGATTTTGCCAGAAAATTTGCTTTCTTTGCGAGGAAAAGTGGCAATTGTTACAGGTGCTTCACGGGGAATTGGGCGAGCGATCGCACTGGAATTAGCGACACACGGAGCTTATATAATTGTCAATTATGCCAGTTCTAGTCGCGCTGCTGAGGCATTAGTAGAAGAAATTACATCAGCGGGAGGTCAGGCTTTAGCGCTGCAAGCTGATGTTTCTCAAGCTGAACAAGTAGACGCACTATTTAACAGCGTTATGGAAAAATGCGATCGCATTGATATCTTGGTCAACAATGCAGGTATCACCCGCGACACATTACTTTTGCGAATGAAGCCAGAAGACTGGCAAGCAGTAATAGACCTAAATTTAACTGGTGTATTCTTATGTACACGCGCAGTCAGTAAAATCATGCTCAAACAACGTTCCGGGCGCATCATCAATATTACCTCCGTTGCCGGACAAATGGGCAACCCCGGACAGGCAAATTATAGCGCCGCGAAAGCAGGTGTTATGGGCTTTACGAAAAGCGTCGCCAAAGAACTTGCATCTCGCGGGATCACCGTCAACGCCGTCGCTCCTGGTTTCATCGCCACCGACATGACCAGCAAACTTAGCAATACTGAAGAAATTCTTAAATTTATTCCTCTAAATCGCTACGGTCAACCAGAAGAAGTCGCCGGTATGGTGCGTTTTCTTGCCGCCGATCCCGCTGCTGCTTACATCACAGGGCAAGTGTTTAACGTCGATGGCGGAATGGTTATGGCGTGATTCAAGAAGAGGGGGAGCAGGGGGAGCAGAGGGAGCAGGGGGGGCAGAGGGAGCAGGGGGGCAGAGGGAGAGTATTAAATTTTGAATTCTCCTTGTCCCCCTTGTCTCCCTTGTCTCCCTGTCCCCCACTCCTCACACCGTCGCTCGTATCCTTTGCCAGAGAGTAAAGCCTAAAAGGATAATAATGCCGCTGAGGGTGGCAACCATCACCGCTAAACT
Source organism: Tolypothrix brevis GSE-NOS-MK-07-07A (assembly GCA_019358985.1). GTDB lineage: Bacteria > Cyanobacteriota > Cyanobacteriia > Cyanobacteriales > Nostocaceae > Hassallia > Hassallia brevis. The sequence goes on along the minus strand of JAHHIJ010000014.1, from coordinate 90,383 downwards.
CATATGTTGTGTTCTCATCGCCAGCAAGTTAAAAATCAAGGTAATTGACCACAAAGTAAACCCAGCGTTGCGTTGGGATAAACCCCAAGCTAGCAAGCGGTGGTGCAAATGGTCTTTACCGGGGGTACTCATGGGATTTTTCCCTGCCATCAGCCGCTTGATTACCACTTGAGTGGTGTCTAGCACTGGCAACAGCAAGAATAAGAGTGTCGGCACTAGTGAAAACACAGTAGTTACTTGGAGTTTACCGAGAATACTGGTTGCCGCTAGCACATAGCCAAAAAAGTATGCCCCGGCATCACCCATAATGATTCGCGAGGGGTGGAAGTTGTGACGCAAAAAGCCCAGCGCCGCCCCCCCCAATGCTGCTAAAAGTAAAGTTGCGGCTGCCCGATTGGGAAACTGAGCAGAAACTGCCAACAAACTCATGGCGGTGATAAAGCTGACTCCTCCTGCCAAACCATCCATACCATCCATCAAATTGATAGCGTTGGTAATTCCTACTACCCAAAACACCGTCAAAAACATTGACAAAATTGAGTCAAAGGGTGTGCCAAAATTTATATCAATACTGATTTTATTAGCAACCAGCAATAATGCGGTGAGAATCTGAGTAAACATCCTCACAGACGGGGGTAAGCCGAACTGATCGTCAATGAAGCCGACAAGAACTAATATTGAACCTCCCAGTAAAATTGTTAGCACCTGCACCAATACGTTCTGCACTTCGATTGGGCGTAAAAGGCTAGCTAGTACCAGTGCGGCGATTACTCCGGTGTAGATAGCCAAACCCCCCGCATTGGGCAAAGGTTCTCGATTTAATCGTCGTGCGTTTGGTTGGTCAGCCCAACCGACCCGCAAGGCAAACTTGCGTAAAGTCGGAATCATACGCCACGTAACTAGCCAAGCCAAAAGAAAGGTAAATACTACCGCTAACCAGCCGGAACCGCTAGGTTTAGCTATACCAATAGACTGAAGGGAGTCGTATAAATTCATCTCCCGATTTAAGCATTACTGCCAATAAGCGACATGAGCATGAACTGATAATAATCAATTTTTTTCGATTTATTTGTAAAATGAACTGCCTCCTCAGTTAGCACTCAAAGCTATTGAGTGCTAAATTGTCTATTGGAAGCGCTAGAGAAGTCAAACATGGCAAAAATTGTTGCATTTAATGAAGAATCACGTCGGGCACTAGAAAGAGGCATTAACGCCCTTGCCGATGCGGTGAAAATCACTTTAGGTCCAAAAGGTCGCAACGTTCTTTTAGAAAAGAAATTTGGTGCCCCTCAGATTGTCAATGATGGTATCACTGTTGCCAAAGAAATTGAATTAGAAGATCCGCTAGAAAATACTGGCGCCAGACTGATCCAAGAAGTGGCATCAAGAACCAAAGATGTGGCAGGAGATGGCACTACCACGGCTACAGTTTTGGCACAAGCGTTAGTCAGAGAAGGTTTGAAGAACGTCGCTGCGGGAACGAATCCAGTAGCTTTAAAGCGGGGGATCGACAAAGCCGTTGAGGCATTGGTGGAAGAAATTGCTGCCATCGCTAAACCAGTTGAAGGTAGTGCCATCGCCCAAGTTGCCACTGTGTCAGCTGGTAATGATGAAGAAGTGGGCAATATGCTAGCCCAAGCGATGGAAAAAGTCACCAAAGACGGTGTAATCACTGTTGAAGAATCCAAATCCCTAACGACTGAGTTGGAAGTTGTTGAAGGGATGCAAATAGATCGGGGTTATATTTCCCCCTATTTCATCACCAACAACGATCGCATGACGGTGGAATTTGAAAACGCTCGCATCCTGATTGCTGACAAAAAAATCAGCAGCATTCAAGATTTAGTGCCAGTCTTGGAAAAAGTTGCCCGCTTGGGTCAAGCTTTGCTAATTATCGCTGAAGATGTAGACGGTGATGCTTTGGCAACTTTGGTAGTTAACAAAGCAAGAGGTGTGCTGAGTGTCGCTGCCATTAAAGCCCCAGGATTTGGCGATCGCCGTAAAGCAATGTTACAAGATATTGCGATTCTCACCGGCGGACAAATGATTTCTGAAGAAATCGGTCTAAGTTTAGATACCGCTACTTTGGAAATGCTGGGGACTGCCCGGAAAATCGTGATCGACAAAGAAAGCACCACCATTGTAGCCGGCGAAGCCAGTTCGGATGTCCAAAAGCGGATTGGTCAAATTCGCAAACAATTGGAAGATACTGATTCCGACTACGACAAAGAAAAACTGCAAGAACGCATCGCCAAGCTAGCTGGTGGTGTGGCAGTGATTAAAGTCGGTGCGGCAACCGAAACCGAACTCAAAGACCGTAAGCTGCGGATTGAGGATGCTCTCAACGCTACTAAAGCCGCTGTGGAAGAAGGAATCGTTCCCGGTGGCGGAACAACCCTGATTCACTTGGCGAAGAAGATTGAGGAAATTAAAAAGAGCCTCGATGCAGAAGAAAAGATCGGCGCTGATATTTTAGCGCGAGCACTGGAAGCTCCCCTCCGTCAAATTGCGGATAATGCTGGTGCTGAAGGTTCGGTTATTGTTGCCAGAGTGCGCGAAAGCGATTTCAACATCGGTTACAACGCTGCGACTGGCGAATTTGAAGACTTGATTGCTGCTGGGATTATTGACCCTGCCAAAGTTGTACGTTCTGCTTTGCAAAACGCCGCATCCATCGCAGGTATGGTTTTGACCACAGAAGCGATCGTTGTCGAGAAGCCTGAGAAGAAACCTGCCGGCGGTGCGCCTGACATGGGCGGTATGGGCGGTATGGGCGGCATGGGCGGCATGGGCGGCATGGGTGGCATGGGTGGCATGGGCATGATGTAGTTCAGGACTAGGGACTGGGTAATAATGCGCCATCCCAATCCCTAATTTTCGTCACCAAATCCAGTAGGGCGGGGTTCCCCTGCCCTAAAATAATTTAATAATTTAAAAAAATTAATAATTCAATCGCATTTAATTCAATCTTTAGAAAAACTTGCCCGACAATTTTAATTGCATCTTTGGCAGCAAGAGGTAATCAGGTTAATCTGATTGCGATCGCTCGTTTGCAATGTACAATGCCAAACAAGAGGGACGCGATCGCTATTGTATTTATTGAAACATTTTAAATTATTCAGATTAATGTTAAAAAACTAAATAAATCTCCCTTGCCTTTTTGCCATCTCAAAAATCAAGGATAGGTAATTTTTGACTAACTTGTTATAGGTAAAGCTACATGATGAGAAAAATTCGTCGCCTTCCTCTAAAATTAGTTAAGCCAAAAGATGATGAGGAGGAATACTTTTTTCACCGACCGGGTGATGTGCCGGGAACTATCATTATTGATGCCGACGCTCCACCACCGATAATATTCCTCATTGATTATAACAAAACCGATGTCGTCCGCAAGCAACTAAATACGCCTGAGGAGTGTACTTATTATTTAGATCAAGAATCTGTTACTTGGGTGGATGTGCAAGGTTTAGGCTCTGCCGACATTTTGGAACGTCTGGCAAAGGTGTTTGATTTGCATCCTCTGGTTTTAGAAGATGTAGTTAATGTACCAGAGCGTCCCAAAATAGAGGATTATGACGATCAGTTAGTGATAATTTCTCGGATGGTGGTGCCAAAAGAAACAGTATGTGGCTTTTATAGTGAGCAAGTAAGTTTGGTATTGGGGAAACATTACCTACTGACAGTGCAGGAGGAACCAGAGCATGATTGCTTAGAAGGAGTGCGATCGCGTATTGATAAAGGCAAAGGCATTATCCGCTCATCAGGAGCCGATTATTTAGCTTACACTTTGTTAGACGCGATTATTGATGGCTTTTTTCCAGTCCTAGAGCTTTACGGTGAGCGCATCGAAGAGTTAGAGGAAGAGGTCATAGTCAAACCTACCCCCAAAACATTACAAAAAATCTATAAAATTAAGCGAGAATTACTGCAACTGCGTCGCGCTATCTGGCCCCAGCGGGATGCGATTAATTCTTTAATTAGAGAAGGCAATGATTTAATCAGTGACGAGGTGCGAATCTATTTACGAGACTGTTATGACCACGCAGTACAGGTGATGGACATGGTGGAAACTTACCGGGAACTTACATCTGGGTTAATGGACGTGTATCTTTCAGCAGTCAGTAACAGAATGAATGAAGTCATGAAATTTTTGACGGTGATGTCGTCGATTTTTATTCCATTAACTTTTGTTGCTGGAATATACGGCATGAACTTTAATACGGAAAAATCACGCTGGAATATGCCTGAGTTGAATTGGTATTGGGGTTATCCACTTTGTTTAACTGTAATGGCAGCGATCGCAAGTGGGTTGATATTTGTATTCTGGCGACGCGGCTGGTTTGAAAACTTTTCCCAAATTGACAAAAAGTGACAACTTTAACATGGGCAATAAATCAAATATCTATTCACATTAGCAGGGAGTTTATATTCTGAATTATGGCAGGAACAGGCGATCAGAATTTATTTGTTTTGACGTTTTATATAATTGGCGTCAGTTACACTTTCAATCGGATGGTTGAATCAATCGACGACCAAATTAAGTTTGAATACCAAAAAGCAGTCGTCGAAGAACAACTCAAAGAACAAAATATCCAAGAGCATGTCGGAATTTCCTTTAAATTCAAACCCAGAAACTCACTTGAGGACGTGAAAGAGTTATCAATTAGCATTGAGAATAAATCCGATAATCTTGCCGTGTACGCTGACTGGGATAATAGCTCCATAGTGGTCGAACATACCAAGCAATCACGCAGAGTAATTCGTAAATCACCAGATTTAACCCGTGACTTAGCTGTCCCACAAAGTCCAAGTTTAGTTGCTCCCAAAAAAACACTTACAGACGCGGTGACAGCAGAAGATGTTTTCGAGCGCGATGTAACAACCGGAACCTACTCACCAAAAAAACCCATAGTTAATATTACAGGGCTGGAAAAAAGTCCGGTCAAGGCACAAAGGATTTTGTACAGCGACTTTATGAATAGAAGAAAGAACTTGGAATTTTCCCTACAACTGGTACTAAGGATATCTGAAGTGCGTGTAGGTTTAGCTCCAGGTGTGAATATTCCTGCCATGTGCATTATCAATTGTCCCTTTGTAGTCAGAAAACTACCTTGGACATACGCTTTGCCTTGGAATAAAAAGAGATGAGTTAATTTCAAACCGGACACACGACCCCATCCAAGATTACACTTGTGAATGGGAGAGAGTAGGTGCAGGCGGTTGCAGATCAGTTTCGTTGAAACTGGTTTGAGGAAAGTCCGGACTCCCGAAAGACCAAACTTGCTGGATAACGTCCAGTGCGAGTGATCGTGAGGATAGTGCCACAGAAAGATACCGCCAAATAAAGTTAGGAGTTAGGAGTTTTGAATTCATCACTCATAACTAATTTGGTAAGGGTGCAAAGGTGCGGTAAGAGCGCACCAGCAGCGTTGAGAAGCGCTGGCTCGGTAAACCCCGGTTGGGAGCAAGGCCAGAGGAACTACGGTTGGTCTTTTACCAGTTCCGTTCAAAGAGAGCCGCTAGAGGCGTTTGGTAACAAGCGTCCCAGATAGATAACTGCCCTCGCAAGAGAACAGAACCCGGCTTATGTCCGACTCTCTCCCCCATTTTTGTCAAAAGTTCAAAGTCCAAAGTTATTTATGACCAATGACGAATGCCCTCCACATGACCAATGACCAATGACTCTCGCTTATCCACGCCGTCAACGACAGCTTGAAAACTTAGTACAAAAATTAGGTCTGTCAACAAAAGCACCTATAAAGTGGCAGCTTCTTGATTTGGCACTGACTCATCCAACTGTCTCTGAGTCGGCAAATTATGAACAACTGGAGTTTGTCGGCGATGCGGTGGTGCGTTTAGTGGCGGCTGTTGTGTTGTGGGAAAATTATCCTGATTGTCCAGTGGGGGATTTTGCAGCAATTCGTTCGGTGTTGGTAAGCGATCGCATTCTCGCTCAATTGGCAAAAGAATACGGTTTGGAGCTATACTTACTTGTGGCTGGCAGTGCTACCGCTGATAAAGTTGGTCAAGAGTCACGACTGGCAGATGCTTTTGAAGCTGTTCTGGGAGCGCTTTACCTCAGTACTCAAAATCTCAAACTTATTCACCCTTGGCTAGATCCCCACTTCAAACAATTAGCGACAGAAATTCGCCTCGATCCCGCCAGACTCAACTATAAAGCTGCTCTACAAGAATGGACTCAAGCCAAATTTAAAGTTTTACCTGAATATCGAGTTGTGGAAATTAATCTACCACACCACAATCAAGAACGTTTCATGGCTGAAGTGTGGCTGCACGACAAAAAACTCGGTGAAGGTAAGGGACGCTCCATTAAAGGCGCCGAGCAAGCTGCCGCAAAAGTAGCTTTTTTTGGGATTGACTCTCAGGTTGATACTCCCCCAACTGAGTAGTTTCGCTTCGCTTTGAGATTTAATTGGGTGTGCTGCTGCCACCGTTGCGATCGCGTAGATATTGCCAAATCTGCCTAATCTCAGCTTGGAACTCTTGGCGATCAATAGCCGCTTGTTGTCTGTCTTGGGCAGCTTGCGCTCGGTCTTGTTCTGCTTGTATGGCTAAGATATCTACTCGGTTGGTTACAGCGTTGACGTTCTCGGTTAAATGCTGAATATTAGCTACCAGTACATCAATGGTATTGCTCTGAGCAGCAATGCTGTCATTCTGGGCTAACACTGCTTCGCCAATGCCGACAAAGATATTTTCTAGGCGGCTTAAGCGTTCCTCAATAGTTGGTCGTTGTCCTGCGTTGGTCATTCGTTTTTATTCTCCTTTTTCTCTGTTACCGCACGTAAGGTAAAATACACCAATAAGTTTCACCCGACTGGGCATGTAAAAAACCATACAACCATAGCCACTTATTTTGATATTACCTTATGTCTATTGACGATTGACGATTTACCCTTGACTATTAACTGTTGACTCTTGACTATTGACCAATGATTAAAATCGCTGTTATCGGGGTTGGACGTTGGGGTGTGCATTTGCTGCGGAATTTTTTAGAACATCCTGATGTCAATGTTGCTGCGGTAGTAGACCATCATCCAGAACGATTAGCAGCAGTAAAACAGCAGTTTAACTTAGATATTAATGTAGTATTAACAACTCAATGGTGTGAACTTAAGCATCTACCTGGATTGCAAGCTGTAGTAATTGCTACTCCCGCCATAACTCATTACTCTTTAATTGCCGATGCATTACGCTGGGGATACCACGTTTTGGCAGAAAAACCCTTAACTCTAGATCCAATAGAGTGCCAGGAATTATGTCAGTTAGCAGAACAACTGAACTTAATCCTGATGGTTGACCACACTTATTTATTTCACCCAGTAGTTGAGCGAGGGCAAACTGTAGTTCAATCTGGTAAATTAGGTGATTTACGTTACGGCTACGCATCCCGCACGCATTTGGGACCAGTCCGCCAAGATGTCGATGCTTTGTGGGACTTAGCGATTCACGATATAGCGATTTTTAATAATTGGCTAGGTCAAATACCCGTGAAAGTACAGGTGACGGGTACTGTTTGGCTACAGGGAGGGGGGGAGCGGGAGGAAACAAGGGAGACAAGGGAGAGAAATTCCCCCTCATCCCCCTCATCCCCCTCATCTCAAAATCAAGGACTAGCAGATTTAGTCTGGGTGACACTTACGTACCCGGATGGCTTTCAAGCTTACATACACTTGTGCTGGCTCAATCCTGATAAACAGCGGCGTCTTGTGGTTGTGGGAAGCCTTGGTAGCTTGATTTTTGATGAAATGTCAACAGAAGCACCTTTGACGCTACTACATGGTGAGTTTGCGGTGAAGGGAAATCAATTTCTGCCTGTGAATCAAAGCCGCGAGGTGTTGGAAGTAGAAACAAGCGAATCATTGCGACGGGTTTGCTCAGGCTTTGTTAACTGCATCCAGGAGAATACTCCCTCAATGATTTCATCTGGCTGGGTAGGCACAGAATTGGTGCAAATTCTCACCGCTTTAACAGAATCTCTCTCTGAAGGTGGTAAATCTGTTTTTGTTGACATTAAGTAATTGAAGAAAAAATGTACTCTTAATTCGTAGTGAGCGGTTTACCGCTCGTAACAAGGTTTTTAAGGGCTGTTAGCGGAGCTTTCCCGAAGGGTAGCCCTTACTACATTAGAGCGCGTTTATTTACCTATTGCCTAACTTTTGAGAGATGGAGAGTTAGCGCTGTGCGGTGAGAATTTGCTCCCGCTAACGACGAGTTGTCCGCAAAGAGTTTGCACCGGAAGTATCTCGGACTTCTCTCCATATTCCTATCTCTTCAGAACTTCCCATCGGAGGAAGCCTATGGTCGGATTTTTCTACTTCCACTACTTCTCTGGGAGGGGGAAAAATCTTTTCTTGAGAACTAATTTCCTCTATTTCTCTGATTTGATTTACCCCCGTCTGGTCTGAAACTTCTTGATGTGCGGAAGTAGATAACAGCGAGGCATCAATTAAGGGTAAAGCGATCGCTATTGTGGTGCCTTGGTTAATACCCGCACTATCAAGAGTAATCGTACCTTTCATGAGTTCGATTAAGTTTCGTGAAATTGCTAGTCCCAGTCCTGTACCTTCAAATTTACGTGTACTTGCATTATCTGCCATCACAAAGGGGCGAAATAGCTTATGCTGTTGAGCCGGTTCGATGCCCACACCTGTATCTGTGATGGTGATAATCACCTGAGATTGACTAAAACTATTCTCAATTTCTGTAGCGATCGCAATGCTTCCGGTTTCAGTAAACTTAGTTGCGTTCCCAATCACATTAATTAAAACTTGTTTCAGTTTGGCTGCATCTCCCCGAATTGCAATTACTTCTTGTCCTAAATCAATTTTGAATTTTAAGCCTTTTTTTTGGACATTAACCGATTGTAAATTAATCACCTCTTGCAATAATTTTCGTAAGTCTATCGGTTCTGTGACAACTGAAAGCTTGCCTTCTTCAATTTTGGAAAGGTCGAGTAAATCATTAATGATTCCTAATAAATGAATTGCGGCTTGATCGGCATGTAAAAGATACTCCATTTCTTCTTCACGGCTATCACACATGCCATCTCTAACTATGCGAACACAGTTAATAATCGTATGAAGTGGATTTCTCAATTCATGAGAAGTTGTCGCGACAAACTTGCTTTTGACATTATTAGCGTTTTTCGCTTCCTTCCAAGCTATTTCTAACTCTTCTGCCCAAGCTTTAAGCCTTTCTACCATTTGGTTTAGTGCTTGGGCTAGTTGATTGAATTCTTTAATTTTAAAGTTGTGGGGAACTAATTCGGCGGAATGGTGACTGTTAAGATTTAGGGCATAGTCTCGTAATTGTTCTACAGGACGTGCTAAATAACGACCTAGATACAACGATGCCAACACACTCACACTAATTAAGCCAAATGTTAAAGCGAGTAGAATTAGCTTAATTTCCCCAAGCCCAAATAAAGCATTATCTAAACTTGTAACGGCTAAAACAATCCATTTTTGCTGCTGTTTATTTGTAATTGGACTGGGAATAGCCGTGTAACCAGCCACTAATTCTATGCCTTCTTTTTCTTCTCCTTCTTTGAAATATAAAGTTACAGAATCTTGTTTTCCGGCGATCGCATGTTTTAATATCATTTCTAGCCGAGAAGCATCTGGATGCTGTTTGATATTAGTCCCCACTCTTCCTGGCAGTGGGTGTGCTAAAATTGTCCCATCTTCAGCAATTACTACTGTAGAGCCTGTTAATGAACCCCGCTTATTCTTTATCTGTTGGTGTAAGTAGGTCTTAATTCTTAAGGCGTAATGCAAGTTATTAAATCTATCATAAACTGGGGCAGATAAGAGTAATTGCAGTTGATGTCTTGAATCTTTTTTACCAGTTTTCCCGTTTAGTGATGGTGAAATTGCCTCAATTTCAATTTCGTCATTAGGTAAAGGTAATTTTAATTTAGCAATTGCTTCGTCACCACAAGTACTAGCAATAATGTTACCGTTTCGCAGATTTGCTAATTGAATACATTCTATGTGGGTTGGCAATTGTTCTGCTAGTTGGTTGAGAAATTGTTGCGCTTCCCAAGGAGAACCAGACTTAATAACTGTTGTTTGACTGGCGCTTAATAAGTTAGATTTTAGAGATGCGATCGCATCAACAATCTTCTCCCCTTTAATCTGAGAGCTTTCTGTTAAGTTTTTCCTGGCGGTTTCTAGTAGGCTAGAACGTGCCTTGTTTAATGCGAGAATTTCCCCTGCTAATAAAACTGGAACGAACAGCAGCAAAATTCTTGACACTAAAATCCGACGGAAAGATGATTGACTGGGTTTAGTCATCGGCAGTCTCACTTCGAAGAAAGCAAACCAAAATAGTAACGACATGCTCTTAAAACAGCTAGATGAGACATTTTATCAATTTATAACAATTTTATTTCTAGCTATTAAAAGTAACAAATCGGGAAATTGCAAAAAGAAATTTGCTATACAAAAATGTGTTTGATATTAACTATAACAGAATTTGTTACAGATAGATACACTTATTAAATAAAGTAAAACAGTTTTTGCTAAATATATGGACTTTTTGATAATTCACATATTAGCAAAAAATTCACAAATCAACTTAATGATACAACATCGTCCTCATACCACTGTTGTTATGGCAATAAGTGCAGATGGCAAAATCGCAGATGTTAGGCGATCGCCAGCTCGATTTGGCTCCTTAGCTGATAAAGCACACCTGGAAAAGCAAGTAGCTGCCTCTGATGCCATTTTGTTTGGTGCTGGTACTCTTCGAGCTTATGGTACAACACTTACTGTGTCGCATCCACAACTGCTGCAACAAAGAACACATTTGGGTAAATCTGCCCAGCCAGTTCATATAGTAGTTACACACTCAGGCAAGCTAAATCCGGAAATTAACTTCTTTAAGCAGCCAGTTAAACGCTGGTTGCTGACTACAACAGCAGGAGCGGTGTTTTGGCAAAATAGGACAGAATTTGAGCAAATTCTAATTTTTGAAACATCAACCGAAAAAATTGACATTTCTACTGCCTTACAACATCTGACGAATCTAGGTATAACACGCATAGCCATACTCGGTGGTGGCAGTTTAACTGCCTCCATGCTGGAATTGAATTTAATTGATGAATTATGGCTTACTATCTGTCCGTTGATTTTGGGGGGTGCTAGTGCGCCCACACCAGTAGATGGTATAGGATTCGTACCACAATTGGCTCCCAGATTGCAACTACTAGAAGTTCAGACTGTTGAGCAAGAAGTGTTTCTGCACTATCGGCTGGAACGATTAGTAGAAAGGATTTAGAGATGTTGGTAATAACAAACCTTCCAGTCTGAGAGTCCCAGGATTAAGTTACCCTAAAAAAAGCTTTTGCAAAGTTTTGTATCTCCAAAGCCACCAATGGTCGAACAACTCAAGCCTCGCTATTCTGCCACCTGGATTAACAAAATTGCTGAAATCCCCCCTCAGGCGTGGGATGCTTTAGCAATGCCACTTAAAACCCCGTTTTTAGAGTGGGAATGGCTGAATAATCTAGAAACTTCCGGCAGCGCAACTCGAAAAACTGGTTGGTTGCCAAATCACTTGACACTTTGGCGAGACAGAACGCTGATTGCTGCTGCCCCACTTTACCTCAAAGGACATAGTTATGGTGAATTTGTGTTCGATCACCAGTGGGCAGAGTTAGCCGAGCGCATTGGTGTGCGCTATTACCCAAAGTTGTTGGGAATGACACCATTTACCCCGGCTGAAGGCTATCGATTTTTGATTGCACCGGGAGAAGATGAAGATGAAATAACATCGCTTATGGTGCATGAAATTGACACTTTCTGCATCAAAAATGGCATTTCTGGCTGTCATTTTCTCTACGTAGATCCCCAATGGCGACTCGTTTTAGAACGCCTTGGTTTTACAACTTGGCTGCACCACAGTTACATTTGGGAAAATCTCGGTTTTAACACCTTTGATGATTATTTAGGTGTTTTTAACGCCAATCAACGCCGCAATATTAAACGCGAACGCAAAGCCGTGGAAAAAATCGGTTTACGATTGGAAAAACTGACAGGTGATGAAATTCCCCAGTCCCTGTTTCCTTTGATGTACGAATTCTACGCCGATACTTGTGATAAATTTGGCTGGTGGGGAAGCAAGTATTTGACAAAGCAATTTTTTGAGCAGTTACACGTTAATTATCGCCATCGAGTCTTGTTTGTTGCTGCATACAGCGAGCAAGATAATCGTCAACCTGTGGGAATGTCTTTTTGTTTATATAAAGACGATCGCCTGTATGGTCGTTATTGGGGTAGTTTTCAAGAAATAGACAACTTGCATTTTGATGCTTGCTATTATTCTCCAATTGAATGGGCGATCGCTAACAAAATTCAAAGTTTTGACCCTGGTGCCGGGGGACGTCATAAAAAACGTCGCGGTTTTCCAGCTATGCCCAATCACAGTTTGCACCGCTTTTACAATAGTCGTTTAGAACAGATTTTACGCCCTTATATTCGTGAGGTGAATGAACTAGAAAAGCAAGAAATGGATGCGATGAATGCAGAGTTGCCGTTTACTCAAAAAGATTCTTAATTTGGCATTGCTGAATTGATGCATGAATCTGGATGTAAAGACGTTCCGGCGGAACGTCTCTACAGGGTTTTGGGTTTTAGGCATTTAGAACATTTAACTTTTAACTTTTTTGGTAATACTTTAAGGAATTCCTGCTTGTTGAAAGATTGCTTGGGGTGTAATTTGCAACCCTTCAAACAGGGAATCTTCTAAAGAATCTTCACCTCGTTTGGTTTGAGGTGGAGCATCGGGGTAGAAAATCGTGATAGTTTTAGCTTTAGCATCGACAACCCAAACACGAGAGACACCAGCTTTGAGATAGTTAGTTGCTTTTTCGGTCATTTCGCCAAAAGTTTGACCAGGGGAAATAATTTCCATCGCTAATTCGGGTATTACAGGACAAGCCTCATCTGCAAACCAATCCACACCAAGACGATTGTAAGATACATATGTCAGGTCTGGAACCGGAACCCAATCTTGTTGATTTCGTGTTAGTTTGATTGCCCATTCGATTACAACTCGACCCTTTCCTTGCGCCCATACAGACAATAGCAGAAATAACGCCCCAGTGATTGAACTATGGGAAAATTTAGGAGACATTTGATCGTTTTTGAATTTTGGAATTGCCTCACCATCGACGAGTTCATAGGTAATATCGCTTTCGGGAATTGCAAGGAATTCTTCCAAGGTGAGGTCTTTTAAAGCGGATTTAATCATGATCCAAAACCCTTGTAGAGACGCGATTCATCGCGTCTTTATATCTTTTCTCAAATTGTAAACGGCTCAATTTCCGGATGATGCCATTGTCGCTGATACCATTCCGCAACCAAAGGACGGATAATAAACTTAGGAGGATTACCATCTTTAACATCTATGCGTAAACACGAGTAAGGTCTGCGCTTTTGAGAACCTTGACCGTTGCGACCGATGAAAAGATGCGATCGCCCAATCAATCTATCCTCTTCCATCAAATCGGCTCCCTCACTTCGCTGACGTCGCAAGCTATACCCACTTCCCCCACAAATAATCCAGTTCACACCAGAATCAGCACCTCCCGTTTCCACTGTCTGAATGTGTTCCAAACAGTGCGCGTGACCATTTAACACCAAATCTACCAAAGGACGCCCTTGAGCGGCGTCACCGACCGCTTTAGCTACCTCATTTAACACATTACGCAAACGGCTGCGAATCGCTAAAGTCTGTCCCTGTTGCCATTTTGTTGCCTCAGTTACGTAGGGAGGATGATGAAAATAAATTACTCTTCCCCGTACTTCGTTAGTATTCCAAGACTCAATTAATCTCTGCTTCAACCATTCCAATTGTTCGATATCAGTTACCGTTGTGCTTTTATCAGCGGCTAATTGCTTGTCAATATCAACAATAATCTCCTCAATTTGTGTCAGCTTGGCTTGCAAATCGTCGAGTTGATCGGCTTCGGTAGGATTGTCAGGATTTAGTTTAGCTATGGTTTCCATGATTTGCTGGTTTTCTTGCTGTAATTCCTCCCGGCGTTTTTGCAAAACTTGGCGATGAACTTCGCCTTCTTTCGTCGAGGCTAGTGGCAGCGGCTCGTTAAATGTGTTAGAATCTAAAGCGAAAAAGTCAATACCCCCATAGCGGAAAGTATAGTAACGATTTGGAAGGCGGGTAAATTTTCCCGGCTGGTAGCTAAGACAACGCCCTGTATCCGTCCTTTGGGTATAATGTTCATCTAAATGACGGGCTAAATCTCCCGGAAGCTTAAACGCTTGGAGATAGTCCAAAAACGCTTTCGCGTAGGCATCACCTCTTCCTGAGCCATGCAAGCCCACACCAATATCTAATTTGGACTGGAATAGACGACGGATTGGCAGTGTTGTCCAAGACACTAAGCCCAATAGAATCGGCAAGTTATAGTAATCGTGATTTCCCGGTATGGGTAGAATCGGCAGCTTGAAGACCATCTGGTCATAAGCGATATCTTTGGGATGCTCGCCACTTAGGAGAAATTCGCGATAAGGCTTGATGAAGTTTTGGTAATAGTACTCGCTCGATCCGACTAAATAGATCACGTCACCGGTATGTAGCATAAAACGGCTTTCGTCGTGATGAGGCAGCATTAGTTCAGCGATCTTTCGTTGGGGATTGTGTCCGTAGTGCGATCCGGAACCACTATCACCTACAACCAAAAACGAGAACTCTCGATCGCCTGCTCGATTATCATCCAACACCATGCGAGTTTGGTCAATGTCCCGCTCAACAATTGCCGGATCTTGCCATCGTACCCGCTGATTCATCTTGCGAATTTTGTCGGCGATCGCCGGATCGGATACAAGTTTCAAAGCAACTCACTCCCTAATTTTCATGAAGTACGCACCTTTTAAGATAGTCTAAGAGGGTATTTATAATAAATAAAATATTTCTAAGGTAAAACGATTCACGCACGTATAACAGTAATAGAGCGTTTATTTTTTGTCATGACAATTTGCGTTGATAAACGTTCTTCGATTGGTAGTGCATTTTGACGTCGGTCAAACACAAATAACCAACCAAAGTTTAATCCTAACCGTGCTAAATATGATTCTAATTGCTCAATTCCTTCAGCTTGAGGGTCACGTTTTTTATCACGCCATACTTTTAATTCTATTCCTAACGTAACGCTTCTATATCTTAGGCATAGATCCATGCGATCGCTTCCAATTGCATATTCGCGTTCCAGAGTGCCACCACCGTTAACGACACGATGTAAGAAAGCCATTAATACTAAATGTGGTGCTATTTCGTGGTAAGCAGTAGTACCTAATAATGGTTCCCCGTGCTGCCGCCAAAATATAATAAAGGCTTCCAGCAAAACATCTGTGTTTAATTCGCCTGACTGGGTTAACCAACTGGGACTAATGTGGGGTAAGCTGTCCTGGGTGCCTTGGACTAAAACACGGGGAATTACTTCGCGATAAATCGGGTTAGCAATTACGAGTCCCCCAGCAGGATCGCGTCGCAACAATCCTAAATCGATTAAATATTGTCGGTCATCGTTGGGGGTATCGCCTAAAGCAAGTCCTGCTAACATTGGTTCGATAATGTCTTTAACTCGTTTTTCTCGCAGTTTTTCTGCTAGAGAATCGAGATGGGTGTCTTGACGGGCAATTAATATTTCCTTAGCTTGTAAAATATGCTCGCAAGTAATAGCAATATTTCTATCGTTGACCATTTTTTCCACAACTTCCTTGGCAAGGGCATTTACTAACCAAGGCTGTCCTTGAGTTAAATCAAACGCTGTTGCTGTTGCTTCTGGGGTAAAAAGTTGTCCGGTTTCCTCTGTATGTTGCTG
The DNA here is from genome assembly GCA_019358985.1 of Tolypothrix brevis GSE-NOS-MK-07-07A. Classification (GTDB taxonomy): domain Bacteria; phylum Cyanobacteriota; class Cyanobacteriia; order Cyanobacteriales; family Nostocaceae; genus Hassallia; species Hassallia brevis. The sequence continues at coordinate 74,512 of JAHHIJ010000014.1, read as the reverse complement.
GTATAGTTCTTCCACCTCTGCGGCGTTGAAATTTCTGAGGGTGATGGAACTGACTTTAATATTAAAAGGACTGGCTGTATTTAATCTATCACCCTTCGGGTTCAACAGTTTGCCGGGACGGAAACCGACCCCGGCAACTGTTTCACTTCCGCCAGATGCAACTTTATAATCGCGTACATCCCGCAATCCAATTAAACCAAGGGATGAAGGGAAGTTTTCCGGACGACTGCGATAACCATCACGTAATTGCCGCAACACGGAAATTAGGGTTTGGTCTTCTAAAGAGTCGATTTCATCAATAAATAACACTAATGGACGCTCGATTGCTTGTGCCCAGGCTCTTAAATTTTCGTTAATTCTCTGTCCAGGAGCATTATAAATCCAAGTTGGAGGGTGTAGTTCTGGAGGTAAATAATCCTCAATTGTATTTTGCCAAGTTCCCAAAATTGCCAATTCTGCTGCACCAGGGTCATGATTAAATGCACTTCCCACCTCCACCGATACCATGACTGCTGCATAACGTCCAGTTGCGGTAAGTTGTTTTGCTAGGGATAGCATTGCGGTAGTTTTACCTGTTTGTCGGGGTGCATGAACGACAAAATAACTCTCTTGTTCGATCGCCATTTCTAAGTCGGGTAAGCGACTTGTAGGTGACAGCATGTAGTGTTTGTCTGCTTTACAAGGACCAGCAATGTTAAACCAGCGAGACATGTAATGTTTGCTTCTATCGGATACTTTGAGTTTATACGATTTTAGATTTTGGGATGAGAGGAAGTGCGATCGCGCCAGATAATATTTCAACAATGAAGACTTTGTGAGAATATAGTTTTGTTGCCGATCAGTTATCACCCATGATTACCACCGTCGAGCGTCGCTACAATTTAGATGAATATCGGGCGATCGAAGAAAAAGCAGAAGGACGCAGCGAATATCGTGATGGAGAAATCGTACCAATGCCTGGAGGATCGCTCAACCACAGCCGTATCAGTGGTAATACTTTTGCCTTTCTCAAGTTTCTTCTGCGCGATACTCAATTTGAGCCAATTAACAACGACTTGCGGCTGTGGATTCCCGATTATCGACGCGGGTTATATCCAGATATGATGGTTTTTGAGGGTGAACCGCAACTGAATGGCGATCGCTCAGATGAAGTCTTGAATCCCATTTTGATTGTTGAAGTGCTATCCCCTTCTACAGCAAATTATGACCGCCAAAGTAAATTTCGGATGTATCGATCTATTAAGAGTTTTCGTGAATATTTATTAATCGAGCAGGATGAACCTTTTATCGAACGCTACAGCAAACAAACTCAAGGTTGGTTGCTTAGTGAATTTAACGACTTAGAGCGATCCATTCCCTTGGAGTCAGTTGGGATTGAATTAGCGATCGCCGAAATTTATCGCGGAGTTGTTTTTGAGTGACCCTATTAGAAATCTGGTGTGAAAAACAGACTATTCTGTGCTACGTCTAATCAAGGGTTTCAGATAATATTATGTCCTGATATTTAACATTAGTAAAAACATCGTAACCCTCGTAGAGACGTTCCGCCGGAACGTCTTTACACGGAACGTCTTTACACGGAACGTCTTTACAAAGGGTTATGTCCTGATATTTAACATTAGTAAAAACATCGTAACCCTCGTAGAGACGTTCCGCCGGAACGTCTTTACACGGAACGTCTTTACACGGAACGTCTTTACACGGAACGTCTTTACACGGAACGTCTTTACACGGAACGTCTTTACACGGAACGTCTTTACAAAGGGTTATGTCCTGATAATTAACATTACTAAAAGTAACCCTCGTAGAGACGTTCCGGCGGAACGTCTTTACACGGAACGTCTTTACACGGAACGTCTTTACACGGAACGTCTTTACACCGAACGTCTTTACACGGAACGTCTTTACACGGAACGTCTTTACAAGGGGTTCTGGATAAAGCATATTTAAATTCCGTCGATGTCTATTTTGCCGACAAAGTGCGGGGTAATTCCACCCGAAAAGTAGAACCCTGCCCTAAACTGCTTTCTACGTAGATGGTTCCTTGCATTAACTGCACCAAAGCATCAGTAATTGCCAATCCTAAACCTGTCCCTCCTTGACATCTGGCTAAAGACTGATTTGCTTGGCGAAACTCTTGAAAAATCAACTTTAAATCTTTTTCAGCGATGCCAATTCCAGTATCGATAATAGCGATCGCTAACTTATCTTCAGGCAGTTCGGTAAGTTCAATAACCACGTTACCCGATTCGGTATACTTAATCGCATTATCTAACAAGTTGGCAATAATTTGGTGCATCCGACTGGCGTCATTAACTACAGAAATGCTCGGTTGAGCTAAATAAACCTCTAAATTTAGGTTTTTGTGTTCCGCAAGCGATCGCATTTCTTCAGCAGTCATTTTGACCAAGGAAGCCAAGTCAAACGTTTCTAACTGCAATTCCAAACGTTTAGCTTTCAGTTTGGTATAATCCAAAATATCTTCAACTAACGACAGTAAGTGCTTACTATTGCTGTATATGCTTTCCACCAATTTTAATGGTTGCGGCTCAACATTCAGGCGAAATCGGCGTAGCAGCACATGAGAAAATCCTAAAATTGCGTTTAAGGGAGTACGCAACTCGTGGGACATTATTGCCAAAAATTGTGATTTGAGACGATCTGCTTCTACTAATTGCAAATTCTGCATTTGCAGTTCCCGTAGTTGTTCTTCAGCTTGTTTGCGTGCGGTGATTTCTCGCAATTGCCAACGCAAAGCGATCGGCTTATTATTTACATCATAGACTGTCACCACCGTCATTGCCGCGTCGCAAACCGTATTGTCTCGTCTAGACAAACGTACTTCCCATTCTTGCAATCGCTTCATCCCATAAAGTTGGGTCAGCATAACCCGAAAAGCTTGACGATCTGTCTCTGGAATGAAGCTAATCAGCTTTTTACCTCTTAAATACTTTTGGTCGATGTTAAGCAACTTGGCAGCAGCATAATTTGCTTGGGAAATTGTACCCTTAATATCTGTTACTAAATATCCATCCGGTGCAAAGTCAAACAACTCTTGGTAGCGGTGGTATTCTTCTTCCAAATAGTTGCGAGTCGCTATCAGTGCCTCATTTGAAGAACGCAATTCTTCTATAACCGCGTACTGTTGTTGTAATGCTGCCCAAAACGTCTTCACAGTTTGATCCAATAACTGTAATTGTTGCAAGGGTAATATCACAAAGCTCTTAAACAATTCTTTGTCCGGTTGCTGCTCTTTTAGCCCCAGATCAAGTGCTTGTTTAGGATTTTTCGCATTCATGAAGCCTCTTGTTAATTGTTTTTTATTAATGAACGTGAAAAAGTTAAATTTATGCTTATAGTAATTTGGGTTATGAAATTTATAAATGGAATTACCAAGGCAAACAATAAACGAATTAGTTTTTTTTGTTTTAGTTCTGTTACATAAATTATTTAAAGATGATTATCAAAACAAACTTTGATCGGCAATCTTTTGCCTGTTTGCTAATTTGTAAAGTATTTATTACAGCATAGAAGTAACAGGCATCACGATTTTATATAACATTCCAACCTCTATGCTATTACGCTGTTGTTAAAGTAGTATCTACATTAAGGTTGAGGTAAATTTATCCGAAAGTAGCAAATCAGAATTCTCTTCTAAATTGCTTTGAAGTGTAAATTTCTAATTAATTGGCATGGCTTCAGTAGTAAATTAAAACATATTATGACTCTGCGTTTAAAAAAGCTACGAATTACTAGACATAAGAAGTGAAAAAAATGTAGAGACGTAGCAGTGCTACGTCTCTACAAGGATTTTGGACAACGCCTAGTTCATTTTCACTCTTATGTCAAATCCAAAAAGGTACTAAAGACTTCAACTTAAGTATCCGATACAGTATCTTGTGTGTCTTTCATCTCAATTATCAAGTTAGGAAGTCCCTCTAGTTTTTCCACAGGCACAACTTCTTCAACTAATGGTACAAAAACGGTCAAACCTGCGGGAACACACCTAATTTCAATGGGAGTTGTTCCAACTAATTCACCATCTAAAACGACCTTTTGGGGTGGTTCGGTGGTAATTTTGAATTGTTTAGAGCGCAGATAGCCGATGTCATTGCGCTCGACTGGGATACCCGCAGAAGCGGTTTGAAACAGATGAAATGTTGCAGCGATCGCTCCTGCTTTATTAGCCGGTGCTACTATAGTTAAATCGAGTAACCCATCATCAACAATAATTCCCGCTGGTCCTTGAGCCAAAACTGAAGTAGCAGGTGCAGCATTTGCTACCGTCACCGCTACAGCATTGGTTTTAATTATCTTCTCATCAGTTTCGATTTCTACATCAAAATGTTCTAAATCGCCTAATTCTTGCAGTCCTGCTAAAATATACGCCATAATTCCAAAGCGATTTTTCGCATCTCGGTCAGCGCGTTCCACAGTTTCTGCTTCAAAACCAATACCCGCTAGCAAGACCATCGGGCGATCGTTGCAATAAGCTACGTCTACACTCCTAGTTCCTCCTTGTAAAATATTCTCACAGGCGGCGGCGATGGAATCAGGAATTCCCAAAGCAGCAGCAAAAGCGTTTGCCGTTCCCCGTGAAATGATGCCAAAGGGAATATTAGTACCGATTACCGCAGTCGCAGCAGCTGAAAGGGTGCCATCTCCCCCGGAAGCAATAATCGCATCTACCCCACGCTCAACTGCTTGCTGTGCAAGCTTGTCAGCACCGATTTCTTCAGTAGTCAGATAAATATCTAAGTCAATTTCTGACTCTAATATTTCCCGGATTTGTGCCAGTTCTTGTTCTGGATCACCTTGACCAGCAACGGGATTAAAAATAAGACAAGCGGAACGATTCATAAAAATGAAAAACAGATTCTAAATAATAAGTATCCAATTATTATTAACGTTATGCGAAAATGGAAACTTCCCTCTCAGGGCAGGTTTGCTGATGATTGTCATGGGCGTTTTCTTTCTCGTCAGACTTATTCAGTTATACTGCAAACGGATAAAATATGGACTTTTGTCATGCTTCGTTCCTCAGCATCTTCAAGATTTTGACGCTTGTTTAGAGGTTAAGTTCTCACCCGTTTTTAGTATAAATCAAGCCTAAAAAAATGTGAAAATCTGGAATGAGATTTTATAATTAGACATTTCCAAAAATTAATTCTGCGTTGCCCGAACCCAAAAGACGTAGCAGTGCTACGTCTCTACATCCGGATTCATACCCTAGTTAACAAAAGTTCATAACTTTTAGCAACAAAAGTAAAAAATAAACTTAACTCGAATCAAGGAAATAGCCACACTTCAAGTCACGCACTGCGGTAGTCTAGATGAGAGTAAAATAATAGCCTGGTTTTACATACTGTATTTATGACATTATCTGTTTCCAGTCCCCCACGCACAATTCGCATCGGTACCCGCAAAAGCCAACTTGCTCTAGTTCAAACTCAGTGGGTACAAGAACAACTTCAGAAACTCTTTCCAGATATCACTTTTGAAGTGCATTCCATGTCCACCCAAGGAGATAAAATTTTGGATGTGGCATTAGCCAAAATTGGGGACAAGGGACTTTTTACCAAAGAACTCGAAGTAGGAATGCTCAACCAGGAGATTGATTTTGCCGTTCATTCTCTTAAGGATCTACCGACTCGCTTGCCATCCGGGTTAGTACTGGCAACAATTACAGAACGAGAAAACCCCGCAGATGCTTTGGTAGTGCATGAAAAGCACAAAGATAAGCAGATTGATACTTTACCAGAGGGTGCGGTCATCGGTACATCTTCCCTGCGTCGGTTAGCACAATTGCGGCATCATTTTCCCCATTTTGCATTTAAAGATATTCGAGGCAACTTGAATACACGCATGGCGAAATTAGATGCGGGTGAATATGATGGGATAATTTTGGCTGTAGCAGGTTTAGAGCGATTGGGAATGAGCGATCGCATTCATCAAATTCTCCCCAAAGAAATTTCTCTCCACGCAGTTGGACAAGGTGCATTAGGTATCGAATGCCGTGCGGATGATACTGAGTTAATCTCGTTACTTAAAGGTATTGAACATTCTCAAACACGCGATCGCTGTTTAGCTGAACGTTCTTTTTTACGTGAATTAGAAGGCGGTTGTCAAGTACCTATTGGTGTAAATACCGTGTTAGATGGTGATAATTTAACATTATCTGGTATAGTTGCCAGCGTCGATGGCAAAAATCTGGTCAAAGATACCGTCACAGGTTTGGCTTCAAATGCCGAACAACTAGGCATCCAACTAGCACAACTGTTGCGGCAACAGGGAGCGCAGGAAATTTTGGAGAAAATATTTACCGAGATTCAACGCGGTTCCTGATCTGTTGCACAAGCAGATGTGATTAGATCAATAACCCAGTGCTGGCGATCCATATTTTAGTGACTTTGTGGCATAAATTACCATGCGGATTCTATTTGTAGCAGCAGAGGCAGCTCCCATTGCAAAAGTTGGCGGAATGGGTGATGTTGTCGGTGCTTTACCCAAATTCCTCAGACAAATGGGGCATGATGTGCGAATCTTCATGCCCTACTACGGCATGTTGCCAGATAAAATGGACATCCCCAAAGAACCGATTTGGTGGGGAGATGCTATGTTTCAGCGCTTTGCAGTTTATGAAACAATTCTTCCCGGTACTGATGTTCCCTTGTATTTATTTGGACATCCGGCATTCACACCTCGGCGCATTTATTCTGGAAATGATGAACATTGGCGGTTTACATTGTTTGCTAACGGTGCAGCCGAGTTTTGCTGGAATTATTGGAAGCCGGAAATAGTTCACTGTCACGATTGGCACACGGGGATGATTCCGGTGTGGATGAATCAAGACCCTGATATTACCACCGTTTTTACAATCCATAACTTAGCTTATCAAGGTCCGTGGCGTTGGTATTTAGAGAAAATTACTTGGTGTCCTTGGTATATGCAAGGACATAACACGATGGCAGCAGCCGTGCAGTTTGCCAACAAGGTAAATACAGTTTCTCCCACCTATGCCGCGCAAATCAAAACACCTGAATACGGCGAAACTTTAGAAGGTTTGCTATCTTTTATTAGCGGTAAATTATCTGGGATTATTAATGGCATAGATAACGAGATTTATAACCCAACAGATGATAAATACATCACCCAAACTTTTACTCCCGACACATTAGAGAAACGCAAAGCGAATAAAATTGCTTTGCAAGAAGAAGTGGGTTTAGAAGTTAATAGTAATGCCTTTTTAGTCGGGATGGTGACACGATTAGTCGATCAAAAAGGCATTGATTTAACATTGCAAATTATGGATCGGTTTTTAGCATATACAGATGCCCAATTTGTATTATTAGGAACAGGCGATCGCAATTATGAAACTCAAATGTGGCAAATGGCATCGCGTTATCCTGGACGGATGGCAACCTACCTACTTTATAACGATGCTTTAGCTCGCCGCATCTATGCAGGGTCTGATGCTTTCTTAATGCCAAGCCGTTTTGAACCTTGCGGAATTAGCCAAATGCTATCCTTGCGTTATGGTTGCGTGCCAATTGTCCGTCGCACTGGGGGATTAGTTGACACTGTAACCCACCACGACCCCACAAATGGAGCAGGCACTGGTTATTGTTTTGACCGCTATGAAGCGTTAGATTTATTTACCTGCATGATTCGTGCTTGGGAAGGCTATCGGTATAAACCGCAATGGCTGGAGTTACAAAAACGCGGGATGAATGAAGACTTCAGTTGGCATCAATCTGCGAAGCAATATGTCAAATTGTACAGGTCAATTTACGACTTGCCAGAAGAAGAGGAGCCTACAGAACAACTGGAATCAGACTTAAACAAGCCAGTAGCTACTTCTAAATAATTGTTGCAAAACACTTATTGCCTTCCCCTACCTCTCTACTACAACATAGAAAGTTAGGGGATATATTTTTGTAACCTACATTCCGCACTTCAATAATTATAAATAGATTACATTCAAGAAAAGGCAAACATTAAGGCTGTAATAAAAAAGAATACCTTGAAAGCATTGAAATATCCATCTTAAAGTGTGATTAAATCTAAGACACATTGCTATCTCATCAAATCGAGATATCTCATATATTGATAACATGACACAACTATCCCACCCACGACGCACCCGCATCCTGCCACCCTCCTCCATAGTGGCATCTGAAAAAAATCACCGCACTGAACAAGGCGATGCCCTAGCCATTCGGTGTCGTGCTATTTTCGAGCGTTTGCGTCCGCAACTCATCGAGACACATTACAACTGGCATATTGCCATCGACCCTGACACAGAACAGTACCTCCTCGACCCCACACTAGACGGGATAACCCAAAAAATCCGCTCGGTTTACGGCAACACTAGCGAAGTAAAACTAACAATCTTCCGGCTCAACGACACAGGAACCTGCGGCAGATTATGGGTGTAGGTTCCTTTGGAGACAACGGCGAGCTGTACTTTTATGGGTTCGCTGTGGTTGGATATTATGCAATTGGTGGTTAATAAACCAAGAGGAATATTAACGCTGGAGATGATAGAACAATAGCATTAGAATGTAGAGACGTTCCGGCGGAACGTCTTTACAATAGACATAGGAGTGAAAAAGAATGTAGAGACGTAGCACTTGGTAGTCTCATAATTATTCCCGATTATCAATCTGGGCGCGTTGCAAACTTCCAGAAAAGTCAACATACACACTCTTCCATTCTGTAAATACATCTAAAGCAGTAGTTCCAGCTTCCCGGTGTCCGTTGCCGGTTTGTTTGACTCCCCCAAAAGGTAAATGTACTTCTGCGCCGATTGTAGGACCATTAATATAAGTTATCCCCGCTTCGATGTCGCGCATAGCAGCAAAAGCGCGGTTGATGTCGCGGGTGTAAACTGAAGAAGAAAGACCGTAATTGCTATCGTTGAGGATTGCGATCGCTTCCTCAAAAGAACTAACCTCAATTAATGCCACTACTGGTCCAAATATCTCTTCCCGTGCAACTCGCATTTGCGGACTTACATCATCCAGAATAGTTGGTTGAAAGAAGTAACCATTTTTCAGTTCTCCCTCCCTGGCAATTTCCCCACCAATTAACACCTTTGCACCTTCCTGACGTGCTATGTCCAAATACATCTTCACCCGTTGAAGTTGCCTTTCATTAATTATCGGACCAATATCAGTATCGGCATCAGTGGGAGAACCCAAGCGCAACTTACTTGTCCGCTCCTTCAACATCGTGGTAAACTTATCTTTAATATCGCGATGTAAAATTAGGCGACTCGTAGCCGTACAGCGTTGACCAGCCGTGCCGAATGCACCCCAAATTGCCCCTTCTATTGCTAATTCTAAATCTGCATCCTCCATCACCACCTGAGCATTTTTCCCCCCCATTTCCAAACAAACACGCTTGTGAGTGCGTCCGCAAGTTGCCCCAACAAAAGCGCCGGTTTGGGAAGAACCGGTAAAAGAAACTAAATCAACATTACTGTGTTCAACTAAAGCTTTCCCAGCTTCTTCCCCCAATCCATGTACCAAATTAACCACACCATTCGGTAAACCTGCCTCAGCAAAAATCTCAATTAACTTAGTTGCACAAGCGGGAGTATCTTCTGCCGGTTTGAGGATGACAGTATTACCACAAACTAGTGCCGGCATAGCTTTCCAACAAGGAATCGCAACCGGGAAATTCCAAGGAGTAATTAAAGCACAAACTCCTATGGGCATCCGCATCGTCATCGCAAACTTATTCGGCATTTCCGAAGGTGTCGTTTGTCCAAACATTCTTCGTCCTTCCCCAGCACTGTAAAAAGCACAATCTACACCTTCTTGCACATCTCCCCGCGCTTCAGTTATGGCTTTACCCATTTCCCGACTGATTAACTGTGCAAGTTCCTCTTTATGCTGAAGTAACAATTCCCCAACGCGAAAAATATATTCTGCCCTAGCCGGTGCCGGAATTAGTCGCCAACTATGGTAAGCTTTACGAGCAGATGCGATCGCTACATCCACATCTGCTGAATTAGAACGGGGAAAAGTGGCTATAACTTCGTTTTTGTTGGTTGGGTTGCGACTTTCTAATGTCTGTGTAGCATTCAACCATTGACCGTCAATATAATTGCAGCAAGTTAGCGTAGTCATAAGGGAGTTTTTTCTATTAAGTTTCCCTTGTTTATGAGTTGCCGTCAAGTGTAAGGAAGACCCTAAGTACAGCATTTCATTAATAGACATCTCCAAAAAAAAATGTAGAGACGTAGCACTTGGTAGTCTCATCAAGGATTTCAGTTAACGCATAATTAATTTCCGTCGATGTCTAATAGGAGTGCGAATTAAAAAAAGGCAATATCCGAGCGTTCTGAACCAAACGACTGTCATTCTAAGCGCGTTGCAAATGGTAAAATTGTAAATACGCCTTTCCCTTACATCAAAGGATTTACATCCGTGGGACTTAAAGAGTTAGAGCCACAACTTCTTGCCCTCAATCCTAGTGAAAAAGTGCAGCCTAATTAATTCCCCCCTTTCCCCTTTCCCCCTCTTCATGAACCAAACTCCGCGAACCTCTGCGTGAACCTTTGCGTTCCTTTGCGTTTAAATCTTTAAATTCCTGGCACTAAAGCCAACACCCCAACCGGAGAACCAGAAGCATCTTCTAATAATAGAGGTGCGATCGCCAGCATAACTCCTCTTGGTGGCAATTGATCCAAATTAGTTAAATTCTCCAGCACAATGCGCGGTTTCTCCAACACCAAACGGTTGATAGTAAAGCTTGTATCTTGCCCAGAATCTACACCGTGAGTATCAATTCCTACCCCAGCAATTTCGCGTTCATCTAGCAAAAACTGGACAGCATCACTGCCAAACCCTGGAAAATGCAGACTTCCTTCAGCATCTTGGTTAAAAAATGCATCTTTATCACACCATTTTTCTTGCCACCCCGTATACAGTAAAACTACACCTCCTGCGGGAATCTCGCCATATTCTTCTTCCCAAGCCAGAACATCAGCCACAGTCAGGGTATAATCAAAATTAACTGTAGTTTTGGCGCGAATATCTATAACTACTGCCGACACAATCAACGATTCGGCAGGGTATTTGTCAATTCCCACACCAAAGTCGTGAAAACTTTTCGGAGCGTTGATATGAGTAGCGCTGTGTTCCCCCAAAGAAAAACGTCGCAGATAATAACCATCTTTTTCTAATTCTGCTACAGTCTCAAATTCTACTGGAGGATCGCCTTCCCATTGCGGAATATCTGTATCAATTATATGACTTAGATGGATGACGGAGGATTTTGAACCGCTGATAAACGCAGATGAACGCGGATATAATAAAGAGTATCCGCGTTTATCCGCGTCCATCTGCGGTTGAAATTCTTTATTTTGAATTGACGATCGCGTCAACTGTTCTAGTTTTGAACCGCCGATAAACGCAGATGAACGCGGATATAATAAAGAGTATCCGCGTTTATCCGCGTCCATCTGCGGTTGAAATTCTTTATTTTGAATTGGCGATCGCGTTAACTGCTGAAGTGTTGCTTCCATAACTGCGGTAGTTTGTCCTGTTACCGTAAATACTAAAGCTTCCCGATATACTCGTTGTGCCGGATGATGCATATAATTAGCGGCTCCACTGGAAACGGTAACAGCAGCGTGAGCGATTCGCGTTGCTAAGTCAATTGCCCAAGCTCGCATTTGCAAGCTTTCTGCTATTACAATCGGTTTTTGTTGCGCTTCTCTAATAAGAGTACGACACTGAGTCAATTCTTGTAATAAAGATTCAAAGGCATCGTTAATAAAAGGTAGTGATTTATTCTCTTTAGCTGCTTCAATAATATCTAAACCTGCAAAAGCGCATCCTGTAGCTAAAAAAGTTGCCCGCAAAATGTTGTTTTTATCGTTTTCGTGAATCCATCCGGGTGGTTTAATAGAAACTACGCGCTCTTGAGGTAGGAACCAGCGAGTTAAAGTGGCAGATACTGTATTGCTTGATGTCATTGCTGACAGTTGTGCTGGGGTGGTAAATGTGATTTGAGATGTCTGCACAAAAGGGACGATACCAAAAACTGCACTACCATCAGGTAATGTCGCGGCGATGATAAAATGTTGAAATAAGTTCCAGCCAGTTATCCAAGGTACAACTCCATCTAACTGATATCCTCCCGCAACAGGTACGGCTAAGGTTAGGGGTTCACTTTGTCGTCGCAAATGCGAGAAACCGACTCCAATTAAAACTTCACCGTTGCCCATGCGCTTCAGGTATGCTTGTTGTAATGCTGAGTTGTCACTGTTGACGAGCATCCCTACCGCACTTTGATGTTGGGTTTGCACAAAAGCTAAAGCACCAGAATATCTGGCGATTAATTCTTGAAAGTCGCCAAAAGTCGCTTCGCTGAGTTGTTTGTCAGTTTTTAGCGCTAGTAAACCTAACTTTCCCAAACCTTGGAGTGCTTGATATAGCGCTTGGGGGTTGCTGTCTATTTCGTTAGCTTTGGGCGCAACTTGCTGAAGTAAGAAGGAGTTGGTAATATCTAGGATAGAGCGAATCTCCATAATTTTTTCATTTTTGCAGTTCTAAACTGAGCAACTCAGCACTCAAATAAATAATCCCCCCAAACAAGAGTAAATTTCAAGCTTTGAGGGGTTGAAAAGTTGCAGCAAAAAGTGAATCAGTATTTAGTTAACACCCAAGAGGTTAAGATTTTTATCAATTTAAGTTAAGTTTTAGTGAAATACTAATTAAAGATACATATAGCCTTGGGTTACGCTGACAAAGCCCATGAAAGCGTTATAGGATTTTTTTAAACGCAGAGGGACGCTGAGGTAAGCGCAAAGTAACGCAAAGTCAATGCTTAGAAACTTCGTTAAGGAATTTTATTATTGTACAGGATAGTTGATTGCAGGGAGAAGTTGATTAATGCGATCGCACCTTTTATCATAGAATACAGATGTTTCGCCTCATAGGTATTGACATTTTCCGGTTTTGTAGCTAATAAAGTATCTGCACCACGTACCTAAATTACTTTCTTCTCTAGTAATAAAAATTCATTATTTATTTAAATCAGTGGAAAACTTCCCTATGGAATCAGAAAAACTGGATCGTTTTCAAAGGTATGGTGAATCGATTCTCCGGAAAATAGACTCAGTACCGCAACAGCCTTCACAACAAGAGGATTGGGTTCCAGCTAGTCTAGATGACTGTCTGATTCACCTGCGGGAAGCTGCACAGAAAACTATCAAACTTGCGACATCAAGTGTTAAAATCGGCGTGATGGGTGAATTCAGTAGTGGGAAAACTTTGCTTTTAGGCAGTTTGATTGGTTACGCAGATGCTTTACCAATTAGTGAGAATCCTACCACAGGCAATGTTACCGCTATTCACCTCAAACCGCAAGAAGACTTTAAAACTACGCAACTGAGTAATTTTACTGTGGAGTATTTGACTCACGACGAGGTTAACGAGTGCTTGCGCTTCATGCTGGGGGAGGCAAACCAAAGAACAATCCCAGCGGGATTATCTTCTGTACCCCAAGAAAAGCTGAAAACCTGGAATGATATTCTTAGCTGGTGCGAAGAAACGTGGAACAATAGTAAAAACTTGGAGTTGCGTTATCTGTTGCGCGAGTTAGTAACTTTCATTCGCGCTTATAATTCTTATGGTGCGGCGATGTCTGGTAGGCGCTACAATATTGATGCTACCACTGCTCGCGATGGACTGACGCTAGCTGATCAACCGATGGCAATTCAGACTCTCGACTTTAAAGATTTACCACCAACGCATATTAAATTACCAAATGCACCTCAAAGACTGCCAGCAAAGTTATTACAAAATAGCTTTCCGCTGATTCGTCGTGTAGATATTGAGGTAAAAATATCAAAAGATATTTGGGATCTTTCCGGAAAAAGTGGAACATCAGAGTTTATTTTATTAGATTTTCCCGGATTAGGTGCTGCTAATTCCGGAGTGAGAGATACATTTTTGTCGTTGCGAGAATTGGCAGAAGTACAAACAATTTTAGTCTTGCTAAATGGTAAATCTCCAGGAAGCGATCGCGCTAACAAAATCTTCACGATGATGCAACAGCAACGTCCAGGACAAGACCTCAAAGATTTAATTTTAGTAGGTGTAGGACGTTTCGATCAACTACCTTTAGAAAGTGAAGGTGGTGAAAGAGAACTTGATAGCTTAATTAACGATAATGCAGATAATCCTTTAAAAGAAAACACCGTTTGCGAAAAACTCAAAGTGTTGCAAACAACTCTTGAAGGTGCATCTGCATTTACCAGCCAAAAAGAGCGAATTCTTCTACTATCACCACTTTTAGGATTAGCTGATTTAGCCAAACGTTCTAGTAAAGTGAAAGCAGGTTCACCAGAGTTTTTAGCTAACTTAGATTATCCTGATTATTTAGATCGTTCTAAACGATTGCAACAAAAATGGGGACATTTAAGCGAACGTTTGTTAGAATCTGATTCCCGCAGTCATCTAGGCAGACAATTGAGTTACTTTGCTCAAGATGGCAGTATTAGCAAACTGCGAGAATTGATTCAAACCCACGTAGCTACTCACGGTTTCAAGCAACTTTATGAAGACACTCGTCGAGCTACTAATGCTTTGCATCAACAACAAGATAAGTTGAAAAATATCTTAGATGAAATTAAAGAACAAGGCATACCAATGGCAGAAAGTCAATCTTTTATTGACTTACGCTTTGCCGTGGAAACCTTAGATAAAACATACAGAAAATTCCAAAAAGAATTAAGTAAAGAACCACTCAAAGACAAACGAGGAATTACAGTTAGCGATGTGGTGAAAGACGAACTAACTTATAGAATACTTAATTGGAGTCAGTGGACTTTGCTTTTCAACAAAGCAAACAATGGAATGATATCATTAACAGAATCAAAAGGTGCGGCAGGTAAATTATTTGATAGAGGAAATAGACTTAATAGTTCCCTCCCAACTAAAAGCGATGATTTTTATCCAGCATTTGAAAAGACAATTAAAGAACTAGAAGAATTTGCACGCGATCGCCTGAGTCAAGCAGTGGTAGACTCATTAAGTAAGTTATCAAATCAGATAGCCAAAGAACGCGATCGCTTACGAGAAATTCTCCATCCCGAACAAGAGCAAGACATTCAACAAAAATTCGGTGATGAAGAAGCAGATTTATTTTACAAACTGCTTTTAGGATGCGATCCCAACCAATGGCAAAAAGCTATAACTGACGAAGTTACTAGTAAAGATAAAACCAGCATCCCTGCAAACATGTTTCCCTTAGCGCGTCAAGACGATAAACACAACATTGGACAAATCTTTGATTGGGCGCCAGAAAGAAGCCAAAGCAACCCCAGAACCGCTAATCATCAACTTTTAGTACTGCGACTGCGAGATGAAATTACCGCTAGTGCCAGTTTGCATCTTGTGCAATATGTTAGTGAAGTGAATCAGCGAGTTAATGCCGAACTAGAAGGAATTTTAGATCAGATTGTTCCTTGTTTACAAAATATTTCTAAAAAGGAAGCGTTGTTAAGATATATTGCAACAGATGAATCGCAAATCAATGCGGAAATTCCTAGTTGGTTGCAGATTCTTTTAGATATTGCTAACTTTGAGAGTAATTCGATTTGATTGTTTTAAACGAACCGCAAAGACGCGAAGTACGCTAAGGAAGAAAGGAGGAGAAAGGAATTAGTTTAGAAATTAGGTTAATTATATGTTATGTAATGTCCAGTAAATTACTTACAATGTAAAGACGTTCCGGCGGAACGTCTCTACGACGGTAGGTAGATTTTTATTACTGTTATATCTTACTCTCTTTCCTTCGTGTCCTTGGTGCCTTCGTGGTTCGTTTCTCTTAATCCAAACTTTATACAAATATGAACCCTTTCCAACCCATTAATAATAAAAAAATAACCGATTTATTAACAATGAACTTTGAACAAATTAACAAAACCGAGAAACCAAAAAAAAGATTTCCCGGATGGTTTGCGATAGATTTTGGCACATCAAATTCTACAGTTACATTATTCGACCCCATTGAAGTACCTATCGCGGAAATTCTGCCGAGAGAACAAGAGATACGTTTGCGCGATCGCATGGCACAATGGTTGAGTTCTCCCGCTGCAATTGCTTTACCAGATATTAGCGCAAGTGAGTGGGATAAGTTCATCGCGGAAATTAGCAAAAATCTGGAAATAGAACCAAGTCAGTTAGGTGAAGTTTTTGAAAGTGATAATAAGGAACGATTTTTAGAAGCAATTCGTCAAATTGAATTATGTTTGGGAACAAGCGATCGCTTTCGTCGTGCTGTGAGCAAAAAACTTTACCAAATATATCATGAAGTGTTCCGCGTTCCGACTCTAGAATCGCAAAATCTCATCCCGGTTGTGTTAGATATTGACCGTCGAGATACGGAGATTCCTAGTGAGTTGGAAGTTTCTAATTTGACTGCTTTAAAACTGAGGATGGGGAGAGAAGCAAGAGACAACAGAAAAAAGGCGATCGCTCAAGGAACTAGCGGTTCTTTGAAGGAAATTATTAGCAAGTTTCATCATTCACCTAAAAGATATTTCGGTCAAGAGCGGTCTTTTGGAGTTATTATAGAAGGCGAAGAAATTACAATTACTGTTAATCAGTTAATTCAAGCTGCTTGGGGACATCTTGTTGAGTTAACTGAAGATTATCGGCAACGCTCACGACGCAAATTTTCGGAAGGGGATTTTTTGACGGCAGTTGTGACTTATCCAACTGTTGCCCCCCCAGTTATTCGCAAGGAAATTAAAGAACTTGTGGAACAACTTGGTATTGATGATGTACAAACAGCTTATGATGAAGCTGTTTCTGTGGCAATATTCTTTTTATGGCGAGAGTTTGGTGGTAATTTGAATATTGGAATTGAATCTTTCAAAACTCGTTGTCATCATGAAAAAAATAAATGGTCGCAAAATGTGCTTGTTTTAGATATTGGTGGGGGAACAACTGATTTAGCTTTAATTGAATTAACTTTAGAAGATAAAACTCCCTTTTTTGCAGATAATGAAGATAGAGGACTTGGAGGACGCTACTATAGACTTACTCCCAAACTATTAGGTTCATCTGGTCATTTGCAATTAGGTGGTGAGTTAATTACACTGCGAATGTTTCGTCTTTTGAAAGTAGCGATCGCAGATTCTTTGCTCACTGCAATAACTCTCGGTTCTTTAGAAAGCGATAAATTAGAAGATTTAATTAATTCCGAATTAAACGAGCGCTTTTTAGAACAAGGAAAATTTAAAAGCGGCAGTCTTTTAAAATGTGTAGATAAAGAAAATCCTGAAGGTGATGCAGCTTACAAAGATGCTCTAGATACTGCGGAAAAAGTGTTACCTACTCGTTGGCAACAAGCACCTCAACGCTTACAAACATTTTACGCCCTTTGGGAACTTGCAGAAGCTGCAAAACTCAAATTAGGACAAAAGTCACCAGCAGATGGTTCTACTTTAACCTTCACTGTTTCTGAACAACAAATCTCAGAATTATTAACACAAAGTAGCATTAAATTCAACATCCAAAATGCTCATAATATTAACGTCACCTTAGACAGTCAACAATTTGAAAGAACCGCAGCTACAGCAATTAAAGAAGCAATTGGTATCGCTAAAGGATTGATGGAAAGTCGCTTGCTAAGTAGCGGACAAAAAGTTGATTGGTTAATTCTATCTGGGAAAACTTGCAATCTTGATTTAGTGCAGCAAGAAATTTACCAGGAATTTAGTAAATCACAATATTTTGTTTGGAATCCAGAGCGAATTACCTTTGTTTTAGAGTTTACTAAATTAGCTACCTCTGCCGGTGCTTGCTACGCTGAAAAACTGCGAAGACTCAGATTCGATCCAGAAGAATCTAAAGGATTGCTACGTAAGGGAGCAAACCAACTAGAAATAGATGTCAAAAATTTATTTTATTATTTACCTTGCAACTTTAAACGCAAAACTCAAAGCAACGATTTGCTGCCAATCTTTCAAGCAGGACAAGAACTTTATCAATTAGCTGATAGGGAATCTGTAGCGAAAGTCCGCACTAATTGGCAAGGGATACAATTAAGCAACATCATCTATCGTCAAGATTACGAAGATGGAGATTTGCGGCTTTGGGGCAGCTTTGATGGTAAAACTTTGATGGAGAAATTGAAGATAGAAGAATCTGATTTTCTGAAAAAAATTAAAGTTCAATTTGAAATTGATCAAACACTACTATTTAACGTGTTACTTTGTCGAGGAAATCCGCATTATTTAATTGATGTTCCTGGTATTGATGTCGGAATAGCAATATTAGCGCACTTCCCCACTGCCGAAAGCTCAAAGTTATTTACTGATGGTAAATTGAATTGGAATATTGCCATTGAGCGTCCCAATAAAAAGCTGAATAATGGTGACATTGCAGTCAATGTGATCGAGTCAGCAACAGTCGATCAACCAGATGCTTATCATTTGGTATTTGTGTCAGAAAGTAATGATAGTAAATCTATCAAAGAATTTCGTTATATACGCGATCGCTTACAAGAAACAGGAACTGGTTTAATCAGTAAACCCTTACCTCCCTTTCCTCAAAACAGTGAGCACACCTTCTACGTTTATCAAACAAATGCTCAAACAAACACCAAAAAATGGATCAGAATTGGCGCCCTAACTAAACCAGAAATAACCACAGATTATCCTTGTCAATATCATGTTACCCTTGATGAGAAAGGCATTCTCCGCATCCATGCAGGTGAAGTTCCTTACTGGACATCGACAGATGAAGAATGTCTTAAAGAAGAAGGATGTGTTTTTCGCGCTGAATTAGAATTACAACCCAACGAAGTTGATAAAGAACGCGATCCATTTTGTGGTATTCATTAATAGTTAGGAGTTGTAAATATTTAACTTGAAAAAATCATGATTCTTCTTCTCCTCCGTGCCTCCGCGTCTCTGCGTGAGAAAAATTATTTCTCCATTCTTTTCTAATTTTTTAATTCCTAACAGACGTTCCGGCGGAACGTCTCTACCTAAGTACAGACGTTCCGCCGGAACGTCTCTACCTAACTCCTAATTTATTATGCAGCACTTACGCCGACTTTTAGAAGTAGAAAACTCAGAATTAGCCCGATTATTACGGTTTAGTTTGTACGGACTAGAAGCATCTCTGAAAAAAGCTCAAGCAGAATTTTCTGACGATCCAGGAGCGAAAATATGCGACGAAGTGCTGCAAGAACTTTGTCATCTTTTACAACCTTCAACCGTTGCCCCTTTAAATAATATCACGTCCACAAATGAATTAAAACTAACACGCTTGCGCGATGAATTTAATGATGACAAAGAGCTAACTTTATATTTAGGAAATTCACCACTTCAAAGCCAAACTGACTCAGATTTGTGGAACGAAATTCAAAGAAAGCTGTTAAGAATTCCTGAGGATGTAGCTACATATTGGCGTCAACATGCTTTGAATCTTGCTGAAGAAGCTGGTGCTATTGAGGATAATTCAAATTTATACCAACTTCCTTTTATTCGCGATGAAATTATTTATCCAGGACTCAGCGGTAGTGTCAATGTCCAAGGTTTGCAGTTGTCTCAAAATGAAAAGACTCATGGACAAGAATCAAATGATATGTATCTACTTGCATATATGGTGAGTTTGTTGATAAAACTTATCGAAATTGAACCAGATTTACATCATGCTTTAAAGAGTATTTTTAGCTTTGATGTTGTATCTTTGCATTCAAAACCAGAACAGAAAACTCAATATATAGAAGCTTTAAGCGATCGCTTTCAACGCATCCAAAAAGCTGAACAAAATGCATATCCCTTATTAACTCTGCGTGCTTGGATTGATATCGACGAAGCAATACACTCCCTAATCTTCGTTCCTCCAGCCGAACGCTATTCGTGGTGGGGAAAATTACAACAAGAATCGCGACGCATCCTGAAAAAAGTAGCTGATAAAGCAAACAACGCCGGCTATGATGTGCGAATTCGCCAATTATCCGGACTTTACGCAGATATCTGTGCTTTTTCCAAAGATGACTTACAACTAGATTGCGGCGGTACACCCGGAGAAGTGTTAACATGTCTGCGGGTATATGCGCGAATTAACCAAGAAGATTGTTTAGGACGCGTCATCTTTCGCTCATTAAGGTAGTTTTCTAGCTTGCCTTAGCAGAAATTTCCACCCTCAAAGCACTAGGCGCAGTCGAAGATGGGGAAATATAAATAAAAATCAATTTACTGTAATAAAATAATATTAACTCCCAAAAACTGAGCGCTTGCAGCCAAAGCCGCATCCGCCGTTACCAACCTAATATTATTTTGGGATGCAACAGCCAAATGTAAAGCATCAAGTGTACGCAGTGGTGTTGTAAACCGACTAATCCACTCACGCGCTAAGTGGTAGTGAATCGTTTCCAGATTAATACGAGTATAAAAACCGCTATCTATATCAGTTTGAAACCTTTCGACTATAGTTGTTGCGTCATCTTGGGATATTTCACGCATTCTAACCCGACGGGATAAGGCAGAAACAAATTCCACCTCAACTAATTGACTCAAACCAAGCTCAGATTCACTTAATACTAGCTCCTCAACTGTATCACTTAATGCCTCTAGCCAATATAAAGGAGCAACAATACTTGTATCCAGATAAATCAATGGCGCTCCTCAATACGTGCATTAATTATAGTTGCACTTAAAGGTTCTCCCTTAACAACAAGCGCTTCTCGAAATTGTTTCATACTAGCTAAACGCTGTTCTTTTTTTTGTGGAGGAACCAAACGAGCTACAACTTGATTTTCGTCTATTAAAATAACTTCTTCTCCTTTAGCCACTTGCTCTAAGAGATTTTTTAAATTAATAGCTGCTTCTTCAACGCTAACTTTTAACACTTTATTTTCCCTAAAATTTAGATGTAGATTATTCCCTCAATTAAATGAAGATAACTCTATTAGCTGATATAGTAAGAGCGATCGCATTCCTAATTCTGGGTGCGATCTGTCTCTACTTCCCAATACTACCGCGATTATGTGGTTCCAGCAGAGACGACATATCAGGACCACTGGGAATAATACCACCAGGATTCAGGGGAAAAAGGTTGCCATAATAATCTTGCTTCACACTTTCCACATCGCAGGTATCAGCAATACCTGGAAGCTGATACATATCACGTAAATAAGCTCCCAAATTATGATAATCTTGAATTCGTCGGCGATTACACTTAAACAAACCGTAATACGCACTATCAAAGCGGAATAATGTTGTAAATAAACGAACATCCGCTAATGTGACGCGATCGCCACAAAGATATCGGCTTGTTGAAAGTGCTACATCAATTTCATCCAAAGTGACGAACAATTCATCACAAACTTGATTATAAGCTTCTTGAGTTTGGGCAAAACCGCAACGATATACTCCGTTATTAACTGAGTGATAAATTTTCTCATTCCACCAGTCTATTTTTTCTTTTAATTCCTCCGGGTAAAGATTTAGTGTGGGATTTTTGGCAAAGTCGTTAAATTCAGAGTTCAGCATGACAATAATCTCTGCACTCTCGTTATTAACAATAGTTTTCGTTTCTTTATCCCACAACACCGGAACTGTAGAGCGTCCGGTATAATTTGGTGCCCCTAGCTCATACAATTGAGCAAGTGTGCGACAATTTTGTTCTTCCTCCTTAAACACCCAACCACCTTCGATTGGTGAAGGAAAGACGATAGATACTGATATTACCTCTTCAAGTCCCTTAAGCGATCGCACTACCAAAGTTCGATGCGCCCAAGGACAACTCATGCCAACATAAAGATGATAGCGTCCTGTTGCTGGTTGGTAAGAATTTCCCTCTTCTTTCCCAACAAAACTTCTAAACTGGCTTTTCGGACGAATATACTCTCCCGACTGATTGCGTGGTGCGAGTTTCGACATCATTATATGCCAAATACTCGTCCAGACAAACTTTCCCAACTTAATAATCAGCTTCGGGGGGAGAGATTTACCCTTTTTCTTATTGAAATTTTCGTCCTTCATATCTCTTAAAGCGCTAATTTGACTTCTTTATTGTAGTAAGCACTTCAGTGCTTTCTTTAAATCTTCCTTAAGCGTTGAAACACTTACTACGAAAAAAGCCCGCATAGATGTTTATCGTATATTTGGTGTTGCTGAATTCAGGTATGAATCCGGATGTAGAGACGTAGCAGTGCTACGTCTCTACAAGGGTTTTGACCAGAGCGCAGAATCATTTTCATACATCTAATCAGCAACGCCGTATATTTTCATTGTAGTTGTTGGAAATATATTTTATCAGACGGTGTACGTGGATCTTTGCTAGCGAAGCCGCAATACGCTGCCGAATTGGCTTTTCCATAAGTTTTCAGGAAGTTGAGGCAACTAGTGCGATCGCTAAATGTGCCTGCATAAACTACAAATGAACGCTGATCTGATAGATTTGGATAATCTGGTATCCAAAACACTCCTGGCTGACTATAACCTGCCATTTGTAAAGTCTTAATTTGTTTAACCGCAGTTTGCAGATTTAGGAAGTTAGAATCTGCGATGAAATAAAAAGAATTAGGCAGACTTGCGCTGTTAAGAATTGCTGATTCCGATGATGCTATTTGAGAACTTCTATTCCCTGATGGGAATGATGAATTTTCGCCAACTTGTGGTTTTGTCAATAGCGAAGATGTAATTGGTTTATTATATGTCCCTAAATCAGGAGGATTTGTCAACAAAAGACCAATAATTACAGATGCACCCATTACTCCAGATGCAACTAAAATACTGTTGACCAAAATAGAGTTTTGTTTACTACTTTGAACCACAGATTCAGAAGTAACAGGAATACTTTGCGAAGGCTGTTGAGAAAAAGTCGGTGTTTTTTCTGGAAGGGGATTTCTCGTATTCTGCAAAGCATTCAGCATTGCTTCTGCACTGTGAAACCGTTCCCTAACATCAAACCGAATTGCTTTATCTAATACCGCTGCCAAATTTGGACTGACAATTTCCCGATCCCAAATATTCTCGGCAGTGTAGGAATCTGTTGCCAATTGTTCTGGCATTTTCCCCGTCAATAAATATATAACTGTTAGTCCCAAACTATATAAGTCACTAGCAAAAACCGGACGTCCTGCTGCTTGTTCATTTGGCATAAACCCTGTTGTACCAACGACGATGGAACTGCTAATATTACCTTCAGAATTTACCACTGTTGCCATCGTTTCACGCACAGCACCAAAATCAATTAAAACTGGTTTGTTATCACTAGAGCGCAGAATAACATTGTCTGGTTTAATATCGCGATGGATAATGCCTTTGCTATGAACATATTTCAGCACTTCTAACAGACTGATTAAAATCGAGCGTACCTCACTTTCTCTCAGACATCCGCTTTCTTTGACTTTTTGGGTCAGGGTTTGTCCGCTAACCCATTCTTGTACTAAGTAAAATTGTTCGTCCTCTTGAAAGTATGCATACAGCGTAGGAATTTGCTTGCTTGCTCCTCCCAATTCTTCTAAAATGGCAGCTTCTCTTTGAAATCGTCTTTGAACTAACTGGTGAATATGAGGGTTATTGGCAACTGGTTTGAGTTGTTTAATTACACAAGTTCTTCCCGAAGGCATTTGCGTATCTTCGGCTAAAAATGTTTCACAAAATCCACCAGATCCAAGTATGCTGATAATGCGATAACGATCGCTCAAAAATGTTTGTGTCATTAGTTTTTCTTAACCCCGGTTTGCTTAAAATTACACAATATTGTTTAAAATGATACAATCTGTACTTTATACTTCAGGTTTAATTAGATTTTTCGTTGATTTTCTTTTCCCTATATTTGTCTAACTTATAGCCCCATATCTTTACTTTAGTTACTATACTATATCAGTGGATATATATAATAAAACACTTATCCCACATGTATAAAGAATAGATAAATTTATCTATTTTTTCTTTCCAAAGCTTCATAATTGTTTTTTAATTGACAAGATAATAAAATAAACAAAAATTATGGAAGCCTGGGTTGCTGATTACTAAAAAAGTCACATTTAATTTAATAAAACTATTTAATTGAGGTTAACTTAATGGTGACGGCAGATATGGCGATAAATAGTAGCTACGACCCCCGTATAATATCACTTTCCATCGCGATCGCTGTCCTAGCTGCATATACTGCTTTGGATTTAGCGGAACGGGTAACAACAGCTACATCTTGGGCAAAAAAAGCTTGGTTGATTGGTGGGGCATTTGTTATGGGCATTGGCATTTGGTCGATGCACTTTGTCGCTATGTTGGCATTCAGCCTACCGATACCAATAACATATGACATGGTGACGGTATTGTTGTCAATATTACCTGCGATTATTGCCTCCGCAGGAGCGCTGTTCTTAGCGAGTCGCCCAACTTTGAGCTTGTGGCAATTGATTATGGGCGGTATCCTGATGGGTATTGGCATCGCCTCAATGCACTACATTGGCATGTCCGCGATGCGGATGGAAGCAGACACGATGTATAATCCATTGCTGTTTGCAATTTCCATAGCGATCGCCATTAGTGCCTCAATTGTAGCCTTATCTGTCACCTTTCAACTATCCACGCAAAGCAGTACATCTGCGCTCTTAGCAAAAATCTTGGCTGCGCTGATTATGGGATTGGCGATCGCCGGGATGCATTACACTGGTATGGCAGCAGCTAACTTTATACCCACTAACACAAAAGCAATTGCAAGGGCGACTTCCAACGATTCCTTCACCTGGTTAGCTTTTACTATTGGCGTTGCCACCTTTGTGATTCTGGATTTCGCGTTACTCATTTCATTTGTCGATCGACGATTGACAGAGAAAGTAAAGCTTTTAGAAAAGCAAGAAACAGAAGCGAGATATTTGCAACTATTTACAGACATTACCTTAGAAATTAGGCGATCGCTCAAATCAGAAGATGTTCTTTACACCACCGTCAAGGAAATTCGTCAAGCATTAAAATCAGACCGCGTAGTTATTTATCGCTTTCATCCTGACTGGAGTGCCACCATCGTTGCTGAATCGGTAGCAGACGGCTGGATCAAAATCATTGGCAAAACAGTCCATGACCCCTTTAGAGAAGATTACATTGCAATGTACACAAATGGTGAAGTGCGAGCCACCGACAACGTTAACGAAGCAGATTATACAGATTACCACAGCCAGATTCTGGAAGAATTTCAAATCAAGGCGAATTTAGTTGCACCGATTATTATTAATAATCAGCTAATCAGCCTCTTATGTGTCCATCAATGTTCTGAACCTCGGCATTGGGAAAAGCTTGAAATTGATTTAATCGCAAACCTAGCAATTCAAGTTGCGATCGCTCTCGAACAAGCGAGTTTTTTTAATGAGTTTAAGCAGTCGCAGAAAATATTGCAGCTTCGCGATCGCGCCATTGCTGCTGCTAGAAATGCTATTGTCATTACTGACCCACGAGCGATGGACAACCCCATCATATTTTGCAATCCGGCTTTTGAAACCATCACAGGTTATTCACCGGAAGAAGTGATTGGACGCAATTGTCGATTTTTGCAAGGACCCGACACAGATCCCGCAACTATTGAAGAATTACGTCATGCAATCCGCAACTCTTTAGAATGTCAGGTAGTAATTAAGAATTACCGCAAAGATGGAACACCATGTTGGTGTGAATTAACAATTTCTCCAGTGCGAGATTCCTTCGGACAAGTCGTCAATTATATTGGGGTGCAAGCTGACATTAGCCGACGCAAACAAGCAGAAGAAGAATTAAAGCTAAGTCAACAAGCTTTGCAAAGCCAACTTTTGGAAATTCTCTTCAACGTTCAAGAAGCATCAAAAGGCAATTTAACTGTGGGTACAGAAAATAATGCCGATGAAACAGGGGTAGTAGCTGATGTTTTTAATACGATTATTCATAACCTGCGGCAGATTATCAATCAAGTGAAAGTTGCAGCTTATCAAGTAAATCTTTCCCTTGATGAAAACTCAGGTGTAATTCAGCAATTGACGAATCAAGCTTTGACACAAGCACAAGAAATTAATTACACTTTAGAAGAAGTAAATAAAATTAATTTATTTATTCAAACAGTAGCAGATGATGCCCGTCAACTATCAGAAATTGCCTACACCACTTCAGAGGCAGTAGCAACAACCCAAGCCGCAATCGAGAATACTGTAGAAAGTATCTTTAATTTAGAACAGACAATAATAGAAAAAGTAAATAAAGTCAAGCGTGTGGCAGAATCTTCGCAAAAAATATCCTTCGTTGCCTCGTTGCTTAAGCAAATCCTCTTGCAAACTAACTTGTTAGCCATCAACAGCAATATTGAAACTGCGGGGGTGAGCAAAGAAGGTCGAGGCTTTAAGATAGTGGTAGAACAAATTGCTCAATTAGCAGCTCAATCACAAGAAGTGACCAAAGAAGTTCAACAAATGCTAGAGAACATCGAAATGGAAACTAGCGAAGTCGTCAAAACTATAGAAATAGGAACTAGGGAAGTGCTAGAAAAAGCAAATATGATTACAAATGTCAAGCATAATCTGGGGCATATTTTAGAAGTATCCCACCAAATTGATGATTTAGCGCAGTCAATTAAAGGTGCAACCGGATCTCAGTCACAAAGTTCGAGTGCGATCGCTTCAAAGATGCAACATCTTATCACTGCTTCAGAACACACTGCAAATTCATCTGACATGGTGTCTAATTCTTTACAACAAACACAACAAGTAACATTGCAATTAGAAGACTCTATTAATGCATTCAAAACCGATGCCTAAAGTTACAGCAGATTGCGTTGTGATTAAATACACGTAGAGACTACCAAGTGCTACGTCTGTTACCGGGTTTTGGATTTTACGCACATACCTAAAAATTGCTGTATTTCTTTATTCGTTGAGCGATTTAATTTTCTGAGCAACAACCGGAGGTTTATTGATTTCTGCAAGCCGCACAAAGAGTGCAAAGCTCGCCACAGGGATACTCCCCGTGGCAGACTTTGCGACTTCAAGTCATGAGTTAGGCGCTCCATATTTCTATATTTAGATGCTTGCGTATTATGGTAAAATCATTATAGCGAAACATTAAAACCAAAATGCAGAAAGCGTTTAAAGTTGCACTTATTCCTAACCACAACCAAGAAGTCTTAATTAACAAGACAATAGGTTGTGCTAGGTTTGTGTACAACCGTTTTCTGGCATTAAGGAAAGAGTTATATACGACTGAGCAGAAAACCTTAAACTACAATGCTTGTAGTCAACAGTTGACTCTTCTCAAAAAAGAGATTGAATGGTTGAAGGAAGTAGATAAGTTTGCTCTGCAAAACTCGCTCAAGAATTTAGAGACAGCGTACAAAAACTTTTTTACTGACTTAAAGAAGTCTAAAAATAAGAAAGGTGTCGGCTTTCCTAAGTTCAAAAAGAAGTACGGTTGCAAGCAATCTTACAAGACGAATCTCACCAATGGGAACATTCAAATTATAGAGAATCGTTTAAAGCTTCCCAAGTTAGGATGGATAAAGTTTCATAAATCACAAGATATTACTGGTCATGTTGTAAACGTTACGATAACCCGGACTTCTTCTGGTAAATATATTGCTAGTATTTTGTGTGAAACTGAGATAGAAAAATATCCTCAAGCCACACAAAATATTGGATTGGATTTAGGTATCAAATCTTATCTGGTTACTAGCGATGGTGAAGTTGTAGAAAATCCTAAATATTATCGACTTCAACTAAGGAAGTTACGCAAATCAAATAAAAAACTCTCTCGCAGTACCAAAAGTAGTAACAATAGAGTCAAAGCGAAAATCAAGCTGGCTCGAACCTACGAACGCATTACTAATTTAAGAGATGACTTTTTGCACAAGCTGTCAACTCGCGAAATGCGCCACGGGGATACTCCCCGGTGGACACTTTCGCGTTTAATCAAGGAAAACAGCATTATCTGTATCGAAGATTTACGAGTTGGTAACATGGTTAAAAACCATAAATTAGCCCTGAGTATTTCAGACGCTAGTTGGTCTAAATTTACCACCATGCTTGAATATAAAGCTCTGTGGCATGACCGAATCGTGCAGAAAGTTGGTACATTTTATCCTTCATCTCAGACTTGTAATTACTGTGGTTTTATCAACCCATTGGTTAAGGATTTAAAGCTGCGCGAATGGTCTTGTCCTAGTTGCAATACTCACAACTTGAGAGATAAAAACGCGGCGTTAAACATTTTGAGTGAAGGATTGAGACTAATAGCCGCCGTGGGTATCCCGGAGGCTCTAAACGCCTGTGGAGAACTTGTAAGTCCTGGAGCAATCCAGGCGGAGATCGTTGAAACAGGAATCACGCGACTTCAAGTCGTGTGAGGTTCAAATACTTTTGTCTATTGTGATGGAAACCAAACAAGCAATAAGTTTTTGTATGAACAAAATTAATTATGTAGCAATTGTTGGCGGAACACACGGAAATGAGTTTACAGGAGTATACCTGATCAAAAAGTTTGAGCAGGACTTAAACTTAGTTAAACGCCCTAGTTTTGAAACTCTGACATTATTGGGAAATCCTGAAGCTTTTAAAGAAAGCAGACGATATATTGATCAAGATTTAAATCGCAGCTTTTTTAGTCAAGATTTGCAGAATTCAACACTTACTGGTTATGAACAAGTGCGGGCAAAAGTTATTGAAAAAATGCTCGGACCAAAAGGCAAATCTCAGGTAGATGTAATTATAGATTTGCACAGCACAACTGCAAATATGGGGTTGAGTATCCTTTTAGGTGAACTGCATCCATTTACTTTGCAATTGGCTGCTTATTTGACTTCAATTAATCCAGAGATAAAAGTTTGTTATACCCAAGGGCAAAAGAGTAATTTACTTCGTTCTCTCTGCGATTTTGGTTTTGCCATTGAAGTTGGTCCAGTGCCTCAAGCTGTTTTGAGCACAGAATTATTCCAGAAAACAGAGGAACTTGTTTATGCAGTTTTGGATTATTTAGAAAGAAGCAACCAAGGTATAATTGAAAATATAAATAGCCCACTGACAGTTTATCGATATGCTTCTGTTATTGATTTTCCTAGAAACGAGCATGGGGAAATTAAAGCAATGATTCATCCGCAACTTGAATTTCAAGATTATCAAGCTCTTCATCCTGGTGATCCGATTTTTCTTACCTTTGATGGGAAAACCATCGCATTTGAAGGAACATCAACCGTTTATCCAATTTTTATCAACGAAGCGGCATACTATGAGAAAGGCATTGCTATGTGTTTAACCGAGAAACAACAGCTTGAAGTAATACCAACATAACGTCTAACATTTGGGGATCGTCGTCTACAACCATAATTTTATCGATTAATACTACATCCGGGCATTTTTGGGCGATCGCAACTCTAAGTTCAGTTAAGTTTGTCGCAACCAAAGTCTGAATTCCCCAGATTTTAGCCTCCTCTATTAATTGCTGACTTAGTTGGACATCATTATTGAGAATTAACAGTTGGGGTTGTTGGTTGATGTTAGCAAAGCGCTTCGTTACCGCAGCAGGTACAAGGTTTGCCATTGGTCGTTCCAATTCTTGCCGCAACGCTATAACGAGTTGAGAAAGACGTTCAACTTCACCTTGACTTTGTTTTACTCCATCTCGAAAAATCTGTTCAATTTCACGAGACAGACGTGACGCTTCAGTAAAACCAAAACTACCTAGCGATCCGATTAACAAGTGAGCTGATTCCTGTGCTTGTTGCCCTTGTTCTTCAGTTAGCGTACCTGCAAGCAGCAGCATTATATTTTGTTCTAAAATTGTGATGCGATCGCTATACTTGGGCTTAAATCGCTTCCAAATATCAGCCAGCGCTGGGGACAATTGTGGTTGGTATCGATCTACTACAGTCCCATCGACTTCTGTTGGTTGAAAGTCAAGCTCTGTCGCAGCAGAAAGCTTAACTTCAGAATGCCCATCTTGTCCTAATTTCAGCCGATACCCCATTTTGTAAACTGTCTCAATCAAATCATTTGCCCCAGCTTGCTTCAATTTTTGCCGTAAAGCTTTGATGTGCGCTCTGACAGTATTCGTTAAAGGCATTTCTTCAGATGACCAGAGATAATCGAGCAGGATTTCTTGACTAAAGATTCGGTGACTGTTACGCATAAACAGTTCTAGTAAAGCATATTCTTTAGCAGTCAAATGCAAAAATTTTCCATTGCAAGTCACTTTAGAGCTAGTGGAATTAAGTCTAACATTTCCTGCCTCTATCACTGAAGAGAGAGCCGGAGTTTTTCGACGTATCAAAACACGTATCCGAGCTAATAACTCATTCACGTCAAAAGGTTTAACAACATAATCATCAGCTCCAGCATCTAACCCAATAACCTTGCTAGTGCTACTATCCAAAGCTGTCAAAAGCAGAATCGACGTATCATTTGTTTTAGCACGTAGCTGTCTGCAAAACATGAGACCATCCAGCTTTGGCAACATAATATCTAACAGAATTAAGTCATAAGCAAACATTTCAGCAAGGGACAATCCAGTCTCACCATCAGAAGCCAAATCAACTATGTAATGCTGATGTGTCAGAATATTCTTTAACATTTCAGCAGATACTTGATCGTCTTCTACTAGCAAAATTTTCATAGGTACAAATATTTATTTATTATTTGTTGAAAAGATTTACAGCCGATTGCGTTGTGATTAAATACACATAGGAGTGAAAATGAACTATACTCTGTCCACAACCCTTGATTAGACGTAGCAGTGCTACGTCTCTACATTGTTTTCTGGAAATGTCTAATAGATATCGACCAAATTGAACTATGTATTGCCCGAAACCCTTGATTAGACGTAGCACAGAATAGTCTTTACGTCTTTTCTGGAGATGTCTAATACACGTAGAGACGTAGCACTGCTACGTCTGTGAGCGGGTTTTGGGTTTTACGCATGTACCTCCTAAACCTAAAATCTGCTGTATGACAAATCTAACTTTGTTAGACAGTGTTGCTAACGCTACCTTTTTATATTATCTACTGGCTTATTCACAAAATATTCACTTAATTTCTTTAAACTTACAGTTAAGTTAATTTCTCACATTACCTGTGCTTTATTTTACTTCTTAGTCTCAATTCTGAGATCCCCGACTTCTAAGAGGGTGTTTATAAATAAAATCTGTCATTCTGAGGAACGAAGAATCTATGGTTTGAAGCTCCGTTCAAGCATCATTACAGAAAGTAAGTATAAATAAGGAGAATTTAAAATGAACGTGGAGCCATTTACCACAAACGCAGAAGTATTCCACAAACGTTTAGCAAGTTTACACGAAACTACTAAGGCATTGTCTTGGATATCTCCAGATTTGCTACCCGAAGCATTTAAAGAACTGATTGCTACCTCAAATACTTTACGGGTAGCAGCAGAGAAACTGTATAAGCAAAATGAAGAACTTCTCACAATACGATATTTACTAGAAGACGAATGTCAAACCTACCAAGATTTATTTGAGTTAACATTAGACGCTTATTTAGTCACTAACACCGAAGGCATAATCGAAGACGCTAACTTTGCTGCATGTAATTTACTTGCATGTTCCAAACAGCTTCTGGTAGGCAAACCAATAATTAATTTTGTCTCTCTAGAAGAATGTCAACGCTTTCCCAATGAAATGCAAATATCTCAATCAGAAAAAAGCAAAGAATTAGTACCACTAAAGCCATGCCAAAGCAATTCATCTGACGCAGCTTTGACAGTAGGTGTTGTCAATAATAAGCAGGGTAAGCCTAAAACGCTACACTGGCTAGTGCGTGATCAAACTGGGCATCAGCTAAATGCACCTTCAAATTATGAGTCTAATGATTACGATATCAGGCAAAATCGTCCCGTGCATAAATATTATAAAGGTGAAACTATTCCCCTTAACCCTTTAGTTGTTTGCTACCTTCTTCAGGGTTCCGTGAAGCTAACTAAATTTTGTGAAACTGGTGAAGAAGTGATGTTAGGGTTAGCAACTCCAAATATGATTTTTGGCTCTAGCATGATTTCTTTAAACACTTATGAAGCAATAGCCTTGTCAGATGTTGAGTTAGTGACAATTCATGAAGTAGAAATAGCAACTAACCCATTTTTGAACTATACACTTTTACCTAAAATAAAACAGCGATTACGACAAACAGAATCTTTTTTATTTATTTTCGCTAAAAGAAGGATCGAAGATCGGTTGCAAGATTTATTAATGCTTTTAAAAAAGGAAATTGGTCAAAGAGTGGCAAAGGGAACTCGCATTTCAATTCCCTTCACTAATGAAGAAATTGCTAGCGCTTGCGGCACTACTAGAGTAACAATTACACGATTAATGAGCAAGTTACAGCAAAAAGGTTTTATTAGTTTCGACTCAAACAATCACATCATTATCAATAACAGCCTAAGTAGGTAAGCACAAATAAACCTAACTATGTAACGAAATGTAAAACACTCAAAACCATTGCGATTGCTTGTCTGCGACACGCTGCGCGAACGTCGTGCCTCCTCTCTACGAGACGCTCCGCGAACGCAATGACAAAATATAGTTATGTTTTTTAACGCCCACCTACTTATGTGATTCGTCCAGCTAAATTTGCGACTGCAAGTACTAGTTGATCGGGAGTTACAGGTTTGGTAAGATATATTTGAAAGCCGCCTGCGATCGCTTGAGCATAATCCTCGCTTCTCGCATGTGCTGTCAGCGCAGCAGCGGGAATTTGTCCTCCAGCTTCAGCACTCAGTTGTCTAACTCGGCGAATTAATGTATAGCCGTCTTCCCCTGGCATACTGATATCAGATAACAACACATCATATCCTGATGGGTTTGCTGTTAAAGTGGCGATCGCTTCATCTCCTGAGGCAACTGTCGTTACTGTGGCTTGATACTCTTCCAGCACTACCGTGAATAACTCACGAACATCAGCCGCATCATCCACAATCAAGACTCGCACACCGGCTAAGGATGGGATATCCCCAACTGGCATTCCTCTGTCCATTGCGTCTGGTAAGTTCACCACATCTGCAATTTTACTTTGCAGCGGCAGCCTCACAGTAAATGTGGCTCCTTGCCCTTCACCCAAACTTTCAGCTTGAACTGTACCACCGTGAAGTTCAACTAAATTATGAACAATGGTCAGTCCGAGTCCAAGTCCAGTATCTGCGCGAGTCAGGGAAGAATCTGCTTGCCGGAAGCGATCGAAAACATAAGGTAAAAACTCAGCGCTGATGCCCTTACCCGTGTCGCTGACTTGAATTTGAGCCATTGAATCAATATACTCTAATGTAATTTCAACTCGCCCTTGTGGCGGGGTGAATTTAATCGCGTTAGAAAGTAAATTCCAGACGACTTGCTGCAAACGAATGGGATCGCCAAATATATGTTTTGAGGCAGCATCAAGCCTCGGTACAAGTTGAATTCGTTTCGCCTCTGCTGACAGACGAACTACTTCAATGGCTGGTCTAATTACTGGGGCAAGCTGAATCAGATAAGGGTTTAAGCGCAGCTTACCTGAAGTAACGCGGGAAATGTCCAACAAATCCTCAATCAGTTGGCTTTGTAACTTGGCGCTGTTTTCGATCGCCTCAAGTCCACGAGACAGCTTGTTTTTGTCAACTTTTTCCTTGCGGAGCAACTGCGTCCATCCCACTAGAGAATTAAGTGGATTCCTCAGTTCGTGAGAGAGGACGGATAAGAACTCATCCTTCATGCGATTAGCTGTGTCAGCCGCAGTCCGAGCTGACTGCTCTTGAGTCAGAAGTTGGGCACGTTCTGTCTGCAACTGTTTTTCCTGGGTGATGTCATCGATAGCCAAAAGAATCATGTCCTGATGGTCTGCTTGAGACATTTTGCGGACATTAAATAGCATGACTTTGTGTCCGATTTGCTCAAACTCATGGTCAACCTCGAAGTTTTGAAAATCTTCCATCTGGCTATTACCAGATGCGATCGCTTCTAGAAGCGATCGCATCTGGGGAATATTCCATTGTCCATTCCCTAATTCAAAAATCAAGCGCTGTTCGGTTTGCCCTGATGTTACCTGGAACATCTGATAAAAAGCCGGATTTGCGGTGATGACTCGTAAGTTCCTATCCAGCACCACCAAGGCTTCCCGCATCGTCTCTACAATAGCTTGGGCATAATTGCGGGATTCTTGCAGCAGCTTGGCACTGCGTTTGAGCGCGTCAATATCCACCAACATCACCACCGCACCATCAATTTTATTGTCAATTGTTCGGTAGGGACGGATTCGCAGGTCATACCAATGCCCTTTCTGGTCTTGCACTTCCTGCTCTTTAATAGTTAGGGTATTAATCACATCCAAAATCTGTTGCTCTAAGTCTGGCACATTGAGATTGAGATTGATATCTCCTAAGGGTCGTCCGACATCGGTGGGAATCAAGTTCAGGATTTGTTGTGCTAGGGGGGTAAAGCGACGGATGCGGAGATCGCTTTCCAGCATCAAAATAGGTATATTAGTACTACTGAGCAAATTCTGCAAATCGTTGCTGAGGTAGTTTGATTCGATATTACGCCGATGCAGTTCGTCGTTAACGGTGTTTAATTCTTCATTGGTTGCTTGAATTTCTTCTTTAGCGGTTTCTAGTTCCTCATTGGTGCTTTGCAATTCCTCATTACTGGAGAGAATTTCCTCGTTGGCAACTCTCAAATCTTGATTGGAGGCTTCCTGCTCCTCAATAATCGCTTGCAAATGCTCTTTAGTCAGTGCCAGTTCCTGTTGGAGCCTCGCAATTTCCTTGTCAATTGTTTGTTTTCTCCGCCCAGTTTTCTGGCTACTAGTTTCCACTAACTGAGGTGTCGCTGGGGTCGGGGTATCCTCAAACAAAATCAAAAAGTAGCGTTCTTGTGACTTGGGAGCGAGTAAGGGAATAACATTAATACTAATCTCCCGTGGCTGCTCGTTGTCCCAGATTTGCAAGTTCTCTTTTCTCACTGGCAAGTCCTGCTTTTTTGCTTGCCCAATTGCCGTGCGGAGTTCTAGCCGCAAGCTTTCTCGAACCATTTTCAGCAAATTCAAACTTGCCTTGCCTGGGGCAGGTTCCAGATAAAAGCTGGTCTGCCCCCGAAATTGCAGAATCTCTAGATCGTAGTTTGTAATCACACCCACCGGCGCATACTGATTCAAGACTATCTGGTCTGCCAATAATTGCAAATCAACATCAGTAAAAGTCTCTTCCTTGACTTGTGGATTAAGATTTCCTAAATCTAAAGGATAATTGTTGCTAGCTATATCTAAAGGCAACCGAGCGGGGGCTAACTTTCGGGCATAAATCTTGTACTTTTTATCAACCAGCAAAAACAAGTCTAAGAATTCCCCCACAGTTTCCGAAGTTCCTAACATCAGAAATCCGTTTGATTTCAGACCATAGTGGAAGATTGGCACAATCTTCTTCTGCAAAGTCGCCCCGAAATAAATCATCACATTCCGACAGCTAATTAGGTCGAGCTTGGAGAATGGGGGATCTGCACACAAATTTTGTTTGGCAAAGACACACAGTTCGCGCACCGGCTTACTAATTTGATACCCATCGTCTAGCTGGATAAAAAAGCGTCGCAGACGTTCTGGTGAGATATCTTGCATCTGGCTCTGTTTATAGATGCCAAGCCGAGCTTTTTCGATCGCACTCTCACTGATATCTGTAGCATAAATCTGAATCGGCGGCTTAATTGGCTGCGTCTCTAAAAATTCCACCAAGCAAATGGCGATAGAATAACACTCTTCCCCCGTTGAACAACCTGCTACCCAAATGCGGATGGGTATCTCTAGCGATTTATCTTTGGTAATTATGGGAAATACTTGACTTTTTAGTGCTTCAAAGGCTTCAGGATCACGCATAAAACTGGTGACATTAATCAAAACATCCTCATACAAAGCCTGCACTTCTGCCGGATGGTGCTGGAGATAGGTGACGTAATCCGACAATTGTTCTATTTGGTACAGCATCATCCGCCGGAGAATTCGCCGCCGAATGGTAGTGTGTTTGTAATAGGTAAAGTCAACTCCTGTAGTAGTCCGCAGCAATATAAAGATGCTTTGTAAGGCATTCTCGCCTGGAATTGGTTCTAGTTCTTCAGCGACCTTTATTGAAAAAGGAGTGGCAATGTAGGGATGGCGGCTGATTTTTCCTAGCTCTTCGGCGATCGCTTGGGGTGATAAAATAAAGTCTATATGCCCGGTAGCGATGGCGGTGTTCGGCATACTGTTGACTTGTGCGCTGTCTTCACACTGAGCAAAGGTAATCCCGCCAGCTGCTTTGATTGCCTTTGCTCCCAATGCGCCATCACCATCGCCCCCAGAGAGAACAATGGCGATCGCTTTGTTACCCTGATCCTCAGCTAAAGAAAAGAAGAACGTATCAACGGTCATCACCATCCCACGAACTTTCTCACGGGGCATCAGTTTCAGTACCCCTTGAAAAATGATCATCTGTTTATTCGGCGGAATCACATAAACCTGGTTCATTTCCACGGTTGTATTCTCAACCACTTCATGCACCGGCATCCTGGTTGCTCTCGAAAGAATCTCCGTCAACAAACTTTTCTTATCTGGGGCTAAGTGCTGTACCAGGACAAATGCCATGCCGGTATCACTCGGCAGATAATTTAGCAATTCCGTGAATGCTTCCAATCCACCCGCAGACGCTCCAATCCCAACAATCGGGAATACATTTGAGTTGTCTTGCTGCTCCCCATTGGGTGTCAATGCGGCACTGGGATCGGATTCAGATTTCCTAGAAGATTGCCTATTCATTGAGCGCAGCCACGCCTTTGGTAAAGGATTCAACACTTAGTTTAGGGGCTTTAGTTTCACCAAGCACAAAACTTTTCACGCTTACTGCTCTTTGACGGCAAAACATAATAATTCCTTTCACATTTAACCATATTCAAGTCAATGAGCGCATCTATCTTACAACATATATTTTTTGTGTTGTGACGGATTTTTATACAATAGACATCTCCGGAAAACAACGTAGAGACGTAGCAGTGCTACGTCTAATCAACGGTTGTGGACAACGCATAATTAATTTTCACTCCTATGTCTAATAGACGTCTCCAGAAATTAATTATGCGCTGCCCGAAACCCTTGTAGAGACGTTCCGCCGGAACGTCTTTACGTATGAATCTGGAGATGTCTAATGTAGAGACCTAGCACAGAATAGTCTAATCAAGGGTTGTGGACAACGCATAGTTGATTTTCAATCCTATGTCCAATGAAGATTTTTGCGATCTCAAATTATATCAGTAGGGTAGCGTGTTTGTTGAGGCATAGGGAAGTCCGCAAAATTAAACGTAAAATACTCACCTCCTTCGTAGTGAACGGTTTACCCCTCGTCCCTGACAATTTTAACAGCTGTTAGCGGAGCTTTCCCGTAGGGTAGCCGTTACTACGTTCAGGAGTGTTTATTAAATCCATATACTTAGAAATGAAGAAACCCCCCTAAATAGAGTTCGGTTAAGCAGACATCACTGTTAGAAAAAGATTGCTACAGTAGATACAAGTTGATAAAATACTGCTAATTTACTACCATGAACAATCTTTCTAATCGCAATCCAGAGAACTTTGGTTCGGAAGCAATTAATAACAACTTGTGGCAATATATTAAATCGCTGAATCCCGAAATGGTTGCCCAACTATCCAAGCCTACATCACCAGAAGTACTTCAAGCAATTGAACGCACCGTTGTTAGTATGTTGGGTGGCTTACCTTCAGAAGACTTCGATATCGAAATTACCACCAGCCGTCAACACTTGGGTATGTTGTTAGGCTCTGCCATGCTTAATGGTTACTTCTTACATAACGTACAGCAGCGCTTGGAATTTGAAAAGTCATTGCAGTTAACAGAAGTTGATTCAAAAGACGCTATTTAATCTGTATGTTAAAAGCGCTTAATTAGGGCGCTATCAAATTTTATTAAGTACACCCTAAGGACTAATTAATAGTAATAAAAATACAGTCACCGTCGTAAAGACGTTCCGCCGGAGTAAAGACGTTCCGGCGGAGTAAAGACGTTCCGGCGGAGTAAAGACGTTCCGGCGGAGTAAAGACGTTCCGGCGGAGTAAAGACGTTCCGGCGGAGTAAAGACGTTCCGGCGGAACGTCTCTACAATATATAGCAATCCTAGATCAAAGCAACCGTCGTAAAGACGTTCCGGCGGAGTAAAGACGTTCCGGCGGAACGTCTCTACAATATATATGATTAACCGAATCTAATATAAAATCCCTCATTTTATTTTAGCCCACGCAGGTAAGCTCTCGTTCCTATAGCCCCACCCTTCTAGGGTGAGGGCTTAAAATTAAGATGGAGTGTTTACCACTTAACCCATGAAACGCATCGTTTTGATTGCTGGATTTGAATCGTTCAACGCTGATTTGTACAGAAAAGCAGCTTCACAAGCTAACTCGCGCTGTGTTGAGTTGGATATCCGCGTGTTTAGCGATCGCGATATTACCACCAAACGCACCGAGGTGGAAGCAGCACTTCATAACGCGGATGTGTTTTTTGGCAGCTTGCTATTTGATTATGACCAAGTTTTGTGGTTACGCGATCGCGTTTCTCAAATTCCCATCCGTTTGGTCTTTGAGTCAGCTTTAGAATTGATGAGTTTAACTAAATTGGGTGATTTTGCTATCGGTGATAGACCGAAAGGAATGCCCAAACCAGTTAAATTCATCCTTGATAAATTTAGCAACGGACGAGAAGAAGATAAACTTGCAGGTTACATCAGCTTCTTAAAAATTGGTCCCAAACTTCTCAAATTTGTGCCAGTGCAAAAAGTCCAAGACTTACGCAACTGGTTAATTATCTATGGTTATTGGAATGCTGGTGGTGCAGAAAACGTAGCTGCATTATTTTGGATATTAG
The DNA here is from genome assembly GCA_019358985.1 of Tolypothrix brevis GSE-NOS-MK-07-07A. Lineage (GTDB taxonomy): Bacteria > Cyanobacteriota > Cyanobacteriia > Cyanobacteriales > Nostocaceae > Hassallia > Hassallia brevis. The sequence goes on along the minus strand of JAHHIJ010000014.1, from coordinate 35,640 downwards.
CAGAAAAATATTTAGATTTAAAAATAGGCGAAATTCCTCCACCCATTGAAACCCCTAATATGGGATTGCTTCATCCCGATTATCAAGGCTTTTTTGCATCTCCGCGAGAATATTTAAAGTGGTATGAGGAGAGGGGAATAATAAAAAATTCCCACTCTCCACTTTCGTACAGACGTTCCGCCGGAACGTCTCCACTTTCGTACAGACGTTCCGGCGGAACGTCTCTACCCCACTCCCCAGTTATTGGAATTTTACTTTATCGCAAACACGTTATTACAAAACAACCTTATATTCCGCAATTAATTCGTAGTTTTGAAGAAGCTGGTTTGATACCTTTACCCATTTTTATTAATGGTGTTGAAGGACACGTTGCCGTCCGCGATTGGATGACCAGTGACTATGAAACGCAGCAACGAAATAATGGTAATATTCAAACACCTTCACTCTCCAACGAAGCAGTAAAAGTGGATGCGATCGTATCTACAATTGGCTTTCCTTTGGTGGGTGGTCCTGCTGGTTCAATGGAAGCAGGACGCCAAACGCAAATTGCGGTAAAAATCCTTGCTGCCAAGAATGTACCTTACATTGTCGCTGCACCATTGCTAATTCAAGATATTTACTCTTGGACGCGTCAAGGTATCGGAGGCTTGCAAAGTGTCGTATTATATGCATTGCCAGAATTGGATGGCGCTATTGATACAATTCCTCTCGGTGGGTTGGTGGGAGAGCAAATTTATCTAGTTCCGGAACGAGTGCAGAGATTGATTGCGAGAGTGAAAAGTTGGGTTGCGTTGCGTCGAAAACCTCCGTCAGAGAGGAAAATAGCGATTATTTTGTATGGGTTTCCACCTGGGTACGGTGCAACAGGAACAGCTGCATTATTAAATGTACCGCGATCGCTTCTCAATTTTCTCCACGCACTGCAAAATCAAGGTTATGCTGTGGGCAATTTGCCTGTAGATGGGGAAGAATTGATTCGTCAGGTGAAAGACGCGGACGAAGAGATAGGAACCGCAGATAAACGCAGATTAACGCAGATGGATATCAGCGTTCATTCGCGTTCATCTGCGGTTAATACTGTCAACGCCAAAACTCTCGAAAAATGGTTGGGATATCTTAGCACATCTCGCATCGAAAAACAATGGAAATCTCTCACGGGTACGGGGATTAAAACTTCCGGTGATGAGTTTAATATTGGCGGTATTCAGTTAGGAAATATTTGGATTGGTGTACAACCACCTTTAGGTATACAAGGCGATCCGATGCGGTTAATGTTTGAACGAGATTTAACGCCGCATCCTCAATATGCTGCTTTTTATAAATGGCTGCAAAATGAGTTTCAAGCTGATGCTGTGGTGCATTTTGGAATGCACGGTACTGTGGAATGGTTGCCGGGATCGCCGTTAGGAAATACGGGTTATTCTTGGTCGGATATTTTGTTAGGAAATTTGCCTAATCTATATATATATGCGGCTAATAATCCTTCTGAATCTATTTTGGCGAAGCGTCGCGGTTATGGTGTGTTGATTTCTCACAATGTTCCTCCTTATGGACGTGCTGGTTTGTATAAGGAGTTAATGTCTTTGCGGGATTTGATTTCTGAGTATCGAGAAGATTCGGAAAAAAATTATGCTTTGAAGGAGGTGATTTGTAAGAAGATTGTTGATAGTGGGTTAGATGCTGATTGTCCGTTTGATGATGCGAAACGTTTGGGGATTTCGTTTACTCCGGAGAATGTGCGGCTGTTTAGTGGTCATGCTTTTAATGATTATTTGGTGAAGTTGTATGAGTATTTGCAAGTGTTAGAATCTCGGCTTTTTTCTTCGGGTTTGCATATTTTGGGGGAAGCACCGAATGATGAGGAGATGAGGGGGTATTTGGAGGCTTATTTTGGCAACGAACCGCCAAGTAACCAAGAGCGCCAAGAGGAGGAGGAGATTAGAGGTTTGTTGATGCAATCTACTGATGAGTTGACGAATCTTTTAAGGGGTTTAAATGGTGAGTATATTATGCCTGCGCCTGGTGGTGATTTGTTGCGGGATGGTTCTGGTGTGTTGCCTACGGGGAGGAATATTCATGCTTTAGATCCTTATAGAATGCCTTCTGCTGGTGCTTATGAAAGGGGGAGGGAGATAGGTAAAAAAATTATTTCGCAGCATTTAGATGAGTATGGGAAATATCCGGAAACTGTGGCGGTGATGTTATGGGGTTTGGATGCAATTAAGACGAAGGGTGAGTCTTTAGGTATTCTTTTGGAGTTGGTGGGGGCTGAACCTGTGAAGGAGGGGACGGGACGCATTGTTCGTTATGAATTAATGTCTTTGGCTGAGGTTGGACATCCCAGAATTGATGTTTTGGCAAATTTATCTGGTATTTTTCGTGATAGTTTTGTCAATATTATTGAGTTGTTGGATGATTTGTTTCAACGTGCGGCTGATGCGGATGAATCTGAAGATAATAATTTTATTAGAAAACATGCTTTGATTTTGAAAGCACAAGGTATTGAAAATGCTTCAGCGAGATTATTTTCTAATCCGGCTGGTGATTTTGGTTCGTTGGTAAATGATAGAATTGTTGATGGTAATTGGGAATCTGGTGATGAGTTGGGGGATACTTGGCAAGGTCGCAATGTTTTCAGTTATGGTAGAGAGGATAAGGGTCAAGCTAGACCAGAAGTATTAATGGAGTTGTTAAAAACAAGCGATCGCATTGTTCAAGAAATCGATTCGGTAGAATACGGTTTGACTGATATTCAAGAATATTACGCTAATACTGGCGGTTTGAAAAAGGCAGCAGAAAAACAAAGTAAGAAGAAGGTTACAACCAGCTTTGTGGAAAGTTTCTCGAAAGATACCACACCTCGCAATCTCGATGATTTACTGCGGATGGAGTATCGCAGCAAGTTGCTAAATCCTAAATGGGCTGAAGCAATGGCTAATCAAGGTTCTGGTGGTGCGTTTGAAATTTCCCAACGCATGACGGCTTTGATTGGTTGGGGGGGTACTGCGGATTTTACGGATGATTGGGTATACGACCAAGCCGCAGATACTTACGCATTAGATGCAGAGATGGCGGAAAGATTGCGAAAGTCGAATCCAGAAGCTTTCCGCAATATTATCGGGAGAATGTTAGAAGCTTCAGGACGCGGTTTTTGGAATGCTGATACAGAGAAGTTAGATAAGTTGCGTCAGTTGTATGAGTTGACAGATGAGGAGTTGGAAGGTGTGACGGTTTAAGCTTTGTAGTTAATATCATGTCCCTTTAATTAACAGTAATAAAAACCTACCTACCGTCGTAGAGACGTTCCGGCGGAACGTCTTTACATTGTAAGTAATTTACCGGACATGATACAAGACTATCTTCTACCTATCAAAGGTAAAACAAAAAATTATTGAGTTTTGTCCGGATGAGTAGATTACCGAGATGATACTGTTATGTGCTGACGTAATGTAAGTTATGCTTCACATAACCCAGCAAAATTACTTACTATTTTGCAACTTATCATTCGGAATTATAAACATGACAGAACTTATTATCCGTCTTGAGGATGTCTCACGCAACATATGGCAAGTTTTCGGAGAATACGATTCTTGGAAATCCGATCCAGCTAAATGCCAAAATATACACCAGAAGCTTTTGCATTTCAACAAAAATCATTCACCTGACTTAGACCATATCGATAACGTTATTCAATCTCTATCAAAAGGATATTATCTGATTAAATCTGGTTTAGAATGGCACGAACCTAGCGTTGGTCATAACTCAATTGATAAGCTTACTGATACACATAAAGCCCGTGGTTTGCAATGGCGACTTGTGATGGTTTGGGGTGGGTTTGAAACCATTACAAAGACTTTACTGCCAAAGCCGAATAATAAAAAAAATAATAATTCCTTTGAGCAAATTATGAAAGACTTCACAGAGAAATGTACTCTTCAAAAATACGATTCATTGATTGCTCCTGATCGTTCAACACTTGTGAAACTTGAGAAATGGCTAGAAAAGCCTTCAGAAAGTGAAAAAAGTGCGCTTGCTAATTTTCTTAGTCTTAATAAAGATGATCTAAAAATAATGGAGAATTGGATAGTTAAATCTAACTCTATTTCTACATGGGTTGAGGCTATAATACTTGCTAAAGCACTGCGAAATGCAACTGTTCATGGCGCTCTTTCAGCAAGTAAAGTTAAACAATGGGGTCTACAAAAGCCATTGCTAACTTTATCTGATAATCTTGGAGAAATTGTTGTGGCTGGAATGCAGAAGCTAATATAGCTTTATTCTTCAAATCAAATACTGAAAGTAAACGTGATGACCCTTTCTCTGATAACCCAACCCCTTCCCTTACAACTTAACCCTAATGGTGTAGTACGAGAAGGTGTGCGTTACCGTTTAATGGGATGTTGCACTTATATCAATACCGTTCAGTTAAGCCCAAAATACGAGCGTAGAGACGCGAAATTTGAGCCAGCGCGTTGCGGAGAGAAGTCTAAGCGGAGGTTTCCTGCGATCAGAACTTCGGAGGGTTCCCCCCGTTGTAGCGACTGGCATCGCGTCTCTACAAGGTCTAAAATCAGTACCCAAAATCCTTAACACTAAGCGTATTGGCACTTATATAGCAATCCTATTTTCAAAGTGAAAATTGCCCTTCTTCAGATCCCCGACTTCTGTAATAAGTCGGGGATCTTGTTTTTAGGAGTGCTATAGAAAAAATACTATAACCTATGAGGCAAACTACGTTTATCCTTTCAACAGGACTTGACGACGACTAGCCCACCAAGCAAATCCAGCACCAGTCACAAACATTAGCAGACCATAAATTGCCCCAGGAATAGCCATTGTGGGAGTATTCAGCAGCGTAGGAGTAGAAGCGATCGCGATCGCTAGAGTTCCATTTTGAATTCCTACTTCTACTGTAATTGCCGTAACGCTTTTTTCTCCTAATCGGGTTAAAGTAGCGATCGCAAAACCTAAAGCCATTGCAACCACATTCAAAACCAGAGTTGCCAACCCCACATCTATTACGTAAGAAACAAAATTATTCCGTTCTCGCAGCAGCACTCCAGTAATTACCACCGCCAGGAAAAATAAAGACAGCCACTTTACAGGTTTATCTGCCTTGTCTGCCAATCCAGGTGCATACCGCTTGGCTGTCATCCCAATTGCTATAGGTAGAAGTGTAATCACCGCAATCTGCAAAACAGTGTTTAAGAAAGGTAACTGTAGCGTTGTTCCTTCCCCCAAAAATCTCTGCATTGACAAATTTACTACCAGAGGAATCGTAAAAACCGTAATGAAACTACTAATAGCTGTTAGCGTCACAGAAAGAGCAACATCACCCCCGGCCAAAAACGTAATCATATTAGAAGTAGCGCCACCGGGACAGGCTGCTAAAATCATCACACCTACTGCTAATTGTGGGTCAAGGGGAAATACTGACGCAATGCCAAAGCCCACAATCGGCAACACGATCAACTGCGCCACTAAGCCAATCACCACCGCTTTGGGATAGATTACAACTCGCTTGAAGTCCTCTAGAGTCAAGGTTAACCCCATACCCAACATGATAATAAATAGAGCCAGGGGCAGAAAAACAGCCGTCAGAAAATTTGCTTCCATCCTTAACCCGTGTTGGTAATAATAAAAGTCCCCCTGGATTGTACCGTGTTATCGTTAAAATTCTAGTTATTGCTTGTGACAACTCAAATTCTAAATTATACACTGAACAAATTGTAAAGTTTTATGATTTTGTAGGCGATCGCACAGCTTTTATTTCCTCGCATATTTACTGTATTAAATGTTGCTAACAATTGACAATCGCTCAAATAACTAATCTTCAGTAATTGTAACAACTTACATTTTGATCAGTATTTCGTTATAACAGTGATAAGTGTTTAAATACTACTTTAAAAAATTTCTAACAAAAGGGTGCAAAAATGAACATTTCACAGTTTGTAACATTCTACGAAGCTGGTAAATATGTCTATCAGTTATGGAACGAAATGCAGAATGATGGTAAAGAATATATCAGTGAGACATCGATAAAAAATAATAGCGGTCATATATTAAAAGTGAAAGTTTGTTTTAATAGCGATCGTCAACGCTATCTGCAAATTAAGTTACCGTGGAATGCGGAGCGAAAAATCCTCGCAGGGGTAGATAATTATCAACCAGGGGAATATTTAGCGATTAGTCGTGATGAATGGCACATCTTTTTTCTACTTACCAATTTTCAGCATGATAGTGAGCTTTATGCTTATGCCCAGAAAATTGTCAATAGGTTGGTAGATAAAGCTAATAATAGCGAAAATCAAAAGCGATCGCTTATATCACCTCCTACACAACTACACCAAGCTAAAAGTCAAGTAGCATAAATTGCATTAATTGGACGAATTAAATAATCAGAATCTTGAAGATGTTACAATGAATGTAAATAAAACAAGCTGATGAAGTTTCTTATTACTATCCTTCAAGATGAAGATGGGATGTTCATTGCTGAATGTCCAGTAATTCCTGGCTGTGTTAGTCAAGGCAAAACCGAAAAAGAGGCTATTATAAACATTCAAGAAGCAATTAAGGAATGTTTAGAGGTTAGGGCTGAAAAAGGAATGCCAATGACCGTGATAACTCGCGAAGTGGAAGTTTCTGTATAATGGCTGCTGTACCAATATTGAAATCTTCGGAGGTTATCAAGACATTTGAGAAACTTGGGTGGGAAGTTTCTCGGCAGCGTGGAAGTCATATTATTATGACAAAAGAAGGACATCCAGCCACTCTTTCTGTACCTAATCATAAAGAAGTAGCTCGTGGTACATTGCGAAGTTTAATTTCCAAGGCAGAAATAACGGTAGACGAATTCTTGGAAGCTTTGGAAAATTAAATTTACTTGTTCACGCAATAAAACAAAGTTCGTAGGGTAGATAATGGAAAACTCTTTTACTGCGGTATTTGAAAAGGTAGATGATTGGTATATTGGCTACATCCAAGAGTAACAGGAGTGCTAATGTCCAAGAGAAAACTTTGGAAGAAGCAAGGGAAAGTTTGCAGGAAGCGATCGCACTAATCTTAATCTCGAATCGGCAACTTGCAGAACAACAACTCTCTGACAAAGAGGTTATCCGTGAAAAAATTACAGTCAAAATAAGCGTGAAAAGACGTAAACTGATTCGTTATTTGGAAGATAACGGATGTCTGTTTCTCCTTCTAAGGTGGAAAGCATACCATCTACTACAATCCATTAAATAATAGAACTTCAGCAGTTCCAAGACATACTGAGATTGTTGATATTCTAGCTGCTAAAATTTGCAAAGATTTGGAAATTCCTCCTCCTTAGTACAACATTGTACAAATTCGTAGCGAATCCTCTTTAAAAAAACTCTGCGTACCTCTGCGCTTTCCTCAGCGTCCCTTTGCGTTAAAAAAAGGCTAAAATTTTACCCAAAGCTGTACTACGATCGCAACAGTTAACCCTCAAGTAACTGACGCGCAAAAGCGATCGCTTCTGCTGGGGTCGAGATTTTCCCTTCAACTTGCCCTACAGCGATTTCCATCAATAGTTTGCCTAATAGTGGCGAAGCAGGAATCCCCAATGCTATAATTAGTTCCTTCCCACTTAATAAGGGTGTGGGATGAGAAACCAGATCATCAGGGTTCAGGTAGCGATCGATCAAAGGTGCGATCGCCTCTACCAAGATATCATGAGCCACAGCTAAAATTGCTGTAGCCGGGAATACAAAACCCGCTTCTTGAAAGAAAAAATACTGTTCTCGCAAAGACATCTGAGATAATTGTAATTGCGGAAACAGCTTCAGGGCGGTAGTTACACCTTTAATTTCCGCACGACTATAAGTTAGTTTTTGTAACTCAATTTCCGCAACTTCCACATCTGGGTTGACAAGACAAGCGAGTTTGGCAATACTCAACCAAGTACTTTTAACAGTATCTCTGACATACTCTTGTAGTTTTACGCCTAATTGCTGCCAATTTTCTGCTAATTTCACTGCTGAGTCGTCAACTGCTGTTAGTTTAGCAAAACTTTCTGATGTGGCGAACTTGAAAAAAGGCGCAAGTAAATTATCTTCCCAAGCACGAGTTATCCAAGGTGTTCCCTGAGAACTCAAAAGCAAATAATTGATTTCTACCCGAACTCGTTCTGCGGCAACTTCAGTTATGTGTGAAGCTAGAGAGCGAATTGCCGTCTGGGTATCTGTCTCAATAGTAAACCCAAGTTGCGCCGCTTGGCGATAAGCTCGCATTAATCGCAAAGGATCGTCTTGCAGATTGGCAGGTGATATCATCCTCATCATACGCCGTTCTAAATCAGCACAACCTTGCAGAGGATCGAGGATTTCTTGGGTGTGGGGATTGTAGGCGATCGCATTTACTGTAAAATCTCTTCTATGCAAGTCAGTTTCTATAGATTCCCCCGACTGTTGGGCAAAATCAACCGTAGCTTGGGGAAACACCACACGGGCAATTTGTCTTTGGGGATCGAGTAACACAAAACCTGCTTTGTAATGCTTTGCGATTTTCCGCGCTACCTTGACTGTATCACATGGTAACACAAAATCCAAATCCAAATATTCGCGATTTCTTCCTAAAATGCGATCGCGCACAGCACCGCCTACCATGTAAGCTGTTTTTGGCAACAATTCCAGGCTAAAAGGATAATCAAAAGATAGGTTAGAAGAATTTGCATAGTACATTGTAATAAAAATCAATCCAGGAACTAATGAATTACGATTTGGCTTAAGCTAGATTAACAATAAAGCCAAACTGTATCGTGGTTCTATTATGTGTATTTGTGTCAACTGTCACTATGTAGACCGCTGCAACACCTACAATGCAGTAGAAACGCAGCATGAACAACCTCACTTGACGGAAATCCCAGATTTTGAGCCGAATGAACCCTCTATCAACGTTAACATCCGTACCAAAGAGGATTATATTGAAATGGAATGGGATGTTGTCGGTTGTCTCAGCTTTAAGCAAGAAACAGGTAAGTGGTCTAAGTTGCGTCCAGGTGAATTGGTGCCAACTTGATCATCCGTAGTAACGCAATTTATTGCGTTATAATGACGCAATGAATTGCGTCATTATAAAAACTAATATTTAAATTAACTTTGACCACTGAATTAGAAATCCAACCAACAAAATACAGCTTATCGCTACATACCACCACACCTGAATTGGGTTTGGCAATGAGTAACTTTGCTGGAGATACACGTTCTGACGTTTGGAATTTAGAACGTAACGTATCTAGCTTGTTGCACGAATATTTAATTAATTTTATTAAACCGCAAACTTGGGCAGATTTGGCGTTTATTGCCGTAGCTAAAGGACCTGGTGGATTTACTGGTACTCGTATCGGGGTTGTGACTGCGAGGACATTAGGACAACAGTTGAATATTCCGGTGTTTGCTATTTCCACATTAGCAGCGATCGCCTGGTCAAACAAAGACCCAAACCACGATATCGTTGCTGTGCAAATGCCAGCACAACGAGGTCAAGTTTTTGCAGCTATTTATCAATATACACCTGATGCTTCTGGTTTAATATCTTTATTGTCTGATACCGTATTTACACCAGAAGCGTGGCAAGAAAAATTAGCTTCAAATACAACTTATCAATTAATCGAAGCCAAATCTGGGTTAGCAGCTACCGTAACCAGCGTGTTGGAACTTGCATATCTCGACTGGCAACAAGGCAAGCGTCCCGATTGGTCAGAGGCTTTACCTTATTATGGACAGCATCCAGTCGATTTGTAAAAAAGCAAATTTCAGTGCTTAGGAGGTACATGCGTAAAATCCAAAACCCTGTAGAGACGTAGCATTGCTACGTCTCTACGTGTATTTAATCACAACGCAATGTGGTGTAAAAAGCCCTTTGCCCTATTTACATCACCCGCATCTTGAGGTTATGACATTAAGGTTAACCACATAATTTCAGTATGTGGTTAATGCTCAGTGTAAAAAACGCTGAAAACCAACAATCCAGGGAATAACCCATTAATTAATAAGTATGAATAACGCTTTAGATACTATGTATCAGCTAGCATGGCATTCACCTGTATATTCAACGATGATAGCTCAAACCGTTAGAGATGCTAATCTTATCGGTCAAATACAAACAGCTTTTAACCACTTTATCCAAACAGGTCAAGTCTGGGCACTGTTGATTGGGTTGGTCATTGGCTATATGATCCGGAATCTAACCAGCTACGGTTAAACTGGGAAATTAGGAGTTAGGAGTTACAAAAAACTTATAATTCATAGCTCATAATATCATGTCCGGGTAAAGACGTTCCGCCGGGGGTAAAGACGTTCCGTCGGGGGTAAAGACGTTCCGTCGGAACGTCTCTACGACGGTAGGTAGGTTTTTATTGCTGTTAATTAAACGGACATGGTACAACTCATAACTCTTGACTTATCTATATGACAAAAGAACCAACTTGGAGTCAGCGATTTGAATCAGCGTTACATCCGGCGATCGCTCAGTTTAATGCGAGTATAAAATTTGATATTGAATTAATCGAATACGATATTACCGGCTCTCAAGCTCATGGTAAAATGCTGGCACACACTGGCATCATTTCCCCAGAAGAAGGAAGTCTTCTGGTTTCAGGTTTAGAACAAATTCGTCAGGAATATCGCGCTGGCAAATTTCACCCAGGTATCGACGCGGAAGATGTACACTTTGCTGTGGAAAAGCGTTTGACGGAAATTGTTGGTGATGTGGGGAAAAAGCTGCATACAGCGCGATCGCGTAATGACCAAGTTGGTACTGATACCAGACTTTATCTGCGCGACCAAATTCAAGATATCCGCTCTTCACTGCGAGAATTTCAAGGTGTATTATTAGATATAGCCGACAACCACATTGAAACTCTAATACCAGGTTATACGCACCTACAACGCGCCCAGCCTGTAAGTTTGGCTCATCACCTCTTAGCCTATTATCAGATGGCGCAGCGCGACTGGGAACGCTTAGGAGACGTTTATCGTCGGGTAAATATTTCGCCTTTAGGGTGTGGTGCTTTAGCGGGAACTACTTTCCCCATTGACCGCCATTATACCGCCGAACTATTGCAATTTGACGAAGTTTATGCTAACAGCTTGGATGGAGTAAGCGATCGCGATTTTGCGATTGAATTTCTCTGTGCTGCTAGCTTGATTATGGTTCACCTCAGCCGCCTTTCGGAAGAGGTAATTCTTTGGTCATCGGAAGAATTCCGTTTTGTCACCCTGAAAGATAGCTGTGCCACGGGTTCCAGCATTATGCCCCAAAAGAAAAACCCCGATGTGCCAGAATTGGTGCGGGGGAAAACTGGGCGGGTATTTGGTCATTTGCAAGCAATGTTGGTAATGATGAAGGGGCTACCTTTGGCATATAACAAAGACTTGCAAGAAGATAAAGAAGCTTTATTTGATAGTGTTAAAACAGTCAAAGCTTGTTTAGAAGCGATGACAATTTTGCTACACGAAGGTTTAGAATTTCGCACTCAGCGTTTAACGGAAGCTGTAGCTGAGGACTTTTCCAATGCTACCGATGTAGCAGATTATCTGGCTGCGCGGGGTATTCCTTTCCGAGAAGCTTATAATCTCGTGGGTAAGGTGGTAAAAACCAGTATTGCCGCAGGTAAACTTTTAAAAGATTTGAGTTTATCAGAATGGCAAGAATTGCATCCAGCGTTTGATGCAGATATTTATGAAGCCATCGCCCCCCGTCAAGTCGTTGCAGCCCGCAATAGCTATGGTGGTACAGGCTTTGAACAAGTAAGCAAAGCCCTGAAAGCCGCCCGCACTCAAATATCTGTTAAATAAGGGACATCGACCGAATTTAATTATGCGTTGCCCGAAACCCTTGATTAGACGTAGCAATGCTACGTCTCTACGTATGACTCTGGAGATGTCTAATAAATAATAAATAAGGGCGTATAAATATACGCCCTTTTAAATAACGGAAACTGATGAGACTACATAACATCCTTAACTTTTGCAGAAAACACAATACACCTCAAAAGCTTACTAAAATTTACAAACTTTGACTAAGTTCCATAAGCTTTATGGCTATTTAGTAATCCTCCAACCCCTAGCGATCGGCTAAGGATAGGAGCATTATAGAATTTAAGGTGACGTACTCCACACACTCCTATGTACGGTGAGTGTGGGCTTCTCAGCGACTCCTAAGAAGACGACATTGACTGAGCTTTCAGATCGTGCGCCCCACGATTCTTTGATTAATCCAAACAATTGGTTTTTTAAATAGGCTGCTTTTCAGCATTTAATTGGATTACACCTATCAATCCAGTTGTATCACAAACCAGAAGAACAAGATTTGTTCGTTTCCGACCTATTCCCTTCTCTCGTGCGGGAGCACATTGGTCAGGGAAATGTGCGTCAACTAACCAAAATTCATCCCACGCTCCCTTATCGGTGAGACGTGGGGCTTCTGTCAGTTTAAGCTAAAAGAGACAAATCAAATGCTTGCTGTTAAGCAACATTCTTTATTCAGCAGCATCCATTGTTGCTGCGCCTTCATCCTCTTCACTCTTCGGCGGTCTTTGTTGGAATCTTCTCTGCATTCGTCCTGTAGTGGTTCGTTTACGAAACTTCCGGGCGTATGCCTGGTTCCGTAGCGCCTTTTCTTTTTTGGGGTTGCGGCGCTTGGCCATGTTCACCTCATTAATAAACAACAAACTAGCTGAAGCCACAAATAACTCAGGTAATATCAACGACCAATGTTATTGATATAATCTTAGTCTAGTTCAGCACACAATACCCTTTAAACAGTGTTCTAGTCTACCGCATTTAAGTTTTTTCTGTCAATCAAACTTGAGAATTATTTTTTGATTAATTAACAATAAATTAATATTTGTAATTTTATTGCTCAATTTTGATGTGGAATAGCCAATTTTAAAGCAAAATATTTAGAAACTATTCTCTAAGAAAATTTCATATCTGAGAAAAATAACAAATCTTAAAGACTTGATCAGATTAAGGTTATTTCAAGTGGAGATTTAACCAATTTAGATTTTTCAGCAAGTATTTAGTAGCTCATAATCAATAGACATCGACCGAACTTAATGATGCGTTGCCCGAAACCCTTGGTTAGACGTAGCAGTGCTACGTCTCTACATTCATTTTCACGACGTTTGTCTAATATGTATGTACATAGTTTTAGTTTCAGCAAATGCTAAAATTGATATGTTCTGCGGCAATCGTTAGAATAAAACGTCAAACCACGAGCATCCTGACATAACACAAAATTCAATATTTTGGTAGTTAAGCGGATGTTGATGGTGGCGAGTTCTACAGTACAACACTGATATTGGAAGATTGAACGTTTTTGCTTTTTTTGCTGCAACTGTCCAGTCCACACGTAGCTTATGGCGTTTTGGACAAGCTGTATTGGGTATCCTCTTTCGTCATCCCATCACTGGCACGAGTATCATCCCCATTTTACCCGATGGTAGGATTGTACTAATCCGGCGGCGTGACAATGGTCGCTGGGCATTGCCTGGAGGTATGGTGGACTGGGGAGAAGATATTCCCAATACAGTCCAGCGCGAACTGATGGAGGAAACTGGGCTTGATTTGGTGAAAATTCGGCGTTTGGTAGGAGTCTACTCCGCACCAGATCGCGATCCCAGAATTCATTCAATTTGTATTGTCGTTGAAGCAGATGTTCAAGGAATTATGGAGATTCAAGATACCTTAGAAGCAATGGAAATCCAGGCTTTTCCTCTCAACTCTCTACCACCAGGGGAAATGTCTCACGATCACACTCGACAGTTGCAAGATTATTTGCAGGGGTTGACAACATTAGCGTAAAAGTATAATTGTTGGTTGTTAGTTGTTAGTTGTTATTCCACTAACCACTAACCACTAACCACTATGCACTAAATTAAAATAAATAATTTATTTAATAAGTTTAATTGGCAATGCAAAATCAGCAATTGTTTAGTAATAGAGTTGGAATACTCGCTACTATGCATCAAAAAGAGATAGTCATTGCACCGCTTCTAGAGCAATTAGGAATTAAAGTTATAGTACCACCTGATTTAAATACTGATGTTTTTGGTACATTCACCAGAGACATTGAACGTTCTGGTACGCAAATTGAAGCTGCCAGATTAAAAGCGGAAAAAGCACTTGTTATGACAGGTGAAACTTTAGCCTTCGCTAGCGAAGGTACTTTTCGTCCTCATCCTGACTTATCTTATATTTCTAGTAATAGAGAAATTGTTATTTTATTAGATAAAGAAAACAATCTAGAAATTATTGGTGAGGAATTTTCTTTGGAAACTAACCATAATTTTCAGATTATTCACAATATTGAAGAAGCGTATAAGTTTGCAACTAAAGTTGGGTTTCCTCAACATGGTTTGATTGTTATTTCTGATTCACCTAAAGATAGCGGTGAAATATTCAAAGGTATTATTACAGATAAACAACTTGAAGAAGCTGTTAATTTTGCCTTAAAAAATTCATCAAATCAAAAGGTGCATATAGAAACAGATATGCGAGCGATGTATAACCCTACACGAATGAGAAACATAGAAAAAGCCACTCGTAATTTATTAAAAAAGATTAATAACTTTTGTCCTAGTTGTGGTATGCCCGGTTTTGAAATAACTCAACGAATTAAAGGATTACCCTGTGCAAGTTGTTATACACCGACTTTGCTAACTCGTGCTGTCAAATACCAATGCAAAAAATGTGGTTTTAGTCAAGAAAAATTATTCCCTGATGGTAAATATGCCGATCCGGGACAGTGTATGTATTGTAATTCGTGATGCTTTGAGAGTGGTAGCCAAATTGAGCGGCGATAGATATGATTCAAGGAACGCACGTCGTAATGTTAAATTTTACCTAAAAACTTTGAAGTTTTCAGAAGTTAAGTAAACAATGGAAATGTCCCCTTGAATATGGATGTAGGTGTCAAAACGTTCTAAGCAGCGATTAAAATCCGGTGCCAAAAAATCTAAAAATCAACGACGAACTCAAAAGCATCTGATTCAAACTTTATTTAAGAACGCTCATGATGCGATCGCTCTAATTGACGATCGCTTATATTTCGTCGATATGAATCTTGCTGCTTGTGATTTACTAGGTCTACCGCGTCAGAAACTAAAAGGGCAACCTTTATCCACTTTCATCGCTGGGCAATTTCCTCGTCAACCCAAAGAAGAAGGAAGTTTTCCACCTGGACAATCATTAATGGGAGAACTCTTAGTATCATCTTCTGCCCAAATCCGAAAAGAGGTAGAATATACCTTAACACCAAACATACTTCCCCACTTTCATTTGCTGCTATTACGAGATATTAGTCAGCCCAAGGAATCAATGCAAGCTGAATTACGACAACAACAGCAGCGGGTGGAACTATTCTCGGAAGTGACGCTGAAAATTCGGCAGTCGTTACAGTTAAAGGAAATTTTGCATACCACCGTCACGGAAGTGCAACGGATTCTGCAAGCTGATCGGGTACTAATTTATCACGTATTGCCTGACGGTACTGGTAAAACCATCAGCGAAGCCGTGTTACCAGATTATCCCACACTGATGGATCTGGAATTTCCTCAAGAAGTCTTTCCAGAGGAGTATCAACAACTTTATGCTCAGGGACGAGTGCGAGCGATCGCTAATGTGCATGATCCTGCGGCTGGTTTGGCAGATTGTTTGGTGGAATTTGTCGATCAATTCCATATCAAAGCCAAACTCATTGTACCGATTGTTCAAACTCTCAATGCCCACTCTCAGAATCAGCTTTGGGGGTTGTTAATCGCGCATCAATGCAAGAGCGATCGCCATTGGGTTGATTTTGAACTGGAACTGATGCAACAATTGGCAGATCAAATCAGTATTGCCCTGTCTCAAGCTCAACTACTGGAACACTTAGAAGAGATTGTGGAAGTCCGTACCGCAGAATTGCAGGATGTAAATCGTAACTTGCAACAAGAAATCAATGTGCGGATGCAGGCAGAAGCAGCGTTGCGGCAAAGTGAGGAGCAATTGCGCTTAATTACCAATGCTCTGCCAGTACTGATCGCATATGTGGATGAGAAACAACAATATCGCTTTAATAATCAAGCCTACCATGATTGGCTGGGGCAATCACCGGGGGAAATTTACGGCTGCCATCTGCGTCAGGTTTGGGGAGAAGATTGCTACCAAAAGATGCAAGTATATGTGGAAAAAACTTTGTCTGGGCAAGCTGTAAACTATGAAAATGATATTATTTTGAAGGATGGTAGTTGGCGATCGGTTGATGTTACTTACATCCCAGATGTAGATGACCAGAAAACCGTGAAAGGATTTTTTGCCTTGAGTAGCGATATCAGCGATCGCAAAGCCATTGAACGGATGAAAGATGAATTCATTTCCGTAATCAGCCACGAACTGCGGACTCCCTTAACTTCGTTGCACAGTGCCTTAAAAATCTTGGCTACGGGACGGTTGGGTACTCTCTCGGATGAAGGGCAACAAATGCTGGGAATTGCCGATGACAGTACTGTACGGTTAGTGCGTTTAGTTAATAACGTCCTAGATTTGCAGCGAATTGAGTCTGGCAAAGTCATCATAGAGTGCCAAGCTTGCAATGCGGCAAATTTGATGATTCAGGCAGCAGAGGCAATGCAAGCAATGGCACAGCAGCATGAAGTAACTTTGGTCAAACAACCACAGGATATCTCAGTTTGGGCAGATGCGGATTACATCTTGCAAGCTTTAACAAATTTACTCAGTAATGCCATCAAGTTTTCATCACCGTTTAGTACTGTTTGGCTGACTGTTGAACAAGAGGAAGGTTCCTCAAATCAAAACTCCCCTACCGAAGTGGTGTTTCGGGTACGAGATGAAGGGCAAGGAATTCCTGCTGACCAACTTGAACGGATCTTTGAACGGTTTCAACAAGTAGATTCGTCAGATTCTCGTAAAAAAGGTGGTACTGGTTTAGGGTTGACCATCTGTCGCAAAATTATTGAGCAACACAATGGCAAAATTTGGGCTGAGAGTAATCCAGGTTGTGGAAGTACCTTTGCGTTTACATTGCCGCTCACAGAGAATCGCACAAATGCCGATCTTCCTACCTAATATTAGACATCGACCGCTCTTTTATGATGCGTTATCTGAAACCCTTGTAGAGACGTAGCAGTGCTACGTCTCTACATTCATTTTCACGACGTTTGTCTATTAGGCTAAAAGCCCTCGCTTGGTGCTTGCAGTTGCGTGAGATGGAGATTTTTTCGGCTATAGCGATCGCTTTTATTCCAATCTACTTATTGGGATTTGTGGTAGTTGGTGCTACATTGTCACAGAGAGTGCGATCGCTCTTGTCAACTTTAGGGTTATTCTGTAAATAGTCACGCACGCGATCGCAACCTTTGGCAAGTAATTCGTCTAATTTACCAATTTCCCATAATTTGGTAGTGCCGTCCTCGCTAATAGTAACCAGTATACTACTGTCGGGACTCAAAATGACGCTTTTGATTTTGCGATCGGGGTCTTTAAATTCTCCCATCTTGGTTCCATCCAAATACCACAAGCTGACAGTACCGTCTTCTTGGACAAAGGCAGCTAAACTACCATCTTTGTTAGAACTGATACTGGAAAATTCATCTGCTCCAAGATTTTCGGTAATAGTCTGTAGTTGTTTTCCTGACTTTACATCCAATAAGAAAATACTTTTGTAGGCTCTACTTATTTGTTCTACACCAGCTAACAGAATTTGGTCATCTGGCTTCCAAATTACATTGGTAATCCTAATAGTTTCTTCATAAGGAAACGGCTTATCAATTGGCTTACCTGAAGATATATCTAACAAATAAACTGTTTTATTATCATTGTCATTTCCAGTAACTGCTAGTTGCTTACCATTAGGACTAAAACTCAGGTTACTACCAGAGTCATATTTTCCGGTAAATTCTCTGTAATTCTGATTTGACAAATCTAATATGCCTACAATTCCTTCATTGCTTAGGGTTGCTAGTTGCTTGCCATTAGGACTAAAACTCAGGCTATTAAAGACAGAGTATCGATTGTTAAAACGCTGCACTAGCTTGCCAGATAAATCTAATAATCGGACAGTTCCATCTATTGCTTGAGTTGCTATCAGCTTGCCATCTGGGCTAAATGAAAGACTGTTAAGTTTGTCTGGAAGTTCTTGTGATTGACCTAGCTGTTGTTGTTCCAAAGACCAAAGACGGAGAGTACCATCAGCACTGACACTAGCAAGGACTTTACCATCTGAGCGAAAATTGAAATTGGCGATTTGACCTTGATGTCCTTTTAGTTCACTAGTGCTGAAGTTGTCCACATTATATAAGCGGATAGTACCGTCATTAAATCCTGTAGCAGCAAGTATTTTCCCATCTCGGCTAAAACTAATATCCTCGTTCCGACCAGGCAACTTTGGCAGGTATTGTTGCTGCCAACTCCATAAATTACTTTCACTACCCCTGGTGCTTCTACCTCCTCCATAGGTAATTGCTATTTCCTCACTATTGGGACTAAGGATTGCTCGATCAACTCCTACTGGAAATTGCTTAGTTTTACTCAACTCTTGCAAAAGAGTATTAAATACACTGACGATTGTCCCATTTGCAGTTGTAGTCACTAATAATAATTCTCCATTAGGACGAAAACCAGCAGTTACAATTGTGTTTTGAGGTATTTGGAATTCTTGATATTGTTGATTAGATAAATTCCACAAACGAGCAATACCGTTATCTCCAACGCTAACAAGTTGACTGCCATTTTGATTAAAACTGAGGCTTGTAATCTGACATGAATCGGAACTAAAGATGTCATTCCCGTTCGCACATTTATTTTGTTGTAATATTGTCGCCTGTGGTTGATTTTCCCAATCCCAAAACAGGATAGCACCCTTGTTTGTGCCAATAGCGAGTTGGCTACCATTTGGACTAAAAATTACCTGTGTAACTGTGTATTGATTTCCTGGTAACTCAGCTAACTTTTTAGCTTGTTTGTCCCATACTCGGACAGTGCCATCATTTTCAGTACTAACGACTAGTAACCTACCGTCTTTTTCCCAAAAAATACTTTGAACCCCACTGGGAAACCCTTCTTGTTTGTTATATTCTCGGACTGTATAAACTGCCTTTCGCAAAGTTCTAATTACTTGAGTTTGTTCATTTTGTTTTGGTGGTGGTAGTTTCAATAGCCACTGATTTTTAAGGGATTCTCCAGCCGATAAGCTATCGACCAAGGCATCTAAAATTAATTGATTTGAACGCAAGTTACCATCTGCGGACTCAGTATTAGTCAGCATTTGATTTATCGTTGATTGCCTAAGATTTATCAATGACCAGATAGTTAACCCGCTTAAGCCCAGCATAACTGCGATCGCAATCCGCGATCGCCAACTTATATTTCGGCGTTTTTGTAAAACACTTTGTTGGACAAATTCCGCTTCTAACTGGTTAAACCAATTGTTATTGGACTGGAGTTCTTGATTTAATACATCAAGATAAGGATTGCCATTCCAAAGAAACTCTACGGGTTTGTCTATCGAACTTTTGTGCTGATTTTGTGTTTTTTGCCATCGACTAATCAGCCGAGCATTGACTTTATTAAATAAGTTTTCGATGCTGTATAATCTGCGATCCAACCAATCAATCTTTGTTTGCAAACCTGATGGCTGTAACTTGCTTGTGACGCTTTTCCATTCTTCGGCAGCTGGTGTCAGTCGCCGTTGTAAAATTAAATTTTCCTCCTCTTCTTTTTTCCAAGTAAGTAACTTATCCCAACCCTGGACTAAAGCATCATGGGCTGGCTCTACATAGGGTTCACCTTGAGGATTAGAGCCTTCAACGATTAAACGGGCTTCAGAAAAGCGTTTGATGACTGTTTGCACGCGATCGCTTTCTTCCCTATTTAAATACACCAGTTCCGATTTAGGCACTTGTCTCCTTGCTAATTCACCTCCCTGCAACGAAATCATCCGCAACATTACCCGACGCACCGTATCTTTATATTTGGAGTCTTTTGCAACTAATTTCTCATACTCCTGGTTAGCACGTTTGGTTATAGAACCAACGACTCTCCCCAACTTTTCGTAATCATCTTTGGTTAAAGCGCGGTTATCTCTGGTGCGATCGCCTAAATACTTCAGGTACAATTCACTCAGGGTAAAAGAAAGCAAAGGTAAAGCTCCCGGCATTTGTACGACTTCGTTAATCAGTTCGTCCACTAAGCTAGGAGGGTCAAAATATACAACTTTTTCTGATGCAGGTTTTTCAATTGCTTCCCGGAATTCATTTTGGCTCATTGGTGGAACAACAAACCGAGCATCATGATTCCAAAAGTCTTTGAGTACCGAGGTTTGAAACTGCGCTTCAAAATCGAGTCGCAAGGTAATAACTACATGGATGTTGTTAGGATATTTAGCAAGTGAATTTTTAATAAATGTCTGAAATTTCTCTGCTTCTTCACTCTTAGATAAAGTTATCAATTCTTCAAACTGATCGATAACCACCAGTAGCTTTGCTTGAGGATTATTCTTGAACCAATTTCCCAAGCTTTCTTCGGCTGGGGTGAAGAAACGGGAAGATGTTACTTCAGGGGAACTGGGGATCGAAAGCTGCTTAACCGATTCTAGTACGTTATTCAATGACTTCAAAGGAGACTCCCCTGGTCGAAAAGGGGGTAGGATACGCCAAGTTTTATCATCCCTTAGTTTAGGAATAAGTCCAGCTTTTACCAAACTAGATTTACCCGTTCCCGAAGCACCCAACACTAATGTTAATTGTTGCTTGTTATCAACTACTTTCTGGTAAAGCTTTTTAATTTGTTCTTCTCTACCAAAAAACAAATTACTGTCTTTTTCATCATAGGACGATAATCCTCGATAGGGATTATTTTTTTCGTCTAGTTTTGGTGCATCTTCCAACTTATCTCGGTCAAACTTAGGGGAGAGAAAGATAAATTCCCCTTTATCATGTTTTCTCAGTGGACACAGACTAGGTGTTTGTCGCTGGTAGTGCGCTTCTGTGAGGATTTCTACTTGATCCCGCAAATATGAGTAAATCTCAGTTGCGGTAATAATCCCATCTTGATTTAAATCTGCACCTTTCCCAAGTAAAGCATCAAACAGAGCTTTGGCAAAGGGAGAATGTTCTTCGTTCCCGTCTGTGACGATTCCTCTTGTTCCCAAAGAATCTAAGGCTTTTTGATCGTCAGCTGCACTCGTAATTACTTGCCAAGCTGCATCACTGATAAAGCGATCGTAGCGTTCTTTATAGACTTTAACTTTGCGTACAGCCTCTCGCTTGAGACTTGCCCAACGGAAAGCACCAGCAAAGCAACAATCGAGAATTGCTAACATATGCCGACAAGGGAGGGTATTGAGCGCGTCATGTAACTCCTGCATCGGTAAGTAAGTATTGCTATCCCCTGATGTAGCATCTTGAGGAATCAGGTATCCTGCTGGTCCCTCTTGATTTTCCAAAGCATCTAGAGCAATACCATGTCCAGCAAAGTAGAATAGGATGCGATCGCTTTCAGTAACCGTCACTTTTTCGTTGTCAAGAGATATTTGTCCTTTTTGGAAGTCGGCAATTAATTGCTTTAGCTGGCTGAGGTTAGCACGTTGATTTAAAAATAATTGGACTTTATACCTATTTTGTGCCTGATATTGCGGTTTTAGAGTCTCATGTTGCTTTTGAATAATTTCAGCTAATTTCAGAGCATCTGGAACTGCGGTTTTTAACTCTCTAATACCATTTTGATAATTATTAATGCCGATAATAATAGCGAAATTACGATTGAAAGTATGTTTGGACATTAATCTAGTCTCCGTACAACTAAAGTACCGAAAAGGTAATAATAATGGCTTTATTTTATATTTAGAATTTATGTATTGACAAAAGCAATCAAGTATGTAAGTGTTCTTTCATGGCTGAAATACCCAAATTTTCAAAAGCGATCGCATTTGTGGAATATTCTTGATACTATGCACAGTTACAGCAATATCATTCGGCACGCCAAAGAAAGGCAAATCTACAACTTTCTTAAATAAAGTTTGTTGTAGGCGTTCAAACAAGCTGGATTTTTCCTCAAGTTGTTGCTCCACACAACCTTGAATGCGATGATTAGGTTCTATGTATAAGCGGATTTTAATTATTGATGACGAAGAAACCATTCAAACCGTTGTGCAGTTTGGCATCAAAATGGCGGCAGGTTGGGAAGTGTTCACTGCCAGTTCTGGTTCGGAAGGCATCCAGACGGCACAAACCGAAAAACCAGATATGATTTTGTTGGATGTAATGATGCCAGATATGGATGGTATTGCTACTTTTAAAGAACTCCAGTCCCATTCTGAAACAGAACGAATTCCGGTTATTTTCTTAACTGCCAAAGCACAAACGGCAGAAAAGCGTCAATTTAATGATTTGGGAGTTAGTGGTGTAATTACTAAACCCTTTAACTCCCTGGATCTACCGGAGCAAATTGCCAGAATTCTCCATTGGTAGTTGAACTACGCTGCAACGGGCTTCTTAGACTGCACCACGACTTGTTGCTGGACAGGAAGTTGAATCACAAACTCTGTTCCTTCTCCATCTGTTGAAAAACATTTCAGCTTACCACCATGTTTCTCAGCCACGACTTGGTAGCTAATAGACATTCCTATTCCCGTTCCTTTTCCGATTGGCTTCGTTGTGAAGAAGGGGTCGAAAATCTTTTCTTGAATATGTTTAGGCATACCAGAACCGTTGTCAGCGATCGCAATTTCTACGCAGTTTGAATCAATTGCAGAGGTACGAATGGTAATTTTGCTGGGGTTGCGTTGTATTTCTTCATAGGTTCTCTTAGCGTTACAATCTTCTAGTGCATCAATTGCATTCGCCAAAATATTCATAAATACCTGATTCAGTTGCCCCGGATAGCATTCTACGGGGGGTAAGTTGCCGTAGGCTCTAATGATCTCAACCGCTGGACGACTAGGGCTGACTTTCAAGCGGTGTTGCAAAATCAGCAGCGTACTTTCAAGTCCCTCATGAATGTCAACCTCTTTGCAGTCAGCTTCATCAAACCGCGAAAAGTTGCGAACCGACAGCACAATTTGACGAATGCGATTGGCTCCCATCCTCATGGATGCCAGTAATTTGGGTAAATCTTCTTGCACAAACGCTAAGTCAACTACCTCTGTTTCGGCTTGAATTTCAGAGGCTGGATTGGGATAGTGTTTTTGGTAAAGCTGAATTAAGTTCAGTAGATTCTGAGTATATTCATCGGTGTGACTGAGGTTGCCGTGAATAAAATTAACGGGATTATTAATTTCGTGAGCAATTCCGGCAACCAGTTGACCAAGGCTGACCATTTTTTCGGTCTGCACCAATTGTGCCTGATTGCGATGCACGTCCTGAAGGTTTTGCTCTAACCCTTTTGCCTCCTGTTCGCTTTGAATCCCCTTGATTCTGGCTTGCACGAAAAGCCAGGAGCCGATCGCAATTAATCCTGTGAGTCCAAGGAAGAGGAGCAGCATTTGGTTGCGGATTGCCTGGGAACGCTGAGTTAGAACCACCACCATTGGGACGTGAGAAACCAGCTTCCAGGAGTAGGACTCAGCAGCCACTTCAGCTTGACTAGATCCGAAGGCACGAGTCGAACCCGTACTCGAACGTGCTTTTTGAATGTCCATTAATGGATAAATCGTGGTAAAGGTGTATAGTCCTTCATTGGTGTGAAATTGCCCGTTTTTTTGCTTAAGAATTTGCTGCCATGTTTGCGGAAACGCTTTGGCAAAAGTGCGATCGCGGCGATCGTCATACATAAAGCCCCACTCGTCTTCCGGCTTTGTTCCTTTGAGCCAATACCCTTGAGCATTCAGCAGCAACATATCCCCAGAAGATTGCGAGTTCTCTTGGGATAAGTTTTTCAGAAACGCTTCAGCCAGGTAGTTGAGTACAACCATCCCACGCTTACGTCCCTGGGCATCAAATACAGGCGTTCCAAAGCGGATCATCGGTTTCAGGGGTTGCTGAATCTTGCCGAAATCGATGTTCAAGTCCAATGGTGAGATGAAAATCTCACCATCTGGCAACGCGAGAGTATCTTTAAACCAGTAGCGCTGGGACTGATTTTGTAACCGTTCATCTGGTATAATACTGGGCTGACCTTGATTAAAGTTGACTCGCACCACTTCCTGCCCACTATTGTCTAAAAAGCGAATCTGGTCATACTGCTGTTTCTGTTGAGACACAACCAGATACTCTTCTGCCAGAGATGATCGAAACTCTCTTATAGTTTCTTGATTACTTGCCGGATCAAGAATAACTCGCAGTTCATGCTGCTTTGCCAACACCATCAGGTCAGCCCGAATCGAGCTAAAGTGGTTTGCAAATAATGTTGCTTTTACATCTACTTCACGGCGCTCAGTACTGGCAATTTCACCCCGGATCACGTTGGTCTGAATCTGATAAAAGGTGAACAACCCTGTGCCTACCAATGCCGTTAAGGGCAGAAAAAGACTGAGAAATTGCTTTGCCATACCATTGATCTGGTTGTGGGAATTTGTCTGATCTTGAGGTTGCCGGAATTTGAGGTACTTCAGCATGATATGAGCCTAGTGAACAGGATGTTTGTTAAAAGCAGCCACACTGGCTGCTTCTAGTAGGATTCCCTATAAATAGTGAAGTTGAACATAATTGAGGCGATCGCAGTCTCAGATTCCCACTCATATCATGTCCGGTAAATTACTTACTTTTGTTTAGACGTTAGTATTAATGCTTGAGCGCATGAGCATTCTTAGTAATTAGGGTTTGCAACACTAAATAATACATTTTGAAGTGCGGAAGATGGGATAAAATATTCTTGGAATATAAATAATATGAGAATTCTAGTAGTAAGTCCAGCCGGAGAAAAAATCTTGCCTGCTCTAAAAGAACATGACGATGAGATTATCATCTGGGGCTTAAATGAAGGGAAAATTAACGTCGATTTTCTTAGAGATAAAAAAATAGATTTAAAACGATCGCTAAACTAGCAGCAGCGCAATCTTCGGAACTTTGCTGACGAATCCAGGCATATTTACTCATAAGTAGTGAAGAGAGAATAGGAAACTAGTACCGCAAGGCGGAAGTCAAAAGTCAAAAGTAATTATGCTAAAAATGTCGATAAAATAGCTTAGATTCCTGGCTGGACAAGAAAATTAGCTTTTAATCTTAATTTTTGAGTCTTTGGAATATAATCAAGATTATAACTGCCTGAAAGCCTTTATTTTAAAGGTAAATCCCTAATTATCTTTTAAAGTTTTGCATAACAATTTAGGAAAATATGTCGTTTCCGGCTTTGATCAATTATCCTTTGATAAATAGCGTAGACGCTGGGTGGCGAGTCAAGAGTGTCAGTAAATCGCAAAGTTTTCCCAAGGGGCGATCGCCATTTATATCTTCAATACAATAAAGTCGTAAAAAGCACTTATTTTATCAACGATGAAAATCTTGCTTGTGGAAGATGATGACGTATTAATTAAAGTCCTGACCAGGAATCTGGCAACCCATCACTATGTTGTAGATACTGTCAAGGATGGGGAAATGGGTTGGACTTATGGCTCCACCTTTGAGTATGACCTGATTGTACTAGATATCATGCTGCCGAAGTTGGATGGTATCAGTTTATGCAAGCGTTTTCGCACAGAGAGATACATCACCCCCATTCTATTACTCACGGCTCAAGATACTATTACCGCCAAAGTGCAAGGATTGGATGCAGGGGCAGATGACTATGTGGTTAAACCCTTCGATCCCGTAGAACTGATCGCCAGGATTCGGGCATTACTGAGGCGAGGCAGTACCAATCCTTTTCCCCTGCTGACCTGGGGTGATTTACTCCTCAACCCTAGTACTTGTGAAGTCACCTATAATGGTCGTCCCCTGAACCTGACAACGATGGAATATGATTTGCTAGAACTACTGCTGCGGGACTGCCAGCATGTGTTTAGCGCTGAAGAACTTCTAGACAGATTATGGTCTTCGGAAGATTTTCCATCCGAGGCAACGGTACGTTCCCACATCCGTCGGGTGCGACAAAAGCTGGTTGCTGCCGGTGCTAGCCAGGATTTCATCGCCACTATGCATGGACGGGGCTACTATCTGAAAGCACTAGATACGGAAGAATCAATTGTTCGCTCTTTTACACACTCTGCAAATAATTCTGCGGGTTCCTCTGGAATAGCTGCATCTATAAAAGTAGAAGCGTTCAGCGATTCCCCAAAGCATAATCCTCCCGACACCCAACAACAATACCTTGCTTTTCTGAACGAGACTTGGACAACGACTAAATCGAAAAGCCTCGACCAGATGACCATTTTGTTACAAGCCGTCAAAGACTTACAAACCAATCAACTCAAACCCCCACAACAAGCACAGGCGCAACAGGTGGCTCACAAACTGGCGGGTACTCTGGGAATCTTTGGGCTAACCAAGACAATGCACACCGCACGGCAATTGGAGTATTGGTTGGGTGGTGGAGAGCCGCTGCAACCGAAACATGCGCCGCTAATGAAAACTCTGGTGATGGCTCTCCAGCAAGACATTGATCATACCACACTGATCCAGATGTCCCAAATTCCCAATGGGCAGTCACCGCTGTTGCTCATCGTGAGTTTGGACACTGAGTTCAACCAGTCCCTAGTGACTGTGGCGGCAAGTCGGGGAATTCGCATTGAGATTGCGAAATCACCAAATGTGGCTAAAGCCTTGCTCACAAGCGAGTCTGTCTTGGATGGTTTAGGTCAAGATCCCGATGTCATCCTGTTGCGGTTGCCCGAAATTCCATCGGAGTCGGAAGTGACTGATCAGTTTATCTCCCAGGTAAGGAACTTTTGGGAAACATTGCAGACATTCGCACACCGTTACCCCGACTTGCCAATTGTCGTCATGGGCGATGGCGGTGAATTGAGCGATCGCTTGGAAACCATGCGACGGGGTGGAAAACTTTTTTTGGCAGCACCGACTCCACCGGAGCAAGTGATTGATGCCGTAGTCAATTTGTTACGAGATCCCGATATTCCCAACAAGGTGATGATCCTGGATGATGATCAAGATTGGTTACGCACTCTCCCCACCTTGCTTAAACCTTGGGGATTTAAGGTGACAACCCTGGCTGATCCGCTGCAATTTTGGACAGTACTGCAAGCAGTCACTCCCGATGCGCTAGTCTTAGACGTGAATATGCCACAAATCAATGGATTTGAACTCTGCCAGATTCTCCGCAGTGACCCTCATTGGCAGAAGTTACCAGTATTATTTCTAAGTGTGCTAACAGACTCCGCTAGCCAAAATCAAGCGTTTACTGTCGGTGCTGATGATTATCTGTGTAAGCCCGTTATGGGAGTCGAACTAGCTAACCGGATTCTGAGGCGGTTACAAAGAGTGCGGGCTTGGGCAAGCGCCAGTTCCCGTGGAGTTGTCTAAACTCGACTTTATCCAAAATTAAGAACTTTGTTATCCTTCTTGTTGGACAAAACCCTAGCTTTTTGGCAAAAACTTTTTCCATCTCACTGTTTTATGGTGAAATCGAAAAATTAAAACTACCGCCAGACAAAGGTTTCAGCAAAGCGATCGCGTTGCTAGAAAATGAATAAAGTCGAGCTTAGAGGATGCGAGTGAAAGTAAAAAAAGCTCCAGTAAGGTTGATATAGCAGATTTCAGGTAAATGAGGTACATGCGTAAAACCCCTCTCCTTGTAG
The DNA here is from genome assembly GCA_019358985.1 of Tolypothrix brevis GSE-NOS-MK-07-07A. GTDB lineage: Bacteria > Cyanobacteriota > Cyanobacteriia > Cyanobacteriales > Nostocaceae > Hassallia > Hassallia brevis. The sequence continues at coordinate 7,929 of JAHHIJ010000014.1, read as the reverse complement.
AGACGTAGCACTGCTACGTCTCTATATGTATTCGATTAGAGCGATAGGGTGCTGTAGCTTGCTAGACAGACTTAACGGGAAAATTCAGAATTGGTATAAGTTCTAACTTTTAACTTTTGCTTTCTTCCTCCAACGGGAAAAACTCCTTATTTGTCCGGGAAAAACTCCAAGCAATCCCATCAGGATCTCTACTACGACTCCACTCAGAAAAATCTGGATCGTTTCGTCGCTTATATACCGTGCTGGAATAAACCTTTAGCCGTTTAGCCAGTTCTGATTGGATGAGAGAGCCAAAAACCAATTGTTTTTCCAAAGGGTTTTTGACTTCCTCTGTTGTTGTTTGTGTTAATGATTCAGCTTCAGCTTCTACTTTTTCGTTTTGTACCTCAGGTAACGGTGCTGCTAGTAATTGTGTATTAATGGCAACAGGTAAAGATGCAAGTTCTTTAATTGGCTCACTACTATCAAGTATGCTGCCGAGAATGCTACCAGTGATGAAATGATAGACCGGACTGCTGTCTTCATTCAGGATGCTAGCGCCAAATTCCGTGGCTTTAGTATCTAAATAACGTTTTGCCGTTTGCCCAGAAAAGTTGCCCTTTATTGCCAAATCTATTGGCGTAATTCTGCCCTGGCTTTCCCGAATCATTTTGTTGAAAATCGGGTTAACTTCTTCACACCACTTTTGCCATTTATAGCGCTGCCAAAGATTAAAACCAGCTATCAGCAAAATAACACCCAGCAAAACTCGCCAGGTGGAAACCAGGAAAATAATTAAAAAACAGATTGGCAAAAGTATAGCGAGAAAAGCCTTACCGCCGCTTTCTATGGATTTTTCACTCATGCCGATTATTGCCCAGTGATTTTTTGGGAAATAATATTATATTGGCAAAAATTGGCACGTTTGTTTATAGTATTTGACAAAATGTAGGAAATTTGCCGGCAAAGAGGGGACAAGGAGAATAATTTTCCTTGTCCCCCCATCTCCCCATCTCCTTATCTCCCCTAAGGGCAACGAGGATGAATGCCACCTTGAGTACAAATGTAAGCCAGTTGCTTAGGATCTAAATTTTTAACTTGAGTAAAATCAACTCCTTGTACTACAGCAGATTGTGCCCCCATTGCGGGCGATCGCACAAATTGATCTGCTGGATCTTGTTTGCTAGGAGCAAGAATTGCCCCTTGAAAATCAGCACCAGCCAGATTTGCTCCCCGTAAATCTGCGAGACTCAAGTCGGCATTCCGCAAATTAACCCTATTCATCTGAGCCGATCGCAATATAGCACCAGTCAGGCGAGTCGCACTTAAGTTAGCATCGCTTAGATTGGCACGATCCAAATAAGCTCCCGATAAATCCGATCCTTGCCAATTAGTTTTAGTTAAATTGGCAAAAGATAATTGCGTGCCGATCGCAATCACCCGACTTAAACTAGCAGCATACAAATTGGCTTCGTTTAATTTCGCTTCGCCCAAATCAGCCCCAGTTAAGCTAGCATTTTCTAAAACTGCACCCCGCAGATCGGCTCCCACTAATTGAGCGCTGTCAAGTTTAGCACCAACCAAACGCCCATTAGATAAATTAGCTCTGTTGAGGGTAGCACGTCTCAAATCGGTACCGATCATCAAAACGCGGCTGAGGTTAGCATCGCTCAGATTGGCTTGTTTGATTTGAGCGCCACTTAAATCAGCAATTGAATCGTCGTATGTATCCCAGCGTCCATCTTCACCTGCACCCCGGAAACGACTACTTTTAAAACTGGCAGAATTTAGATTTGCGAATTTGAAATTAATTCCCGATAAATCAACATTGTTTAGTACCAAGTTGAAGTTGGAATTATTGCCAGTGACGCTTTGTCCCAATTGAGTGCGACTCAGATCGAGGCTGTCGATTCGACTGCTGTTAACAGCTAAAATCTTGTTAATCGCTCGCTGATTGATATGTAACTTTGTTTGTCGCATTTCTCTATTTTGGGGCGAGTTGCTGTTAGCATTCATCTCACCAGCGAGAAACTGATTCATGCGTTTTAAATCGGGGATGGCTTCGGGACCGATATTTATCAACGCTTGTTGAATCGTATCAAGTAAAATAGGATTGGTCTCTTCAGCTAACAGACTCACCAAAAATTTCATCCCCTGGGGGTTATTTAGAGTACCCATTGCCAAAATTGCACTTCGGCGTTCGGAGTCCGTTGCGGTGGAGTTGGGAGTTAACTGTTTTTCCAGTGCGAGAAACTGTTGTCTTTTACCTTGATCGGCTTCGCGCTTGCTTTCCTGAGTTTGGATGTAAACTTGAGTACCGACTAAAGTTCCTAACACGGCAGCCATGCAGAGAAGTGCTATGCCAAATAAAGGCAGACTGGGGTTTTGCTGCATCCGTCCCCAGAGGTTAGGCTGATCGACATATTCTAGTGCGATCGCTTGTTCCTCATCTTGTGTCAAGCTAGGCTGACTTTCATTAGGGGGGGTAAAGGGACGAGTCGCATCTATGGTGTAAGTACCCGCCAAGCGATCGTGTAGTGCCCGTCTAGGACCCTGCCTCGACGGGAAACCCATCCCTTCTGCCAACCAGAGCAAAGCAACTAATCCCGTAAAAACACTTAAGTGAGGAAATAATAAGCTGTATCTCCATACCAGATAAGCGATGGACATTGGCACAGTCCAACGACCAATTCCTTCTCGCACCAAAACTGCCCCGAAACCGGGAGGTGCGCCTTTCTCGTTCACAACCCGCACGCCAAACCAACCTTTCGGAATGGTGCTACCGGTTTTAGCCAGTAAATATAATTGCCAGCCAGAGACTGTCAGGGGAGCTAGCAAAGCTACTGTCCACAAAAAGTTAGTAGCCCATGCTACATTTCGTGTTCCGTAACTAACAGGTAGAGCCAAGGGTTGAGCGATCGCTCTTTCAGTGACTACAAGCACCGGGTTGAGTGGTACTCTATCTAGATCGCTTCGAGAATTCGCGTATACACCCATACCGAAGGGAATCAACCCACTGCTAACAACCAATGTAATTTCGACTACCCAAGCGGCAATACGCTTAGTTCCCAAGGGTAGAAAATTGGATTTTTCCGGTTCTTTTGAACGACTGGTTTGATGATTACTTCTCCTCACACTTGGAATCGTCATTACATAATTCCTTTTAAGTTTATTTCCACACCACTATTGATCGTGGATGACAACAATACTATTGCTTGCGTTGAAAGCTGCCGGACACAAAAAATTTGTATCCAAGATACACTAACACTGCCAACACTGCCAAACTGACAACGGACGTAACGAGTTTGATAACCGCTTGCAGCATCGCCAAACCTAATAAAACGCTTACACCACCAACAGCAATTTTTCCCATTCCTGAAAGGCTTTTGAACCAGATTTTAAATCTCTCTAAGTGCGGCTTCCAAGCGAGAAAATTGAATTTAGATGTCTGTTTTTCCGTTTGTGGCTGCTCAACAACTACTTTTGGAGACGAGGAATTCATTTCTTCCTCTAGTTGTTGAAGCCTAGAATGCAAATCATCTTCTCTTTGAGGATTCATAAATTTTTTACCTTAGCCAGGATACTTTTAAGCTTCCCCGCCATAAATGGACGGGGATTTCTGAAGAGTCCACAGGAGAACTTTCTTTGGCGTACTTAAAACACCACTACTGACTTTACTTAAGTCAAACTTAAATATTGCCGCTACTTTTCTGATTATATTGACTGCACCATTACAGTCTGCATTTATTTTGATTCCGGTTGATGTCTTAAATTGACCTCTGGTTATTCTAGTTCCACTACTTTTCCACCCTTCGGGTTTTGCACCAAATGTAGGTAGAACATCATTATCCAAGAACGATATTTTAGAAGTGTAGGATTCTTCTGTTTCAATAAAATCAATTCCGTATTGTTCGCATAACTGAGCAATACGGTCTTTTAGTTTGGCTGTCGGAATTTGAACAAATTTCTGATTCGTTTTTCCTCCCATATTTGCACTATCTTTCTGTCCAGTGTTCCAACCAAATACAATTGAACCAATCTTATTATTAATACAATGGTTAATTACAATTCTTGCAGCTTTATTAACTGCGTCACGCATTTGACGGTTGCGCTTTTCTGTAATTGCGGCAAGTCGGTTAGACCAAAACCCTTGAGCTTTTCCTTCTTTGATTTTGGCAATTGTCTTGTTGTACCATTGATTCAAAGATTTTAGATGCAATCCATCAACTATAAAAGATGTGTCAATATTTGACACACAAGTTAACCAGTTATCGATACCGTGGTCTATCCCCAATACTTTAGACTTATCAACTTCAACAACCGATAATTCAATTCTGTAAACAAATTCAGCGTAAAATTGGCGGTTTCTTGGTAGTATCCTGATTTCTCGAATAGCTTTGAAATCTAGATTAGAGGGCATAGGTAAATAGAATGCATCAATGCCAAACCAAGTTTTTACTAAACTTCCTAAAGGGAAACGCAGCATACCATCTTTTAACTTAATAGAGCGTCCTGTAAAAGTTGCAAATGCCATTCCCCCAGACTTACGATAATCCGGTAATCTTGGTTTTTGGGTAACAGTACCTTTTTTGATACCTTTCAATAACCCAACAAAAGACTTAAAAGACTCTGCAACACCAGTTAAAATCTGCTGTGCTGTATCAGAATACAAAGCTTGATAATGTTTGTTTTGCTGAATAGTCCCTAATTGCTTATGCAAATCGACTTTGCTCGGAAACTTGCCTGTTTTGAAATAGAACTGTCGAGAATAATAAATTCCGCAATTGATTAAGTTGTTAGCCTCGGCACAAACAAACTCAAGTAATGCTTTTAGCTCTTTATCGGGACTAATTAAAATCTGTTGACAACCATAAGACATTGTATTGACCGTGTGTTAATAGAAGATCCACATCATGGTTGAATATTGACGGTGGTTTTAACCACCGTTGGCACTTCCTCCCCTGTCTAAAGCCAAAGGGCTTACGTGCCGTTCGACGATGTTTTTGTGATTTATTTCGTCAAGAAAAAATTATCCGTCACACTTAGAAACAAAAAATCAATTGCCAGCGTCTACCAACTGAAGCTATGTATATCAATATCGCTATATAAATCGGGGGCACTAGCAGATGAAGACGCTTAAGCTATTTACGGTTGTTCCCGTAGTATTGGCGATGGGTTTGGTTTTTACCAATGTTACTTTGGCGGAAGCACCACTTTTAGTAATCAAGCCCAATTCCCAACCCGAACCACTGATTGTCAATGGCAAGTCAGGGGGAGAAAACAAAAGCAATTGCGGTAACATTGCCGCTACACCTAATCAAGTTATCCAGATTACAGATCCACTACCTTACTTGCGATTAACAGTTGAAAGCCCTGGAAAGCCGACACTGTTGATAGACGGTCCTGGAGGGCGCTTTTGTGTTTTAGCGGATAGTTACTCTGGAGGCAAGCCAGAAATTTCTGGTTACTGGGAAAAAGGGAATTACTCAATATATGTCGGTGAGCTATCCCAACGACAGTATAACTATAGCCTTTCATTTTCGCAACAAAAGAAGTAGTCAAAAATCATTCATTTTACACTAAGCCGATGCATGACTAATCTTCCATTGATTGGGCTGGCACTTCCACTGCGGTAACATCAATTGTCCCTTCTGGTGTGAAACGCCGAAAATGACCTTGTTGCACCAGTAATTGCTCTCCACAGTTAGGACACTGCAAGGGAGTATTATTTAACCCGCTAAATTCATACGCACAAACGGGACACTGGTCATTAACCAAGTTGCGTTGCAACCACCAGCGAAACCCAAAGAAAGCTAAAACGGGTGCTAAGAATAGCAGCCCAAAAATAATTAGCAGCGAATTAACCAACCAGCCCAAGCCCAATGACCCCAGCAACCAGATAACTGCGACTACAGTCAGCCAAGGGCGGAGATTTAAAAGATTTAACTGTAAGGATTTAAGGCTCATTTTTTAAATGTTGTCCTGCTGCTATACAAAACTTGACCAAACTTCTTTAAAGCTAGCCATTCAACTAAAGTTTCCTTTAGAGGGTCTGCTTCTTGCTTCAACCAAGGGAGTCGGCTCCTTCTTGTCCACAAGCATAAATTCGGGTGTAGCCCACCCTATTTTTTTATCCAAGCAATTTTTTTTGAAGCTTTTAGCCATTGTTCATTCATTTCAGCAAATTTAACAAACCGTGGACTCTCGGTTTACCTTTTTACAGGCTTGCTAGTCAAGAATGATCTGCGGTTTACTAACCAGATTGTTTTAGCCTTGGTTTTTGGCATTATTTTACATTCTACACATACAAACAGCAGAATACAAGTTCCGAAAAAATTACTTAAACTGCTCAACTTTAAGAAGGCTTGATAAAATATTGGACTATTTAGTTTGCCTCTTCTTCTAGGATAGCGACTTTACAATATAGTCGTCCCAAATCCAAAATTAATAGATCCTTGACTTTTGACCCTTGACTTTTGACCCTTGACTCTTGACTCTTGATGAAAGTTGCTGCAACCGCTGTTGGAAGGCTTCGATACCAAATATAGCGATCGCTTTTTCTCGCAACCACTCGCCATCACAACGCTGGTCATCACCTTTGAGAATTTCTAAACAAGCCGCCGCCACTGCATCGCGATCGCGGTGGGGTACTCGCCATCCTAGTTTACCATCTTGTAAGGGGTCAGCAGAGCCATCATCATCACCTGATAGCACCGGCACTCCACAAGCCATCGCCTCTAAATAGACAATGCCAAAGCCTTCTTGGGAAGGCATAATGTAAGCATCAGCGAGACGGTAGTGTGCTACCAGTTCTTCTGTAGGCACGAACCCAGCAAAGATAACTTGCTGTGCAACGCCTAAATCTTTGGCTAGCTGTGCTAGTCTGGGTTGATCGTCGCCACGACCAATTACCAAATATTTTACTTGTGGGAAAACACGAGCTATTTGGGGTAACGCCTGAATCGTTATATCCACACCTTTATAAATATCTCCCGACCACAACCGCGCTACAGTAATTAAGACCTTGGCATCAGTTAAACCATAGCGCTCTAACAACGCAGTCGGCTTGGCTCCTGGAGTAAAGTAATCACCATTCACCGCACAAGGTAATATTTCTACATTAGCAGGATTAAGGTTGTTGACAGCACAGGCAACTTGACAAGTGTAGCGGCTGACCGTCCAAATGCGTGCTGCTTTTTGCAGGCTGGATTTTGTCGCGGCTGGTAATGGCTGCCAAACCTCTTTGCCATGAATCATCACTGTGTAGGGAATTCCTAGAGGTTGGCACAATATACCTACCAATGGTGCGAGGTTAATATGACCGCAGAAAACCTGCTCTGGTCGCTGTCGCAGCAGATGCTTCAGCAATGCTGTTGCCATTCTCATTCGTCCCACCTGAGGAGACTCAGTTTTAAAGTAATGAAATTTTAAATGCTCAGACTTAAAAGGATTTGAGCAGCCAGAACCGTCTCGCAACAAAAATACTTCCGCGTGATAGGTTTCTTTCAATCCGGCATAAGCTCGAAAAATATCCTTTACATATGATTGAATTCCACCTTCGCGTTCAAAAATTTCTAAGAATACGAAAACATGCTGAGTTTTTTTGTGAAAATTAACACCGTTTTTTGATGTTTTACTTACTTTATTGATTAGCATTTTTATTTACCAGATATGAATTATTAGCAATAAACCAATACAGTTGGTATTAAGGAATTGGTGGTAAAAAATGGTATGTAAAGACGTAGCACTGCCAAATGCTAGCAAACGAGTGACTACAACTCGAATGCTGTCTTTACGGTATTCAGTATTTTTTTTAAGACAGAGTAATTTTTCGCCAGGTATGACCCGACTTGTTTGTGGCACTCAGAGCGCAGGTTCTTAATTCTGGTTCTGAGTTTTTCCATGCCTTGTCTTACCTTGTATCTAAGACGCTTGAACTTATGACCAACA
>JAHHIJ010000005.1 GCA_019358985.1 Tolypothrix brevis GSE-NOS-MK-07-07A | reverse complement strand
TACTTCGTAATATAAGTTTATTTCTTAATGCCGACTTACTTAAAGATTTTTGGTATTTTTATTTACTCAGACCAGAGAGCTATTGCCTAACATTTTATGCTACATTCTGAAGTGCGGAATGTGGGTTGGTAAGTCGCGGAGAAAATAAAAGCGATCGCTTCTCCAATCTTTGCCTTTTATTCGTCCCAAATAGCCTGTTAAAGGTGATGAAAGTTCAATTAATAAATCATGTAAATCTTGAGGTTGAATTTTCATCGATGCACCAGCAATAAAACCATGTAGTGCATCAACACTTGCTCGCTCGAAACCTGTATTTTCTAGATAATTTTTTACCTGTTGAATGATTTGCGATCGCAGTTTAATCTCTGTATAAACTTGGTTAATATATTTTTCAACTTCCTCATCAGATTGACCTGCTTTTAGGTATTCTTTTAGTTTAAATAAATCTACTGAATTACGATAAGTGCTTTGCAGTTTGACTAGATTCTCAAGTGTTTTTGGGTTAATTATAGCCATACCATGTACTTTTGCTGCGTCTTGAAGTTGTTTTGTCGGTTCACCAGAACCAATAATTAATTTAGTGGCTTGTTTGAAAAGGTCTTGTCTGCGTAAAGTTCCTAAATTTAACAATTGCACTGCGGTATCGTTGGGAATTTTTTTACCTGCCTTACATTCACCAAATAGCGGGTATGGTTGGGAACAAAATAAATCTAAACCACCCGCACCACCTTTATGGGAATAGTCAAGAGTAAAACCCAGGAATTCAAGACTATCACGCACTACCTTTTCAAAATCTGTACCAGCTTGATAATTGCTTTTTCCTTGATCTTCTTCTATGCTGCGATCGCCTAATTTTACAATATCATTTATCCAAGCTAAATCTAAATCGGTTTGCTTGACAAATTGCTCACTACTCCAACCTAAAAATATGTTGATATCTTGTTCTAATTGTTTAGCTGCTGGGTTGGTGGTAGCGAGGGAAATTAAAACACTTTGCAATTCTTCTAATTGTGGATGCAGTGGTGGATGTAAATTTTGTAATTGGTGTTTGCGTTGGTTGAAGATGCGATCGTTTAACACCGGTTTGGCGTCGGAAACCCTCAGGGAATTAGGCAAAGGCACAAAATGACGATTTTGGGGTTGTGTTGGTATCTCAAACGGTTTAGGCAGCAAATAAACGCGCAGGTAGGCTAAAAAAATATGCGATCGTTCTAAGAGAATTTGCTGTAATCCTTTCGTTGTCCAGATGCTTAGTTGTGATAAAGCTTTTAATGATTCAGATTCATTTACTATTTGACACAGTTCGCATTTAGCCCAAGCTTTAATTAAAACTGCCTCAGAAGCTAACAGAGGCAATTGTAACTGTTCTTGATCTGCAATTAAGCTCAATTGCTTAGGTTGCATCAAAACACCTTGAGAATTTATTTGAGCGAGCGCATTCTCAGCTATGGGTAAAAAACTTGAGCGATAGTACTGTTCTGGAGGTAGTAAATTAAGTGAAATATCCGCTGGATATAAAGTAAATGTCTGCCCCGGATTAATAAATTTCCGAGGCATTGCGGCAATCATTCGTCCTTGAATTAATGCTTCAATATCGGGAGATGGTAGACATAAAGCGTTGTAAATTAAAGTTGATTCGCTCATGGTTAATTAAACAACTCACCCAAATCATCCGCGTCATCTGTATCTTCAATATTGGGTGGGTTAAGAAAGTCGTTTAATAGTTCATCTCCTTCAATAGTTTCCTCATCAATTTCACCCGAAGGATCGCTCAATATTTCTCGCAACAAAGGATTTTCGGCAGTTATTGGTTTTGAAAACTCTAATACTTGCACTTCATCTAGCTTATAAAGTTCGCGCTTCTGATAAACCGAATAAAGGTGAATGAGAGGTTGAATTTCTTCTGCTTTCAAATACACCCATTCTCCACCCAAATCTTGCACAAGTTTATTGAGATGACCGTATGACTCCCAATTCTTGCGAATTGTTTTTTCTTTAGAGCGAACTAAGCAACCCCGCGTTATATCGAATGTTTCGTAGTCAATTAAACGCCACATTCCTGCACCTACTACACGTCCGTTAGAATATTGGAGTACAGTAACGCCTATTTTGAAAGCTTTGTTTTTATCTTTACCGATAATCTTAAAGTTTATCCAACCCTGATTCTTTGATCTTGGCTCAACTTCAATAACATCTTCAACTTTTACTTCGTTTAAAGTCTCACCTGTTTCCGTCTCACCTTCTAATGTCTGACCTTTTAATGTCTCAAAGCCAAAACGCAAAGCCTCGACAATTAAAGAATTATGCGTTTCTTCTAAATAATCACCAAGGTTTACTTCACTCTCCCTTTTTAAAGCCAGTTCAAATCGCTCAAATGGCTCCTTTGGTAATTCCTCTGTATCAAGTTTAAAGTTTTCTGCACACCATTGCAAAGCTTCTCTAACAGTTAGTTTGTTTTTACCATATTTTATCAGTTCACTTTCTTCAAATGGATAAAGAGTATTAGGAGGAGTTAAATTCCTTGCCTCATAAAATTCTTTCAGCCACACGTTGACTAGTTCAACCATAGAATCACCAGTAAGAGGCTTTAAATCTATTGGTTTGCGTTGCGTATATTTTGAAATTCTATCTGGTGTTCCACCTGGTATTATATTTACCTTGTCTGCCCAGGTATCAGGCATCATTACTGTGAGAATAACAACACCTCGACCGAGTTCAGAGTTTTCGAGAGTATCGTGCAGAATTTTAACCAAGTTAGCAATTACAAATTCTGTTGGCAACCCATCATCAGTAGAGTTGTTTTTAACATCAATTTCGTCAAAACAAATAACAACAGGGTTGTAGTAACTCACTAAATTTAATATTTGCTGAATATTTTTTAGTGCTTCAGCTTCTCTGTCTTGACTAGTTTTGCTAGGATTGGGTAATCCTAAAGTATCAGCATTAGAGTTTGCTAACTCATGACCAGATAACCATTCTCTTGCAAAAGATGCTTGAGTTTCTGAAAGCGTCCACAAAATAGCCCGTAAAATATAGGGATCTACATTTGATTTTGTTTTGAGAACTTGCTTGGTGAGCGTATTCATCAAACTTTTGTTTTTAGCTGACCAAGTAGCAGATACTTTGTCAAATCGATCAACCAGATCCTGAGGAGAAAGGTTTGGAGCATTGGCATTAATCGCTTTGAAGCCTTCGTTTGCGATCGCAGCTGCTACTTCTTGCCACTGCATAACTCCTTGACTACCTGTTTTGCTCAGACTATCTGCCAAAGTTTGCTGAAATTGGTATTTAACCAGGTTTAAATCTGTATAATTATTGACACCTGCATAGACGAATAAAGCGCCGCCTTCGCGTTCCAGCCGATGGCGAATACGGCTAAGGAGATGAGTTTTACCTACTCCGTATTGAGCAGTTATGGCAATTGAAGTAACTTTGTCCTGACTAGATTGACTAGTACGCACCAGTTCAATTGCCTGAAAAACAGTATCAGAAGCGTGAGCATTTAAAGTAGGCACATCGGGGAATCCCTTCCCCCATATATCTTGTTCTTTGACAATCCCAGCGTTGCTAAATGGATTGTGACTTTGGATGGCGGCGTTGATGTCTTCTATCGGTGAAACAGAAGGATTTTCCATAGCGATTGGTGTGAGGTAACAAACTAAAACTGAATTTTGGGCAATACGATTAACTTAAGTGCTTGGCGTAGTAGCGCAATCCACCACCGGGGATGGTGATTGAGTCATCACGTTTATCAGGAGTGATGTCTGGCATTTCTCCCGCCATTAGCTGAAAAATATCGTTAGCTTGCATTTCCAACAGCCAATCACTGAAATTTTCGCGACTTGTGCGATCGCCTATTTCTCTCCTAATTCGATATATCGGCACCAAATCATTCAGGTTATAGTCCCGATTCAGCTTGTCGTATACTTCCAATGTGACTTTCTCAAACTCGTCGTAAGATTTAATTTCAGTCTTTACCCCATTAACTGGTACATCTGCACCATCCATTTCACCAATCCACTTTATCAACGCATTTGCTGCCCAAGTTCCGACAATAGTGCCTTCAAATTTAAAATCACCACTTTTCAAACCTTCACTCAGCACCGCTAAACCTTGAGGAGACGCGAGAGTGTAGCCTTTTTTGGAGATAACGATCGCTCCTTTTTGTTTCAATTCATCAAAAATCTCTTTAAAATCTGCTATTTTCTTGTCTTTAGATTTGATGCGATCGTGAAGTTTACCTTTATTCACTTCCTGCTTTGCTCCTCCCAATTCCCATAACGCAAGCAGTAGGCGAGTTGCAGCTTGATTTGTCATATTTTGTAATTTTTGTGACACTGTATAAATAATAAGCTTTACCAGTATAATTTTCGCTAAAACATTTTAATTTTTGGAAAAATACTGAAAAATCTCAAGTTTTAATTTACAAAAATATCCAGTTTCATATCCCCGACTTCTTAAAGAAGTCGGGGATATTGTCTTTCAGGACTGCTATATACGAAAATATTTGTTACTAAACCAACTTTGTATCTCTTTGGGATGAACACAAGTTCTCTCAAAAGCAGGATGAAATTATCATCGCTAATAAAATTTTGAAAAATGCGATCGCGCGATCGCATTTTTCAAATCGGGCAGTAGCAATTAATGCTACTGTTTTTTATTGTTGCAAAAAGTCACCAGCCGTCGCTAATATTTCTTGCGTTAGCCTCTTGAATTCTTTATTTAAATTCTTCAAGTTGATCCAACCGTAACCACATATTTGGTGTCGGCACTTTCCCGAACTTAATCTGCGCGTAATCACCTTTGATATCTACAATTTCGCCTTTAGTTTCAAACAAATAACTAGGAAAGCGTGTATCACTAGCTTGTGCTTCTAAACTATTTTCTAGCTTTTCGCGGACAACGCGAACCGTATCTCCTCTTTTAATCGGCATTTACTTTCCCCTCTTGGTGTATATTTGTGGATTCCTGATTGAATTTTATCTCTCGCCAAGACGTAAAAGCGCAAAGATGCCTTAATTTTCAACTAATCACGACTGATAAAAAGCTCTTATCGGTGACGCTGCAAGAATGGGGTTCGTATCTCCATAATCTTTAGACATCTCCAGAGTCATAGGTAGAGACGTAGCACTGCTACGTCTAATCAAGGGTTTCAGGCAACGCATAATTAGTTTCTGGAGATATCTTTTGGATAACGATCAAAAAAGTCAAACACACATTTTTAACGCTTCAATATCTGCACCGACAATTTTTTCTAAGTTTCTCGTAATTTTTTCAATATTCCAATTCCACCAAGCAATTTCTAACAAAGCATCAATGGTTTCATCTGAAAACCGCTGTCGTAGCTGAGTAGTTGGATTCCCTCCGACAACTGTGTAAGGTGGAACATCTTTCACTACTACAGATTTTGCCGCAACGATGGCACCATCGCCGATTTTTACTCCCGGCATTATCACCGCTTCGTATCCAATCCAGACGTCGTTACCGATCACGGTATTACCTTTGAAAGGTAATTCGTCTTGCGGCATTACGCGTTCCCAACCATGACCAAAAATTTCAAATGGATAGGTAGAAAACCCAGACATTTTATGGTTTGCGCCATTCATAATGAATTTTACACCTGTAGCGATGGCGCAAAATTTGCCGATAATCAGTTTGTCGCCGATAAACGGATAATGGTAAAGCACATTCCGCTCAAAATTTTCTGAGTCTTCCAGGTCATCATAATAAGTAAAATCCCCGATGATGATATTGGGGTTTGAGACAACATTTTTGATGAAACAAACCTGGGGGAATCCTTCCATTGGATGGGGAACTTTCGGATCGGGATTTGGCATGGCAACACCTAACGTTGACACTGTATACAGAAGTGACTAGAACGCCCACCTAATCTAATACGCTCAATTGCTGTACCACATATTCTACAAGGTTCTCCGGCGCGGTTGTAAACCCAAGCGACACCGCCATAGTTACCGTTGACACCTTTTATATTGAGAAAATTACTAAAAGTCGTGCCACCAGCGGCAATGCTGGTTTCTAACACTTGAATAATATGCGATCGCAAACGTTCAATTTGCTCTGTTTTCAAATCTATACACAGTGTTTCTGGTCGGATTCCACTCAAAAACAAAGCTTCATCAGCATAAATGTTGCCTAACCCAGCCACGACTGATTGATCTAATAGCGCAGTCTTGATCGGACGACGGCGATTTTGCAACTTACTTATCAAATACTCTACAGTAAATTCCAGTGAAAATGGCTCTATCGCCAGCTTTTGTAAACCAGTAATGATACTTTCAACCGCAACTCCTGGAGGAACCCACCACATTTTACCAAAAGTGCGCTGGTCAACAAAGCGTAATTCTTGCTCCGAACCAAAGAATAACCTTACCCGTGTATGCTTGTGCAAGGGTTCATCTCGATGCACCCACAGCAGTTGACCGGTCATTCGCAGATGAACCCCAAGGAAGGAAATGGGAGAGGGGGAGAGGGGGAGAGGGGGGGATGGTGAGTCCAGCGCCGTGCGCGGGTTAAGAGCGTTGAGGAGCCAGTGCGTTGCGGAGGTTCCCTCCGTTGTAGCACCTGGCGTGCGACTGGCGAACCCGAAGGGGGAGAAAGAAGAATTATTCTCCAAGAAGTCCCCTTGTCCCCCTGTCCCCCCATCCCTTTCGGAGCTAAGTTCAGCTAGGAGATATTTGCCTCGACGATGCCAAGTAGCGATCGCATTTCCTTTAATTCCAGAAATAAACTCAAAAGAAGAAAACGGGTAAGCGATCGCTCGTTCAAGCAATACATCTCCACCCGTAATTTTTTGATTTCGGGTCAATTGATTTAGACCCCTAAGAACTGTTTCTACTTCAGGTAATTCAGGCATTAGTGAGCTAACTTCAGCAAACTACGCATTAATTAAAGCACGAAGATCGTTTATGGCGAGATGGGAAGGTGAGTAAACAATGAAGTAATAAATATTACCTCATTGTCCCTATACCCTATTTACTTTTTCGCCTTTGCCTTGGGTGCTTCAGTTTCTAGTAATTCATCCACAGCAAAGTTATTGGTGTTGATGCCTGAGTAATTTACTTTGCTAAAGCGGACAATTACTGAGTATTTGATGCCGCTTGGGTCAATAGATGCTACGGTTCCTTCATCTTGAAACCAGTAAGATTCTTTACGGAGGACACGTACTTTAGAACCACGTTGAACCATGAGTTTTTCCCTCTTAGTAGTCAATCACCGTGCTTTATACGGCTAATTGATTTCACTATAAGACGTGCCGTTACACGATTATCTATTGTTAAGTTATTTGACGATTTAATCTAGCTCCTCGGACTTTAGGACGAGGATTCCTTAACGCTTCATTGGGTTGTGCTATGGAAATAGTCTTATCATCCCTCGACGTTCGTTTATAGTCTCCTAATGCCCTATGGCGACTATATCTATTTTACCATAAAGCCGTCAAACGAAGGACGGGGCTTGTATCCCATTAATTTCGGTCAATTTTTGAAATAAAAGACCTTCAGCCTTTGCACAACAGCGCGATTGAGCTAATTCATGCTGCTGAACTTCAGATATGGGGGAAGAAACTGCATAAGTTGCTTTTCCTTTCATTTATATTTATTTGTCCGGACAAAACTAAATGTAGAGAAAAACGGAGGATATTTTCATGAAAGGAAAGTACAAGATAGCTGTACTCGTTGCATCGGCAACTGCCGTACTTTTAGGTGGAATTTCAGCCCAAGCCAAATCATTGTCACAGTCAAAATCAGAACAGTTGATTGCACAGTGTAATGGAGGTGGATATCCAGTTTTAGTGTGTGAAATTGTCAATGGTAAAAAGAAGTGTGTTAAGAAATGCCCCGAAGCGTTCCTAAGAGGGTAACTAAATAGGTCTGGGTAGGTGACGTTTGAGACGCAAACCCCGCTATACTATGTATAGCGGGGTTTTCTTGATCATCGGAAATAAATTCTTGTAGTTGTGCTGTCGCCTGATTCAACATCGATATTTGTGCCATCTTTAATTGTGAGCAAGGCTCCCAGTAGATACGGGCGTTACAAGTTGTTGATCAGGGGTTCGCTAAACAGGGCAACCTCATTCGCGTAAGTCCTGGGTTAATCACGGTCAGTTACGACTAAACCGATGAAACCTGTGGATACTCTAGCGATTCTTGTTGCAGCACCTGTGGACAGGTCGATGGAATAAAGGGCTGAACCTGACAGTGCAAAAGCCATATTGTTACCTTGTGCGTCTGTGAAGATGTCGAACCCACCTATGGGTGCAAAGTTGACACCCAGCTTGCCTACTGTTTGGAGTCCACCAGCATTGGGTGGATTTTGTAGTACTAATACGTCAAGGTCGTAGTCAATACCAAAAAGTCGAGTAGCTGTAGCTCCAGCAACGGAATTTTCGTATGCTGAAGCGGTAATGTTGGGGTCAATTCCAGCGTTGACATCCCCACTAACATAAGCCAAGGCTCCATCGACAGCAACTTCACCTGTATCTACGTTGGTACGAAAATTTTGGTCATTGCTACCTACTATTCGCAAGCGGTCTACTACGGGATTGAAGTCAAACCCTGACTGAAATCCGCCATTGAAGCTGCTGCTTAGTTTGCTGACAAACGTAGCTTGACCGTTGCGTGGGTTAATGGTGTATAAATTGTCAGTGTCTGTAAGACCATAAAGCTGACCGTTTGCTGGACGGAAGTCAATGGCTTGTAAATTGCCGTCAATTCCCCTAACTCTAACTGTTCTATCAAATCTCTGCGGATTTATAGTGACTAAAGTATTGTTGGCGGTTAAGCCGATAAATTTCAAGGCAGAGAATCTGTTATTGTTCCTTAGACTTTCAGTCTGAGGTTCGTTATTATCGCTATTATCAGTCTGTGTTTCTGAAGTGTATTCAGGAGTCTGAGCAATAGTTTGAATGGCAGTGTTAGCCGAAATTTTGTTGGCACCTAAACTTAGGAAAAAAGTTGATGCAGCAACTATGATCGGAAATTTGCAGGCATTTGAAAATTTCATAGTACACTCGTTAAGATCAGATTGTTTGACTTTGATTTAGCAGCTAATACAGTTTGCGCGTAACCAAAAACTACATCACCAGTCTCAATAACTGGAAACTGTCAATACTGAACCTTAGTTAGAATCCTTTAAGAAGAAAGCTAATGTAAGATTACATAAAGCTACTACTCAGTATACTATCATAAATAACATGTATTAAGCGGTTATTAAGGAAATGTAAAATATTAATTGACACGTCAAGAGTCACTTGTAAATCAATAGTTTCTGTTTGGTTTGCCATATGTTTCGATTTGTTTCGCTACATCTAGGTCTCGTCCTTGGAGTTACCTGATTTGCGATCGCAGTATTGTGTAAATTTTTTGTTATACGCCTTGACGCTGCCAGCGCTGAAAATACGAGTATACAGTTTGCCATGTTGGTAAATCATGAGGCAACAGAAACGCCAGGAGCAGCCAGCACGCAAGATGTAAAAAATCGCATTTATCACTTGGCGCATTAGGATCTGCCGTCATCCTAGCCAAAATACCCGAAAATCAAAACCCTCTGACTTACCAAACCCAAATCTTTACCTTGAGTTTAGGCATAGGGTTGATTTTTGCCATGTTAACGTATATATTGCTTCGCAGCCTTCGTCGCTAATAATATCATGTCCCGCAAATTAACCGTAATTCCCGAATTGACCTCTCCCTGCCTTGAACGGACGTTCAAGTCTGTCCGTCTCCGAGTCAGAGAGGGACAGGTTTTGCGTAGTCAAACCAGGGATTCTTTTTTTTATTATGGGTGATTTCGCGGATATCAAATAACTTCTTCCTTTGCATCCTTCTCTTCGTGACACTTCGTGAACATGTCTTCGCGGTTCGATATTTTAACCATGTCTTCTCAACGCACAATTCAAAGTATATACACTGATGGCGCTTGCACTGGCAACCCTGGTCCTGGTGGTTGGGGTGTAGTCGTTTATTTTACCGACGGCTCAGTTTACGAAATGGGCGATCGCTCTCCCCATACCACCAATAATAAAATGGAGATGCAAGCTGCGATCGCTGCTCTAGAATTCTTAGAAGAATCTGGGCAAAAAGAACCCGTTCCCCTTTATACCGATAGCGAATACCTAATCAACTGCGTTACCAAGTGGGTAAAAGGTTGGAAAAAAAAAGGCTGGAAAAAAGCCGATGGCAACCCCGTCCAAAATCAAGACCTTCTGGAACAACTAGATGAACTCAACAGTCGCAAAGTAAAATGGGAACACGTCCGGGGTCACTCTGGTAACATAGGTAACGAACGGTGTGATGTAATTGCTCGTGCCTACGCTACTGGCAAAACCCCATCCCTCAAACAACTTGCTTCTACCCATTCTCACCAATCCTTAACGCAAACAAGGGAGATAAATGTAGCAAAAATATCTGATTGTGATACAAACTCGACAATAATTAACAAAAGCAAACAAGAAATCAGTATTGCAACAGATACAACAATTATGGAGCCACCTACAGCCACTGCAATCGAAGAAAAACCGCCAGAGATGAGGGTGGAGCATCTCCGCAACTTAGTTGAAACTCTGCACATCGCCGACGAAATAGCCACAAAAGGCTACTTAATCACCAGTTCCGAACTAGCAGATTTAATGGATGTTCACCCCAGCGCTGTCACTAGTCGAGGAGATCAATGGCGTTGGCGCAACTGGATTGTCTCACGGGTACGACGAGAAGGCAATCAAATTCTCTGGGAATTGGAAAGAGGCGATCGCGTGGAAAGTGAAACTGAGGAGTGATGTCAATACTGTAGAGACGTTCCGGCGGAACGTCTCTACGACTGGAGGAACGTCTTTACCACACCGAAGTCTCTACGACGGTTGCTCCTAACTATACTTGCGTCCCCTCCACTCGCGGGGAGTACGAAATGCAGATAAGAAAATTCGCAGCACTGCTATGGGATCGGCTAAAGGGGAAAGCCAGAATAACCAGCCACCATTAGCAGTTTTGCGATCGTAAGAAGGTGCGATCGCCCATAATAAAGCAAAGCGAATTACCAGCAGAAATCCATTCAAACCCAGTAGGAGGAGGGTGGGAGTGGGGGAGGGGGGGAGGGGGAGGGGGAGGGGGAGGGGGAGAGGGGGGGAGAGAAAGAGGTAAGTTAGGACGATTGGTAGAGGTAAAGCTTGGACTGCAAAAAGTAGCCATAAATCCCCCCACAACTGAGCGCGGGAAGATGCATCTTTCAAATCAAGACTTCTCCCCCATTCCTTCCACGTTTCCAGCGCTCCCTCATACATCCGCACCTTTAGCACCTTCGCACCATCCAGAAAACCCACCTTAAAGCCTTCAGCGGCGATATTACGAGCTAAAGTCACATCATCACAAAAAGAACCTCCAGCACTGCTGTAGCCATCCACAGCCGCTAAAACTGAGCGACGACACAAAAAGCATTGTCCATTCGCCATTACCCGTTCTGGCTGCTTAGTATTCACACCAGCGGGATCAAATCGATAAAGCAAAGTCATTAACAAAGCCGGTTGTAGCCAGCATTCCCCTGGATATTTCAGAATAAACTGAGGCGAAAGCGAAACCAAGTCATATTTTTCAGCTTCTGCTGTCTTTACCAAACCAGCAATCAAACCGGGATCGGGCTGAGTGTCAGCATCCATCCCCAAAAACCACTCACTCCCCTCTGAACTATGCAAAAAGCCATTATGCAACGCCCAAGGACGTCCCACCCAACCAGGGGGTAAGGGATCATCCGTCATCAGGCGAAAACGGGGATCTTGTTGAATAGCCAATTTTACCAAGTCTGGAGTGCCATCTTGGGACTTACTGTCTACAACAATAATTTCCCGAAGTTCGTAACTTTGTCGGCTTAATGATTCCAACAAAGGGCTAATGCGAAGAGCTTCATTTAGTGTGGGGACGACAACGCTGACACTACCTAAAAGCTCTGGTGTTGGTTGTTGTGGTTCAATGGGGGGATGGCGTCCTGGTCCTTTGAGCAGACGGGAGAGCAAAATTGCTGTTGCCGGTACTTGGAGAAGTAGCAAAAATAGGGTTAAATAATTCAAAATTGAAGAATCGGGAATAGGTAATGGGTAATAAGTAGATGAGCATAAATAAACGCTCCTTAACGTAGTAACCTGATTAGCCGTTAAAATCCTCAGGGAGGAGCGGTAAACCGCTCACTACGAAGAGCGGAGAGTATTTTACATTTACTTAGGGAATGGGTAATGGGGTATTGGGCAGCAGGAAGGGAAAAGGGAAAAACTTTTCTTCCTTTACCCTTTCCCCTTTCACCTTTCCCCCTCTTTTTCATCCCTCTTCTAATGTGAAAATGCTTACTTCAAAGCAACTTTGACTGGAGCCACTTGCATTTCTGTGTTTGTTTCAATGGCTGGTTGTGCGAGTGTATTTGCAGTTCTCCACCACAGAGTTACAGCTGGAACTACACCACCAAAAAAGCCCAACAAAACTGGAATCGCAAACCCAGATCCTAAGCTGAGTCCGGCAGCGAAGACAAAATTGCTGATATAAACTATTATTGGAACGTTGAGTTGCGATCGCTCTAATTTTATCGACGCATTTCTCCACAATAGCGCTGCTACAGTCATGAATAAAGCACTTGTACCAAACCAACCTCCATAGTTTCCGTAAGGTGTCCCAAAGAAAGCTCCTGGTTTTTCCCAATACCAAAACGGAAAAGCGGTTTGACTCATACCTGGCTCTAAAGCAAAGTCCCAGCAGGTGAATAATAAAGCACCCACCGCTATAGCGGCTATGTGACGCACTAAACTTGGTTTTTCAGCTACTTGCAAACCGGCTCTAGCGATTAAATACGCCGAAAGACCAACATAAAACCAGGATATAGGAATTGTAAACGGTACTAAACCTGCTATTTTATAGCCCAACCCACTTAAGTAGCTATAGTCACCAAAGGGAAAGCCTGTGCTAGTTCCCAGCAGTTCACTTCCTACAGAGATCAACACAGATGGCAGCATGAATGCTAACCAGTTTCGCAATCCCAAAACTCGATACGCATAAATACTGACAGCTACTGTACCTAATATAATATCAACCACACCGCCGTTAGCCATACTCGACTGCATAGCAGTCTGTCCAACAGTGCCTAAATTCAGAATTATTTCGGCATTAGGTATGACCAGCAGTATACCAAGCAATCCAAAAGCCTTGGATAAAATATGACCGATGAGGCATACGCGCTCAACAATAACAAGTTGTCTCATGAGAATTCCTTAACAAGACGTGACACGCGGCTACGATCGCTGCTAATAGTTTACAAATGTTTAAGAACATATTTAACTAATTTGAGTGATAATTCTCTGTAAACTTGTTTGTCTTTCTTTGGAAGAGCAAAAGACATCGGCGTAGAAACAATGTAGAGAAGCGATCGGTCGCGTTTCTACAATCTTTGTGGGCAACGCATAATTCATTTTCACTCCTATGTCTAAAGTATGAGACTATCGGTTGAAGCTAACATTTGATCCATAAACTAGCATAAAAGTCAAGTAGCTGAAAAAATGACCCTTGCAGTAAAGCACATAGTTATGGAATAATCAGTTGATATGGTAATGGGAAATCAACCCATATCAATGTATGAAAAGTTTTCCTTGGGTTTCCCTAACGTTAGTAGTGCTTGCCTACGGTAGCTTGGGCTGGCTGATATCCCAAGCACATTCACCTTGGTATATTTGGTTGACAGCAGTCACAGCTATCTTGTTTTTGCTATCAGCCTTGACAACTCCTTGGTTGAAGATGGCAGATTATTCTATTCTCTTTTTTAAATCGGATACTAGAACTTTGGCTTTTTCCGTTTTAGCTGCTTTCTTGTTCTTTCTGATGCTCGCCTGGTTTAAAGTATTTCTTGATACCTTAGTAATCATTTCGGCGAACATATTATTAAGAATAGACATCCAAAGATGCGGATTAGGAGAACGGCAAAGCTTTTTTATTACAAGTATCTTTTCATTCACAGGTTTAGCTTTAGGTATAATTATGCAGACGGTATTGTAACATAATTTAACTCACCAGCAGCTTTTTTGTCTGATGCTTATCTAATGAGCCGTACAAATTCAAATCCAGGGTTTTTCATATGTGACACTTAGGATTATATTGTGACACTTGCCTAAGTCCTGGTCATGAAAGACATTTTACCTATGTGGGGTGTGGAAGTTGCGATATGCTTAAAATTGATAGCTACATTACTAAGGGTATTAAATGAAAAATCTTCCAGAAGACTTTTTAGTTTTCTTTCTGTTGATTTAATACCTAACTTATTCCTCAAGGATTCTGCAAAGCCCTGATTGCAGAAAGGTCGTAAAGGATCGAGTTCCCAGGGATGTATATAAAAAATTACGGGTTTGCCACTTCTCTCTACAGAAAGAAAGTTCCAATAAGTTATTTGAAATGGGTAAAGCCGAAAAAAACCACCTCCTGAAGTTGGAATTGAGAAACCAAGTACTTTATTAATTGATATAGGCATCTCGGTAATGGAGCCTGATTCTGTATTGATATCATGAATACTTTGTGTAAAATTTGGTATTCCGTACCGTCCTTTTTTTGATGGGAAAATACTAGAATCATATTGAATTCCTAGCTCAACAAGAACTTGTAATGCCCATAGTGATTCATGTGTGATTGAGAAATAAGGCGCTCTATACACAACAATCATTTTCCCGGTCAAGTCTGAAAGTAAAGATAATGCGCGATGAGTCTCATCTTTAAAGTGAGTTCGATTCATGTTGCAGACTGGCTCATGACTCCAGCCATGACATCCTATCTCATGACCAAGTGAAGCAACTTTTTTTAGAAGCTTTGGATTTTCTTCCGCAGCTTTACCTAACCACAAAAAAGTTGCATAAACATTATGCTCCGAAAGAATATCTAGCAGCAAGCTTATACCATAATCTAGTCTTTTTGATTCTCGAACATTTTCATACACATATTTTGTGCCATGATACCAGTCTTCAACATCTATGGTGAAAGCATGGAGAATTTTAGATTGCATGTTCATTGCTCAAATATATAGGAATATCCAGAAAATTAAATTCTAATAAGGCTTAACATTCACCTACTTATATTAAATTTGATATGGACTTTAGAAAGTAAATGCCTAATTGATTTAAAGATAATCCGAGTTGATAGTATAAGGACAAATTTGGGACTGTGATACAAATTTCTATAAATTAGTCTTTTCGGTTCTAATGAAAGCCTAAAAAGCCACTCAAAACCTAGTTTTTGTACAAGTTTACTTGGTCGAGTATTGGGATTTGCAACGACTTCAAATGCCCCTCCAACACCTATCATGACTGCTTGAACTATATTTTTTTTATCACACATCCAATATTCTTGTTTTGGGCATCCAAGGCTAACAAATAGAATGCGAATATTTGACTTGTTTATTGTGGAAACTATTTCCATCTCTTCTTGTATTGATAAAGATCGAAAGGGCGGGGAAAATGCATAATCTATAACTATTTCAGGGTATTTGTTTTTAATTTTAGAGATTAAACTATCTAAAACCTCTTTTCTGTTTCCATAAAATCCGATTGGAATTGATAAAGCAGAAGCAAGTTTAATAGTTTCTTCCATGACATCTCGACCACAAAACTGCATGATTCTGTTATTTTGCAAGGGTGAGTATCCAAGAAAATAATAGAGTATGTTTTTTACATATATTAACCAAAAAACTGGTCTTCCATCTAGTGTGACTAAATCTGCTGAAGTAATTACATCTCTAAATTCTCTCGACTCTTGAGCAATTACAAGCATGTGTGCATTGGCACAGCAGATATATTTCGATTCTGATTTCTTTGCCCATTCAATTACTATTCTACAATCCAAATAATAGTTATGGGAAATTATAACTTTCATTCCTAAAATACTATTTCTATTTGCTGAAACATCAGGTGTAATACTTTTCATAGATTGAGTTTATGATAAAGTTATATAGGTTAAATAACAATGCTGTAGTGCAGTACAGATAAGCTTATATTCATCGGACGCATCAAGTCTTTGTATTTCAGCTAAGTAGGTTGGCGGGAAAATTTACAACTATGTAACGAAATGTAAAACCTCTGAAGTTGTCTCGTAGTTGCGCTTTAGCGCTCTTAACCGAAACAAAGCAAGTGTGGTTTATTTCCACGCACCTACTTAATGATATTGGGACGTTTTGGTAAAGCGTAACCGTCGTTCAGTCCCATAAAAAAATTTTTTAAAGGATTTATTGAGATTACCATTCTCTTAAATATTTTAAGTCAAGGGACTTTGGAGATACTTTATACGAAAAACTTTTTGGTTTACTAAAATTGTCTCTTTCTATAGAGAGTCTCTGTAATGCCCCAACCTGAAAATGAAGCCAGGTAACTATTTATTACACGGAGACCTACCGTATAATCTTTTTATCGATAACGATATATAAGCATTACAAGCAATTTCTGTCAGGATATAAAAAAACTTTCCGTATAACACCCCTATTGAAGATATTATACATAATTTTTCAGTATAACTACCCGAAATCGCAAATTAATTTTATATTTCCCCATCTTCCACCGCACCTAATGCTTTGAGGGTGGCAATTTCGGCATCTGTTAAGCCTTTGACACCTATAATATTCATGTTTTCATAAGGGCGATCGCTTTTCAATGTTTTTAACTGTGCTGACATCCCAAATTTTGATTGTTTCATCTTTGCTACCACTAACAAGGGTTTTATCATCAGGGCAAGGGATATACCTCAAACCCCAAAAAATCGCCCGAACCCTGATATATCAAGAAAAAAAACTAAATCGAGGCGACATGATCGCTGTGTATAGCTTTGAGGCTTTTTTGACCAAAAAAAATGTCTAAGTCCCGCTATTTGTTTATCTACTATCCCACATTCCGCACGTCAATTTGTAGTATGCAAAGTAGTACGAAAAATCCAGGTAACTTGGTGTTCGCGTTAAATATAAACACTTAAGAGTTTTCGGTTTTTGCGATCGCCAAGCTACTTAAAATGTGTAATCTTTAGAAGAGAATCCAGGCTATCAATGCTGTCCTGCAAGATATTTTAGAGGCGTTATCTGTAGCTGGATTTTAGATAATTGGTATAAGTCCTACTCTTTATCGTGCAGAGAAAAGTGCGATCGCTCCCATCCATCCATACAACGGCTGCCCAGTATCTGTATAGTCCTCTGGTAAATCCGCAACGTAATAATCTCTCTGGGCCAACTTAATCAAATCGGCGATTTCTGATAGAGGAAGCGATCGCTTTATAAAAGGACGGGGCACATCGCGAGACAGCTAAACTTTTGCTAGTTCTGGGGAAGGACGCTTACTGCTGCGAATAGCCTTAATAGCCTCAGCATAATCAGGAGCATTAAACACAGCTGAACCAGCAACGATCGCATTTGCTCCAGCTTCCAAAACTTGCCAAGTATTATTAGCTTTCAGTCCCCCATCTACTTCAATCCAAGGGTCTAAACCGCGTTCATCGCACATCAAGCGCAGCTTGCGGATTTTCGGTACGATTCCAGGAATGAAGCTTTGACCGCCAAAGCCGGGGTTAACACTCATAATTAGCACTAAATCGCACAGTTCCAAACAATATTCAATTAGCTCTAGAGGGCTACCAGGGTTGAGTACAACACCAGCTTTCTTCCCAAGCTCTTTAATTTGCCCTAAAGTACGGTGCAGGTGAGGGGAAGCATTATGTTCTGCATGAACGTAGATGTGATCTGCCCCTGCTTTCGCAAAATCTTCAACATACTTTTCTGGTTCCACAATCATCAAGTGGACATCCAGAGGCTTTGTGGTCACTGGGCGAATCGCCTCCACAACCAGAGGACCTATCGTAATATTAGGTACAAAACGACCGTC
The DNA here is from genome assembly GCA_019358985.1 of Tolypothrix brevis GSE-NOS-MK-07-07A. Classification (GTDB taxonomy): domain Bacteria; phylum Cyanobacteriota; class Cyanobacteriia; order Cyanobacteriales; family Nostocaceae; genus Hassallia; species Hassallia brevis. Next base: position 248,270 of record JAHHIJ010000005.1, on the reverse strand, counting down.
CATTACATCAACATGAATCCAATCTGCTCCAGCCGCGTCTACGGCGCGAATTTCGTCTCCGAGACGGCTAAAATCGGCTGATAAGATAGATGGGGCAATTACAATCGGCTTTTTAGATGGGTTTTGGGTCATGGCTAGTGGGTTGTTAAGCGTCCTCGTCTGTGAACTACCTACACGCTCCCTGGGGTACAGTGTAGGCTTCCCAATTCATAGGGAACAGCCTCCAGGACTCCGTAGTTCTATTGGTCTTACATTCCCTCCAAGGGCAGGAGTCCTGGTTCCCAAGACCCAAGTCTTTTTCTTGCAACATATACCTTTTAGCTTGGGGGAGCGCTGTCTTGAAAAGTTTTGTGGAAGGAAACCTTCCCCACAAACTTTTCCCTTATGGCATTGATGGTCAAGATAATATTTATGATACCAGAAGAGCGTTAGTTTTCTCCATGTCCTCTTAGAACGCTGTCGCACTGCCGTCAGAGAACTGTCGTCAACTGACATTCTCTATTCATGCGAAAATGCGGTGTACCTCTGCTTCCCGCATTATTCGCGTCTCAACACTCACCCTATCGGGTACAGTGTGAGCCTTCTTGCTGTTTAAGGTAACAAAATCTTGACCCAACGCTCATAGATTTCATGGGAGAGTGGGGGAGTGGAGGAGCGGGAGACAAGGAAGCAGGGGAGGAGGGGGGAGAAATATTTCTTTTTTCTTCCCCTTTCCCCCTTTTACCCTCAACAAAATTGCCCCATGCCCATCAACTAATAAATAACAAATAACAACTAATAATTGACAATGGTCAAAAAACTTACCTGGATAATTTGGGGATTGAGTGCTTCTTGTTTGGGTGCGCCGGCACTCGCTGCTGTAGTTACTTCCATCGGCACTAACGGTATTGATGCTCTGAGATTACAAAAAGCTCCATATAACTTAACTGGTCGCAAGATTGCGATTGGTCAAGTGGAAATTGGGCGTCCAGGAAAGTTTGGCTGGGATAAAGCGGTGTCTAAAAATACAGCAGTATCGTTAGCGGGAGTCTTTTTACGCAATGGACCTGCGAAATCAAATACTGGTGTTGACCCCCACGCTTACAATGTGGCAGGTGTGATGGTCAGTCGAGATAAAGCCTTACCAGGAATAGCTCCAGGAGCGCGGCTGTATTCATCTGCGGTAGGTTCGACGAAAAACATGGGTCAGCCAGAAGAGTGTTTATCGGCGCAGCACATAGCCATGCAAAATGGTGGTGATGTCCGCGCAATTAACTTTAGTTTTGGGGAACCTCTCACCCGCGATCCGCGACCGGAAGCGACTTTAGACGGTAACGCTTTACTAACATTATGTATTGACTGGTCGAGTCGGGTTCATGATGTTGTGTATGCGATCGCTGGCAACCAGGGTAAAGGGGGCATTCCTATTCCTACAGACAATTTTAATGCAATCAACGTCGCTTTTTCTTCTCGCAGAGAAAGTATTTTTAATAAAGTTGATGTTTCCAATTTGGCTGCTGCTAACGAAGGAGCAGCAAGTAGGCTAGCAGGAAAGGAGTTTAATGTTGATGGGCGTCCTTCTATTAGTTTAGTTGCTCCTGGAAGTAACATTCCTTTATTCAATCCAGATGGCAAACTCAACAAAGTCACGGGTACGAGTTTTGCAGCACCTCATGTAGCAGGTACTGTTGCGTTGTTACAGGAATTTGGCGACAAACAACTGCGGACAAAACAACCAAATTGGAGCATAGCCTCTCGCCGTCATGAAGTGATGAAAGCTGTATTGCTAAATTCCACAGACAAAATTAAAGATACTGGTAATGGCTTGCGGTTGGGAATGACCCGGACGCTAATTGATAAACAAAATCGCGACTGGCTGGCATCAGAGGCTTATAGCGATCCAAAAATTGCTCTCGATCCACAAATGGGATCTGGTCATTTAAATGCATTTCGTGCCTACCACCAATTTAGTCCTGGTCAATGGAATCCATCTGCTGCCGTGCCTGCAATTGGTTGGGATTATCGGACATTGGATTCTGGGGAACCTATGGATTATACCTTATCAAAGCCGTTAGTGCAAGGCAGTTTTGTTGCTGTTACTCTTGCTTGGGATCGGTTGGTAGAGCTAGAGGATGCAAATAAAAATGGATTATATGATGTCAGTGAGAATTTTCGCGATCGCGGTTTGAACAATCTCGACTTGTATTTAGTCAAAGCTGATGCTTCAGATTCTAACTCAGGCGTGGTTTGCTCCTCTATTAGCCCAGTTAATAGTGTAGAACACATCTTCTGCCCTGTTCCGGCTACCGGCAATTACAAAATCCGCGTCCAGTTTCGCGAAAAGGTAAACGAATCTGTTCAACCTTTCGCTCTAGCTTGGTGGGGTGTATCTAGTAAGTAGAAGCGCGAATGTAGAGACGTAGCAGTGCTACGTCTTTGCTGCCATTCACGAAACCTCAAGACTCGAAATTCTTAGAGGAAAAGAGAGTGTGCAATCATTTGGTGTCACGAGTAACCCAATTTACACGCTTCCTCAATTCCTCACCCTATGCACTATTTCTTGCACAATTTACCCAATGGAGGTAGTCATAGAAGACAGTATTGATAGATGACCTATACCATTCCTATAAACTCAATCAGTTAAGCACCTTGGTGCAACACCCAAAATTCATCCATGCGATCGCCTAATTTTTAGAGGAATAGCGATCGCATTACATATTAGACATCGACCGCTCTTTTATTATACGTGACCCAGAACCCCTAGAGACGTAGCTGTGCTACGTCTCTACATTTTTTACGGAGATGTCTAATTTCTGTAGCGCAGACACCATTTTTCCAGAAAATTGCCGGCTCATGAACACAAAGCCAAGAAAGCATAACACCATTATCAGATTTATTTATTACCACCAACAAAAAAACTTGTCTTTTTTGTCATTTCGTAGTTTAAAATACAACTTAGAAAAAACCAGAAAATCGATAAAAATAAAGCTGATTTAGCATAAATCTGCATTGTCGCTTCAATGAGCAATTAAAAATTCGCATAACTGACAAGTTGTCTTTAATTCCTATCACTTACTTAGCTGTTACCAAAACTGTAACCGCTCTATATTTTTGTCGTTTTTAATGCGATAGTTAACATCTGACACATAATCGTCAATCTAGACAGACAGCTTACAAAAAATATTTGGCAAGTGAGGTAGAGGAATGCATCAGCAAAAATTTAATAGTGTGAAAGAAAATTTTATCCAAAGACGCTACGGTGTGCGCTTGGGTAGACGTTATGTTCTGGCAGCAGCAGGAGTTATGCTTATGGGCGTATTAGGCTGTTCTCAGGTTAATGACAGTACAAGTGCGATCGCGAAATCTCCCTTAGCGAATTCAGAATCACCATCAACTAAAAAAACAGTCACACCTGATACAAAAGTCGTTGCGGCTAATACAAAATTTGGTTTCAAACTGTTTTCCGAAGTTTTGAAAAAGGATAGCAAAGATAACATTTTTGTTTCTCCTTCTAGTGTAGCGATCGCTCTCGCCATGACTTACAATGGTGCTAGTGGTTCCACCCAGCAAGCAATGGCAAAAGCGTTAGAACTCCAAGGCATAACTTTAGAAGAAATAAACTCCTCTAACGCCGCCTTAAAAGCACTTCTAGAAAATACCGACCCGAAAGTGCAACTAAAAATTGCTAACTCGCTTTGGGCAAACAAAGATACTAGCTTTAAATCTGAATTCATCCAAAGAAACAAAGACTTTTATCAAGCTAAAGTCACAAATTTGGACTTTAAAGACTCTCGTTCGTCAAATGTAATCAACACTTGGGTAAATGAGAATACAAATGGAAAAATCAACAAAATAGTTGAAAAAATTGAACCTTCGCAAGTATTATTCCTAATTAACGCCATCTACTTCAAAGGTAGCTGGAAGAACGAATTTGATAAAAAGCAAACCGCTGAATACCCCTTTTACATAGAATCTGACAAACAAAAAAAACACCCGATGATGTCGCAAACGGGTGACTACAAATACTTAGAAAATGAACAATTTCAAGCTGTCAGTTTACCTTACGGCAAAGACGGTAAAATCAGCTTTTATGTCTTCTTACCAAAACAAAATAACTCAAAAGCGTTTTATGAGAACTTGAATTCTGACAACTGGGAAAAATGGATGGCTCAATTCAGCAAACAAGAAGGATTTATTCGCTTGCCCCGGTTTAAAATCAATTATGACATTACGCTCAATGATGCCCTTAGCGATTTAGGCATGGGAGAAGCTTTCACCGGCAAAGCTAATTTTTCCGCTATGGGTAAAAATCTCGCCATCAGCCAAGTTAAACATCAAACCTTTGTTGAGGTAAATGAAGAAGGAACAGAAGCAGCAGCAGCGACTTCTGTGGGGATAGTAGCAACATCAGTGGTTGAGAAACCAAAGCCATTTCGGATGATTGTTGACCGTCCGTTTTTCTGTGCGGTAAGGGATAATCAAACAGGTAGCGTTTTATTTATGGGTTCAATTGTGGAGCCACAGTAGGAAATTCACTTACTTAGTCGTGAGAAAACAAGACTTAGAGATTGCTTCCTCACGTCGATAGGGACGGAAATACATAGTCCGTGTGTAAGTCCTGAGTAGGAAATTTACGCATTCTGTGAATTTTGAATGACGCTGACTACCTTAAGGCAATGTGGCTTCAGAAACGCTGAGATTTTTGGACTCAGGTTTTGAGCTTTCTTCTTGACCAGCAAGTGCATTTACCTCTTCTATACTATCGCTACCAACAACAGGACGCAAAGCACTTAAAGCCGTTTTAATTACAACTGCACTTGGGACAGCTAAAATTACACCTAGCAATCCACCAACTCTCGCACCGGTCAAAACCGAAACTAGCAGCCAAACCGGATTTAAACCGGTAAAACTCCCTAAAATTCGCGGAGCAATCAAGTTTTCCAGAATTTGTTGTACAATTACCGCTGCAATCAACGCTCTCATTCCTATCGAGAAATCTTGTAAAGCTACCAGTAAAGTAGTTAAGGCGATACCTACAGAACCGCCATAGGGGATGAGAGCCATAATACCGATAGTTAAGCCAAACAGTAAACCAAATGGCACTTTCAGCCAGAGAAAAGTTGGTATGAGGGCTGAAGCCATACAAGTTGAGATAATCAACTGAGTGATAAAGAAATTTTGAAAGCTGAGGCGTACCGTGTTAGAAAAAGGATCGCGGAATTTGGTAGGCAACCAATCTACCAAACTGTGCCAGAGTTCATCACCATGCTGCAACAGATAGAAAGTCAAAACCATTGTCAAGAGAAAGTCTAGCAGGCTAGTGAGAGTAACTACAGCTAGATTGAGGGCTTGTGAAGCGATCGCTTGTAATTGTCCTTTAACGCGATCGTTGATTTGTACTACCAAAGCTTCAAGATTAATTGGGAAACCAAGACTATCTGCTTTGTCGTTCAACAGCATTAACTGAGAGCGTCCAGAGTCAATTAACTCCGGTAAACGCGCAACTAGTTGCTGCGCTTGCGTCAAAGCTAGCGGTATCAGCGTCACACCTAACGCGAATAAAATTGATAAAGCAAGTAAAAAGACTAAAATAGCAACTTGTTCCCGTCTGCCACCTTGACGCTCTATCCAACTCACAGGATAGTTAAGCAGAAAGGCTAAAACTGAGGCTGCGACTAAAATAACTATCAAGGAGTGAAAGTAATTAAAAATTGCCGAAATCGCCCAACCATTAAGGACGAGTAGCGGTGCGAATAGAGCGATCGCACCGAATCGCGCTATTGGTTTTAGTGTTTGCCACCAGTTAAGAAGCTTGCGTGTCTGCATATCACAGCCGATTGCGGGATAAAACTAAATTAAATCATTCTTTAAAACTTATTATCTCTGACTACACCACCAACATACATCTCTCTAGTTTAGGATTACACTTACCCAAATGAATAATTTTCCACCAAATGACTCATCAACTGTGTCAGAAAGTCAAGAAAAATCAGCCTTATTTTTCATCCCCAGTGAGGATGCCAACATTTTTCCCTTATCGTTAATTTTATATTTAGTTCCGGTCATCGGGTTTTTCCCCTCCTTGTGGACTCTCTATTGTCGTCAAGGCAGTCGGGAACAACTTAATGTTAGTCGTCTGTCAATTACCCTGGCACTTACCTGGCTTTTGGGATATATCTTATTAGGAACCGGAGCGGTTACCGGAGAATTTTTCAGCTTGCGGCTGTTGCTCCTGGATAGCTTTCTCACCTCTGGTTACTTTTTGGTTAGTGCCTGGTTAATTGTTCGTACAGTTCAAGGCAAATCTAATCATTCAGCAGGGTTTAGTCGTTTTGCCAACCGAATTACTAAGAAATATTTGTCTTAATTTAATTTAGGATGGAAGGTGGTACTACGTATTTATACGCATCTTTTAAAAAACTACATATTCTTTACCAACAGGTCTAGTCAAATCTGGTTTAATGTTGCCATACTTCAAGAAAACGTCTCCGGATTTGCCGAAAAGAAGGAGAAATACTCCTATAAGTGTTTTGGTTAACACTAAACCAGAAAAGTTAGCACTGATAATTAAGGGTTAGCTATTATGGGTTGATTTGTCGGCTTTGAAGTAACAAATTTACCGAATTTTATCAGTAAGTGTGAGGAAGTCCGTGACCATTCAAAGAACTTCGGCGCAAGAAGACCATACATCAAGTAAAAATAATTCTCAAAATTCCAAATCAGGACGCTGGCTGTGGTTTTGGGTGGGGATGAGCGGTATTGCGATGGTATCAGCCACTGCGGGGGCGTTATTGGCAGTTTCTTTAACGAGTACGCCATTGATGCAAGCTTCTTTAAGTGCCCAGGAAGCGGCAGTTTTTGATAGCGATCGCATCTCCGGACAAGGACTGCGATTCTCTCAATTAACTCGCCCTGTTAATATATTAGTTATGGGAATGAGCGTACTCCCACCAGATACTCAAAACGCTCCCGCCGAAACTAAAAATCTCAGGTACTTGCCTCAAGTAAACTCCTTTGATGGTCTTGCGGATGTCATGCTCTTGATCAAATTCGATCCAGAGAAGAAAAAATTAGTTATGCTTTCTGTTCCTAGAGATACCCGTACAGAAATAGAGGGGTATGGTATTAAAAAAATTAATTCGGCAAATACTCATGGTGGTCCAGCTTTAACTGCGAAAACCGTTAGTAATCTCTTGGACGGCGTGGGAATCGATCGCTATATCCGAATTAACGTTTTGGGAGTTGGTAAGCTGATCGATGCCTTGGGAGGGGTGACGGTTTACGTTCCCAAAGATATGAAATACCAAGATGATTCTCAGCACTTGTACATCAACTTGAAAGCCGGGAAGCAGCATTTAAATGGCGATCAAGCCTTACAAATGTTGCGTTTTCGCCATGATGAAAATGGCGATATTGGTCGAATTCAGCGTCAGCAAATGGTAATGCGGGCATTGATGGATCAAAGCCTCAACCCAACTACACTAGCTCAATTGCCTAAAGTTCTTGATGTAGTTAAAGAGCATATCGACACCAACTTAACTGTTGAAGAGTTATTAGCCCTAATAGGTTATGGAGCGCGAACAAATCGCTCGAATATGCAAATGTTGATGGTACCTGGTCGCTTTAGCGAAAAGAGTGAATTTGATGCTAGTTATTGGTTGCCAAACCGCGATCGCATTGCGGCTATGATGGCTGAAAACTTTGATGTGAATGCCCCACATGAGCAACGATCGACTGACCCAGGTTCATTGCGAATCGCAATTCAGGATAGCACAGGTGGCGATCGCTCAAAAATGCGACCTTTAATTAGAAGCCTCGAAAAAGCTGGTTATCGCAATGTTTATGTGTCTAAGTCTTGGGGTGAACCTCTAGAAGTGACACACATTGTCGCCCAACAAGGAGACGGTAACAGCGCCGAATCGATTCGCAATTCTTTAGGATTTGGAGAAGTGCGAGTAGAAAGTACTGGTAATCTCGGCTCTGATGTCACTATACAGCTAGGTAAGGATTGGTTGCAACAAATTCCTCCTGTGGAAGTGTCTCCTCAACGTTAAATTTTCTTGCTTAATTTGTAGTGAGGGCTTCAGCCCTCATTTGAGGACTAAAGTCCTCACTACGAAATAATCTCAATATTTTTTACATTACTTAACTTAATCTACTTTGATTTATTCTCGCCTACTTACTTATTAACTAATGAGTGAGTATGTTTATGCATTAGACATAGGAGTAGAAAAGACGTAGAGACGTAGCATTGCTACGTCTCTACAAGGGAATTAGTATAAGAACAAAACCTCACTCTTAAAGCTTATGAACGCTATCACTTTGAATATTCCCAATCTGGGTATCGAGGGGTTTTATGAACTTTGTCAAGCCAATCAAAATTTGCAGTTAGAACGTACCGCAACTGGAGAAGTGATAATTATGCCTCCAACATATCCGTGGACAGGTAAGAAAAACTCTGGTTTGAATGCTCAATTATGGAACTGGAACGATCGCACAAATTTAGGTCTTGTATTTGATTCCTCCAGTGGTTTTACATTCCCTAATGGTGCAGTTTACTCACCTGATGCTTCTTGGGTAAGTAATGAAAAATGGGAGGCTTTAACTCAGACTCAACAAGAAGAAGAATTTTCGCCTCTGGCACCTGATTTTGTCGTGGAATTGCGTTCTAGTAGTGATTCTCTGAAAAAACTCAGAGAAAAGATGCAAGAGTATATTAATAATGGTGTTCGTTTAGGTTGGTTACTTGATCCGAAGAATAAAACAGTAGAAATTTTTCGTTTAGGGAAAGAGGTAGAAATATTAGAATCTCCTATAACTGTATCCGGTGAAGATGTTTTACCTGGGTTTGAATTGAATTTAAATAAAGTATGGTAAGAAGCGCACTCTTCTACTTTTCATTAATTTGCGTTATCCAAAACCCCTAAAGACCTAGCAGTGCTACGTCTCTACATTTGTCAAAGACGTAGCAGTGCTACGTCTCTACATTTGTCTATTGTTGCAGACACTTTATTTAACTCTTCCCCGGAAGCGGATAAATCCGTATGAATTAATTGGTGTACCTGGTGCGATCGCATTTGGTAAATTCCTCAAATTCACAACTACAACACCATTGGTATTGGACCCATCACATTTGATACCTGGGTACTTAATCGTGGGGTCAACACCTGGGGATAAATATTCTGCTGTATCGTCATCGCTGGCATTAGTTAGGGATTCAGTTGCACCATTGTTTTGCCAAATGATACCGCGATCGCCACTTGGAAGACCAGTTGTATTTTTGGTGGGGAAACTATTAAATGCAGTGGGGATGAAAGTGGCATTATCAGGAACGCGATCGCATATCAAAACATTATTTGCAGTAGTGTCACCTGCGGACAAATAATATATGGTGTACTCGATTTCGTCACTGGGACGCACGTTACCACCATTGATACCACCAATTAAATCGGGTTCACCGTTATTATCTGCATCCACCCATTTGTCAGTATCAGCGGGAGTAGTCGGTGGATTGGGACTTGTGACGGTAATTTGGTTGTCATCGTAAGGATTACTAGCCTCGTCTTTGTAGACTGCCAGGTTATCACCGCCCCTGGTTGTCGTACTATTGTTGATGCTGGTGATACGTTTAACCAGCAGCACATTGGGGTTAGAGGCAACTGCTGGAAGAATATTTGCCCCAATAAAGCTGAGAATCTCAGTGTCACCATTGTCGTTAAAGTCATCATCACCAACGATGACTAATACCTGACTGACGCGCGGCGTAGAGTTATTATCCACAAAACTCACCCACCGAGTAGAAGAATTCCCACACCCAATATTATTAGCAGAGGAACCACATTTAGTTTGGTCAACTGCTTCCGGGTCTGGGGGAGTGCCATCAGACAAATCTGTAGGTTGTATGGGAATATCATTACCAATTCGATTTCCCGATGCATCAAGCAGTCGTAGAATTGCTGGAGTGCCGTTTGCAGTGCGAGTTTCTAAATCGCCAAACCAAGCGCCAAAGGACTTGACAGGTTTATCAAAGGTAAAGCGGGCGGCAAAGCGGCGATTATCATTACCAGATACAATCGTCTGATTCCAAAAAGCAGGTTGATTAGCACTGTTGTATAAGCTGCTAGGACGTGGTGAAGTATCCTGTAAAGCAGGGCTAGTACTTAGTACTGGGGTTGAGGATGTAGTATTAGAGATACCCCCACAATTGGTTAATCCACTAATATTAACTAGCACCAACTCTACAGTCGCATTTACGCTGCTCGATGTGGCGGGATCGAGATAAATGAAGTTGCTGACACTACCTGGTGTGTTAGCGGTGCCGAACCAAGGTGTTACAGTACCACTCGACGAACCACCTGTCGCCGTGCGCCAAGCATCATCTAAAGTATCTGTAATAGAACGAGTGGCGGTAAGATTGTTTGTGACTTCAGAACTGATATAGTTTGCGATCGCTGCGTCGGCTGTACCATCTCCCAAATTGCAGAAACCAGCGGCAATGTCAAAACCAAAGTCTTTACCTGTGACATTGGCGCTTGCTACTGTGGCGGTGATGTCATTCGCTGTCCCCAAGGTATATCCAGCCGGAATGTCTGTATCAGCGGTATCTACCTTGATTTTGTAAGTACCTGCGGGGACGGTGGCGAAGTTGTATTGACCGCTAGCGTTGGTAACAACAGGACTTCCAACTTGTTCACCTGCATCAATAGTATTGTTAGCGTTCGCGTCATTATAAAGGGTGACGGTGACGTTGGCTGCTAAGGCTGGTTCGCTGTCGTTAGTATTGTTGCTGTTGTTGTCTCTGTATAGCGTACCAGAAATAGTGTAAGTAGTAGCCACTACAAGAGTAGAACTAGCAGCATTAGCGTTGTCACCTGCAATAGTTTTCAAAGCTCCAGCCGCAATGCTATTCGTATAAGTACCTGCACTATTAGCTGTGACATTGACAGAAACGTTGCAACCACCAGCAGGAATTTTGAACCCATCATTTAAGCTAATTAAACCACTTCCTGCTGTTGCTGTAACTATATTTCCGGGAATAGTTGTGCAAGTACCGCTTAACCCGCTAGGAGTACTAACAGTTAAACCAGATTGAAAGTTATCGGTTAATGCTTGTATCAGGTAAATAGGAACCGAATTTGTATTACCCAGAGTCAGTGTCAGAGTACTAGTCGCAGGTATACCTGTTACGGTGCTTGGACTAAATGACTTATTAATGGTGGGTAAATCCGGTGCTGGGGAACCACAAGCAGCTAAGTCGTTCGTTCCAACAGCACTAGTAAGTTGAGTTCCAACTTTTGTAGCGAAGTTTAACTGATAAGTTCCATTGTTAGTACTAATATAAAATATATTTGTAGCTGGGTCGATCGCTAGACCATTAACCGCAGCACCACTAACTCCTGTAATCAGATTGTTTCCATTAACTGCTGTTGCTGTGGCTGTAGTACCAGAAATAGCAATTGAATAAAGCTGGGAAGTGTAGCTACCACCACTGCTGCTAGTGTCACCAACCGCATAAAGAACACCGTCAGTGCCAATCGCAATATCTCCGTTAGTAATTCTAGGTCCAGGATCATTATCATTATTCCCAGGAATACCACTAATACTTATCGTGGAGCCTGTCTGGCTGCCTGTAGTTGGATTGACTTCAATTAATGTTCTGTTTGAGTAATAAACATATAATTTGCCGCTGGGATTGAATGTAGCACCGATGATAGTAGTGGTGTCACCAGGAAGAGTTCCTGTTAGAGTGGTTTGACTGCCTGTATTTGGATTGTAAACAACTGTTCTACCTGTATCCCGATTCACGAAAAATAGATTGCCAGTTGATGGTTGGGTGGCGATCGCATTAATGTTGCCACCACTATTGTAAGTAGCGATGTTTACATAACTTTTTGTGATTGAATTGTAGTAACCAATTTGACTTTGACTTGCTGTAGGTACACCAGATCTACTGGAATATACACCTGCACAAGCACCTGCCAAACTGCGTTCTGGATTAAAAGTAATGCCAATTCCAACGCTAGCGCTAATAGTTAGCAAGGAGGTACAGAGGGAAACACTGATGCCTGGAATACTTTTACCACCAGGTTGAGCGATCGCTCTTAAATTTTTAAATAAAGATTTCATGATTTAGTTCCAATAAAAATACATAACTTGCAAGTAATAATGTTGAGTTTTCAAATTTACAGAAGATTCAAAGCGGATAAAAAATGTTTACGACAATAGTATTCCCACACGAAAGGGTTAAATTCGTAAGTAAAATCACTTAATTTTAATGTCATTTTTTCCATTTGTAGAGACGTAGCACTGCTACGTCTTTATATCTAGACGTGAATATTACATCCATAAATTTGCAGAATTATTTTTGTCATGTTCCCATTTAGCGGGATTATTGATGATGTATTCTCGAATCCTGTCTAATGAACCATCAGCACGAATAATATGTTCGTAAAACCGGGATTGCCATGCAAAATGAAAATGGTCATAATTGTTGTGACGACAATGACGGGTTACAGCAGATTTGTAGGCATGAATGATTGCTTGTAAGGAACCTGATTTTAAAGGTCCAAATTTATTCGATTCATCCACTGATCCTTGTAGAGACGCGAAATTTCGCGTCTCTACATCTGTAAAATTTCGCGTCTCTACATCTGTAAAATTTCGCGTCTCTACATCTGTAAAATTTCGCGTCTCTACATCTGTAAAATTTCGCGTCTCTACATCTGTGGGTTTATCGATAATGACAATCCCGTGAACGTGATTGGGCATAATTACGTGTGTATCAATTTGGGTATGTTCAAAATGATTGGGAATTTCTAACCAACATTTTTGGGCAATTTGTCCTATTTCCGAAAGTTTTACCTCACCTGACATGACTTGACCAAAATAATCAAAGCAATCTTTAGTGCAGACTGTTACAAAATACCAACCATTGGCAGCATAGTCGCGGTTAGGAAGACGGATGGATTCTATTCGATATTTGCCTTTAAATTTTGGTTTGGTCATGGTTGGAATTATTCCTATTGTGTCGTGTTCTGTAGAGACGCGAAATTTCGCGTCTCTAGATTATTTTGTGCAACATCTCATAGTTGGAATTGTTCGTGTTGTGTCGTATTCTGTAGAGACGCGAAATTTCGCGTCTCTACATTATTTTGTGCTACGTCTTTACTTTTCTATTTGCAAATCCTCATCCTGACTTTCCAAAATAATTTCTACACCGCGAATATCGAAGAACATCACTTCAACGCGACGGTTGTAAGCATGTTCAACTCTATCTCTACCAGGTGTTATTAATTTTCTTTCCCCAAAAGAACGAAGTGTCATTCTCTCTGGTGCAATGCCTTTTTTAATGAGATAATTCCTCGCATTTATAGCGCGTCGGAATGCTAAATCTTGGTTATACGCATCGCTAGCACGAAAATCTGTATGTCCTTGTAGTTCAATTACAATTGTTGGATATTGCTGCATAACTGCAACGATTTTATCTAGCACCTTTCCACTTTCAGCGCTAATAAAGTCTTTATCTAACGCATAGTGGATATTATTAGGAACACGCAGACGAATTGGTTCAACTGGTGGTTCTGGAGTTGGTTCTATTGGTGGTTCGGGAATGGGTTCAGGTGGTTTGGGTGTTGTACAGTTGGGAACTTCTCCTGTGGGATTTGTTAGTGAATTATGATTTTCTAAAAGTTCGGCATCTGCACGAATTTGAGCCATTTCTTCAGGGTTGGTTGATGTCACCAAAGCCGAGTATGCTGGTTCTGAGGTTCCATATTTGGGATGAGTTGCGATCGCACTCACCATATCTCCCGGTTGTAAGTTCTCTAATATCGCACCAAATTTGCCTTTTTCGTCTGCTTTCACCGTTGCGATAACTTTATTTAATGCACCTTCAGCAACTTGATAAATTTGTACTTCTGAACCAGGTTCGGCAGTTCCATCAATGTAAATTTTGCCATTGATGTTTAAAAATTCTGTTGAGAGAAATTCTGGTGAATTAATCGCGGCATTTCCTGTATCTAAACGACGATTTTCTGAGTTTCTTTTGGGGTTTTTTCCATCACCTCTTTGAAAGTCTTGTACGTCAACATTTCCCCTTGTATTTAAGTCGATGCTAAGTCCTTCTAATTTGGCAAAGCGGTTATTTTCAATCAAATTGCGAACTGATGCACCCTGATGAAAGGAACCACTGGGAGGAAATGCTGTGACAACTACACCTGAACCCGCTTGGTTAGTGATTTGATTATTGCTAACTTTATGGTCACTTCCCATTAAGTAAACTGCTGCACGTCGCAAGCGTCTTCCGTTGTATCTGATGTCGTTATCTTTAATTTCTACTGCACCTTCCGGTTTGAATAGAAATACAGCACTACCATCATTTGCACAAACCAAATTAGCACGAATTTCTGATTTATTTACTTTGCCATCCAAGCGGATAGCATCTGGCATTCCCGCTAAACCGTTACCTATAATCACATTTTCGATAATTTGCGTTTCTTCCCCCCGAAATCCGGTAATAATTCCGCTTCCATCGTGGTAGGAAATGCGATTATTTTTGATAATTGTCCCCACTGCATTAAATACCGATACCCCAAATGCAGATGTAGTTTCCGGCATTTTTTCGTCGGGTGTTATTCCCAACCAGTTGTTTTCGATAACTACATTTTTGGGTGGTTTGGTGTGGTTTTTGATGTCGCTGGATGCGATGAAAATATCAGCAGGGGGAAGACTGGCAGTAATTTGATGTTTTGAAGTAAAGCCGTATAAACTTAATCCGCGAATGGTAATGTTATCTGCAACTATAGATAATCCGCGAAATACTTCTTTTCCAGGTGCCGGGGTAATTGCGACAACTGGACGTGTGGGTAATGCTGGGACGAAATCTTTAGCGTTTGCGGGTTGTGTGGTGTCGTATCCTGGTTGGGTTGTTCCATCGATGATAGTACCTTCTGATGTTAAAGCTGGTAATATCTCGGTTAGTTGGATTGTTGTTTGTCCCCCAGGTAGGTTAAATTCAATGAGCGAATTTCCACTTGCTGGTTGAATTTGCGCTTTTTCGCGATCGCTAAGTTTATCTATTGATAGGGTATTATTGGTGAGTGCGATCGCTTCTCGTAATGTCACACTCTCATCCGGCTTTATCTCATCTTGGTTGCTGTTTACTGTTATTTTTAAAGAATTTTGAGTCTGTGCTGTAGCAACATTAGGGATAAAAGCGAATAAGAAATAAGGAAGAACAAATAAAGTAAGTCGTCCTTTCATTTTGCCACTGAATGACCTAACCCCAGCGCTGACTTGCGTCATCGCATCCCCTTCCCTACAAGGGAAGGGGGAATCAAATATGTTTGTATTACTTCCTATCTTTTTCCCTCCCCTCGCAGGGGAGGGACGACTTTGACACAAGTCAAAGTCAGGGAGAGGTTCCTTATTTTGATGCTTCATATCCCTATACCGTCACTTTTGGGTTGCTGCGAACTACGTTGATTTTTGTGTTTTAGGAGAGCTTGCACTACTGACTCTTTTTGCTGCCTGGGTGGACGTTTTTGCAGTCCAAATCCGTCAAATAGTTCGTTCAGCTTAACCGTTAGTCCTAAGTATGCACCTCCGGCAGATCGCGTACCAGAAAAGTCCCGGTCATCGACTTTACCAAAGACGTAACCAGCAGAAAGTCGCAGGTTTGGGGTGAGGTAGTAACCTGTTTCCACAACAAATCCGGTTTCGGTGTTGTCTGATTGACCAATCCACCTTGCCTCACCAACTAAATCCATGCTGTATCCTAAACGATACGTAGCTCGCATTTGTGCTAAATTTATGCTAGTGCTACCGATTAAATCGCTTGCCAAGTATGAGGTGCTGTTGCGAAGGGCATATTTACCATAGAATTCCCATTGCCAATTGGGTGCGTAAATGGCTTCGGCAGCAAATGTATGGTCTTCGGAACCCGTGCCACTACCGAATAAGATTGTATCGGGAATCACAGAGGGGTTTTTGCGATATTCGTACCGTAATAGCGCATTAAATTTGTCGTTACTGGGGTCACGATATGCTAGACCAAATCTGAGGTTGGCAATGTCACCTAATCCTGTTAATCTCTGGTTTGATGCATTTGCTTGTTGGTAACGAGCTAATGCGGTGAGCGCTGGTGATATTTTGCCTGTTATGCCTGCGGTAATTACGGTGTTGCTACCTGCGGAAGAGGTGCGATGTTCGTATTTAGCGCTTGCTTGGAAGTTGGGATTGTCAGAATATTCTAAGCCAACACTGTAACTATCGCCACCATTAAAGCCGATGGAGGAAGCTGCTTGTCCAGCGGTGAAAGGTTGGGCAAATTGCTGTCCGGTTGCGTTACGTGCTTGGAAGTTACCAAAAACGTGTTCATATGCAAGGTTGAGACGCAAACCGGGGGAAATTGTCCATTTATTGTTGAGACCGATCGCACCTTGGGTTGTGAGTTCGTTTGCTCCTCCCAATATCGAATAGCGTCCCGTAATTGTGGTGTCGCTACCGAGTTTGCGTTCTCCGTTAACGCTGAGGGATGTAATAGAATTACCTGCAAACTGTCCCCCGCTGTAAAACTGTTGCGCTAGAGAAACATTAATTCCGGGAACTACTGCCCAATTTAAGCCGAAAATGCTTCTATCGGGGTAAACGGTGTCTTTTTCGGAAGATAGGGTAAGTTCGTTTTGTGCTTGGAAGGTGAGATTATTAACAATTGGGACAGTGAGACGCGATCGCAGTTGGTCTGATGTACTGCTTAATGCACTGTTGGGAATATTATCTTTTCTATCTCGATGAATCCAATCAAAATCAAAGATACTACCACCGAATCTTTGTTGGATACCCGCAGATATGGTTGTCAGGGAATTATCGACTTTGCTACCGGGAACTGCTTCGATGCGGGGTGTAAATAAGTCTTGAAAGGTATTTAATGGTTGCGGTGCAATGCCAAAGTTGTCTTCGTGGTCGTATTGCAAGCGTAAATTCGTACTTGCCGACAGTTTACCCGTTAGTTGTGCGCCGTAGCGAGTCTGTCCAGGAACAAAACTAATTGTGGCATTATTCGCGAATCCGGTATCAGCAAAACGGTAATATGCACGTCCTTGTAAACCTTTGAAAATTTCTCCTTCCGCTTCCAAACGGTAAGCATCACCGCTAACATTTCCCATCAAGTCAGAATTGTTACGCGATCGCGCAAATTCGGCAATAAATTTACCTTGGGAACCAAAGGAAATTAAAGCATCTGCACCAAATAACTCAAAATCACGTACACCTTGGCTTTCTCTTAAATAAGTTGCAGCTAGCCAACTTTCATTCCTTAAACCCCGTGCAAGATTATATTGCAAACGTCCCGCATAGATATTGCTTTCAGAATCTTGACTATCATATTGATAGCTAGTGACAATCCGACGTACTAAGACTTCACCATTATTACCAATATCAGTTCGCAAAATCGGTTCGCGGAATAAAACTGTTCCTCTGTCATAATCAATATCGTAATCAGCACCGCGATTTAATTGTTTGCGTTCCAATACAGTCCCCGGACGGTTGAGTTCTTCCAACTCCAAGAAAACATTTTCACTACCAGGAACTAAAATGCGTCGTGACAAAAAGTAAAAACCACTTGTTCCATCAGGTGCGATCGTGTCACGTTGGAATCCTTGAACATTATTACCGTAGAAACCTGTAATTTGAAAGTTTCCTAAATTGTAATTTGCCTTAAAACCATGCAACTGACGGGTTACAGCAGTAAACTGTTGCGAACTGCGAGCAAATTCTTCAGTATTGTAATCACCCCACATTGCATAGTCAGATGAAGCACCAGGAATCTTTGGAGAACGTTCAAACCGCACGAACACACTATCTGTTGAAGGTGTAACAACATCAGTTTTAGAACTATCTCCATAAACTGGATAATTCTGTTCATTGGATTGATAGGTTCTAAATAAACGATTATCGCAATTACAATCCTCATTTAAAGAACGGGAAGTATTCAACGCACCAGTAAACAACCATTCACCAATGGCACCAGTGGCAAAAATTGATGAATTGAAATCTAACTGAGTCTTCTTATCTTTATCAGGACGCAGGAAATCGCGGTAACTGCCATAATAATCAGTTCCCCTCGCACCTAAACGAAAATCGACAACACCAGTCACCAAACTTGAACGCAAAGCTGTTTCAAATTGCAATTGCGTATAAGCTTCCAAATCATTCGTAGTTGCCCGAATCCGCACAGTTTGCGCTTTCAAATCAGATTTCAGCGTCGCAGTAAACTGTCCATTTTTCGCTTCCACCTGAAAACCAGGTTGATCTGGTTTAAAATCAACCCCAACAAACTCCCCAGAAGTCGCATTTAAAGTAACAATTGCATTTCTATTCGACCGATTGCCATTAGCATCAACTAATTGTCCTTTAACCGTTGCAATCGAACGACCATCCGCAGGAATACGAGCTTCAACAGTATCTAAAGTTAAAGTTGTTGGCGCACCTCTAACTTCAACTTTTATAGTAGATGTGGCTTCTTGTGTACCTGCAATCTGTGCCGTAATGATATTTTCGCCTTCTTTGAGCGAAACACCATACCAAGTCTGCGTCACCAAATTAGTGCTGGGGTCAGTTTCCGTTCGTCCGATCAAGTCGCGATTTACCAACTGACCATTTACCCGCAACTCAATATTCGCATTCACCGGGAATTGTAAAACAACCGTAGCTGCGGGAATATCAGCAACCGAATCAGGAGTAGGAGTGAGGATTTTAATTTGGGGAATAGGGGAAGTTAGGGGAGTTGGGGAAGGAGAGGGAGAAATTTGCTTTTCTTCTCTCTTCTCGTCTGTGGGACTCTGCGTGATATTTTCTTTCCTATTCTCAGTTAATCTCTGCAAACCAGCAGGTAACTTGACATTCTCAGCAGGTTGAAAAGTTTGAATAGCTTGTTTTGATTGTTTTTGATTGAGTGCATTTTCCAGTCTTTCAGTCGTTGACTTACTGCTGGAATTAGTTATTACAGGTGTAAACTCAACTTCTGGAGAAACACTCGTTTGATCATTTGTAAATAAGCTTATGTCAGCTTTCTGGTCTAAAATTACCTCCTTCTCTTTCTTCTCCTCCTTGTACTCTGTATCTGTGCGGTTCGTTAATAAATTATCTTTTAATATTTGATTAGATTCAGCAGTGAGCGAATTATCAGGAGAATCGAGAGATTGTGCTTTGGCAAAATTAGGACCTAAAACCAAACTAAACGCACCAGCTAATACACTTATAAACGCAAGTTGCGTTCGCGTAGCGTCTCCTGTGGAGAATCGCGCTTTGCGCGGTTCCCCTTGGGAACATCGCGTAGCGTCTCCTCTGAAGAATCGCTTGCTTTTAGCTTTCACCTCAACAGGAGCAGCAACACTCACAACCTCATAACGAAACAGAGGCAAAATCATCTCCTCTTTGCTACTTTGTGTCTCTGCGTGAGGTTGAGACGCTTCCTTAGGGCTACACTTTGTTTCCCTATTAGGTTCTTCCGATGAAATATGCAGTCTATGTATCATTTTCCTTCCTCCTGAAAAGTGGGGGTGACTGCAAAATTCATGCGTACCGTACCACCTGGCTCCAATCGCACCAAACGCGATTGGCTATTACGCTCTTTAAATTTGGTATTAGGTGCAAGAGTATAACCAGGGAGACTACTTAAATCCAAAACTCCTGTATGACTTCCTGGCAGCACATTCACTACAGAATATAAGCCATTGGGGTCAGTAGTAATACGATTGCCATCATGCATGTAAATTACCGCATTTGGCACACCTGGCTCCCCTGATTGTTGCTCCCCATCAAAGTTCTTATCGACAAATACGCGACCGATAATAGTACCGCAATCCGACGTAATTCCCGGTCTAATTTTTAACTCGTGTATCGCTGGTCCATCCTTCGCAGCAAAGCCATTATCAACACGTTTCACATTGACAATTGCCGTATTCCGACCGTTACCACGTACAGCATCGCTGGTAAGTTGTGCTGCATAGGCAATATTTAATACCAAGCCCCGTGGAACTATAGCATCAGTACGGAATGCGATCGTTGAACCTTGCCGTTCAGCCGTAACATTGACAGCTTGACCGTTGATTTCACCCCGTACCGACTTCGATACAAAATTGAATCCCAAGGGTAGGTTATCAGTAGCAACAACGCCATTTAAACCAACATCGGAAAGATTTTTGACCGACAGACGATAAATTGCCGTATCCCCAGGTTCAGCTGTTGCCCTGTCCCCTGATTTAATAATTTGTACTTGGTTGGGTTGACACATACCCGTTGTAAACTGGAATGCTAATAAATCAAGTCCAACAGTTTCCGCATTTGGGACAAAAGCTACAGTATCGGTAAAGTTTGTACCACCAGTAGTAGTAATCGGTTGCCCGTCAAGCGATGTTGCCGTATAGCGAACAACACTATTTCCAATTCCACCAGTACTATCAATAATTTGTAGTTTGATGCGTCGTTGAGTATAAATCGAATTTCGTGGTGGATTAACCACCAAAATATAACTTTTACCTGGAGCAATTTGACCTTTATTCGGGTCAAATAAGAAGTTATAAGTACCCCGTGGTTCTTGGTTGGTTAAAAAATACGGATTACTGTTTTCAATATTTGGTTTGATTCCACCAGGAACACCATTATTTTGAATATCGGGTAACTCAGTTCGCGTCAGAGAAACCAAACTACCTAACTCAGTTCCCGTCGGATCATTGGGATTAGGTTCGTATAACCCCACAGAAAATCCAGTATAATCAGGTAAAAGTTCACCACCACATCCTAAAATTCGTCCCAGAGGGTCAAGTAATGGCTGACTAACAGCATTTAACTGGCTGGATGTACTTTGAAACTTTAATTTACTGGCAGGGTCGGTGTAAGAGTAACTTGCTTGGTTATTAATTGCTGGACGGGCACTTTTATTTTCTGTTTGTTGGGCATTTGTGATGCCTGTAAAACTATGCAAAACACTACCAATTAATATCGTTGCAGTCACTCTTCGCAACCATTTTCTGCCGAGATATCTTTCTAAATATCTTCGCTTTTGTCGTTGCGGACGATTCACTTAAAATTTCTCCTTTAAAATGCCACTTTTTGGATTAGCAAAACAAAATATTTTTGTTAAATATCTTCAAATGTGCGTTGTTCAGGTTTAGGTTTTTCAGAAAAGCAGTAAAATCCAAAACCCTGTAAAGACGTTCCGCCGGAACGTCTCTACGTGTATTAGACATCTGTTGGAAAAGAATGTAGAGACGTAGCACTGCTACGTCTCTACATTTTCTTAATTTATTTAACCTGTACCTGATAGCTACCTTTAACAATACTCTTCGCTTCCACGGAAGGAATTAGCATCCGAACGTGTGTGTAAACACTTGCAGGTGCGGCTTTGGTTTCAACTTTACCGTTGGGGAGGGTTACTTTCACGGTTGGATTTTCGACAAAACTGCGTCCACCATCAATGCTATAAGTAACTTTGGAATTGCTCTTAGCATCTGCACTTGTGGACTTCAACACAAATTCCATACCTTTAGGAATAGGTTGATTAATAGTTAAATTCTTAACTTGTTTGTCGCTGATATTTTCACCGCTAATTGTGTAACGCAATATATCTCCGGGCTGTACGGTTACTTGACCTTTCAGCGCTTGCCAGGATTTAGTTTGCTTTCCTTTTTGGTCTTGGGCAATTACTTGTTTTTCTGCATCAAGTTGTAGCTTAACTTGTTGTTGCTTTTGGATGTTTTGCGCGTTTACACCCGACTGAAAGAAATTGTTAGCTGCGGGTATTTGGGCAACTAAAGGGACACTAGCAATTAATGCAACTGCTCCTAATCCTAATAGATAACTACGTTTCATGGAAAAAACCTTTTGAAGTTGGAAAATACTTAATTGATTGATTGCAGACTTATTAATCGCCTTTTGTAGAGACGTAGCAATGCTACGTCTTTACGAGGATTTGGAACTGAACGGTATAGTCTTTGTGGAAACGATAGAACAGTTGGACAGACGTAGGATTAAAACAGTTAGAGAGACGTAGCATTGCTACGTCTCTACAACTAATTAACCTTACGTTGGAAGACAAATTTGCGCGTCTCACCAGGTGCAACAGAACCAGTTACAGTGTTGACGTACTTAGAGACATCGGTATCTACGGTTGTACCAGTTTGGTCGATCGCAGAGTTTGCACCGCTTGCACCACTGTAGAATTGAATTGTTGAAGCACCTGTATCTTGGGCTGTGCCAACAATGTTGCTGGTATCGATTTGACCGCTAGTATCGTTGTCTTTTGCCCAGTTATTCTTACCATCACCAGCAGCAGTGCTGAGGGTTCCATCTTCCACAATCACTACTTTGTCAGCTTTCAGGGTGACGTTACCAGTACCAGATTGTGCTTCGGAAATATTGCTGTAGCTGATTTGGTACTCAATAATGTTTCCAGGTGCAGGTTTCTTAGGAGTGACACTAAATGTACCGTCGGTTCCTTGAACAGCAGGACCAGTTCCTGGAAGTACGCGAGATTCTTTGAGCAATTTCAAGAAGCCAGTATACACGCGATCTATGGTGATGTTCCTCGCAGTTACAGCTTCAGCGCCCAGACCAGGTGTTGCATCATCAATGAATGCTGTAATAGGTACGGGGAAGCCTTTTCCTGTGTCGGTAGATAATGGTGTATCTGTGGGTAAATTAACTTCCACACCGTAGTTCACAGTTGCACCTGGTGCAACATTGGGAACGGTGATGTATTGAGTAGTTGCATTGATTGGTGATTGGTCACCTTTTGTTGTTGGATTGCCATCAGCATCAAACACAAAAGTCGTTCCATCCCAGACATACTTCTTAGATTCCGACCCGTTGGTAATCGTGACTACGGTATCCACCGGTAAATCGCCAAGTGCTGCGGGTGCTGTGGGAACAAGCGAAATACTGCTGGGGTCGGTACCGCTATTTTTAACTGTGTTAGTGAATGCTACTGCTGATGGGTCAATCGTATCACCTGGTTTCTTGTCGGAAGGTACGAATGAAGATTTGTTAGTGAAGTCGTCGTTGTTGTTTGTAAGACCGATCGCATCTGGTGCGCGATCGGGACCGTTTAAAACCGCAGATGGAACTGGTGTTGTGAGATCAAAGCTGTTGGCTTCACCTCCAGGTCCTGTACCACTGTTATTGTTACCTGGGTCTGTACCAGCGTTTGTTAACTCGGCAGGGGTGTCAATCGAGCCGTCGGTAATTGTCGAAGGTGTCTCAGGAATACCATCATTATTGGCATCGGTCGAACCAGGTGGAATTGTCCTACCATCGTAGTTACTTGGGTTTTGGTCACCGGATTCATCATAAACTGGGTTATCGGCAACACCATCACCGTTGGCATCGACGGGTGGTACTCCAGATGTTTGACCGAATAACTGAGCGATATTGTTAACTGTTAATGGTGCTGCTGTTCCAGCCTTGACTCTGACTTGAACATTAAAGCCATTGACTGTTTGTCCAGGTGCAACGGAGGTGACAACGCTTGGGTCGTTGACAAAACCGATACGGGTAACAGCACTGATAGTTGTAGGTGGTGTCAAACTCCAAGTTGCAGCATTGGCGTTGGTTCCAACTGCATCATTTGTGTATACAGCTTGCCAACCTGGAGGAGGTGTAGGTGCTACTGCAAGTTCTGTACCTGCGGGAATCGCGTCAGATACTAAGATACGCGTACCCAAACCTTTGACTAGCGTACCAGCTAATGGTGCGGGAGTGATACCGTTTCCGGTGGGGTCGTTTAATTCAACTCGCAGACTTAAACCGTAGGTTAATTTATCGTCGTCAATAGCTGGGGTTCCAGCGTTGTTGTTGTAGTCGCTACGGGTTTTGAGAACTGTTGCGAGTGCGTAGGTTTTTACCGATTGGTTAACAGTTGATTTTTGAGTTGCACTAGCTTCGCGAACACCGTTAACTGGTGTACCTGCAACTTCGGGTGCGGGTGTTGTATCAGGGTTATCAACGGTGTAAACGTCACCACCATTCGGGTCTCTAGCTTGGTTTTGCGCGTCACCTGGGGTATCACCAAGGGTGACGTTGATGATATCGTTAGCTTGTGCGCCAACTTGGACAATGACGGGTACGCGAACTTGAACTGAACCACCAGCAGGAATAGAACCCGTAATTAATTCACTTCCAGAGATTGGTGTAAAGGTTGTACCACCATCTGTGCTGACTTCCAAAGTGCCAGCAACACCGGGACCTGTGACTTTTGCTAAGTTAGGAATACGGAATTTGGTGGGGTCATTACCGACGTTTGTAATTGTGTAAGTATAATTAACTGTATCGCCGACTGACACTGGAGTTGCTGGAGTAGAATCTGTAATGCCCGATGCAGTAACGGTGATACCTGCTACCTCTGCCACTGTCACCACAACGGTGTTAGAGGTAGTATTTATTTTTGTACCTGGGTCTAATGGGTCTTCGTAGGTTGCAGTCGCGGTGTTGCTAATAGATTGACCTGCCAGAGTTCCTTCTGCTAGTACTGGCGCTACAAATTGGAATAAGCTGTTAGCAAGTAATACTGCTGTGACGAATGAGCGATAGTATGTTGATTGTTTTTGATTCACGTTTGGATTAGCTTTTTTTCTAGAGTCGTTCATTTTTTTGTTCATTTATTCATGAGGAAACGCTCCTACTTTTACCGCAGGAGTTAATGCGGATATTGCCTCAGCCTGTGAAACTAAAATTTCAAATAATATGATTCACAGACAAGCAAAGCTATTAACTGAAATTGATATATCTTAGTTTGAAGCTATTTGTAATGAATTAGCTTAAGAGATATCTTGATTTGTTTTAGAGTTATCAAAACTCTATTTTGGTAGACATTTTCACCTTCGATGATTTTGAGAAACTAAGCTCTCGCTTTTTTTCATCATTCAGTGACGCACTGTAATAAAATTAAGATACATTATTTGCATTTGCCCTCAGTATAAATACTACAAAATCTGATGCGGCAAAAATGACCTAAATTAGTCACATTGGGCTTTGTTGTCGCAACGCCTGCTGTGGAACTATCAGCAAGCGATCGCACAAACTCCCAATAGACATCTCCGGGTTGTAGAGACGCGAAATTTCGCGTCTCTACAACCCTTGTGGACAAAGCATAATTCATTTTCACGCCTATGTCTTAGTTCTTTGCCACTTGATCGCTTAGAAGATATTCCTGTAATATAGCGGTTTTCAGTTGGGTGCAATACAGAACCTCACCCTGGGAGTTCCGGACACCCCTCTCCTTAGTAAGGAGAGGGGAAGGGGGTGAGGTTTTATGTACCTTACTCAACCGAGAACCGCTATAGTTCCAAATCGCAATGCTGGCGACAAAATTGAGTTAATTGCGTCTCAATCAGCCGATGTACAACCATCTTTAACTTGTGCTGCTGTTAAGAGGAGTTAATTTTTCTGGGAGTCAAATGGACACTAAGTATCTAATTCTCCAAAGCGATCGCGATACTCTTGGAGTAGCCCTTGCATATTTTACAATTTGCGATCGCCCTTGACAAACGGGAACACAACAATATCATACTCAAGGCGATCGCATTAATGAAGCCCTAATACCAATTCTTTGTGAGGTTGCGCTTAATAACCCGACGAGTAAACTCGCGGCTAAACGAACAAAGCCCACCTGCGTGGGCACTCATTAGGCGCATCTTCATACAGAAATGGTACAAGTAAGTCCACACAATTACTCGAAAAAATCAGAAAAGCAAAAACCCCTCAACCTAATTGAGTACTGATTTACCCAATTAAGCTGAGGGGATATTAGCTTATGCATACTTACGCCAATTTATCAACATAATGGCGGGTCAATCCGGAAAATCATCATCTTCATCGGTGCTGTCTTCTGATGCCTGATTTTCCTTAGGACGGCTATTTTCTAATTGGTTTAATAGGGACAGCACCTTATTACCGCGTTCAATTGAGCGATCTTCGACAAAAGCCACTTCTGGGGTGCGACGCAGACGAACCCGCGCACCAAGTTCGCTGCGAACGTAACCTGTTGCTGATTTTAAGCCTGCCATTGTTTCTGCTTTGGCTTCGTCACTACCATAAATGCTGACGTAAATTTTGGCGTGTTGCAAATCGCCAGAAACATCAACATCGGTAACGCTTACCATTCCTGTGCCTACACGGTCATCCTTAATGCCACTGAGTAGCATTTGGCTAACTTCCCGTTTAATTAATTCAGCAACGCGAGAAACACGGCGAGTTGTAGCCATAGATATTATGCCTCCTCACAGAGGTTCAACTA
This sequence comes from Tolypothrix brevis GSE-NOS-MK-07-07A, assembly GCA_019358985.1. Lineage (GTDB taxonomy): Bacteria > Cyanobacteriota > Cyanobacteriia > Cyanobacteriales > Nostocaceae > Hassallia > Hassallia brevis. The sequence goes on along the minus strand of JAHHIJ010000005.1, from coordinate 222,001 downwards.
AAGAAATAGAATACTAGTTAAAGAATCTTGACGCTACAAGCAATTGTCTGCTCATGCTAAATTGTACTGAAGCCAAGCATTGCCCGTAGGGTAAGAGTCAAGAAAACGAGACTGCCGAAAATTAAGCCGAAAACAGCGATGGAAGTAACTGGGTTTTTAAACAACGACGCTAATGGCGCAAACGTATTCAGCAATACGCCTAAGAGGATAGTAATAAAGTAGCGGAAGTAGCGTAAGATGTTTTCCCAAAATCCGTCAAACATTTTAATTTATACTGCCTTGTTATAAACTATAGGTTTGTTTTGATCTGTTCGATCAATTTAATTGTAATATATAGGGTTGGTAAATGACTCAATTAAATATAAAATATAGTTCATAAGTTATATTAGCTATATTTCGTCTTAGTCGCGACTATTTTAATTAAATGTTAAGTCAATCCAAATCAACTTTACCACGTCCCTTTTTGAAATGGGCTGGCGGCAAAAGTAAGTTGATTAAACAATATCTTACTCATTTACCATCCGAAAATACTTATAATAATTACTATGAGCCGTTCTTAGGTGGTGGTGCCGTTTTTTTTCATCTTCGACCTTCAAATGCTATTTTGACTGATATTAATGCAGAATTAGTTACTACTTATCGCTGTGTTAGGGATAATATTCAAGAATTAATTTGTTTGCTAAAAGAGCATGAAAGCAAACATAGTAGAGATTATTATTATAGTGTACGAGCTAATCTAGTAAAAACAGATTTAGAAAAAGCGGCTCGTCTAATTTATCTTAATAAAACCTGTTTTAACGGTCTTTATCGAGTCAACTCACAAGGTAAATTCAATGTGCCTTTAGGCAAATACAAAAATCCTAATATTTGTCCAGAAGATTTACTAATTGCCGCTTCCAAAGCACTTTATCAAGCTGAAATTAAACAGGCTAATTTTACAGAAATACTCAATCATGCAACCACGAAGGATGATTTTGTTTATTTTGATCCACCATATTATCCCATAAGTGAAACTAGCTATTTTACATCTTACACTAATTATTATTTTCAAGAAAATCAGCAAATTCAACTAAGAGATATATTTGTGACATTATCTGAACGTGGTGTAAAGGTTATGCTATCTAATTCAGATTGCGAGTTTATTCGCAACCTTTATAGTGGTTTTAATATCCACACTATATCAGCAGCAAGGTCAATTAATTCTAATGCTAAAAAAAGGGGGAAAATTAACGAGATTTTAGTAACTTCATATTAAAGGTTATTATTAGACCAGACAATAAATGAACTTAAGCTATGAACTGCTAGCAAATTTGGATTGTCACCTACTTGTTTGACTAACCAAGAGATAGCTTGTGGTTTCATTCCTCCTCCATCAATTAATACTACTGCTTGTGCAGGATAGCATTTTTGAATATTTAAGTTGAGATAAGGCAGTTTTTCATCAACTGAACCGCTAGTTTGCTGCCATTTACACTCAATAATCAAGCCAGAAGAAATTGAGGCAGCACCAATAATAAAAAAGTCTACATATATTTCACTACCATAAATTCCTGGTCCAATGTGAACTTGCTTTGCATATCGTTTTGGTATGCTGCTTGAGCTTAAAAGACATCCGAGACGTTGTTTTTTTGGTAACTCATAACCGACTTCGATATATCTATGCCCCAGTAAAGCACCTTCTACAGCTTTTTCCAAGACATTGCCAGAAGTAACTGCTCTTCCCCCTTGAGTCATCTTGAACCTGATAATTTTTCAAAGTTTATAACTTTAGCATTCCACGGAAGTAGCAGAAAATTATCGGTTACTTAATATGAATTTTTGATTGTAGATGGGAAAGACTAGTTTTGTAAATAGAAAGTAAAAATAAATTAGTAGATTTGTACTAAATAAATACAGAGGTTATGGGTTTAAAAGTATTTTAAGCTTTAATATGATTTCACAATTTACAAATCTAACAAATCCCCCAATGCTTAAATTCCCCCCCTTTGTAGGGAGGGAAGATAAGGAAGATTAATTGAAGTGAAGGTTAGATAAAACATCTAGAATAAATGCTTACAGGATTAGGATAAAGCTTAGAAAATGCTGATATTATTTAATATCACCCTACTATACTAAAGCTTTAACCAGCCTGGGCTTCGGAGTTATTGTTACGAATAGCCCATGCAAGTTCTAGAAGTTGAGTCCAGCGCTTTTGGAGTTGTTTGGGAGTGCATTTAATTGCTTTAGCGATCGCCTGATCGGTATGTTTTGCGCTTTTCAACTGCAAGATTTCCTGTTGCTGTGGTGAAAGTTGGTTGACAAAGGTTTCCCACTGCTGAGAAGATAGTCCCAGCCTGTGATCCAAACCGGCGCCCAACCATTGATGTACTAATTGCCAATGGTGTTGCTTGGAAAACTTTTCTACATGATATTTAAAACGCTGTTGCAGATAGTCGCGCTGACGACTAGTTAAACCGAGAATAGAGTCAATCTCCGGTGCTGACAGGTCTTGGAGTTTCAAGGTAAGATAATCAACACAATCAGATTGACCTTGAGATTCTAGATATTTCATCAACTCAGCAATAACGCGATCGCGCTCAGATTCTTCAGCTGGATCAAAACTAGCTTGAGCAAGCATTTGCGATCGCACTTGTTGCACTGCCGAGTTACGCTGATAAGATTCTCCTTCTTCACCTTTAGCAGATTCCACCGCCATTTCAATATCAACCGTAGTTTCCTGTGGCTGACGACGGGCAAAACCTTGAGCGCGTAGTATAATCAATTGCTGATTAGCACCACCTGGTAAATTAATCCGGCGTTTGGCATACTGCTCTGTAAACGCCATATATTCTGCTAATTCCAACTGAGTGCGGGGAGTGTAATTCTCTGGTTGTTCATTTTCCCGCCGAAAAGCTTTGATCGCTTCGATGTAAAATGCTTGTAAGAAATCTTCAATCAAATTGTAACGAGCTTCAAATTTTAACTCGCCGTTCGCGATCGCAATGTGACGGTAAACAATTGCACCAAGATGGCTATGTAATTCTACGCGCCCTTGTTTAGAACCTAATTGATAGTAACGCAGGCATTTTTGCTGGCGATGCCTTGCTAATGTTAGCTGCCAAGACTTTATTTCTCCAGAATTTTGAATGCGATGGCTCTTATCGCAAATGCGTTCTACTTCTTTGGCGATGCGTGTGACTACAGATTCTACGCTTGCAGGTGTAGCTTTCACAGCTGCTTGCATTTCTTTACATAGCAGCTTTATCAAAGCATCGGCGTTGCTTACTGACAATTCTTCGCTCGTAACGTGGCTGTCTAAAGATGGCTCAGAGATGGGTAGATTAGCGAGGTTAACTTTCATGACTTTTCCTAGGAGAGGTATAGCACCGTAACTTCAAGCAGACACAGCATCCAAAGCAAGCCTCAGATATTTATTGCAAGCGCTGCTCACATATATGTATGACTGTAAAGAATATGCAAAAGTTACAGGGATGCCAGTGTGTCGGTTTTTTCATCAGCAAGCGCACAGCGACTGGCACAAGGCTATGTGCCATTGCTTAAAATCGCTTATAACTCTTGCTGTGACGACTTTTGCCATCATCCCAATCATAGCCGCTCTCAGCGTTATCGGTATGACAATTTGCAAACTGGAGCATCTTTTTTGTCATTTTCCGAAATTACCGGGGCAGTATGTGAAGTAAACTTATTACACCCAAACGACTGCTTCCTCCCAGCCTAAACCCCGCCTAGTAATCGTTGGTTCCTCTCCCGTCAAATCCAAAATAGTAGATACTTCATACGTGGGTTCCTCGCCAGTATCCACAATCACATCTACCAAATTGTCCAAACGGTCAAATAAATCTACTCGCGAAAGAATATCTTTTATGTCTACCTCAATTTCCTCATCTTCTTTATCTATCGGCAAATGTGCCGAAGTCGAAATAATTGGATTTTCTAAAGCCGTTAACAAAGCCAAACACACTGGATGATTTGGTACGCGAATCCCCGTAGTTTTCCGCTTGGGACTTTGCACCAGTCGTGGTACTAACTTGGTGGCAGGCAACAAAAATGTGTAAGGTCCAGGAATTAAGCGCTTCATAATTCGATAAGCTGTATCACTCACCGAAGCATAAGTTGCCACATTTGAAAGGGAAGGACACAAAAACGTCAGTGGTTTATCATTCGCTAGCTGTTTAATTTGCCGCACCCGTTCTACCGCCGATTTAGCATTTAAGTCACAACCGATCGCGTAAACTGTATCGGTAGGGTAAAGCATTACTGCTCCACTAGCAAGTGCCTCCTTTATTTCTTGTATTCGTCGGCTTTGGGGATTATCAGGATGGACAGAGAAAATTGTTGCCATAGGGGGGGGGAGATAAGGGGGATAAGGGGGATAAGGGGGATAAGGGGGATAAGGGGGATAAGGAGGACAAGGGGGATGACTATTGTAGAGACGCGATTAATCGCGTCTCTACTAATAATTAAATTATCAGGGAAAAAATATGAGTAAATTCGCTTACATTCAATGTCCGACGGGTATTTCGGGTGATATGTGCCTGGGAGCATTGGTAAGTCTAGGTGTTCCGGAAGAATATTTAATTGAAAAACTGAATCAGTTGGGAATTGAGCATGAGTATAAGTTAAGAGCAGAATTTGTTCATCGTAACGGTCAGCAGGCAACAAAAGTTCATGTAGATTTAACTCACCATCATCATCATGAGGATGAACACCATCACCATCATGGACGCCATCTGCCAGAAATTGAGCAGATGATTATCAAGGCAGAGTTGCCATCACGAGCAGAAGCTTGGAGTTTGGCGGTATTCCGGCAGCTAGCAGTGGCAGAAGGAGCGGTGCATGGTATTGCACCGGAAAAAGTTCATTTTCATGAAGTGGGTGCGGTGGATGCGATCGCTGATATTGTCGGTACTTGTTTGGGGTTGGATTGGTTGGGCATTGACAGCAACGAAAAAGGAATGCCCTTACTATACTGCTCGGCGTTACCCACTGGTGGGGGAACTGTTCGCGCTGCACACGGTTTGATGGCTGTACCAGTACCGGCAGTGTTGAAATTATGGGAAATGCGGGGTTGTCCAGTTTATAGTAACGGCATTGATAAGGAATTGGTGACACCGACGGGAGCAGCCATCGCTACTACTTTAGCGGCTGATTTTGGTGCTTCACCACCAATGACAATCAAACAAGTCGGTTTGGGAGCGGGTTCAATTAATTTACCAATTCCGAATATTTTACAAATTTGGTTGGGTGAAAGTACAATTTCTACGTTGATTGAAACGATATCAATATTAGAAACTCAAATTGATGACTTAAATCCCCAGGCGATCGGTTATGTTTTTGAAGCGTTATTTGCCGCTGGTGCTGTGGATGTCTTTACTTGTGCGATCGGCATGAAAAAATCCCGTCCTGGGATTCTACTAACTGTAATTTGCCATCCAAAAAATTTACTTAAGTGTGAAGAAATTTTATTTCGTGAAACCACCACTTTAGGAATTCGTCACTCTACTCAAGAACGTGCCATTTTACAACGGGAAATTCAACAAGTGGAAACTCAATATGGTATTGTGCGCGTGAAAGTTGCATGGATGGAGAAAGAAGTTATTGCAAACGTGCAGCCAGAATATGAAGATTGTGCAGAATTAGCGCGAAAAAATAATATTCCTTGGCGCGAAATTCAGCAGATGGTATTACACAATTGGCATACAAAAAACGGTGTTACTGAATATTGAGAGACGTTCCTGGAACGTCTCTACAAATTATGAATAAAAAATGTTCGTAGTAGCAATTCATAAATTACTCCTACGAACGTTTATAAAGCTGTTCGGAAACAGACTTTTATTTAATCAGGTTCTTTAATTAACTGTTCTGTTAATAGCATCCCCTGCATCTTGAGCTGTACGCTGAACATTTGTTTTTGCATCATCAGCTGCACGTTGAGCACCTTTTGTCAAGTCATCGACAGCATTCTTAGTGTTGTCTTTGATATTTTCAATTCCCCGCTCAACTCCCTTCGCAAAATCCCCAGATGAATTGCCAATTTTATCTTTTGCACCCTCAGCGCTTTGCTGAAGGTTCTTGCCAAGAGTGCCTTCACCGACAGAACTTGTTTTGTCAATGAGGTTTTGTTCAGCATTTTGCTTGAGAGCTTCAGCTTTAGGTTTCGCTTCATTTGATCTGGGATCTGTATCACTGAAGTTATTCATTCCACCTTCATAAGGATTAAGAACTTTATCACCTTTGGGAACGGCTATCTCAGAATTAGCTCCTGCTTTTGGTTCTTCTGCTGTTACTGAACCACAAGCTTGTGTAACAATCAGTAAAACCCCAATACACAAAACCGTCAATATTTTGATTGGGCGAATATTTTTTACCCAAGCAATTACTTTACTCATGTTGTTACTCCTTGTGTTTGTGTGAATAAGTTAAACTTTAAACTTGAAACAAACCAATTTTTTCCAGTCAACAGATTTGTTTACCTTTTTGTTGATGAATATTTAATCAACGCTTGTTAAGTTTAGAGCAAAAAAGGCAACTTTTGTCTCTAGCGAAGGTAACATTTTCACGTAACCGTTCACTTCATTGTTCTCTAACTTAAGAGAGATATAAGCTACTATAAATTCATTTGGATTCCCTTGTGCCAATTTACTTGTGTTTTCTCTTATATGAATATTTAGTTATGAATTAATGCGGACTTATGTCAATCTTGAGATTGAAGTTAATTATTTTATAGGAAACTTTTGATGCGGCTTCACATTTATATTACACAAAATTTGTAGTAGTTAACCGTTTTGAACAACTCAAATGCCAACACTGATTTTTAATTTAGGACAAAATTTAATGATGATAAAGATATGAAAACTTGTTAAGAGAGCTTCACATTTCCATAAAACCTGGGTAAATATGGCTAATTTACCATTATATTTTAGGTGTTCAGCCATAGGAAATTTTATCAGTTAAATTACCAAAATGATGAAGCAATTTTTACGCTGGCTAATTTTGGGGGGAACGCTATTTTTTTTAGCCAGAGCTTTTAAGGATCACTGGCTTGAGGTGACAGCCATCCGCATTGATGCAGTTGGATGGGCAATTATAGCGATCGCTACAGGCGTAACTTTGCTTGCACACACTTGGGCAGGCTGGGTATGGACTTGGGTTCTGCAAGAGTTAAATCAACCTGTAGAATCTGTCCATTTCATTCAAGTTTACCTCAAAACAAACATCGCCAAGTATTTGCCAGGTAATATTTGGCATCACTACGGGCGAATTGTTGCCGCCAAAAATGCCAATGTTTTACCAAGCGCAGCCACCTTGAGCGTATTGCTAGAACCGTTACTCATGGCAGCAGCAGCTTTAATTATCATTATCTCATTTGGCGGCACATTTGCAGCAGGTAATGTCAACTTGTTCGCACAAATAGGACAACTGCTGGCTTTGCTGGGAGTGCTTTGTGTGGTTCATCCCCGATTTTTGAACCCGACTATTAGATTTTTGCAACGCTTGAAGGCGAGAATGTCTAAAACTGCTACGGAGTCAAATCCGAGGGTGAGCATTAGACGCTATCCCCTGGCACCTTTGTTAGGAGAACTCGGCTTTTTGGGACTGCGAAGCCTTGGATTTATATTAACTATGTTCGCTTTAGGTCCGTTGAATTTCAGTCAAATTCCTTTATTAATGGGTGCTTTTAGTTTCGCTTGGTTGGTGGGGTTTGTGGTTCCTGGTGCTCCGGGGGGTTTGGGTGTATTTGAAGCCACAGCGATCGCCTTATTACAAAATCGCTTTCCACCTGCTATAGTCATTAGTGCGATCGCTCTCTATCGTCTGATTAGCATTGTCGCTGAAACCGCTGGTGCAGCATTAGCTTGGCTCGACGAACAGCAAACGAAATCATAAGTGCTGAGTGCTGAGTCATTAGACATCTACAGAAAACAATGTAGAGACGTAGCAGTGCTACGTCTAATCAAGGGTTGTGGACAACGCATAGTTCATTTTCACTCCTATGTCTATTAGGTGTCCAGATGCGGTAGAGACGTTCGGTACCGAATGTCTCTAGGAGAGTTAGGAGTCACCCCTTGTCCCACCCATCTCCCTTCCGAAGTCCATCTACTTTTAACTGAGAAAACACACGATAATCATCTAAATTCACCATTGGCTGAGAGGTTTGCTCATCTTGTTCCATGTTAATCAAGTTATATTCAACATTTTCTGCATAAATTGCAAAAGTGATATTAAAAATTTCTATAAAATTAATAACCCATTGGCATTCCTCTTCTGGATATTTATTGTAATAACCGATCAATTCAGCCATTCTAATTTCTAAATGACTGCGAGCATTTTTACATATCAAAATTATTTTTAGCAGTACAACCACCAATGTTAAAGGATTACCCTGAGAAAGTAATAAAACGAATAATTGTGAAGGTTCTCGTCCCTTTTCTGTTGTTAAACAATCAATTACTCGATTACAGCTTCTCAATAACAATTCTTTGCTAATAGGTTTTTCATCATATTCTTTTTTCCAAGGCAATAGTTTATCTGACAACTGCTGTTTCAAGGTTTCTACAAAATATTGACGTTCTACAGAAAAAATCAAATATTTTTGTAAACTGTCTTTAAAGTCTTTAAAAGTTTGATTTTTAGTCTGTTTGAGAAATATATTCGCAATATTCTCGTGACTGAATGCGCCTTTTTTTAAAACAATTTTCTTGATTAAATGCAAAACATTATCTCCCAAAATAGTGGGATTTCTGTAGCGTGTTTCGCTTGATTTAGCAGACTGAGAACGAGCAATATACATTGCTAGCTCAAACTTAAATTTGTCTTTCATCTGCTTGGAAAGCTTTAAAGCTGATTCTTGTTGCTCTTTGGGGTTTTTTCTATCAAAAGATTGAGCAACTAATGAATATGTTGTGTAGCGATTAGTCCAATGAGTTTTGTTTTGTTCGTTATGTCTTAAAGCAAATAAATTTAATTCTTCATAATCGTTACTATTTACAAAATTTATTAACCATCTTTGGAAAATATTTATTTTATTTGAACAAGATTCAGCAGTCCATATCTTGATTTTGTAATTAAGAAATAATTCCACTAACTCTTTGATGTATTTGTATTTTCTCTGAGAATCCCAGTTATTAATTATAATGTAGCAACATCGCTTAAGTGTATGGCGAAACTCTTGTTCGTTATCCTCAGAAAATATTGCATATATACTTGGTACAGAATTTAAATCAACTGAATCAAGGCAGTCTATAAATAAAATTTTAAACTCTTGTAAAACATCTTCTGGCGACCATTTTTGCACAAATTCTCCTAAAAACTTATAAATCCTATCTTGTTCAGTTTCCAGACTTATCTGTCTAGAATTAGACTTAACAAAATGCCTATTTAGGTGACTTTTCTGTAATCTATTTACGGTCATTGCAGTTTTCAAGACCAAAAAGTTTGCTGACTATATTCTTATCAGCTTAACCTTGGTGAACAAGAGTATCAATCTATTATTCAAAGATTAAATAATCTTTTTACATAAATTTAATAAACAGGATATGAAATTAGCTTATTTCTTCTGTGTTTATATATATTACGTACTTATTTATACTAACTATTGTTTTGAATTACCAAATACCCAGAATTGCCATAATTACTAAGTACAACATTGCACAAATTCGTAACGAATCCTCTTAAAAAAACTCTGCGTACCTCTGCGCTTTCCTCAGCGTCCCTCTGCGTTAAAAAAACGCTACGATTTTACGCAAAGCAGTACTAAGAGAACTAAAGCTGTGTGTCACACAAAAAACATCAAAAAAAGGGACAAAGGGGAAAGGGGATGTCGGAGACAGCAATTATAAATTCTAGATTTAGACATAAAAACGGCAATAGGCTTGCAGAGCAAGCCTATTTGAACCTTGATTTTTTTAGTGGGGGTGGAGGGACTTGAACCCACACGACCTTTTACGGTCAACGGATTTTCATTCTCCTGTAGCTTTCGCTACTGCCTAATCGGTTTTACCTTCAGGTTTTGAGAATTGGACTCTCCCTTTACCCTCGACTTGACGTTAGGGTAGCTCCCGTCGGGTCTCTGCACCTTCCCTGAGTTTTGAATTTGGGATTTTGGATTTGGGATTGAAGAGCAATCACAAATTTAAAATCTAAAATCTAAAATCTCTGGGCTTGGCTCAGGATTGCCATGTCTGTTACCAGATTTAGGTTTCCCTGAGTTTGAGAGCGTTCACTTGAGGGGTTTCTCCTTCAAGGCTCAATCAGCTAAGTCCGTAGCGTCTACCATTCCGCCACACCCCCATGAGTTATTTGGGATTTGCTTATTTTATTGAGGCAGCAAAAACCTCCTTATCTATTCCACCATCAATTGCGTCTTTTGTCCAACTGAATTTAAAAAAAATTTTTCTGGCTTACCGTCAGAGTGGTAATTGGGATTTTTCGCAATAGCCATAGGAAATTCTCAAACCTATATGGGACAAAGGCTTTCACCCTTATAGGTAGATTTAACAGCGATCGCCTTTTCATCTCAAAGCTAGACAATTAAAATTAAACTATGGCTAATTTCAAATTTTATCTATACGTGTTTTCACGAATGTGTGTCCCAACTACAATAGGGATCTGAGCTTTTGATCAACATCCTTGTAAAACAAGCAGCAAAAAAAGCCTGACTTTCGTCGTCTCAAAAAAGTTAAACTCATCGGCGTTCAGCCTATGATGGAAAACAGATGCACCTCTATATAGAGACACAATTATGATTGTAGCCCTACTGTATCTGATTTTAGCTGGAGCTTACCTATTAGTCATACCAGCAGGAGCTTTGGTGTACCTCACACTGCGGTGGTATGTGGCTAGCTCCTTTGAGCGCGGTTTTATGTACTTTCTCGTGTTCTTCTTCTTACCCGGTTTATTGCTTTTGTCACCTTTTGTAAATCTTCGACCCAGACGACGACAAGTTGAAGTTTAACCGAATAGACGTAGAGACGTAGCACTGCTACGTCTCTACAAGGAGAGGGGTTTTATAAAATATGTACTTCATTTATAGTCATAACTAAAGATGCGACGGATTGACGCTGTTGGAATTGTCTTTGGGGTTTTTGTAGCTGGGGGCTTGGCGTATGTATTATTTCAGCTAATAGGTTTAGATAGCCAGAAAGCTGGGATTTGGAGCCAAGCCTTGCTAATCTGTGGGTTGATTGGCTGGGTAGCAACCTATTTTTTTCGTGCAGTTGGGCAAAAAATGACCTATCATCAGCAACGGGAAGAATACGAAAAAGCTTTTTTGCTTCATCGACTCGACGAACTTACCCCGGAACAACTCGCAAAACTTCAAGCTGACATAGAGACTGGGGATTTGAAGAGGGAAAAAGGTTAAACCAATTCGCAATTCGCAATTCGCAATTCGCAATTACGTTTTGTGACGGGGATGAACGATTTAGGCTCCCTTACGCGCTGCCCTTCTTAGGCAGGGGACTTAAACCCCCAAAGTTTGTTAAGGAGTAAAGGTATGGAAATAAAAACTTATTTAAATCCTCATGATATTTTTCCCCTTTGTCCCCCTTCCCATGAACCCATGAACCCCTCAACAAAATTGACTAATGACTGCGATTTCTGATTGCTTTGAAAATCTCTCGCGTAACTCCGAGTGTGCGCTGATTCCGTTTATTACTGCCGGTGATCCGAATTTAGAAACAACTGCTCAAGCGTTGCAGGTTCTCGATCGCAATGGAGCCGACATAATTGAATTGGGTGTTCCTTATTCAGATCCTCTTGCGGATGGACCAGTAATTCAAGCTGCTGCTACCCGCGCTTTACAAAAAGGAACGAAATTTGATTCTGTTTTGGAAATGGTGAAAGGAACTATTCCCAGTTTACGATCGCCTATCATCCTATTTACTTATTACAACCCGATTTTGTACCGGGGAATTGAAAAGTTTCTCACTACTATTGCAGATGCTGGGGTAGCGGGATTGGTAGTTCCGGATTTACCTCTAGAAGAAGCTGAAGGTTTGCTGCAACAAGCTTCTGTGATGGGAATTGATGTTACCTTATTAGTTGCTCCCACAAGTTCAGCCGAAAGAATAGAAGCCATCGCTCGTTCTTCTCAAGGATTTATTTATTTGGTTAGCGTCACCGGTGTGACGGGAATGCGATCGCAAATTCAATCAAGAGTGTCAGATTTACTTAAACAAATTCGTGATGTTACTGACAAGCCTATCGGTGTTGGCTTTGGCATTTCCCAGCCAGAACAAGCTCGTCAGGTGCGCGAGTGGGGTGCCGATGCCGCAATTGTTGGTAGCGCTTTTGTCAAACGTCTGGCAGAAGGCAACTCAGAACAAGGATTAAAAGCGATCGCTGAGTTTTGCCAAATTCTCAAGCAAAGCCTCAAAACTTCTGATAATTAGCACAAATACTCATCTTGATTAAATCGGTAAACTAGAGTGAAGTACCCCTTTTTGCTTCGCTGAAAAAGGGGCGTGTCCTTTTTCAACTACAACAATGACGGTCTTATTCGTCTTTCGGGTTTCCCGTCTCATCCGATGTTGCCACGTTAGGTATTCCACTTTGCGTGGAGTTCGGGACTAAACCCGATGATGGTCTTACACAGCGTCCACAGGCAGCCGCCCATCTTCCATAGGCAGTTTAATTGTTTTACCGTACATTCCTGTGTGGCTTATCTTTTACCGCCTTAGTAGATAGGCGAACCAGTGACCGGAATCTTTCCCCCTTTCTCACGCTCTTAGACTTGGTAAGCATATTACTGCTACTGTGACCGTTTGTTATGAGCCGTGTGGGCGGGTCATCGACCATTTATACAATAACATAGATGTATCCACGGCAGCGATACATCATGAAAGAAAGATCAATCAGAATCAGGTTGTCACAGAAACGGAACGACAAACTTAAGGCTTATGCACAAAGCAAAGAAAAAACAGTTACGCAGTTGGTTGAGGATTGGATCGACAGGTTGCCTAGTCCCAAAATCGACGACGATTCCACCCCAAGAGTATGAGTACATTGAGGGTGGGGACTTCCGCGACACGTTAAAAAAGTTAAAGTGCAAAGTTTTTTTGCCCAGACTTAGTAGATAATTTAAGCGATATGTTCTGGAATTTTAGCAGCAGATATCAAGTTGTAAAAAAAATGGCTGATATATCCGCTTATGGTTTGAGTATTATGTAAACTTGAATAGGTTATAAATAATGAGTGTGAGAGTGAATAAGTCAAAAATGGTTATAATTACGTCGCAGTTTAGGGGGAGAGGCGATGAGTGAAAGTATGGCGTTTATCGGCGGAGTTGCTGTAGCTGGTCTAGCAGCGATCGTATTGCTCAAAGGGACAGGTACTCCAAATCTACAACCTAATATTGCTGTTGCCCCACAAATGCCAGCCACTGTAGTCGCACCGCAAATGATCCAGCCAGGACAATATTCTGCTTATGGGCAACCATACCCCAATCCTGCGCCAATCAATCCCAGCGGGACCGAAGAGTTTCGTGTGCAAATGGAACGGCAAAAAAGTCAGCTTGACGTGCTACAGCGAGAAAACGATCAGCTCAAACAGCAAATTCCCCAACTTCAATATCAAGTCGAAAATTATAAAAACCAAGCTCAATTAAGCGTCAATAACCAAGCCGCTCAACAAGCAGCATTCAAGCAGCAGACTGAAGCTCCTTGGTCGTCTTCACCCATAGTTTGGGCAGTGGCAGGTATGACTCTAACGATTGGTGGTGGTGTTGTTGTAGCTGGTGTGTTGGCTTTGTTCTCGCCACGGCAGCGTCCTAGCCGTACTGTACAAGTAATTCATCCTTATAACGGTCCAACACCGCCACTGGCTCCTGTACGACGGGCTGAGTTTCTCCCCCATCGTGTAGAAACCCGACGAGTTGAAGCCACAGAATACGACGAAATGCATTGAAGTTGAAGCAGTTGTAAGCACAGTACAAAGCAATACCCTATGGTCAGCTCACTTTCGAGCATCTGGGGTGAGAATTATCCTGGGTAAAACCAATAAATTCTCGCCTATTTGTTTTGTCTATAAATTGATTCTTTACGCCTAACATTAAATTGGCTAAGGTTTTGTCTATGATAAAATGATTACCCATAAGAACTTTGTATGGTTATTGAGTACTGAGCAAGGCGATTGTTGCAAAATATTAATCAGGCGTTCCTTCATGAAGAGGGGAAAAGGGGTTCATGGGAAAGGTACGGAAATAAAATAGCGCAAAGTTGGCTCTTTCTTTGGTTTGGGTCCCGTCAACCTTTGTAAGAACGGATTTATTCAAATAACTCTATATTTCTTACCCCTTCCCCCTCTTTCTCATCAGTTTCCTACTCGTGTCAATAAAATTACTTTAAATATTAAACTACTACTAATATAAATGCCCTATAAATCTAATTCTTGCAGTGTATGATTTATCATTGCAACCATACAAACCAAGACAAAAGCCGGATGGTCTTTGACAATAGCCTTCTTATCAAGTAATTGGTATCATTTTTCTCAGCATAATTTATTTTTGAGAAAATATACGGTTACTTAGAAAAATTCGGATAAAAAGTATAAGAAAAAATACTGAATAATATTTTCTATCCCTGATGGCTTAAATCTGATTTATGAGTATTATCACTTAAGTGTTACCTAAAGTATAGTGATTCGGCAGTTTTCGTATATGGGCTACTGGATTATTCATCACAAACATACATATTGATGAGGTGATTCAGGTGAGTGGAAATTAAGTTGCAATAGCAACTTGCCATTACTTAGTGTCCATTGAATGAATTTGCTCACTTTGCTTGATGTTAAGGTGAGCGGAAAATAAATTCAGACAAATATGTTAGCGATTTAATGATACATCGATGGCGACGCTTTATATTTTGCAGCTTGATTTTGATGAAATTGCTGCATTGAGGGCATCACACATGGCTTAAAAAACTAACCAGATTATCCAGTAATGTTAATTTATTGGCAACAATCTGGTAGAATCTCAGAATCATCAGTTTAGTTCATCATGTCTTGGCAATTACTGCCAATACTTTTTATTCTGTTTTGAATTTGAAGTAGATATATTTAGCTTGGCAGTTCACGTAAAAGTAACAAATTTTGTTTTTAAAATTGACACAGCTTTGATAACATGCTCTAATCACAAAAAAATAGAACTGTTTTTTTTTAGGAGTAGTTAGCAAAGCGTAATTGTATTAGGGTGCAGTAGATACAAGCAGTTAGTCAACGGCAAGCTTTCTGCGTGATTAATTTGGCAACAAAGACATGTCATCTACCAAAAGGAGGAAATTTTACAATATTTTGTTTATACTCAATCGACAGCATTATCCCCCAAGATAAAGGAAAAAAGAGCAAGCGGACTAAGGAAAGCTGTTTTTGGGAATTGATATTGCAACTACAGTTGTGTAAGGTATTTTTCATGCGTTGCACTGAAACTTGGGTAATACTTTTGTGATTTCAGTTTCACAAATATTAGTATTGCTAATATCATTGCAGCAATAATCGCAGTGATTTAATCGTTTAGATATCAAAATAGAAACAGCGATCGCATGTCAAATCAAAATTATCTGTGATTGAGATTGACACATGTTTGAGAATATGCTCTCCTTCAAAAAAAAGTTAATTAAAGATTGTGTAAAAAGAATTGTGAAAAAAAGAAATTGTATCAAAGTTAAAAGACCCCTTCTTAAAATTTCGTGAGTCCACTCGGCGGGAACGGTTTCCGTTCTGTCTCCCAAGGGGAGACGCTACGCGAACGAAGTGGCGAACCCGAAGGGTGATACGATGCTTGCGTCTAAAAAAATTGAATTCATCACAGAAAATAATTAGGTTTTTCCACAAAAACCTAACCCCATAACAATCCTCTGCTATTGCTTGATGCCTTCCAATGACCTCTATAAATACATGGTTGAGGCATAAGAGCCTCTTTTTTACGTTTTTCTCTCTGAATATATTTACTTACGGAGTTATACCTGTTTTTGCTCAAACAGGAGTAATCAGGAATACCGCAGGTGCAGGTGCAGACAATCTTCCACAAGTTCGCTCAAACGAGGTGACTTTAAGTGCCGGACAAGCAGCTTTGGAGATTATCAAAACAGGTGACAGAGCAGCAGCCGAACCGGGCGAAACAGTAGTTTACCGCCTTGCCATCAGAAATGCTGGTAGGGCAGCAACAAGCCAGGTATCGGTTACAGACAGACTGCCCTTAGGAGTTCGATTGGTCAACAGATCATTGAAAGGCTCTATCGGTAGTACAGAAGTCGCCTTAACCACTGAGCGGGATTCAAATCGGACAGTGACAATAGTTTCAAGTGTTGGACTGCAACCGAACGAAACCTTAGTTGTGGTATATGCCGCTGAAGTAACACCAGATGCAGTTCGGGGAGATGGCAGAAACTTAGCACAAGCTAGAGCCGGAAGCCTGACAAGCAACCAATCGAGCTATCGGATACGGATTCGACCGGGTATTCTCTCGGATTGTGGCACCTTGATTGGGCGGGTGTTTGTCGATAAAAACTTTGATGGTGAACAGCAACCGAACGAACCAGGAGTACCGAACGCCGTGATTTACATGGACGACGGCAATCGAATTGTTGCCGATGCGAAAGGATTATTTTCCTTGCCAGGTGTTATATCCGGTTATCGTTCGGCAACATTGGACTTGAGTAGCTTACCAGGTTACGCCTTAGCACCTAACACGTACTTTATCGAAAAAAATAGCCAGTCACGCATGGTGAAATTAGCGCCAGGTAGTTTGGCACGAATCAATTTTGGGGTTACGCCTGCGTTTTCAGGAGGTAAGCGATGAAAACTAGAAAACCTTGTGTAAATTTTGCCAAAAATTCGGGTATGAGGCGGAATATTGTAGAGACGCGATTAATCGCGTCTCTACAATCAAGTACGATATTGCGCTTTGCCCTACAACCCTTGGGTAATATTGGTATCTTGCCTCTATTTTTAGCGATCGCCGCACCATTTTTTTCTAGCAGTGTTTATGCCAGCACCTTAGGCGATCGGCTAAGGCTGGGAACTGCCGAAACCTCGACCGCAGTAGGGGAGGCAGAGGGAGAAGGGGACTTGGAGACAAGGAGACAAGGGGACAAAGAAGACAAGGGAGAATTTACTTCCTTATCCCTCACTCGTCCACTCCTCCCATCTCTAATTTCACAGATTTCCCAACTTAGCCCAGATTCAGGGGGATTTCCTCAAGATCCGGCAACCCAGTTTCAACAAAATCCTGCTTCTCCAATTCAGCAACCTGTTGTTGTTCCTCCACCGTCGTCACAACAAACGCCCCTAGAAGCACCTCCAACGACTCAGGAAGTCTTACCCAGTAGTACACCGCAGACTGTTGGGAAGACAAAAGCGAGAATTGAACTTACACCCGTAGGAGATCCGCGAGTTCAAGCTGATGGACGTTCTACCATCAAGTTTTCTGGGCAAATTACCGACGATAAAGGTCAACTCATCAACAAGGATGCGATGGTGACATTGACCACCACAGCAGGTAAATTTGTTGGGGCAGATCAAGATAAAGACCAACCGGGATTTCAAGTTAGAGCGATCGCTGGTGAGTTTATTGCGACTTTGCAATCAGATATCAAACCCCAACAAGTCAGGATTCGAGCGGGGGTAGACAAAATTCAAACCCGAAATCGTTTTAGGCAACTACCACCCGAAGCGATCGGGCAACCATCAATCCCGTATTACGGAGACAGCAATACAACTGGGGGAAGTCAACCATTTCCGCAACAAAACGATAACTCTTTATTTGAACTAATTGGCAGCCAGCCTTTAGAAGCTTATACCCAAATTGAATTCACAACTTACCTGCGTCCATCGTTGGTGACAGGGGTAATCAACTTGCGGATTGGACAGCGGGGAACTGATTACTTCGGTAGTTATAGCGATTTTCTCGCACCTGGTCGCACTGGCGGCACTCAAGTTGATTTCTATAGTGCGGTGTTTGCCACAGGTAAAGTTGGGGATTGGTTATTTACCGGCGCATATAACAGTCAACGTCCGCTCAATCAAGATTGCGAAGGCAGAAATCGCCTTTTTGGCGGAATTCAATTTTGTGAACAACAATATCCTGTCTACGGTGACAGTTCTACTTTCACCTCAACTGCCCCCTCTATAGATAGCTTCTACGCCCGCTTTGAGCGGAGTTCTTCGGTGCCTGGGGCAGAGCCAGACTACTTCATGTGGGGGGATTACAATACGCAGGAATTCAACCGTTCCTCGCAGTTGTATACGGCAACCTCGCGTCAATTACACGGGTTTAAGGGGAACTACAATTTTGGCAACTTGCAAGTAACTGGTTTGTATGCCAATAACATTGAGGGTTTCCAGCGCGATACCTTTGTACCCAACGGAACTAGTGGGAATTATTTCCTCTCCAAGCGGTTGATTGTTCCAGGAAGTGAAATTGTTTATGTGGAAGCGGAGGAAATTCAGCGTCCAGGTACGGTGGTTCAGCGCCAACAGTTGTATCGCGGACAAGATTATGAAATAGAGTACGATCGCGGGACACTTTTATTTCGTCGTCCAATTCTCTCAACAGACTTGAACCCCTTTGGCACAACTTTGGTGAGACGAGTTGTGGTTACATACCAAAATGATGGCGGTGAAGATTCCGAACTTTACGGGGGAAGGCTGCAATATAATCTCTCCAATGATTTGGAAACCAAGACTTACATTGCGGGTTCTTATTTAAGAGAAGACCAAGGTGATCAAGACTTTCAGTTGTATGGAGCAGATTTTTTAGTCTCCTTGGGGAATTCAGGGAGAATTGTGGGGGAATTTGCCCGTTCTAACAGCGATTTGCTGACTGGACGAGAGGTGACGGGTAATGCTTATCGTTTAGAAGCTTTTGGTAATATTGCTGAGAGAATCAGCGCAAGTGCTTATTACCGGGGAGTTGACCCAAACTTCGCTAACAATGCTACTTTTAGTTTTTCACCGGGACAAACCCGGTATGGTGGATCGTTGTTGGCAAGGGTGACTGACACCACCAGCTTTACTGTTGGTTATGACTTTGAAGAAAACTATGGTCGTTCTACAGGAAGGATTGTAGACTTTTTTGACTTATTCAATCCGCAGCCACAAACGCGAGTTGGAGACAGAGTTAGTAATGAGTTGAGAACGTTCCGCGTCGGCATTTTGCAAAAAATAGGAAATGCAGATGCGAGTGTGGAGTATGTGAATCGATCGCGTGAAGATAGGGTAAGCGATCGCTTTAATGGCAATGCGAATCAATTGGTATCTCGGCTCAAGTTGCCTCTAACTCAATCTTTGACTTTTCAGGCGCAAAATGAACTAAATATAAATGGTTCTGACCCACTTTATCCTAACCGCAGCACCTTCGGCTTGGATTGGAAGGCTATGGAAGGGGTGACACTGCGACTGGCTCACCAATTCTATGATGATAGCGAGTTACTTCGCGGCAATTCTTTCACTACCTTGGATACGATTTTTGATCGCAAGTTAGCAGAAAATACGGCGATTACGGGTCGGTATTCGGTGCTATCGGGTTTCAATGGCTTCCAAGGTCAAGGAGCTGTAGGATTGGATCAGGGCTTTCGAGTTGCGCCGGGATTAAAGGTGAATGTTGGATACCAGTACATTTTTAGAAATATCTTTAATGCTACTGCCACCGGTTCGCGCAACGAACAGTATTATGCTGTTGGTCAAACCGCTTCTTCATTGGGACTGTTTGCTGGTTCGGTGTATAGTTTAGGATTTGAATATACTGATAATCCTGATTTGAAGGCAAGCACTAGATTTGAATATCGTGATGGTGACGAAGGTAATAATCTAGTTATTTCTGCGGCTGCTTCTGGTAAAATTACCCCGGCTTTGACAGCACTGGTTCGCTTTCAACAAGCTGGTGAGGCTAATGTCTTTTTACCAACTTCTGCGGGTGTTGTGAGTGATGGGGTTAGATTTCAAGAACTCGGTGACACGGCGAATTTGAGGTTTGGTATAGCTTATCGGGACCCCAGCAACGATAAGTTTAATGCTTTGTTGAGGTATGAATGGCGGCAAAACTTTGACTCAATTCCCGAAGCGCAATTGACAGGTACCACTGCTACAGGGCATGTCTTCTCTGCTGAGGCTATTTATGCCCCAAATTGGCGCTGGGAATTTTATGGCAAATTTGCTCTACGTAATGGTGTGACTTATTTAAATGGCGATCGCTACGATGGTACGGTGAATTTGGCACAGATGCGGGCAAGTTACAGACTTGGTTATCGCACTGATTTGGCGGTGGAAGGACGCTGGATTGGGCAAAACTCTAATAGTGGGACTGATTACGATGAGTTTGGCGTAGCTGTGGAAACTGGGTATTATTTGACACCTGATTTGCGCGTTGGTCTGGGCTACAGCTTTGGTAGCATCGATGACCGGGATTTCACTGGTTATCGGTCTGAAGGCGGTTTTTATGTGAATATCAGCTTGAAGTTGAATGAACTTTTGGGTGGTTTTGGATTGCAAAAACCTGTACCGAAACAGCAACAGGAATCCGAGGTGGGACCATTAGTTAGAGAGGGTGGTAATTCTCAAAGCAGGTTGATTAAGAGTTTGCGGCTTTCTTCTGGGCAAAATTCACCTCAGGGGTTGGTTAGTCGTCTCAAACAGAATAATGAGTAAACGAACCGCCAAGTACGCTCCTGTTCGCTAAGGGAGAGGGTTTTTAGGGTAAGTCAGGTGTCTGAGATGGTGATGCCAAGGGGATACGAGTGGGTGAATGCTATCTGCTATAGCCATAGTATGCGAGGTGTAAAGGAGTGATGTTGAGTGTGAAATTTCGTTTGTTGTTGCTGATTGGTAGAGACGCGATATATCGCGTCTCTTCTACGAAAAGATATCGCGTCTCTTCTACGAAAAGATATCGCGTCTCTACGAAAAATTTCTTGCGACGTGGAATTGATAACTATCAATTAGGAATTGTTTCTGTTTTAGCTTTGAGCTTTTGCTTTTTAACTTCAAGGGTTGCATTGAGTCAAACACCGACTCCGCAAGCTTTGCGTGTGGTGGTGAATGGTAATTCTGATGGTGATATTAAGGCTGATTCGGAACTGACATTGCGAGAAGCGATCGCACTGGTGAATGGTACGCTATCGGTTGAACAACTCAGCAGTAGCGAGAAGGCTCTGGTTCAACCACAAGCTAGCGGTGGTTCGCGCATTGAGTTTAATTTACCCAACGGGGCAACCACGATTCAGTTGCAGCAACAATTACCCGATTTGTCAAGTCCGGGATTGGTGATTGATGGTGGGACGCAACCGGGATATGATGCTGCTACTTCAGCAACGGCAGAAATTGCCATTCCGGTGCCGGTGGTGACCATAACTCCAGCCACAGATAAAGAAATATTTAGGGGCTTGACTATTGTCGCTGATGGTGTAACTATTCGCGGCTTAAGTATTTATGGTTTTAATGCCAGTCCAATAAAGCAGCAGTTGGGAAATTTATTAATTTATGATGGGATTCCCAAGCCGGTGACGTTGACGACACCACCGGGGGATATTGTTATTTCCCATCGTTTTCCACCTCCGAATACAAAACGACAGCAACCACCTAATAGTAGTTTTCCTTTTTATGACCGAGATGTGCCACCGAAGAATGTTGTCATTGAAAACAACTGGTTGGGACTGACGACTGATGAAAGGATGCCACCAATTACATCGGCTTTTGGGGTTTATGTTTTTAATTCCCAAGGTGCGACAATTCGCAAAAACCGAATTTATTATCATGATGGTAGCGCGATTATTACCTCGGTCAGGGGTGAAAATACGGTAGTTGAACAAAACATCATTGTGGGGAATGGCATTGATGGGATGCCGGATGCCTTGCGGTTTGAGGGTGTGGTTACAAAGTCGCAGATTATAGGTAACTTGATTTGCGCCAACGATGGAGCCGGGGTGTATCTATTTAAACCTGAGGGTGATGTGTTGTTGCAAAATAACAAAATCACTTATAACGGTAGACGATTGCGACGTGCCGCTGTTTATGTGATGGGTAGCAATCATCAAATAATTGGTAATGAGATTGACCATCAAACAGGACCTGGGGTAGTGGTGTCAGCGTTCCCTGATACTGAACGGAATATCATTCAAAATAATTTGTTTGCGGCTTTGGAGGGTTTGAGTATTGACCTCAACACCCAGCGCAATCTTGATGTGAGCGACTTTCAGCGGGGAGATGGTCCCAACCCGAAGCGCGATTCAGACAATCGTCGTCGGGATACAGGAAATGGAGCGATTAATGCACCAGAATTTACTGCAAGAGCATTTGTACCGAGTGGTAACGGTGTGACTTTGCAAGGGAAAGCTGACCCAGGTTCTCAAGTAACGATATATCGTTTGGGAGATTATCAAAGAGGAAAAAAAGCGCTTTATGAACCAGGTTATGGAGCGTTGAGTCAAGTTTTGGCGACGGTGCCTGTGGATGATAAAGGCAATTTTAGCGTCACGGTGACAAACTTGCAGACAGGAGAAATGGTAAGTGCGATCGCCACCGATGCGAAATATGGCACATCGGAACCTGCGATCGCAGCGGTAATTGGCACTCTTGGGACACCAACGAATCTGACACCATCTTCTCAACCAACGCCGGTGCAGCCACCACAGTGTACATCAAGACCGATGCCACCCCCGCCACCAGAACCGCCAGCACCACCAGAACCACCAGAACCGTTGCGGATACGAGTACCGCGTAACGTTCACTTTGCTTTAGATAAATCCTTTATTAGTCCTGCGAGTGCGCTGGTTTTGGATCGGATAACGCAAGTGTTGAAAGAATATCCGGTGATTGTGATTGAAATAATTGGTCACACCGATCCCCGTGCTAGCGACGCCTATAACCAAGCATTGGGTAGACGACGGGCATTAGCTACGAGAAATTACTTATTGCAGCAAGGTATCGCCCCAGAACGCATGACCATTCGTTCTCAGGGTGAAAGCCAGCGTGTAAGTGATGGTAGTGGTCGAGTGGATTATGCACGCGATCGCCGTGCGGAAATTATTTTCAAAGATGTTAGAGGCATCGACATCATTATCGAAGGACAAGAAGAAGACTTACAAATCGAACCACCTAGAGGTAGAAGGTAGCCCATTCATACCATCAATTGCCGCGTCAACTCTGACTTAGGATCTTGCAATGAAACCTTTATTTAAACATTTACCAGAAATCGCCCACACTCAGATATTTCAACCTTTAAAACTGACACTTTTGACACTGCTGTTTGCAGTGCCGCAAGTTCCCATACAATATCCCTTGCTAGGAAGCAGTTCATCGGGTGGGAAGGCTTTGGCACAAGCACAAACAAGCTGTCCGGCTGGGACATCACCCACAACTTTGGAGTGGAATCCTAGCACCAACCTTCAAGAGTTTTTAAGTCAAAATCTGAGCGTTGCCGGCATTGCTGCCACCTTCAGCTTCTCTGAAAGCAGCCCTGGAGTCATTGACGCAGGGGAAACACGTATTGAGTCAGAAGTATACGGTGGTATTCCTGGACCGAATTTAAGGTTTAATATTGGAGGAAATTCCCAACCTGGACAACCTCGAGATGATACTCCGGCAGTAGTTGGAACCAGTGCCACACTTACTATCACCTTCGCACAACCAGTTACCCTAGCATCCCCCCTGACTTTTTTAGACGTTGACCGAGATGGTGCGCGAGACCCTGATACAAGAGTCTTCCAAGATAGAGTGACAATCACAGCAGTTAATGGAACTACACCAGTTGGTGTGACAGGTGCAGCATTAGGTACAAATACTAGGGTTACAAATCAAGGTAATAGTGTTCTGGCAGAGGGTATAAACGAGAATGCCGAAATCACTCAAAGTGCTGGCAATATTCAAGTTACACCAGCTGGGGCAGTTACCCAAATTCGAGTTTTATACCAGCCAGGAACAGAATTTGGCGCTCCTGGGCAGGATGAAACTATCGGTCTTGCCCGGTTAAATATTTGTACCCCGACTCCTGGCACAGGCTCACTTGGCGATACTGTTTATAATGATACCAACGGCAACAGCATTCAAGACACAGGGGAACCGGGCATTAACGGCGTTACTGTCAATTTAGGAGGGGCGGGAACTGATAATGTATTTGGTACGCCAGACGACATCACCCGCACTACTACTACTGATACTAATGGTAGATACAGCTTCCCCAGTTTGCCTGCGGGTAGTTACAGAGTTACCGCCAATAATCCTGCTGGTTTAACACCAACTCAAACTCAACCGAATGCGGTGGGTTTAGGTCCCGGTCAAAATATTGATACACTTGATTTTGGCTTCACTGGGCAACAAGGCTCCATTGGCGATACTGTTTATAATGACACCAACGGTAACAACACCCAAGACACTGGCGAAACCGGCATCAGTGGCGTTACTGTCAACTTAGTTGGGGCAGGACCTGATGGTCAATTTGACACAGCTGACGATTTCAGGCGCACCACGACCACTAATAGTAATGGTATATACGGCTTTCCCGGGTTACCTGCGGGTAATTACAGAGTTACCGTTAATAATCCTGCTGGTTTAACAGCAACTCAAACTCAACCGAATGCGATCGCTCTCGGCAACGGTCAAAATATCAACACAGTTGATTTTGGTTTCACGCAGCAATCCTCAGGCGTATCCTCCATTGGCGATATTGTTTTCAATGACACCAACGGCAACGGCGTCCAAGACCAAGGCGAACCGGGAATCAGCGGTGTTACCATCAACCTGAGAGATAGTAGCGGTAATATTGTTGCTACCACCACTACTAACAGCAGCGGTAATTACAGTTTCCCCAATCTCCCACCAGGGAACTACACAGTATCTGTTCCTAACCCTCCTGCCGGCTTTACCCCAACTCTCGTACCATCACCCATCAGCTTACAACCCGGTCAAAATGTTGACACGGCTGATTTTGGCTTCACTCAGCAGCCACGCGCCACAATTGGGGACACTGTATTCAGTGATACTAACGGCAACAATACTCAAGAACCGGGTGAACCAGGAATTACAAATGTAACTGTGGTTGTCAGAGATAGCAGCGGCAACACAGTTGCCACCACTAACACTGATGCTAACGGCAGATACAGTGTTAACGTGCCACCTGGTACTTACACGGTAGCTGTTACCAATCCCCCTCAAGGCTTCACCCCGACTCTAACCCAGCCGAATCCAATCAACGTCGGCAGCGGTCAGAATATCAATACAGTTGATTTTGGCTTCCGTCCACCCTCACAAAGTTCAATTGGGGATACGGTTTTCCAAGACCTTAACGGTAACGGTGTTCAAGATTCTAATGATGTCGGACTTGGCGGGGTCAGGGTGAGATTGTTTGGCACTGGACCAGATGGTATCATTAACACTGCCGATGACAACCAAATCGCGGAACAATTCACTGATAACATCCCAAATATAGTTATTGGTGGCAGAGGTAATTATACCTTTAATAATTTACCACCAGGCGTTTACAGAGTAGAATCGGACACTCCCCCAGGTAATCCACCAAACGATCGCACTTTTCTCACCACCGGTCGAAATCCGATCATTGTCAATCTCGGAGCTAATCAAAACTTCCTGAACGCCGATTTTGGCTTTAACATGACAGGATTTCCTGGTAATAATCCTGGTTTAATCGGTGACACAGTATTTAACGATCGCAATGGTAACGGTGTTCAAGATCAAGGTGAACCGGGAGTTCCTAATGTCACCCTCACCTTAACTCTTCCCGGACCCGACGGTAGATTAGGCACTCCTGACGACACCACGCAAACGACTACCACCAACAGTAACGGTAATTACGGCTTTAATAATTTGCCGCCAGCACCTTACAGAGTTACAATTACCCAGCCATTCGATTTTCCCCAAATTACCACTGGTAGTCCCCAAGTAGATGTAAATCTCCAATCAGGTCAGACGCTAAATAACGTTGATTTTGGCTTGCAGCGTCCACCTGGGGGTTCAATTGGTGATTTTGTCTTTAATGACAGAAATGGCGATCGCACTCCTAATCCAGGGGAAACCGGAATTCCCAATGCGATTGTGACTCTGAGAAACTCTAGCAATCAGATAGTTGCTACCACTACAACAAATAACAACGGTAACTACATCTTCACCGGCTTGCCACTAGGCAATTACACCGTAGAGGTAACAAGACCAGGTAGTGGTTTAAGCCCAACCACTAACACAACCTTGACAGCTAACCTAACTGAAGCAAATCCAGATAACCTGAACATTGACTTCGGTTTCCGTGGTGGTGTTGTCGGTGCGGCAAATACTGGTCTGCGCTTGGTAAAACGAATTACCAACGCATTTAGAGGTGGTCAGCCTATCAACATTGCCAACTTCAACACCTTTGTCGATGATCCCAACGATCCTAACGACAATATATTACAGCAAGCCGGGCGATCGCCTCTCGGCGTTACCCAAGTAGAAACGGCTTTGCAAAGCGGTGATGAAGTAGAGTATACAATTTCTTACCTTGCTGAAGGTGATCAAGACTTGCAAAACGTCAGCTTCTGCGATTTAATTCCACCTGAAACAAGCTATAGTTCCGGGGAAATTTCCGTCAATCGAGCCGGTGCAAATAGTTTACTAACTAACGCTCAAGATAGCGACCAAGGAGCATTTTTCACTCCCTTACAACCGTTACCTCAGCCTAATCAATGTCTGAGTCAAACAAATACTAAGGGTGCTGTGATTGTTAATTTGGGCACTATCACCCCTGATAGAAACTTCGGTTTCCTTCGTTTCCGAGTCAGAATCGATTAGAACTCTCCAGAGTCATACCTAGAGACGTAGCATTGCTACGTCTCTACAAGGGTTTCGGGGAACGCATAATTAATTTCTGCTCCTATCTATATTTATTTTTTGAACATATATGTGATTCAAATGAGAACCGCTATAATTTCTGTTGGCTCTGTATAAATAAAAAAAAGTTGACAGTAAATTAGGTATTATTGTTGATGCTTTTAGATATTAAAGTTTCCACTCCCAATGCAAAAAACTAAGTTTATTAGTTCAACTATCACCAGTGCAGTGCTATTATCTACCTTCATTATGGGAGGAAAAATTGCCCAAGCAGTACCTCGTCCCGTTCCTATGCAGAGAGCTAAATGTGTTAGCAGTGGACTTGGCACTTACCGCGAGCAAAATCTTGATGTTTCCATAGGCAAAGCAGTTTATACAAGTCAATTTTATTTAGGAGCTGGCAACCGCTCGGCTTCGGTGACTTGTAAAATTAAACCAGATAATCGCCCAGAATCTGCTTTTCAAACCCTCAATTTGGGATTTGGAATACGTGACAATGACGCAACAACTCCAAATGTGATAATTAAGGTTTACTTAGATGGTCAGCAAGCTGAAACACGGACTGTGATTCCAGCACAGCCAATCTCATTATCACTTGATATCAGCAATGCTAGTAATGTTGCTATAGAGGCTGTTTGCTCTCGCTCAAACCAATATTGCGATAGAGTTTACTTTTATAAGGCTGATTTAGAACGCAAAATCATTTCTCCACAACCGAAAAAGTAAATTTGTTATTTGTTAGTGGATAGTCTCTTCAGATCCCCGACTTCTTAGAGAAGTCGGGGATCTCAGTCAAATAACTGTTGACTGTTAATCGTCAACCAACAACTAACAACCAACTTAAAAACCAATACGGTTCAGTTAAGGTTTTTAACTTATATATTCTGTTGAGAACCAAGACTTGGGGGATTCTCCCCCAAACCCCCAATTGGGGGACGGTTGCGTCCCCCAAACCCCCTCCAAAAAGTCGATCTGTTTTGTTTGTGGTAATTGATTTATGTTCTTAACTGAACTGTATTGACTTAAAAACCATTTTCATCAGTTTCTGTTGTAGTTTCACTATCTACATTATCGGATTCTTCAGTAGAGAGGTTCCGTTGGAACGTCTCTACTTGATGTTGGCGTTGATTTAGTTGATGGGGTTTACTTATTTTTGGCAACTCTTGTTTTGCTAAATTTTCAGATGCTTGCTTAAATAATGGGTCTATTTTATTTCGCCAATATTGAATATTCGGCAACTTTTCTGGATGCTCTTTATAAGCTAAAACTTTATCCCATTGACCGTTATCAAGTGCTTTATTGATTTCATTAGATAAAGCTTCTGCTTTTGCCCAATCTTGCTGCCATTGGGTGACAGTTCCTGCTGTTTCGTTCCAACTTGAAGAAGCATTTGCAGGCAGAGATTTGAGGAGTGCGATCGCTCCTGCTAAATCTCCCTTATCATACTTCTCTCTTGCTTGTTCTGCAACCTGAGAACCGTTTTCTTTATTCTTTGATTTATCATTAGCAGTAAATGGTTCAACAGTAAATGGATCTGGTTTTTCTGACTTGAGCAATTCTGGTTTTTCTAGCTTTGGCAATGAAGTTACATCTGCTACTTTTGCTATCGGTTGAGGAATCGGTCGAGCCGCAATTAAATCACTATCATTTACTGTCTTAATCGCAATACTTTTGTCTCGCAAACAAGATACCCATTGTTCTGGATTAGCGATTACACGAGAATTTGCCCAAGCTAACTTTCCAGAATCAAGTTTAACTTGTACCCAACCGAGTTTTGTCCGTTTGCCAGTCACCTCAAAACTAGTGTTATCGCTAAGTGTTTGGACAATATTATCAGAATTAATTGCACTCGGCTCAGAACGAATATTAGAATTACCTGTAACAACAGCTTCGCAAATATTTGGTGAAGCCGCGCCATTACTAGCAAAATTAAAACCGATATTTTTCGCACTTCCAACTAAATTAGTAGCGACAGCAGCTGCACCACCTGCCAATAATGCGGCAATAACTAACGGCAATAAATCGGGTTTGTTGTCTTTACGGGCAGATTTTGCAGCATGATTTCCTGGTGCTAGAGCGATCGTTTGCTGCCCAGACATTTGAGAAGTCGGTTTGACTGTTTGGTAGCTACTGGGAGTTTTCGCGTATTCTTGAACCTTAGAAGGTACAGAAGAAAGCAATTGCAATGACAGCAGTGCTTGCATGACGCTGTTATAGCGGTCTTTGAAGTGATAGCGCACCATCTTGCTTAATACTGCCGCCAATTCTGGACTTACAGGTGCTAAATGCTGCCAAACAATTTCGCCTGTATCGGGGTCTTCTTGAAAATTCATTGGTGCTACTCCCGTCAGCGCTTGAATGGCGATGATACCTAAAGAGTAAATATCACTATTGGGACGGGGTTTGCCTTGTCCTTGTTCTGTGGGCATATAACCGGGAGTCCCGATCGCTACAGTCGCGGTGGTTTGCCCAGCAAAAGTAAGATTAGGCGATCGCAGTTGTTTAACGGCTCCAAAGTCTACTAAAACTAATTTATGATCTGAAGTACGACGAATAATATTATCTGGCTTGATATCGCGGTGAATTACGCCTTCGCGGTGGACGAATTCTAAGATGTTCAAAACTTCTAGCAACATCTGAATGACTTCGCTTTCACTCCAACGCTGACTCGGTATAAGTTCTTCGCTGAGGGTATGTCCTTCAATAAATTCTTGGACTAAATAGAATTCTTTATTTTCGTCAAAATAAGCTAAAAGTCTGGGTATTTGGTCATGATTTCCCAGTTTTTCTAAAGTTTCCGCTTCTGATTGAAACAAGCGCTTGGCGGTTTCAAAAATTTTCGGATCTGAGTTTGCCCCTTTGAGGTGCTTGACAACGCAGATGGGGTTGCCTGGACGCCTAGTATCTTGGGCAATATATGTTTGCCCGAATCCTCCCGTTGCAAGAACTCTAACTACTTGATAACGATGGTCTAACAGCTTGCCGATCATATTCCCTCCCCAGTTTTAACACCCATTTTCCGGATGGTAATAAATATCTCCAAGTTTTCTTTGATGAAATCCGCTATCTTGAGAAAAGATTTAGGCAGAAAACACAATTTTTTCACAAAAACGTTGTTAATTTTTATTTCAATATTGCTTTGAATTTACCATGCTACCTAAAATAACCAATTTAGAGACGTGGCACCAGGCTGAAGTGCTGATGCAACCTGCTTTCATTCGCGTTGTTGATAACATTCGCAAGCAACTCGATGAATCTGCTTGGAAGGGAACTTACAAGGATGTATTGGTTTGGACTGCTGATACAAGTGATGAAACTAAAGCGTTAGTTACTCAACTGTTGCAAGAAATGGAAGGGGCAACACCGGAACAAAGCGATTTAATCAGACAGTCTCTTGCCAATTTACCAACACCCCATCCAGGATATCATCTATGTTTGCAGCGTCAAGATCAACTAGTGACGGTTGATTTGTGGGAACTGTGTTATCAAGTGTGTTTTCTTGATTATGGCACAGGTAATAACTCAGTAAGTATCGACAGTGATTTGATTGATGAAATGGGTGATGTAGATTGGCTCCAGTTGGAAGCGAAAACTAAGGAGTTAGTTGAGCAAGTGTTTGCGAATTTACCAGAGTAATAATATCATGACAGGCTTATTACATATATTAGACATCGACCGAATTTAATTATGCGTTACCCAAAACCCCAAGAGACGTAGCAGTGCTACGTCTCTACATCTTTTCCAACAGATGTCTATTGTAGAGACGTTCCGGCGGAACGTCTTTAGGAGGGTTACGATGTTTTTATTCGTATTAATTAACCTTTATAGCGATTCCCACATTCATGAGGTACAGAAAGAATTAACCGCTTCGGAAGATAGATAAACGCCGATGGACGCAGATAAATTTGTACCTCAGCAGACTAGGAAAGGGTATATTATGTCTAAACCAAAAATTTTGCAAGAAGGACAGAGTTACACTTTTCGTTCTTACTTCGAGTTACCTTATGAAACAGAAGATATTTTAGCTGAATTAGGTTATAGCTTTTCACGTGCGCGTATGACTTTACCTTCTTCTCAACGTATACCACAACGTTTACCTGAATTACGTCAGCAAATCGAGGAATTGTTACCACTAGTAACTTTATCGAGCGAAACTGCACGTCGAGAAATTATGGTGGCACCAGTACTTTCGGAACTAGCGCGTTTTTGTAAGTGTCAAATGCGTTTAGAATATCCTCTTCAGGTAAGTTCTCAACTCAAAGGTAATTTAGATTACTTACTGCGAAATCTGAAGACAGATGAAAAAAGTAAAAATTTTCTGGTAGTTGAGGCTAAAAACGACGATTTGTCAAGAGGTTTTACTCAACTATCAGTAGAGTTAATCGCTTTGGCAATAGCAGAAGAACAAGATATTCTTTATGGTGCAGTCACAGTAGGTGATACTTGGCGTTTTGGTTTATTAGAACAACAGATCCTTCATATTACTCAAGACATTACTTTGTATCGTGTGCCTGATGATTTAGATGTTTTAATGCAAATATTGATTGGAATTATTGAATAGTAGTACTTTTCGCAATTATGCTTCTTAAAAAATCTAGACTGATAAGCGAAATTTCAGTAGTAAGCACTTCAGTGCTTAATTTGAGCGGTAAACCGCTCACTACGAATTAAAAGAGTATTTTGCTGCATATACTCTTTCAAACATTTTGCAACATACTCAGCTAATTTTACCGGAACTGCATTACCGATCATTTGTTCTAAGTCTGTTTTGCAACTTTCAAAAATAAAATTAGGTGGAAATGTTTGTATATAGCTACGTTCAATAGTAGTTAAAGGTCGTAATTGTGGCGTTAGGGGTGCAGCATCACCAGGATGGATTTTATAATTTTTAGGAATCGGTCTATTAACACCTCTAATTGTCGGACTTGGTTCGTCAATACTAAATATTGCTCTTCTTTTATAGCTTCTCGGATGCCTATAATAATACTCAATGTCTAAATCACCCAAGTATTCTCTAATTGTGGTTGGTCGCACTGCTAAATTAGCTTCTAAATAAGATTCTAAAGCTTTATCTTCACCGTTAAATTCACCTAGACAAAAAAATCTTTTACGCTTTTGCGGTACACCACACAAACTCGCATCTAATATCTTTTCAGTGAGTCCGTATCCAGCTTGTTTAAAAATATCTCTAGCTATTTTATATTTGGCACTTTTGGCTAACCTATCTACATTTTCCATAACAAACCATTTAGGTTTGACACTAGCGACTATTTCCGCAAATTTTATAGTTAAATCACCTCGTCCTAAGTTTTCATCTCGCTTACCAGCGCTAGAAAAATCTTGACAAGGTGGACCACCAATAATTATATCTGGGTTGAGATTTTTGATAATTTCAAAATTATCTAAAATCGCAATATCACATAAAATAACATCGTGATTAAAGTTTTTTTGATAAACTGTGATAGCGGTTTCCCAGTTATCAAAGGCTGCGGCTATTTGAAATCCGGCATTTTGAAATCCGAGAGATAAACCGCCACATCCTGCGAATAAATCTATGACTTTTAAGGATGAATGGGATTCTAATTTATGATTTTCTTTCACCATTACATTTATAAAGTGTAATATTATGTCCTGATAATTAACATTAATAAAAATATCGTAACCATCGTAGAGACGTTCCGCCGGAACGTCTTTACTATGATAGAAATAGTATTGCATAATTTATAAGCCCTCAGAATGGAATTCTGGGGCTACACGAACGAAGCCCACCTGCGTGGGCTAAGAGTAAGCGTTTTTAGCTAGTCTGAATTAGGGGAGTTGTGTAGCCGGCTACTTGATTGTTTGCATTGGCTTCCAACTATGCAAGGATGCTTTAATTGTGGTCAATTCATGTAATAATTGATTTAATTCGGCTTTTTGAGTTTCCAGCATTTTCCGAATGCGCTTAACCGCAAACTGTTACTTAATAATATTTTCATGCTGTAAGTTGATTTAAACTTGGTTTTACAACCCAAAATTGCTATCACCATGTCTAAATCTGCAATTGACACCAAAGACGCAACAGCTATCCAAGCAGCGCAAGATTCTGTCGCTGTATGCGATCGCTCTCACTCCGGCATCATCCGTGTTTCTGACGACGACCGCATCCGCTTTTTACACAACCAAACTACTAACGATTTCCAAAGTCTCAAACCAGGACAAGGCTGTGATACTGTAATGGTGACATCCACGGCTAGGACAATTGACTTAGTTACAGCTTACGTTTTAGAAGATGCGGTGCTGTTATTAGTTTCGCCCAATCGCCGGGAATTTCTCATCCAATGGCTGGATAAATACATCTTTTTTGCCGATAAGGTGCAATTAACTGATGTGACAAATGAAACTGCAACCTTCAATATCATCGGTTCGCAAAGCGACACTATTATCAAAAAAATGGGTGCTGAAGCTATTATCGGTCAACCTGACGGCACTCATCAACTATTTGACGGTGGGGTGCGGGTTGCTGTGGGTAGTGGTTTGGCTTTGCCGGGATATACCCTGATTTTACCAGCTTCCCAGAAGGCGACGGTATGGGATAAAATTGTCGAAGCTGGAGCGCAAGAAATGAGCGATCGCGCAATGGAAGTGTTGCGAATATTACAAGGTCGTCCAGCCCCAGAACATGAATTAACTGATGATTACAATCCTCTAGAAGCTGGCTTGTGGCATACCATTTCCTTTACCAAAGGTTGTTATATCGGACAAGAAACCATCGCCCGTTTAAATACATATAAAGGTGTAAAACAACACCTTTGGGGTATTCGTCTCAATGCACCGGTAGAAATAAAAAGTGCGATCGCAGTCGGGGATGAAAAAGTCGGCAAATTGACAAGTTATACTGAAACTGCTGATGGTTACTTTGGGCTAGGTTACATCCGCACAAAAGCTGGTGGTGTCGGCTTGAAAGTTCAAGTCGGAGAAACTGAGGGTGAAATAGTAGAAATCCCGTTCGTTTCTCACGAATACCCACAGTAGACATCGACCGAATTTAATTCTGCGTTGCCTGAAATTCTTTGTAGAGACGTTCCGGTGGAACGTCTTTGTAGAGACGTTCCGGTGGAACGTCTCTACGAGGGTTACGATGTTTTTATTAATGTTAAACCGGGTTTGATATTAACCAACACCTTGACAAAACTCATCTATCCAAGAAGGTAGATTACTGGCATTAGTAGGTGATGGATTAACTTGACTCTGAACATCTTTGCGTTGCATTTTTACACCCTTGTCTTGACTTTCAATTGTAGCCACAGCAAGGGGTTTGCCATTGCGAGATAATTGCTTGGAAACTGAATGCGATCGCTCACAAGTTCCATTCATTCGGATTATATCACCCGGAAGCACAGCAACGCTTTTTTTCGCCTCTTTTCGCCAGGGAGAAAGGTTAGAAGATGAAGTTTTGCTGTGTTTATTATCATGTTTAACCCTAGTTTCAACTTTAGTTGTAAATCCCGATGGCTTAGATTTATTATTGCTTTCAACTTGAGGTTTGTCATTATTTTTGACTTCTGTTGTCACCAACGCTTCATTAGTATTAATTTCAACTTCGTTTTTTACAACATCTCTAACCTCGGTAGCTTGCCGATAGGTATCGCTAATCACCTCTGTGGTAGTTATCGAATTTTCCAATTTCATTAAATCTAAATGTCGGTCGGGATTGAAGTTAAGACCTAATGCAGCAACAATGCGATCGGGATTACTATTTAGATCCACAATCAAGGGAAAAATTTCATCAAGTTGGGGTTCTAAAACAGATAAAGTCGCCAACATAAAACCACTGCTTGGACGACGTTCACCATCATAAGTCCCCCAAATTTGCATTTTTACTAACCAGGGACGATTTTCAAAGTAGTAATTTAGCCACTTGATTTTCAATGATTCACGTAGCTGCTGAATATTCATAGGATGCCTCGCTTGTGCAAAAAAGAGTGCAGTCCTTTATATTTTTAATCACCTTGGTGTCCGGAATGAAACCGATATTACAGTATTTTTTTAACTTCTTGACCGTCGAGTAAATGCTGTTCTACAACCATTGGCACTTCATGAGGACGGACACCACTATACCAGACGCGATCGGGCAACACCAACACCATCGGACCATTACCGCATTGTCCCAAACAACCAGTAGCCGTCACCGTCGCCCCAGGAACTACTGAAGCCTTAAAAGCAGCTAATACCTTCGCCGCACCTTGCTTTTTACAAGCTCGATTTTGACATACTCGCACGCATTTAGAAGAAGCGGATGATTGAGTTTTGTTTGACATTTTTTTAGGAACCGTCTCCGCAGGAGAATCGCTTTCTGATGTAATTATTATACGCCTGTTTTTACTGCGTATGAATTTTGCGGTTTTTCTTATCTGAATGCAAAAAACTCATCAAGTCTCCGAATCATGTAATAATTCTTATCAGAGAGAGATAATTAGTATCACAAAAAGACGAAATATGTGATAATAGCAGCAATAATACTGATTATCACAAATAAAGTTCACAAGTATCAATCCGGCATTCAAACCAATAAAAGTTACCTCACCAATTAGGAGCTTAGTATGCATTCGGTGTTGCCGTTCCTAGAAATTCAGTCACCAGATGGCGAAATTCAGTGTAAATTATTAGAATGCGATCGCCTGACTGTAGGGCGCGATAGTCAAAACGATATTAAGCTTTATAACGAACATAAGACAATTTCCCGCATACATTGTGTCTTGGAATGTCAAAATAATTCTTGGTGGATAGTAGATGATAACCCCAGCGCTAACGGAACTTTTCTTCAACGCGGCGAAAGCAAAGAAATAGATGTCCGAAAAAATGGTAGATTGCGTCTCCAAGACAAAGACACAATTCTCATTCTTGATAAATTACTAGAACCGAATACACCTGTCTATTGGAAACTAACTTTTAGACAACCTAACTTTGATATTACTAATCCAATTCAACAGTTTCAGTGTCCTTATTTAACTTACAGCTTCAATCAAAAAAAGTTGTGGCGAGTGAATGGTACAACAGAAGAAATTTACCTGCGTCCGCAAGTAATCAAGCTAATTGATTACATGGCTCAAAAAAATCAAGCTAATAACAATCAGCCCGTGGTATGTTCTTATGAAGATTTAATTAAAGCGATTTATAATGAGGGGAATGATGTTTTTGAGCGCAAAAATAATGATTTGATTCGCTTGGTTTGGGAAGTTCGTAAAAAAGTAGAGTCTGACTCTGGAGAACCAGAATTTCTTATGACTGAAGGAAGGCAAGGTTACAGTTTGAAAGTAAAACTTTTGGATTAGTTGCTACCAAGTAACTCAACTATAGCAATCCTAGATAATTTGTGAAAATTCGCGGTGTTCAGATTCCCGACTTCTTCAAGAAGTCGGGAATCTAACTTTTCACGAAATATCAATATGGTTCGGTTAAATATTTTTATTGGACATTTGGGTATGTAGAGACGCAAGGGTATCGCGTCTCTACAATAATTTTGGGTTCGCTAATTTTCTTATTCAAACCGTATTGACTCAACTATAGACAATATCAGTTGCAGTTTTTGTCATCAGCGAAATTATTCTTTTTTAAAAGATATATTTTGCGAAACAATAGTAAATATAATATTAATTTTTATATATAAAATACACCTTGTTAAGACTTCTATAATATTATCTAATATAAAAATCGAATCTATTTACAGATGTTCGTAAGTATCGCTAATAAAGTTTAACAAAGCAGGAATAAAAATTATGGTTATGGAGAACTCAAGCCATGATAACACTGAAAATACAAATGAGGTTACAATCCCAGAGCAGGAAATGGAACATCAGAATTTCTTTCATTGGCAGCCAGGTCAATGGATAAACGATAAATATCTGTTGCAAGAAGTGCTTGGACAAGGAGGTTTTGGCATTACTTACCGTGCCACAGATAAAAATGGCGATTCTGTTGTCATCAAAACATTGAATGAAACTATACAACGCAGTTTATATTTTGAGAAGTTGCGGACAACTTTTTTTAATGAGGCAGTAATGTTGAATCAATGCAGACATTCTCATATTGTTCGGTATATTGAGGTATTGCTTGTAGGAGATTTGCCATGTTTAGTAATGGAATATATTCAAGGTAAAAATTTAGCAGCACTGCTAAGACAAAGGCAGAGTCCTTTACCAGAAGCTGAAGCATTACGTTACATCCAGCAAATTAGTGAAGCCTTAATCGTGGTTCATAATAATAAGCTGTTACACCGAGATGTAAAACCGTTGAATATTATGATTCGTCACAATAAAGACGAAGCGGTATTAATTGATTTTGGGATCGCGAGAAATGTTGAGCCAGATGTCCCCAAGGAAATAACAGCATTTCGTTCTGGCGAATATGCACCCATTGAGCAATATCAAGAGAATGGTCAAGAATACGGTCCTCATACAGATATTTATGCTCTGTCTGCAACTTTATACACCCTACTAACTAACTCATACTTTCCCGATGCTCCAACTAGAACAAGGGAAAAACAAGACCCATTAAGACCACCAAAAGAAATCAATCCCAATGTTAGCGATCGCGTCAATCAAGCCATTATCAAAGGTATGGAAAGATATCCAGAAGACCGTCCTAAGTCAATACAAGAATGGTTAGATTTACTTTTCGATAAATCCGGTCAAGAATTTGAATTATTACTTAGTGCATCACTCACTGGTTTTATCTATGGATTGCTAACATTTCCATTTGCCAGTTCTCTTTTTGCTGTAATTATCTGGTTCTTGATTCTAATCGGCTTAATTTTTGTTCAATATCTAGGTCTTCTGAATATAATACCCAATCGACAACGATACTTTTTAACAATTGCAGTAGTAACGGCTGTTTTAGTTATGTCATTTTCTTCCCTTGTAAAAGAACCGCGAACAGCTATATTGATTTTACTTGTATCAACTGCTTTAGGATTTTTATCAATGTCATTTTTCGTATACGCATTACCATATGTCAAGACGCAGAAATAAACAGTTAATTTTAGGTTTTTTAACTGTTGTTGCATTAGTAGTTGTTGTCGGAGGTAGTTGGAAATTAATTCACTCGAAAGTTAATTCCGGTTCAACGGCAAAACCAAGTCCAACGGCAACAATTCCTGTAGCGAACCCAATTAGCGATCGCATTAGTTATGGCGATCGCATATTTATTAACTACAGTGATGAAAGCAAAGAATTTCAGACTTTAAAAAATAATAAAGATTTTCAACAGGCAAGAAATAATCTAAAATTCCGGCAACAAGGTTCGGAATTTTGCGCTGACCCCGAACCATTAATATACTTAAATAATGCTCAAATTGGTAAGAAAGAGTCATATAAAATTGCTGTAGTAGTTCCCATTGAAAATCAGCAAGTTGCTGCTTTAGAAATATTGCGCGGAGTCGCTCAAGCTCAAGACGACATAAATAAAAGTGTAACCAAAATAAATGGTAAGTTCCTCAAAGTAATTATTGCAAATGAAATAGAAGGCAATACAAATATTACAGAAGGAATAGCCAACTATCTAGTTGAAGATAAAGATATACTAGGGGTTATTGGTCATTTTACAAGCGATGACACTGAAAAAGCAGTACCAATCTATGGAAAACCCGATCTAAAAGAAAAAAGATTAGTATTGATTTCATCTACTAGCACTAAACCTAAAATTGACGATCAAACCAGATATTTTTTCCGTACTGTCCCGAATAATATTGATGAAGCAGAAAAACTAGCAGAATACATGTTTACAAAACTTTACCAGCCGAAACCAGCTATTGTCTTTAACTCTGGAAGTACATACAGTAGATCCCTTCAAGAGGAATTTAAAAAAGTTGTTCGTACAAGAACAGGAAAAGAGCCTCCAATTTATGACCTTAAGAAAGGTTTAAATGGTTCTCAAATTATTAAGGAAAGTATTAAAAATCAAACTAATGTATTTCTGTTCGCAGGTAATAAAAGCTCTATAAAGGAAACTATTTTTAACTTTCTAAATCCTCAAGCCCAAAAATTTCATTATCTAGCTGGAGACGCTATGTATGAACCAAGTTCACTAACAGGTAATCCAGACATAGGAAGAAGATTGCGAAATATGGTAATTGCTGTTCCCTGGCATTATACTGTTCCTTATCCTAAATCTCAAGATTTTGTCAAAAACTCTTACCAACTCTGGTGTCAGCCACAAAGAAATGAAAATAAAATTACTTGGCGTACAGCTACATCTTATGATGCGACAAATGCGTTGATTGAAGCAATAAAAAAGAATCCCAATCCTAGTAGAGAAACAATCCAAGAAGTTCTGTCCAATAACTTTTCAATGCAAGATGAGGGAGTTACTGGCAAAATCAGGTTTAAAAATAATGGCGACTTCGATGGGGAAAGTAAGTTAGTACAATTGGTTGAAAAAGAGGCAGGAACTTTATATGAATTTCAATTGCTTCCTGACCAACTTACCCCCATCCCCTCTCCTTAAAAAGGAGCTACCGTGTACACACATTTCGCTCAAAACCTCACCCTCGCTTTTAGCGTAGCTAAAATCTTTCCCTCTCCTTACCAAGGAGAGGGATGTCCGGAACGGACAGGGTGAGGTTTTTCAACATCTTTGGGTAGACTTGTGTGTACACGGTAGCCTTTTTAAGGAGAGGGGAGCAGTCAACTGCGGGGTGGGGTTAAACGGGTATTATAATTAATCATGGGAACTTGATATTACTAGAAACTAAAGGTAGTTCTAACTACTCCTAGAATAATATCACCATTACTATTGTCATGATTTGGTGCTGTCAGCCAAATCAAACCCGGTGTAATATCGATATTGTAATTATCGCCATAATTAATGCGATACCGATAAAACGCTTCAATGTGGAGTCCGGTATCGCGATCGCGACGGGGTAAATCAGGCAAAAGTGTACTAGTACCAGTTAACTTAGGCTGCATTCCCACAATCACACCTCCCAAATTACCCTTTTTACCCAAATCGGGAAAGCCAAGGGTAATTGCCCAATTCCAGATGTCAGCATCTCCTCTAACTCCAGTGAGAACGCGAGCATCGGTATACCCCACCCATCCCCCAAGATCAAAACCCTTACTTACCCGAAAATTCGCCTCAATACCGTAAGAGTTGGAGGAAACTCTCCTACCTCCTAAGTTAGATGCTAAACTGCCAGTACCGTGACCTAAACCATTGTTCCCGTAAGCGTTGACGTAAGTAAAAGCAATTTTAGACGACTTAGTGGGAGAGTAGACAACCTGAGCTAACGCAGCATAGTTACTACTAAACAAACCGTTTTCTCCTCCACCAGCAATTCCAGGAGTGACACCGGGGTTGTTAGCATTTCCTGCCATATAACCCAAATCTACTTTGATATTTCTATTTAATTGAATGTTGACACCTACACCAGTATCTCCACCAAGACGGAATATGGGGTTGTAGCGACCAAAGCGAGAAATAGTACCACTAGCTTCGCTTGTTAGTGGGTTAACTATATCTACAATATCGTTAAAGGCGAAAGCAGCTCCCGTACCAATGGTCAATCGCACATTGTCATTGACAGGAAATTTATATTGCAACCAGTTAAGCAAAGCACCATTATCTGGAAGACTCGTAGAATCAAAACTCAAGCGAGCTTCATTTCCCGGAGCAGTTCCAGTTACAGGTCGAGGAGAAATAATGTTACTTGTTTGAATCTGTGTAGTTAACTTATCCTTCCCCGTAAAGCTAGTGTCCAACCTCAGACGCACTCGGCTAGAAAACGTAGTATTATAGTTGTCCTGACTGCCACGAGTTCCAACGCTAGCATCTCCGAAAGCATCTGCCACAGCAAATATCACTTGTCCGGTGAGTTTTGTAGTAGTAGAAAACTGGTTTCCTTCCAACTCTGCTGTACGCATTTCCAATGCATCAACTTTACCCCGCAGAGTTACGAGTTCTGTGGCAAATTGTTCTTGCAGCTTTTGCAAAGTCACTAAATCGTCTTTGCTAATTATATTAACGGTACCAGCACTAAGCAGTTGGTTCACCTTGTCCAAACAAGTATTCAATCCAGCAGCAAACTCGTAGCGAGCGATCGCTCGATTCCCCTGGTAAGTACTATTGGGATATCCGGCAATACAACCATAGCGCTCTACTAAAGACTGTAACGCTTGAAATGCCCAATCATTTGGCTGCACATCAGAAAGTTCAGAGACTGAATTGACTGATGTTTCTCCACTTTCTTGAACGTATTGGTTAATTTGGTTGAGGGTATCAGTACTTTTTTCAGAGGTCAATATTTCTGGTGATTTTTCAGTAGATATAGCCTCTTCTGCCTTTGCCATTTTAACTGGAGTTAGCACCATCAAAATCAAGACAGCAGAACTCAGCAACAGAAAAAATCTGCGGAAACTAAACATATTTTTCTCCTAACACTAAGTCTGAAAAAAGGCGTTTTTTGGCGAAAAAATGATAATTCAGCCTTTTAATTAATCAGAGTTGAAAATTTGCGTAATCCAGATCCCCGACTTCTTAAAGAAGTCGGGGATCTATTCACTCAACCTACACACTCTAATTATGATTATCAGAATTAATCTATTGAATAGCAATTGAGTAATGATTGAATCTCAATTTAAATTCAATTTAAAAACTGTTGATATTAACTTGAAAAGAGAAAATTAGTCTTGTCACCGGAATATAATGCAAGAAATGGTTTTGGTTTTAAAGGTGAATAAAATGAAAGTTTATTGCACTCGTCCCAGGCATTCAACACAACGTCCGCATATCAATGATATCCCTAACGACTATCTCACAAATGACCCTATACAACAGCGCTATTGTCACATTTGTGGGATGGCTTTAATTTTGAAAAATCAGTATTTGCCATTAGAAGAAAAGGGTAGTGGTGGCTTTGGCAAAACATTTGTAGTGTTAGATTTAAATTCACCAGGAGAAAAGCTTATAGACAAAAAACGACGGATTATTAAACAATTACATCCAAGGATGCCACTGTCGGCAGAATTAATTTTACAAGTTGAACATTTTTTTAAGCAAGAAGCTGAAGTATTAGAGAATTTGAAACACAATCAAATTCCTCGTTTATATGCTTTTTTTGAGTTGTCAGTTACTGCTTTTCCAACAAATACTGCACAAAAATTGTTTTATTTGGTGCAAGAATATATCGAAGGTAATGACTTGCAGAAAGAAAGTCAAAATGGCAAGAAATATACTGAAAGTGAAGTTGTCGAGTTTTTGCGGGAAATGTTGGACATCCTTAAATTTATCCATCCCCAAAATATTATTCACCGGGACATTAAACCTTCTAATGTAGTTAGATGTCAAAAGACCGGGAAGCTATATTTGATAGATTTTGGTGCAGTTAAGCAAGTAATCAAGAAAGTTGAAGAAGGTGTTTCTGAAAGTGCAACTGTGATTATCACTCCTGGGTTTTCACCTCCAGAACAGATAAATGCTGGGATTGTTTATTTTGCTTCGGATTTATATTCCTTAGCAGCTACTTGTATCTACTTATTTACAGGTGAAAACCCGATGAATTTAGATATTCCC
This sequence comes from Tolypothrix brevis GSE-NOS-MK-07-07A, assembly GCA_019358985.1. Taxonomy (GTDB): domain Bacteria; phylum Cyanobacteriota; class Cyanobacteriia; order Cyanobacteriales; family Nostocaceae; genus Hassallia; species Hassallia brevis. The sequence continues at coordinate 179,650 of JAHHIJ010000005.1, read as the reverse complement.
TATAATTTAGAACGCTGGAAAAATTCTGTGAAAGTACGTCCAAAATTCGCGAAAATTATTAATAAGATGTTGGAACCTAGCCCGAAATATCGGTATCAGTCTGCGGATGAAGTAATGGCAGCACTTTATGATGCTAGATTGGTTTTAAATCCAGACCATAGAGTTAAAAAACCTTGGATATATGCTGGATTTGGAATTTTTGGGGTGGTAGCGATCGCATTCATCACATACATCATTTATTCTATTACCCAACTACCTCCACTACCCGATAATTATTTCACCCGTGGTGAAGAATCTTTGCTGACTCAAGGTATAACATCAACTAATCCTGATTGTCTGGCTGCATATGCAAAAAAACAAGCGGGAATGAGTGACTTTTCTCAAGGAAAGTTCAAAAAAGCCCAGCAAAATTTTCAAGAGGCAATCAATTTCTTTAAAAAAGCTGCATTAGATAACACCACTGCTGTCAAATGTTCTGTAGACCCAGAAACATTAATATTCTTAAATAATGCCAAAGCAAATGATAGCACTCAACCACCACTAACTATTGCGATCGTTAACCCAATTAATGGTACATCTGTAGAGTTCAGCAGACTTAGCGAACAAATATTACGAGGAGTTGCACATCTTCAGAATAAAATTAACCAAAGAAAAGGTATAAATAAACAATTATTACAGGTGATAATTGCCCGCGATGATAACACTCCACAGATTGCTACTCGTGTTGCTAAATATATTGCTGATAATAAAATACCTGGTGATGAAGCTTTTAATGGCAACATCTTAGCAGTAATTGGTAATTTCACTAGTGATGCAATTTTAGGCGGTGATAAAGTTTATGAAAGTGAGAAATTGGTGGCAATTTCGCCAACTAGTACAGCGGTTAGAAAAAAGACTTCCGGCTATAAATTTAAATTGAGCAAATATGTCTTCCGCATTGCCCCTAGTGATGCAGTTGCTAGCAGCGATTTATTTGAGTACATTCAAAAGAATTTTCCAGGTGAGAAAGCTGGTATTTTCTATAATTCTGACAAAATATACAGTAAGTCGCTCAAAGAGGAATTAGAGAGCAATTTTACACCGAAAAATGTATTTTCATGCGATTTAGGAAAAATGACAATCAATCAATGCGATAGTCAGATGAAAAATGCAAATTTACTGATGCTATCGCTGGGTTCAGGGGAAGCAACAAGTAAAGGATTATTTGCAATCCAGTTAAATAATAATAAACATCTATTTGCTGGTGACTCATTCTACAGTGACGATAAATTAACACCTGATTTTGCAGAGAAAGCAAAAAATATGATTCTTGCTGTACCTTTTGATATTGAACTAACTCCTCAATGGTATAAAGACGAATCAATTAAACTGTGGGAAACACGATATGTTGGTTGGCGTAGTGCTACTGCACACGACGCAGCACAGGTAATTGCAGACGCTTTGCAACAACTCGGAAATAACCCCACCCGGCAGGGATTATACGATGTTCTAAGTAACAAAGATTTTCAATCAACGCCCGGTGCAACGGGTATAGTTGAGTTTGATGAATCGGGCGATCGCAAAGTTAAATCTGAGGACAATAATCGACTCGGTGTCTTAGTCCAAGTCAAAAACCAATGTAAGCCTGAAGACCAAGTACATTATAGATTTTGCCGTATTGATCCATAGTTGATTCTACCCTCTAATCTACTGATAGTCCTTTTGACGCCAGCCATTCCGGGTTGAATATGCGTGATTGGTAACGGGAACCGCTATCACATAAGATAGTTACAATGGTATGTCCTGGTCCCATTTGTTTGGCTAATGCGATCGCACCACCAACATTAATTCCTGTGGAACCACCCATTAATAGCCCATCTTTTCTCAACAACTGGTAAACTACTCGCAAAGCTTCTTTATCATCAATTTGAATCGCATCATCGGTAGGTGCCCCTTCCATGTTTGCTGTGATGCGACTGTTACCAATACCTTCGGTAATCGAATTACCCTCTAATTTGATTTCTTTGTATTTAATATAACTGTAAATTCCGCTACCCATTGGATCGGCAACTACGCATTTAATCGCCGGATTTTTCTCTTTCAGGTACATCGCCACACCTGCAAATGTGCCCCCTGTGCCAGTTGAAGCTACCCAACCATCTATTTTACCATCTGTTTGCGCCCAAATTTCCGCTCCTGTGGTTTCGTAGTGAGCGCGACGATTAGCTAAGTTATCAAACTGATTCGCCCAAATTGCGTTTTCCATCTCTGCGGCGATCGCACCAGATAACTTAACGTAGTTGTTGGGGTCTTTATATGGTACAGCAGGGACGGGGCGAACTTCAGCACCCAACGCTCTCATCGCGTCCATTTTTTCTTGCGATTGAGTATCAGGAATAATAATTAAACATTTGTAACCTTTGGCGTTGCAAATATGTGCTAATCCAATACCTGTATTACCAGCGGTTCCTTCGACGACGGTACCACCGGGTTTGAGTAAACCTTTCTTTTCAGCATCTTCAATAATATAAAGCGCGGCGCGGTCTTTGACGGAACCTCCAGGATTGAGAAATTCTGCTTTTGCGAGAATTTCGCAACCAGTATCTTTGCTAAAGCTCTCTAAGCGAATCAGCGGTGTGTTACCAACAGTTCCGACAAAGCCATTTTTGATATCCATGTTGAATTTACCTGAGTTCTTACCTATAAAAATTTTTGCTTATATTCACACGCCACTTCCCGAGCGATACCTCCTTGCTTTAATTCTAAACAAAGCCAGGATCATTTGATCGATGCTAGTTAATATAGTTAAGTATATACTTATGTAAAATTTGTATAGCCAACAATATGGATTAAAAATCTAGCGCTGGAGGTATTGACTAGTTTACTATTAATCTTGTTAACTAACTCCAGCCGTAATTGTTGCCGAAACTAAGGTTACTGATGGAACGTCTAGAGTCATCAAAGCAAACCGAGCAAATTACACAAATGGATGCACAAAAAACTTCAGTTTCGGAGCAAGAGGTGACAGCGATCGCTCCGATAGAATCTCCTAGAGATGAAAAACCCGCATCGCGACCTCGCAATCGCAAGCTGCTACCCTTTTTGATCGTAGGAGCGACGTTAAGTGCTGGGGCGATCGCTGGGGGAATTTATACTTATCGCTGGTGGGAATTTGCTAAATATCACCAGGTAACTGATAATGCTTATGTTTACGCAGATATTTATCCTGTGAATTCCCGCATCGCTGGGGTAGTTATGGAAGTTGCCAGCAAAGATAACCAATCGGTAAAACCAGGGGAAGTATTAGTAAAACTCGATCCCCGCGAATACCAAGTATCTTTAGCACAAGCAAAAGCCGATTTAGAACTAGCCAAGCAACAAGCAGAAGTAGCACGGCAAAATATCAATAATGTTGCGGCAATTGATACGTTTTTGGTGCGCCCTCCTGCGGGAAACACGGAAGCTCAAGCCAAAATCGCAGCTAGCAAATCACAAAGTATTAATCAGCAAGTCGAGTTAAATCGGCAACAATACAAAACTGCACAAGCAGCGATCGCTCAAAAACAGGCAGAATTAAAACAAGCCGAACTTCAGCTATCTTACACGCAAATAACTGCGATGGTCGGCGGTCAAGTAGGTAACAAAGATGTCCGAGTAGGTCAGCAGGTGCAACCAGGACAAACTTTGATGTCACTTGTGCAGCCGAATCCTTGGATTGTTGCTAACTTTAAGGAAACTCAGTTAGAAAAGATACGTCCGGGACAAAAAGCCAAAATCAAAATTGCTGCTTTCCCTAGTCGCACATTTATCGGCAAGATAGATAGTATATCACCTGCTTCTTTTAGTCGGTTTGCCCCCGTGCCGCAAAATAGCCCCTCGGCTAATTCTAATAATAATCCGGTGCAACGAGTTCCGGTGAAGATAATGCTTGATTCTCAGAGTATTCGCGGTTATGAATCTCGAATTTCTCCAGGAATAAGTGCAGATGTGACAGTGGAAACGCGATAATTACAATAGACATTTCCGAAAAACATTGTAGAGACGTAGCAGTGCTACGTCTTTTGGCTTTGTGGTAACGCATCATAAAAGAGCGGTCGATGTCTAATCAATGTGCAGGCGATCGCTTTACCAAACTTTACTTGTATTCAAAACAAATCCAGGTAAAATGCGATCGCATAATTGAGACTTCTCCAAGTTTATTCCGCTCGATGCGTAAATCACGATTGACCTGACAAAACTCAAAAAATTGGTCGTCTGTCATTTGCATTGATGGCGGAATTAGCACGACAATAGGGGATGAAAGCATAATTTACTCCCGACGCTTATTTTTTATTTTCACTTTTTTTAGTTTTTTTAGTAAATCTCAGGTAGGTTTAGGCAAAATTTTTACTACAAATTTCTGGAACTCAAGTTGTTCTTGTGGAATCTAATATCTAGGTAATTTTACTTTTTTTAGCTTGTTCAGCAATTTAGTAAAATCACTGAACTTTTTTAGTTATATGTCAATTAGTATACAGTATTGTTTAATTGAAGAATGCTGTCATTATTTTATTATCCTAGATGGGGTGGGCACGAATGAAATCAGAAGGCGTAGACGCAAAGCGACTTGTCGCAAGACATCGCCATAATGAACGCGAATTGCGACAACGACAAGTTGACATCCGAATCCGGGAAATGGAAGCTGATATCCACAGCAACAATACACCTATTTCTAAAACTGTTAAACATCAGCCAGAAAATTCTCGAAAACTTTTGACCAAAAAAGTTATTCTCGCTGGGAAGCTTGTCGCTATCGGTGTTGCAGCGTTGGTTGCTGTGAAAATAGCTTCAATTGTCGCAGGGATTATAATTGTCACTGCGTTGACGTGGATATCTTACAAACTATTTTTTGACTCTAAAAAAAAGCCTTAAATTAAGGATGCAATCATCATGAATGCTCAAGTTGATACTGACAAATTCATCAACGATTTAGAGCGCGTTGCTCAAGTGCGCTCAGAAATTTCGGATTGTTTGAGCAACATTGCTATGACAATCAATAAAGCTGAATTAGACGGAAATACATCATCAGGAAAACTCAGTTTAGAACGAGATATTGAAGATATTACAATCGCAAGTAAAAATCTCAAAAATGGTGTATTTCGGCTTTTAGTTTTAGGTGATATGAAACGCGGAAAAAGCACCTTTCTCAATGCTTTGATTGGGGAAAACTTATTACCAAGTGATGTCAATCCCTGTACCGCAGTCTTAACAGTATTGCGGTATGGTTCAGAAAAGAAAGTTACTGTTCATTTTAATGATGGAAAAAGTCCTGAAGAGCTTGATTTTTCCAGCTTTAAATATAAATATACCATTGACCCGACTGAAGCGAAGAAATTAGAACAAGAGAAAAAACAAGCATTTCCTGACGTTGATTATGCAGTTGTCGAATATCCCTTGCCGCTGTTAGAAAAGGGAATTGAAATTGTTGATAGTCCGGGTTTGAATGATACAGAAGCGCGAAATGAATTATCATTAGGTTACGTAAATAATTGTCATGCAATTCTATTTGTGATGAGAGCATCGCAACCTTGCACTTTAGGTGAGCGTCGCTATTTAGAAAATTATATTAAAGGTCGAGGCTTGTCTGTTTTCTTCTTAATCAATGCTTGGGATCAGGTGAAAGAATCATTAATCGATCCGGATGATGAGGAAGAATTAAAAGCTTCTGAAAACAGATTGCGGCAAGTATTCAGCGCAAATTTGGCAGAATATTGTTATGTAGATGGACAAAATGTTTATGACGAACGCGTATTTGAGGTTTCATCAATTCAAGCATTAAGACGACGCTTGAAAAATCCCCAAGCTGTGTTAGAGAAAACTGGCTTTCCGGAGTTTATGGGAGCGTTGAATACTTTCTTAACTAGGGAACGTGCGATCGCTGAATTGCGTCAAGTTAGAACTTTAGCTAGAGGTGCTTGCAATCATACCCGCGAAGCAATTGCAAGGCGGATACCATTACTTGATCAAGATGTCAATGAATTGAAAAAAAGAATTGATTCAGTTGAACCAGAATTTAGTAAGCTGACAGGTATTCGTGATGAATTTCAAGGGGAAATTATCAAAACTAGAGATAATCAGGCAAGAGCGATCGCTGATTCTTTTCGCAGCTACATTTTAAATTTAGGCAATACCTTTGAAACTGATTTCTTGCGCTATCAACCCGAATTAAATCTGTTTGATTTTCTCAGCAGCGGTAAGCGAGAAGCATTTAATTCTGCACTCCAGAAAGCCTTTGAACAGTATATCACCGATAAATTTGCCGCTTGGACTTTAACCGCTGAAAACGAGATAAATGTAGCTTTCAAACAACTTACTCGCAGCGCTTCCCAATATGGCACATCTTACGGTCAAGTCACAGACCAAATCACAGAAAAGCTAACTGGAGAAAAGGTCAAAATTCATTCTACCACAACCGAAGATGATAACTCCCCCGAATGGGCAAAATGGGCAATGGGGTTATTATCTTTCTCTAATGGAAACCTTGCCGGCTTTGCAATGGCTGGTGCCGGATTTGATTGGAAAAATATTCTGTTAAACTACTTTACTGTAATTGGTGTTGGTGGGATAATTACAGCAGTCACAGGCGTTTTTCTCGGACCAATCGGATTTGCTCTATTAGGCTTGGGTGTAGGATTTTTACAAGCAGATCAAGCACGCAAAGAGTTAGTGAAAACAGCAAAAAAAGAGTTAGTAAAATATCTGCCGCAAGTAGCAGAGGAGCAATCAAAAACTGTTCATGATGCAGTGAAAGAATGTTTTGACTCTTATGAAAGAGAAGTGAGCAAGCGAATTAACGATGATATCACTTCTCGCAAATCTGAGTTAGATAATTTGCTTCAGCAAAAAGAAACACGCGAAATAAATCGAGAAAGCGAGTTCAAACGGTTGAATAATTTACAAGAAGATATAATATTTCAATTGCAGAAAATTGAAGCAGCGTATAGCAATTTATTAGCTGATTACAGCTAGCACAAAACCTAACCCCCTTCTCTTATAAATTTTAATCCCTTCCCCTTGTAGACTACGGTGTACACACAAGTCATCGAATTACCCAAAAAACTTGAAAAACCTCACCCTGTCCGTTCCGGACATCCCTCTCCTTGGCAAGGAGAGGGAAAGATTTACCCTTGGGTAAAGCGAGGGTGAGGTTTCTGTGGTTATGAGAAAACTACTTATGCAACAAAATGAAGTGTACAAAAAACTTTCTGATTCTCTCAAGTCTGCATCTGCATTACTCGATTTAGAGCGCAAATCACAACTTTATCAAGATATAATTGCTATTTCTAACCACTTAGCAAATCCTAGCTTTCGGATTGCAGTATTTGCTCCTTTTAATCATGGTAAATCAACTTTGTTGAATGCAATGTTGGGAAATCTCACTTTACCGATTGATTTAATTCCTACCACAGGTGCAGCGATTATTATCAAGTATGGTATTGACTTGCAAACTCGCATCATCTTGGTAGATGGTACAGAAATATACCGCAGTGGAACGGAAATTTTAAAAGAATTCGCAATCCTTGATAATAACAGACAGATGCGAAAAGATGTTGCATCTGTAGAAGTTTTCTGTCCTGATCCCTTTTTAGAAACAGGGGTAGAATTTCTTGATTTACCGGGAACGAATGATAGAGAAGAACAAGATAATTTAGTTAAGGAGCAGCTATTAAGTGCTGATTTAGTAATACAATTATTGGATGCACGCAAGTTGATGACTTTAGGTGAGCGCGAAAATTTGCGAGATTGGCTATTGGAGCGCGGGATTAAGACAGTTATTTTTGTAGTCAATTTTCTTAACTTACTCGAACCCGATGAACAAAAACAAGTCCAAAATCGCTTGTTGTTTGTCGCGGAAAGTTTTCGAGCGGAATTACCTCCAGGTTTTAGTAATTTATATCGGGTTGATGCTTTACCGGCTTTAAGAGCAAGATTAAAAGGTGATGTAGCTCAAGCAAGTAGTAGTGGTTTAGTAGCTTTTGAATCAGCTTTGCAAAATATTGTAGGGATATTACAACAAAATCGCGGTGGTGTGCGTTTACCAAGAGTGCAAGCGAACGCTTCTCAAATTCTACTATTATTAAAAGAGAAAATTGACCCCATTGCTAGTGAAATTAAATCTGTTGATGATAAAATAATAGCCAAAATTGAAATTAAACAAAAAGCGGAAAAGTTAATTCAAAAAGGCTTTAATACAAGCGTTGCTGAGTTACGCGATTGGCTATATTTACCCAATATGCTAGGGAAATATCAAACTGATCTCGCAGTTGCCTTCGCAGAAAATAACTTTAAATCTTGGCAAATAAGCACTTTTAAAAAAGACTTGACAGAATTGCAATTAGCTGTAGTAAAATGGCTTTATCAAGCTTATGAATTCTTCCAAGAAGAAAGACCAGAAGATTTATTAATTCCCTTCCCAAACGTTCCACAAATTACTCTACCTCCTAAACCTAGTAATACCGATGATTTGAGTGAAACTGGTTCTATAGCTGTTGGTGGTGGTATTGGTTGGTTGTTAGCTGGACCCGTTGGAGCGGCTGTAGTTGGCAGTATTTCTTATATATTAAATAAGAATATACAAAAACAAGATGGAAAATCAGCAACCGAATCTTATCATCAAGAAGTTGCCAAAATTTGTATAATAGCGGCTGAAAATTATTTGTCTCACTTTAGCAGTCAAGGTTTATCAATATTGGCTGAATATGAAAATAAAGCTGATAAAATAATTAAATTTAAAGCTGATAAACCAGTTGAAATCGCTAAGAAACGTAAAGATTTGCAGCAGTTAAAAAATGTGTTCAATCAGTTGCTGCAAGAGTTAGAAAAAGCGAATATATCTTTAAATTATCAACCGTATGCAGATGAGGGAGACAAGGGGGACAAGGGAGACAAGGAGACAAGGGATAAAAAGAATAATTCTTTCCCCCCATTTCCCCCTCCCCCCATCCCCCCTTCATCCCCAGAACAACTTGAAGCGCAATTTCGTACTTGGGAACTTGATGAGGAAATAGCACAAATGAAAGCGAAAAAGGGTTCAACTGGTAAACAGCAAAATAAAACTCAAAGCAATAAAACAGAAGCGGAAAAAGACAAAACTACTCGTGCTTATGCAACTTTAGAAGTGCAATGTAATGCTTCATTTGCTGAGGTGAAACAAGCTTATAGAATTTTAGTAAAAAAATGGCATCCAGATTTATTTGTTGATAAGCCACAACAACAAAAAGAAGCACAAGAAAAAATACGGCTGATTAATGAAGCGTACACAATATTATCTGAAAAAAAATAGCTAAACCTTGTCTACCTTGAGAACCGTAGTTTTCTACCAAGACTTTGAGATTGCTTCCTTACGTCGATTGGGACACATCTCAAATAATTATAAACTCCAGGTTTCAACATGGACGAGGTTTATTACCAAACTTTACTCATATTAAGAACCGTAGTTTTCTACCAAGACTTTGAGATTGCTTCCTTACGTCGATTGGGACACATCTCAAATAATTATAAACTCCAGGTTTCAACATGGACGAGGTTTATTACCAAACTTTATTCATATTAAGAACAAATCCAGGTAATACCGACTCGCCACTAATACTAGCAGGATTTTCTAGACATTCTTCTGGCATTCCCGGACGATAAATATAAACTCTCCGATTCTTGCGGTCAATCAACCAGCCTAGTTGTATTCCTGGTTCCCTCATATATTTCTCCATTTTATCCTTCAAAGGTTGGAGGTTATCAGAAGCTGATCTGAGTTCAATGACAAAATCAGGACAAATTGGTGCAAACTTTTGCTGCTGTTCCCTGTCAAGAGAATTCCACCGTTCTAGTTTAATCCAGGAAACATCAGGAGAACGCTCGGCACCCGTTGACAGCTTAAATCCCGTACTAGAGTCAAAACAAATACCTGTACCGTCTTTTTCTGCCCAAATTCCTAGCTGTACAGCAATATTAAAGTTACGATTTCCTGTTTCTGAACCAGTTGGGGGCATAATTGATATTTCTCCAAGTTTATTCCGCTCAATGCGTAAGTCACGATTGACCTGACAGAACTCGAAAAATTGCTCGTCTGTCATTTGCATTGATGGCGGAAGTAGCACAATTAAAGGGGATGAAAGCATAATATTTAACCTTACTCACTTTTATCAGACATAAGCGTAGAAATTAAATGTGCGTTATCCAAAAACCCTAGAGACGTAGCACTGCTACGTCTCTACATTGTTTTTCACGTCTATGTCTATTCTTTATTTTCAGGCAAAAATCCTATAAAAGTAAAAGGTAGGCATATACCTACCTTTGCAAGGGAAATTATTTCCGGGTTAAGAAATAGAATGTTAAAGAAATTAAAGAAAAACTTTCCCTTTCCCCTTCTACTTATTCGGTTGAGGAGTCATCCGCAAATAAGGCTTGACTTCCTCATAACCTTTAGGAAATTTCTGCTTTAGCACTTCTGGATCTTTCAGCGAGGGGACAATTACGACATCATCGCCGTCTTTCCAGTCAGCTGGAGTCGCTACACTGTAGTTATCAGTTAGTTGCAGTGAATCAATCACTCGCAGAATTTCATCAAAGTTGCGTCCTGTGCTGGGGGGGTAGGTGAAGCTGAGACGCAGTTTTTTATCCGGATCGATAACGAAAACCGATCGCACTGTTACAGTATTAGCAGCGTTCGGGTGGATCATGTCGTAAAGGTCAGAAACTTTACGATCTGGATCTGCCAAAATCGGATAGTTAAGGGTGGTGTTTTGAGTTTCTTCGATATCTCCTACCCATCCATTGTGGGAGTCAACATCATCAACGCTGAGAGCGATCGCTTTCACGTTGCGCTTGTCAAACTCTGGTTTCAGTTTAGCAACTGTACCTAATTCGGTGGTGCAAACAGGTGTAAAGTCTGCGGGGTGGGAAAATAGCACTACCCAGCTATCACCTGCCCATTCGTAAAAATTTATGTCGCCGTGTGTAGACGCTTGTGTAAAGTTGGGTACTGTATCACCTAGACGGAGAGCCATGTAAAATTCCCTGTAGTTATAAAGGCATTAAGTATTCTACTATGCGATCGTGACATATAATCCCGGTTGCTCAATGAGGGTTTAGCGGTTTGCAACAAAATTTTAAGTAGAGACGTTCCGGCGGAACGTCTTGACGATTTATCGCACAATCCGGCGGAACGTCTTTACGATTTATCGCACAATTTTACGATTTATCCTACAATGGGTGCAACGCCTAAAATTTGATTGTATGCTTGAATCATTTGACGAGCGATCGCTTCCCAACTAAAATTTTGCAATGCATATTCTTGGGCAAGTAATCCCCGACGCCGACATTCTGCGGGGTTTTGCAAAGCTTCTCGCAACAATTCTACAAGGGACTCCACATCTGTTGTACCCACCCAGCCAGACTCGCTATCGCGCACCTGATGCCAAATATGCACTTGGTCTGAGATAATTACAGGTACTCCCGCTACCATTGCCTCAGCGACAGCAATCCCGAAATTTTCATAATACGATGGCAAGACGAATAAATCTGCCGCTTGCAGTAAAGCTGATTTTACTTCACCGGTGACAAAACCTGTAATTTTTGTGTGCGATCGCAGAGGTGAATTTTGTATCTGCAATCTTATCTTTTCTTCATAATTTGGATCTTGGGGATTCGTTCCCGCCAAAACAAAATAAAAATTGCCACCTTCAGCTAACAGCTTTTCCAACGCCGGAATCAATAAATTTAACCCTTTTTTCGGGTCAATTCGCGACATAAAAAGCACCAAAGGCACATCAAAAGGGATACCAAACTGAGTCCGAATAGCATTCTCCCTCTCCCCCTCTTTTACTGGGGGAATAACACCCAAAGGAATCACCAAATCGTGGGTAGAAACTCCAAATCGTTCTGATATTTTTGCTTCCTGATCACTAGTAAAATGAATTGCTGCTGCACCTGCTAAATTTGCCCGTTCTAATATTGTCGCATAAAGCTGTTTTAATTGCTTTTTTTTACGCAAATCAGCCGGATCGAGAGTACCCAAAGGACGCAAAATGTAAGGTAAATTTTTCTGCCGGCACACAGTCGCAGCCGCACTACTTATAGGAGAAAATAAAGCATGAATATGTGCCAAGTCAAATTCATGAGCGTGATTATTTAACCACTTTAATAATAACAGCGAAAACTTATAGCGGCGAAACGGCGAACAACGAAAGTAAATTATTTCATAACCATCTTGTTTCACCGGGCAATTTAAAGGAACATCCAAAGGTTTTTGACCAGAATCACCATTACTATCTGTAGTGAGAATAGTAACTTTTACATTTTCTCGTGCCAATGCCGAAGATAATCCCATTACCATTTGACTAGGACCACCGTATATCAGAGAAATTGAAGGAATAATTTGTAGAATTCGCATTTTTATTAGTTATTATTTGTTAGGTAGAGACGTTCCGGCGGAACGTCTCTACGGGGGTTTACATGCCCGTACAATTAAATTTGTAGGGTGCGTTAAGCGCATAGCCGTAACGCACCATTTAAAATTGCTGCTGTACTCTCAGCGTTAACGCACATTACGACTATTAAGCAATTCTTTATAAAACTCTAATTGCTGTTTTGCTAAAGCTTTATTTGTATATTGAATCATTGCTTTTTGATAACCAATTTGTCCTAACTTATCGGCAAATTCTGGCTGATCCATTAATTGCGATAAGCAATCACCCAAAGCTTTAGCATTGCCTTCTGGAAAGATTAACCCAGCGTCACCAATTACATGGGGAATTTCGCCAGAATTTGAACCAATCACCGGAACTTGACAAGCCATCGCTTCAATTAGGACATGACCAAATTGTTCTTTCCAACCCGCAGAAGTTAAGGTTTTAAATGCATAATTTGTTTCTGAAGGCAACACCAAAGTACTCATTAAATTGATATACTTAAAAACTTCATCATGGGGTACACTTTCCACTAAGATAATTCTGTCTTTAAAGTTGTTTTCAGCGGCTTTGCTGATTAACTCTGATTGCAACGTACCGCGACCAATTAAAAGTAATTTCCAGGATTTATCTTTTAAAGTAGCTAAGGCATCTACAAGCGTCATTAAGCCCTTTTCTGGAACAAAACGCCCCACGAAGCCAACTACAAAATCCCCTGGCTGAATACCCAATTTAGCCGCTAATTCTGGTTGAGATTTGGGAGCAAATAAAGTTTCATCCACACCTAACTGTGGCATGACTTTAATTGAACCTTTATATCCTCGTTGTCGGAGAATTTCTGCCCCATCCTGATTTCCCGAAATGATACCGTGGCTATTATTCAAATTGTATTTTTCTAATAAAGCTACGGGAAATTTCAGTTCGTATGGCAGATTCCACCAGGTAAAAAATATATTTTTTGCCTTTAATCCCAATAACTTATTTAAAGTAATCATTTGAGCATAAGACAGTCCACGAGAACCTTGTTCTACTTGGATGATTTGAGGGCGAAACTCTCGCAACAAAGATATTAAATCAGCGCCAAAAGTGAGAAGTCCTTGATGATTTTGACTGAAGTTAGAAATTGGGACTATTTTAAATGCACCTTCATCGCGATATTGTGTTTCAATTATCTTGTTTTGTACACCTCCGGGTTTCCAACATTTGGGAACTACAACCGTCACCTCAATTCCCGGTTCTAGTTGAGATAAAGTGCGTAATTTCTCGCAGTTAAGGTCTACAATATAAGTGTGACTGGCAACTAAAATTTTCATTTATCTTTGCTAATTAGTAATTTTTGTTTTCGACCGCAGATACACGCAGATAAACGCAGATGATTTCCATATTTATCCGCGTTCATCTGCGTTCATCTGCGGTTAAATCATTTTAGCTTTTTGGTCTAATCGACTGTAAATTTGACCATCATCCCAAGTTGATTGAATCACACTACCCACGGCTTTGAGAAAACCCAAAAAGTAGAACACAGCGCGGGTAACAACTTTAATCGGGGAACCGCTTTTGTGACAAGGAGGACGTCCCAAAACGTGACAATCAAATAAACGAGCGTATAAGCGTAAAGCTTGGGTAGCGGTGAGATTTTTCAGTCCTAATAAAAAATGGTTGTGGTAGAATGTCATTTGATATTTGAGCGATCGCATACTCATATCATGACAACCCCCAGTTTCTTCCCCTAAATGCACTAAATCAGCTTCTGGGTCATACCAAATCTTATATCCCGTCTGCCTTAAGCGCAAACAAAAGTCAGATTCCTCACGCACAGCACTACCGCGAAACCTCTCATCAAATCTCAGTCCGTACTTAGTAAAAATTTCGCGACGGAAAGACATATTGCAACCCCTCGCTGTCAGCACTTGCTGGGGTTTAACTGTATGCACTAAATCAATATAATACCAAGCGATTCCTGGGTCCATTGCTTCGGGAGGCAAATATTCAATCTCCAACTTCCCCCCAGAATCACCCAATTTCATTCTGTCAAATACCCGCCCCGCAACGGCTCCTATTTCTGGCTTTTCTAAATAATTTTTAGCATGTGCCGCTAAAAATCCATTTTTTAACTGCACATCATCATCAATAAACAAAATTATCTCACCTGATGAGCGCCGCACAGCATAATTACGGGCTCCAGGTAAACTTGCCCAATCCAAGTGGAACCATTTAATTTTATCTGCTGCTGAGAGTTCCTCTAAATAAGCTTGAGTTTCCGGTTGGTGTTTGGAGGTTTGGTCCACAACCAAAACTTCAAAATTTGGGTAATCTTGTTTGAGAACATCCACAAGGCTATCACGCAGCGGTTCCTCACGACCATAGGTCGGTATAATTACAGAAATTAAAGGCAAATCCATATGAATTTTAGATTTTAGATTTTAGATTTTAAAAGTCAATAGTCAAGAGTTAGGAGTAGAAGTTATAAAAATTCTTCCCCCACTCCCCCACTCCCCCACTCCCCTACTTCTTCTGCTTTCCCTGATTTCCTTCTACTTGTGCCTCTTTGAGTCTTTCTTGTTTGTCTATTTCTGGCAACTTTAAAAGAATTCCAGCAGCAAACCAGTAATAAACAGCAACAGGATCGACATCTAAAGGGTAGTAATAGGTGTTGTAACTAATAAACAATATAAACACCCACATGGCGGCTGCGTAACTGCGGAAATTACGGTTTTTTATCAAACGGTACGTCCGGAAGCACACGACTGTTAAAGTTGTTACCAAACCTAAAAATGCTAATACTCCCAAAATACCAATTTCATAAAGCAGTTTCGGGTAGTAGGTTTCGACCAGTTTTGTTTGACCTAAAGCACGGGCAGAGTTAGTCGCTCGACCTAAACCACTTCCGAAGGGTCCTTTTGAGTTTTTCCAATTCTCCTCAAATTGATCCATGATAAACTGTTGAGGAGGTGATGCATTCCAGCGACTGACAAAGCTATCCGTCCTTTCTTGCACAACTGTGGGATTGCTGACTACGGCAATTGTCACAATTAGAGCAAGTCCTATTCCTAAGGGGATAAACCGCTTGAGGTTGCCAAGTTGACCAGTAAGCAATAGTAAAAGTACGAAGCAGGTGGGGACTAAAGCTAAGGCAATTCTTTGTCCAGAAATAACTGCATTAAGAAACACTGTGACTAAAGAACCTAAACCTACAATTCGCCAAAGAGTTGAGGGGTCGCTAAAACCGGTAGCAAAAGTAAAAAAGGTGCTGGAAATGAGGAACCATGCCCACTGCCAAGGAGCAACAAAGGTTCCTGGTAAGCGAATCATCCCTTGACTGGGACTATAAACTAGAGAACCGCCAATATAACATCTAGCCCCAAGTGTGGCTTTAAATAAATCACTGCCGACTGCATTTCTAGTACCTTCACATATACCTGTAAGTAGCAACAAATACTGAAGAAACCCCAAGAGACAGGAGACAAGTATCAGGGCAACCTGTAAGCGCGACAAAAAGAGAAAATCCCGCTTGTCACGAATCATGTAGTAATAACAACTAATCAGGGGTAAGTAGCCTAATAATACTTTCAGTCCTAAAATACCCATGCCTAGAGGTATTTCCTTGGGTGCATCTTGCAGTAACCCCACAGGAGGAGGGCTGAATTGTTGAGCGCCATTAACAAATAGTAAAGTTATGGTGCAGCAACCTAATAAAATAAATAGTGGCGTTTTCAGGGCTGGGGGAATTAGCAGAGGTAGTCCACGTTTTTTGGAAAGCTGCCAAATTGAAATTAACGCTGGAACGTAGAAAGCGTCTTTGGCTAATTGAAGTATAGGACTGTTACCGATGTAGTAAGTAATAGTACCACCCAAAGGTACGTAAACGATAAAGGCAAACAGTGCTTGTCGAGGGTATTTGAAACAAAAGGCAATGACGATAATTCCGACTATACCCGGAACTGCGGCTTTAATTCCGCCGACTATAGCCAACAGAATGCCGGCAACAAGGGCAACAGAAACAGCTTTGGTAAGTAAACCTGTGAATTCTTTACGTGCAATGGTTGCTTTGCGTTTTTGGGCTAACCTTTCTTGCAGGGTAAGAGGAGGAGTTTCTGGTACTAAGTGCTTTTTTTTTGAGTTTTTGGATTTGTTCTTAAGTTTTGGCATTCTCGATTTGAGATTAGGTATTGGGGAGTGGTTGATAAATAGTGGTTGTATTATGTCCGTTTAATTAACATTAATAAAAAAATCCGAAATCCTCGTAGAGACGTTCCGCCGGAACGTCTCTACAATTGTGTGGAATGTCGAAAAATCGTGAGATAAGGGGCGATACCCCTGAATCGCCAGCGGTATCCTAGAAGGGGTAGGGCTATACAAACAAAGCCCGCAGAACATTGCGGGCTAAATTAAATACAGGCTTATAGAGAATTGGTATAACACGCAAGTCCCTAACAATCCAAAATCGCTTATTCTCCTAGATGTTGCTGGACTTGTGAGACTAATTCTTTTGTCCAGTAATGAGCAAGTTCAGCATCGGCAGCTTCTACCATAACTCTGATGACTGGTTCTGTACCAGAAGCGCGAACTAATATTCTACCAGAATCGCCCATTGCAACTTCGGCTAGAGCGATCGCTTGTTGGATGGGTTCGCAATTCTTCCATTCTAATCGGCGATCGCGATCTATAACTCGCACGTTCTGCAATAATTGCGGGTAAGTTTCAAAGCTTTGATCTACCAGCTCTTTCAACGAAACACCGGATTTTTTCACTAAAGCGGCTATATGTAAAGCTGTTAATAAACCATCGCCCGTGATACCATAATGACGGCACAATATGTGACCGGATTGTTCACCGCCTAACATTGCGCCTGTTCGCAGCATTTCGGCTTGAACGTATTGATCACCTACTGCTGTGCGAGTTAGCTTACCGCCAATTTTTTGCCAAGCTTTCTCGAAGCCTAAGTTCGCCATGACGGTGGAAATTATTAAGTTGTCTGGCAGTTGTTGCTGTGAAAGCAAACTGCGTCCCCACAGATAAAGGATGTAATCGCCGTTAACTTGCCTACCAATATTATCTACTGCTAAGACGCGATCGGCATCGCCATCAAAAGCAAAGCCGATGTCAGCATTCTGTTCTTTGACTGTTTGGGCGAGAATATCTAGGTGAGTGGAACCGCAGTTAACGTTAATGCGAGATCCATCCGCTTCGTTATGCAATTCCGTTACTTCTGCACCCATTTCTCTCAACACTGCTGGTGCTAACTTAACTGCGGCACCCCATGCCAAATCTAAAACAATCTTCATCCCCTGAAGACTTATAACATTCTCCAAAGGTTGTTGCAACGATAAAGCATAATTTTTGATTAATTCCGGGCGTGAGTAATGCCGCCCACAATTACTAACTATAACTGGTAATGTTGCCTTGCCGCGCAGCCCCGCTTCAATTGCTGCCTGCAACAGTTGCGGTAACTTGGTGCCGTTTGCCCCAAAAATTTTAATGCCGTTGTCTTCTGGTGGGTTGTGACTGGCAGAAATCATCACTCCGCCAATGGCATCGCTGACGCTGACGAGATAAGCTACCGTAGGAGTTGGACACAATCCCAAATACCAAACCTCTATACCGGCTGCGGTTAACCCAGCACTCAGAGCCATTGCCAGCATATCACTGGAGTTTCTCGAATCTTGCCCCAGAATCACTGGTCCTGGATTGGTAGCATGGTTACGTAAAACGATACCTGTCCAAAAACCTATTTGCAATGCTAAAGGCGCACTTAGCAATTCTCCCACTTTTCCCCGAATGCCATCTGTACCAAATAGCCGATTTGTTGGTAGTGCGATTAAATTATGTGCAGAACTGTCTTCTATACCTTTCGTCGATGCTTCAGATTCAGTTGCAGAACTGCCACGAAAGCCCTTTTGAGTTTGATTTATATATGAAACCATTTGTTTAAAGACTCCACACAGTCACACAGGAAAATAACACTTTACAATTTATTCAACAATTCTGACAGAGTAACTTTTTATCAGGACAATATACTGGTTAGCTGAGAAGTGAAATTTATTTTGAACTACCTACTATGCCGTAATTATACTTAAATTTATTTGATAATAGTATATGCGATTATCAATATTCCATGAAGTTTTTGCTTAGATTTAAGTAGCGATCGCAAAATATATCTTTCCTTTACCCTTTTTTCAAGTCATAGGATGTAAAGACTATTCTGTGCTACGTCTCTACAAGGATTTCGGGTAAGGCATTCTGAAGCATAGCGATCGATGTCTAGTGGGCATATATAAATCCAATTCCCCTTCTTACCATGCCCCATTCATAATTCAAACAAAATACAACGCCAATTGAAACAAATCTTAAAATAATGCCGGAAATACCTGCTGTTGACTAGGGAATTTTCCGTTTCAAATAATACAAAACATTACAACTTAAGAAATTTTAATGAAAATTCTCATCAATTAGCTTTACTGTAAGTTTTTAGTAGCTTTTTCGCCGTCGATAAATCAAGACTTTGGCAGTTGACCTTTTAAGTTGAGAAATCTTAGTATGAGCAGCAATTTATCAACCAAATTGCGTGTAGGCACTAAAAAAGCCCACACGATGGCAGAAAATGTCGGTTTTGTCAAGTGCTTTTTGAAAGGAGTGGTAGAAAAAACCTCCTACCGGAAGCTAGTTGGCAACTTCTACTTCATCTATTCAGCGATGGAAGAAGAGATAGAAAAGCATCGCAATCATCCGATTGCTTCCAAAATTAACTTTCCCCAGCTAAACCGCAAGCATAGCCTAGAGCAAGACTTGGCTTATTATTATGGTTCTAACTGGCGCGAGCAAATTCAATTATCGCCTGCGGGTGAAGCTTATGTAAAGCGCATCCGGGAAATATCCACAAATGAACCGGAATTGTTAATTGCCCATTCTTACACTCGTTATATCGGGGATTTATCAGGAGGACAAATTCTCAAAAACATCGCGGTAACGGGGATGAACCTGAATGATGGGCAAGGTACCGCTTTTTATGAGTTTGCCGAAATTCCGGACGAGAAGGCTTTTAAAACGAAATATCGTTCTTCTCTGGATGAGTTGCCCATTGATGATGCTACGGCAGATCGCATTGTTAATGAAGCAAACGCAGCTTTTGGCATGAACATGAAGATGTTCCAAGAGTTGGAAGGCAATTTGATTAAAGCGATCGGTTTGATGCTGTTTAATAGTTTGACACGGCGTCGCACTCCTGGTAGCACCGAATTGGCTACTGCTGATTGACACTCCCCGGCGTGAACGCACGGGGATTCTTGGCTCAACGAAACCACTTAAATTAGATTCCTTGCAGTCTCTAACACAGAGGTGGGATTCTCCACGCCAGGTGCTTCAAGTCGGCGGAGCCGCCCAACGCACTGGCTCCCAAGCGTTAATTCGGGTATGCCCTACCCTATTTGCATTTGAAGCAAGTCCTGTTTGATTTTGAAGCAAATTAGCTTCAAAAAAACTGTTTGTCTAGCCCCTCTGAATCTTTTACCTACTGCGAGGTGGAGTCTAGAACAATGCAGTAGAACCGCATAGATTCAATTATCAAGGTTCAGTGCTTTGTCTTTCGACAGCTAGGTTTTTTAAGTGGTTGATTACCTTCCCACTACGACTAGTATACCAAAAACCAGTACTTTAAGGACGGGGCTTTAAACCCAAATTTTCGGTAAAGTTCAGGGGCGATCGCCTTGAGATTACCTGTAATATATACAGGCAACCACAAGGCGATCGCCCCTAAATTGTATCATTTGCACATCAATGCGCCCGCAGGCTGGAAGCCTGGGTCTATACTAACAAAGTCCGCCTACGCGGACTATAGAAATTCAAGGGTTTTGTATGATTGTATAGACGACAAGATGCAAGATGTAAATATACTGAGAAAATAAAGTAAAAATATGGCTGCAAAAATCCCCGTTACCGTGATTACAGGCTTCTTAGGCAGTGGCAAAACTAGCCTAATTCGCCATTTACTACAAAACAACCAAGGTAGACGCATCGCTGTTTTAGTTAACGAATTTGGCGAACTGGGGATTGATGGGGAATTGTTGAAATCCTGTGAAATTTGCCCAGAAGACGGTGACAGTAATATTTTTGAATTAACCAACGGCTGTTTATGTTGCACTGTACAGGAAGAATTTTTCCCAACGATGCTGGAGTTAATTAAGCGACGCGATCGCATCGATTGTATTTTGATTGAAACTTCTGGTTTAGCCTTACCAAAGCCGTTAATCAAGGCTTTTCGCTGGCAAGAAATCCGCAACGCTGCCACCGTTGATGCGGTAATTACGGTAGTAGATTGTGCGGCAGTAGCAGCAGGCACATTTGCCAGCAACCCGGAAGCAGTAGCAGCACAACGCCAAGCTGATGATAGTTTAGAACATGAAACACCATTGCAAGAACTGTTTGAAGACCAACTTGCTTGTGCTGATTTAGTGGTGTTAAATAAAACCGATTTGGTGGATGATGAGACAAAAGCGCAAGTTGAAGAGTTTATTAAACAAGAATTGCCGAGAGTAGTCAAAATTGTGGAAAGCGATCGCGCTCAACTCGATCCATCTATATTATTAGGATTGAACGCTGCCGTCGAAGATAATTTAGATAGTCGTCCCAGTCATCACGACACCGAAGAAGAACACGAACACGACGAAGAAATTATCTCAACTCACGTAATTTTAGACCGCGCTTTTGATCCAGAAAAATTACAACAGCAGTTGCAAGCGATCGCACAACAGCAAGAAATATACCGAATTAAAGGCTTTGTTGCAGTTCCTAACAAAGCCATGCGCTTAGTCATGCAAGGTGTCGGAACCCGATTTGATCAGTTTTACGATCGCTTGTGGCAACCTGAAGAATTAAGACAAACCCGCTTAGTTTTCATCGGTCGTGACTTGAAATCCTCAGAAATAGAATCCCAACTTGTAGCATTGTAGAGACGTTCCGGCGGAACGTCTCTACTAGCAGTCAGCAGTCAAAAGTTATTTTTTCACTCCCCCACTTACTATGACAATCTCTCAACTATTCGACGGTGCAAATATTTTCGTTTTGCCTTTTTGGGCATTGATGATTCTATTACCAAACTGGAAAGTAACGCAACGGATAATGGAATCATATTTACCCTTTGTAGCGTTAGCTGGAGTGTATTTATATTTATTTATTAGCAGCATTACACCAGAAAATGCCCAAGCTTTATCGAATCCTCAATTAGCAGATATTGCCCGATTTTTTGCAGATGAAAAAGCCGCTGCAACAGGTTGGATTCATTTTCTGGTGATGGATTTATTTGTCGGTCGCTGGATATATTGGGAAGGACAGAAAACAGGTATTTGGACAATTCATTCTTTAGCGCTGTGTTTGTTTGCTGGTCCTTTAGGATTAGTTTCTCACATCTTTACTTATTGGATTGTTAAGAGATTTTCTGCTAGTTCTGATGAAGCGGCGATCACAGAAAAAGCCATTTAATTAAAAAGCAATTGCAACACACAAAATTGCTAATATCACTGACTAATATCGAGTTACTTTCATGGCTTACCCCTCTCCTTATTAAGGAGAGGGGAGATAAAGCACAGCTTTATCGGGGTGAGGTTCTTGATATAAGCTTATGCTTTTTGGTAGTTTGCATCAACCCAACAACGTGGTATACTCTCACCTGAAGGAAAAACTAAGTTTTGTTTTTTAATAGGTTCAGGATCTTGTTCTTCTTCACCTTGTTGTTTTTGTCCGTGAATAACATCATTATTCGGGTCTATTAATTCTTCAATTTTGAGAATTTCTACCAAAGTTCCTGTATCTTTGACTTGTAAAAGCATTAAATTAGCCTCCTGAAATTGAATTGACAATTGATTGCAAGTTTATGATTTAACTTGCACGCATCTGCGCTTATTTGAATTGTTTAAACTCCCTTTTGTTCGGGATTGCTTTGTAGTAGTAAGCAGCCCAAACTACAAGCCTAATTCACAATTCAAAATTGTATTAGTGAATACTTGCTAAACGCTCCTTACGTAGTAACGGCTTAAGCCGTTAAAGTCACGACTTGAGGAGCGGTAAACCGCTCACTACGAATCAAGAGAGTATTTTATATTTAATTTCGCCGAGAAATTAAAATTCCCTCTGATATTTTTCCAAGATATCTACAAGGTTAACTTGGCATTGTAGCGGCAATAAATCAATTAAAGAAAGTTCACGTTTGCCACCGCCAATTTTTACGTGGATAGATTCCAATATTTTTATTACTTGGTCTTCGTCCACGGACTTAGAGGTAAGCAAAGGATACATCTTTTCTGCCACAACGGTGTGCAGTTTGGCATTTGATAGAAAAAGATGCCACTTGGCAATATCTATATATATGTTTTCGCCTATTTCAGAAGCTAGGGCTTCTAGTATTTCTGTAGTATTAGTTTTAGCCATACAAATGACCCCACATAAGAATCGCGAAATCTCAAGCTAATTACTATTATCGCTCAATTATGCAGCTTAATTCTACTGCCACAAGATACAATCGCCCTAGCTGTTGATTCTGTCTTTAGGTGGACTTTGGCGGTGTTTGTGAGTAATCAGCGATCGCACTAATATAAATTAGATGCGCCAATAATACCACTACCCAACCTACTGTCACCCAAGGCAGCCACTCCCAAGTCGCTGCTTTAAAGTTGTGAAAAAACCACAATCCGGAATTAATACAGGCGAAAATGCCCACATGGATGGCAAAGTTCATTCTGTCATCTAATTTACGGTAATCTGGGTCATTGCGATCGGGTTGACGAGGCCAACGAGGAGGCATAATTTTTTGTTACAGATTTTAATAAAATTGCTTTCTGATTAATTTTAGAATTATTCTGGGTATTATTGCTGTCCTGCCAACAAATATAATGAAAGCATAGAAAAGCTCAGTTAACGGCTATGACTATCTTTTCACAACTTGATGAAGATATTTTATTTCCTTCTGGTGACGGCAAACCAATGGCAGACAACACCGAGCAATATCGTTGGATAGTCATTATCAAAGAAAATTTAGAAATTATCTTCGCTGCCAAAGATGATGTTTTTATTGCCGGCGATTTGTTGTGGTATCCCGTCCGTTCTCAGCTATTTTCGCCAACAGCACCCGATGTCATGGTAGTATTTGGCAGACCAAAAGGTAAACGCCGTTCCTACCGTCAGTGGAATGAAGAGAATATTCCTCCCCAAGTTGTATTTGAAATTCTCTCTCGCAGTAATGATGCCGATGAAATGAGCCGAAAGCTAGAGTTTTACAATACTTATGGTGTTGATGAATACTACATCTACGACCCAGAAAGCTTTCAGCTAGACGGATGGTTGCGGCAAGATGGCAACTTGAGCAAATTATGGCAAATGGACGGTTGGGTTAGTCCCCGCTTGGGAATTCGCTTTGAAACTAGCCAGGGAGAGTTAGTATTTTACCGTCCAGATGGACAGAGATTTTTGAACTCAATTGAACAAGAAGAGCGAGCAAAGCAAGAATACCAGCGCGCTGAACAAGAATACCAGCGCGCTGAACAAGAATACCAGCGCGCTGAAAAATTGGCAGCGTATTTGCGTAATCTTGGTATTGATCCAGAAAACTTACCATAAAACTTATAAAATCTGTAGAAAAGACGTTCCAGCGGAACGTCTCTACAACGGTTTCGGGCAACGCATAATAAGCATAGCGGTGGATGTCTATTCTTTTTCGGAGATGTCTAATGTAAAGACGTTTCGCTGGAACGTCTCTACGACGGTTGCGATATTTTTATTACCGAAAAATTGGGTCTGAGCTACGTCCTTCTAGGACGGCTTTTTATTAATTGATTTGGACAGCTTGCGAATAAGTTCTCGCAATACATCTGTCTGATTCCGACATTCTTGTTCGCAGTATTCCAAAAGCAATTTTTTTTCCTCAGCACTAACACGAAAGGTAATAAATATTTCAGGCTTGGGCATTGACAGATACCACTATCTAAGGTATCTTTATTATAGTGGAAAGGTAATCAACCACTCTAAAAACCTCGCATCTAACTGATGCACTGCACCATGAAAACCTAAGCTATGGGGTTCCACAGAGAAATGTTTCTGTGAGTAAAAGTTTAGAACACCATGCATTCTTAGAACCAATTATTCCGGTTTTAACTGTACTGTAGGGCATACAGAAACAGGGTGTTGAAATACACTGAAAGACTGAGGAGAGAACCATCTCTGGTTATAGTTTCGCAAGAAGTTGTAAGTAAATGGACTCGTTGAACCAGTAATTCCAAGGGGCGACTCTGGAAGAATCCCCGACCGTTCACGGCGGGGAGTATGTCAAAGAAAATAATCTCCTGATTTGCCACCCATCTTACTCACGAGCCGAATTGATTCAATTTGAATCGACTTTTCTAAAGCTTTCGCCATATCATATAACGTTAGAGCCGCAACGGAAACGGCGGTTAAAGCTTCCATCTCTACCCCTGTTTCCGCTTTGGTTTTAACTGTGGCATAAATTTGATAACCGGGCAGTTGCGGATCGGGTAGAATTTGCACTTCAATTTTTTGCAGTGGCAAAGGATGACACAAAGGAATCAAATTAGATGTCTGTTTCGCTGCCATAATGCCCGCTAACCTGGCAGTTCCCAATACATCACCTTTGGGAGCATTTCCTAATTCAATCGCTCTGAAGGTTTCGCTCAACATCCGCACGTTGGCTGTGGCTACGGCTTGACGGATTGTCGCTGCTTTCTCAGATACATCTACCATCTGGGAGCGTCCCTCAGGATCTAGATGAGTTAGGTTGCCAGAATTATCTAAAAATTTATCTTGCGTCATTTGGTTCGGGTGTGCTATGATTAATTACTGTTAGGGTGTGTAGCTCAGTGGACTAGAGCACGTGGCTACGGACCACGGTGTCGGGGGTTCGAATCCCTCCTCGCCCGTTATGAAAAACGCAAAATTAAAGATGAGGGACTTTGTTCCCTCATCTTTAATTTTTAATCGGATTTAAGGCGTAGACATCTGGAATGCGACCGATCGCAAACCGAAAAGAATTACCTAAGTCTTTGCCAGACATGGTGATGAAAATCAGAAATGCTAGGAAAACAAGCATTGCCGCATAACCAAACATATCGCGGTAGCCTACTTGTTCGGCAATGGAACCGAAAACTGGACCGGAGATCGCTATTCCCACATCTAATCCTGTAAGACATACAGCAAATATCCGCCCTCTTTCTTGGGGTAAGGCGCGATCGGCTACCATTGTAGAAATCATCGGCATCAGAATACCAGCACCAGCACCTTCAATAATTGCCCCAAATAGAAAAGTTTGGGCGCTATTTGCTTTCCACAGCAGTAACATTGCTACCGTATAAACAACTAAGCTGATAGTAAGAAATAAACCACGACCAAAGCGATCGCTTGCTCTACCCGTAAATAAGCGTACACTAAAACTAGCGATCGCTCCAGCGGTGTAAAACAATCCTGCATTCAAATCCACCCCTGTTGATTTGATAAACAACGGCACAAAGGTATGCAAAGTACCAAAAGCCAAACCAATCAACAACATAACTACAGCCAGAATTCTAACTCTAGGACTAATCAAGATTCGCCACAATTGATTATCCTTGTTTTCACCCGGTTCACTAGTTTTGACTGGTGGATTAACAACTGGTAAGATACATAATGCCGCCAATCCACCTAATGCCCCTGCACAGACAAATAACGCCGTATAACCAGCCTCAGCTTGTAAATAACCGCCGATAGCAGGTCCGATTGCCAAGCCGGTTGGAGTTACCAAACTCATGTAACCAATGACTTCACCGCGATTTGTTTCATCTGACAAATCTGCTACCAGCGCTAAGTAGCCGGTTGTAAAAGCCGCAATACTAATGCCGTGAAAAGCACGCAACACCATTAATAAAGGAATCGATTTTACTCCCAAAAAACCAAAAGGTGCGATCGCTGCCACCAGTGTACCAATGAGCAAGACAATTTTACGACCTCGCCGATCCGCCGTCTTTCCCAACCAAGGACGAGACAGCAACAACCCGATGGCGAAACTACCCAGAACAATGCCAATTTGCTGCTTGGTTGCGCCCACATGCTCAACGTAAAGTGGTAGCGTTGGTAGTAACGAACCCATACTAGACCAGAATAATAAACCTGCCGTAAATAAAATCAGCAGGTTTCGCCGCAATGGCGCATCAAATGTGCGAAATACTTTCACGGTAGATGCAAGTTAATGTTTAGTTTTTTAAGCTTTCAATGCTGTTGGTCAATTCTAACGTTTTATGAAGTGGTGTGACGTGATGGGAGCAAAGTGCGATCGCATCAAATGTAGAGACGTTAAATTTAACCTCTCTACAAGGGTTTTGGGTAACGCATAGTTCATTTCTGGAGATGTCTGGGGACTCTATTTTCCCGCATAAACTGCGATCGCGTGGGGTACTTTACGCTTTGTTGAAATCAAAGAATTTCCATTTACGATCAAAAATGTGCTTCCACCACCATCAAGCATCGCAGTTGCACTTGCACCAAACCCCCTGAGAACATTAGATGCATCAATTTGACGGGCATAACTACTCGAATAAAAAATTACAGTTTCTTTTGTACCATTACCATCATCATCTCGCACTCCAACAAAGGTTCTCGGTAAATAACTCAAAGGAGACTTATTTGCCACGACATCAAGGGCGCCTACTACCTCCGGTGTTGAATCGAAAGTCTGTTTTGCATAACTTTGAATATTAGCAATTCCTTGGTCGGGGTTGAAAGAAAACGTCCGAATTTGTCCGGGGTATTCCTTAGCGATCGCATAACCGTAACTAATCATACTACCACCCAACTTCAACCCGAACGCAATACCCGTTGGATCGTCATTCGTGGAAAAGAAGGAAGCATTGACAACAACTATTACCTTTCGCGTTGATGTATTTTCTTTAACAGCATCTTGCCAAAATTCAAAGGGCAATTTTCTCTTCACCATCGCATTCGGTGTACCCTCGGCTGTACCTGTTAAATTGCGTATAGTCCCCTTTTCTAAGTTGACAACGGTAACATAATCTGAATTTCCATTTGCGTAATCTTTTTTATAAACTTGCAACCCAGTTTTCTGTATCATCAGCTTGAAGCCTTTGGAAATTGGTAAAGCCTGGGCTTTATAAAATTGCAGTGTAATTGAAATTATATTAGTTGCCAAACTTAAAGATAGCAACTTTCTACTTTTGGCTAAGAAATTCCCCCCCCCACAAAAGTTTATTCATGATTCATCTCAAACAAAGCGATTTAGTTAAATCCAGTACTTACGCACGAACTACATATTTCCGTCATTGCGACGCAAGGAAGCAATCTCAAAGTCTTGTTTTCTGGTAACGAGTGCGTAAGTCCTAAAATCAAAACCCGCACAAGTCATCTTATGGGGGTTAATACTAAATTAAATGTTTATAGCGGTTCTCATTTGAATCACATACATGTTCAAATAATAAATGTAGAGACGTAGCATTGCTACGTCTCTACACCGCGTATTGCACACAATCGAGAAGCGCTATAATCATTTCAACAAACAACACTTATTCGTCCATCATTGCTAGATTTGGGTTTAACTGTAATTTCTATATCATTTCCTAAAGTATTGAGATATCTAAACATTCTTTCAAGAGAAAAACCTGTCAATTTACCTTTCATCAAAGCAGAAATTTTAGGTTGGTCAATTCCTAGTAATTTAGCAGCGTCAGCTTGAGTCATATTACGTGCAGCAATAAAAGCACTAATTTGACGTGCAAGTTCTGCTTTTACAAGCATTTAATCTGAATTATTAAAACCTAAATCAGCAAATACGTTTCCACTACTAGTTTTGACATCGCTATTTAGTATCATAGTTCTATCTCTTTGTCTTGTAGATACGTTTGATTGTGATGCTCTTTTGCTCTTTGGAATATTGCAAAAGCTTTATTCAATTTCTACTCACACTTTAGTTAAACCTTACTTATCTTTTGTTATGCTAGTTTTGGCATAATCTGTCAATACTACCTGTAACCTGTAGATCGCAGGGTTTACAAAAGCGCGTTAAAATGGTTGTGTTTTCATCACAATTGCTCAAAGATTTCTATCTCATGATATTGACAAGCTCCTCTTTGTTGTGGGTTGAAACAGCCCTGCCCTTCTAGGTTCAGGGCTTTGTGGAAATTAATTATGCCTTACCCAGAACCCCTACAAGACGTAGCAATGCTACGTCTCTAAATCGAATGGCACTTTCGCGTGTCTATTGCCCAACCGCTTGTAAAAACCTATGCATATCTAGGCATAAATCCGTAAATATGAGCAAGTCCAACTCCACGGTATAAGTTCGCTCAACTAGAAGCGCCTTTCAGCTTGGTTCCATTGTTCCGTAACTCAGGCTCCTTGTCCACTACTCCCCAGTTAGAGATACCGAAATAGATTTCAGTATGAGACTTAAAAATGTATTCAGTTGTGATGTAATTAGTTTGTGTCAAGTGTTTCTATGGTTTTCACACCAAGTAAGCTTTAACATCCCGCACTAATCAAGCGTAATTACATTGTACACGAACATATATCCGGTGAAGAGAAAAATCTGGGCAATAATTCCCATATTTACCGAGAATTGCTGATTTTAATTCTCGGTAAATCTATATATTATGGCAACAGTCAGCAACCCGTCCGTCCTTCATATTTAATTTTTTCGACCTAAGAAATGCAAAAATATCTGGCTGAGTTAGGAAACACAACTGATAATAGGCTAGTCTGTTGTTCAACAGAAGGCTTAAGATTTTTTGTGTAATATGACCATCGACGATCGCACCAGTAATTCTCAAAATAATTTGCTCTGTTTTTCTCTCAAAAATTTAAAACCTTATCGCCGTGCAGCCAGTTTATTCATGGGGATGTTTGCTGCTTTGCCAGTCGTAGCATTGCCTGTAAATGCCCTGCAAGTAAAAGTTACACCAACTAAACCCGATTTAGGTGATACCCTATCAGTAATAATTAATTTAGATAATCCGGCTAATGGTAGTAATCCCACGGTAACTAGTGGAGAAAAAACTTACCCAGCATTTGAAATTGCTCCTAATCAATATCGCGCTTTTGTGCCGACAACACCATTAGAAAGCGCGGGAAATAGAACACTCCGGGTTTCTGGGGATGGTCAGGAACAAAACTTATCTGTGCCGGTGGGCGATCGCACATTTCCCGTACAACGAATTAATCTACCACCTGGAAAAGCCGGAATCGATGCCACAGAATACGAACTCAAGCGAGTAGCAGCTTTCAAAGCATTAATCACACCAGAAAAATTTTGGAATGGTGCTTTTATCAAGCCAAACGCCGGAAGAATTTCTACAATTTATGGTGTACGTCGCTACTATAATGGTAAATTTGCAAAGGACTATTATCATCGTGGCGTTGATTATGCTGGTGCAGCTGGTTCGCCCGTCGTTGCTCCAGCCGGTGGACGAGTCGCTTTAGTCGGTAAAGTATCCCAAGGTTTCCGCGTTCACGGTAACGTAGTTGGCATTGACCACGGTCAAGGAGTAACCAGCATTTTTCTGCACCTGAGTCGAATCAATGTTAAAGAAGGCGATATGGTGCAACCTGGTCAATTAATTGGGGCAGTGGGAGCGACAGGTGCCTCCACAGGTCCACATCTACACTGGGGATTATATGTCAACGGGAAATCTGTTGACCCAACACCCTGGCGAACTCCTGGAGTTGAATAGCCCAAACGCCATTGTCCGTATGAAGACGTGGCATTTTTGAAAAAAATGCCTCCCCCGTTGCTTTTCAACGGGGCAACCGCGAAGTGCGGTTGCCCGTTTTACCGCTCCTTGGCTGTAGGACGCACCAAGAAAAGCGATCGCTCATGTCTTTACGTAACATATATATTTATGCAATTTGTTTGCATTTTGCCAACTATTAGGCAAAATAAAATTGATTGATTTACTACCGTCTTTACCTTGCCTGGTGGCGTAAAAATAATGAGCCTTGTCACAAACCCTGCTCTGAAGAGACAGGGCTTGTAAGAGAAAGACTAACCACCTTTCCGATACAAGACTAAAAAAGTGTCTAGCTTACAGGTTTAAAGCCTAAACTGAATTGCCTGGGCGTGGTAGCCCACAAAACGTTAAGAATGCTTCCCAAGTTTTTAACCTCTTAGGCAAAAAGTAGCGATGGGATATACATACCTAGCAATAGGATTTATCGTAAATGTTTGTACCAGTAGTTGATCAAAACAACCGTCCCCTAATGCCAACGACACCTAGTAGAGCAAAGCGTTGGATTAAATCTGGTAAAGCTACACCATTCTTTAAAAAGGGGGTATTCTGTGTTCGATTAAATCAAGAACCAAGTAATAGAAATACTCAACCAATTGCGGTTGGAATTGAAGAAAGGCGTAAGCGCGAGGGATTCACGGTAAAGTCGAAAATGCACACATATCTAAATATCCAAACTCATGCCGTT
This sequence comes from Tolypothrix brevis GSE-NOS-MK-07-07A, assembly GCA_019358985.1. GTDB lineage: Bacteria > Cyanobacteriota > Cyanobacteriia > Cyanobacteriales > Nostocaceae > Hassallia > Hassallia brevis. Next base: position 148,778 of record JAHHIJ010000005.1, on the reverse strand, counting down.
GATTGGGTAAAAGACCATGTGGAAGTTCGTCGTAATATGCGCCGTGCTAGGCGATTTCGTAATACCCCTTGCCGACAGAATCGTAAGAACCGACTTGTAAACAAACAAAAATTACCACCATCGACTAAAGCTAGGTGGCAATGGAAGTTACGGATTTGTAAGTGGTTGGCGTTAATATTTCCTGTCTCAACTTTTGTGGTTGAGGACATCAAGGCTAAAACTTGGAAAAATGGACGGAAGTGGAACCTAATCTTTAGCCCTTTAGAGGATTTTCTTATGAGTAGTATCGAAAAAATTGTAGAACAATGTCTCCAGGATGGTTATCTCACACCAGCTATGGAAGCAGAAGTCGGGCGAATCTGTGATAATGCCAGCGAACTTTCAATTGAAGAGTACATGGCATTAGATAAGCTAATGGGAGCGCTATTGACTGGTGAGGTAGAGGCGGTACCTCGCAAAGAATTCATTAATGTTATGGAAGAATTGGTACTCACCGAGGCGATCGCCAGAATAGCAGAAATTGAAGCTACTAGTGAAACTTCTCTTGAAGTCGGAGATGTTGCCGCTTATGCCCTCAATCGTCTTCCTCCCCTGTATGCAACCACAGAAGAAGGTGCTAGCTATCAGCGTAAACGCGCTCACTCCGAACTTCAGCAATTAATTGCCCAACAAATAGATGAGGCGATTTCTCGTTATTTGGATCGACCGAATTTCTTCCCAGAACGGCAAGCCATAAACAAAAATACTGGCAATGACATTCTGCAACAAGTCAGCACTTTACTTCAGGCATGTGCGCCTAATTTTGAACAAAAATAATAGTCATCTAAAGTATGAAGTGTAAAGGATAAAGGATAAAGTAAGACCAAAAAAGTATGAACGCGAGTGCGTCTTTGGTCAAGTGTCAATAGTCAAAAGTTAATAGTCAAGTGTCAATAATCCAAAGTTAATAGTCCAAAGTCAACACTCAACAGTCAACAGTCCATTAGCTATTGACTGTTGACTATTGACTCTCAACTTATTAATCCCGTACTATCACAGTTGTCCCCAAACCCACCTGCTTGTATAGCATTCGCACATCAGGATTACGCATTCTTAAACACCCGTGAGATATAGCAGTTCCTATCACCTCAACATCTGGTGTGCCGTGAAAACCAATTTGATTGCGTCCATCTGACCAAAAACCAATCCATCTATCTCCCAAAGGGCTATCAGTACCTGCTGCAAACACTTTGCCTGTAATCGGGTGACGCCACGCAGGATAATGTTGCATATGCATTATTTGGAAAGAACCTGTGGGTGTTTCCCAACCCTTTTTACCAACAGAAATTGGGTAGCTGGCTATCACTTCATCTTTAGTATAAACATAGGCACGGCGATCGCTCAAATCTACAACTACTTGCGATTTGCCAACTACGCTATTGGCTGATTTTGGTTCCGCGATTTGCGCTAAAAAGAACTTTGGCTTTTTTGCTTGGTCTACCACCAGCCGATTATTTTTTGCTAACTTTGTTTCCCTAATTACATTTTTTTCCACTTTTCCCGACTTAGCAGCAGGCATTGAAGACAACGTAGACGCACTCGCTGCGGATGAAGCTCTTGTCGGATCTCCTTGCAACCTATTGGCTGACTCCTGAGATTGCCGTTCTCCTCCAATCATACGCCAATGCATAGCCAGAGATAAAATTGCTGCGCCAAAACAGAGCAACATAACTATACGAGCTACAGATTCATTTCTTCCCATCGTCATCGCATTTATTCTTTCTGCTTTCTGAACAGTTATGAAAAATTCACAAATAATTATCCGTTTCGTTATGAATATCCCAGCACCAGTGGGCAAACTAGGGCTATGTACGCTATTCCCACAGAAAAACTTGGGTGAAAAACCTGGTTTTCAGGAACTCTGGAGGTATAGCAATCAATCATTAATGGTGTGGGTGAGAGAAAAATCATGTTTGAAAAATTATTGCTAGCGGTCACAATTACATTTTCCCTTAATTTCTTTTTACAAGTTCGCGTACCTGCTCAAACTCATGCTGATAATAGTTATCAGGTATATACACAAACTCCATTAACGATTTTGGCAACGAAGCTGAAAAAATAACAGTCATGGTAGCTACAGCAGCTGAAAATGGCGAGATAAAGAAAGAATAAGCACACAAAGGAGATAAAATAGAAAGTGCCTTCTTGTCTGCGGACACTTGACGACAAGGGCGGAAAATAAGCGAAGTTCTTATCCCTGAAGATAATCCGCCCTTTTCTTATTGGAAGTTTTCTACTAAATTGTCAACCGTAGATGGTCAGTTTTTAATATTGCACATTGTTAAGTAACATTGCTGTGCAACTCGCCACTGAAAGGTAAGAGACAAAAAAGCGGCTATCCCAGGAAGAACAACAATAATTGTCATTTGATTTTGCCTTCAATCTAGCCATATTTTATAACGTCAGACAAACATATGTAAATATTCTTTTCCTATCTATAAAAAGATAATATCTTAATAATTTCAATTACAACAACCTCTGCCCTATAAGAGATTATCCAATTTATCACTAATTTTTCCCTGAGATAATTTCCTTAATTATCTTACAGCTTGTTGCCTCAAAGTAATTATCCACAAAAGAAGTGGCAGAGCGTATACAAAAAAATAAATCTCAGCAGCATTTTTGATTAGAAGTGAAAAAAATGGCTCTGATTAGCATTGTGTGTTCATAATAGTTTACTATTGTTCCAGTCATAAATCCGTCACTCACCAGAGGAACTTCTTACTGATTAGCAGGTCTAATAGATAGGGATGTTCTAGAGTCAGTGCGTTCTATGAGTCAATCGATTCCTGTATCCTGGTCAACGGTTGATGCGAGGCTTCCAGAAGCGTCAGTGCAAGTTGACAAACTCTCTAATCACGATCTAATTTTGCGCTGTCAAACTGGACTGCGACCAGATCGTGTTGCGTTTGCGGAACTTATGCGCCGCTTTCAGAGTCAAGTTGATCGGGTTTTATACCACCTCGCTCCTGATTGGGCTGACAGAGCTGATTTGGCTCAGGAAGTTTGGATTCGAGTATATCGGAATGTTAACCGATTACAAGAGCCACCTAAGTTCCGGGGCTGGTTAAGCCGTATTGCGACGAACTTGTTTTACGATGAGTTACGCAAACGCAAGCGTGTTGTTAGTCCCTTGTCCCTTGATGCTCCCCGTACCTTAGAAGACGGTGAAATGGATTGGGAAATAGCTGGAGATACTCCAGGACCAGAAGAAGAGCTAACAACGAGAGAATTTTACGAGCAATTGCGCTCTGCGATCGCCGATTTACCTGAAGTATTCCGCACTACAATTGTTCTGAGAGAAATCGAAGGAATGGCATATGAAGAAATTGCCGAAATCACCGGTGTTTCTTTGGGAACAGTTAAATCGAGAATAGCTAGAGCTAGATCCAGATTGCAAACTCAATTGCAGAATTATTTAGATTCGTAACAAATGTCAATCTATCCTGCCTCTGCTACAATGGCAGAATTTAAGGGTTAATTTCCATAAAATTTAAGATAATTGTAGAGTGCTTCTGCCGCCAGGAGAAAAATTGATTAATTTCTCATCCCTGTCCGCTCGTTTAACCCGTGTTGAAATTGGTAATAATGTTAAGATGACTACTGATTCTCAGTTTTCCCCTCGCTCCGATTTGCAAGATAATTTTGATGTGCAAATACAGGGAGTTAAACAAACCAATGAATCTACGGGTGCTATGGATATGGTGAAGCGCGATCGCTTCGAGTTATTAAGTGCTTACCTCGATGGTGAGGTGACAGCTGCCGAACGCAAGCAAGTTGAACAATGGTTGGCAAACGATGCCTCAGTAAAACTATTGTATGCCCGACTGTTAAAGCTACGGCAAGGCGTGCGGAATCTTCCCGTACCACAGCCACTACAGCCAATAGAACAAACAGTCCAGCAAGTAATGGCTTCTTTACGTCGCCGTTCCCGGCTAGTCTGGGTATGTGGAGGTACCGCCGTCGCAGCTTGCGTCATTAGTGCAGTTTCTGGCTGGATACCAGGTGGAGATTCCAATATACCTCAAATGGCTCAAAAACCTTCAATCGAACCGACACAACAGACGCCCTCGCCTGTTACCGCTTCGCCACTGATGGTTGCCATTAATACTCCTGTCTTTCCCATTCCCAAAACAGCAGAAGCATCTCCTGCACATCCAGTGAATTGGCTTATACCTGAATCAGAAAAAACTGAAGAGGAACTAAATTAATTTCGGAGTTAATTGTTAACTCCGCTCTTGATGAAGGAACAACGAATGCTCAACTCTTAAGCCGCAGCCACTCCACCAGCCATCGCGCTGTAGGCTGCCTTTTAGTTGAGTAATTTGGTTTGGTGTCATTAAATAGACCCAGGCAATACTAAGCGATCGCCCTTGTAGATCGTATATTTCAACTTCTTGTCGATTATAAAGGTTTTCTGACATTTGTCTGGAGGGCTGGTAGTCTTCTAGGATATCTAGGTTATTTAAAACCGTTGAATCAAGAAATGTCAGTAAATATCCGTAGACGAGGCTATCTCCTAGCGTCATTGCTGGGTAGCCCATCGGCAAAGCAAACAGTTTACCAAAAGTGTAAGCCTTCTTCGCATCTACCACCTGAAAAGCACAGTATTTTTGATAATTTGCTTCACCTGGTTTAAGCGTGCCGTAAACAAAGACTTTTACCATCAAAAATCCTCAATATTAATATTCTGCTCTTTTATTGTATTGAGTAAGTTATGATTGTATATCTTCCAATGGCGATCGCTCAAATTTTTTATCCTTATCTTTTGGCAAAGAACAAGAGTAGTTTTTGATTAATAATTCTTTACCTTTAGCAGCATTTTTTTGTTTATAATTATTCATTCCATACTGTACTTCTAACTCTGTTATTTCTGCAAAATTGAATAACTTTCTAATTTCTGGACAATCATCGTAAGTTAGAAGCCATCTGTGTTCGCATTTTTTCAGATTATGAGCAAATCTTTCATGGTCAAAGTTGGTGTGTAAGTCACCTTTCACTCCATAAAGCTTTGATTTAACTGCTTGAAAATAAGGTGGATCGAGAAATAGAAAGACTTTTTTACCTGCTTTAATTAATAGTTCTTCATAATCTACACAAGTAATATTAACTCCCGATAGATAAGGAGAAATATTGTTTAATCTCTCAACAGATGATTGAGTGAATCTTTTTTCAAATGCTTGCTGCGAATACCCGCCTGAATCCATTAATCCGGAAAAGGTGATTCGATTCATAATAAAAAAACGAAGCGCTCTTTCAAATTCAGAGTGTAAATTATCTGTATTAATTAAATAATTATATAGTTTTCTGCCATCTTTGTAGTTTTCTTTAAATTTATTAGTTTCGATTACTAAATTGTTTATATGATCTTTTGCATATTTCCAAAACAAATATAAATCAAAATTAATATCATTAATCCAGTATTCACTTATTCTTCGATGAAATAAACTTTTGACGGCTAGAAAAACGGAACCACCACCGAGAAAAGGCTCTCTGAATTCAGATATATCTAAAGGGATATAAGGTAATATATGATTAACAACCCTTGATTTACCTCCTGGATATCTCAAGGGACTTTTTATTGATTTAACCATTTTCAGTAATTACGATATTAAGTTTTGGGTTTTGTATTGTTTCTAGATTTAGTAAATTAATGAGTTGTCTTTTCCTTTTACTCAAGTTGTTACTTTGGCAAAAATTTTCTAGCGTAGTTATATCATTCGGTAACTCTAGATAGCCTTTAATGCTTCCTGTGATTTTTAACTGAGTCCTAAACTCTACTTGTGTATCACCTAAAAATAAAGATTCTAAATTACTAAAAAGTATTAATTTGAATAAACCATCTTTAATATCATCTTCAGATGGGAATTGTCCTTTAGTAACGTTTTTTGACTCCTGTATTGTAAAGATATTGCCTTCTAGATAAACTTCGTCAGCAGTTAGATGATAAATTCCCCCTAAATAATTAGATATATAAAATATACCTTTATAACCATCACTCAAATACTCTAGACTATGCATAGTCATTGATTCTCGACGAGCAGCAGCTAGCGACCTAATCAATGTATAATCTTTAAACTTTTCTAACTTAAAATTATCGTCTTGCTGAAAATTATTAAGCACTTCTAGATGCTTCTGCCTTGAGTGTAGGCTGACATTTTGAGTGGTTGCTATATTTTCATAGCTATTAACAGCATTCAAATATATATTTTGAAAATCTCTTTCAAAATGTGTCGTATTCCAATGTAAAGCTGTTAACTGATAAGAACTTATTTCTAAAATTTTTTGTTTAACATAATCGGCATTAAGCTTTTGGTTAGTAATTTTATTTGTTGAATTTGGTACTACACTTGCTGTTTCATACCAGGCAAGGATGATGTACACATTCAGCAAATTCATCCAAGACAAAGTAATAAAATTTATCCTATCATTGTTGTCTGTACCAGCACCCTCATCCTTAATTACAGGAATTACTGTAACTTTTTTAGAATTAAGATGATAAGTATTATAAACTTTAGCAAAAGGATATGTTCTAGTTCGTTTAGGAGAAGTCCATTTAGAAAATGCAATATTATTTTGCAAAGAATCTAAAGTTATTATTCCAAATGGTTTAACATGATTAATATTAAAATTAATTATCTCATAAATCTCAATCTTAGGTATGAGAACAGGTGTATAAACAATATCTCTAATAAAACCAGTAAAACTAAGTATTTCCATAAGTCGTCATAATCAGGGCTGGTGCAATATCTGAATTAGAGAAAATGCTGTTTGTTTTCACTGTTATTGAGTGTACCCAAAGCTATTGATTCTAGCTTCCTGGGTTGATGATATAGAAGGCTACAGTTATGCAGATAAGCTAGGCGATCGCTTCATTTTTTATAAATTAAAAATACTGAACCTATAGGTCCCCCATTTTCTACATATACTTTGTTATTGTAATACAACCCTGGAGACATCCCGCCATCAAATAACATTCCTTCTTGAATTTTCCCTAAACAATTATTTTTGGCAATTCCCTCAAGAACATCATCAAAATTATCTGGAAGCAATTCTTGATTAACTTCAGATAAACTAATATCTGAATTAGCTTTTGAATCATTAACCAACAGAATTACATAACCTTTCTTAGTTGTAGCTACTAAAGAACGATTTGTAACTTGTTTGCAAGCAACTTCTCCTAAATCTTGGCAAATATCTTTAAACTGCCCTTGACGATAAAATCTGCCATTACCACCGACTAAATTGTAATTCAGAATATCATTTTTTCTTCTTCCAGTTTGAATTGTAGCCGTTCGGTTTTTCGGTTCACCTCCTGATATTCCAAAAGAAGAGCGCTTATTTTTAAAGATTCCGGAATACTCTATTCCGCGAGAAATATTTAAACCTTGTGGTTTATTATCAGTTTCTATATAGTCAGCATTAATTGCCGCAATGGGTATTTTTCCGTTTAATTTCGCATTTTCGTTAGCGATGATTTCATGAAACTGTGTAGGGATATATTCTTTTAGTAATTTACCTTTATCATCTTTAGTGTAAATATTATGAGCTAAACCGACATTAACTTTAAAATCTAATTCTTCAGATTTTGGATTAAAAATAATTACATGATTGATACCTTTGGAATCGTTATTACCTTGATTATTAGTTTTTAAGAATTCCAGACTGAATTTGGCATCATTACCAAGGCAAGTTTTTTCAGCTTCAGCTGTTGAATTGCCTTGCAAATCTTTACAGCTAGATAAAAAGGCGATCGCTACCACAAAAATAGATAAGAAAAGTCTTGTTTTCATCGACATATTATGTGTGATTTGCGTTTTCATGATATAAAACCCCCGCTACAGCATAACCATAGCGGGGGAAAAATTTATATGTCGATTTTAGTTAATCCCAAATTAAGAGAACCACTCAACAACAGCTTCTTCTTTGGTGTTAGTGTTGCGAGATGGTGTCTCACGAGTAAACTTCATTTGAATTGACCGTGTTTGTTCACCATCAACAGCCACAGCCTTAATCGGATAGTCAATTAAACCATCTTGGAAGGACATCTGGAAGCGGAATGTACCATCTGGATTCAGCTTAATCTGGCGATCGCCAATTGTCACGGTAGCATCGGGTTCGGTTGCACCGTAAACAATCAACTCAGCATCAGCAATTAACCAGAACTTACGCGGACGCATTGGTACGTCTCCAGAGAAACCAGCACCGGACATTCCCACACCAGACATGGTTAAACCAGATGCGTTGGGAACTGCCCACATACCTACACCAGAGGGGAATACGTAGGAACTGATGGTTTGTTCGTGGATGGAAGTTTGATGCATCGAGCCAAATATAGAACCAGCAACGCGCATTGCTTCGGTAGATTCAGCCATGCCAAAGATTTGGTCATAGATAGGATTGCGAGCGTTGGTGTTCCCGTAACCGTTACTGTATGCGGTTGTTTCGGCAACTTTCTTGGCTGGGGGAACCAGTTCGTATTGAGTTTTGCCAGCCAAATCTTCTTCAAAGTTGACTGTGATGAAAACGTCTTCAATCCAGTCAGAAGGATAGACAGGAGGAATGTGTACTGGTGTCGATCGCGCCAATATCAACCAGCGACCATCAGCACAACGATAACCGATATCAAGCACATAATCGCGATCGCTCACCGGCACCGGTAAATACCATTCCCGCGCTAATTCATCAGAAGGATATTCCTGAATGCTGTGCGGACTTTGGTATTCAATATTGATGTCGGTAACATCATAAATCCGCAGTGCTAATTGTTGTCCACCTTGGCGTCGCAGTTCTTGTTTGTGTTCGTTGGAAACATCCCAGTAAGTGTAAGCCCACTGAGGATCTCGCGGCATCAGCACAATCCGGCTTTCTCCGTAACCAGCTGGCAAGTCGGCGAGTCCTTCGTCAACATCTGCCAAAAAGCCACCATTACGATCTATTTGACCTAATTCAAATTTTGCTGCTTCCACGGTTTCCTGTGCCTCCGGTGAACGAGATGGGGTGAGCGATACTTTACTGCGCTGAACTTCTTGAATCGATGCCAGCAATTGCGATTTACGCATTCTGCTATAGCGAGAGATACTATATTCACTAGCAACTCTACGTAGCTGCCTTAGTGTCATCTCTTCTAGGGGCGGGCGTTCTTTTGCCATGATTTTGACCTCCAGTAGTTTAAAAAGTAAATGATTTCCCCTGGTTAAATAGTGGTGTAATAAATGCCATTCAATCCAGATGAATTTCTTATTCCTAAAGGAGTAGTTTTTACCCAGCTTTGAGGTTTTTTTAGTCGGTTTTTAAATTAAGGTCTACTTCCTAGAAATTCCCGCTCAAATGCGATCGGCATTTTTTTGGGATCGGAAGAGTTCCTTTGTTAATTAATATTAACTAACAAACCCGCACAGGGATCAAGGGGTCTCAAGACCCGTTTTTGTCGTTTTCACGAATTTATCAGCCATTCGGGGATCACAATGTCATGGAATCATGATATTAGTACTGGAGCGCCCATTTTGGAGTTGAAAAAACGAGAGATGATGTCATGGAATAATGACATTAGCTCAAAACCTACTCCGAAAACTACATACGCATATTTAGAGCTATCTTGAAAATTTATTAATATATCTTAACATTCTCTTCGTATATATAGTTTAGTTCTCAGTTGTTTTATTGAGAACTGACATATCTCGGATGCGCCAGCTACTCTCTACACGAACCAAATTATATCTAACACGAACTTTTTCGTTATAAGACTTTTGCTGATTAATTTGCCCGTTATCATAAAACTCTGCTAACTCTGTCACCATAGCGTCTACCGTCGCATTATTTTGGTCAGTTTCAGTTGTCTTTACAGATTCCACCTTTACAGTGTGGGTGTATTTGCGATAGCGGTTTTCTGCCTTATCCTCTTGAACAATTCCCTTCCATTTAGATAAAGTTGAACCGATTAAAATCTGCTCTAAACTATTAATGTCGTGGTTGACTCCCAAAGCTGCGGCTTTACTAGATAGCCAACTTTGAACTACTTCCTGTGCTGTGGCTTCTGTCAAAACTCCTGCTGGTGACTGCGGCTTGCTATTTGGGTCAGGAATTGGTATTGGTGGTTCATTAAGTTGCACAGACAACTGTTCGCCTTTTAAAGATGGCGCAGGGTAAAACAGATTTTTTAATAATCCAAAAGATGTGGTGAGCAAAAACCACAAAACTATAACACCCGCAAAAGAGCCAAATATCATCCATACGAGGCGAGTTTTTCCTTCTAAAGTGTTAGGAAAAAGCTGACGTTGAGGGTGCTTAGAATTATTAGCTTGAGCGGGTTTTCGTCTCCTTCGCTTATTCGTTTGAGGGGGTGAATTAACCTTAGCTAAACTACTCAAATTATGGTTTTTTCTAGGAGCAATATGTTCACCACTCGCAACCTGTGCCATACTATTTTGCTCTGGTGTATTAACAGTTGTAAAGCTGGATGGTGAGTAGTTGGAATCAACTGATTTTACTTTGTTTGGTGTTTCTAAAACTTCTGCGTTCTCTGTTCTGTTAGAAACTTGACGATAACTCGTAGTTAAATTATTGCGTTGTGGATAAGTATTTGTTTGTGCTTGGGAAGAAGACTGCCGATTAGTTACAGATTCATTGCTTTTTTGTGCATCCGTTGGCAAACCTTCTAAATAAGCTTGCACTTGTTCATCGGCAAAGTATTCTTTTAGAGAAGCTTGGTTATTTACCAAATCTCGAAAGTGAGGAAATACTTCGTTATGCAACCAACGTTCTCCATACAAGCACAGTCCTGGCAACATGTCAGGAGAGTCTTGAGATTTTTCGCGAATAAAAGCTAGAGCTTCGTATTCTTGACTAAGTTCTAAAGAACGAGTTGCGAGTTCTGTTTGCCCCAAAAGTAACGCACATAAGGACTGCTCTAAATGTACATCCTGACGCTTGCCCAGACGTGTCAGCATTTGTCTTGCTTGACGAATCAAGGCAGGTTGACGTTGAGCAAATCCCCGTGCTATCAAGGCATATACAGCCAAATATGTGGCAACTGCCGAGGGACGTTTACTTTCAGCTTCAAATATTTTCTGTTGTTCTGCGGATGTTAAGTGGTAGCGTAGTTGCTGAATAAATCGCAAAAAATCATCTATATTTAAACCAGATTGGTCATTGCCAGTACCATCAATTCCCCCACGCTCTTCTAAAACGTTTTGCAATAATTCCAAGCCTTGATGTCGTTCGGCAGTTTTTTCTTGAGGTAGTGCGAGTAATTCTAGAATTCGATATGGTCTTAATTTACAAAGGTCTGCTTGAATTTCGGCTCGCACGCTGGGAAATAAATTTTCCTTGATTAACAAATCTTGACCTGTTTCTAAAGAAAGCGCTGCGTTTTCGTAATGACCTTGCTGCCATTCTTCACGACCGAGTTCTAAACAGGCAAGGGCAACGGTGAGAATAATATCTGGACGTTCTGGACGTTCATGAAATTCTTCATTGGTTAGACCATTGACACTTGCACCACTTACTGATCCATTTTTATTAACGAGGTAAGGACGACCTAATTTGACTACAAGTTCGTATTCCCCAAGTTCTTGGAGAATTAGTAAAGCACCAACTAATTCATCTTGGGAAATGTCAATCCCCAGACTTTTTGCTTCAGTAGTATCGTTGTTCTCTGAAGCGCGATTTTCGACTGCGATCGCACTAGATGTCGTGCTTCCTTCCGGGTCGTAAACGTTGGCAAGATAAAGCTGGTCATAGCTGCTACGTTCTTTGGGATTTGATAAAACCACGATCGCTTCTTCTAAAAGTTGTTTTCTGGAACTGATTGCTCTTGACGAATACTCACGTCGCGGTAGTTGTACAATGCGATCGCTGTATGCTTGCCGCAATTGTTCATCACTTGCCGCTAACGGTAATCCTAAAATTCGGTAGTAATCTAGCGGAATTCGCACGGTTTACTTCCTCTGGTGCATGATCAACATTATTCATTTCAAGCATTCCCGGCAACCTAAACCGTGCCATATTTAGGAATTACGCAACTGACACATATATCTTCTGTTATTGGGGTCAAGAGTCAATAGTCAAAAGTCCAGATTTTTTAGACTGTTGAATGCTTGACTCTTGACAACCTCTACGAACAAAATATGACACTTGCGTAAGTTCTAACATTAACTTATTGAGTTCACACTTTCATAGTGTGCCTATTGCCACAATTTGATTTGTGTCTCGTGTGAAAATAAATTTGTACTTTACTACTTAAGAGTGTTGCCTTATCGCTGATTTTTAGAAAATTTTTCTTTCTTTAACTCACTTGCCATCAATTTTATACATCAAACAATACTACAACACGGCGTAGTACCATCAGTCTTCTGCTCGCAGAAGTATAAATTTAACTATCTTTGTGAGATCGATAGTTTGTATTCCTGCAAACAATTCAGAGGAAGTTTCCCCAGTAGTCAAAACAGACAAGCACCGCTAGATAAATTTAATCTTGATAACAAGCGTAGCGTATTATAACATGGCTGTATTGTAAATACAACTATTTACATAAGTATATGAATTGTCGCCACCAATTTCTCTAAATTGTTAATCGATATGCAGAAATCAAGATATTCTGACTGGTAATCTATAAGGGTGAGTGGTGAAAAGTCCGAGATGCGGAACTTCAGCACATGGTAACTTCCAAGGAGCAGTGAAAATTAAAAATCAAATTAAAAACTATTCACCAATTCCCTATTCTCACTATTTTTGATTTTTTAGTAGCCATTGAGAGTGAATTTGTGACTTTTTAACTCCTAACAACGTTATCTTTGTACAAGCTTACGCCGAATGTAAGCAATTTATCTAACATCGTAACTTTAAGTTTTACCACAGGGATACTAACAAAATAATGGTTCAAGAACGCACATTACCCACATTTACAGCAGCATCCGCGCAAATTACCAAAGAAGTTGGGTTACGGTTGTACGAAGATATGGTTTTAGGGCGCCTCTTTGAAGATAAGTGCGCTGAGATGTACTACAGAGGCAAAATGTTTGGTTTTGTCCATTTGTACAACGGTCAAGAAGCAGTTTCTACTGGTGTTATCCAGGCAATGCGACCGGGTGAAGATTACGTTTGTAGTACTTACCGCGACCACGTTCATGCTTTGAGTGCGGGAGTACCAGCAAAAGAGGTAATGGCGGAATTATTTGGTAAAGCCACCGGCTGTAGTAAAGGACGCGGTGGTTCGATGCACATGTTTTCTGCGGAACATCGTTTGCTGGGTGGTTACGCTTTTGTGGCTGAGGGTATTCCTGTAGCAGCGGGTGCAGCTTTTCAGAGTAAATACCGACGCGAAGTTTTAAAAGATGAAAGCGCAGACCAAGTAACAGCTTGCTTTTTTGGGGATGGTGCGGCAAATAACGGTCAGTTTTTCGAGACATTGAATATGGCGGCTTTATGGAAACTGCCGATCCTTTTTGTGGTAGAAAATAATAAGTGGGCGATCGGTATGGCTCACGATCGCGCAACTTCCCAACCAGAAATTTACAAAAAAGCTAGTGTATTCAACATGGTAGGCGTGGAAGTCGATGGTATGGATGTACTAGCCGTGCGAGCAGTAGCCGAAGAAGCTGTAGCTCGCGCTCGTGCTGGTGAAGGTCCAACATTAATTGAAGCTTTAACTTACCGCTTCCGGGGTCACTCATTGGCTGATCCAGATGAAATGCGATCGCAAGCTGAAAAAGATTTTTGGTTCGCTCGTGACCCAATTAAGAAGTTAGCTAATTACTTAGTTGAGGAAAATTTAGCCTCTGCCGAAGAACTCAAAGCAATCGATCGCAAAATCACAGAAAGAATTGCCGAAGCGGTGACATTTGCCGAAACCAGTCCCGAACCTGATAGCAGCGAATTATATCGCTTTGTCTTTGCAGAAGACGAATAAAAGAAAATTGGGCATTGGGGCATCTCCAAATACGGTTCGGTTAAATATTTTTATTGGGCATTTGGGTATGTAGAGACGCGATATATCGCGTCTCTACATTGATTTTGGGTTCGCGAATTTATCTTATCCAAACGGTATTGGGGCATCTCCAGAGTCATACGTAGAGACGTAGCACTGCTACGTCTAATCAAGGGTTTCGGGAACGCATAATAAGCATAGCGATCGATGTCTATTGGGCATTGGGCATTTTCCTCCCACTCCTCCCCTACACTTCATCCGGGTTAACACCTAACTCTCTTAACCGCGCTGCCAAACGCTCTGCCCGTAAGCGCTCTTGCTCGGCTCTTTGACGCTCTTGTAGCACTTCTTCTGCTGGTGTTGACATCCAATTTCCCTTAGCATCATACCAACGCAACCAGAGCCGCTCAATACCTTGATAACTTCCCTGCCACAGTCCTAAACCTAGTTTTAAACTTGGCATCCAAATGCGTGTATCCTCTAGGTTCATTTCCATATAACGGTCAGCCTGAAGCATAAAGGCTCTCAGCCGATCTGTGTAGCGGTCAAAGACGATGTAATAAGGAATACGTAGAATTTGTTCATAGACTTGCCATTTGGTAGGTGGTTCATCTACAGTGCGTAGAGTTTGTCCCAAATCTTCTTTTTCTGTACCAGGGGAAAGTAACTCAACTACCACAAAGGGACTTACACCCTCTTGCCAAATTACATAACTTAAGCGTAAATCTCTATCTTCATATAATCTGGAGTTGCCAACTACTCCAAACCAGTCAGGACGTTTATACCACAAAGGATGACGAATATCATAATAAAGATTTAAATCGCTGGCAACGAATACCTCATCTGGTCGATAATTAGGCGGATGAAAGGTATCTCGCAACAGTTGAGGTTGAAAATCATGAAATTCGTCGGGCAAACCTGACTCCTTTGGATCTTCACTGGGAAGATCATACATCGTTGGTAGAGCTTCTTTTGGAGAAAGTGGAGGGTCTACTTGGTACATAATAAAGAACAGAGATGACCAATTAGCTATAGCTTAACTGATAGTAGACCGCTGAATGTTACTGTTTGACTTGAGTAATCACTACAAAGAGGAAAGCAATGTTTGCGATCGCACTCCAAGAGCAACAATACAAAACCTACGTCCTCACCGACACTGAGACTAATTCACAAGTAGAGGTTATACCAGAACGTGGTGGTATCATCACCAAATGGCGCGTTAACGGTGAAGAAATTTTCTACCTGGATGCGGAACGCCTTACTAATCCAGAATTGAGCGTTAGAGGTGGAAATCCGATTTTATTTCCCATCTGCGGCAACTTACCGGATAATACTTACACTTCTCAAGGTAAACAGTATACTCTCAAACAACACGGCTTTGCGCGAGATTTACCTTGGCAAGCAACTGACCAAGCAACCGAAGATAAAGCTAGCCTGACCGTAGTCCTCAATAGCACCGAACAAACAAAAGCGGTTTATCCTTTTGACTTTGAACTGGCTTTTACCTACCAAATGCAAGGTAATACTTTAGAAGTTCAGCAGAAGTATACAAATAAATCATCTTCACCGATGCCTTTTTCTTTTGGGTTTCATCCCTACTTTGCCGTCAGTGATAAAACTCAGCTAGAATTTGAAATCCCCAGTCGTGAGTATCTAGACCAGAAGACCAAGGAAATCCACTCTTTTGACGGTAATTTTGACTTCAACCTTGATGAAATTGACGTTGCTTTTAAACAGCTAACAAGTCAATCTGCGAGTGTGACAGACCACAGCCGAAAGTTGAAATTGACTCTAGATTACGATGATGTTTTTCCGATTTTGGTTTTTTGGACGGTGAAGGGCAAAGATTTCTACTGTCTGGAACCGTGGAGCGCTGGTCGAAACTCGCTCAATACTGGTGAACACCTGACCATACTTGAACCTGGAGCCAGTTGTTCTGCATCAATGAAGCTGACAGCAAATTTTTTCTAAAGCTCTTTACATATCTATAAATATATGTGCTACAATAGCAAAGTTGCAGGTTTAAAACTCAACGGGTCGCTAACTCAACGGTAGAGTACTCGGCTTTTAACCGATTAGTTCCGGGTTCGAATCCCGGGCGACCCATATTAAAGGACTAATTTATTGATTTGGAGTAACTTCTGGCGAACGGTTGGGCAACTGTTGTCACTTTATGCTATTCACCAAGCAGTGGACATTTCTAAACAATTAGTACTGCCACTGGACAGATAGCCAGCTTAAGTGAAAACTACGTTTTGAGGGTCATAAAACCTATAGGTGCTTTCCAGCTTGTAGCTCTTTTATCAACCGTTAAACATCCCTAATTGGTTAAGGAAGTGCGGTTGACTTAACAAGCCCTCAAAACTTTAGCGTTCGCGAAGCGTCTCCCCTTGGGAGAGGAAAACCTAACCCCAGTAATGGGAGGACAACCAAATGTCTAATTTTGTATTTGTAATTGATGCCGATTTTCAACCATTAAACCCAGTGCCACCGGGACAAGCTAGGCGACTGCTGAAAGCAAAACAAGCTGCTGTCTATCGTCGCTACCCATTCACAATCATCCTAAAATACGCGGTTCCAAGTCCCGACGCAGAGCCACACCAATTAAAAATAGATCCAGGCTCCAAGACCACTGGATTAGCAATTGTGCAAGGCGAGAAAGTTATCTGGGGCGCGGAGTTGACCCACCGTGGACAACAAATCAGAAATGATTTAGAGTCACGCCGTGCGATCCGACGCAACAGACGAAACCGCAAAACCCGTTATCGTCAGCCTAGATTCTTGAATCGCACTCGCCGAAAAGGTTGGTTAGCGCCAAGCCTTAATTCCAGGGTTGAAAACATCTTAACTTGGGTGAATCGCATAACCCGATATGTGCCAATTACGGGTATATCCCAAGAGTTGGTTAAATTCGATCTGGCTGCAATGCAGAATCCAGAAATATCAGGTAAGGAATACCAGCAAGGAGAATTAGCGGGCTACGAAGTCAGGGAATATTTACTTGAAAAATGGGGCAGAAAGTGCGCTTACTGTGGTGTTGAAAACGTGCCTTTTGA
Source organism: Tolypothrix brevis GSE-NOS-MK-07-07A (assembly GCA_019358985.1). GTDB lineage: Bacteria > Cyanobacteriota > Cyanobacteriia > Cyanobacteriales > Nostocaceae > Hassallia > Hassallia brevis. Next base: position 131,756 of record JAHHIJ010000005.1, on the reverse strand, counting down.
AGTTGAACATATTCATCCAAAATCAAGAGGAGGCGGTGACAGGATTTCAAACCTTACGCTAGCTTGCCATCATTGCAACCAAGCAAAAGGGAATAAAGATATCAAGGACTTTTTAGCGAAAAAGCCTGATATTTTATCCCGTATTTTGAGACAAGCGAAACTTCCCCTTAAAGATGCATCGGCAGTTAATTCAACTCGCTTTTGCTTGCTTGGCAGGTTAAAAAAGACGGGCTTGCCAATAGAAACTGGAACTGGCGGGAGGACTAAATATAACCGTGTCCGATTTAACTTACCCAAAACTCATTGGTTAGACGCTGCCTGCGTGGGGAATGTGGAAAGCTTGCAAAATATAACCTCTACGCCCTTGTTGATTACCGCTAAAGGGTGGGGGAACCGACAGATGTGTACAACCAATAAATATGGCTTTCCGGTTCGCCATCGGACACGCTGCAAGACTTTCTTTGGTTTCCAGACTGGTGACATGGTACGGGCAATCCTCCCCACAGGAAAATTTGCAGGGGTTCATGTTGGGAGATTAACCGTCCGCGAAAGTGGCGTGTTTGAGATGAGGACAGCACACGGCAGGGTTAGTCCAGTCCGACATAAGTACTGTAAATCAATTCACCGTAACGATGGATACATGTATGCGTTTTCCATAAATGTCCACTGATTCAGCGATTAGAGGAGTACCGATCGCTATGAAAGTTTATAGTTGACTTCTTGCAGTCACCATTCCCTTATAATCAGGCTTGGAGGTGCAAAGTTTTTCAGCATTAGCACCCGACACTAGTTATAATTTCCTAATAAGTTGAAACAATTAAGATTAGCGTAATAATTGCGCTTCTCTGACACCGACTAGCTGACTACCACATTAGGAGGACTATCTATGGCGCTCGTACCAATGCGGCTGCTGTTGGATCACGCGGCTGAAAACGGTTATGGCATACCGGCGTATAACGTGAACAACATGGAGCAAATCCAGGCAATCATGAAGGCTGCTCTAGAGACAGATAGCCCCGTGATTTTACAAGCTTCTCGTGGCGCTCGTTCTTATGCTGGGGAAAATTTCTTACGCCACTTGATTTTGGCAGCGGTAGAAACCTATCCTCATATCCCCATTACCATGCACCAAGATCATGGTAACAGCCCCGCAACTTGTTATTCGGCGATTCGCAACGGCTTCACCAGCGTAATGATGGACGGTTCGCTGGAAGAAGATGCTAAATCACCAGCAAGCTATGAGTATAACGTCAACGTCACCCGCGAAGTGGTGAAAGTAGCTCACTCTGTAGGCGCCAGCGTTGAAGGTGAACTCGGTTGCTTGGGTTCTCTAGAATCTGGTATGGGTGAAGCTGAAGATGGTCACGGTTTTGAAGGTAAACTCGACCACTCCCAACTGTTGACCGATCCCGACCAAGCTGTTGACTTTGTTGAGCAAACTCAAGTAGATGCTTTGGCTGTTGCTATCGGCACTAGCCACGGTGCTTACAAGTTTACCCGCAAGCCGACTGGAGAAATTTTAGCAATCAGCCGGATCGAAGAAATTCACAGCCGTTTGCCTAACACTCACTTGGTAATGCACGGTTCTTCTTCAGTTCCCGAAGATTTGCTCGCTATCATCAACAAGTATGGCGGTGCAATTCCTGAAACTTACGGTGTACCTGTGGAAGAAATCCAAAAAGGTATCAAGTGCGGTGTACGTAAGATAAACATCGATACTGATAACCGTTTGGCGATTACTGCTGCTGTGCGTGAAGCTTTAGCTTCAAATCCTAAGGAATTTGACCCCCGTCACTTCCTCAAGCCTTCTATCAAGTATATGCAGAAAGTTTGTAGCGATCGCTATCAACAATTCGGTTCTGCTGGTAACGCTAGCAAGATTAAGCAAATCTCTTTAGATGATTTTGCTGCTAAGTATGCTAAGGGCGAACTTAATGCTGTAACTGCCAAGGCTGCGGCTAAGGTTTAATAATGAGCGCTTTAGCGCTCACTACGGGTTCTTCATATTAAGATATTTAACCGGGTTGGAATATTACCCGGTTTTTTGTCTTATTTGATATTATGTGCTGAACAGGTGCAAGGCTATGGCATCTAGAGGCTCAAAATTCCTGCATTTCAGTGGAAAATTGTGGGGTGAATTTGAAAAGCAACCTCCGAAACCACCATTTTTTGTACTGTGTGGTATCCAGATTCGCTTTGTGGAGTTTTTCAGCAGACCCTACTTAAAGATTTTAGTATATTTATTTACTTGTGTCAGAGGGTGATTGCATAATATTTAACACTACATTCTGAAGTGCGGAATGTGGGTTATTAAAGACTGGGCGGAGATTTCGCCCCAGGCAACACTATTAGATATTGGGTGTGGGACAGGTGCATTTGAAAGTTTAGTAGCTGGAATTATTGCTTTACTATATAAAATGTTTGATTTTCTTTGATTTTAGGCTCAACACTGACAGCAATCTTTGTTTTTTCTGTAATTATAAGTTTTGTAGATGATACTTTATTTAATTCAATTGTCAAAATAGGCTTTTTGTAAAAGTTACCTTCTGTCGTTTCAATAATAAGTATATCTCCAATTTTTATTCTATAATTTTCGATTTCAAACGCCAATATTTTATTGCCAAATATTTGAAAACCTTTTTCTATTTTTTGAAAAGTATATATTGATTCTTGTTTAATAAATTCCTCAATTAATGTCTCAAAAATAGCTTGGCAATATGTTTCTAAAAAGTCGAAATAAGCTTCTAATTGAGATATGCTTAAAATATCTAATATTTCTGAACCGTGAGCAATTTGATTTCTTCTTTCAACCAAATCATTGATTGTATTGTATAAAGTATCTGTATTTATATTTGCAATATTTTTAATTTGCTTCTCATTTCGGATATATTCAATTAATGTCTGATTATTTTTAAGAACTTCATTCAAATTAACATTTATAAGCTCAAATAGTTTAACAATTTGTTTATGCTTCAAATTACCTGATGAAAGAACAAAAGCTTCTGTATTGAATTTGTAACTTGTAGGATTTACAATACATTTATTTAGCTTTTCTAAAACTTCTTCTTTTGTCAGATGCTGATATTTGGCACTTTCTCTACTTGTAATAGTGCTTATTAGTTTTAAAGAAAGTTCAAAATGATTGTTTCTAATTTTTTCATCTATTTGATTGTACTCAATTACTAAACCTGAAAGTGAATCAAGATATTCCTTAATCCAAATTTCTACATACTTTTCTAGTAACCCGTAAAGTGAAATAATAGATGCTTTGTATTCAAATATACGTTGATCTGTTCTAAAACTTCTATGATGGTCTTTCAAAGTATTTAGCAAGGCTTTAATTTGTTCATTATCAGTCTGGGACACAGTATAAACTAACAAATCGTTCACATACTGAATATGTTTAAAATATTCTCGGACTTTATTGATTTCTTTTTTGAAGCTCTCCACTGAGGTTGTATTCATAATTTCTACTAAAGTTTATGATGTATAACCTTGTAGAAAGTTCTGAAAATACTTTATGCGTGCTTCTACATCTTTTTTGTTATTATATCTACTATCAAAAAGGGGTCTATTATTCTCTTCCTTGACGTATAGCAATTCTTGATTTGAATATAAAGCATTTTTTATCGATTCGCGATGGTTGAGAAAACTTTCCTTGTAAGAAATATTATTTGCAAACACCTGCATCATTGAATCGTAAATAATTTTTAATGGCGCTTTATTGTCACGCTTTTCTTTTGGTAGGATAAAAGCTGAATCTCCAAATATTGAATAAATCAAATTAATGGTTTCATTAAAAAGGGTTTCAAGATTTTTTATTGTTTGTTCTGGATAACCGTTTGCCTGCTTTAAATAGCCATCCAAAAATTTATCCACTGGGGATTTAAAGTTAGTTATATGCCGATAAGCAAAGAATCGCAAAACCAATTCAACATCTTCCATTTTGCGATAAGGTTCGCTTTTAAGTAATTCTTCTTCTCCTTCTGATTCTAAAGGTAGCTTCCACATTTTACGGAAAGAGTCATTTTCAGCAAGTTTTATACACAATTGGTTAAACTTGCCATTGCGTAAAGCATTCCTTGTTTCCTGTGGAGTTAGTTTCTCTCCACCACTATTCAATCTTTCAAAAACTATTTGTTTTAGAAAATCAGCTTCTTCTGTGCTTTTTGCTGTTTCCTGCAACAATACGATAGATGATAAATAACGCCTATCTATCCCTCTTTTAATTTGTTCGGGTAAATTTTTATAATTTCTCCCGTTAAGTTCCTGCCAATATTCTAATCCTTCTAAGTTAAATTTTCCTTTATAAAAATCATAAATAGCAGTTAGCCTTTGCAGTCCGTCCATTACTTCATAAATAGAATAATCTACTTCATACAGGAAGATAGGCGGAATCGGCACATTCATTATGAAGGATTCTATCAAACGAGATTTTCGAGTATTGTCCCACCTTTTTCTGCGCTGGTATTCAGGATTTAGGATATACTTTTGACTGTCAAGTATAGGTTCTATACTATCAAGTGGGTAACGAGCTTGTTCAGTTACAATTCTTATCTCTCCCTTCTTGTATTTTTCGTTAATCTCGTCGTCCGAAAGAGAGACTTGAGAAATATCCGACTTATCTCGGAAAAGAAATGTTTCACCTGGAATTAAGTGACTATTTGTTATCATGCTGGAGTCTCCAAATTTTGTGGTGATAAACTTTTTTTAATATAGACGGCACTGCACCTCCATTGTCTCACTGAAAGCCAAAAAGCCTCGCTTGATATTTATCCTAAAGACTTACCTGCCATTCCTTGTGCCGTTTTTTAGTTCATGGAACTCACGTTAACATTAATAAAAATATCACAACCATCGTAGAGACGTTCCGGCGGAACGTCTTTACGTGGAGATGTAAATTTTCGCAAATAATTAGCTAGATAAATACGCGATGTTGTAAGCTGGGCATTTGACGGCGTACTTGTTCTAGTCGAGAGAAATTGATTTCGGCGATCGCTACTCCCGGTTTTTCCCCAGCATCAGCTAAAATCATTCCCCAAGGATCGATAATCATCGCGTGTCCGTGGTTTTGACGACGAGCGTAATTTACTCCAGTTTGCGCCGGTGCGATGACATAACAGGTGTTTTCAATTGCCCGCGCTTGTAGTAATACTTGCCAATGATCTTTCCCAGTAAAAGCGGTGAAAGCTGCCGGAATAAATAAAATATCTGCCCCTTTGTGAGATAAATGGCGGTAAAGTTCGGGAAAACGGACATCGTAGCAAACAGAAAGTCCGATATTGCCGAGTTTTTCGGAAAAATAAATAGGGGGTGTTTGCTTTCCAGCCATCACCGTACTAGACTCACGATAAGTATTACCGTCAGGGACATTGACATCAAATAAATGTACCTTTTGGTAGTGGGCAACTTCTTGACCGTTGGGGTCAATGAGTGTAGAAGTATTGTAGACTTTGCCAGTGTTATCTACAGGTACAGGATAGCTGCCACCGAGAATGGTAACTTGATAGCGCTGCGCCATTTTTTTGAGGAATATTTCCGATTCTTTGGCGATCGCTTCAACTTGAGCAACTTTATCCTTTTCTTCGCCCATAAACGAGAAATTTTCTGGCAAACCCACTAATTCCGCACCTTGATGGACGGCTAAATCGATAAATTCCTCTGCCTGTGCCAAATTTTTTTCCAGATTTGGCACACTGGTCATTTGAATAGCGGCAGCTAAATATGACTTCATAAATCCAATAACTAATAGTGGGGTTGTGAGCGGTAGATTATTAAATATATCTTTACTTTGCTAGTTGCAAAGACAGACTTTATCCTTATTACTTTATCTTCCCCCAATTTATTAACCAACGAACGCTTTACTCAAACTTCTCATCATCTTTTTGTTTCGTAGTAAGCACTTAAGTGCTTACTACCTCACCCCAATCCCAATTGTTGCTTTAACCCCTTTGGTACGTTAACTGCTGTATCTAACCCGCGCACACCTTGCCAGTATTGATTTTCATTCCAAGTCAACCGTTCTAAATTAGCGTCGCTGAGGTCGGTATTACCAAGAATAGCGTAGCTGAGGTTACTATTACTGAGATTGGCACTGCTGAAAATAGCCCCGCTGAGATTGCTGCCACTGAGGTTGGCGCTGGTGAGGTTAGCACCGCTGAAGTCTGTACCAAAAAGTACAGCCTCACTGAGGTCAGCACCACTGAGGTCAGCATCGTTTAGAGTTACTCCACTCAAATCAGCTTGGTTGAGAATCACTCCACTCAAATCAGTGTCGCTCAGATCAGCACCTAAGAACATGACACTACTAAGGTTGGCATGATTTAGCTTGGCACCATTGAGTTTGGCATAACTTAGATCAGCCGCAACCAGGATGGCATCACTCAGGTTGGTGCTGAAAAGAATTGTGTCGCTGAGGTTGGTGCCGTTCAGTTTGGCGTTACTCAGGTTAGCACCGCTGAGGTCAGCGCGGCAAAGGTCGGCATGGTTGAGGTTGACACCCTTCAAGTTAGCTTCGCTGAGGTTGGCACCAAAAAGAATGGCATCACAGAGGTTAGCGCAGTTGAGGTCAGCATCCCTAAGGTTGCTGCTGCTAAGGTTGACGCTACTGAGGTTGGCACCACTCAGATTGGTACTTCTCAGGTCAGCGCTACTGAGGTCAGCGCGGTTGAGATTTGCATTGCTGAGGTTGGCACCACTGAGGTTGGTGCTGCTGAGGTCAACACCGCTGAGGTTGGCATTGCTGAGGTTGGCACCGCTGAGGTTCGCATCGCCGAGGTTAGCACCTTTGAGGTTAGCATTGCTAAAGTTGACACCAGTTAAGTTGGCATCACCGAGGTAAGTGTTTTTCAGGTTGGCTTGGCTGAAATTAGCACCAGTTAAGTTAGCATCCCCAAGGTAAGCACCGCTAAAGTTGCCACCTCGAAGAAATTCCCCGACTATATTGCTAAAATTGCCAATTTCAATGGCATCGCTATAGTTAATAATCCGTAGTAGTTGAGATGTGAAAAAATTTTCTTTTCCTGGTTGGGAAGATGAATAAAAGTTAATTTTTTGCTTTAAATCGTCTTTTGTTTGAGCATAACGGTGTAATTCTAAAAGCAAAATCATCACATTTAGTCCCGTCTGTATGTCTATCTGTCGCAGTCCGACGGTAACGTTTTGTGCTTGGATCTGCAACATTTTTTTCTGTGGCAAGTTACCATCAGGTACAGCATCGATAAATTCTCCTTGACACCAGCGGCAATAAAAATCTTCTAAACGCTGGAAAAGCGGAATTGGTCGAAATTCTTGACTGGTAGTGAGGAAGTTGATTGCTTGTTCGACTATTTCTGTTGTCAGGGTGGCGTTGCCAAAAATATTATAAATCTGCTCGTGCAGTTGGCGATCGCCTATATGAAAGCTCAAATCACTACCTGCTTTTGTCCATTCTTCTAACTTTTTTTGCAGCTGTTCCGGAAATATCAATTCGTGCAAATTATTTTGCGAAAACTCAATGCTTTTATCTTGTTCTTTCACATTCTTTTTTAAAGGTAAAATTACTTCGGTTCCCACAGATGTTGTCGTTGGCATCTGTTGTAACTCCGTTAACTGAAAATAAGTTATCAAACGCTTCCAGACTTGAGACAAATGTGACATAATTGTGTCCGTAGTTACTATACACCTACTGATGATTTAGAGAATACTTAAAGATTTTTGGTTGATTTGCTGATTAGACTTTATTTCAACTAGTATGATTTAACACCAGGGCAAATGAAGGAGTTTTAGCTTGCTTTTCCTTTGGTTAAAAGTAAAATGTCAAATTGAAAAGTTTTTCGATTGTCAGTAAACTTAATAGATTTGGTCAAATTGGTATACTTTTTTCAGCATATTTCCAGATTCGATGTAAAAATAATACGTATTCTGTGCTACCAAGGCAATTGTTAGCAAAAATACTACAGCAAAAAAGTATAACAAAGCTCAAAATATCAGTTAAAACTAAACAAAAAGCTTTTTTGCTTGATATTAAGCAGCTAATGTAGTTTTTCATTGACATAAAGGACTTGAAGCAAGTTTGCTTCGGTTAAAAGAAACTAAAAATTAATTAGGGGTAACTTTCAGGAATGGATCGAATGAACAGATTAACGTTTTGTGTGATTTTGTTGCATGGTTTGTGTCTATCATCAGCAAGCGTTAGCGCTAAGTCACCGTCTGTTAATGCGGTTGTTGACAGCTTTGTTCTGCACAAAGGTTATAAGAACACAGAAGTGACGCGTGGAGAGGCTTTTTCCCTTTCCACACCACGTCAGTCACAGAAAGCGAATACTAATTTACACAATAGATTTGGGCTACCGAGAGAACAAGTATGGGTAATCGAAAATAACAAACTTCCGTTGCGTCAGCCTTTTATTTGGGTCGTTAAAGACAACAAAAAAGCTGCACAGCAACCATTTTTGCAAATCGGCAAAGTCCCCGACAAACCGGATGAAAAGCCTAATAGTACCACTAAACCAACAAAAAAGGATGAGTTGCAACAATTTAATGAAGTAATTAAAGATACCCAAAAGCAACAGGGACTGTTTACTCTTTACCGTAACAAAGACAAGAATAAAATTTATTTAGAAATTAAACCTGAGCAACTAAATAAAAATTATCTAGCCAATGCAACGCTAGAATCGGGAATTGGGGAACGCGGTATTTATAGTGGGATGCCTTTGCAAGATTTTTTATTTTACTTCCAACGGGTAAATAATAAGTTGCATTTTGTCGTCCGCAATGTTAATTTTCGGACTCGCGAAGGAGATCCACAAGCGAGATCGGTTGCACGTTCTTTTAGTGACTCAGTTCTCTACACCATCCCCATCAAAAGCATCAACTCCCAAAGCAAAACCATTCTCATTGACTTAAGCGACTTGCTACTTACCGATTTAGCGGGAGTATCTGCAAGTTTGGGAATCTCCGCTGATAAAGATGATTCCTATTTTGGTAATGCTAAAACCTTCCCGGCAAATATGGAAATTGAATCAATTTTAAATTTCACTGGCGGCGGGAGTAAGGACGAACCTGTGGCGAATTTTGCTACACTAGCTGATGACCGTGGCTTTACCCTGCGGGTGCATTACAGTATTTCCCAACTACCAGAAAACAACTATCAACCGCGTTTGGCTGATGAACGTGTAGGTTATTTTATCACCGCTTATCAAAATTTATCTGACGACGATCGCGGTGATCCATTTGTCCGGTACATTAATCGCTGGAAGTTGGAAAAACAAAATCCGAATGCAGCAATTTCCACACCGAAAAAACCGATTGTTTTTTGGATTGATAACGCCGTCCCTTTAGAATACCGCGATGCTATCAAAGAAGGCGTTCTCATGTGGAATAAAGCTTTTGAAAAAGCCGGATTCCAAGATGCGATTCAAGTACAGCAAATGCCAGATAACGCCACTTGGGACCCGGCAGATATCCGCTACAATACTATTCGCTGGATTAACACGGTGGATGGATATTTTGCCTTAGGACCATCCCGCGTTAACCCCCTGACTGGGGAAATTTTAGACGCAGATATTTTAGTAGACGCTAGTTTTGTCCGCGCCCTCAAAAAAGATTATCGCGATATCGTCCAACCGAGTCAAGGAGGAAATCGCACTTCTTTATCAGCATTCATGCAAAATCGTTTGCTTTGTGCAAATGGTTTAGAAGGGAGAAATACTCCCAACCAAAAGCCGCAAATAGAAAATAAATTGGTAAATCGTTTATCGAAAATGGCAGGTGAGTACGATTTATGCTATGGCTTAGAAGCTGCGAATCAATTTGCCATTGGGACAACGGCGATGTCACTGTTGCAAAACACACCACCAACTAGCGAACAACTAAAAGATTATATCCATCAATATATACGCTTAATTATTGCTCACGAAGTTGGACACACTCTCGGTTTACGTCATAACTTCCGTGGTAGTACTTTGCTGCCTCCAGAAGAATTAAACAATACTAAAATCACTCGCAGCAGAGGTTTAACTACCTCGGTAATGGATTATATTCCCCCAAATCTCGCACCGAGCGGGGTGAAACAGGGAGATTATTTTCCAAATATGGTGGGACCTTATGATGAATGGGCAATTAAGTATGGCTACACATCAATTCAAGCAGCCACTCCCGCAGCCGAAAAACCAGCATTGAATGCGATCGCTCAACAATCTGACAAGCCTGAATTAAGTTATTCTACTGATGAGGATGTGTCTGACCTCGACCCAACCGCCGATGCTTGGGATAATAGTAGTGATGTGCTGCTTTATTCGCAGTGGCAGTTAGAAAATTCCCGTGTGATGTGGGATAGGCTAAATAAGCGTTATCCCTTAGCTGGGGATAGTTATAGTGATGTGACGGAACGTTTTAGTACGATATTAAGTAACTATTTTCAAAATATTTATTATACGACTAAATACATTGGTGGTCAGTCTTTTTACAGAGTTAAAGGAGGCGATAGCAAAGGTAGATTACCGTTTGAACCAGTAACAGTAGAAAAACAACGGCAAGCATTAACGACGTTACAACAATATATGTTTGCAGAAAATGCACTCAGCTTCTCGCCGGAACTACTGAATAAATTAGCACCATCGAGGTGGCGACATTGGGGTAGTAGAACTCGTACTGGGCGTTTAGATTATCCGATACACGATTTGATATTAAACATGCAGAGTATGGTGTTGCGAGAATTGCTATCAAGCGATCGCATTTCCCGACTCACCGATATTGAACTTAAAAGTCCTCCTGGGAAAGCTTTGACTTTGCCAGAACTATTTGATACTTTGCAAAATGGCATCTGGACGGAAGTTCTCACTCCAAACGGCAAACAAATGAAAATTAGTAGTTTGCGCCGAGGCTTACAACAAGAATATCTCAATTTGTTGACAGCGATGGTATTGCGAAAAGAACAAGTACCAGAAGATGCGCGAACAGTTGCATGGTATAAGTTAAAACAATTGGAAGAAAAGCTGAATGGGGCAGATTCAAAAGATGAATATACGAAAGCGCACTTATTACAAACACGCGATCGCATTGAGAAAGTCTTAAATGCCCCATTGCAAGGAAATTAGGCGTTGTTGACTGGATGTAGAGACGCGATCGGTCGCATCTGGAACAAGGGTTTTGACATCACGCACAATCATTTTCATACATCGTAGAGACGTTCCGGCGGAACGTCTCTACGACAGTGTGGAATCAGTAACCACCAGCCCATGTCACCCATTTGTGAGATAAACCTACATGCATAGTTGAACCAGCAATTTCCTGTTCAGTGACGGTTGCCCCATTTATATTTGTGTTGTAGAATTCAGCTTCATTTAAATTGCTGCCAATCAAATTTGCCCTTTGAAGATTGGCTCCACTTAAATCGGCTCCACTCAATTCTGCCTCGCTGAGATTAGCTCCAATCAAGTTTGCCTGCACTAAATTTGCACTCCGCAAATCAGCGCGACTCAAGTTAGTTCCCTCCAAATTTACCTTCATCAGATCTGCCCCAATAAAGTTTGCCTCACTCAAATTTGCATCCTTTAAATTGGCTCCATTTAGATCTGCATCAGTTAAGTTTGACCGACTCAAATCGGCTCCACTTAAATCGGCTCCACTCAAATCGGCTCCACTCAAATCGGCTCCACCTAAATTTACACCTCTCAAATCCGCATCAGAAAGGTTTGCTTGATGCAAATTTGCTCCGTTGAAATTCCGTTCTCCCGCTGCATATAATTTGCGGAGTTTGTTAGTATCCATTTTGTTTGCCTCGCCATGTCTACAGGTAAATAAATAACCCTCAAACCACACCGAAGACATTAAGAAAGAATTTAGAAGTTTCGTAGTGAGCGATTTATCGCTCAATTTAAAGCGCTGTTAGCGGAGCTTTCCCGCAGGGTAGCGCTTACTACGAAATTTCACAACAATGATATGGACTAGTAGTATTCTTATTTTGCTAGAGTTTCTCTGTTGTGGAGCGTTTACTTCATGGAAATATATATCAAGAGACGTTCCAGCGGAACGTCTCTACGAACATGTCGTTATTCAATCAAGCTTGATGTGGTTTATTATGCTCCAATAGCTCCAGAAGCTGAAGCTCAATTTTCTCTCTCAGTAACTGGTTGCCTTGCAAATTCAAGTGAATGTGGTCTTGATATATAGCTTTTGGCTCTTTGATGGCGTTGAATGTCGGGAGAAAATCTATATAAGTAATTTGCTGCGCTTCGGTAAAATCTTTCAGACGTTGACGTGCGGTAATTTCATAATCTCGTGAACCTGGTTTACCAATTTCTCGCAGTAAAGGAGTCATCACCAACAGAAATTGACAGTTATTTTCACGAGTCAGTGCTTGAATTTTGCTAATTGCTTCGAGATTAATCCCGACGCGATCGCCTTTTTCGTCTTGTACTGCTTTCAGTTCCGGGATTAACTTTTGTTTTGTCACATATCGCTCAAATACTTCCACCAACGCCAAAGCCGGTTTACTATCTGGATAGTTGCGATCGCGTCCTACTGGTAAAGATGTCGGAGTCGTAGCAAACAAATCATCGGTATTAATTAGTAACACTATCGCCTCAGCGTTGAAAGTTCCAAACCGCTGCAAATAGGCTAATTCATTTCTCGGACCCCAAGAGTTTGCTGAAGCATTCAGCACTTCTATTTCTTGATATTTACCGATATTTACTGCATTCCAAGAACGCATCATCAAGCTAGAAATTGTATTATCTTGGTCTGTCCACCAGCCACCATTGGCGATAGAATCGCCTAACAGCAGCACCCGCAGCGTTGAGGGTGAAGCAGTTTTTTCTATTGGCGCACTTCGCATGGAATACTGATTAATTTCAATGCGATTACCAAAACGACGAGTCCGCTGATTTGGCGCTAACAGATAACCAATTTTATCATCACCGACGTAGATTAGAGGATTGCCAAAACCAAAAAGCGATCGCAGTCCTACCTCTATCATTACAAACAGTGCGGCTATTACCGTCAAAGCTATTATAAGCAGAACTTTCACCTTTCAACGCCCTCAAATGATTCCTGAAGAATAACGTAGATACAAAGCAATAAATTCTACCAAAAAATCTCTAATTGGGGACTATAGCGGTTATCAGTTGGGTGCAATACATCAAAGAATTAAGGAACCGCAGATGGACGCAGATGGACGCAGATAAAATTTAACCTTAATCTACGTCTAAAGGCATAGGTAATATTATTGATGTAAATTTTGCCCAGCAAGAGCGAAAATTAATTATAAGTTTAGTTGAATATGCAAATAGAAAGACTACAATCAAAGCGGGCAAATGCAAATCGCTTATCAAAGGAGGCACACGTCCCTATGTCCGACTTAAACCGAGGAATCATGAAGTTTAAGGGCGCAGATTCTCCAAAAGCGGTAACTATCTCTACCGTGCTGCTTTTGGGGTCGATCGCAGCTCTAATTATTTGGGCGCTCCAAGCTGCCTATGCGATAAACTAAGCATATTAACAGCTGTTGGGGGACACTCGCAAGAAAAGTTTGCCAAATTTTAAACTTGGACTAATCTATCTTTGTGTTAAGTGTTTCTCACCAGCTGATTTAAAAGAGGGGGAAAGGGAAAGGAGAAAAAAATTTCATGAGTTGGTGTACGCAGTTCATGATGGCTACTTAAAACGCTCTGAAAATAATTTATAAAAATTTATATTTTCGAGTAGAAATTTCACATCCAAAAGTTTAAATCTGGCTATTGTCAAAACAGGGTGTGAAATGTATCCTAAATGTTACCGATACAGAAACCGAGGTAAACGTCAAGGCACGCGTCTACATCATTTTTCCAATACTTGTAGAATTGACTTAAGTTTCAATCCGAAAGTACTTATATTTATTTATTTATTTATGTAACTCTTATCGGCAAAGGCATCCAAAATTTTAGATGCATCTGCCCTTGGTTTCTAGATGAAAAAATCGCCTTTATTCAAGGCACAAAGAGCCAAGACTATAAATCTCAAACCCACAATGTACAATGCTTGAACTCTGGGGTGCCTTAATTATTTTAATTGTCTGCCCTATCCTGGGGGCATTACCGCTAATTGACTGGATTACCCAAGCTTTAAAAGGGCGGCAATTGGCACAGATGGGTACTGGTAATATTAGTGTTTCAGCTGCATTTTATCACGGTGGGAGACTGGTAGGAATTCTGGCGGTATTGTCAGAAGCGTTGAAGGGAATTGCCGCTGTCTTACTTGCCCGTGCTTTCTTTGGAGAGGGATCGGCTTGGGAATTGATTGCTCTGATTGCCTTAGTATTAGGAAGATACTGGGTAGGAAAAGGGGCAGGAACGACAAATGTTGTTTGGGGATTTGTGGTACACGATCCGCTGGTAGCTGGATTTGTGCTTTTTCTGGTAACTATTACCTTTAGTGTAGTTCGTAACAGACAATTGGGAAAATATGGCGTTTTGGTATTATTTCCTTTGATTATCACACTTTTGCACGCTCAGGATTTACTGAAAATCATCGCTGCTGTTGCTTTAGCGGTGTTACTTGGCTGGATTTATAAACGAATTCCGGATGATTTGAATTTACCAACTGAAAACGCAGAAAAAAATTCTAAAGGAGCTTTAGAATTTTTTCGCGGTGAGACAAATATTGTTTCTTTAGATGACGATTTGGATGTTACATTATTTGGACAAAAAGCAGCTACTTTATCTAAAGTTAAGCGCTGGGGTTATCCAGTGCCAAAAGGGTGGGTATTGGCACCGAAAGACGACGCAGAAGCATTAATAGAGATTATGCATCCTTCAGAATTATCGCCTCTGGTGGTGCGTTCCTCGGCGATTGGCGAAGACTCAGAACAAGCTTCTGCTGCGGGACAATATGAAACTATTTTAAATGTTACCAACAAACAAGAGTTGCGAGAAGCGATCGCTCGCACTCAAGCTTCTTATAATGATCCATCTGCCATGCAATATCGACGCGATCGCGGTTCCCAAGAAGCAGCAATGGCAGTGTTGGTTCAACAACAAGTCCAAAGTGTATATTCTGGTGTAGCTTTCAGCCGCGATCCGATTACTCGACAAGGAGATGCGATCGTTATTGAAGCTTTACCAGGAAGTCCGACTCAAATCGTTTCCGGACGAGTCACACCAGAACAATATACCGCTTTTGTTGTCGAAACCGAAAATTTTAAGTTTGTGCAATTAGAAGGCACAGGACAAGTACCACAAGCTTTACTTAAACAAGTTGCTTACTTGTGCCGACATATTGAAGAACGTTTTCACGGCATTCCTCAAGATATCGAGTGGAGTTATGACGGTCAAACTCTTTGGATATTACAAGCACGACCTATTACTACTTTACTACCAATTTGGACTCGCAAAATCGCCGCCGAAGTAATTCCCGGATTGATTCGTCCTTTAACTTGGTCGATTAATCGTCCTTTAACTTGCGGAGTTTGGGGAGAACTTTTTACAATCGTTTTAGGCGATCGCGCTGAAGGATTAGACTTTAAAGAAACTGCCACACTTCACTATTCAAGAGCATATTTTAATGCATCCCTCTTAGGGCAGATTTTCTTAAAAATGGGTTTACCGCCGGAAAGTTTAGAATTCTTAACTAGGGGTTCCAAGATGAGTAAACCACCTTGGGATTCCACCTTCAAGAATTTACCTGGACTTGCGAAGTTGCTCAGACGCGAATTAAATTTAGAAAAAGACTTTAAGCGCGATTATCACAAACGATTTGTGCCTGGTTTGTCCCAGCTGACGCAAGAATTTATCGATGACTTCGAGCCGCCAAAGCTGTTAAATAGAATTGACTTTATTTTAGGATTGCTGCGCTTGGGGACTTATTATAGTATTTTAGCACCCTTGAGTGCAGCCTTGCGTCAAGGTATTTTTCGCGTCAAAGATGGCAAAATTGATAACAGCCTCACACCAGAAGTAGCAGCAATGCGATCGCTCAGTGCATTAGCCACAGATGCCAAACAGGTATTACCTGAAGTCGAACCACAGCAAGTATTTGACCAATTAGCACCAACCCCAGAAGGGCAGAAAATTTTACAAAAGTTCGACGAATTGCTTCAAGATTACGGCTATTTAAGTGAAGTGGGAACTGATATTGCCGTTCCTACCTGGAAGGAAGATCCCCAAGCGATAAAGCAGTTATTTGTGCAGTTGATGCAGGATAACCAACCGCTGATAGAGAATTTAGAAGGAATTTATCGTCCGCAAAAAAGAAATAAAAAGCGAGGATTTGTGCAACGGCGCGTGGATCTCAAAGGACGAGTTACTGAGGTATACTCGCGCTTGTTAGGTGAGTTGCGCTGGTGTTTTTTGGCTTTGGAGAAGATTTGGTTAGAAGCTGGGTTGTTGAAGGAAAAAGGGGATATCTTTTTTCTGGAATTGAATGAAGTGCGGCAATTGATCGAGAATGGGGATTCTCGATTGATTTTGCAGTTGCAAGACTCAGTGCTAGTTAGGCGATCGCAACTTACAGAAGATAGTCAATTAAATCAAATACCTCTTCTAGTTTACGGCAATGCTCCCCCCGTGCCGCTAGCTCTTTCTAAACTCACCTCCGATCAAGTATTACAAGGCATTCCCGCTAGTCACGGACAAGCTGAGGGAAGAGTCAAGGTTTTGCGAAATTTACAAGATATCCCAGAGATTGACCGGGATACGATATTAGTAGTGCCTTATACCGATTCCGGCTGGGCACCGCTATTAGTTAGAGCAGGTGGCTTAATTGCCGAAGCTGGTGGAAGATTATCTCACGGAGCGATCATCGCTCGTGAATATGGTATACCAGCGGTGATGGATGTCCGTGGTGCTACCTGGTTGCTGCAAGATGGTCAGCGAGTCAGAATCGATGGCTATCGCGGTATTGTGGAATTATCTAATGATTTAAGACCGTAGGGGTGCGATCTTCTGGCTGACTGATTACCGCTGATGACAGTTGATGCAACAGCAAAATAGAGGTACATGCGTAAAATCCCAAACCCTGTAAAGACGTTCCGCCGGAACGTCTTTACGTATATTTAATAATAACGCAATCTGCCTGCTGTATTACGTTATTTCAGCCATTCAACATGTCCTAAACTTCGTGGCTGCTGATATATAAATTTATTCCAGACCATTCATACATAATTCTCTATATATATTGATTAAAAACGCATAAATATAGCCTAAAACCATTCACTCATAGCCTAGAAGTAATAACTATCATAAGTAAAAAGCTATGCATTAAAATTTTTATGACATTTGCGACTGAACTATAAGGTTTTACTTATAGTTCCAATATAATATTTATTTAATAATTACTGTTTAAAAGAGATCAATTTGTCATTAAAACCTGTAAACTGATTTCAAGAAGGTAAGTGATCCCCAAAGATCACACCAAAAGGCAATAAATAATTTAAACACAGTTTCTCTGTAAGCAATTGAGCAGTCTTTTTTCCTGGAAAAGGCGCATATTTGCTTATAGTTATAGCTGAAAAGTCTCATTGAAAACGCCAGAAACATAAGATTGTTTCTCTGCTTAATTTGTCGTACTTAAAAACAACTTATTTCCCATTCAGGAGATTATGACAGAATTCTTTAATCAATTTTCTCGCCGCAAATTTATATTAACAGCCGGAGCCTCTGCGGGTGGTGTGTTCCTCAAAGGCTGCTTGGGAAATCCCCCCGCAAGCATTACAGGTAATACAGGTAATAATGTACAAGCACAGCCAGCGGCTCAAACTGTTGCCAATTTAACTCCAGAACAAACACCAGAAACGACTACAGTTAAGTTAGGATATATCCCAATTGTGGAAGCGGCTCCATTAATTATTGCCAAAGAAAAAGGCTTTTTTGCGAAGTATGGCATGACCAATGTTGACCTTGCCAAACAAGCTTCTTGGGGGGCAGCACGGGATAATGTAGAAATTGGTTCAGCTGGTGGTGGGATTGATGGTGGACAATGGCAAATGCCAATGCCGCATTTAATTACCGAAGGTTTAATTACCAAAGGGAATAAAAAGATTCCCATGTATGTGCTGTGTCAATTGATTACGCATGGAAATGGGATTGCGATCGCTAACAAGCATTTAGGCAAAGGTATTAGTTTGCAACTTACTGGCGCTAAGTCTTTATTTACACAACTCAAATCTTCAACACCCTTTACCGCTGCATTTACCTTTCCCCATGTCAACCAAGATTTGTGGATTCGTTATTGGTTAGCTGCCGGTGGTATAGATCCGGATGCAGATGTCAAATTGCTCACAGTCCCAGCAGCGCAAACTGTCGCAAATATGAAGACTGGAACGATGGATGCCTTTAGTACAGGTGATCCTTGGCCCAATCGGATTGTGAAAGACAAAATTGGCTACATGGCAGCATTAACCGCAGAGATTTGGAAGAATCACCCGGAAGAATATTTTGCCATGAAAGGTGAGTGGGTTGACAAAAATCCTAAGGCAACCAAAGCAATTTTAAAAGGAATTATGGCGGCTCAACAATGGTTAGATAATTTTGATAACCGGAAAGAAGCGGCTCAAATTCTTTCTAGCAGAAATTATTTTAATCTGCCTGCGGAAATCTTGATCGAACCATTTCAAGGTAAGTATGACATGGGTGATGGTCGCAAAATTGATGATAAATCAATGGCGGCTTATTATTGGAAAGATGAAAAAGGTAGTGTTTCTTATCCCTATAAGAGTCATGATTTGTGGTTTATTACTGAAAACGTTCGCTGGGGATTTTTGCCAAAAGATTACTTGACGAAAGCTAAAGCTTTAATTGATAAAGTCAACCGCGAAGATATTTGGAAAGAAGCTGCGAAAGAAGCTGGAATTCCTGCTGCTGATATTCCTACAAGTACTTCGCGTGGGGTGGAACAATTTTTTGATGGGGTTAAGTTTGACCCAGAAAAGCCAGAGGAATATCTCAAGAGTTTGAAGATTAAAAAGGTTAGTGTTTAGGGAAATAATAGCCCGAACGACTGAAGTCGCGGCTATACAAACGAAGTCTGCCTACGCAGACTAGAAGAAAGAAAGAAGAAAGAAGAAAGTAATTAAGAGGAGAATACAGACAATGACAATAGCTCAAAAACGTCCTGCTGGCGCAAGTTTAGATAATAGCTTTATATCTTGGTTGAAAAAACAACTTCCTGATCTGATACCTCCGAGTATTGCCCTCGCGATCTTTTTAACTCTTTGGCAATTATTTGCTTTCATTCCTGGGGCAACTTTACCAGGTCCGATACAGGTTGTTCAAGATACTTGGATATTGATATTTTGGCCCTTTTATGACAACGGGGGGATAGATAAGGGCTTGTTTTGGCAGATTTTAGCTAGTTTGAAAAGAGTTGCCATTAGCTATACTTTAGCGGCAATTGTTGGTATTGGTGTGGGCGTTTTGATTGGTGTTAATCAAACAATGTCCAAAGCTTTAGATCCTCTGTTTCAACTACTGCGGACTGTACCTCCTTTGGCTTGGGTGCCGATTTCCTTAGCAGCTTTGCGACAAAACGAACCTGCTGCTTTATTCGTAATTTTCATCACTGCAATTTGGCCCATTTTAATTAACACTGCTGTCGGTGTAACTCAAATTCCCCAAGATTACAACAATGTCGCCAAAGTTCTGCAACTTAGCCGCAAGGAATATTTCACAAACATTCTGATTCCGTCAGCTTTACCTTACATTTTCACTGGTTTGAGAATTGCCATCGGTTTGGCTTGGTTGGCGATTATTGCAGCAGAAATCGTGATGTCCGGTATTGTCGGGATTGGCTTCTTCATCTGGAATGCTTATCAAAATAACAATGTAAGTGAAGTTATTTTGGCTCTAGTTTATATCGGCGTTGTCGGTTTGTTGCTAGATAAATTAATGGGCTGGATTCAAAACAAGATTCTCCCCGCAGAACAGAAGTAATTATTAGTGGATAACTGTTGGCTGTTAATACCAAATTAAGATGAAGCTGCATAGAATCTGATTTCTAGAATAATTGACCGCAGATAAACGCAGATAAACGCAGATAAATACGGATGATTATTATTCTGTGCAGCCTCACATAAAATTGGTATAACCACTAAGCATCAACCATCAACTATCAACCATCATTTAACAAATTGCCATGTCTATCTTTGTTGCTGTTGAAGAAATTGATAAAGTTTTTGAATTAACCGGCGGTGGTAAATATATCGCCCTCAAAGGTATTAATCTGGAGATTAAAAAAGGAGAATTCGTTTCTCTAATTGGTCACTCCGGTTGCGGTAAATCGACTTTGTTAAATATGATTGCCGGTCTGGATTTACCAACTGAAGGTGTTGTAACTTTAGAAGGACAAAGAATCACCAAACCAGGTCCAGATAGAATGGTGGTGTTTCAAAACTATTCGCTGTTACCTTGGCGAACTGTGAGAGAAAATATTACTCTTGCTGTAGACTCGGTGATGAAGGGAATAAGCGCAGGCGATCGCAAAGCAATTGTTGAAAAACATATCGATATGGTGGGGTTGCGTACCCACGCAGATAAACAACCGGGTATGTTATCTGGTGGACAAAAGCAACGGGTAGCGATCGCTCGCGCTTTGGCAATTCGTCCTAAGTTACTATTGCTAGATGAGCCATTTGGTGCATTGGATGCTCTGACACGCGGCAATTTGCAAGAACAATTGATGCAAATTTGTCAAGAAAATCAAGTTACTGCCGTGATGGTGACACACGATGTCGATGAGGCGGTGCTGTTGTCTGATAGAATTGTCATGTTGACCAATGGACCCGAATCGAAAATTGGTGACATTTTAGAAGTTGATATTCCCAGACCCCGCAAGCGCATGGAAGTAGTTGAACATCCGAGTTACTACAGCTTGCGAAGTGAGATGATTTACTTCCTCAACCAGCAAAAACGCATCAAGAAAATTCGAGCGCGGAAAACTGCTAATATTGCTCGTCATGGCTTAGAAAAAGTTAACCTAGAAATTGGCTTTTTACCCCTGACTGCTTGCGCTCCTTTGGCGATCGCGAAAGAAAAAGGCTTCTTTGCCAAACATGGTTTAGATGAAGTTACCCTAGTGCGGGAAAGCAGCTGGCGTGGTATCGTTGATGGCATGATCGGCGGTTATTTAGATGCCGCGCAAATGCCTTCAGGAATGCCGATGTGGTTGACCTTAGGAGGACATAACAACCAACCTTTACCCGTGGTTACTGCCCTCACCATGACCCGCAACGGTAACGCCATCACCTTAGCGAGACGGTTCTATGAAGAAGGTGTCCAAAGCTTGTCAGACTTCAAAAATTACCTGCTTCGCACCCGCAACTTACGGCACACAATGGGCGTAGTGCATCCAGCATCAATGCATAATTTGCTACTGCGCTACTGGTTAGCTGCCGGGGGAATTGACCCCGATTTAGACGTGGATATGAGGACTATTCCGCCGGCGCAGATGGTCGCAGACTTGAGAGCAGGCAGTATAGATGGTTACTGCGTGGGTGAACCTTGGAACTATCGCGCTGCGGTGGAACAAGTTGGCTTTACCATCGCTACCGACTTAGAAGTTTGGTTTGGACATCCTGGTAAAGTTCTTGGTGTACGGGAAGATTGGGCAGAAAATTACCCCAATACTCATATTGCCTTAACCAAAGCGTTGTTAGAAGCTTGTTATTACTGTGCAATTCCAGAAAATGCCCAAGAGATTCGGGAAATTTTAGCACGGCGAGAGTATGTCAGCAACGATATCGAGTACATTCAAATTGAAGATCCGAATAATGGCACTTGTAGCTTAGACCATCCACTGCGGGATTATGCCCATCATCAATTTTACTCTGATTCTGCCATCAATCGTCCTAGTCGCACCGAGCAAATTTGGATCATGAGTCAATTAGCGCGTTGGGGTGATACTCCCTTTCCGAGAAATTGGGTGGAAGTTGTCGAAAGAGTCTGTCGAGTTCGCGTTTTCAGCACCGCAGCTCGGGAGTTAGGTTTAGATATTAGCTACACTCGTAAACCGATTCAACTGTTTGATGGAACTCCGTTTGATGCTGACGATCCAATAGCTTATCTCAACAGCTTACAGATTAAACGTGATGTTTCTGTGGCTGAGGTTATTCTTGATACACCCACGAGGAGAGTAGCGTAGTAAGCACGAAGAGTGCTTATTTATTTGAGCGCTGAAGCGCTCACTACTGTTATTCTCCTGAACGTTCCGACTTGAAACAAGAATGTTCTCACTTGAAACAAGAATGTTCTCACTTGAAACAAGAACGTTCTCACTTGAAACAAGAACGTTCCGACTTGGAACCTGAAACTTGAAATTTTTAACTTTTAAAACACCATGCAAAACCGCACTTTAAGAACAACTAACATCGGACAACCATTAGATACTCAAATTAACAACGTCCGCAAGCCTTTTTTAGAAATTAAAGATGTTTCCAAAGTATATCCGACCAAGAAAGGACCCTTCACCGTACTCGATGGTGTTAATCTGAATGTGGGACAAGGCGAATTTATCTGCGTTATCGGTCACTCTGGCTGTGGCAAATCGACGCTGTTAAATATGGTATCCGGTTTTAACTTTCCCACTTCCGGACAAGTGCTGCTAGAAGGACAACCGATTACCAAACCTGGTCCAGATCGGATGGTTGTATTTCAAAATTATGCCTTGTTACCTTGGCGGACTGCCTTTGAAAATATATACTTGGCTGTGAATGCGGTTTCTCCCAACAAACCCGAAGCAGAAAAAAGAGCGATCGTTCGGGATAATTTGACAATGGTGGGATTAGCTGATGCGATGGACAAAAAGCCACCGCAGATGTCTGGGGGGATGAGACAGCGGGTTTCTATCGCTCGTGCTTTGGCAATTCGTCCGAAAGTGTTAATTTTAGATGAGCCTTTTGGGGCGTTAGATGCTATTACCAAAGAAGAGTTACAAGAAGAATTGCTGAAAATCTGGGGTGATAACCGCTGTACAGTGTTGATGATTACCCATGATATCGATGAAGCGCTCTTTTTGGCAGATAAGTTGGTGATGATGACCAATGGTCCTCATGCGAAAATTGGTGAAGTGATGCCTATTCCATTTTCGCGTCCACGCGATCGCTCTAGGATTATGGAAGATCCACAATATTATCAACTGCGTAACCATGCTTTAGACTTTCTCTTTAACCGCTTTGCCCATGATGATGTAGGTTAGTTCGGTTAATTTTATCTGAACCGTATTGAGAGACGTAGCAGTGCCTATTGAGAGACGTAGCACTGCCTATTGAGAGACGTAGCAGTGCCTATTGAGAGACGTAGCAGTGCCTATTGAGAGACGTAGCAGTGCCTATTGAGAGACGTAGCAGTGCCTATTGAGAGACGTAGCACTGCTACGTCTCTACAATATATTTAGTTAAAAATCAAAAATTAGCAACGGCAATCGCCCCTTCAAACTCCTCTAAAGCTTGTACGCTGCCGACTTGCCAAGCTCGCTCTATTGTCGCGGGTATGATTTGAGTCAGAGGAATATTTGGAAAAGTGGGACTCATATCTGATTTGATATAATTCCCATCCCGCAAAAGATAGATACTCAAGTTGCCGTTATCGTAAATCCATAGTTGGGGAACAGCGATCGCTTCATAGGCATTGAGTGTAGTTTTAGATGTCACATCCATCTCAATTGCCAAATCCGGGGGGGGATCATCTGGTTCAAGTCGGCGCCGAGTAATCATGCGCTGGTAATTTTCAATGTAAAAGCAAGCATCTGGTTCCACTCCTGCTGTATTCAAGCGCTTGAAGGTAGTGGAACCAAAAGGTTCATACTTTTGACCTGTCTTTTTCAGTAAAATTTTTACAATGTCTGAGATTAAATCTTTTGGCTTTTCGTGTTCTGGTAGAGGAACCATGATTTCTAACGTACACTTGCTGTAAGCAACTCGTAGCGATCGCTTTTCTCCCAATTCAAGTAAGATAGACTCAAATTCTTCCCAAGTCACATCCTGGATAGTCACTGCACTTCCAGGAGATAGCCGCATTTGGCTGACAGGTTTAACTACGGGAGATACAGCAGTCATAAGGGGCAAAGTCTTAAGGGGCAATCCTGGTTGAGTATTTTAATGTTAGCGGTTAATTGTTAGTAGTTGGTTGTCTCCCCCCTCCCCCTTTCCACAATCTTTTTTTCTCTACGTACCAGCATTTTGATAAATTAGTACGTGGGTTGAAAATAATTACGTTGCAAAAAAGGGGTTACGTTGAGTTACCATCCAGATACCATTGCTCCCCACGGTGGAGAGTTAGTGAATCGCATCGCTACCGCAGAACAAAGAGAGGAATTTCTCTCGAAAGCTGATGTTTTACCGCAAGTGCAACTAGATGAGCGAGCGGTTTCTGATTTAGAAATGATCGCGATTGGTGGTTTTAGTCCTCTGACGGGTTTTATGAATCAAGAAGACTATGATCGCGTCGTCAGCCAAATGCGTCTCGCTAACGGTGTTGTGTGGTCAATTCCCATTACACTGTCGGTAACTGAAGAAATTGCTTCCCCCCTGACTGAAGGCAACTTGATCCGCTTGGATAATTCCAAAGGTGAGTTTATCGGGGTTTTGCAACTTACGCAAAAGTATCACTACGACAAAAAGCGCGAAGCAATTAATGTCTACCGCACCGATGATGTCAACCATCCAGGGGTGCAAGTACTATATAAACAAGGTTCTGTACATCTTGCCGGCGACATTTGGCTATTGGAACGCAAACCTCATCCCCAGTTTCCCACCTACCAAATCGATCCAGTCGCATCACGAGAGATGTTTAAAGTCAATGGTTGGAAAACAATCGTTGGTTTCCAAACTCGCAACCCAATCCACCGCGCTCATGAGTATATCCAAAAGTGCGCTTTGGAAATAGTGGATGCTTTATTTTTGCATCCTTTGGTCGGGGCGACAAAAGATGATGACATTGCCGCTGATGTGCGGATGCGCTGTTATGAAATTTTGCTGGAACACTATTATCCCCGCGATCGCGTCACTTTAGCAATCAATCCCGCAGCCATGCGTTATGCTGGTCCACGGGAAGCGATTTTTCATGCTTTAGTCCGCAAAAACTACGGCTGTACTCACTTTATCGTCGGACGAGATCATGCTGGCGTGGGGAACTATTATGGTACATACGACGCTCAACATATCTTCGATGAGTTTGATCCTGGTGAATTAGGGATTGTGCCGATGAAGTTTGAACACGCTTTCTATTGTACGCGCACCAAGCAAATGGCGACGACGAAAACCAGTCCCAGCAAACCAGAAGAACGCATTCACTTGTCGGGAACAAAAGTACGCGAAATGCTGCGTCGAGGTGAATCACCTCCACCAGAATTCTCTCGTCCAGAAGTAGCAGCTGAGTTAACACGGGCAATGCGCGTGGAAGACAGCTGGTATATGCACATTTAGTAAACTTAAACAAGTCTAATGAAGAGATTACTTTTGAGCAGGAACTAGTGCAGGACATGATTGAACTTATCACTGTGTTTTCAGCACGTTTGTATGGTTCTAGAAGTAAGAAAAACAAAAAATTGATTGATGGCATGGCGGCTGCTGTTAAGGAGGTACAGTAGTGCTTCTAGGTTTCAAAACAGAATTGAAACTGAATAACCGACAACGCACTACGTCAACTGGCGAGGTAATTTTAGGCGCAAAATCTTACAAGAAATATGAAGCCAAGCTGTCTAGAATGCAATGGTTAAACCGCCATAAAATTATCGGTTCAGCTAATTGGAAAAAAGCGCAGATGCAGATAGCTAGACTTCATATGAAGATAGCCAATATCCGTAAAGACACGTTGCATAAATTAACCACAATACTTGCCAAGAACCACGGCACAGTAGCAATTGAAGACCTCAACGTGTCTGGCATGATGGCAAATCACAAACTATCTAAAAGCATTGCTGATATGGGATTTTTTGAGTTTCGTCGTCAGTTAACTTACAAGTGCGAACTGTATGGTTCAAAGCTGGTAGTAGTTGACCGTTGGTTTCCATCTAGTAAAACTTGCTCTAATTGTGGAGCCAAAAAGGAAACACTCTCGTTATCAGAAAGAATGTTTGAGTGTTCCCATTGCGGTTTTATTCTTGACCGCGATTTGAACGCTGCAATCAATCTTAGTCAATACGTATCCGCCAGTTAGGTGGTGAGTGCCTGCGGACTGGATAGTGCCGCCACTGCCAGAGTGAAACAGGAACTAAGCTCTAAAGTCCGTGTTGAATTCGTTTTGGTTAACTAATTCTAGCATTGGGTAGCTTTGGGTAAGTCTTATACAACGGTAGGTTGATAACTAATGATGAAGCGACGAAGGTTTTTACAACGGATTGGGTTTATACTCGCGGCGTGGGGAGTGACTGAGGCTGGGTGGTTATCCTTAGGTAATCGCTATTACCAAGCTTTGGCACAACCCAGTCGGCGTAAACTGGCATTATTGATCGGTATCAACAAATATCCCCAAAATTTGGCACTTGGGGGTTGTTTAACTGATGTCGAACTGCAAAAGGAACTTTTGATTTACCGCTTTGGTTTTCAAGAGTCAGATATTTTGACTTTGACTGATGAACAAGCGACAAGATTTGCCATTGAAAATGCTGTTTTAAATCATCTTGTGGATGCTAAACCATCGGATGTGTTTGTCTTCCACTTTAGCGGTTATGGCAGCCAGATTAAATTAAACGCAGCAGAAGAATCCCTGGTAAACACTCTCATTCCCTTTGATGGGGCTTACGTATCAGAAAAAGACAAAATAGTCAATTGTTTATTAGAAGAAACATTGATGTTATTGTGGAGTCAGCGATCGCCACAAGTAACAGCAATACTCGATACGAGCTATCATGCGCCATTAATAGCTCCTTCAACAGCATCGCGAATTCGTGCCTATGAAATGCCACCACAAGCCGAACTAGCAACAGCAGAATTAGACTTTCAAAAAGAACTTAAAAGTAAAACCGGGGGTATGAGCGATTCAAACCCACCGTTAGTGCTATCAGCTACCTCGAATTCTCAAGAGTTGGCAAGGGAAATACTATTATCTGGTTTCAGTGCTGGATTATTTACCTACGCTTTGACGCAGTATTTGTGGGAAGTAACTCCAGCAACGACGATTATTCACACTTTATCGCGGGTAGGAAGTTCTATCCGCCAACTTGATGGTAAACAGCAGCCAGGGTTATTAAATAGGAAAAAAAATCAATCAAAGTTACTGAGCGATAATTTGATTACAGAAAGTATTATTGGTGCTGAAGGGGTAGTGATAGCAATAGAAGAGGATGGCAAAACGGCTCAAGTGTGGTTAGGGGGAATACCTCCACAAGTGATAGATTATTACGGAGTGAATTCGCGACTGAGTTTAGTTAGAAAAGATGCCAGTATACAAATTGTATTGCGATCGCGTAACGGATTAACCGCAAAAGCGCAAATCTTCAACGAAACTGAAAGTGCAACTCCTTTACAAGTCGGGCAATTAGTCCAAGAACAAGAGCGGGTTTTACCAAAAAATATTAACTTAAACGTTGCTCTGGGTAATCTTCTAGAAAGAATTGAGCGCGTAGATGCTACCAGTGGTTTTGCAACGATTTCTCGCATGTCTATTGTAATTGCGGGAGAACAACCAGCCAATTATCTATTTGGGAAATTACCAGAAACAAAACCTTCTGATTTATTAGCAACTCCCAGTCGCTATGGTTTATTTTCTTTGACAGGGGAATTGATTCCCAATACCGCCGGCATTGAGGGAGAAGCCGCAAAAGTTGCAGTACAACGCTTAGGGGGAAGATTGCAAACCTTGCTAGCAGCAAAATTATGGCGACTGACAGAAAATGAGGGTTCTTCTCGCTTGGCACTCAAAGCTAGTTTAGAGATAATTAGCGGTATTACCCCTCGCTCCGTCATGGAACGGGAGACAGTGCGAGTAAGTGGACAATCGAATCACAAATTACTCACTAGCGAAACCGGATATATTCCCATCGTACCCATAGGTAGCCGATTGCAATACCGCGTAGAAAATTTGAGCGATCGCCCGATATATTTTATGCTGCTAGGATTAAAGAGTAGTAGGAGTGCGATCGCATTTTACCCTATGCAAAGCACCCAACAACCTAATGCCCAAACAAAACCACAATTCCAAGAAATCGTCATCGCCCCTGGTGAAATTATCACCTTACCAAAAAGTGCCACTAATTCGGAATGGGTGATTCCCGGTTCCGCTGACGAATGCGAACACCAAGTAATTTTTAGCACCGCACCCTTCACCCAAACCCTCGCTGCCGTTCAAGCTGCTAAATATTCCACCGCAGATAAACAACCCATTATCGAATTGTCGAAACCCTTAGAAGTAGCCCAAGCTCTTCTTCTTGACTTACACAACGCTAGGGCAGCTACCGAAACAACCAGCCAAAGTCCCGATTTTTACGCCTTAAATGTGAATAATTGGGCAAGTCTCAGCTTTATTTTTCAGGTAGTTTAATTAAGAGAGACGCGAAATTTCGCTCTACAGGAGTCAAGAGTCAGGTGTTTACTACAAAACTGCCTCAACATAACTCAATTTTCTCAATACTCTTTGAAGTAATGACTTTTTCAGCAAGCCCTACTTAAGTATAAATTGTGAATTAATCAATGGCTAGAAAGTCACTCGGCTTTTTAATTTGGGTTCAGCCAGTTTTCTACTTTTAAATCGGGTACACGGAAAAATTCACGGACATTGTTTGTAACTAAAGTTAGATTTAGATTGAGTGTATGAGCAGCAATTAATAAATCATTACTACTTATGGGCGTTCCTTGACTTTCTAAATAAGTACGAATTTTAGCGTAATGATACTCTACGTTGCTTGTTAATGATAATACAGGAATCATGTCTAAAGCCAAGGAAATGCGCTCTTTCAATCTCAGTGAGTTCTTTTTTTCTGCGCCAAATTGGAGTTCACAAGCAACAATGATACTGGTACAAATTTTGTCTTCCCCAACTTTTTGAATTTTAGAAAAAATTTTACCTGTTGGATGTCTAATTTGGTATCGAGTAAGTAAGAGTAATACATTTTAAAGTTCAATGTCATCTAACGGTAATAGTCCTTCGTCAACATTGGGAAATTCTTCGTCAATATCATCAAGGTTGGCGAAGACTTCTAGGAGGGATTTTTTCTTGTAGGGTTCTATAATAAGTTTTCCGTCTTCTTGTCGGATGATAACTTCTGAAGTTGATAAAGTTAATTCTTGGGGAATGGCTAAGGTTTGAATATTGCCTTGTTGAATGAGTTTAACGTGATATTCGGTAGACATTGTAATTCTCCTTAAGTGCAATATATTAGTTATTTGGGTTTAGGGGATGGGGACTTGTTGTACATCTATTTTACCTGTGACAGCGTTGGTGATGAGGGAGGTAATCGTGACGTATTTGCCGCTTATAAAGCTAGTTTGAGCTACATTTGGACTTAATTTTTGTTTAAGTCCCATTAACTGAACCGTATTGGGTTATATCTTCTTTTTCTTCCTGCTGCACGTTGAATATAAACCGTTGCTCCATCATCTTGTGTCGTCCTGCGTGAATAGTTTTCAATAATATCATCCACTAAACCAAATGGGTCTTGAAAACCATGACGCAGGAGACTTATGAGCGCGTGTGCTGTTATAATTCTGCCATTGGGTGTAGTCCGAACGCTCATCAGTTCGTGTCTACAAATATTTCTTTAACAACAATCCTAGCTTCTCTTTTGTTGTCGCCGACGCTTTTTCCAAATTAGTCAAAATCGCATACTTCAAGGCAGAATGAGCATCAGATGATGGTGGATTTTCACTCAAACGTCGGACAGTTTCTTGAATCACCTTTTGAGCATTTACCGCATTACGCTGTAAATTTGCAATCACCATTTCCACCGTCACACTATCATGATCTGAGTGCCAACAATCATAATCTGTCACCAGCGCCAAAGTTGCATAAGCGATTTCTGCTTCCTTTGCTAACTTCGCTTCTGGTAAATTCGTCATCCCGATTACCGTGGCACCCCAACTGCGGTAAAGATGGGATTCTGCCTTAGTTGAAAATGCCGGTCCCTCCATGCACACATAAGTACCGCCGCGATGCAGACTTACATCTGGTAAATCCAGAGAAGCGATCGCATCCCCCAAAACTCCAGCCAAATTACCACAAATCGGATCGCCAAAAGCAATATGAGCCACAATTCCTTCCCCAAAGAAAGTCGAAACCCGATTTTTGGTTCGATCAATAAACTGATCCGGAACCACCATATCTAGAGGTTTAGCTTCTTCCTTCAACGAACCTACCGCACTAGCGGAAATTAAATACTCCACACCTAGTTGCTTCATCGCATAGATATTCGCACGAAACGGCAACTCAGAAGGTAAAAGCGTATGATTGCGTCCATGACGCGCTAAAAAAGCTACCTGCGTCCCGTCCAAAGTTCCCAGAATCAAAGCATCAGACGGTGAACCAAACGGTGTTTCAACATGCACCTCCTCTACATCTTTAAGTGCATCCATTTTGTATAAACCACTACCACCAATAATCCCAATCTTCGCTTGAGCCATGATTCTTAACCTGTCAATGTAAAGGCAATGCCAAGTTATTTTACTAGGGATTGGGGATTAGTCAAGGGTCAATAGTGAATAGTCAATAGTCAATAGACATCGACCGAATTTAATTATGCGTTACCCGAAACCCTTGTAGAGACGTTCCGCCGGAACGTCTTTACGTATGAATCTGGAGATGTCTAATAGACATCTCTATAAATTAATGATGCCTTATCTGAAACCCTTGTGGAGACGTTCCGCCGGAACGTCTTTACGTATGAATCTGGAGATGTCTAATAGACATCTCTATAAATTAATGATGCCTTATCTGAAACCCTTGTGGAGACGTAGCAGTGCTACGTCTCTACATTCATTTTCACACAAGATGTCTATTACCTATAAAGGATTTAAATTGAGAACGAATGCTGTTAAGTGGAGCGACATCGAAGGGTAATTGAACGGTAAAAGTGCTACCTTTACTTAATTCGCTTTGTACGTTCAAGTTGCCTTGGTTTGCTTGAACGATCGCTCTTGCGATCGCTAAACCTAATCCAGAACCACCACTGCTACGGGAGCGATCGCTATTTTCTTGATGAAATTCATCACCGTGTCCGCCGTGTGCTAAAATTACTGCGGGATTAGCCAGCAAAAAACACTTAAGATTGTGCCAGAAACAGAGCGAATTGCGATCGCTCTTTGGAAACGCAGATTAGGCATCGCGAATAATCCTTGAGTACTGGGTTTCATGCGCGTAAGCGTTGGAATTGCGCTTATCTCCCAGTCTGGCATTGAGAAATGAAATCAGGATGAAATCAAGCTTACTTGTTGTACCAAGTTTTTCGCCATTGCTTCATTTGGTTAATTTCCGCATTTTGGGAAGTGATAATATTTTCGGCTAATTTCTTAATCTCCGGACGTTGAGACTTTTTCAAAGCATCTTGTGCCATTGTTACAGCACCTTCATGGTGAGGAATCATTGCATTGATAAAGCGCAAGTCAAAATCTTTATCAGCCGCACCCAAGTCCATATTCATCATCATGCCTTTCATTTGGTCAGATGACATCTCCATCATATGACCCATTTGAGCATCATAAGCCATTGGTTTATCTCCAGCCTTAGCGTACCAAGCTGTTCTCCACTGCTTCATCTGAGCAATTTCTTGGTTTTGCGCTTTGATGATTTCGTCTGCTAGGTTTTTGATTTCGGGACGTTTTGATTTCTGCTGTGCTTCCTGAGCCATTTCGATGGCTCCTTGATGGTGCGGTTTCATACCGTCGATGAACCGCAAATCGTAATTAGCATCGCTTGGACCCAAATCCATCGCCATGCTGTGATTCATGGCACTTCCGTGCATCTGCTGCTTGTCGCTAGCATTGGTAGTGGTAGCGTTTGGTGTTTCGGCTTGTTTTTGTTGGGAACAAGCTGTAAGTAACCCGCTAGTTGAGGCGATCGCACTTAAGGTTAACACCAAAAACCCATTTCTTAAAGACAGGAGTTGCATAACTTTCTTCGTTGATTTCCTGATTTCATTGTCAACTCTCCACTTAGCTAGAGAGTCAACAGTATTGCAAAAAAATTTAAAAAAAGCGAATTTTCAGATAAATATGCATCTGATATCTGTCTGGTAAATTACACATATTGTAGAGACGTTCCGGCGGAACGTCTCTACGACGGTTGCAACTATTCAATTATTTTTCTGAGCATTACCAACCACACCTAAAACATTCATTCGCGAAAGTTTCGAGTTATCCAAAGCTCGCTTCAGAACAGAACTATCTGTTTTATCCATCCTCACCACAAGCAAAATTCCATTAGTGTGGGGTGCTATCAGGCTAGCATCAGCTAGTCCAACTAATACAGGAGCGTCATATATCACCAAGTCAAAGGTGTTATGAAATTCTTCCATCAGTCGCTTCATCTTTTCCGAGGAGAGCAACTTGGTGGGATCAGGTGGTATCGGTCCAGAAGTAACCACAGATAATTCGTTCATAGAAGGTACTTTCCGAATCACCTCCCCCACTGGCAAGTTTGTCGAAATTAAATTACTCAATCCCCAAAGATTATTTAAATTTGATAAAGTGTGAATCGTCGGCTGACGCAGATCGGCATCTACAAGTAGTACTCGTTGCCCCATTGCTGTAGCTATTTGAGCTAAATGAAATGCAACTGTAGACTTACCGTCACCAGACATAGCTGAACTAATAATTATCGAGCGAATTGGGCGATCAGAACTGAGCAGTTGAATATTCGTACAAAGTACTCGTAAAGCTTCCAAAAATTTTGGGGAATAATTGCTCTTACCCTGGTCGGGTATTACCGCTAACCCAGGAACACTTTCACGCAGCGAATCTGTTACTCTGACTATGGGAATATTTTGTTTGCTTGTGCCATGTTGACCATTTTGGAGTTGCTTTTCAAATGGAATAGTTCCTAACAACGGCAGGCTGATTTTATCTTTCAGGGCAGAGGCGGTATGATAGGTATTGTCCAGCTTTTCAATTAGTATGGCGATACCAATTCCTATGGCTAGCGAAGCGAAAAATCCTGTAATTAAACTACGTTTTACATCTGAAGATATAGGAGTTTCAGATTTAGTTGGGGCTTGAATTAATTGCCAAGGTAGTTCTGTCTGAGCCACTTGAATTTGCAGTGTTTCGCGGGTAGTAAGAAAACGATTCAAGCTCTCAGTTGCAACCTGCAAATTTCGCTGCATTTCTGTATATTGCCGTGCCAAGACTGGCAATTGCTTGCGTCTTTGTTCGAGTTTCTGTTCGGCTTTGGCAAGCTCTTGACTCTGCACTTCTAAAGTTTTAACTTGAGTCGCTACGTCTGCAAATTTTACATTCAGAAACCGCCGTGCTTCTTGGTTTAACAAGGGCAGCAGGTTATCCCGTTTATCCTTTAATGTTCGGATGCTTGGGCTATCTTCCTGGAAACGAGCTGACTCCGCAGCAATCTGACTTTCTAATTGCCCCACCTGAATAATTAACTGTTGATATACAGTAGCATTATTCAACGCTGCCAGTTCTCCTTCTTTTCCCTGTAAGCCAGCTAAATTAGCACGAGCTTGTGCCAATTGCTGATTAACTGCTAATCGTTGCCCAGATAAATTATTAACTTGAGCAGCAATTTGCTGTGCCTGAGTGTCTGGGTCAATAAAGTCGTATTTTTGTCGGAAAAGTTGCAAATCTTTTTGAATTTCATCAACTCGTTTCTGTAAGGATGGGAGTTGTGTTTCGACAAATTGAATCCCCTGACGCAACTTTGTTTGCCGCTTTTCCTTGCTGTAATTTGAGTAATTTTTGGCAATTTTTTCTAGTACTGCTTGAGTCTTATTTGCATTGTTACTTTGATAGCGAACTTCTATAATTTTGGTTTCACCTAAGCGAATAATTGTTAAAGATTTTATTAAAGAGCCATAATCTATTTCTGGATAGGATTGTTGCAACTCCTTAACTATGTTCCCCATCAGTTCAGGACTCTTGAGAACCTGTATTTGACTTTCGT
Organism: Tolypothrix brevis GSE-NOS-MK-07-07A; assembly: GCA_019358985.1. Lineage (GTDB taxonomy): Bacteria > Cyanobacteriota > Cyanobacteriia > Cyanobacteriales > Nostocaceae > Hassallia > Hassallia brevis. The sequence goes on along the minus strand of JAHHIJ010000005.1, from coordinate 97,767 downwards.
AATCTAGACTAGACTTGTCTAGGTTAGCGTCTTTGACAACATCCACCGCTTTGCTGTCATCATTAACAGGTTCTACTAATAGCCGAAAATTGCCTTCATATTCTGGTTTTTGTTTTAGTGACGAACTGACAACTGCTATCATTACAAGGACAGCTACCCCTGCAATGATAAGCGATCGCCGCCGTAAAATACCCAGAAAATCACGAAAATTCCAATCCTCCCCTAGTCCTTCCGACTCCGTAAAAGGTTGAGCCTGAGGAAATGGAGAGCTAAAGTTCCTATTTTGGTCAGAACTTGAGGGTTGAGAAGATTTATTCTCCATCATTGATGAATACTTGCTAACAAGTCAAATAAGATTTTTATAAAAGTTCCCACTAATAACAGTTCAACCATAACAGCGATCTTAGTGATGGAAGCACTATGGTAGAAGGTTATTGCAAGCTGATGCCTGACAAGTCTTATTCTAATCCTTATGTAACAGAGATTCTCACTTATTATGACATTAATTAATATATTTTACTTGTGATTGTTAACGCTAGGTCGTGCCCTCGTCCCCAACCCTCCACGGTATGACCTAGCCTAAATAAATCGTCTGCTGTCAGACTCAGAACCTAGTGTAGCAACTTTTCGCGAGTACGATCGCACCAGAATCAACGCCAAAACAGGCTTCTACGATTTATTTTTCTGATTCACTCTTAGCTCGACTTAATCTATTTTTCCGAACTATTTTGCGAGGTTTTTGAAGAATTTTTAGATTTAGCTATTAGACATCTCCAAAAACGCATAATTTTTTTAGTTCAACCTATTTATACAGTTAATAAATTATTTATTTATCTGAGTTATTACACAAAATTACGTTTGATTTTATACTTTGATTTTGCTTCCGATAATTTGTATGACAGATTACAATGATTAAAAATTAAAACGATACTTGTATTTGAACCAACAAATCTGTTTCACCTTGTTCATAGAAAATGTATACCTCAGACTAATTACTTAGTAGTTTATACGTAAACACATCTTAATTATATTAAGATAGTGTAAAAAAAAAATCATAGTTATATAAACTTTTCATGAAGTACATAAGTAAATTTCAAACATGGTATTCTAGTTAAAAATTACATGTAAATAAAAAAGGAACACCATGTTCTAAACAAAAACTACATGTAACAATCAGAAAAACAACTTGAAGACTGGTATGGTACAATAAAATCTCATTTAGTTTAGGTATGTTCCGAGTTTTTAACTAGAAGGCAGTTGAGAATGGCGGCTACTACCTTTTGGAAGTCAAGAAAAGTTCTTTAGCAGAGAAAGCATAGCGACTTACCTTAAGGCATAAGACTTCAGTAGTAGCTAATTCTGTCGTTAATCAGATTTGTTTTTGTGTTGTGTGTTCTGATGTCCCTGTCATGTGTTGTTCTGTTCAAAAGAAGTAAGTATTACCAACTCAAATGACATACATTTTTGTATAGATAGATACAAGAATTACAAATACATCCCTGGATTTCAGAAAAATTTTGCACAGACTACTTACATCGCTCAACTCGAATGAGTTTAGCTTCGTATTAATCGGTTGCACAATTAGGTCGGCTCGCCGTTACCTTCTGTGAGTCTTGGGATTATACCCGCTAATTAACACTCGTACATCGCAGTCAAGCAATTGTACGAATTTATAAAGCTGGGTAAATTTTTCATGTCAATTACTGGCTTGAGCATTTCAGTGGCGTTTTAAAAAAGATTAGGATGTAAACGATGAGACTTAATGAATGGATTAATATCAAGTTATTTCAATCACTCTCTTCTGGATTAGAAAGTAAGAATCAGCATTCTCTAAAAAGTAAAGAGTCCATCAAATTGTCTGTAATCACTCAGTTTTTCCCGCCAGACTATGCGGCTACAGGACAGTTGATAGAGGAACTTGTGAGACATTTAGGGTCTCTTGGGATAGACATTGAGGTTTTTACAAGTCAGCCAGGATATGCGTTTCGGACTTCGAGCGCTCCAGCAGTTGAGCGAGTAGGTCGAGTGCGAATTCAGCGATCGCGTACTGCTCAACTTTGGCCTGGACGAATTCGTGGCAAAGCCGTCAATGGTATTTTGTATACCTTGCGGGCAGGGCTGCATCTATTCAGAGCTAGACATCGCAACAACGTGTTGTTGGTGACAACAGCTCCGCCATTTTTGCCGCTTGTGGCATATCTGGCTCATCTGTTATTCAAAATTCCCTATGTTTGCATCCTCTATGACCTTTATCCCGATATAGCGATCGCTCTGGGAGTAATTCCCAAGCATCACTGGCTAGCGCGATTATGGCAAGCCCTGAATAAAAAAATTTGGCGCTCTTCCAAGGGGATCATCGTTCTGAGTCCAGCGATGAAACTCCAAGTAGCGGCGAATTGTTCGCAGATAGCCGATAAGATTTCTGTGATTCACAGTTGGGCAGATCCTGACTCGATTGTGCCAATTGCCAAGCAAGAAAACTGGTTTGCTTGGAAGTACAACCTAGTCAATAAATTTACCGTGCTCTACTCCGGTAATCTGGGTCGGTGTCATGACATGGATACCATCCTAGAAGCGGCAAAGCAACTGCAAGATGAGCCAATTCAGTTCGTCTGCATTGGTGGTGGAGCAAAACGCGATGAGTTGATTTCCCAAGTGAATCAATTATCTTTGAGCAATTTTATGTTTCTACCCTATCAAGATAAGCAGGTGTTGCCCTATTCACTAACAGCTTGCGATCTGTCGTTAGTGAGTGTGGATGAGTGTACGGAAAATTTAGTCACCCCAAGTAAGCTTTACTCAGCTTTAGCATCGGGAAGACCAATAGCAGTCATTTGTTCGCAGTATTCATACCTCAGACAACTCATAGCCGAAGCCGACTGTGGTAGCACATTTGAGAATGGAGACAGTAATGGTCTAGCTCAATTTATTCGCTTGCTCAGTCGCGATCGCCTACTAGGAGAACGCATGGGTAAAGCCGGACGTCAATATTTGCGATCGCATTTCACACCCAAAATTATCTCCAAACAATACCTTGATGTTTTGACAAGAGTGGTATTGTCTGAGGATGTAAGAGCCATGTCTCAAAACCTTACAGAGTAAGTTATTGGGGATATTTTAATGGAAAGATAATATCTCAATTTGGCTTGTAATCAGAATAGATATTCAGCTTGGGAACATAAATATTTGCGGTTTTATTGTTACCCAATCTAAATATTCTCTTCGGTCGAGGCAATAGAACTTACCAGGTCTTGACAAAGTGCTACCCATCAAAAATAAGATTAGTAATACTTATGTTGCTATGACTTGCCATCCTTAATACTTACTGGAGCAACAAACGTGCAAAAATCCAGTGAAATGTAACCATTTACCTTTTAATTTGAGCCTCATTATCTGGCTCAAATTAACCGACAATTTCCATAGATTATGGCTAACAGCTTAGTTCTTTAAGGATGAAATATTATGAAGATTTAAAGATTAATAAAAGTTATTGTCAGATAGTAACAGCACTTGCAACTGCTTGCTTGGGCTGGCTTTCTCTTACTTTCTAACTCGTTGTTCTCAACTTTAAAATTAGTTTATTCTATTTTCATATTTAATTTGATTAAGATGAACAAAATTTTATAAAAAGGGTGTAAGATATTACATATATAGATAAAAGAAAAAATATGAACAAACCTAGACGATATTATTTAGTGTTTAACAAGTAATGATTGCCTTTCTTCAGATTATTCTCAATTAATGCCGACACTGGAAACAGATAAGGCATCAAAAACGAAAATTGAATAAATTAGTTATGAATTAGGAGTTGGGCTTCGATGGTCTTTTTGATCTCAGTCCCTCCAACGTAACCTTCCTTTGGGATTTTTTTTATTGATATTGGGAGGTCGAAATTGCAGAAGAGGTGTGATCGAAACCGGAAGCGTTCAAAACGACGAGCTATATATTGTCCAGTTCATAGTTGCTATCTTGATAGCATGAGTCAAAAATATCAGTTGTTTGCCGATCAACCAGGGCAGTTACAGCAACGAGGTATGAGCCGGCGAAATGCATTGATGCTAGTAGCGTCCCAAACTACAGTTTCTATAGATGGAGAATGGCTAGAAGCTTTCTGGTGCGAGCAGTGCCAAGGAACAAAATGGTATCACGTTCATAAGTCCGATGGACGCACCTATCAACTTTCACCAGCACCACGGGAGCTTTGGCAACAGGTAGCAGGGGTAGTCGATCCCCAAGGCAACCCTTCTGTAGGAGAATTCACTCGCAGGCATTCACGGCTCCTTGGTTGTAACAACATTAAAGACTTCAACTTTGTCAGTTAAGCATCAATTTATGAGTAATCAAGAGATCGGCTTTAAGCAAAAATTGGTAATTGAAGCTGGACGCGCTGAAAAGTACTATTGGAGAGATTTGTGGCGCTATCGGGAGCTATTCTATTTTCTTGCTTGGCGCGACATTTTGGTGCGCTACAAGCAAACTGCCATCGGTATGGCTTGGGCATTGATTCGACCATTTTTGACGATGGTGGTATTCACCGTGGTCTTTGGAAATATTGCAAAATTACCTTCCCAAGGAGTGCCGTATCCAATTTTAGTGTTTGCCGGCATGTTACCTTGGCAGTTTTTTTCCACTGCCCTGAGTGAGTGCAGCAACAGCTTAATTAGCAATGCCAACTTGATTTCTAAAGTTTACTTTCCGCGTTTGATTGTACCCATCAGTGCAGTGATTGTCAGCTTTGTAGACTTCATGGTTTCCGGCATGATTTTATTAGGACTGATGGCTTGGTATAACTATATTCCCACCTGGCGAATACTCACACTACCATTATTCATCGGCATTGCCTTTGCCGCATCAATTGGAGTCGGTTTGTGGTTGGCAGCGTTAAATGTTGAATACCGTGATTTTCGGTATATTGTCCCGTTTATTGTGCAATTTGGCTTATATATATCGCCCGTAGGTTTTAGTAGCAACATTGTGCCACAGCAATGGCGTTTACTGTATTCTTTAAACCCAATGGTAGGCGTAATTGATGGCTTTCGCTGGGCTATTTTAGGTGGGGAGTCAAAACTTTACTTACCTGGATTCACGCTATCTGTAGGATTAGTTGCTTTATTACTGATAACTGGCATTTGGTATTTCCGCAAAATGGAACGGACATTTGCTGACGTAATTTAGAAAGGATTTTTGCAGATGTCTGAGAATGTAATTAGTGTAGATAATTTGAGCAAAAAATATATCATTGCTCATCAGCAAGAAGGAGGAAGCCGCTATAGCTATAAAGCGTTGCGCGATGTCATTGCTGATGGTGCGAAATCTTTTGCCAAGACATTTATCAAACCTGCTGGGAAAAAGCCTAACCCAGCGCGGGAAGAATTTTGGGCATTGAAAGATGTTTCATTTGAGATTAAAGAAGGTGAAGTTATAGGTGTAATTGGACGCAATGGTGCCGGCAAATCAACGTTGTTGAAAGTTTTGAGCCGAATCACCGAACCAACAAACGGACGCATTGCCATCAACGGACGAATCGCAAGTTTACTAGAGGTAGGGACGGGATTTCATCCAGAACTTACTGGACGAGAGAACATCTATTTGAACGGTTCAGTTTTGGGGATGAGTCGGGTAGAAATTAAAAATAGATTTGATGAAATCGTTGCTTTTGCCGAAGTCGAAAGATTTTTAGACACCCCGGTAAAGCGTTATTCTTCAGGAATGTATGTCCGCCTTGCGTTTTCCGTTGCTGCCCATTTAGAGCCAGAGATTTTAATTGTAGATGAAGTGCTAGCAGTGGGCGACTCTGCATTTCAAAAAAAATGCTTGGGGAAAATGGGGGATGTCGCAACTAAAGAAGGACGTACAGTCTTATTTGTTAGTCATAGTATGCAAGCGATCGCTCAGTTAACAAAGCGTTGCATCCTGCTTTCCAAAGGTAACGTTCAGTTTGATGGCAATACCGGCAAAGCAGTACAGTTATATCTGGCGGGGCAGAAAGAAGACAGCGAAGCACAAGGTGCTTACCAAGCGCCAGACAGTAAAACAGGTAACTACGTAGCTTGGGCAAAAGTACATACCTCAGAGGGAGAAGGGATTCACTGTTGGGGAAAACCGATTACCTTTGAATTTGCTCTCCACATAGATAAACCCCATGAAAGTCTGTGGTTTTCGTTTCAAATAGTTAGCGCTCTGCAACAGCCTATTTGTATTTTCTGGTTTTATGAACCTCAAGCCTCGTTTCACCGGGAGTCAGGAACATTTGTTATTCGATGTGAGATACCGAAATTGAGATTGTACATGGGTTCATATACCTTAACAACATGGTTTTCTGAGCGTCGGAGCGAAACGCTGTTAGAGAACCTTCGTCAAATTTGCGAGTTTGAAGTCAGTATGCACAATTTTGAGCGGGTAGATTACCCGTGGCAATCTGATGAGTGTACTTACTTAGAAGATGCAATATGGAATACAGTTGAATAGCTTTAGTTTCTGGAGTTACAAATGAATTTAGTTCACAATTTATCCATTGCTACTGTTGCAACTTGCCTCAGTTTTGCAGTTTTCAATACAAATCCCGGACGAGCGGTTACAGTCAGCCGAACCTTTACAGTGAGCGATTTTTCTCTACCTGGTATTGGTATCACTAATAATATTCCCCTCAGTCCTGGAAACTCTTATAGTGGTGTTTTCACTTATAATGATGAATTATTAACTGGCTCTGATTTGAAAGATATTCCAATCTTAAATCTGAGTTTTAATTTTTTAGGAACTACATATACAGAACGTGATGATGTCTTTTATCCCCAGTTTCCCAAACTGGATATTCAGAACGGAACTACTCCAATATTAAACTTTGTCATTAACAAACCAGGATTGGCGGCAAACTTTAATAGCAGTGGATTCGTTTTTGGACTATCCCCATCTGCAAGTGCAGGTCGAAATGAGACTGGTTACAGTGTAGTCGATCCGAATGGATTATATGTTGCTCGTGTGAGCTACGGTTCTCCAACTGTTGTCTCTGTCTTTGAACCTAGCAGCGTTGCTGGAATTGTCTGCCTCACATGCAGCGGATGGTTTGTATCTCGCAAGAAAGTCAAAGCGTGACTTTGATAGCTGGAATTGTCTGCCTCACATGCAGCGGATGGTTTGTATCTCGCAAGAAAGTCAAAGCGTGACTTTGATAGCTGACAAAAGCGGTTCCCGATCTGGTGAGGTACATTTTTAAATCTGCTTATTTTGTATGTGTACCTCAATTGCTTAGAAAACGCTATGTAAGGCTTTGATAACTTCATTTACTTACAAACTCCTGTATGTATCACCCCAACTTTGAAGGGTGTGCAATGATCAACACAATGCACACCCTTCAATTAAAAATTTTCCCAGTATGATGATTAAATATTATAGAAAAGTTGGTTGATTATGCCAGTAAATAATGATGTCAAAATAGGCAATAACGTCAAGATTTTCCATCCAGATTTGGTTAATCTCTACAGTTGTACAATTGGAGATGACACAAAGATTGGTACCTTTGTCGAAATTCAAAAAAACGTTGTTGTGGGGAGTCGATGCAAGATTTCATCACATAGCTTTCTATGTGATGGCGTGATCTTAGAAGATGAAGTGTTTATTGGTCATGGAGTCATGTTTACCAATGACCTTTATCCCCGTGCCACGAATGAAGATGGTAGTTTAAAAAATGACGCTGACTGGGATGTAGTTAAGACAATAGTAAAACGCTGCGCTTCTATTGGTAGTAATGCTACCATCTTGCCAGGAGTGACCATTGGGGAGAAAGCCATTGTTGGGGCTGGAGCAGTAGTTATTCATGATATCCCGGATTATGCAATGGTTGTGGGAGTGCCTGCTCGTATCATCGGTGATGTCCGCGATCGCACGGCAAAGCAAGAAATACTAGCTACCAATTTGAATCACTGACATAGAAAATAAAGATTTATTTGGAAGAAAGGGCTTAACTGTACCTCATCTGCTTAGGAAACGCCATAACCAAATTTTAGATATTAGGCTAGATCCAAACTTTTCTTGCATGACAAGTAAAAGTTAAAAGATTTATACGGCAGGCAAAATGAAATACCAGGTGGACTTAATATTAGCATTTATTTAGTTCACAAAAACCGTTTTTCATAACTTTAAAAACAGTGGTAAATATGATTAACATCGGTATAATTGGCTACGGTTACTGGGGTCCGAATCTAGTCAGAAATTTCTCGGAAATCCCAGGAGCGCAGGTCAAAACAGTCAGCGATTTTAAACCAGATCTGCTGGCAAAGGTGCAGGCAAGATATCCTAAAATTAATGTGACGACAGATTGTCGTCACATTTTTACAGACCCCAATATTGACGCTGTGGCGATCGCCACCCCAGTTTCTACCCACTTTCACTTGGCTTTGGCTGCATTGCAGGCTGGGAAGCACGTACTGGTAGAAAAACCCATGACTGTTACTTCCGAGCAAGCAATACGTTTAATAGAGGAGGCAGAAAAACGCAATCTAGTTTTGATGGTGGATCACACCTTTGTTTACACCGGTGCAGTACGGAAGATGCGAGAGTTGGTTGCGACGAAAGCAATCGGCGATATTTATTACTACGATTCCGTGCGTGTTAACCTGGGACTATTCCAGCACGATGTCAACGTGATTTGGGATTTGGCAGTACATGATCTGTCAATTATGAACTATGTCTTAGGAACCCAACCATATGGGGTTTCGGCAACAGGGATGAGCCACGTTCCTGGAGAGCCGGAAAATATTGCCTACTTGACCTTATTTTTTGAAGGCAACTTGATGGCGCATATCCATGTTAACTGGTTAGCACCAGTAAAAGTGCGGCGGACTCTAATTGGTGGTTCGCAAAAGATGATCGTCTTCGATGATTTGGAGCCTAGCGAAAAGCTGAAGATATACGACAAAGGAATTACCCTCAACGGCAATGCTGAAAGCGTCTACCAGATGATGATTGGTTACCGTACAGGGGATATGTGGTCACCCAATTTAGATATGACAGAAGCACTGCGGACAGAAGGATTACACTTCATTGATTGCATTAAAGCAGGCGATCGCCCCATTACTGATGGGGAAGCGGGACTGCGGGTAGTGAGAATTCTGGAAGCTGCAACCCAGTCTTTGAAGAAGCAGGGACAATTAATTGAACTTAATTTAGCAGAGGTGGCAGCGTGATTCCATTTGTAGACCTAAAAACTCAATACCTGAGCATTAAGGACGAAATTGATACAGCTGTAATGAAAGTACTTGAAAGTACGCAATTCGTCTTGGGGAATGAAGTAAAAGCTTTAGAAGAGGAGTTTGCACATTACTGCAATGCAGATATTGGCATTGCTGTCAATACAGGTACTAGCGCCCTCCACCTGGCATTACTAGCAGCTGGCATTGGTGCTGGTGACGAAGTGATTACCGTACCTTTCACCTTCGTTGCGACCACAGCAGCGATTTGTTACACCGGAGCCACCCCTGTTTTCGTAGATATTAACCCTGTTTCCTACACCATTGATGTCACCCAAATTGAAAAAGCGATAACTGAACGCACTAAAGCTATTTTACCCGTGCATTTGTACGGTCAACCAGCGGATATGGAGCCAATTATGGAGATTGCTCGTCGTCATGGTTTGACTGTAATAGAAGATGCCGCACAAGCTCACGGGGCTGAGTATAAGGGACAGCGAGTAGGTAGTATTGGTGACATTGGTTGTTTTAGCTTTTACCCAGGTAAGAATTTAGGCGCTTACGGTGAGGGCGGTATGGCAGTCACAAATAATCCCGAATATGCCCATACTATGCGGATGCTGCGCGACTGGGGTCAAGAACGTAGGTATCACCACGTCCTCAAAGGTTACAATTATCGCATGGATGGGATACAGGGAGCAATTTTACGGGTGAAGTTACGCTACATCGAAGGGTGGACAGAAGCCAGAAGAACACACGCCGCACAGTACGACCAACTCTTGGCAAACTCTGATGTCAGTATACCTGCTGTAATGCCTTACAGCCGTCACGTTTACCATGTCTACGCTGTGCGTACCAGCCAACGGGAATGTCTACAGCAAAAGCTTAACGAGCAGGGCATTCAAACAGGCATTCACTACCCCATCCCAGTCCACCTCCAAGCAGCTTACTCTGACTTAGGGTATCAATATGGTGATTTTCCCCACTCAGAATCAGCTGCCAGAGAAGAGTTATCACTGCCGATGTATGCAGAATTGTCAACAGCACAGATCACAACTGTGAGTAATATCGTTGTTCAAGTGCTTAATATTTATTTTATAAACACCCTCTTAGAGACGACAGATGCCTAATTTTTTAGAACAGTATCGCTATCTCTGGCCACAGACAAACTTGCAGACTGCTACTAATTGGCGAACCACAGAAGACAAGCAGGTTTATCTCCGTGATTTACCAGAAAGTCTCGAAGAACTATCAAATGATAGTCGATGGCCGGGATTTTTTCCTTCCCCAATTTGTTTAGTCACCACTACTAATGGTTCCCAAATCGCCCTGGAAAAAGTTGTCGGAGCATCAATTGTCAACAGATTTCCCTACGTTTTAGCCCTGAGCTTTTGTACCCAAGAGTTATCACAACGGCATCATGTCCGCAGCGCCTTTACTGATATGTTAGAAAGCAGTGGTAGCGTTGCTGTGCAGTTTCTTCCTCCGGGTGAGGAGCTAGATCAAGCCATGAAGGCGATCGCTACCGTACCCGAAGAAAAAACTCACTCACGCATTGCTGATACGGGATTAACAGCACATAAGGCGTTGACAAATGACGCACCTGTGTTCGACTCGGCATACATGGTTTATGAGGCAAAACTGGTTAAGCCTGGTAAAGATTTTGCAGGTCAACCGATTTATTCTCAACCTTGGGTTGACGTTGGTAGCCACAGAGTTTATTTTCTGGAAATCAATGCCATTCAACTGCGACAAGACATAGCCGAAGGGCGTAGTCAAATCCTCTGGCGGAGTCTACCAGGTTGGCAGCCACAGTACGAACTGCAAAAGCCTCTGTCCGTCCTTGGAGATTCAGTGGAAGATAGCAGTTATAAAAAAGGGTATACACCACACTATGTTTTTCCATCAGCAGGTACAATTGCCTTTGAAGCTGATAGTGTAGAAAATGGCATGGCAGTTAAATATCTTCCTCCTTTACCAGAAGATCAAGTAGAAGTAGATAATGACAGAGCGCGCTGGCCTTGTTTCTTCCCCTCTTCAGCTGGCATGATTACTTCCTGGGCTGAAGATGGAACTCCCAACCTCATGCCTTGTGGCTCAACAACAATTGTCAGTCGGCACCCCTTGGTAATCACACCTTGCATTTCCTACGCCAAGATTAATGAACGTTATGCTCCGCGTGTGAGTTTAGATATTATCCGCAAAACTGGCAAATTCGGCTGCGGTGTGCCGTTTATTAATGATGTTGTGATTGATGCGATCAAATATGCAGGTAACACTTCTCTTGCCAAAGACCCGCAAAAGATAGTCAGGGCAGGATTGCAAGTAGAGCCAAATGACTGGGCACCTGTTTTACCAGCTTTGCCTATACACTTTGATTGTCAAGTCATAGGTGAAGTAACTCTAGGAACACATATTATGTTCCTGGGAGAAGTCCGCCAGATTCGAGTTCGCGCAGATGTAACACCAGAAAATCCCATAGAATGGCTTCCTTGGGCGAATATAGTACGATTAAACGGCTAAGCCTGATTATAACTACGTGACATGATTTAGTCCATTCCGAAATTAAGCAAATTAAAGACAGATTGGCTGTGGTAAGTGCTTAAATTTGCATACATAAATATGTAACTATTACTGCAAATAGTGAAGAAACCTTTCAGGCATGGATATGGGCGCTAGAAGTGTTGCGGTACTGGAGGTCATCAATGTCTAATGTGCTTAATATGAAAACACAGATGGTTAAGGCTGTCCACGGTTCAAAACAACTAAAACAAGATCCTGACTTTGAAATCGGATTAGCAGAACACTTACGTACTGAGTACGATCGCAGTGCGTTACTTAATTTGTACGGACGCTTTGCAGTGGGTGATGGTGATTATGACATATTGATGCGGCGAGTCATCTGGCGTGCAATGGCTCGCCAGTTTGGACACGGCGTACAAATTGGTACTGGCGTTAATTTTAAACACTTAGAAACCTTTGAGATTGGCAACGGAGTGTTTATCGGTGGACAAACATCTATCCAGGGATGGTTTAAAGGTAAATGTGTTATTGGTAACAATGTTTGGATTGGGCAGCAGAGCTACTTTGATGCTCGAGACTTGATTATCGAAGATTTTGTCGGGTGGGGGCCAGGAGCAAAAGTTTTATGTTCATCCCACACTGGATTACCGATAGAGGCTGAGATCATCCAAACAGATTTTGAGGTCAAATCCGTAAAAATTGAATCAGGATCTGACATTGGCGTGAACGCAGTCATCCTGCCTGGAGTCACAGTTGGCAGAGGCAGCATTGTGGGTGCTGGCGCAGTTGTCACCAAAGATGTACCACCGTATGCGATCGTCGCTGGTGTTCCTGCTAAGTTTTTACGCTGGCGAGAAGGATACGAACCATTGGAGAGTACAGAATATGCAAAATAGTCGAGTATTAATTACAGGTGGTGCAGGTTTAGTTGGCTCTCATATTGCCGATTTACTGGTAAACGAAGGAGTCTCTGAAATTATTGTCCTAGATAACTTCACTCGTGGACAATTAAAAAACCTTGCTTGGGCAAAAGAACATAGCCCTTTGGTAATTATAGAAGGCGACATCCGGGATCAAAAACTTCTGGGTGAAGTCATGCAAGATGTAGATATAGTCTTTCATCAAGCAGCAATCCGCATTACCCAATGTGCCGAAGAACCACGTCTAGCTTTGGAAGTGCTGGCAGATGGTACTTTCAATGTGTTGGAAGCAGCAGTAAAAGCTGGGGTAAAAAAGGTAGTGGCTGCTTCCTCTGCTTCCATTTACGGCATGGCGGAGGAGTTCCCAACAACTGAATCTCATCACCCTTACAATAACCGCACCATCTACGGTGCAGCCAAGGTATTTAATGAAGGCTTATTACGCAGCTTTTATGATATGTATGGGCTGGATTATGTAGCATTACGGTATTTTAACGTCTACGGACCGCGTATGGATATCTACGGGGTATACACGGAAGTATTGATTCGCTGGATGGAGCGGATTGCTACAGGTCAGTCACCATTGATTTTCGGTGATGGCAAACAGACAATGGACTTTGTGTATATCGAAGACATAGCCAGAGCCAATATCTTGGCAGCCAAGGCAGATGTCACTGATGACGTGTTTAATATTGCCAGTAATGTAGAAAGTAGCCTGAACGACCTAGCCTATAGTTTGGCTAAAGTGATGGGGTCAGATTTACAGCCAGAATATGGACCAGAACGCAAAGTTAACCCCGTGGCACGCCGACTGGCAGATGTGAGTAAAGCCAAGCAATTGCTGGGTTTTGAAGCGCAGGTATCTCTAGAAGAAGGATTGCGTCGGTTGGTGAGTTGGTGGCGCGAACAGAAATTGGCAAAGGAAGCAAGCAATGTCTGAGAAAATGCAGTATATCCCCATCGCTAAACCCTGGATGGGTGAACCCGAAGCTGAAGCCGCCAGACGTGCGATTATGTCAGGCTGGGTAACACAAGGTCCAGAAGTCGCCGCCTTTGAGCAAGAGTTTGCAGCTTACGTAGGAGCAAAGTCTGCTTGCGCTGTTTCCAATTGCACCACAGCATTGCATCTTGCGCTGTTAGCTGTAGGTGTGCAACCTGGGGATGAGGTAATTACCGTTAGCCACTCTTACATTGCTACCGCTAATAGCATCCGCTACTGTGGGGCAACACCTGTGTTTGTGGATATTGAACCACAGACATACAACATCAACCCGATGTTAATTGAGGATGTGATTAGCGATCACACTCGTGCCATTTTAGTAGTCCACCAGATGGGGATGCCTTGCAACCTCAAAGCCATTTTAGAAATTGCCCATCGTTACAATTTACCAGTAATTGAAGATGCAGCTTGTGCGATCGGTAGTGAAATTCTCTGGGATGGAAACTGGGAGAAAATTGGCAAGCCGCATGGGGATATCGCCTGCTTTTCTTTTCACCCCCGTAAAGTAATCACCACTGGTGACGGTGGGATGCTCACCACAAATAATCCCGAATGGGACAAGCAGTTTCGCCTCTGGCGACAACATGGAATGAGCGTCCCCGATACTGTACGTCACGGTGCAAAACAGGTAATATTTGATTCATACCCCATGCTGGGTTACAACTACCGCATGACTGATATTCAAGCAGCAGTCGGGCGAGAACAAATCAAACGTCTTCCAGAAATTGTGGAACGGCGGCGTTATTTGGCACAGCAATATCATGAAAAGCTAGCAGATGTGCCGGGATTAAAGTTACCGACTCAGCCAAATTGGACAAGGAGTAACTGGCAGAGTTTTTGTGTACGGCTAACAGAGAAATACGACCAAGTACAAGTAATGCAGCGAATGCTAGATGCTGGCATTGCCACGCGACGCGGGATTATGTGCGCTCACCGTGAAAGTGCTTATCAAAGTGAACCTTGGTCATGTGGAGTTAAGCCAAAAGCTTGTGAATGTGAAGCAAGAAAGTGCGATCGCCTTTCTGAAAGTGAGCAAGCACAAGATGGTAGTATCTTGCTACCCCTGTTTCATCACATGACTCAACAGGAACAGGATTATGTGGTGAAAGTTTTGAAAATGGCTTGTCAGGCTTAGAGAAGTTACTTTTTATAATCTGACTTTTCCCGTTTAAGTCTATCTAGCAAGGCTGTCAACCCTCACAGAGGTCGAAATTTGTGTAATTAATTTGTCTTACTACTTACTTACATGAAACATAGGAAAAAGCTATGACTCTCCTTTTTACCAATCAAGTCCCAAGCATTCCAAATACCACTGATAGTGTTCCCTACGAATTAGGCATGAAATTCCGCAGCGCTACAGGGGGACAGATTACCGCCATTCGCTACTACAAAGCCTCTAGCGAAACAGGAACTCATACTGGCAGAATCTGGACGTCAACGGGAACTCTCCTGACTAGCGTCATTTTTACTAACGAGACGGCTTCTGGCTGGCAAAATCAGGCTCTCACCACGCCAATTAGTATTCAAGCTAACACGACCTATGTGGTCTCCGTCAACGTAAATGCCTATTATGTCGCTACTTATGATACGCTAGCTAGCCCCATAGTTAATGGCGAGCTTAGTTCGGTGGCAGACGGGAATAATGGGGTGTTTAATGGAACATCGGGAGCCTTCCCAACCAATTCCTACCGCAACAGTAACTATTTTCGTGACATCAACTTCGTGGCTGTTGCCCTACCGACGATTACCAAGATTAGCGGCGACAATCAGACAGGTGCACTGGCAGCTGTCTTACCCAACCCCTTGGTTGTTCAGGTCAAAAACAGTGCTGGCAGTCCCCAGTCAGGGATCACGGTGAACTTTGCCGTTACCAGTGGCGGGGGGTCAGTCTCGCCAGCTAGTGCAGTAACTAATGCTAGCGGTCAAGCTAGTACTACCTTAACGCTGGGAGCTAGTCCTGGGGCGACGAGTCCTGTAAGCAATACTGTAAGTGCCACGGCAACCGGAGTAGGTAGCGTTACCTTCTCTGCCACTGCCAATCCATCAGTAAACACACAAACAGTTTTGACAACTCAAGTCCCAAGCATTCCCAATTTCACCGATAACGTTCCCTACGAATTAGGCATGAAATTTCGCAGCGCTAAAGGGGGACAGATTAACACGATTCGTTACTACAAAGCCGCTAGCGAGACAGGAACTCATACTGGCAAAATCTGGACGGCAACGGGAACACTCTTGGCAAGCGTCGCTTTTTCTAACGAGACTGCTTCTGGTTGGCAGCAGCAGGCTCTCATCACACCACTTAACATTCTAGCCAATACGACCTATGTGGTCTCTGTGAACGCAAACGCCTATTATGTCGCAACTTATGGTCAACTAGCTAGCTCCATAGTCAATGGGGATCTTAGCTCAGTGGCAGACGGTAATAATGGGGTGTACAATGTAAGTCCGAATAATTTCCCCGCCAGTTCTTACCAGAATAGTAACTATTTTCGCGACATTGCCTTTGTCGTCGGCAGTACCCTGGTTAAAGTCAGTGGAGACAATCAGATTGGCGCGACGGGGGCGACTCTGCCCAGCCCCCTGGTCGTGCGAGTCGTAAACGCTCAAAACAATCCTCAGTCAGGGATCACGGTGAACTTTGCCGTTACCAATGGCGGGGGGTCAGTCTCGCCCGTCAGTGTAGTAACTGATGGTAGCGGTCAAGCAAGTACGACTTTGACATTGGGAGCGGTTCCTAGCGCACCTGGAGGGGTGGTAGTAACCGCGACGGCAGCAGGCATCGGCAGTATTACGTTCTCAGCTTCAGCAACTCCGGCGAACCCTAATCCCATCTATTTGGAAAATCTAAATCCCGGCACGACTAACTGGAAGCTTGACAACCGGGGTATTAACGAGATCGCCGCCTATGCCTCGGCAACCAGTGTCAATAAAGGGGGATCGCTGGACATTAAGGTTTCTCTCGGACAACCCGGACAGTATACCATCGACGTATACCGCTTGGGCTACTACGGTGGCACCGGCGGCAGACTGATGGCAAGCAGTGGTCCCCTCAATGGCACGACCCAAGCTGCCTGTAGCACGCCCACCAGTCCCACCTACCTGATCGAGTGTAACTGGACAACTTCCTACGTACTCCAGATAGGCAGTAACTGGACTAGCGGTATTTATGTCGCCAAGTTGACCGACCAGGCAAGTAGCAAAATAGCGCACGTGTGGTTTGTTGTCCGCGATGATAGTAGCACTGCTGATATTCTGTTTCAGAGCAGTGTTTCTACTGTCCTCGCCTACAGCACGATGGGGGATTACAGCTTGTACAACTTTAACAGCGTTAGTGGTGTGCGGGCTTTGAAGGTTTCCTACGACCGACCTTTCTCCCAGGCAACCTATTCTGAGAGCACGGAGAGCGACTCACCCCTGCGATGGGAATACAATATGCTCCGCTGGTTGGAATCTCAATCTTACAATGTTACCTACACTGACAGTATGCAGGTTCACACCAACGGACAAAAATTGCTCAATCACAAAGTATTCCTGTCTGTGGGTCACGATGAATACTGGTCTAAAGAGATCCGCGATAATGTCGAGGCAGCCCGCAGTGCCAAAGTTAATTTAGGATTTTTCTCTGCGAATACTGCCTATTGGCGAGTGAGGTTTGAAAGTTCCACTCCCGCAGCTGGACAAGTGAATCCCAACCGAGTGATGGCGTGCTACAAACAAGATTGGGCATTGGATTCAGTCGCCCAGCAGCAGGGACCATCAGCAGCCACCAATAAATTCCGCAGCGTCCAGAACCAGCGACCGGAAAACGCCTTGTTAGGAATTATGTACGGTAGTGACCTGGATCTCTACGGCGGTTTTAATTTCGTTGTCACCAACACCAGTGATCCTTACTATGCAAATACAGGACTACAGAATGGTGATCAGCTGAATTTGTTAGTGGGCTATGAATGGGATTTTATCGTTAATAATGGGTCTACTCCTCCTGGTCTGGTCATCTTGTCCCAGTCAACAGTCGTGCCCTCTAGCTTATTGCCAACCTTCGACGAACCGTTAAACGAACGAAGCCTCCCTGCCAACCAGGATTTTACCAAATCCCACTCAGCCCGCTACACTGCCAGTAGTGGGGCGAAAGTCTTCGCTTCCGGCACTATTCAGTGGGCGTGGGGGCTAGACAGTGACGGTGTCAGCCCATATCGGGAAGATACTCGTGCCAAGCAAATAACTGTTAACGTCTTAGCAGATATGGGAGCTAGACCCCAAGTACCAAATGCAAACCTCATTGTTCCTTAAAGCATCCCACAAGGAGTATAATAATGTCACCATTGAAACGCCGCCAATTTGGTCAGTTGGCAGCTGCTAGCTTGACTTCCACTATTCTTGCCGATCTCTCTAGTAAAGCACTTGCTCAGAAGAGTGACCCAAGCCAGGAGATTCTTTATGGAGTAAACCTCCCTAGTGAATCCAATGCTCAAAACCGAAATCGCGAAGACCAAAATGCGCGAGTGAGCCTGAGTACTGCTGATCGGGCGACGGGAAAGGTTCTGTCTCAGATCGATGTACCATCTCAGGCTGTTGAGAATCGCTCGTCTGTACCGAGACAATCTCGGGCTTTCTTTACTGGTGACTCTGACCGGATTACGAAAGCGGCAGCACTTGGAGATGGGAATCTGGTAATTTCTACAGTCTCAAATACGAGGAATGGTTATTTCAACCATCTCATTTTTTCTGTCGGAGGTGCTAAGAACCCTCAATTTAGAGTGAAAACAGTACTAGGCTTCGAGAGTTCCAATCAGACAGTTGAAAGTTTGCTCCGCCTTCCCAATAATCAACTTCTGTCCCTGATAGGAACTCGGGGCATCCCGCCTTTTACCTTTAGAATAATCGATTCCATAACAGGTAAAATTCTTTCTGCCGATGAGCTGAACCTACCCCCACTACCGCCAAATCATAGATTCTCTAACCTATCCCAAGATCCGAAGGGAAATATTTTCGCAACTGAGATCAGTGCAGAAGGTGTCCCCATTTTAATCTCGATGAACTTGCAGGAGAAAGCTGTGATTACCGGCAAAGTCAAAATTAACAGACTGACCCCACTGACCTTTGAAGGACGCCCTCTCTCCAATGATGTTAAAGAGTTAAACTTCTCTTCTTCCGGTCAATTGTATGCCCTTGCTGCTGACAATATTAGAAAAAACAATGCCCTATTTACGGTGGACGTGAACAGCGGCAAGATCGGGCTAGCAAGCGAGTTTGCAGCCGATAAGTTTGTGTTCATTTAGATTTTAATCAAGTAGTAGTATACAGTACTACTTGATTAAAATCATTGAATACACGTAGAGACGTTCCGGCAGAACGTCTTTACAGGGTTTTGGGTTTTATGCATATACCTCATTTACCTAAAATATGCTGTATGTTATTCTGATGGCAAGTCGTTTGAGTCTAGGGCGAAGACAAGGACAATAAAATTATGGAAGAACTATTATTGTTGCGTCAATTTATTGAAGAAAAACAATATGATAAAGCTCTCGAAATTGTTGATGAACTTGAGGAGATGTCAAGGGAAGATAAATTAAATAAGATTTATAGCTATGCAATAATTTTATTGTTGCATTTAATCAAGCAAGAGGCGGAAAAACGCAGTACACGTTCTTGGGAATTTTCTATTTATAATGCTAGCAAATAAATTAAAAGAGTTAACAAACGGAGAAAATCAGGTGGATGTTACGCCAATGAAGAAGAATTGAAAGAAATTTTAAATGATGCCTTTGATACAGCGATTAAAAAAGCAGCATTAGAGGCTTTAGAAGGGATGTATACAGATAATGAACTCCAAGAAAAGATTGAAGAAGAGCAAATGAAAATAAAAGCTCTGAGTTTAATTTGTTAATTGACCAAGTAAAAGTATAAATAGTAAAGGATTAAATAGTGCGATCGCTCGATCGTTTTTTGGTGGAAGACATTGGAATGCCCAAAAAATATGTTGATCGTTGGTACTGGTATCAAAGCATGTGCCTGTTGACTTTCAGCTAACACAGGCACATGCTGAAAGATTATTTTACTACTGGTCTATCATTTTATGGAACACAAATAGGATTGTATGGTCGAAATTGTGAAAGCTATTTATTAGGTTTGAATGTAGTTTTGCCAAAGATTAGTAGGGGCTAGCAAAAGAATTGTATGGAAAAGACAGATAAGCCGAGACTTGTATTCTTTCAATTTAAACATCATGAAAGTTTACCTAAATTTGTGCTATTGCATAGACAACAGCACGTTAAATGCCTATCAGAGTTCTTTCATGTGACTCTTATTAATAAAGATTGTGACTACCATCAGATTTGTGAACAGTACCAACCAGACTTAACGCTTTTTGAAAGTGGCGTTAATTATCGACGTTGTCACAGGCTGAAGATAAAAAACACTCATACTTATCCAGAAATACCCAAATTAGGTTTGCATAATGGAGACTCTTGGTGCGAAGCACGTGCAGGCTTTCTCTCCGATATGGAACATTGGGGTATAGAAACTTTTTTTTCTATTTGTACTACTACAGCTGAACATACCTTGGAAATTGCCGATAACTTATTTGTTTGGCCAAATTTTATAGATCCTGATACATATAGAGATTATGGTCTCACTAAAGTAATACCATTACTTATTACTGGTCGCCAACACCCACTTTATTCTTGGCGAGAACGAATTAATAAGATTGTTACTCAGTATTATCCCTCACTAATTTGCCCACATTTAGGATACGATAACGAACGTGCAACATCACGAATGATGTATGGTGAACAATATGCCCGCACGATAAATGCTTCTTGGTTTGTACCAACCTGTGGTTCAGTAGAGAAAGATGTTGTTCGCAAACATTTGGAGATACCTGCATCCAAGTCTTGCCTTATTACAGAAAGAACTCCAGCTATTGAAGCGGCAGGCTTCGTTGATATGCATAATTGTGTTTTTGCAGATGAGAGTGACGTATTAGATAAGCTTGATTACCTATTTAAAAATTTAGATGAACTTGAGAAAATTACTAATGGTGGATATCAACTTGTTCACTCTCGCCACACTTTAAAACAACGAGATCAAATTTTCCAATGGTTTAATCTCTACAAAAATCTCAAAGATACTCAAAAAATTGTTCAGAAAAGCCCATTTGAGCCAATTACCATTGTAGAAAAATCCCTTGGAATTAAGAATTCATATATCATTGGCAATGGATTAATTATAGAGCTTCTACGGCAAGGAGATGAAAAACTCTGGATTGGCAAATATGAAGAAGCAGAAGCTTTATATCTTAAATGCCTAGACCATATATCTTGGATGCCCGAGCCTAAATTACGCTTGACACTGTGTAATCTTTACAAAGGGAATGCAGAGACAGCACTATCTTGGATTTTTCAACCAATTAAATATACTCTTGAGGACTACCAAGCCTTAGATCCCGATCCAGTAGAGTGGGCATATTTTATTATTTCCCTTCTTTGCCAAGGAAAGTTGAATGAGGCAATAATACGTGCTAATCAGTTTCCTTCGCTTTATCATCCTGAGCTAGATCGTACTCTTTGGATTATTAATTGCTTGCAAAATAAAGGAGAGAATATTCCTAAACCACACAATCAATTATTAAATTCACGTTATAGTGTCCATCAATTGCCTAACCGAAGCTTTGCTGATTGGATTAATAATCTCTGTTTTATGCTTAAAGCCTGTCAACAGTTTAGTTTGGCAGAACATTTAATTAATTCAGTTTTTTTAGAATATCGATCTTCAGAAAAACAAGAAAAAACTTATAAGAATGTAATACAAGTATCAAACAATTATCTATTATCAATTCGTAACAATTCCTTAAAAAATTTAAACAATATTTTTGAAATACTGCATATTCCCAACCCAAGACCAAGTTTACCTCCAATTTCAGAAATAGAATATATTATCAGGCTAGCTAGAGTTTTCAAAATAGATTTATTAAAAAGACTTGTTATTAAATACATAAGCCATCTAAAGAGAAAATGATGCTATTGCAATTATTGCCTTTCTGACTCATGATAAATCCTTGATTCTGATATGCCTAGTTTGACTTTGAATCCGATTATGGTGAAGGATTTGAGAGTAAGACTATGAATCGATGTATTGATAGTAAATTAGGTATAAACCATTCAGCAAAAAAAATGTGAAAAATGACAAAAATAGCAATAATTTCGACAATGGGAGCTTTCCCTTGGGGAGGCAGTGAATACTTATGGGCAGTGATGGCAGAACAGGCATTGTTAGAAGGACATGAAGTTTTGATTTCAGTTTATGATTGGTCGCTTAATCATCCCTCAATTATCCAACTACAACAGCAGGGTGCTAAAATACTGCCTCGTCCTCGATTTTCTCGCTTTTTATCTCGAATTTTGCAAAGAATTGCACAAAAAATTATCTTTTTAAAAAAATTATCTTCTAAATCTCCTTACGATGTCATTTTTAACTGCGAACCAGACGTTATATGCATTAGTCAGGGGCATGTTTATGATGCTACCTTTTATCAATCAGACCTTGTAAAATTATTAAATTCAACTTCAATTCCTTACTTGATTGTTAGCCAGTTAAATGTAGATACTTTTATTCTTGACAGCAATATTCAAAAAGTTGCTCAAAAAGTTTTTTATCAAGCTGCTTATCATGTCTTTGTCTCAAACCACAATTTGAGATTAGCCGAGCGCCAACTAGCTCAATCCTTACCAAATGCAGTAGTTCTACAAAACCCTGTTAATCTATCTGACCTCAGTATGGTTCCCTGGCCATATCAATCAACAATCTGTTTTGCTACTGTGGCTCGACTAGATGTAGCTTTCAAAGGTCAAGATTTTTTGTTTGAAACTCTTAGTTTGCCAATATGGCAACAAAGAGATTGGCAATTTCATCTGTACGGAGCAGGTCCCGATCAAGTTTACCTTGAAGCTTTAGCTAAATATTATGGCATTGCTGATAGGGTTAAGTTTATGGGGCATGTCAATGATGTTCGGTCGATTTGGTTAGACAACCATATATTATTACTACCTTCTAGAGCAGAAGGCACTCCTTTAGCTCTGGTTGAGGCAATGTTGTGCGGTCGTCCTGCGGTTGTTACTGATGTCGGAGGTAATGCTGAATGGATTGAAGATGAGAAGACTGGCTTTATAGCAGAGGCTCCTACTGCTAAATCATTCGGTGCTGCTTTAAACAGAGCATGGCTAGGTCTGAACGACTGGAAGCAGATGGGCATGAAAGCTCATGAATATGCCACCACAAAACTTGATAATTCACCTGGTCAAAGTTTGCTCAAATTAATTATTGAAGCCTCAAAAAAATAATCTTCTAATTTTATGCAACCTTTCATAAGTGTTATCATTTGCACCCATAACCCTCGACGTGATTATCTTGAAAGAGTATTACAAGCGCTGGAGGCTCAAATATTGCCAACAGGTTTATGGGAACTATTACTCATTGATAATGCTAGCGCTCAACCTCTTTCTGAGGAAATTGATTTAACCTGGCATCCTAAATCTCGCCATATTAGAGAAGAACAGTTAGGTTTAACTCCTGCTCGACTACGAGGAATTAAAGAGGCAGTAGCTGAAACTTTAGTCTTTGTTGATGATGACAATGTTTTAGCCCCGGATTATTTAGAAGTTGCTTTAAAAATCAGCAAAGATTTCTCAATCATCGGTGCTTGGGGTGGGCAAGTAATAGCTGAATTGGAAGCGGAACCTCCAGAGTGGATAAAGCCAGATTTAAAAAATTTCTTACAATCTCTAGCTTGTCGAGAATTTTGTGAAGATAAATGGTCTAATTTAATACATGAATACGAAACAACTCCTTGTGGAGCAGGGCTTTGTGTTCGTAAGAATGTTGCCCAGAAGTATCTGGAATTGGTTTGTAATGATCCCAGACGGGTAGATTTGGATCGCAAGGGTAAGCAGCTAATATCCTGTGGAGACTTTGATTTAGCATATACAGCCTGCGATATGGGCTTGGGCACAGGAGAATTTACATCTTTGAAGTTAACTCACTTGATACCATCTAGTCGTCTTGAAGAAGATTATCTAGTGCGTTTAACAGAAGGAATACATTACTCAAAAATTATTTTAGAGTATCTCCGAGGAAAACTGCCACCTCAATCAAACATGAGATCATCAAAAATATATTTGCTATATTTACGTCTGCGATATGGTGCAAGAAGATGCCGTTTTTATGCAGCAATGCAAAAAGGTATTAGGCAAGCTTTACAAGAAATTGTCAATTGGCAAAATCAAGCTAGTGCTTAAGTAAATTATTCGTATTTGATGCCTGACTAACAAGGATGATGAACTTAAAGCATATTGTACTTACTGACCCAGATCTCAACGGTTTTGAATATGGAATGCTTCGAGATTTTGAGGAGGAAATAATTCGTGTTACGAGTGGACATCCTGTAGTAACGCCAAAGCGAAAATTACCAACGTTTATTGAGGGTCGTATTGGACATGGAACTCGATATGGTAACTTGCGAAAATTTATTCCCAAAGTTGAGTGTGACCTGAAAGCAGATGTTCTTTGGGTGATACTCATGGGTCCCGAAAACTTTTCTCTCGATTTATTCAAAAATTGGGACCGACATGTTGGAGTTAAAATTCTTTACATATTTGATACTTTTGAGGGACAACTACCTTCAATTCGTCGGGTTTTACAGTCAGCAAAATGGGATCTTGCCATCACTTCCTTTCATGGAGCGCTTCCCTTTTTGGAGGAACAAACACAACACAAATGGTATGCTGTACCTCAAGGTGTGAAGCTTGATAGGTTTAAACCAGTTGCCAAAGAAGAAAAATTAATTAGTTTTTCTGCCTATGGTCGCCGACTACAAAATGTTCATAACAGTATCAAAGAATATTGTTTGCAAACTGATAAGTATTATGAATACACCACAACAACTGGTCTACAACCGCAACTAAACCCGTGCGAAAATTATAGACAATATGCATGGCATCTTTCCCACAGTTTTTTTACCTTCTCATGGGCTGTAGAGGTAACTAATCCTAAAAGGGTTCTGACATTTAGTCCAATTACTTGTAGATGGTTTGAAGCTGCTGCTAGTGGCACAATTATTCTTGGTCAAGCTCCCAAAGACCCTGAATTTGAAAAGATATTTGGTTCTGATTTAGTAATTCCAATTGACTATATGCAAAGTCAGGAAAAATTGGAGTTATTTTGGGAAGAATTATGGGAAAATCGGCTTTATTATTTTCAATCAGCCCTAAAAAGTCGAGAAAAATTAGGCAATCAATGGAGTTGGGAAAGTCGAATAAATGAAATATTAAAGCTAAAAGAGATTAGTTGAAAAACAGGAACTTTAATTGTTTTTTGGACAAACAAACAATTGTTATGAAAACTGAAAATAAATTGATAGTTTTTTTGCGAAAAAGCGCTCGTCCACTATGGCGCAAACTAGGTTTTGCCAAAGCCGTTATTTCGTTCCATCAGTTAAGAGCGCAAACTGTTAAAGGGGCGTTAAAAATGTATCTAGCTAAACGTCGCTACCTTACCAAAATCTTAGAAGCCAAACCTATTCCAGCAGGGGAAGGTGCGATAGAGGTACATATGCTTCTGCATCACAAGCGCATCTATGAAGGTCTGTGGGCATTATATTCATTTGCATACTTTTGTGCCCAACCATGTCGTATAGTAGTCCACAGTGATGGGTCATTAACTGATTTAGATGTGGGGTTATTAAATAGACTTTTCCCCCAATGTAAAGTTATAGACCGGGAGACAGCTGACTCACTAATCCTGAGTTATTTTCGTAAAGAAGGACTAGTTCAATGTGCCCAATTTCGGGAAGATTTCGTATTGACGCTGAAATTATTTGACCCATTCTTTTTCTTAGACAGCAAGTCTTTTATTTTTCTTGATTCTGACGTATTGTTTTTTTCTCATCCTCAGGAACTAATTGATGGAATCGAGTCTGTTGACAATGCTTCCAATATCTCTAATTTATACTTCGTTGACTTTTGTAATGCTTATACCCTCCAACCAGCAGAATTGGCAACTTTATTAGGCGAAAATTGCATTGAAAAGGTAAATACAGGTGTACTTCGAGTTCGTCAGAATATACTGGACTTTAAGAGAATAGAGAGATATCTGCAACAAGCCCAGTTTTCTTATGAAAAGGGCAAGTTTAACCATTTTGCTGAACAAACTTTATGGGCTATGGAATTGACAAAATCAAATAATACCTTACCTCTTCCAAATACTTATGCAATTGCCCCCAGTGGAGAAGAAGCAGACCTTGTGTCTGGGCACTTTTGTGGAGGTGGGTATTCGACAACTATGTTCTACCGTGCTGGGCTTCCTCGGCTAGCAGCAAGTTTTCTCGGTTGATGTTTTGAGATATTAAGCATTGCCCTAGAGTATAATTTTAATGAAGAAAAATCAAATTTGCAAAACTATTTAGTAAATGTATTTAAGTCTATAAAAAGGTAGGATTTTTGATAATGGAACAATCTTTAACTGTAGAAAAATTTCCAATCTCTCAGGTCAAATTATGGGGCAAGAAGTTGTTGTTCCCTGGAATTGACTTGCATACAAGATGTCGTAGCTACTTTCTACCAAAATTCTTTCGCTCTGGAGAAATTGATACATTAGATGCTGGATTTGGCAATGGTGCGCTCTCTTATGCTGCTTACAAACTCGGTAATCGTGTATTAGGTGTAACTTACGATTCAACACAAGTGCAAAAAGCTCATACCTTTTTCTCTGCACTGAATACCGATTCAGAACGGTTGCAATTTCAAGTTTGTAATCTCTATGATTTACCAAAACTCAATCGTAAGTTTGACCAAATTATCTGTAGTGAAACTCTAGAGCATATTCAGAAGGATGATGTTATTATTAAACATTTTTATGACATGTTAAAGCCTGGTGGTGTTCTACATCTGTGTTGTCCATTTGCTCTGCACCCTGAGCATAATTTAGGACGTACAGACGAACCAGAAGATGGAGGACATGTTCGAGATGGTTATACAATGGAGAGCTATCAAAAGCTTTTAGAACCGGTAGGTTTTGAAATTGTGAAAAGTGCAGGATTGGGTTCTCCATTCTTGTCAGCTTTAGACAGGTCAATGGTAGCTGTAAGAATGAAATTAGGGGATATAGCAGCATTACCCTTGTTTTTTGTAGCATTACCTTTACAAAAATTTGATTATCTTAATTCAACTGTTCCATTTGCACTTTATGTACAAGTAGTTAAATCATCTAGCAGCAAAAACGAATTGTGAGTCAATAGCAGAAAAATAATACTTTCAAATTAAAATTTTGCTAATGCTACGTTTAGCTTACTTTGTCTCTCATCCCATTCAGTATCAAGCTCCTCTACTGCGGCTCATTGCCGCAGATCCAGAAATTGATCTAAAAGTGTTTTTCTACAGCGATTTTTCTTTGAAGGCTTATCAAGATGCGGGATTTGGGCGATTAATTGAATGGGATGTGCCATTAACAGAGGGTTACCATTATCATTTTTTAGACTGCTGGGGTAGTAAGAAACAGCAAAGTGTTTTACAACAATCTCTTGCTAAGGATATTTCTAAACAGTTAAAACAAGGACAATTCGATGCAGTTTGGGTGCATGGGTGGTCTTGGCTGTGTAGTATACAAGCAGTGCTGGCAGCTAAACAATTGGATATTCCAGTGTTGATTCGGGGAGAGTCTAATGGTATAAGTGAACCAACTAATCCGTTTAAAAAAATTGCCAAAAAAGTTTTTTTAGGCTGGCTTTTTAAGAAGATTGCTGGTTTTCTCTACATCGGGACTTTTAATCGTCAGTTTTACAAGAGGTATGGAGTTGAGGATAAACAGCTATTTTGCGTGCCCTATGCCGTTGATAATGATTACTTTCAAAAGCAAGCTGTAGTAGCTCATGCCCATCGTGAAGAATTGCGGCGATCGCTCAATTTAGATCCTGATAGACCTATAATTCTCTATGCTGCCAAACTTATTGATGTAAAGCGTCCCCAGGATTTACTCGCAGCCTACAGGTTGCTCTCATCTGATGGTGTGGAAGAGCCAGACCCTTACCTGTTGTTTGTAGGAGATGGAATTTTGCGCCCAATTCTGGAAGCCCAAGCTAAAGAAACAAACTGGCAATCCATTCGCTTTCTGGGTTTCCGGAATCAGTCTCAAATGCCTGCTGTTTATGACTTGTGTGACGTATTTGTCTTACCGTCTGATTTTGAGCCTTGGGGATTAGCAATCAATGAAGTGATGAATGCAGGAAAAGCAGTAGTTGTGAGCGATCGCGTGGGCTGTGTGCCTGACTTGGTGAAAGAGGGACAAAATGGACGAACTTTTCCTGTAGGAGATGTTGCGGCTTTGGCAGAGTCAATTCGCTGGGCAATTTCCCATCGTGATTCAGCCGGAGAATACAGCCTCAAACAGATCCAAAAGTGGAGTTATCAGGAAGATTTGCAGGGACTCAAACAAGCCTTAAATTATTTGCAGGTGAAAGCTTAAATGAAAAAAGTCTTGATAGTTGGAGACACACTCGAAATAGGGCGTACTGAAGAAGTTTACGGGCGAGGATTTTCTGCCTTAGGCTGTGAAGTGCAACATTTCACCTGGAAAGCAGCTGCATCTAGTTTATATTCTGCTTCATTGTGGGATAAAGTAGCTTGGCGTTTGGCATGGCAACCCCTGGCAAAATTAGCAAATCAAAAATTACTAGACATAGCAAATCAGTTTCAGCCTGATTTAACTTTAGTTATTTCACCTCGTTTAATTAATCCTGATAGTATTCTGGCTTTGCAGCAATATGGTCTAGTTTTTGTCTTTTTTACTGACAATCCCGTAGATGCACATCATACTCATACTAATTCCTGGGTACAACGGGGATTTCCCTTGTGGGATGCAGCTTTTATCTGGAGCCAAGAACTAGTTGAACGCTTAATTGCGAATGGTGTAAAAAAAGCTTTTTTTCATCCCTTTTGCAGCGATTTTGAATATCACTTTCCCAAACGGCAGACTAATCCAGTATATGATGTGGCGTTTATTGGTAATTGGGATGCTAGCCGGAAGCGAGAACAGTATTTAAAGGCGATCGCTGATTATCGTTTAGGACTTTGGGGGTCTAATTACTGGAATACTCATAATCAAGAACCTGCATTAAAAAATCTGTGCCAAGGAATGTGCAGTTATACAGAAATTCCGGAAATTTTAGGTTCTGCCAAAATGGGTTTAAATATTTTGCGTCCTCAGAATGAAGAGGGGCATAATATTAGAACATTTGAGATTCCTGCCACAGGAACACTGATGTTAAGTGAACGGAGTCAAGTGTTAGTGAATTTATTTCGTGAAGATAAAGAAGCTGTATATTTTTCTAATCCTGATGAATTAAGACAGAAAGTTGAGTATCTTTTACAAAATCCTGCTCTAATTGAATCTATTGCTGAGGCTGGTTATAAGAAGGCGTTAGCAAACACGATTGCTAATAGAGTAACAGAAATTGCTCATCTTTATCAAGAACTCAAGCTTTCCCAATGTAGTGACGCTCAGATTTTACATTCATCAGAAGGTATAGTACACCTATGAAAGTCACTGTCTCAGTTTTCGGGCGTTTTTGGGCTTTTTACTTAGCACAGCAATTACAAAAAAGAGGTTATTTACACGAATTAATATCTACTTATCCAACTTTTGCTATTAAGAAGTATGGAATTGAAAGTAAGTTAATTCATTCTATATGGCATCTGGAAGTGTTATCCCGTAGTTGGTATCGGATACCAAGTTGGATAAGAGGCGATCGCAACTTACAACTCTGGTTTTTAGAGCAGTTTGACCGCTCGGTAACAAATAGTTTATCACCAGGGTTTGACTTGTTTGTAGGTTGGTCAGGATGTAACTTATGGTCTCTGCATCGAGCTAAAGAACTGGGGGCTAAAACAGTAATTGAGCGCGGTAGTAGCCACATGCATTATCAAACAGAAATTCTTAAAGAAGAATATGAAAAATGGGGATTAAAATTTACTGAAACTCATCCTGGAATATACGAAAGAGAAATAAAATCCTATGCTGAGGCTGACAAAATTACTGTTCCCAGCCTATTTGCAAAACGTACTTTTTTAGAACAGGGAATACCAGAAAGTAAACTAATTCATGTTCCCTATGGAACTTCTTTAACAGAATTTTATCCTGCTCCTAAAGAAGATGATATCTTTCGAGTTATTCACTGCGGTGGTATTAATCTACGTAAAGGTGTACAATATTTATTGCAAGCTTTTTATGAGTTAAACTTACCCAAAGCTGAGTTGTGGCTTGTAGGTTCAATAGCTCCAGAAATAGAGCTTTTTTTAGTCAAATATCAAAGCGATCGTATTATTATAAAAGGCACATACCCTCAAAAACAACTACGTTTACTATACTCTCAGTGTTCGGTGTTTTGTTTAGCTTCCATTGAAGATGGTTTTGGCATGGTCATTCCTCAAGCAATGGCATGTGGTCTACCTGTAATTCATACCACTAATACAGGTGGGGAGGATATTGTGCGAGATGGGATTGACGGTTTTTGTGTACCAATTCGGTCTGTAGAGGCTCTCAAAGAGAAAATTTCATTTTTCTATGAAAATCCAGAGCGACGAGATGAAATGGGTAGAAATGCTTTGAAACAAGCTGTTAAAGCTTTAACATGGGATGTTTATGGAGAAAAAATCACGAAAGCATACATTGATACAATACTTAAGTAACTTTTTTAGCTATCTTTATAAAAATTCTTTCAACAAAATTAGTAACTTGTATTGGTGGGGAGCATATATGGTTAAAGCTAAGTTTCAATCAAGCTATGAATAAAAGACATAGTTTTCTAGTTTATCCCCAATTGCCAAAAGCAGGACTAGGTAATATGCTGTTAATTTGGGCTAGGGCAATTTTATTCGCCCAAATTAATAACTTTCCTCTTATTGCACCTGCTTGGGGCAAGTTTGTCATTGGGTCTTATTTAAGAGGTGAACGAGATAAAAGGTACTATGGCAATCTATTTTCCGATAAAGATTATGTGTCTAAGTTTAGTTATTTTCTTGTCAGTTTAAAGAAAAAGCACCTTCACTATAATCCGATCATTTCCAAGATAGAACTATCTAATTTGCAACCAGAAGAAGTAGATTGCCATTTATTCATTTTTAATCAATTGCCACATTGGAGTGACTTCTTTATAGATTTAAAAGAGAATCAACCAATTATCAAGGAAAAATTATTTGCAAGCATTCGTCCATCCGTACTTGAAGCAATTTCTCATCGCCCAACGCCCCAAATCGGTATTCATATTAGAATGGGTGACTTTAGGAAACTTAAACCAGATGATGACTTCACTAAATTAGGTGGTGTTCGCACTCCTTTTAGCTGGTTCATTCGGGTGATTGATTCCATTCGTAGAATTGCTAGTTATGATGTGCCAGTAACCATATTTTCAGATGGTCATGATCATGAACTAATTGAGTTACTAAAACTTGCCCAAGTTTCCCGCGCATCTCCTGCCTCTGCCCTATCCGATATGCTTACTTTATCTAAAAGCCAGCTTTTGATTACTTCTAGTGGAAGTACATTTAGCTACTGGGCTTCGTATTTGGGACAGTGTCCTACTATTTGGCATCCATCACATTTCCATGCAGGCGTTTTTCCTCCTGATATCAGCCAAAGTGTATTTGAGGGGGGCTTTGATCCTGAATTTATGCAAACGCCAGACTTACTGGCTCATAACATCAAATCAGCGTTTGAAGGTTATGAATAAAATCTTGCATTGCTAAAATGTGAGGATTTGCTAAAACATTTAATACCAAACAATGACTAACAAATATACATTATCAGGTACTAAGAGATTTGAGTTTATTGATGCCCTTAGAGGGATTGCAGCACTTGGAGTGTTATTAGTTCATACCACTCAACATTGCGGCTCTCTACATGCATTAATTCCAGGAATTACAAGTTTTGGATTGCGAGGAGTGCAACTTTTTTATATCCTCAGTGCATTAACACTATTTTTATCCTTTGAAGAAAGGTATAAAAAAGATAAATATCCTTTAATTTCATTCTTTATCCGAAGATTTTTTAGGATTGCCCCCTTGTTTTATGTTGTAATTCTCATCAACTTTATGATTAAAGGTTATTCTGCTAGATACTGGGCACCAGAAGGTATATCAAATTTTGATTTGTTTTCAGCCTTCATATTATTTTATTGAAAACAATGGAGTTAGATTAGCTAAAAAAATTACTGTTTCACTAAATAAATAGTAAGTATCGATTTTTAATAAAAAACTAACTATGAGGAAAAAATCTATATTTTTAGTTGATCTCAAATTGCCAAAAGCAGGTTTAGGCAATATGCTTTTCGTTTGGGCTGGAGAATGTTGTACAGTTTTAGGACTTACGCACTGTACAAATTTATTATCTTGTGCATTAACGTAAAGCTCGCTGGGGGAAGCTTCCCCCAGCAGACTTTACTAGAATAGGTAATTTCAGGCTTTTATCAATCATCCTTTGATAAATAGCGATTGCCTAAAAAGTGTCGATAAATCAAGGTTTAATGCCTGAAATCGATACCACATATTTAGTTTTTACTGTCAATGCCTAATACCATTTCTGTGTGAAGATGCGCCTAATTTAGCCCACGCAGGTGGGCTTCGTTCGTTTAGCCGCGAGCGAGTTTACTCGTCGGGTTATTAAGCGCAGCCTCATAAAGAATTGGTATAAGTCCTAAGTTTATCAAAGATTTCTACTCACTACAATTAGGAGTTTGTTATGAACCAGCAAAATAGAGATATACAAGCTTATTATGGTCACATTCTAGATTTGTATCGAATAGCTTCATTTAATTTCAACAATCCACATAGCTACACTAAATTTCGCCAAATTAAACGTTGGCAAAAAATAACAAATGCAAGTGTTTTTATTGAAACTGGTACTTTTTTAGGTGTCACGACAAAAAGATGTGCCACCATTTTTGACAAACTCCATACTATTGAACTCGATAAAAATCTTGCTGAACAAGCTACAAAATTTTTGTCTATTCATCAAAATATCGAAGTTATTCAAGGGAATGCTTTAGAAGTATTACCGAATCTATTAGAAAGAGAAGAGATTAATAATGCTCTGGTATTTTTAGATGGTCACTTTTCGGGTGGAATAACAGCGTGTGGAGATTTACCAGAACCAGCAACTGAAGAATTGAAAATGCTTGGCAAGCATAAAAATAAAATTAAATGCATCATCATCGATGATTTTCGCTCATTTGGTAATGAGCCTGGTTTCCCTAAAAAATCGGAATTGCTGAAAGCTGCGGAAGATTATTTTGATGAGTATCAAATTACGGTTCATTTAGATCAGTTAATTATTGCAAAAATCTAAACAGATTCATCTACTCATTCAGAAAAAAATTAGTTATGAATAAACCAACTATCGGAATAGTTGTATACGCCAATCCAGACCACTATCCTCCTACAATCAATGCTGTTCATTTATTAGCAGAACATTTTGATGTGGTTTTGATTGGTCGTAATCAAGACCCCCCTCATTGGGAATACCCTGCTAACGTGAGGGTACATCGTTTGGGTAAATATACATCAGTACGGGAACGAGAGCGAAAATCAGCTACTACTAAGCTTTGGGAATATATTAATTTTGTGATTAAAGCACGTTCTCTTCTCAATGATGTGTCTCTAATTTATGCCTATGATCCTTTTGGATATACGGCTGCTTATATTTGTCAGTTGATGCAATCTCGGTCAATTTCACTGATTTACCATAACCATGACCTAAGTGAGCAGTTATTTCCTCTTTCTTCCCTTTCGGGATGGGTTCATCGAGGAGAAATCAAGTGGGTACATAAAGCTAATATTGTTGTCTTTCCCTCTCAAGAAAGAGCTTTATTATTCAAAAGACTGACGAATTTCAATGGGCAACTAATGATAGTACCCAATTTTCCTAGAAAATCATATTTTAGAGAAAATCCCAATTTCAAAAACATTCTATCAGAACGTTTCCAGCAACCTCAGATATTACTCCAAGGTACTATTTCAATACAAAATTCTTTATTGGAATTAATTGGTTCACTTAGTTATTTAGACAATTTAATAGAACTTAAACTTATTGGACCGCTTCAGGAAAAAGACAAACATTTAATGCAAGATTTGGCAAACTGCAATGTAGTATCTGAACGTGTTAAGTATTTTATGCCAGTGCCCTACAATGAACTGACTCAACATACTTGGCTCGCTACTATAGGTGTGTGTTTATATAAAAAAATAGATATAAATCATCAAACAATGGCAACAGCATCAAATAAAATCTATGAGTATGCTGCCTGTGGCTTACCTGTGATTGTCAGCGACCAGCCAAACTATAGAGAACATCTTAGTAGCGAGATTTGGGTTCGTTTTGCCGATCCTGACAACCCTAAATCTATTGCCTCTGCTGTTCAGGATATCCTGAGTGACTTTGGGGAATATCAAGCTATGTGTTTAGCAGCTCGACGAGCTTTTGAAGAAAAGTATAATTACGAATCTGCTTTTTCTCATTTGCTCTGGAAAATCAAAGATTTAGTAAATTTTAGTGAATCAAAAATATAGAAGGTACTTATGAATCCCACACCCAGTAGCCCCTATCTATCATCAATTGAACCTGCCAACAAAGATATTTTAATACATTTGCAACAGCGAATGTCTAATTATTACTTAACATCACCTTACCATCGTGACTGGATCAAAGGTTTGAATGTGCATTGGCAGAAAGGAGGACACGATGCTCAACTAGCTATGTGCGAGCTAATACCAGATGGGGCTTCTCTGTTAGAAGTTGGTTGTGGAGATGGTAGTGCCGCCAAAGAGATCGATGCTCGTGTTCAAGAAATTAATTACACAGGCGTTGATTTAAGCAGTGACATGTGGGAGGGACGACAAGATTTTAATTTCATAGCCTCTCAAGCGGAGAAACTACCATTTTCATCAAGTACATTTGATGTTGTTCTTTCTATGTTTGTCATAGAACATCTTGTCTTTCCTAGTACTTTCTTAGATGAAGCATGGAGAGTTCTAAAACCAGGAGGAATTCTTATTACTATAGCGCCAGATTTTGATTCTAACGCTATGCCTTCTGAAAAAATTGGTTTTAGTTATGGGAATGGAAGAGACAAATTAGCCCAAGGTAAACTCTTTGATACGCTCATGACTTTTTATGATAGTCGTGTACGCTTACCCCGAATGCGTTCCAAGCGTAGAAAACAATTACAAAGTGGCTCTTTCTTTTTTCCTGTATTCATTCAGCCACGATGTTTACAGTTTTCAGAATTTGTAACAGATTGTGATGCTGTTTATCCTGTATGCTCCCAAGAAATCGTCAATTATCTGCGGCAGAATAGTGATTATAAAGACGGAGTAGTATTTTATCGCGATCTTTCAACCTTTGGTTTGATACTTACAAAGTATTAGTCAACTAAAGTATGAAGGATGAAATTACCCCACCCATAAAGGGATGGGGCTTGAAGTAACGAGAACGCAGCTTGATTTTTTTCGCCCACCTCTCTTCGAGGCATGTACCGAGTTCCTTTTTTATCCTTCTCCCAAAGGGAGACGCTACGCGAACATCCTTGATACTTCATACTTATTTAGTCAATTTATTGGAAAAACAATGAAAAATATAGCCATCTTAATTCCTAGTTTTAATAATGAAGATACTATTGGCGATACCCTCGAATCTATCCAATCTCAAAATGAATGGATAACAAAAATTTCTACTGTTTACCTTGCTGATGATTGTTCAAGCGATCGCACAATAGCTTTAGCAAAAATATCGTGGAAAAGTGAGATTCCATTACATGTCTACCAAGGAGAGCAAAATGTTGGTCAGTGGAATAATGTGAATCGTGCAATTAATTTTATTAAAGAAACTGTGGATTGGATTCTAATTTTACATTCTGATGATATAGCTAAATCAAATTGGCTTGAAATGATACTGTCAAGAATAGAAAGTTGTTCAGAAAATGTTGGGAGTATTTGCTCAAGTTGGGATGATTTAATGCCTGATGGTTCTGTAGAACCCGGAGAAGATAACCCTAGTAAACAAATTGAAGTAATAGAAGCTAATGATAACTCTATTAAAGGAACTTTGCTGACAGGTTGTTGGTGGCACATATCAGGCTGTGCCATTAGGCTTAAAATTTTTGAAGATTGTGGATATTTTAATCAAAAATTTCCATACCAAGCTGATTGGGAGTGGTTGCTGCGTTCCCTTAAGAGTGGATGGGCTGTTGAGTACATTCCTAGAACATTAATTTTGTACAGGCGAAATCCAGGTAGTGTTTCTTCTAAAGCTTTTCAAACCCACCAAGATATTAGAGAATTTCTAAAAATCATCCCTAATTACATTAATTTTCTCGAATCTAGCGATATAGTTCATATCCATATCCAGAGAAGTCAATTTATTGTCAGGCGCACGGTAAAATCTTTAATTACGCTAAACATGGAAAGATTTTTGCAATCTTTCCATGTTTTGTTTATGTTATTGGTTAGCTTAAAAGAATGTCATAAACAATCAAAATTGGATCGGCAGCGGTCCTTGCCTGTGCAATAGATATTTTCAAAAAAAAAGGATTTTCTATATATTTATCTGCCTTAAAGCGAAACTTTAAGCCATCGGCCATCTTCTCATCAACCTCAAATTTTAAAATTAATACTTAATAAAGTTCAACCCCTAAGATAAGCAACCGATATTTACCGTCCAGTATGATCTGCTGAAAAGATTTCAAGGAAACTTTGGGTAAATAGTAACTAATTTTGTTATCATTAATACAAGTTTACTGAAGCGAAAGGGTCGAGCAATATGCTTGCGGAGCTTACGGAAGAACAGCAGAGGCAATCGATAATTATTGGGTTATTCATTTGGGTTTTGGTTGTGAGTTCGGTCACTTGCAATCAATGGAATAAGAAATTGCCTGGTGTGGGTTTACCATTGATTTATTTATTTAATTTATCAATGAACCACTTCTTGGGAGGCTTAATATATGCTTTTCCCTGGTATGCACCCAAGTCTGCCTACAATCTTAGCCAAGGTGCTTCTTTAACCAACACTAGCGTAGGTTTTCAGGAAAGTGTTTATGGGATTATCGGATTCGGTTTAGGCAGCATTGTCTTCGCTAGTTGGGTGCTAAAATTTTTCAAAACCCATTGGCGCAGAAAAGTGCCAAATTTATCTCAATTAAATTTACATAAGGCATACATTATATTAGGTCTATCGTTTTATTTCGTATTATCACCAATAAATCGAATTCCTAGCTTGGCTGCAGTTACAAGCTTTGGTTTAACAGTCTTTTCTGTGGGTTTATGTTTAGCTTGCTGGAAAGCTTGGTGTATGAACGACAAGAAAAGTTTTTCACTTTGCTTGCTGACAGCCTGCTGTATGCCCGTATTCTCTTTGCTAAATGGGGGTTTTCTAAGTTTTGGTATTGCTGGATTTTCAATTGTACTGATGTTTGTGTTAAGTTTTTACCGCCCTCGATGGAAACTCATGGTTATAGGATTATTGACTATAGTTTTGGGTTTATCTGTTTTTGTTACGTACTTTCGCGATCGCGACCTACTTCGTGCAAAAATTGGGTCTGGAGCTGGCATAGAGTCCCGGATTGAGCAAGTATGGAAAATGGTGACTACATTTGAGTTTTTTAATCCTTGGGAGCAAAAACATTTAGAAATTATTGAAGGTCGCTTGAATTTTAATACCACAGTAGGGCTGGGTGTCAATCGCATATCCTATGGTATGGCTGATTTTGTTTATGGCGAAACATTAGAACAGGC
This sequence comes from Tolypothrix brevis GSE-NOS-MK-07-07A, assembly GCA_019358985.1. Taxonomy (GTDB): domain Bacteria; phylum Cyanobacteriota; class Cyanobacteriia; order Cyanobacteriales; family Nostocaceae; genus Hassallia; species Hassallia brevis. Next base: position 60,311 of record JAHHIJ010000005.1, on the reverse strand, counting down.
AGCATTAGCTACAGTCCCTCGTATTCTTTGGCCAGATAAGCCAGTATCTGCAGGTAGTGGAGATCTCGTAACCCGATTTGCTGGTTTGAAGATAGAAGGTACAACCAGTCTAGGCATAGGAAATATTGCTGAATTTTATTTCAATTTTGGTACTTTAGGAGTATTTTTCGGATTATTTGCTTTTGGTACTGTCCTCAGAATTATTGATATTATAGCTGGACAAAAACTATTTTCTAATGATTGGGTGGGTTTTGGTAATTATTTTTTGCCTGGAGTTGCATTGATTAATCCTGGGAATTCCCTAGTAGAAAGTGGACAAAATATTGCAGCTGCTATCGTTTTGGTTTATTTCATTAACAAAGTTTACCTGCCCAATCTAATGCAACGAAAATAAGCAGCACAAACTGTTCCACATTTTTGCTACAAAGTCTGTTTAACGTGAATTATATGATGTTATTTGCTTGTAAAAAATAAATAAGGAAAAATAAATTGTGTTTCATTTAAATTTTACAAACGCCAGTACTAATCGAATAGTTAATGACCTAAAAAATAAGGGATATTTTGCCGCTGAAGAAGTATTGGAAGAACAATATATTGATGAACTGCTTCAAGAAGTAGATTTTAATCATATTTTAGTCAACGATAATGATGTTGGTGTAGTTATTTCCCAAAATATCAAATTTTTAACTCACTGTTTAGCTAGCTCTAAAAAAACATATGACATCATTACATATAGAAAAATTTTAGATATTTGCAAGGAATATTTTGATGATAATTATAAATTAACAAATCATCGAGTTTATCAAGTTAATCAAAAAGCCCACATGCCTTGGCATACAGACAATAACTTGCAGAGTGGTAAGGAATTAGTTGCCAAGCATAATATGCCTGGTCTATTATTTTTAATTTATCTCTCCGATGTGACAACAAATGCATTTCAATATCTGAAAGATTCTCATAAGTGGTCTAGTAAATATGACCATGAAATTTACTTAAGTGATGATTTTATCGAAAGAAATTATAAAAAAGATATACTTTCATTTCCCATGAAAAAGGGAAGCTTGATAATTTGTGATATCCACGGTATTCATCGGGCTGAACCTTTTCAGAATGAGAATTACAACAGAACTACTTTACTTTTTCAAGTAGATCAAGTTGGTAGTGAATATGTAGGACATGGTGAAAAAAATCTAGTTAATACTGAATATCTTGATAATTTAACTCCAGAGGTAATGGATTATCTTGGATTCGGTTTTCCAAGAACTTATCCGGCTTTCCCTAACTCTTCAGCTGCTACTTTGAAACCTCAAGATATCTTCGCACTACAAAAGAGATTATTACCTCAAACGATAGAAGCTTTTTTCAAATATATAGTAAATTCTTTATTGCCTGCTCACGTAATTATTAATGCAAAGCGAATGCTATGGTATCTCAAATCAAAATAATCATAAAGAAGCCAGATTAAGAGCAATAAATGAACATTTTATTGATAGGTAATTACCAGCCAGATGCCATACAAAGCATGGATAGGTTTGCTTCTATACTGGAAATCTATTTAACTAAATTTGGTCATCAAGTGCGTGTCATTCGTCCAATACCGTATTTTGGGAGCCTTGGTTTATCTTCGCAGTTATTAAAAAAATGGTTAGGCTATATTGATAAATTAATTCTCTTTCCATCACAATTGAGTCAAGCATTATCTTGGGCAGACGTAGTTCATATATGCGATCACGGTAATGCCGTTTACACAAAATATCTAGGAAATATACCTCATGTTGTAACTTGTCATGATTTATTAGCCGTTCGTTCTGGTTTGGGTGAATTTCCGGAATATAAAACTGCATGGACTGGCAAACAATTGCAGCAAATGATGATGAAGGGACTGAATCAAGCTCAAAAAATTGTGTGTGTTTCTGAACAAACTAGAAGCGATGTGTTAAGGCTGAGTTCTCTTTCTGAAAGTGCTGTATGTTGTATTTATATGGGGTTAAACTATCCCTATACCCCAATGACAACTATAGAGGCTAAGGAACGTTTAGAAGTTTTAGGAATTCCTGAAAATTGCCAATTTATTCTTCATGTTGGGGGAAATTTTTGGTACAAAAATCGTTTGGGAGTTTTAGAAATTTTTTATCAGTTAATGCTAAAACTCAAAGAACCAGATTTTTATTTAGTTATGGCTGGTAAACCGATGACAGCGGAAATGCATCAGTTTATCAATACGCATAATATTACTAAAAAAGTTATAGAGTTATTGAATATTGATAATGAAAATTTACGATCGCTATATTCTTCTGCTACTGCCTTACTATTTCCCTCCCTTTATGAAGGGTTTGGCTGGCCCATTATAGAAGCTCAAGCTTGTGGTTGTCCCGTGTTTACATCAAACCGTCCTCCGATGAATGATGTAGGAGGAGAAGCAGCTATATATATAGAACCGGATAAACCTGAAAAAGCCGCACAAAAAATTATTGACTATTTTACTATATTAGAAGAATATAAAACAAAAGGATTTGTTAATTGCCAAAATTTTCAAGTTGAAACCATGATTAATCAATATATTGAAAATTATCAGCAAGTCATTGGCGACAAATCTTTGAATAAACCTAAAATTATGTGAATAAATATCTCGTATGACGAAAATAAATGTTGACTCCGATTATTTTTTAAATCAGGATATAAACATCAAAAATAACCGCCAATATAAAAAATATAAGCATTTACACATATGGTTTCCTAATATTTTTGAATTTAAAGGTGGTGTACAGGTCTATTCAGCTTTTTTACTGGAAGCGATGCAAAGCTTATATCCTAATATTGAGTATGATGTTTTTCTCAAACACGATACTCGCAGCTTCTCAAAATTTTCCGTGATAAATAATACCCGATTTCACTTTGCCGGTAAGTGGCATATAAAGTTAAGGACGCTTGCTTTTGCTATTCAAATTTTCCAATTTAGTTTTTGGCAATCTCCTAATCTAATTATCTCTTCCCATTTGAATTTTACGGTTGTTGCCTATTTGTTAAAACGTCTAACTGGTGTACCTTACTGGACTGTTGCTCACGGTGTAGATGCTTGGAATATCACAAACCCTACCCTCAAAACTGGTTTATTTCATGCCGATCGCATTCTAGCAGTGAGTAATTACACACGCGATCGCCTGCTAAAAGAACAGAACTTAGATCCTAATAAAATATCGATTTTACCTAATACATTTGATGCCAGTGGCTTCAAAATTAGAGATAAACCGAAATATTTGTTAGACCGATACGGACTAAAACCTGAACAGCCAGTTATTTTAACCGTGGCTCGATTAGCAAGTGCTGATGGCTACAAAGGTTATGACAAAATTATTCAAGCTTTACCTGAAATTAGACGTGAGCTTCCAGATGTCCATTATATAATAGTTGGTAAAGGCGACGATCGCCGCCGAATTGAGCAACTAATCGTTCAACTGGGTTTGCAAGATTGCGTTACCCTAGCAGGGTTTATACCTGACAATGAGCTATGTGACTACTACAATCTTTGTAATGTTTTTGCCATGCCCAGTAAAGGCGAAGGCTTTGGAATTGTATATTTAGAAGCATTAGCCTGTGGCAAACCCGTGCTGGGAGGAAACCAAGATGGTGCAATTGATGCTCTTTGCGAGGGAGAATTAGGTGTTTTAGTCAACCCGGATGATGTAGAAGCGATCGCTCAATCTTTGATCCAAATTTTAAAAGGCACTTATCCCCATCCCATCTTGTATCAGCCTGAAATTCTTCGGCGGAAAGTAATAGATACTTTTGGATTTGAAAAGTTCAAACAAACCTTAGCTAGCTTAATGAATTCCAGGTGAAAATTTTACATGTTATTCCTTCGGTGAGTCCAAGTTTAGGGGGACCAACCGAAGTAGTTTTGAATTTAGTCAAAGCTTTGCGTGAGTGTGGTGTTGACACTGAAATTGCCACGACAAATGATAATGGTTCAGATGAATTAGTGTTAAATGTACCCCTCAATGAACGTGTCGAATATCAGCAAGTTCCTGTATGGTTTTTGCCCCGGTATTCTCATCGAATGAAGGAGTTTATCTTCTCGGAAGCACTGACTCGTTGGCTTTGGCAGCATATTAAAGATTACGACTTATTGGATATTCACTATCTATTTTCCTATGGCTCTAGCTGTGCCGCGACAATTGCGAGATGGCAAGCTATTCCCTACACAGTCCGAACGATGGGACAATTAGAGCCTTGGGCTTTAGCCCAAAGTCGTCTCAAAAAACAAATATATACACTTTTGATTGAGCGACATAATTTGAATTGTGCTGCTGCTATACATTGCACATCAGCTAGTGAAGCCGAAGATGTGCGTAATTTTGGCATTAAAACTCCTACGATTACCTTACCTTTAGGAGTGAATCAGCCAATTTATTTGCCAGAAGCTAAACAGAAGCTGCACTATGTTTATGGAATCGAGAGTGAGATACCAGTAGTGCTGTTTCTCTCTCGTCTCCATTACAAAAAGCGTCCCGATTTGTTGGTGCGATCGCTTAAGCAATTGGCTGCTCAAAATGAAAATTTCCATCTAATTTTAGCTGGTGCAGGAGAGCCAGACTATATTGATTATTTAAAAAATTTAATCGCAAACTGCGGTTTAACTTCTCAAACTTCATTTGCCGGTTTCGTCACAGGTGAGGATAAACAATTGCTCCTCCAAGGGTCTGATATCTTTGTTTTACCATCGTTTTCAGAAAACTTTGGCATTGCAGTAGCAGAAGCTATGGCAGTGGGATTGCCAGTAATTGTCAGTCCTGGTGTGCAAATAGCTCCAGAAATTGCCGAAGCGAAAGGCGGACTAGTTGTAGAGGGAGAAGAGGATACCCTGGCAAATGCGATCGCTCAATTACTCAAATCTCCACTCCTTAGGCAACAGTTAGGTGAAAATGGTCAACGTCTGGTGAATAGCCGATACTCTTGGAGTGCGATTGCTCAGAACTTAAGCACTGTCTATCAATCTATCCTTGAGCAAAAGTCAATTCACAAATAAGCAGAAATTTCCATCTCTACCTGAAAAAATGATGACAGTACTGTCAGAAGTACAAATTATTATAAAAGAAATGGATACCTTTAGCGATCGCCTCTGACCATGACACCTTTGCAACTTCAGCCGCGAAATACCCTACCCCCTATAACCTGGGAGAAACTACCGACGGATTTTCCCCTACCAGATGAACCAGTGGAAAGTAACCTGCAACCCCTGCTAGCTGCTGCTCTGCGAGAATCTCTAGAATTAGCTGGCTTAATCCTCGAATCAATGTTGATTGCCAGCAATTTTGGTATTTGTGCCACAGTTGGCGACAAAACAGTTGTCAAAGCTCCTGATTGGGTTTATATCCCATCAGTTAAGCCTTTACCCCCAGGGGAAATTCGCCGTAGCTACACTCCTCATGCTGAGGGAGAAAACCCCACTATTGTCATGGAATTTATCTCAGCAACGGAAGGAGGGGAATACTCAATTAATCCTCATTATCCCTACGGAAAGTGGTATTTTTACGAACAAATTTTAAAAATTCCCACTTACGTGATTTTCCATCCGCAAATACCTATTTTAGAAGTTTACAACTTGGTGAATGGTAAGTACGAAGTACAATCCCCAGATGAAAATCAACGCTTTTGGATAGAAGCTTTGAACTTATTTCTGGGTACGTGGATGGGGAAAAAAGCAGAGTTTGAGGGTTATTGGTTACGCTGGTGGGATAAATCTGGAAATTTATTGCTTTGGGGAAGTGAGTTAGTTGAACAAGAACGTCAACGGACAGAACAAGAACGTCAACGGGCTGAACAAGAACGTCAACGGGCTGAACAAGCCGAACAAAAAGCTGTTAGATTAGCTGAAAGACTTCGGGCTATGGGGATTGATCCGGAAGAGATTTCTTGACACTCCCCGGCGTAAACGCACAGGGATTCTTGGTTCAACGAAACCACTTAACCTAGAGTCCTTGCGTCATCTAGACCAGAGGCGGGATTCTCCCCAAGCGTTAACTTTGGGTATGCCCTACCCTAGTTGCATTGAGTCCAGCAGTGCGTTGGGCGGCTATGCCGACAGTCACGCAACTGCCGTGCAAGTCCTGTTTAGTTTGAAACAAACAGTTTCAAAAATCTGAGTCGTCTAGCTCCTATGAATCTTTTACCTACTGCTAGGAGGAAACTAGAACAATGCAGTAGAACCGCATAAATTCAATTATCAAGGTTCAGCGCTTTGTCTTTCGACGGCTAGGTTTTTTAAGTGGTTGATTACCTTTCCACTATAATTACTGTAGCACATTGGCACACTAAATGCTTGAAAAACAGTTGCACGTAAGAGTTTCCCTCTTAAGATATGAAAGCGATTGAGCGATACGCAAAAAATTTTAGCGAACCAAAACAGATATTATCAGGGAGTTTCTTCGATCCTTGATAGAACAAAAGCCGTCGTAGAACGACGGGGCTTTAGACCCAACTTTTCGGTAAACTTAATACGAATTTAATATGAAGTTGCATAATAAAGAACCCCACCCTAACCCGGACCGCTTGCGGTCCGGGGAGACAAAGCACAGCTTTGACGGGGTGGGGTTCTGTGGCTTTAGTAAGTAATCAAGCGGACATGATATTAGTTGTGGGCACAAGGCAGTTACACGATAATTAAAGCTCTTAAGCTACGATATCCATCGTTCAAAATCAGTTTGTCATGTCAATCGATTTGTAGCGATCGCCTAGCTGTATCCTCAACAGTCAATTGACAAAGTTCTTAAGATGAAACGATTTTATTTACTAGCCAAGAAATATTGGATATTTGCTCTTGTAGGTTTTATCCTTGTTATACTGAGTATCATTCCAATTAGATTAGCGATCGCCTCCTACCAAGCTCCCCAACCCCAAGCTTTCTTTATCTTAGGTGGTGGAGCGGAGCGGGAAAGTTTGACTGCGGAACTAGCACGGTGGTATCCATCCCTAGATATCTGGATATCTTCTGGCTCAAACCGAGACGAGATACACAAAACTTTTCAAACCGCAGGTATATCTCTGACACGCGTACATATTGATCGTCGTGCTGTTGATACAGTCACTAACTTTACCTCTCTAGTGAATGACTTCAAGAAACACAATATACAACACTTGTTTCTAATTACTTCCAGCTTTCATATGCCCAGAGCAAAGGCGATCGCCACCATCATCCTTGGTAGCCAAAGTATAACATTTACTCCTGTCTCTGCTCCATCAATCAATCCACCAGAACCCCAAACTCGCATTCTACGTGATTGTATTCGCTCTCTGGTGTGGGTTTTTACAGGCTACACCGGAGCCGATCTGAAAAAAACTTATAATTTAGCACATTAAAGCCAACATGAATATCCTCGGAATTAACGCTTATCACGGTGATGCCTCTGCTTGCTTAATCCAAAACGGTGAACTCGTTGCCGCAGTTGAAGAAGAGCGGTTTAATCGAGTTAAACATTGGGCTGGATTTCCCGCCGAATCTATCCGCTATTGTTTAAAAGTGGGTGGTATTAGTGCAGCAGATTTAGAGCATGTTGCAGTATCTTTCAATCCCAAAGCCAACCTCAATCGCAAGCTACTATTTACCCTACAAAATCGTCCTTCTGTGCGATCGCTTTTGGATCGATTTAACAAACAAAGCAAATCTGCGAGTCTCTTGCAACAACTAGCCGATGCTTGTCACTGCGAAGCAGAAGATATCCGCGCCAAAATCCATAATTTAGAACATCATACCACCCATTTGGCTAGTGGTTTTTTTGTTTCTCCTTTTGAAGAAGCAGCAATTCTCTCAATCGACGGTATGGGAGATTTTGTCAGCACTCTCTCGGCAGCCGGACGCGGTAACGAGTTAGAATATTTTTCTCGCACTCACTACCCCCATTCCGTCGGCTACCTCTACAACGCCATTACTTTATACCTCGGCTTTCCGGCTTACGGTGATGAGTATAAAGTTATGGGATTAGCCCCCTATGGCGAACCTGAATACTTAGAAGCCTTTCGCCGAATTATATATCCCAAAGGAGACAGCTTTGAATTAAATCTCGACTACTTTAACCACCACACCGAAGGTATTGCGATGAATTGGGAAAGTGGTTCTCCAACTGTCCAACCATTCCACAGCCCAGAGTTAGAAAAATTACTCGGTGCAGCGCGAGATCCAAAATCGGAAGTGACATCGAAGCATCAAAATATCGCCGCGTCTGTGCAAGCTGTGACTGAAGAAATTATCTTTCATCTGCTGAATCGTTTAAGCGATCGCTACAAGAGCGAAAATCTCTGTTTGGTGGGTGGTGTAGCAATGAACTCTGTCGCTAACGGTAAAATAACTCAAAATACCCCCTTTAAAAATGTCTACACTCCCATAGGTGCGGCTGACAACGGCACATGCTTTGGTGCAGCTTTTTATGTTTGGCATCAAATGCTAAAACAACCGAGAAAATTTGTTTTAAATCATGCTTATTGGGGGTCAGAATTTTCTGATGAAGAATGTTTGTTAGCCCTGCAACATCACAATTTGCAACCGAAAAAATTAGAGCGCGATGCTCTTTTAAATCATGTTGTAGATGCTTTGTGTGAAGGTAAAGTAGTGGGTTGGTTTCAAGGTAGAATGGAATTTGGAGCTAGAGCTTTAGGTAATCGAACCCTTTTAGCCGATCCCCGTCGTGCTGATATGCGCGATATTATCAACTTGAAAATCAAATTCCGGGAAAAGTTTCGCCCCTTCGCTCCTAGCATTTTAGAAGAAAGAGTAGGCGAATACTTTGAAATCGATGAACCGGCACCATTCATGGAAAAAGTCTTTAAAATTCGTCCAGAAAAAAGAGAGCTAATTCCTGCTGTTACCCATGTTGATGGCACAGGACGCTTACAAAGTGTCAGTCGCAGTACCAATCCCCTCTATTGGGACTTGATTAATACATTTGCTCAACGCACAGGTGTTCCCATTGTCCTAAACACATCCCTCAACGAAAATGAACCCATTGTCCGGACACCAGATGAAGCTATCAAGTGTTTTTTAAGAACTCATATGGATGCTATTGTCTTAGGTTCTTATTATGTAGAACGCAGCGATATCAAAGTTGTTGGTTGATAGTTGATAGGGCAATAAGTAGATTAGACATCGACAGAATTTAAATATGCGTTCCCCAGAACCATTGTAGAGACGTAGCAGTGCTACGTCTCTACATTCTGTTTAACTCCCCTCGTGACCGACATCAGTATTATCATTTGAGTGCTGCCATTTCCAGTGGAGAATTTCTGGCATATCTTCACCATGCTGGTTAATATAAAGCTTGTGTTCAATCAACTTGTCATGCATCATTTGCTTGACATAAGCGGCTTTATACCCTAGTTGTGGCACTCTGTCAATGACATCATCCACCAAACTAAAGCGGTCTAATTCGTTAAGGACGACCATATCAAAGGGTGTGGTAGTCGTTCCCTCCTCTTTATAACCGCGCACATGAATGTTACCGTGGTTAGTGCGACGATAAGTGAGGCGATGAATTAACCAGGGATAGCCATGAAAGGCGAAAATTACAGGTTTGTCAGTCGTAAACAGACTATCGAAGTCTTTATCACTCAAACCGTGGGGATGCTCGCTTTGTGGTTGTAGCGTCATCAAGTCTACCACGTTAACCACACGCACCTTCAAATCGGGGAAGTTCTGGCGGAGAATATCTACTGCCGCTAAGGTTTCCAGCGTCGGGACATCTCCCGCACAACCCATCACTACATCGGGTTCAAAGCCTTTGTCATTGCTTGCCCATTCCCAAATGCCCACACCTTTGGTACAATGGTTAATTGCAGTTTCCATATCAAGATACTGCAACGCGGGTTGCTTGCCGGCGACAATGACGTTGACATAGTTGCGGCTTCGTAAACAGTGGTCTGTGACGGACAGCAGCGTGTTAGCATCGGGTGGCAAATAAACCCGAATGACTTCAGATTTTTTGTTGACTACATGATCGATAAAACCTGGGTCTTGGTGAGAAAAACCGTTGTGGTCTTGTCGCCAAACGTGAGAAGTTAGTAGGTAGTTGAGAGAAGCGATCGCTCGGCGCCAAGGAATATGACGAGTAGTTTTCAACCATTTGGCATGTTGGTTGAACATTGAGTCAATTATGTGGATAAACGCTTCATAGCAAGAAAAGAAGCCGTGACGACCGGTGAGCAGGTATCCTTCTAACCAACCTTGACAGGTATGTTCGCTGAGAATTTCCATCACTCGTCCATCGAGGGACAGCTTTTCGTCTTCTGGGAGTATTTCGGCATCCCAAGCTCTTGTTGTAACTTCAAATACAGCACCCAACCGATTCGATTCAGTTTCGTCTGGTCCAACGATGCGAAAGTTGCGCTCTTCGGAGTTGAGTTTTATGACATCCCGGAGGAATTGACCCATTACCTTGGTAGCTTCGGCAACAACTGTACCCGGTTTGTCAACATCAACGGCGTAATTTTTAAAGTCAGGCATTTTTAGATCGCGCAACAAAACACCACCGTTAGCGTGGGGGTTGTCTCCCATGCGACGCTGACCTTTGGGGGCGAGTTCGGCTAATTCAGGAATTAGTGTACCATTACTATCGAAGAGTTCTTCTGGTTTGTAACTTTGCATCCACTCTTCGAGGAGTTTGAGGTGCGCTGGTTTGGATGCGATTTCTCCAAAAGGAACTTGATGCGATCGCCAAAAATCTTCTGTTTTTTTGCCGTCAACCTCTTTTGGTCCCGTCCAACCTTTAGGAGTTCTCAGGATAATCATCGGAAAAGGCGATCGCTCTGTCAAGCCATTATTCCGAGCATTTTCTTGAATCTCTTTGATTTCCCGAATCACAGTATCCAGGGTTGCCGCCATCAATTGATGTACAATTTCTGGGTCGGAACCTTCGACAAAATAAGGCTTATAGCCGTAACCCACAAATAAACTTTCTAACTCCTCATGGCTGATTCGTGCCAGCACTGTTGGGTTAGCAATTTTGTAACCGTTGAGGTGTAAAATCGGCAATACAGCACCATCATGCGCCGGATTGAGAAACTTGTTCGAGTGCCAACTAGCTGCTAAAGGTCCGGTTTCCGCTTCACCATCACCAACAACGCAAGCAACAATCAAGTCAGGATTATCGAAAGCTGCACCGTAAGCGTGAGATAAAGCATAGCCCAGTTCACCACCTTCGTGAATCGATCCCGGAGTTTCTGGTGCAACGTGACTGGGAATACCACCAGGAAAAGAAAACTGTTTGAAGAGTTTCTTCATCCCTTCCGCATCTGGGGAAATATTCGGGTAATATTCGCTGTAAGTCCCTTCCAGATAAGTGTTAGCGACCAACCCCGGACCACCGTGACCGGGACCTGCAATATATATTGTATTCAGGTCATTCTTTTTGATCACCCGGTTGAGGTGAGCATAAATAAAGTTAAGCCCCGGAGTTGTCCCCCAATGACCGAGAAGTCTAGGTTTGACGTGTTCTTGCTTCAGCGGTTCTTTGAGTAGTGGATTGTCTAGTAAATAGATTTGTCCAACTGAAAGATAGTTAGCTGCACGCCAATAAGCGTTTATTTTATGCAGTTCTTCATCAGTTAAAGGCTTTGATTGAGTCGGGGTTGCTAATATCATGCCGAACTCCATTAAATAAGGGTTTTGACGAACTTACAAGTATGCGATTTTAGTTAACTTGAAAATGATGGTCATTTTACTTATGACCAATCTTTTCTTTACCTAAAAAATGTGCAGTTATAGATTTACTGCTAGTTGTTATTTGGTCGAATCTCAAAGAAATACCCATAAATCAAGATTATGACCTTTAAAAGAGGTTATCAAACAAGATAACAAATTGGCTACTATTTAATGTTAATTTTATTTTCTTGGTAAAAGTTAAATATTGTTGAATATACACATAAAAATTACTTATTTTCACAAGTATATCTTTTGGTAGAGGTTATTTTTTATCAAAGCAGCAAACTAGCTAAATAAATATCTGCGTAAATTAAAGTATTTTTTGTTACTTAAAGTTGTATTCATCATTCAAGCCTTTCGATACAACTTTGTTCGCGCTAGCTATTGGATGAGATTCTAAATTCTTATTCCGTGCCAAAAACTCATCAAGTAACTTAAAGAAACTCTCAAATCCTTCCTTTTCATTCACACAGTAGAGCATAATAATTTTTGCCCAAGAATTAGAAGTTGAGACATGATACTTTTGTTGCAACCAAGGTTGGAACTCACGATAAAAATCCATTTCATCCTCAGTTGATTCAATTTTCAATTCTCTTAAAGCAGTTTTATAACCTACTAAAAACATAAAAAGGTCGCTAACTGAAGCATGTCCTATATACATACCTGGTTTTCTGTGAATTTTTTGCAAAACTTCAAACAATCTACTCATATTACTTATTTAACTTTGTTCCAAGTTACTAATTTATTTTACAACTCATTCAAATAGTCAATCAAAAACTCTTCACTGGGACATTGAAAATCATTTAACCAATCCTCTGTAGGTAATCCTTCCGTTGAGAGATTATCAAAGACTCTTTCTTTAACCACTACCCCGTAATGAATCCCATTGAGTGTAATTGAATCGATTATTCCCTGACTTTCTAAGCGTGTACTAATTATATAATCTTCACCATAGGCAGTTTGAATTTTAATGACTCTGCCCTCAATACCATTTTTTGCCAACCATTGCATCACAGCTTGAGCGCATTCGTAGCATTTAAGGATTCTAAAGTTGGCGACTATTTTACCGACTTCTTGGTAAATGTCATCATCCGATAATTGACTCATCTCATGTCACGTTTATTACTTACAATGTAAAGACGTTCCGTCGGAACGTCTCTACGTCTTTTCGGGAGATGTCTAATTTGACAAATCTCAACATCAAACAAAAGCCTTTTGCGTGGGAATATTATAATTACCTGTATCTCAAAATACAATACTTGCGATACATTCAGCAAAAATTAATCTTACATAAAGTTAGTTGTATTACTATTCATAAAGCGAACTTTAAACTTCACAACCACAATGACCTATTTAGAAGCAGCAGCGCAATTCTACAGCGAAGTCGCACAAACGCCCCAAGTTGGACTTTGTTGTGTCCAAAGTTCATCCTTGCAATTGCCAGGATTGCATATTCCCTTGGAAATGCAGGAAATGAACTATGGTTGCGGCACCACCGTTCACGCTACTGAACTGGTAAACCAACCTACAGTATTATATGTTGGCGTTGGTGGTGGGTTAGAAGCCTTGCAATTTGCTTATTTTTCGCGTCGTCAGAGTGCTGTAATTGCAGTCGATCCCGTTGCAGCGATGCGTGAAGCTGCTACACGCAATTTGGAAATTGCCGCAAAAGAAAATTCTTGGTTTGATATCAGCTTTGTAGAAATTCGCGAAGGCGATGCTTTTAACTTACCAATTGATGATGCTTCTGTCGATGTAGTGGCGCAAAATTGCCTTTTTAATATCTTTGAACCAGAAGATTTAACTCGTGCTTTAAAAGAAGCATATCGAGTATTAAAACCAGGTGGTCGCTTGCAAATGAGTGACCCCATCGCGACCTCTCCAATTGCCCTTCATTTACAACAAGATGAGCGGTTACGAGCGATGTGTTTATCAGGCGCACTCACTTATGAAGAATATACTCAACGTATCATCCAGGCTGGTTTTGGTCAAGTTGAAATTCGCGCTCGTCGTCCTTATCGTCTTCTAGATTCTCAGACTTACAATTTGCCAGATAATTTACTTTTAGAAAGTCTCGATTCTGTCTCTTTTAAAGTTATCATTCCCGAAGATGGCGCTTGTATTTTTACAGGTAAAACAGCAATTTACGCAGGTGCAGAAGAGATTTTTGACGATTCAGCCGGACATATTCTTCAACGTGGAGTTCCAGCGGCAGTGTGCGATAAAACAGCCGCAAAGCTTAATAACTTAATGCCAAAAGAGATAATCGTTACTGACTCTACATGGTACTATGATGGCGGCGGTTGTTGTTAAATAAGGGCTTAATTCTCGTCATTTTAATCAAGTATTAGCCAATGCAAACCAAATCAACCACAACAATAACACCTTTCAAAGAGAAACTAAGTTCTCCCTTGACAAAAAAGGGAATTAGTGTGTTACAAATTAATTTGGGTAAGCGCTGCAACCTCGCTTGTACGCACTGTCATGTGGAAGCGGGACCAAAACGCACAGAAGAACTTACCCCGGAAATTTGCGAACAGTTAATAGAGTTAATTCATCAATTTCCAGAAATTAAAATTGTTGACTTGACCGGTGGTGCCCCTGAGATGAATTATGGATTTAAGCCACTGGTAGAAGCCGCAAAAGCAACAGGTAAACAGGTAATTGTTCGGTCGAACTTGACAATTTTTTTTGAAGATGGTTTTGGTGATTTACCAGAATATTTTGCGAAACATCAAGTGAGAGTTGTTGCTTCTCTACCTTGCTATTTAGCAGATAATGTTGATAAAATGCGGGGTCTTGGCGTTTTCGATGATTCGATTCGTGCCATACAATGGTTGAACAAAGTTGGTTATGGAAAAGAACCAAATTTAATTTTAGATTTGGTGTATAATCCGCAATTACCTACAAAGGAAAATTTTTCCTTAACTCCCGAACAGAGCAAGCTGGAAAAGGATTATAAAATGTTCTTGCAAGAACATTTTGAAATTGTGTTTAACAACCTATTCACAATCACAAACATTCCAGTAGGTCGAACTAAAATGCATTTAGAGCGAAAGAAGCTTTACGCACCCTATTTGCAGTTTTTAGAGTCGCATTTTAATGGTAGTACAATTGAAAATTTGATGTGTCGTGATGAGTTTTCAATTGACTATTTAGGTAATGTCTATGATTGTGACTTTAACCAAATGATGAATCTACCTGCGAAAACTCGCAATGGGGAAACCTTGACAGTTGCTAAGTTGCTAGAAGCTGGCAATTTAGACTTAATTGATGAGGTACAAACTGCCGCTTATTGCTATGGTTGTACCGCTGGATGTGGTTCGAGTTGTGGTGGTGCTTTGCTGTGAGAACAACTTCGTTACAAAAACTGTAACAAGCGCATTGCTTTTGGTCAGATAAGTTTAATATGAGATGAGTTAAGTTCCTCACACCACACCGAAGCTGCGAAAGTCAATATTTCGCAGCTTTTTCATATTCAGGTAGGAAGAAGCGATCGCACTTTACCCTATTACGCTAAAGTTGCCTTATAAGCGTGTATCTAGGTTGAGTGCGGAGGAAGAAATCGTGAAAGCAGTCTTAATGACAGCATCTGGTAATCCTGAAGTTCTGCAAATGAAGTCTATAGCAAAACCTGCCGTCCCCCCAGGAGAAACGGAACTTCTGGTACGGTTGGTAGCAGCTGGGGTTAACCCTATTGATACAAAACTTCGCAAACGCGGCACTTTTTACCCAGATAATATGCCTGCCATTTTAGGATGTGATGGTGCAGGTGTTGTTGAAGCTGTCGGTGCGGCTGTTCAGCGTTTTCGCGTAGGTGATGAGGTATATTTTTGCAATGGTGGATTGGGCGCACATCAAGGTAATTATGCAGAATTTACCCTGATTGATGAGCGGTTTGTTGCCCGTAAACCCGCTTCGGCATCCTTTGTAGAAGCTGCTGCTGCTCCTTTGGTGTTAATCACTGCTTGGGAAGCGTTGTATGAAAGAGGACGACTGCAACCTGGGGAAAAAGTTTTGATTCATGCGGGTGCCGGTGGTGTTGGACATGTAGCAATTCAACTAGCGAAACTTAAAGGTGCTGATGTCTGCACAACTGTGAGTTCTCAAGAAAAAGCTAATTTTGTGAAACAACTAGGTGCTGACGAAGTAATTTTTTACAAACAAACCGACTTTGTGCAAGCTGTTTTAAATTGGACAAACGGTGAAGGTGTAGATTTAGCTTTTGATACCGTAGGTGGAGAAATTTTTCAGAAAACCTTTCCCGCAGTGCGTTTTTATGGTGATATTGTGACGATTTTGGAACCTGATGCAAACACTGTTTGGAAAGTTGCCCGACTGCGTAATCTTCGCATTGGTTTTGAATTAATGTTGACACCAATGTCCCAAGGTTTAGTGGAAGCACAAAAGCATCAAGCAGACATTTTAGAACAGTGTGCTACTTGGATTGATGAGGGCAAGTTGAAAATTCATGTTAGTCAAACTTTTCCTTTAGAAAAAGCGGATCTAGCTCATCAATTATTGGAAAGTGGATCTGTGACAGGTAAAATTGTTTTGCTGATTAGTGATGAATGATAGATATTAGACATAGGAGTAGAAATGAACTATGCGTTGCCCCAAACCCTTGTAGAGACGTAGCAGTGCTACGTCTTTATATTGTTTTCTGGAGATGTCTATTAGGTTAGAATAAATTATTTTTTAAACGCAAAGGATCGCAGAGGAAAACGCAAAGGATCGCAGAGAAAGAATTCTATCTAAAGACGTTCCGGTGGAACGTCTCTACAGTATGTTTGATTTACCGGATATGATATGATTTCTCAAATATTTAAATTTGATTATCTTCTAACCATAAAAGAGGAAATACTGCTGGATCGCGGAAATCTGGCTCACCATTAGGCAATTTTCGACATAAGAATTCATCAATGATATGAATTTCTTTTCCTTGATGATTCCAAAAAGGTTGATAATAATTGCTTTCATCTTGGAGATGTACTGCTATTGCCAAGCGAAAGGAGTTGCTGTAGTTGGGATAGCTTCCATGAATTGTCCAACAGTGATGAAAGCTGATTTGACCTTTTTT
This sequence comes from Tolypothrix brevis GSE-NOS-MK-07-07A, assembly GCA_019358985.1. Classification (GTDB taxonomy): domain Bacteria; phylum Cyanobacteriota; class Cyanobacteriia; order Cyanobacteriales; family Nostocaceae; genus Hassallia; species Hassallia brevis. Next base: position 43,545 of record JAHHIJ010000005.1, on the reverse strand, counting down.
TAATGCGATCGCTACTTTGATAATTTCTCGTTTTTGCTGATAAAATTGCTTTTCGATATCTTCTAAGTTATGGTTATTAAAAAATCGCGTATTTTCGATATCTGACCATTTATGACTTTTGTCTAGCACAACCAAAGATCCATTTAATTCGTCGCAGTCATGAAAGGGAATCCAAGCTGTTAGTAAGTTGTGTGAACTGCAAGTAGACCAATAAGCGCGATCGCTATGCCAACCAACGGCAGTTTTGCCATTTTTGTCTTGAGGTGGTTTGTAAACTAGTTGGTCGTCTAATAGTCGAATTTGCTTAGTTTTGGCTAGTCGTGAAGCGATCGCACCAATGATTGGTTGCAATGCCAAAAAGCGTAATTGCTGGTTTTGCAAAGAAACAAATTCGTTATTACGAATAACATTGTACCCATCTTTCGGTTGCCAATCGCTATAACCGCTGCTGATGGGAAGTGGTGTATCTCGCTCTCCTCGGTAATATCTTTCACTACCTTTAATTGCCTCATCAATAATTTCTTCAGCAAGCACTTTTTGAGAGATATACCACCCGTGTTCTTCATAAAAAGCAATATCTTCATCTGTTGGTAAAAGTGCTAGCTGCTTCTGGTTTAGATGTTGGGAATCATTCATAATATTATCGGTTAAACCGTAGAGGTGAGCAATGATTCTGTCAAGTTCAGCACGGAGTTTTGTGCGATCGCTAAAAATTATAGAAGGCGATTCTGATTATGACGTTGAAATAGCCCACGCAAAAATCAGCCCGATAAGATACTTTGAGGGTATCCCGCAAAATCGGCAGTAGTTGTAAGTCAATGTTGTCAAAGATGCGTGGCATGATTTCCTTGCCAGTTGGAAGTTTTGGCGTTTGTTGATATTGCTCTATGAGTATAAGCTCTTAAAATTGTTTGTACCAACGGAGCGGGGAGCAATTGAGCTAGTTGAATATTTAGCCATGAAGGGAAAGTCATCATAAAATTACATACTTTTACGTAAATATTGGGAATAATTAGCTTAGAAGGAGTTTTTCCGGAAAATTCATCTATGGAAGTGGAACTACAATTAGTTGGTTGTGATCGATGAAGTTAAAGATTTGACATTTTAACTGTGTAAGTGGCTTTGAGGAGTAACCAAAATCAATATGTCTGCGTCTTATATCCCAAATATTACTAAAGGTGACGATATGACTTGGAGTCAAGACAAGCAAAAATTACTGATGCAAGGTGAGATTTTGGTAGAAACGCGATCGCACACGCACAATGCTTGGGGTGGTGCTGCCACAGCTTGGATGTATGTGCCTTTAGTGCGATCGCATGTCTGGCAGCAATTAACAGATTACCCCCGTTGGGTGCAATATTTTCCTGATATTACAAAGAGCGAAATTACACAACGAGGTGAAGTCAAGCGTCTGTATCAAGCAGCACAAAAAGCCTTTTTATTTTTCACGGCACAAGTTGAAATCTACCTCCACGTTGCCGAAGAAATTGGGCAGAGAATTCAATTTCGGATGGAAAAAGGAACTTTTGAAGACTTTACAGCTAATTTAGAACTAAAAGATTGCGGTAATGGCACATTGCTAGCTTATACTGTCCAAGCTACGCCTAATATTCCCATACCGTCGATGTTTATTCAGCAAGCAATGAATTTAGAATTGCCCGCCAATATGCGTAAAATGCGACAAGTGCTTATGTTAGGTCAGTAATAGTATGTCTGGTAAATTACTTACTTTTGTAAAGACGTTCCGGCGGAACGTCTCTAGGATGTAAAGACGTTCCGGCGGAACGTCTCTAGGATGTAAAGACGTTACGAACCGAACGTCTCTAGGATGTAAAGACGTTACGAACCGAACGTCTCTAGGATGTAAAGACGTTACGAACCGAACGTCTCTAGGATGTAAAGACGTTACGAACCGAACGTCTCTAGGATGTAAAGACGTTACGAACCGAACGTCTCTACGACGGTAGGTAGGTTTTTATTACTGTTAATTAAACGGACATAATAGCAATGTCACAGGCAAAACCTATTTTAGAATTTTGGTTTGGCGATCGCAATGAAGCGAGTTACGGGAAACCTCAAAAAACTTGGTTTAATAAAACACCAGAGTTTGATGAAGAACTGCGAACTCGATTCGGCACAGATTACCAAAAAGCCGCAGCGGGACACCTAGACGATTGGATCGATTTACCCGAAACTTGTCTAGCGCTAATTTTGTTGTTAGATCAGTTTCCCCGAAGTATATTTCGGGGTACTCCTGAAGCCTTCGCTACTGATTGGGAGGCACTTTCAGCAGCGCAGCAAGCGATCGCATTCGGTTACGATTGCCACTTTTTGCCTGTAGAACGCTGGTTTGTCTACTTGCCTTTTGAACACAGCGAAAATCTCGATCATCAGCATCAGAGTGTAAAGCTATTTGGGCAACTCAGTCACGATCCTGACAGCACCAGTGCGATCGAATATGCATATCGTCACCTGGAAATAATTGAACGTTTTGGGCGATTTCCTCATCGCAATGCAATTTTAGGGCGCATTTCTACCCCAGAGGAAATAGAATTTTTACAGCAACCAGCTTCAGATTTTTAGAGAGTATTCTGTGCTACATCTCTACCACGCTTTCCCCACTAGGGAATGCGTCTTTGATTGTAGTCATATCGAAACGTATATTAGATATCTCCAGAGTCATCCGTAGAGACGTAGCAGTGCTACGTCTCTTGGCATCGGGCAACCCCTAATTAACCTGAGTTCGATGTCTATTCTAAAATTATTCAGTTAAAAGATCTAAAAATGCCAATTAATTCAAGACATATACCCGGATTTGGATAAATTCAGCGATTGAGCAGAAAAACTTGGCTCATTTCCAAACCATACTTGATCTAAATCATTTTCACTAAAGCTGTAGCCTAGATTAGCCGCAAAATCAACAATCTTGCTTTTATCCCAATGATAACTGCCTAAAAAGCCCGGACGACAGCACTTATTGTAATATTCCTCGTAAATAGCTTGATTTGAACTCACAAGATCATAAAAAGCATCAACCTGTTCTAATGACATAGAATTTCTCCTTCGCTAATTGTTATTTGTGCATTCATTAAAAACTACATTACTTAACTAGATCATTCCGGGTTAAATAATCAGCTAACTTGCCGAAGTATAAATAAACATATCATACGTAGTAAGCACTTCAGTGCTTAAAAATGAATGTAAGTGAGCAGTAAACCCCTCACTACGAATAAATAATACATTTTATCTTTAATTATGCCCACTTATTTACTGACATATATGAAGTATTTTTTGATGAATAATTTTCTTGTTTTCGTCATCCCACACAATAGACATAGGAGTAGAAATGAACTATGCGTTGCCCCAAACCCTTGTAGAGACGTAGCACTGCTACGTCTCTACATTGTTTTCTGGAGATGTCTAATTGTAGAGAAGTTCGGTGCGGAACGTCTCTACAGGGGTTTTTGTTAAATGAGGGGTCACACCTACCATTCGTCAATGGTATCCTTCGAGAAATCGGGGTCTTAATCTTGCATCTAATTAGCCCGTAAACACCTCAGCTGGCAAGCGATTGAAAGATAAGCGCTCATTCTGCACATCCACAAAAATCGTATCACCATCATTGAATTCACCGCGTAAGATGGCTTTGGCGATTTGAGTTTCTAACTCCCGCTGAATCGCTCTCTTTAAAGGACGCGCCCCAAATACAGGGTCATATCCTACTTCTGCCAAAAAGTCAAGAGCATAATCGGAAAGTTTCAGAGAAATCTTGCGATCGCTCAATCTTTGCCGCAGTCTTTCTACTTGCAACTGCACAATATGCCGCAATTCTTGTTTCTGCAAGGCATGGAAGATAATTGTTTCATCAATGCGGTTGAGAAACTCAGGACGGAAGCTATTTCGCATCGCTTCCATCACGCGATGACGCATTTCATCATAGTGTGAATCATCCCCTGCCACATCTAAAATATACTGGGAACCGATGTTGCTGGTCATAATGATGATCGTGTTCTTAAAGTCAACTTTATGACCTTTGGCATCAGTCACACGCCCATCATCAAGAATTTGCAGGAAGATATTAAATACATCGGGGTGTGCTTTTTCGATTTCGTCGAATAGCAGCACCGCATAAGGACGACGGCGAATTGTTTCGGTGAGTTGTCCGCCCTCATCGTATCCCACGTATCCGGGAGGCGCACCGATGAGGCGAGAGACTGCGTGTTTTTCCATGTACTCAGACATATCAATTCGTACCAAAGCTTCTTCGGTGTCGAAGAGATATGCTGCTAGCGCTTTCGCTAATTCAGTTTTACCCACACCGGTAGGACCGAGGAAAATAAAGCTAGCAATGGGACGATTGGGATCTGCAAGTCCGGCACGCGATCGCTGAATGGCATCTGCGACAGCTGTTACTGCTTCATTTTGTCCCACAACCCGATGGTGCAGTTCATCTTCTAATTGCAGCAGTTTTTCCTTCTCAGATTCTACCAACTTGCTGATGGGAATCCCCGTCCACTTAGAAATAACTTCCGCAATATCAACTTCAGTTACCTCTTCTCGCAACAGTGATTTTCCACTTTTTTGAGTTTGTGCAAGTTCACTTTCTGCCGCTTCTAATCGACGATGTAAATCTGTTAATTTGCCATATTTCAACTCAGCAGCGCGGTTGAGATCGTAGTCGCGTTCAGCTTGTTGAATTTCCAGATTTACCCGTTCAATATCTTGTTTAACAGACTGAATTTTGGTGATAATATCTTTTTCAGACTGCCATTGAGTACTGAGGGTTCTTTGCTCTTCTTTAAAATCCGCAAGTTCTTTTTCCAGTCTTTCTAAACGTTCGCGAGAACCTGCATCGCTTTCTTTTTGCAGAGAAAGCCTTTCCATTTCTAATTGGAGAATTTTGCGGTCGATTTCGTCGAGTTCTTCGGGTTTGGAGGTAATCTCCATTTTCAGTCTCGCTGCTGCTTCATCTACCAAATCGATCGCTTTATCGGGAAGAAAGCGATCGCTAATATATCGACTCGACAATATAGCAGCGGCAACTAAAGCACTGTCAGAAATCTTTACCCCGTGGTGGTTTTCATAACGTTCTCTCAACCCCCGCAAAATCGAAATAGTATCGGATACAGTCGGCTGATCGACATAAACCTGCTGGAAGCGTCTTTCCAAAGCGGCATCTTTTTCGATATACTTGCGGTATTCATCAAGAGTTGTCGCCCCAATACAGCGCAATTCACCCCGCGCTAACATCGGTTTTAACAAGTTACCTGCGTCCATCGCACCTTGAGTAGCACCGGCGCCAACTACGGTATGAATTTCATCGATAAATAATACAATATTGCCGCCAGATTCGGTAACTTCTTTTAATACTGCTTTGAGACGTTCTTCAAATTCACCCCGGAATTTTGCCCCCGCAATCAAAGCACCCATATCTAAAGCTATCAGCTTGCGGTCTTTGAGCGACTGAGGGACATCACCGGCGATGATGCGCTGTGCTAATCCTTCAGCGATCGCAGTTTTACCAACACCAGGTTCACCAATAAGTACGGGGTTATTTTTAGTACGACGGGAGAGAATTTGCACAGTACGGCGAATTTCATCATCTCGTCCAATCACTGGATCAAGTTTACCTTGACGGGCAGCTTCTGTGAGGTCACGCCCATATTTTTCCAGTGCTTCATATTTGCCTTCTGGATTTTGGTCGGTCACTTTCTGGTTCCCACGAATTTGTTTAATGATATTCTTTAATTTGCCTTCGTCTAATCCAAATTCTTGGAATAGACTTTTGCCAAAGCGATCATCTTTGACGTAAGCGAGTAATAAGTGTTCAATTGAGATGTATTCGTCTTTAAATTCTTTGCGATACCCATCAGCGCGATCTAGCAGAGTATCCAAGCTGCGTCCTAAGTAGACGGAAGTGCTGCTACCGGATACTTTCGGCTGACGTTGAATGAATTCTTCAGTGCGATCGCGTAATTTTTGGAGGTTTACACCCGCTTTGGTAAAAACAGCGCTAGCGAGTCCTTCTTGTTCTAGCAGCGCTTTCATTAAGTGTTCGCTTTCGATCTGCTGGAGTTGATATTGTTTGGCAATATCTGGAGTGTGGGCGATCGCTTCCCAGGCTTTTTCGGTAAATTGGTTCGGGTTAGTGGGTTGCATAGGCTTTTGACTCAGCTAACTAATGAAGCCGTTTAAACAGCGCTTCTGTGAAAAACAATAAAATTTCTTCTGATAAAGTTATTGTAAAAAGACCCAGACAACTACGAAGATCGGTCTTCACATCATTCTCAAGTAGGATTACCGTCCGGCAAAAAACCTCACCCTGACAAAGCACAGCTTTATCGGGGTGCAATAACTGTGGGAATTATAACTAAATTATCCAAACTTAATATAAGTCCTAGAGTCAAAAGTCAATAGTGACTCTAGCAAGTCTGCACTCACACTGATGAAGGTATCGTTACCGCTTTGACTGATGTTCAAGTTGCTGAAAGTTAAACCACCAGTTAAAGTGATACGATCGCTTTCGTTAAACTTAATAACAGCATATTTTAGGTTTAGGAGGTACATGCATAAAACCCCTCTCCTTGTAGAGACGTTCCGCCGGAACGTCTAGACGTGTATTCAATAAAAACGCAAGATACGATCGCTTTCGTTAAACTTAATAATGGTCGCAATTCCAGCACCTTCACCCAAGATAAAGCGATCGCTTGAACAATCAAGCAACAGCTTCTTGTTTAGGCTTCCGCACTGGACGCTTGCGATCGCTTCGACGAACACCCCCTGCCATTTTATACTCATCGCTATTCTTGCCATACTTTGCAGCTACACTGAGTAACATATGTTCTGTTAGTTCCATCAGCGACTTTTCGGCAAGTTCTAAGGCTCCCTGAGTCAGATCCACGGTGGAGAGGCTTGAGTTATAAACTTCCAACTTATCTTGGGTTGTTTTGATGAGGGTTGCAAAGGAGTCAATTGTTACCCCATTGCCTAAATCTAAGGTGGCACTGATCGATTTCAAAGCCGCAATCCGACGCTGCGCTCTATCAAGTACTTTAGACCCGCGTTTTGGACGTGACATAAATCACTTTCCTATTATTAATGATGCGCCAGGATAAAAAATGACTTCTACCCTGAACTGTACAGCACTAGGATAAACAGAATTAGGGTTATTTGACACCCGCATTATTCAGTATATTTTAATTATTTATTACAAAAATATCGAATGGTTATATGTAAATCCTCGGTAGTTCCCCGATTTCAATAAACGACTGCCCGAATTCAATGAACGACTGCCCGATTTCAATGAACCACTGCCCGATTTCAATGAACCACTGCCCGAATTCAATGAACCACTGCCCGAATTCAATGAACCACTGCCCGATTTCAATGAACGACTGCCCGATTTCAATGAACGACTGCCCGAATTCAATGAACCACTAGACCTATTAGACATCTCCAGATTCATACGTAAGTAAGTAGGCGGAAATAAACGAAACTATGTAACAGAATGTAAATTCATCTCAAAGCCTTACCCCTACTCACTACTCACTACTCACTACTCCCTGACCACAACGATAATTTTTTCTACCCACCTACGTAAAGACGTTCCGGCGGAACGTCTCTACAAGGGTTTCGGGTAACGCATAATTAAATTCGGTCGATGTCTATTAGACATCTCCAGATTCATACGTAAAGACGTTCCGGCGGAACGTCTCTACAAGGGTTTCGGGTAACGCATAATTAAATTCGGTCGATGTCTATTGCATAACGCTCTTTTATTACTCTCGCCAGATTAAATTTGAAACCCTATTTTCAGATTAGTCCGCCTAATCGCGGACTTTGTTTGTGTAGCCGCGATTTTAATCGTCGGGGGTGGGGTTCTGGGTATTCTGTTTAATTGCCCGGACATCATAAGCTATTGCGCCTACAAGTTGCACCATTTTCTGCCTTTCTTTGTAAGTTTGCGATAGTATGGCGCTAACCTGATAAATTTAGATTTATGATCCAGAATTTTGCCTTTTTAAAGCGGATATATAATGCTTTTGACCCATTTCGACCCTTACCCGCAGGAGATCCCGCTTACGTTGATTGTACAGAAGTGCGGGGAGAAAGTGATATATTAGTAGAAGTAGGTAGAGAAATTTTGTATTCAGACAGAATGACCTCTCAATTGTATGCAGGTCATCGCGGTGCTGGAAAATCTACAGAATTGCTGCGTCTTCAGCAATTTTTAGATGAGCAAGGTTGCTTTGTTGTTTATTTTCCCGCCGATGAACAAGATATTGATCCAGAAGATGCCCAATATACTGATATTCTTTTGGCTTGTACGCGCCATTTAATAGAAAAATTAAAAGATAGCACTTCTCCAACTAGTTTATTAAATTGGTTAAATGAACGTTGGCAAGATTTAAAAGATTTAGCATTAACTGAAGTCTCCTTACAAAGCTTAAGTGTCTCTACAAAGGAATTATTATTGTAGAGACGGCGATTTATCGCGTCTCAAAAACCCAAGCGTATTGAATTATAAGTAATTAAGCGGACTTGATATTACACGGCTAAGATTATGGCATTAGAACTGACAAAGTTGGATGAAGATTTACCATCACAACCAGATGAAGAATATCAAGCCTTAGTCCGCACGCTGAATTTTACAGAAGGCTTTGGTTTATTATTTGTCCGTTGTTCTCCGGCTGGGGGTGAGCAGTTAATTACTAAAATAAAAGAAGATATTAATAATAAAAATATCGAAGTTATACGGCTGAAGCAAGCTGTTAATAATTTATATGAAAGAATTGATAAATTAGATAATAAAAAAGAGATAAATATTTTATTTATTACAGGATTAGAGCATTCATTTTATGAATATGAAGAATGCAAAAGGTTAACAGGTTGGGATAGCATAGATAGATATTTATATAGTTGGAAGGGTGTACCACCTGTTTTAATTAACCTGAACCAACAGCGAGAACGGTTTAAGGATAACTTTAATGCAGAAGACCACCAAACGCCTGATATTCAATATGATTTACTATTTAATCTGGGAAATTTGCAGTATGCTGGACGCAATGAAGATGCGATCGCATCCTACGATGAAGCACTCTCTATTAAACCTGATTACCACCAAGCTTGGTACAACCGGGGGTATGCGCTAAGGAATTTAGGACGCTATGAAGATGCGATCGCATCCTACGATGAAGCACTCTCTATTAAACCTGATTACCACCAAGCTTGGTACAACCGGGGGATTGCGCTACAGAATTTAGGACGCAATGAAGATGCGATCGCATCCAACGATCAAGCACTCTCTATTAAACCTGATTACCAAAGTGCTTGGTACAACAAAGCTTGCTATTATGCACTTCAAGGTAATATTGAGCAGACATTAGAAAACCTACAACAAGCAATTAATCTCAGTCCTGACGAAAATCGAGAAATGGCAAAAACTGACTCTGATTTTGATAGCATTCGGGATGATGAGCGCTTCCAAGGATTGATTCAAGGATAGCTATAGCGATTCCCACATTCATGAGGTACAGAATATTGAATTAACCGCAGATGAAGATAGATAAACGCCGATGGACGCAGATAAATTTGTACCTCAGCTGTCAACGAACCCATTTATTTTGTTGAAGTTCAATGTTATAAAGATAAAGCGATGCCTATCGCAACCCGTTCGCGTAGCGTTGACCAGAGGAAAAGCGGGAACGTTTACAATTAAAGTTGCTCCTAATTCCCCCAAAAACTTATGCAAATCGTTCTACCACCTGAAGTAGAAGTCCTGGTGCAACGCCAACTCAGTAGCGGTAAGTATCAGAATGCTATCGAAGTTATTCTTGCAGGCATAAAACTCCTAGAACAGCAAGAAGACATCTATCAAGGACGACTTCAAAACCTGCAACAAGAAGCGCGTATTGGGTGGGAAGCGTCCCAGCGGGGTGAAGTTGTTGATGGGGTGACTGCAATGGCTCAAATTCGCGCCAATGTGCGATTGCGCTACGGTGTTTCAGACGAAGCATGACCCCACAATTTCGCCTCACCGAACCCGCGATTCAAGATATCCAGCAGATTGTGTGATAATGACCCAACATGGCGACCAAACCAATATAGCTATAATTATCCCGATACCAGGCTTAACTTTGAATTTGGAACCGTCAAGCTGCTGGATTATCAAAATCGTTGGACGGAATTAGAAGCTAGCGATAATCCCTTTACAACAGTGGTGATGGCACATTTGAAGACGCAGCAAACAAATAAAAAGCCAGGAGAACGTAAAGCTTGGAAATTTAGCTTGATTCGTCGATTGTATGAATTAGGATTGCAAGAAAAGGATATTCGTAACCTCTACCGATTTATTGATTGGGTTATGATTTTATCAAAAGCCTTGGAAGCAGAATTTTGGCAAGAGTTTAAGCAGTTTGAGCAGGAGCGGACTATGAGCTACATTACCACAGGCGAGCGCATTGGCTACGAGCGGGGGAAGGAAGAAGGAAAACAGGAAGGTGAGCAAACACTCGTGCTACGGCTACTACAAAGACGGGTAGGAGAGTTACCACAAGAGGTTCGGCGGCGGATTAAAACTCTTTCCCTAGAGCAATTAGAAGCACTTGGTGAGGCTTTGTTAGATTTTACAGCCATTGAGGATTTACTTAATTGGTTGTCAGCAAATCAAACAACATAAAAGTAGGGGAATGGTTGTCATTCCCCTACTTTTTAGACCTCTTGCATAAGTCCTAGAGTCAAAAGTCAATAGACATTGACCACATTTAATTATGCGTTACCCGAAACCCTTGATTAGACGTTCCGCCGGAACGTCTCTACGTATGAATCTGGAGATGTCTAATAGACATTGACCAAATTTAAATATGCGTTACCCACAACCCTTGATTAGACGTAGCACTGCTACGTCTCTACATTGTTTTCTGGAGATGTCTAATAGACATTGACCACATTTAATTATGCGTTACCCGAAACCCTTGATTAGACGTTCCGGCGGAACGTCTCTACGTATGAATCTGGAGATGTCTAATAGTGACTCTGGACGACTTTAGAGCTTACACTAAGACGCCATTTGTAATGGTGCTAGATTGGGTATATTTGAGAACTGCTAACAAGTCTGTACCCGCACTAATGAGGGTATCGTTACCGCTTTGGCTGATGTTTAAGTTGCTGAAAGTTAAACCACCAGTTAGAATGATACGATCGCTTTCATCAAACTTAATAATGGTCGCAATCCCAGCACCTTCACCCAAGATAAAGCGATCGCTGCCACTATCGGTGAAAATGGTATCAATACCACTTGAGGTAATTGTATTGTTACCTGACCCAGCATATATGGTATTATTTCCCATACCTGCATTGATGATATCATCACCGGAACCAGCATAAATCAAATCATCGCCTGAGCCTGTAGTTATTGTATTAGCTCCTTCCCCAGCGTAGATTTTATTGTTGCCGTTCCCTGCATTTATTATGTCATCTCCGGCGGTACCTCGGATGCCACTTGTGCGCGGATCTACTTCAAATTGGCTGACTATTTTCGGTTGACGGCTGATAACTGCATTGGGATTTGCTTCAAGTTCTTCACGGGTATAAGCTTCAATACCATAAGTTGTCAATGTCAGCTTTTGAGTTTCCGCATCAATGTTAAACTCAGTCCAACCGTAGGTATGAGTAGCAACGTAATCTCCTTGCAGCAGCTTGGCATTAATTAAACCTTCAGCTTGGGGCAGGTTGTTATTCAATCCTACAGGGTCGTAACCTAAGGGAGTCAGACCATTATCGACAATTTGTTTGATAAAATCATCTTTATCGTTAGGCAAACTGTCTCCATCGTTGGCGATGGGTAATGAATCGTAGAATGCTCTTTGAGCAGGAGTCAACAAACCGACAGCTGTGGCAAGTTCCGCTACTGTTTGTCCAAAAGGTGCATCAAAGGCGACAGAACCTGTGGTAATTTCAAAGGCAGTAGTCGCAATTTGCGCTTGACCGGGTGCTAATTGATAAGTTAGGTTATTTACTAACGTACCGTGAATATCGGCAGAGACGAAAACAACGTTATCAATTTTGTTATCATTGATAAACTTGAGAATTTCAGTTCGTTCTGCTGCGTAACCTTCATAACGGTCAGATGCGGCAAGCACGCCCAAGTTTTGAGTTGGCTCCGGTGCCATGATAAACTTCCATGTGATACCGTTTTGTTCTGAGGTGAGCAAATCACGCTTCAAATCTTCGACTTGCTGCCTTCCTAATAAAGTGCGATCGCTATTGAATGACTGAGTTAAAAAGTTCCCAACCTCAACCGGATCATTAAGATTTGTTACACCTGGTAATCCTGCATCTCGGAAAGAGCGAGCATCTAAAACGAAGGTCGCAGCATCATTGCCAAAGGTATTGTAACGGTAAAGTTGACGTTCGCCTGCTGTGCGTGGGTCGCCAGTCTCACCATAAAAGCGATCGCGCAAGGGGTTATACTCTTGAAAGGCTTGCAAACCGTTTTCGTAAAGTGGCGAATCATTCACCAATCCACTTGTTGCACCATACAATACTTGATCTCTAGCTGAAGCTGAAGTTAAGTTTTCCCCACCTTCAAAATCGTTAGTAACTTCGTGGTCGTCAATGGTTGCTAAGATAGAAGTAGAGGCTCGCAAATTACCCCAAGTATTTACACCAAAGCGCTGACTGTATACTTCACTATTTTTGATGCGGAAATCATCTAAAGTTTGCGCTTGAGCTTTTTCCGTTCCGTCGGGATTTCGCAATGCTGGGGAAGGAATATCAGCGTAGATAGTATCCCCAAATTCAAAGAAGAATTCTAAGTTACTTTGGGGTACATTAGAAATTGCTGGGTAAGGGTTAAGTTCACCACGCCAGTCTCCTGCGACACCAAACCGTAAACCAGCTTGAGTTCCTAAAGCAGCTGAAGTCTTGAATTGACCGGATTCTGTAGCTCCAGCAGCATCATAAACTCTGTAATAATACTGCGTTCCGGCTGCCAAATCTGTAACTTCAACTTTCACAGGTTGCAGTGGATTGGTAACAGTTGCGATCGCTTGACCTGCAATATTGCTAAAATCAGGTGTCGTCGAATATTCAAAGGAGACATTACCTGTAAAATTGCTCCGCGCCCATAGTACAGTAGAAGTCTGGGTTGTATCACCGCTGGCAATTCCATTTAAAAGAGAGTTTGCTTGAGGATTGCGGGGATTGTAACTAGTGGTGTCAATGGTCAACGCATTTGGTAAAGCACTAACAATGTTTTCCCAAGGAACTAGTTTAAAGTTGGTTTTGATGTTTTCGCCATCCACAAGTTGCGCTGGCAGATTATTCCCATCGTGGGTAACGAACAAACCAAAGGGAAACTTAGAACCGAGGGGAACGTTGATGACATCTGCACCATCAGATTCTTGTACACTATCGATTGAACCGTTACTTCCAACGGCAAATCTACCCAAGAAATCATTATTACCTTCACGGGTAAAAGCTGCAAAGGTGCTGTCACCTTGACTGGATGCTAACAAGTAGCCTGTACCATCTTTGCCGTAATATATAGTTAGTCCTTCTGCGTCATCGGTGAGATTTTTTCCACCCTCAAATCGGACACGTTCAATTAAAGTACCAGTTGTACCACCATTCGGTTCAGCTTGAAACTTCCAAATTCCCACATCCTCTTGAGCAATGTAGAGAAAACCAAGTTCTTGATCTACGACTGTTCCCTCTGTTTGGGGAGAACGTCCAGCAGCTGTGGGTGAAGGTAAAGTGAATTCCCGTACTCTTTCTGCCCCAATCTTACCATTGCCTTGGTCGATTAATTTGAATTGTCCGACATCTCCAGTTGCTCGGCGAGTAGCGAAGACGTAATAATCATCTGTGAGCGGACTGCGATATAATGCTAAACCGTAAGCACTGCGCGTTGATGCGGAATAAGGAGGAGAGAAGGGTAAATCTTGGAATAAAGTTCCGATGCTACTATCGGTGATATCTTCTAGATATTCACCAGGATTATTCGGATTGATTCTGAAGATTGCTAGTTTATCATTATTGCGATCGCTTGCAACAGCAATATCAACCGATTCTCCACCTAACTTAAATCCATACTGCAAGTCGATATTGTTATAACGAATATTACCAGGATTCACTTCCTGTAGCAACTTCCCTGATAAATCGTAAACTCGCAAACCGGCATTTTTCACCGTCGTTAATATCAGACTTTTCTCCGCATCAGTCGAATTAACATAGATTGCTGGATCATCCGCATCAGCACGTTGACTAAATGGTAAACTTGGATCGTCAAGTAAATCAGGACGAGTTTCTACTGTAGGTGTTGCAGTGGGAACTAAATCTGCACCCAAAGTTAGAACTTGGGTAAATTGGCTTTGGTTGAAATTGTTATCACTCACCAACACAATCGATTGCCGACCATCTGGTAACACCGGACCGAAGGTGATACCCTCAATATTATCTGTGCCATTGGGTAAGTTGAGCGAGTTGAGATTTAACAGCAACCGCTTTTCAACAGGTTTGATTGCCGCAACTTGTTCAGAACTCAAGCTGTTGAGGGAATCAACAAAGCTGATATCAGTTGCACCTTGCAAACTAACTTGATAAATCTTAATGGTATTCCCAACACCAGCAGAGAAAGAACGTTCTACCGCAAGTAGTGTACCTCGATTATCGATCGCTAGTAAATCGACTAAACCATTATCAGCGAAACCTGTAGCGGGATTTGGTGTTGTCGCGATGGCATCTACATTATATAGATATTCTTTTTCCGGTTGTCCGCTAATCAGATTATATTGCAAAATCCGAGATCGCGAACCGTTAGTTAAAGATGCGATGGTGCCATCTTGAAATAAAGCGCTTTCACTAGCAGTGTACAATGTCTTTTGGTCGGGTGCGATCGTGAGACTTTCAAAAGCCAAATTATTCCGAACACCAGATAATTGCACATCACCGGCATCGACAACACCATTACCATTCGTGTCATCTACCACCGGCAGGAATTTTCTCGGTATCGGTAAAGAGCGAATTTGCTGTCCTGTTGTGAGGGAGAATTCATTAATAAACGGATTCGTTACCCTACCCCCACTCGGATTCACCTCACCTTCAGAGGAGATGAAAACAGTATTATTCTTAGTTAAAGCAATCCCCTCTGGATCTAAACTGTTGAGGGGAAACAAGTTACCATTTGCGTCTTTGAGTGTAGTGACGTTGGTAAAATTAACTTCTCTTGAATCAGCATTAAAAGTATAGAAACGCGCAGGTGCAAATTGCGATCTATCATCAGAAATAGCGTAGAAGCTTTTATTCACAGCATCGTAAGTTACACCAGACAAACCACCGATGGGAGTTTCAACACCATTAACCGTTCCAGAGACACCAGAAGGAATAAAACCTGTAGGGAAAACATTCTGTCCTTCAAATATTACACTAGAAACGGTTTTACCTGCTTCAGTAGCACCAAGTTGCAAATCTACCCAAACTTGACGATGGTCAGAACTGGGGAAACCACCAGGAAGATTCGGGTTAAAAGTCCCTACCAAAGGGAATGTCAGATCAGTATTTAACGACCAAAACACACCAGAATTATCGATTTGCAAATCAGTAGAAGGTAAAACATAATCTGTCCGCAAATTTCCCGGTGCCGTATCTGCAAAATCTGCCGTATCAAAAGCAGGATTTCCCCGTTGAGTCAGATTTGCACCACCTTGCAATATCGCTTGTTGAGGACCGCCCTCACTCGTCGGAATAAAGTTAGTATTGATATTGGGATTCTGTAACAATTGGCGAATCGCATTATCGAAGCTATCACCATCTACAGGGTCTGCATTCTGATCACCCATGATAACAAAACTCGATCCAGTTGAGATACCGCCTTTTTTACCAGCATCATCATAAATGTAATCGCCCTTCCCAGGTGTGATATAATCTGCCCAAAAGCGGATTTCATCATAATTGCGTTTACCGTTACGGTCTTCTGCACCATCGAAAGTCGGAGGTGTGGGATGACTAACTAAAGCGTGAATCGTCTCTCCATTCACAATAATGGGAATATCCCAATGACTTTTGGAAGAAAGCCTTAAAACAGCTTGTTCTTCTGGTGAATACCAAGGAGTTCCAGAACCAGGAGTGCTAATTGTGGATAGCAACGAGTCTGGCATATCTTTCCACAAAAAATTCTGGAAAGTTCGCACATTCGCAGTATCGATAGGATACTTCGACAGCAGCAACATCCCAAACTGACCGGGGAAATTGCCAAATCCGAAAGCATCATTGCCGTATCCCGCTTCTGCTGGATTCGTAACTGCTCTCCCATCGTTATCTAAATCAAATCCGGAGGCAATACCCGTATTTGATGGAGCAATGTAGACATAAGGATATTCTACCGGAGTTGCGCCATTTTGACTCACGCCAAGATAATTTTGTTGAAATAATTCGACAGCTTTCAGCGGATCTTCTGCAAAGTAGTCAAACTCATTAATTAACTGTACATCTGCATTAGTGCGCTGGATAATTTGGGCAACCGTTGCAGCTTGTGCGTTATTTGGGGTAGATAAATCGGTTACTAATTGACCTTCAGCATTGCGGTTCAAAGATGCGTTGAATAGGGAAAAACGGATTGTATTGATAGTTACCATTTCTTTATTCTGGGGTAAGTGAGGAATTTTTTTAAACGAACCGCCGAACACGCAGAGAACGCAGAGCAAAACTTACACAAAAACTCTCTATAAATCTTGACTCTTGGTGTTCTTGGCGTTCTTCTCTTCGAGACGCGAAGCGCGTTGGCGGAAGCCTCTCGCAGAGAATGCGGTTCGTTTACTTAGTCTCTAAACAAGATTGACAGCATTCAATTGCACATTCTTTAACGTCGCTAGTAAGTCACTACCCGCGCTAATTAAGGTATCATTGCCAATAAGGCTAACCGTAAAATCACTGCCAGATAAACCACTTCCGAGAGTAATTTGGTCATTGTCAGAGAAACCGAAAATGGTGACAGCATCGGCACCATCATCAAGGATAAAGCGATCGCTTCCACTCCCTACATAAACTGTATCGTTACCCGTTCCCGCAGATATGATATTATTGCCTTCACTGGCATAAATCAGGTCATCACCGGCACCAGTTGATATGGTGTCATCACCTGCACCTGCGTAAATCAGATCGTTACCAGTTCCTGTGACAACCCGATTTCTACCTTCACTAGCGTAAACGCTATTATTACCATTACCCAGGAAGAAGACATCATTAACAGCACCACCGTAAGCAATATCATTTCCAGATTTGGCAAAAAAGGTGTTATTACCTTCGCTACCGAAAAGGGTATTGTTACCTTCACCACCATCTAGAAAGTCATCATCTGGAGTACCGAATAAGGTATCATCTTCATTACCACCTAAAATTTGCGAAGTTGATAAGCTTAATCCAGCAAGACCAACACGGGGATCTAAATTCAGTGGTCTATCAAGCTGTAGTTGGATGATTTCGTTGTTATCAATTCCGGGAGGACGACCTACAGAGAAGGGATAATTATTGTCATTGGCAACTAAGATGGTATTTTCATCGAGTACCAACACATCTTCAATGGTTTGGAAGGGAAATCTAAAGGTGGTGCTACCATCTTGATTCAAGTCATTCGGATCTTGAATGTTCAACAAGTCAGCAACTTCTTCCTTCTGTACAAAGCCGTTTGCATCTTTTTGCGATAAATCAACTTTGAAGATTTTCTTGAATTGAGCGTTGTCTGCTTGATTGTTATCGCGCTCAATCACCAAGTACTCATTATCGTTGATAACGGTAAAGTCGCCGATCGCATTGGCGGTATTTTCTAGTTTGTAATACCCAACCAAACCTTGAAATTGTTGACTTGCGATATCAAATTCATGAATTCGCAGCGCATTTGCCGGATCGCCGACAACAAAACCCTCTAATAAAGGATATAATTTAGTTTTGTCAGGGTTGATTGCTACACCCTCAAAACCTCTAGAACGAGCTAAGTTAGAAACGGCAGTACCAGCTAAAACATTAGGATTATCAGGCGATAGAACAAAATCCCCAGTAATTTGATCTCTTACTATGTCTCCAGTTCCGGGGAAGTCACCAAAGAACCCATCTACACCTAACTGAATAAACTGTCTGATTTCTAGTTCTGGATTGCCTTGATAATCTGCTGCTAAAAACCGACCTTCGTTGCGGAAGGTGTACGGATGTACTAACAACCCGGCATCGTGAGCATCTGTAATTAAGGATGTTGGGGGTAAAGTTGTTTTATCGGCGTCGTTAACTGCACCATCACCATTAATATCATCCGCTCTGCCATCGCCATTAGCATCAGTTCCCCTAATTGAAACAATCATCCGTTTCCAAGGACCAATACCATCAGCGTAAGTTGCAACTTCCTGCAAACCTTCACGAGTCCGCAAATCTCCATAGGTGCGAGAGTCGCCACTTACCACAAAATCATAAGGCTGATTCTCTATTAGTGTACCATCTAGAGCAATATCAGATGCATCGAATAATTGAACTAAGGGTACATCAATGAGCGTGTTCAGTTCTTTGAGATTTCCAACTTCAAAGGACTGAATGAAAACCCGACTTGGATCGGTGAAGTCGTTTCTTTTTAGGATGTCAACTAATGGTTCTTCCAAAGAAAGTCCGACAGAATCGTGGTAAGTCGGATGTTTGGTTTCTGGATAGATACCGATTTTCTTACCTGAGTCTGCTTCAACTTCCTTAACTAAATCGATAATTTCCTGGATCGTGGGAACTTCAAACAGACCATTAGAAGATTGGTCACGGAAAGGAAGACGCTCTATAGCTCGTAGAGTCTTAATTTCTGCTAAAGTGAAGTCATCAGCAAACCAACCAGTTTCGGTAATCCCATCGATAACTTTAGTTGTAAAGCGGTTAGCAAATTCTGCGCGAGTTGCTACATCAGTGGTAGCTGAAATATTGACTTCATGACGAGCAATTAAGATGCCGTCTTTTGTGGCTACCAAATCTGGTTCAATAAAATCAGCACCTTGCTCAATCGCTAATTTGTAGGAAGCGAGAGTATGTTCTGGACGCTCTCCACTAGCACCTCTATGACCGATGACAATTGGTGGTTTGCCGTTGAGAGTGTTGATTTGAGCGAAGTTGGGGGTAGAAATGGGTGCATCCAACAACTTACCTGTAGCATCAAAGTGCAAGAGATAAGGTCCGAATTCATCACCAATCCAGATTGTACCATCTTTCGCCAAATTCAAAGACTCGATATCAAAATCTGCCCCAGTCAACAACCGTTCAGTTGTATTTTCGTTGACAATTTGAAATGAAGCTTTATTATTAGGATCGGATAACTGAATGAAGTTTAAAACATTAACGCTACCATCACCCCCTTCTGCACTGCGAAAGTTCGGATCAACGCGATAAATTCTTAAAAGGAAGTCAGAACTGTTTGCTTTGGCACCATACCCATTATCAGGCAGAAACCAGAAGCTATTTTCGTCAGCAAACTGAACTCCGCTAAAGCCTTGAATTGGTTGTCCAGGAAATGGACCAGTACGACCATTAGCAGAAATAAGCGCACCTGATGGTATATTATCAGCAAACGTATCCGCTGGTAATGTAGCAAAAGCTTTGAGTGTTACGGTTGACATAATTATTTCCTTGATATTCAACAATTCGGTCTTGTTAACGTTTCTACCCAATAGACACAAGCGTGAAAACTAATAGGACTTACGCAAAAACTCTCTCAAACTCTTATCTTGGAGTACTTGGCGGTTCGTTGACCAGATGTGTAAAATGGTACTCCATTCGCTGTGGCAGCAGCACGAGCCATTTCCCAGCCCATACCGTCGCCAATCATGATGATGACATTTTTAGCCATGATGTATTAAGCTCCCTTTGTAATCACAAAAAATCAGAATTAACACCCTTGACAAAATAATGGACACAACTTTAAAAAAGCTTTGTCCTCTTTTTCTCTAATGTTTCACACTCAGGTTAAGAAGAGAAAATATAATGATTAAAATAAGTATTTTTACCAGTAAATGCACTTAAGTGAAGCGTCATTCTCAATTTAAAAATTAATGCTCACCTACAATTAATACCAATTCTATGTGAGGTTGCGCTTTATTCGCCGTCAGGCTATAAGCCTGGGGCTACACAAACGAAGCCGAAGCCCACCTGCGTGGGCTAAATTAAATTAGGACTTACGCACTCGTTACGAGAAAACAAGACTTTGAGATTGCTTCCTTGGGTCGCAATGACGGAAATACGTAGCCTGTGCGTAAGTCCTGTAAATGCATCTTCATAAAGAAACGGTATAAGTCCTTAAACATGATTAGGACTTACGCAACTGGCACATAATCTTCTCGTAGTAGGCAATGCGCGTGCCTAAAATAAGCGCTTTAGCGCTTACTACGAGTTTATATTTATGTTTTTCGTGTGACAGTTGCGTAAGTCCTGTTAATGAAAAAAAAGAAAACAAAAACTTTTTAACCGAAACGTCCAGAAACGTAATCGCGGGTACGCTCATCAAGAGCGTCACCAAAGATTTGACCGGTGATGCCAAATTCTACCATTTGACCGATGCGACTTTCATCGGTGTTGAAAAAAGCTGTAAAATCAGAAACACGAGCAGCTTGCTGCATATTGTGAGTCACAATTGCAATTGTGAACTCACCACGCAAAGTTTTGATGAGTTCTTCAATTTTCATGGTAGCGATGGGATCTAAAGCCGAACAAGGTTCATCCATCAGGAGAACTTTTGGCTTGACAGCTAAAGCACGAGCGATACAAAGTCGCTGTTGTTGTCCTCCAGAAAGTCCCAAAGCTGATTTATGCAGCTTATCTTTTACTTCATCCCACAAAGCAGCATTTTTGATGGCATTTTCGACAATTTCATCTAATTCAGCTTTGGAATTTAATCCGGCTATTCTCAATCCATATGCAACATTATCGTAAATACTCATGGGAAAAAGATTCGGCTTTTGAAACACCATCCCAATTTGCCGACGTAATCTATTTAAATTAACGCGACGCTCGTAAATATTCTGACCATAAAATTCTACTTGACCCTCTACCCGCACTTTACTTTCTAATTCACTAATGCGATTAATGGATTTAATAAAAGTCGATTTACCACAACCACTAGGACCAATAATTGCAGTTACATGACTTTGATGAATATCCATTGTCACTCCTTCTAAGGCTTTTGTAGTGCCGTAGAAAAAGCTTAAATTCTTGATTCTAATAGCTGGGGTTAATTTATTCATTTTTGGTAAATATGTGAAACAAAAGTTAAATAATTCCGACTTTCGTACAGACGTTCCGGCGGAACGTCTCTACTTTCATCTTGTCTTTTTTCGGCGAATAAAGATGCGAGATAAAAGACTAATACACAATACAAGACTAAGTAAAATAATCGAAGCAGTCCAAACTAAAGCTGTTTTTTCTGTTGATGGATCGTTGTATAAGTTAAAAATTAATACCGATAAAGAAGCTGTGGGACTAGATAAACCCTCCGACCAATATTGACTAAATAAAGCTGTAAAAATCAAAGGTGCTGTTTCACCGGCAGCGCGAGATACACCTAATAAAACACCAGTGGTAATACCTGGTAGTGCAGCAGCAACGACAACACGAAAAGTAGTTTGCAGACGATTACCTCCCAAGGCAGCGGAGGCAAGACGTTGGGGAACGGGAATCAGTTTTAAAGCTTCTTCAGTTGTGAGTACGACAATGGGGAGCATGATGACGGCTAAAGCAAAACCCCCAGCGAAAGCACTAAATTGTTTGAGTGTGAAAACTATCACACCGTAAGCAAATACTCCCACAACAATGGAAGGGACACCAGTTAAAATAGTGGTGATAAAACGAACAGCACTAGCAATTTTAGAACCTTGACCGAACTCTGATAAATATATACCAGTCATGACTCCGCAAGGAATACTAATTGAGGAAGCGATCGCTACCATTACTAAAGTTCCCACAATAGCATTAGCAAAGCCGTTATCAATCACTTCTTTAAAGAACATTTCCGGTTTCAATCCAGAAAGTCCTCGTGTGAGAATTTCCCACACAACTGACAGCAAGGGAATCAAAGCCAAAATTGCTAAAGCAAATGCAATAGCTGTCATTCCATAGTCAAAGAATAGCCGCTTGCCTTGTAAAGGACTACATAATTCTTTGGCTAAAGGTTCATTTATTTCTGATTCTTGATAGCTAGTCATAACATTTTATATTTTGGGATTTTTAACCGCAGATGAACGCAGATAAACGCAGATGAATGCAAATAATTAATAACTATCTAAAATCCGCGTTTATCCGCGTGTATCAGCGGTTGCAATTTTTGATTTGGCAATACTTAATTTATCCACACCCACAATGAAATTTTTTAGTCCCTATTTTTTCTTTACACCAAGTAATTGAACTAACATGACGGCGGCAATATTTACAGTTAAGGTTAATGCAAATAAAATCAAAGCTAAGTAAGTTAAAGAGCCTATGTGCAGTAGACTTCCAGCTTCCGGGAATTCGTTAGCTAATACCGCAGGAATTGAATAACCAGGGTCGAGTAAGGAAGAACTGATAACCGAAGAGTTACCAATTACCATAGTTACAGCCATTGTCTCACCTAATGCTCGCCCTAAAGCCAGCATCGCGGCACCGACGATTCCCGAAGCACCAGAGGGTAGCAAGACTCTAAAAATTGTTTCCCAGCGAGTGGAACCCAAAGCCATTGAGCCGGTTCGCAATTCACGGGGAATTACTAGCAAGACATCTCGACTAATTGCTGCCATCGTGGGCAAAATCATGATAGCCAAGATGATACCGGCGATCAACATACTTTGACCTGAGGATTGAGTGTTAAATAGGGGTATGAATTGAAATCCATTATATAACCAATCCTGGAAGGGTGTGAGGAAAGGAATTAAAACGTAAATTCCCCACAATCCAATGATGACGCTGGGAATGGCAGCAATGAGTTCTACAACAAATGCTACAGGCGATCGCACCCAATCTGGCAAAAAATCTTCACTTGTGACTAAAGCTACTGCTAGCCCTATTGGTACGGCGAGTATTAAAGAAAGGGCGCTACTGATTATTGTCCCATAAATATAAGGCAAGGCACCATAAATTTCGTTGGGTACATCCCAATCTTTGCTCCAGAAAAATCCTAATCCAAATTTAGCGATCGCTGGATAAGCTTTGTCAAAAATTACCCAACTTATCCAAAACAGCAGCACAACTGTCAAAAAAGCAAAGCTACGAACTACCCATATAAACCCATCATCTATAGAGAAGTTTTCGCCTTTTTTATTTGTAATATCAAGGTCAATATTTACTGGATTAGGAGCTTGTTCAGATAGATTCGCCATAGATAGTTAATATAGCTTTACTACATCATGAGGGGGGAGAAAGGGAAAAGGGGATAAGAGGGGGGAAGGGGGAAAGGGTAAGAAATATAGAATCATTTAAATAAATCCGTTCTTACAAAGGTTGACGGGACCCAAACCGAAGAAAGAGCCAACTTTGCGCTATTTTATTTCCATACCTTTACCCTTTCCCCCTTACCCCCTCTTATCCCCTTTCCCCCTCTTTTTCATAAACTATTTAACAGTGCTGTTAACAGTATTGATCACTTGACTTGCTACACCACTAGGAATTCGGGTGTAATTGAGATCATCGTTGAAATCTTGACCTTTTGTGAGAATCCACTGAACCATGCTCTTCACAGCTTTCGCTTTAGCTGGGTCTTTGTAGCTCTTGTAAACCATCATCCAAGTCAGCCCTACAATGGGATAACCTTGTCCTGGATCTGATACAAAAACGCGGTAATTGCTAGGAAACTGCACAGTTGACAAAGCTGCATTTGCAGTCTGTAAAGAAGGAGCAACATATTGTCCCGCTTTGTTTTGTATTTCTGCTGCTTTCAAATTGGCTGATTTAGCGAAAGCGTATTCAACATAACCAATAGAACCGGGAGTGCGAGCAACTGAAGACGCTACACCTGGGTTTCCTTTTCCTTTGAGGCTAGTTGTCAACCATTTTGGTGCTGTGTTAGCACCAATTCTACCTTTAAAATAAGGACTGATAGCGCTCAAGTGGTTTGTAAAAATGAAGGTTGTACCGCTACTATCAGCGCGAACAACAGTTTTAATTGGTTGACTTGGTAGAGTAACTCCTGGGTTATCAGCTTTGATTTTCGGATCGTCCCATTGGGTAATTTGACCAGAAAAAATTGCGGGAAGTGTACCGCGAGACAATTTCAAGTTATTGACACCAGGAGCGTTATAAACAACAGAAACTGCACCACCGGCGGTAGGTACTAAAATCACACCTTGCTTAACTTTAGCTATTTGTGCATCAGTCATTGCTGCATCGCTTCCACCAAAGTCAACTGTGCCGGCAATTACTTGGTTAATACCACCACCACTACCAATTGCTTGATAGTTCATTTTTAGGTCTGGGATGGCTTTTCTAACTTCACGAGCATATCTTTCATAAAGGGGTGCCGGAAAAGTTGCTCCCGCACCATTTAAAGTTACGGCTGAGGCGATCGCTGTAAAAATTGGACTAAATGCAACAGTTGCTGTTACCAATGAAGTAGTAACAACACGATTCAATCCACTGATAGAAAAAATCATATTACCTCGTTTTCTGGAAATGGTTTATAACTTACAACCACAAATAAAACTACATTCTTTAGACTGTTAAAAAGTTTAAAATTGGTTTAAATATTGGTTAACTAATGGTTAACCTTGTTTTTTTGTATCAATATCTTAATTAATTGTTATTTATAATACAAGAATTAATTATATTTTTTCATATAAAAAAACGAAATATATTTTAGTTTTACATTTTATCCCAATAAAATTTAGAGGTTCTGGCAGCGTACCCGCTCAAAAGCCATCTGAATAACTGGATTTTTATTCTTTGAAAAATGGTATAATAGCTTATTGTATTGTTCCACAATATTCAGTATTATTACGATGGCGAGACTTTTTGCTCCAAAAAGTTTTGGGTTTTTATGCGCTCAATGATTATTAACCATTAATGAGCGATAACTTACCAATTTCAAACAATTAACACTTTATGACATCAACTAATAATTTAGTTTCTTCCATAAGCATTCCTGGGAATGCAAT
The DNA here is from genome assembly GCA_019358985.1 of Tolypothrix brevis GSE-NOS-MK-07-07A. Taxonomy (GTDB): domain Bacteria; phylum Cyanobacteriota; class Cyanobacteriia; order Cyanobacteriales; family Nostocaceae; genus Hassallia; species Hassallia brevis. Next base: position 18,415 of record JAHHIJ010000005.1, on the reverse strand, counting down.
CGATTTGTTTCCACTTAATGGTGAAACTAATCAAGCCAATATCAATCGTTTAGGAGGATTTGGTTCAGATTTCTTCTACGATTATCGGCAAAATTTCTATTATGCTCTGGTTGACCGAGGACCTGGGGGTGGTGTGATTCCCTACGAAACTAGGGTTGAACAATTTGATATTAATATTGATCCACAAACTGGGGCAATTAACGGCTACCAACTGCTAAAAACGATTCCTTTCACAATTGCAGCAGGTACTACCTTTAATGGCACTACTTATAATACAACTACGCCATTCAACGGGTGAAATCCCCTATTATTAAATGGTGATGCTACACAACTAGGACTCAGCCAAGACCCAGAAGGCTTTGTAGTCGGTGCAAACGGTAACTTCTACGTATCCGATGAATATGGACCGTCAATTTACGAGTTTAGCCCCACAGGTACATTTATTCGGGCATTGACACAGCCAAATAATGTGATTCCAAAGTTTGCTGCCGATGGAGCTACTTTGACCACAGGTCGGCAAGATAATCGGGGTTATGAAGGATTAGCAATCAGTCCAGATGGTCAAAAACTGTTTGGCATCTTCCAAGATCTACTTCAAAACGAAGGAACTCCCAATGGACGTAGCAGCAATAATGTAAGAATTGTCAGATTTGACATTGCCACCGGCATAAGTGATGCTCAGTATATCTATCAATTAGAAAGTATTGCTGATATCAATGCTAGAATTACCGCTACTGGAGCGAGGGATACCTTTGGCAGCACTAGTCAAGGACGCAATATTGGTGTTAGCTCCCTGACAGCGATTAATGACCACGAGTTTTTGGTAATTGAGCGAGATAATCGGGGTATAGGTGTTGACGACCCAACAGGTCAAGCTACCGTTGGGTCGAAACGGATTTATCAGATTGACCTGACAGGAGCGACAGACGTTAGCGGTGTTAATCTGACGGGGACAAATACTTTACCTGCTGGGGTGACACCTGTTAGTAAATCCCTATTACTAGATATTACTGAAAGTCTGCAAAGTGCTGGGGAAAAAATCCCTGAAAAGATTGAAGGGTTGGCAATTGGTCCGCAGTTGGCAGATGGTTCCTATGCTTTGATAGTACCTACAGATAATGACTTTAGTATTACGCAAAACAGCACTAACACGCAATTTGATGTTTACACCAATGGTGTTAGCAGCATTCAAGTGCCAATTGATAGTCTTCCTCCCACAGCACCGGCAGGACAATCTTCTTACACGCTAATACCTAGCTATATCTATTCCTTTAATGCGACAATTCCCAATTTCAGTTTGCCTGCCTTACCCAGCAGTTTTAATCTCATCCAGGGTACAGAACAAGATGATACCCTCTATGCGGAGTTAACCGCTTTATCCTCGCTGCTGGACTTGATTCTGCGACCATTTATAATTTTACATCCAACGACCAAATCAGCCGTGGTGCTGGTTTATCTTCTAATGCTTCGTTAACAGTGAGTATTAGTGGTGATGACACTCTAATTAGTGCTGGTAGCGATTTGTTAGCAACTTTGAAGTGGACGCAATTAAGTAGTGTGAATATTGTTTAGTCAGTGATTTGTAGTTGGTAATTACCAAATATACACGCGAAACCCTTGTAGAGACGTTCCGGCGGAACCTCTTTACAAGGGTTTCGGGCAACGCATAATTAATTTTTGGAGATGTCTATTTATGAAGCATTAAACATCTCCGGAAAAGCAGTTGTGATCTTCCTCAAAAAAATTAATGACATAATCTTGCATTAACTTAAATTTTAGTGTAAGCTCGTTTCTAAGATTGTTGAATAACATTATCAACAAAGCATAGGTAAACATGACAATTTCTACAAGTCCGCTGTCGGTGGAGCAAGACCTTACCGACTCGCCTTGGTGGGCTGGTAACGCCAGACTCACTAGCTTATCGGGAAAACTACTGGGCGCTCACGTTGCTCATTCTGGTTTAATTGTTTTCTGGGCTGGAGCTATGACTTTATTTGAGCTAGCCCATTTTAATCCAGCTTTCCCGATGTATGAGCAAGGCTTAATTTTGCTACCTCACCTAGCTACTCAGGGTTGGGGAGTTGGCGCAGGTGGTGCAGTTGTGGATACTTATCCCTATTTCGTCATTGGAGCTTTGCATTTGATTTCCTCAGCCTTTCTGGGCTTTGGAGGAATCTTTCATTCCCTGCGTGGTCCGGAAAAATTGGAGGGCAAAGTTCCTTTCTTCGGCTACGATTGGGCAGATACGGGTAAAATGACCACAATCCTTGGTATTCACCTGGTTTTACTGGGTTGTGGTGCATTTTTGTTAGTCGCCAAAGCAATGTACTTTGGTGGTTTGTATGACCCAAACATTGAGAATGTGCGGGTAATTACAAATCCGACATTAAACCCAGCTGTCATCTTTGGCTATCTGTTTGGCGCAATTAGTAAATTCTGGATTGCTGGCGTTGACAACCTAGAAGACGTGGTTGGTGGTCACATTTGGGTTGGTGGAATGTTAATTTTCGGTGGACTTTTCCACATTTTCACCAAACCCTTTACTTGGACGCATCCACTATTTGTTTGGTCTGGAGAAGCTTATCTTTCCTACAGTCTGGGCGCTTTGGCACTGATGGGCTTTATCGCAACTCTCTTCGTATCGGTAAATACCACTGTTTATCCCGAAGTTTTTTATGGTCCAGCGCTTGTGGTTAGGCAGAATATCGTGCCGTACTTTTCATCGGTTGACCCTGATTTGGTAACTTCCCGGACTTGGTTAGCCAATGCTCACTTCTGGCTAGCCTTCTTCTTTCTTCAAGGTCATATCTGGCACGCTTTACGGGCGCGTGGGTTCGATTTTCGCAAAGGTAGGGTGAGTCAGGAGGCAGTTATTCCCCAACCGGTTAGCTGAACTCAATTTATTGCTAATAATTAGCAAATATCTAGAAAGATGAGTCAGGAAAAATTGCAAAATATTCTCAAGGAGTTTCCTAAATGACAGCAGTAATTGAAGATAGCCCCTACAAGCAACAAATACCTGATGTTGGCTGGTGGGCTGGTAACTTTCGTCTCACCAATCTATCGGGCAAATTACTAGGCGCTCATGTTGCCCATTCTGCATTGATTTTGTTATGGGCTGGGGGAATGACGCTGTTTGAGTTGTCGCGCTTTAATCCTAATGTGCCAATGTATGAGCAAGGATTAATTCTGCTGCCTCATCTAGCGACTCTTGGTTTTGGTGTTGGTGCTGGTGGGCAAATCATTAGCACCTATCCCTACTTCGTAATCAGCGTCTTGCATCTTATCCCTTCAGTTATTCTGGCAGCCGGTGGTATTTACCACTCCCTGCTAGGACCAGAGGTGTTACAAGACAATCCTACTTGGGCTGGCTTTTTTGGCTACGACTGGAAAGACAAAGACAAGATGACAACAATCCTGGGCATTCACCTAACGCTTTTAGGTTTGGGTGCTTTGGCTTTGGTTGCTAAAGCGATGTTTTGGGGTGGACTGTTTGACCCTTGGGTAGCTGGGGGTGGAAACGTAAGGGTAATCAATCATCCGACGCTCAACCCATTCCGCATCTTTGGCTATCTTTTTGGGGCTTGGGGACCAGAAGGAATGGCAGCTGTTGATAACTTAGAAGATGTTGTCGGCGGTCATATCTGGATTGGTTTGATGTTAATTGGCGGTGGCATTTTCCACATTTTGACTAAGCCGTTTGCCTGGGCACGTCGAATTTTGATTTACTCAGGAGAAGCGTATCTGTCTTACAGCATTGGTGCTGTAGCATACATGGGCTTTTTTGCCGCATACTTTGCGTCGGTCAATAACACGGTCTATCCTGAAGTTTTCTATGGTCCGGTTAAAGCTATAGAAACTTCTGCTGGTATAGTTTCCAGCCGTGGTTGGTTGGTAACTTTCCATTTTGTGTTGGCGTTAATATTCCTGTTAGGTCACATTTGGCACGCCCTCCGCGCCCGTGCAATTGAAGCCGGATTTGATTTCAAAAATGGTGACATGGTTCAACCGCCACGGGCGAATCGCCAAACGGGTAATCTCGCAACCGTAGTCAATTCTTCTGATTTGACGCTGAAATTTCTCAAATACTTACCAATTTACCGCCCAGGTATTTCTCCTCTCTCACGGGGATTGGAAATTGGTATGGCTCATGGTTACTGGTTGGTTGGTCCATTTGCCACATTAGGTTCATTAGGTTTATTAGGCAATAGTAATGCAGGTAGCTTAGTTGGTTTACTAGCCGCAGGCAGTTTGATTCTCATCCTGACAATTGGTTTTTCGATTTATGGCACTACCACTTTTGAAAGACAGCAAGAAATGTATCCACGACCAGCTTCAGTAGCAACCGTTCCCCGCGTGCCACAAAGTGTCAATTCTACTGATAGATGGAGTGAATTTACTGAAGGCTTTTTGATTGGTGGGATTGGTGGAGCAATCTTCGCTTATCTGGTGTTGAGTAGTCTTGATGTGTTTAGTGCGATCGCTATTAACTCGCTTTAGTCATGTAGAGACTTAGTATGCAGTCAGGTAGAGACGTAACATCTTACGTCTCTACAAATTTTAATTAACACATTGAATCGGAGAGAATTATGTCACAAATTGGTTTATTTTTCGGAACTACAACAGGTAAAACTGAATCCGTAGCCGAGACAATTCAAAAAGAATTTGGTGGTGATGATGTAGTGACATTGCATAATATTGTAGACGTAGAAGATAATGAGTTTGCAGACTATCAATATATAATTATTGGCTGTCCAACCTGGGATGTTGGTGAACTGCAAAGCGATTGGGAAGGCTATTTTACCCAGCTAGATGATATTGATTTTAGTGGCAAAAAGGTAGCCTATTTTGGAACAGGCGACCAAAGGGGTTATCCTGAGAACTTTCAGGATGCAATGGGCATTTTGTCAGATAAAATTACCGAACGCGGCGGCATTACAGTTGGATATTGGTCTACAGATGGCTATGACTTCAATGAATCGAAAGCATTGATAAACGGGAAATTTGTAGGTTTGGCTCTTGACGAAGATAACCAATCTAACTTAACTGACAAACGTATCAAAGCCTGGGTGGTTGAACTTAAAAAAGAATTCGGGATATAGCCTAAATAATAGGTAATAGGTAATAGTTAATAGCTAATACCTATTCTATGTGAGGCTGCACATAACGCCCTGCGCCGAGCGCACGCTGCGCGAACAGGCGCTTTAGCCTGGGGCTACAGAAACGAGAGCTTACCTGCGTGGGCACTCATTAGGTGCATCTTCATACAGAAATGGTATAACTTGCTTTATTGCTATTAGCTATTAACTAGATCAACGAGAATTTTACAACTTTAATTACTTGCAGGTTAAATTAATGTCTAAACAGCCAGATGTCATTTGGTTGAATACAAGCCCTAGTTTGTTATGCTTTGCTAAACCGCTATTGCGTGAACTGTCACGTTATATGACTATTGCTCAGTGGGAATATAGTCAAACTCAGGATGAAGCAAGTTCCTTAGATGTTGCGGTACAGCTGCTACATAGTTATCTCAAATCAAGCAATCAACCTGTGCATCTGATTGGTCACAGCACGGGAGGATTATTAGGGTTACTATATACGCGTCGATATCCAGAAAAAGTTAAAGATTTAACTTTGTTAGCTGTGGGTGCTGATGCTGCCCTTGACTGGCAAGCTCATTACTATACCCATCTCCCTTTCTTGAGTCACCAAAAAATTCTCACTGCGATGGTGTACAACTTATTTGGCTATCAGAATGAACGCACCGTCAAGCGTCTAGAGAGTATCTTGGAGCAAGATAAGAATTGCTCGCTCTCACCTCACTCCCTGTTTAAACGGTTAAGCGTGCCTCCCTGTCCAGTCCCTGTGCCCTTAATGGTTTGTGGTAGCACTGACGATATGATTGTAGAACGCGATACCCTGCAAGGATGGCGACCGTTTTTGATGGAGGGCGATCGCTATTGGGAATGTCAAAAAGGACGGCATTTTTTTCACTTATTCGAGCCGGAGATCGTCGCAGAACAGATTCTCGACTTCTGGCAATCTCTACGTCAGTTGGATTCAGTTTGTTCTAGCCTGAAAGTGTAAGCAAAATTTTCTTGCCTTCAACTTGTACCAATAAAAGAGCGAACAAAAGCAATTACAGCAGATTTCAGGTCAATGAAGTACATATATAAAACCCAAAACCCGCTTTGAGACGTAGCACTGCTACGTCTCTACGTGTATTATATTAGAGCGCAATCTGCTGTATTATTAGCTGGAAATCTGCTTTTGTTTGAGTGATTAGGAGTTAGGAATAAATAGACATCTCCATAAATTAATTATGCGTTGCCCGAAACTCTTGTAGAGAGGTAGCACTGCTACGTCTTTACCTCTTTTCTGGAGATGTTCAATAACTCATAATTACTCTTCTTTAATATTTAGCTCTTGGTCAACTTCTAGGATGCTTGCGTCGGCTATTGAAGATTCGTGCCAAAATTCAAGATAAATTAGTTCGAGTTCGCAACCAACTTGAGAAAAATAGTCAATTTGACGCGATCGCACTATTATAAAAATTCGCAAAAACACCAAGGAAAGAATTGCTACACTCATCCCTGTTGCAGACGCAATCAGCGCTTGAGCAATACCACTAGCAACCGCAGACACATTAAAACTGTTCACCTGACCACTTCTTAGCTGTTGGAAAGTGGTGAATAAACCGGCTGATGTGCCTAATATGCCCAGTAATGGTGCGATCGCCATCACGCTTTCTAGTACTTTATCACCTTTATACATATCCATACATTCTTTATCACAGGATGCTTTGATTGCCAAGTGAAAGATTTCTGGAGAAGATTTCCGCAGTCTGAGCGGTGCTAATAAAAACCGACCAATCGCTAAACCTTGAGAACGAGAAGCGATGGCTTCTGCCTTTTCTAAGTCTACCCTGGCTGCACTCAGCACTTCCTGCGCTATCTGTTTTTCTTGGGTAATTAACTTAAACCAAAACCAACAGCGTTCTATTACACAGACAAAGGTAACAACAGATAAAACCAACAGGGGAAACATAACAAAACCGCCTGCCAGTAAAATGTCATATATTCTGCTCATATTTAATTAGGCACTTTGTTGTAAAAATTAATGCATATCCACGTTAGGATACCTGAATATTTTGTTTGCGATCGTTAAAAAATAATAAATCAGCACTGGGGACTAGTACCGCTTCGCGGAAGTCACTCATTCAAAAGTCAAAAGTCAAAAAGCTTGAAATACAAGGTTTTTGGGTTTTTTGAATGGTAGCTTTATTTACGCCGTGCTGTACTAGTAGTCTGTCAAGAACTAATTGATGGGTAGTGCGAGCATCTTGCTCGCGTCGTGAGCGAGACGCTCACACTACCAACCCGTCAAAATCAATTTGACATGAACTACTAGTTCAGATCCCCGACTTCTTAGAGAAGTCGGGGATCTTGACAACCAACCACCAACAAATAACTAATAATATAAGAAAGCGCTTTACATTTATTTACTATAAACAATGGCAAGAGATTTGCGGGGATTCATTAAAATTCTAGAAGAAAAAGGACAATTAAAGCGGATTTCTGCTTTAGTTGACCCAGATTTAGAAATTGCGGAAATTTCTAACCGAATGCTACAAAAAGGTGGTCCCGGACTCTTATTTGAGAATGTCAAAGGTTCACCGTTTGCAGTAGCGGTGAATTTGATGGGGACAGTAGAAAGGATATGCTGGGCAATGAATATGCAGCATCCCTTAGAATTGGAGGATTTGGGGAAAAAGTTAGCGATGTTGCAACAACCAAAGCCGCCAAAGAAGATTTCCCAAGCGATAGACTTTGGTAAGGTGCTGTTTGATGTCCTGAAAGCGAAACCGGGACGGGATTTTTTCCCCGCTTGTCAGCAAGTTGTCATCCAAGGGGATGATTTAGACTTAAATAAGTTACCGTTGATACGCCCGTATGTCGGTGATGCTGGCAAAATTATCACGCTGGGGCTGGTAATTACAAGGGATTGTGAGACAGGTACGCCGAATGTGGGTGTGTATCGCTTGCAACGACAATCTAATAACACGATGACGGTTCATTGGTTATCGGTACGGGGTGGAGCAAGACATTTGCGAAAAGCTGCCGAACGTGGTAAAAAATTAGAAGTAGCGATCGCTCTGGGGGTAGATCCTTTAATTATCATGGCAGCTGCCACGCCGATTCCGGTAGATTTATCAGAATGGCTGTTTGCTGGACTTTACGGCGGTTCTGGGGTCAGTTTGGCGAAGTGTAAAACCGTAGATTTGGAAGTTCCCGCAGATTCAGAATTTGTGCTGGAAGGAACAATTACACCAGGGGAAGTTTTACCTGATGGTCCCTTTGGCGATCATATGGGATATTACGGTGGTGTGGAAGATTCACCGTTGGTTCGCTTTCAATGCATAACACACCGCAAAGATCCAATTTACTTAACAACATTTAGCGGTCGTCCACCCAAAGAAGAAGCGATGATGGCGATCGCACTCAATCGCATTTATACTCCAATTCTGCGGCAACAAGTCTCAGAAATTGTAGACTTTTTCTTACCAATGGAAGCGCTATCTTACAAAGCGGCGATTATATCTATTGATAAAGCATATCCCGGACAAGCGCGACGGGCAGCTTTAGCCTTTTGGAGTGCTTTGCCACAATTCACGTACACCAAATTTGTGATTGTTGTGGATAAAGATATAAATATTCGCGATCCCCGTCAGGTAGTGTGGGCAATTAGTTCTAAAGTAGATCCGACACGAGATGTATTTATTTTACCAAATACACCTTTTGATACTTTAGATTTTGCCAGTGAAAAAATCGGTTTAGGTGGAAGAATGGGAATTGATGCAACTACGAAGATTCCCCCAGAAACCGAACATGAATGGGGGGCACCTTTAGAATCGGATGCAGATATAGCCGCGATGGTAGAAAGACGATGGGCAGAGTATGGTTTAGCAGATTTGCAATTGGGAGAAGTTGATCCGAATTTGTTTGGGTACGATATGAGGTAGAAATATTTTAGCAGACGCGATCGCATTCGGTGCTTAAGCCAGGACGCTATACCAACAAAGCCCGCCTACTACTCATATCATGTCTGTTTAATTAACAGTAATAAAAACATCGCGATCGTCGTAGAGACGTTCCGCCGGAACGTCTTTACATTGTATGTTTAATTTACAGTACACCAAGTAGCCTGAGGATTGCCATAATTAGGTTAGATCCTAAGTCTAATGAGCGAATTTTTAATTTTAAATTGCTTATGCCTTCTCCATTTTTGGGGATGAACCCCTATTTAGAACATCCGGAATTATGGGCAGGAGTACGTCACTTGCTAATTAGTGAAATTGCCAAGTTACTGACTCCCCAATTACGTCCTAAGTATCGGGTTGCTGTAGAAGTAAGAATGTATGAAACTACAGACGATAGTTCACTGCTTGTAGGTATTCCTGATGTGATAGTAAAAAGTCGGCAGACTGCTACAGATTCGACAATGACGAAAGTGGCAGTTACCGCACCGACATCTGAGCCGGTAAAAGTAAAAGTTCCCATACCTGTGGCTATTAGAGAGGGATATTTAGAGGTAAGAGAAGTAGGAACAACAGACTTAGTTACTACTATCGAAATTCTTTCACCTACCAATAAACGCCAGGGTAAAGGACGTCAAATGTATGAAGAGAAACGCGAACAGGTTTTAGCAAGTCGCAGCAATTTAGTTGAAATTGATTTACTACGTAAAGACAACCCCATGCCGATGATTGGCAATAATATTCAGAGTCATTATCGAATTTTGCTTTGTCGCGGTAGTAGTCGTCCCTATGCTGATTTATATGCTTTTAATTTGCCCGATATAATTCCGACTTTTCCCCTACCTTTGCGTACAGCCGATACAGAACCTATGATAGATTTGCAGGCATTATTAAATGAGGTTTATGACCTATACGGTTATGATTTGGTGGTAGATTACAGTCAAGAGCCAGTACCACCGTTATCAGAAAAAGATGTGATTTGGGCGGATGAGTTGTTGCGAGAGAAGGGATTGAGGTAGTTTACTTTAAAAATTGCCTCATCTAGAGGTAGAAAATTTAATACTTGATGGTACTGCTCTTTAAATTACCGTCTAGCTTCAAAGGTAGGATATTTGTTCAAATTCATGCATTGCAGCCCTCAGACTAGAATTCTGGGGCTATACAAGCTAAAGGATTGTAAAGAGTTTTAGCCAAACAATTACACTTATTATAACTTGATAGTTATGGAACTATTAAATTAATTGCCGCATTACTCATGGTTAATACTCTACCCAAGCCAGAAACTAAAACCCCCAGCAAAGAAACTGTACTCACCCCCCGGTTTTATACTACAGATTTTGAAACCGCAGCCAAGCTGGATTTGTCGGCACAGGAAACTCAGTTGCAGGCGATGTTGACAGAAATGCGGGCAGACTACAACCGCCACCATTTTGTTCGTGATGAAGCGTTTGAACAGTCTTGGGAACACATTGACGGTGAAGTAAGGCAGGCATTTATAGAGTATTTAGAACGCTCTTGTATTTCGGAGTTTTCCGGCTTCTTGCTATTCAAGGAATTATCCCGCAAGCTGAAAAATCGCAGTCCACTGCTAGGGGAAATATTCCAACTGATGGCGCGTGATGAAGCCCGTCACGCCGGATTTCTCAACAAAGCAATGGGTGATTTTAAACTTTCCCTAGATTTAGCCACTGTTACAAAAACCCGCACCTATACGTTTTTCCCGATTGAGTGGGTACTTTACACCGTTTACCTATCAGAAAAAATCGGCTACTGGCGCTATATTATTATTTTCAGACATTTAGAAAAGCATCCGGAAAACGAGTTTTATCCCATCTTCCGCTACTTTGAGAGTTGGTGTCAGGACGAAAACCGTCACGGAGATATATTCAAAGCATTATTGCGATCGCAACCGCAATTATGGAACAATTGGAAAGCAAGATTGTGGAGTCGCTTTTTCTTGCTATCGGTATTTGCTACCCACACCCTAACAGTTCATGAACGTTCCGGGTTCTACGAATCACTGGGACTTGATGCCACGGAATTTGATCGCCAAGTTGTCCGCAACACCAATGAAACTGCGGGACGGGCTTTTCCTGTGATGTTGAATACAGAACATCCGAAGTTTTTCCCCTGTTTGCAACGCTGTGCAGGTTACAACTTGAAAATTGCAGAGATTGAGCGCAGTTCTCAGCCGAAATTGGTGAAGCTGATTCGCAAACTACCTTTGATTGCAGCAATTGTTTGGAATCTGCTGTTAGTTTACCTGATCAAACCCATTAATACTGAAGCCCTGCGGGGAACGGTTTGTTAGATTTTTGAGGCGATCGCATTAGACATCTTGTGTGAAAATGAATGTAGAGACGTAGCAGTGCTACGTCTCTTGGGATCAGATAACGCATCATAAAAGAGCGGTGGATGTCTATTTTGTGGCATGATGGGATGCGATGGGCTTTGAACCTAAACGCTGACTGAAAAATTCCAGAAATTTTTTGTCTTGATTGCGATCTTTTAGATATTTTTGTTCAAAAAACTGCTGTTTTGCTCCGAAGAGCTTTTAGGCTTTCAGTCTGCTGTTGCACGCGCTGACTAATGCCATCGCACGCTAACTCACAAAGCTCAAAAATTATGGGATCGGCAATCTCGTAATAAGCATTAGTGCCTTTAGGCTGACGAGATAAAACCCCTGCCTGAGTTAACACTTTCAGATGCTTAGATAGATTTGCCTGTCCTAAACCAGTAGCCTCAGCAATTTCCATCACATTCATTGGATCTGACTTAAGACAGGTCAAAATCTGTAATCTACTCACCTCTGATAAAACCTTGAAGTAATCAGCAACCGCAAAGATTACAGATGGATCGACCTTGAGGGGCTTAGTTTTTGGCATAGCGAAATTTAATAGTTGCTTAATAACTAATTAGTAGTATAACTAATTGTTAATTAACTTTATTGCGATCGCCCATCTTCAATCATGAAACCATTGGACATGATCGCTCCCTGGAAATCAAGGTCAGTGAGAATGTCTAATGGAATCATGACACCCATCTGTTGTTCCAAATAGTCCCGCAGATGAGAACTCACAGACTCAATGGAGAATCCTGGAGAGTTTACATGTTCTATGCATGAAATGCCCAACTTTTCGCTAATTTTAGCACCTCAGTGTTAATTAATGAAAAAGCTCTTCTACCATGCATAATTATGGTATCGTCATGAACACTCTTAGGATAAAAAAGTGAAAAATCAACCATCACTAGCTTTGATGGGATTAGCAATCAGCTTTATAAGTGCGATCGCACTTACTGGTATAGCTAATCAAATAGTCTTAGCTCAAGCAACCAAGCAACAAAAGTGTGATATTTCTGTTTATGTCACCGACAAAGATCCCCAAGGATTAAATGTGCGTAATGGCGCAAGTTCCAACAACAGAATTTTAGGAAAAGTACCTGGTAACGAGACAGTTCAAATTGTCGCGACTTCGGGAAGTTGGGCACAAATAAAAAATATTGGTAGTGGTTTTAAAGGAACTGGTTGGGCATATTTACCAAACTTAGGTATATCCACGCGGGGCTACAATACAAATGGTGTCAATATTTATAGCAGCACTAATCCAACAAGTCGTAAATTAGGCAAAATTCCCGCTAGTACCACTGTTAAATTATTAGGTTGTCAGGGACAATGGGCGCAAGTCGAATATAAAGGTGTTAAGGGTTGGTTGCCAAGGCAAGACCAATGCGGTGCAGCCCTTACCAGTTGTTCTTAAAATTAAAATTCTCTTCAAAGCTAACAAAGAGGGGGGAGCAACGCATACCATTTCTATATTAATTTAGCCCGTGCAGACGGGCTTTGTTCTTATAGCCCCACCCTTCCAGGGTGAGGCTATTACTTTAACACAAAACAACACCCGCATTACCGAGTTCTGCTCGGAGACGTTTTCTTGATAAACTCGATACCAAATCTGTCGATAAATTGTAGTTTTTTGAATCCAGTGCTGGCATTGTTTGCCAGCAGTTGCGGCAAAAGTAGTAAACTTGGGAACCGCGTATATGTCGCAAAAGTAATCCAGAACAGCAAGGACAGTTATTCATGATTTTTCAAACTTATAATATAAAGGCGTTAATTGTAAATTAGAGCAATCGCTTATGGAACAAATTAAGTAAGTTGGTTTAAATAAAGTTAAATCTTTGCTTGACTTAAGTCCACCTACTTAGCTCTGTTTTCAGAATAGCTATCAAATTTGAGGAACTTGTGAGGAAAGCTTTTATCTTCTCTAAAGATTTGTAAATGTAACTTCTTAATTGTTGTAACTTTTATTATAACGAATAGAAAAATACTACTTTAAATACTCAGTTAAAGCTTGACGCAAGTAAATTTTTGTGTATACACTCCGCTTTTAGCTGTCTTGCCTGGGCTAGACTCGGTAACGTGTCATGTAATCTATGGTTTGCCGTAGATTACAAACATTTGAGGATTCATAGCTAGCAGTAAGCATCAAACGGTATTATCAAAACGCTCTTTTTGCCTTTATTTGAAAAAAAACAATTTTTTAGACATAAATTGAAATTTTCCTAACTTTATTAACTAACTAGGGCTTGCAAATGATTCTTGATACTTTGCCCCCAAGTTAGAAATTACCTCATAAATCAACGTGATAAAATGTCATCTTATTCTCATAATAATTTGTTGCACATTTAACTTTCGTGCAGAATACATTAGTTACTTATTAGCTGTTTATTAATAGGAAATATGCATGAGAACAATAAGTAATAACTCAGGTAAAATAAAATTAGAACTAGATAATTTGTTAAAATGCTGAAAAAAGTTAAGAATTAATGTGATTTTTCCTGGACTGTGAATTTTAGGATATTTCTTAGTTGCAGTTGCCTATTTGCTATTAAAATGAGAACAAACGCATAGATTATCTATTGCCAATTTGCCTAAAAAACATCCTTGATTTAAAAATATAGAGGTATCAATGACTATTACTACTTTTAACAAAGAAACAAATCAAGATAAAATACTCAAGGAGAAACCACGTAGGCAAGGACAACGCCTTATGAACACTGGTGTCGAAAGTGAAAACACGAATAGACCAAACACTTCAGATGACCAATTGATTTGCAATAGCTCAAATCGCGGTCGAGTGGCGATTTTTATTGATGGCTCAAACTTATTTCATACTGCTTTGCAACTTGGCATTGAAATTGACTATGCCAAATTACTCTGCCATTTAACTCAAGATGCAAGATTATTGCGTGCTTTCTTTTACAGTGGGATGGAGCGTGGCAATGACAAGCAACAGGGTTTTCTCTTCTGGATGCGTCGCAATGGTTATCGCGTAGTCACCAAAGAGCTAATTTCGCTTCCGGATGGTTCTAAAAAATCAAATTTGGATGTAGAAATTGCTGTAGATATGATAACTTTATCACCCTATTACGATACTGCGGTCTTAGTCGGTGGGCATGGAGATTTGGCTTACGCGGTTAATGCTTTGAGCTACAAAGGAGTTCGGGTTGAAGTGGTCAGTCTGCGCGGAATCAGTAGCGATAGCTTGATTGATGTTGCTGACTGCTTCATTGACCTCGATAGCATTAAACAATATATTCAAAAAGATCCTCATTCTGGCTATAACTACCGATCGCTCTCAAACTCCAGCTTTTAACAAGCACACCGTCGGCAATAAGATCACTCTTCCTCAAAAATTTATCGCTTCAGTCGAGGCGATCGCCTGTTTAGCAAAATTGCAGCTTTCCCGTTTTCCTTAGTAAAATGACAAACGGGGAAATTTCTCTGTAGCCACATGGACATTTTAATTGTCGAAGATTAAGCTAGAAATCGCTCAATTAGTCCAACTATCTTTAGCTCAGTGGCGGGAAACCCCACGGCGAACCGATTAATCACGCGATCGCAATTCTGGAGGAACTGGTATTGGTTTAACTATCTCCCGCAGTTTGGTGGAACTGCAAAGCGGTCAAATTGAAGTAGGAAGCGAACTGGGATCTGGGAGTACGTTTCGTTTTTCGCTGCCTTAACTTGACGATACAGCTTATTGACATTATTTGGTTGTGTAGCGGCAAGCTTGTTTCCGCAAGATCATTCCCCAGGGAAGTAACTCATAATACCTTTTTTTCATAACTCCCTCCATATCTGATAAACTTCATTGCGGTGTGTCATCATCTGACAAGGGTAATTAAGTAAAAATTACTTTTACTTAAGTTTATCTGCTATCCGTATAAAAACTTTTATACACGCATTAATTTCACAAAATATGTAGCAGCACTTTGTTTAAATTGGACTAACGGTAGATAAATTTTATGCTAGAAAAACTTTAAAATTTTGATAATAACAAGATTGGGCTAGTTAAAATTCTCAGTGTAATTGCTAGCCTATTGGGTTATAAACAAAATTAGGTGGAAGTACTGTTTTATATGTACTAGGATTTATACTAACATTTATCTCATTGAAAAATGTATTATTGAGATCAAACTCAAAAATTAACGACCCCTGTTCAAACATATGAATGTCCCCCGACAAAACCATGCAATAATTTGTTCTAGGTCATTTTTGGTAAATATTAAATAGCTTAAGGAGTGCTAACAGTGCATAAGATTCAATTAGCTTTAGTTATTAGTTACCTGTTGATGACCTGCTATTTTTTTTGCAATTGGCTGAGATTTACCTTACGTCATCCCAGTTCTTCACCAGAAGATAAGTTTTTATCTTTGATAATGTTTTTTATCTCAACTGCATTATGGCCCTTACTTCTTCCCGTTTCTTGTATACAAGTGATTAAGACACGAGAATTAGAGTTCAGCGCTGTGTTTCCTGTGATATTAGCAGTCTTTACATTTAGTGTTTCGTTCTGTTTGAGTTAGATGCATTCTTCGTTTGTGTTGTGGTATAATTTTTTTCGTTTGACACAAGATCATTGCTGGAATTTTCACTTCTTATCTAGGGATTAAGCGGACATGATATAATCCGTCATTAAATGGGGACAGACGCAGAGCTAATATTCAGGCTAGGAAGTGGCTATTACATCTGTTTATTTTACTTTCCCCCTCGCCTCATATTTAGCGGAAAATTAGACCAACTTGCTTTTCGTCATTTGACAGTGAGTATTTAGGTTCACGTCAGTACTGAGCCTAGAAACCGTAACGAGACAGTCTAGGCATCTGCCATCCTCATTTATGCGTTACAAATAGGAAGCTTTAATAACGATAAAAGCTATCCGCCAAACACTGGACAAAACTGGAAAACCAGTATCTGTGGAGAGGTAGCCAGTCTCAGTCCACTCGCGGACTACGTTAAGAAGGTCATGACACCTACAGGTGCTTTCCAGCTTGTAGCTCTGTCGTCAAAGATTAAACAGATGTATTTGGTTAAGTCAGTGTCTTTGACCCAACAAGCCTTCTTAATATTGACGTTCGCGAAGCGTCTCCCCTTGGGAGAGGAAAACATTACCGGACTATTCCGAGTTGGTTTTCTAGGTTTCCAATCAAAAAAACCTAGATTAAATCTATGCTTTATTCGCTTTGTCCACCTTTGTCCAATGAATTAGTGATTAGAGGCATAGCGATCGCATTTCCATCAAAAATGCGATCGCTTTTTAACATCTGTACAATTGATTCCTGATTGCGAATGTAGAGACGTAGCACTGCTACGTCTCTACATCTATTGCGCTTGTTGGAGAGGGAAAGCACCTGGACGCACAGACAAGTTGATTTTCTGTCCATTGCGACGCAATTCTAGGCGCACATCAGTGCCGATTTGACTATTTTCTACTGCCTGTTGTATGCTGGAAGAATCGGCGACTGATTGACCATTTAGCTTTTGGATCACATCACCAGCACGTATTCCAGACGCTGCGGCTGGTGAATTTGGCACAACTTTCACCACTAACACACCTTTATCTTCATTCACCGTCAAACCGCTATTGGGATCTGAGTTGATGGCTTGCTTTAACTCAGGTGTCAAAGCCTGCATTTGAATTCCCAGATAAGGATGTTGGACTTTGCCTGTAGATATCAGTTGCTGAGAAATGCGTTGCGCTGTATTGATGGGAATCGCAAAACCTAATCCTTGCGCTCCTTGAATTATAGCAGTATTCATGCCAATTACTTCGCCACGGGCATTCAAGAGAGGTCCGCCAGAGTTACCAGGGTTAATTGCGGCATCAGTTTGAATATACTGTACTCGGCGGTCGGGTGCGCCAATTTGATTGCTAGTGCGTCCAGT
The DNA here is from genome assembly GCA_019358985.1 of Tolypothrix brevis GSE-NOS-MK-07-07A. Lineage (GTDB taxonomy): Bacteria > Cyanobacteriota > Cyanobacteriia > Cyanobacteriales > Nostocaceae > Hassallia > Hassallia brevis. The sequence continues at coordinate 1,148 of JAHHIJ010000005.1, read as the reverse complement.
AGCGCTGATGATGCCGGTGGTTACGGTATTGTCAAGACCAAGAGGATTACCGATCGCGATCGCCCATTGTCCTGGTTGTAATTGATCTGAGTTACCTAATTTCAATATTGGCAGATTTTCGGCTTGAATCTTCACAACCGCAACATCTGTTAACTCATCTTTACCTAGCACTTTACCTTGGAAGCTGCGTCCATCTTTGAGTATAACCTTTACCTTGTCTGCACCATCCAACACATGGGCATTGGTCAAAATGCGACCATCAGCACCGATAATGAAACCAGAACCGGTACCCCGTTGCACCCGGTTTTGTGGTGAAGTTGGTAGTTGAGAGCCGAAAAAGCGTCGGAAAGCTGGATCGTTAAATTCCTCTGGTAACTGAGTTTTTACGGTTCGGGAAGCCTCAATCCTTACCACCGCTGTACCGACATTCTGCACAACCCCGGTGATAAAGTTAGGATCTGCGTTGGCAGCTAAGGGAGGAGCAGCATTTACCGGACTCACAGCCAACTTAGATGCGCTTTGAGATATGTCTTGCTGGTGGGATGCTAAATAACCGCCGGCAAATGTCATACCCGATCCTAGCAGCACCAACGATAGATTAAAAGCTGTTTTCTTCCAAGGTGCAGCGTTACGGGTTTCTTGAGAATAAATGTTAAATTTATCTTTGTCCTGTGGTTGGTTTTGCATTTCTTTGGAAAGATATAAAGATATCCAGATTTAGTCTTAATCTAGATATACATTATGACGTTCCTGTGTCAGGATTGTGGCGTCACTGTGAAAAGGGTTATTTATAGTTTTTTAACAGAGTGAAGAGTTTTTTACCCGGATATTCCTTAGATATACCAGAATAACCTATACAATTTATCAGAGAAGTTACTGAAACTATTTAGGCGATATGGCAACCACATCTAATGTTCAAGTGACAATTTCCCTATCAGATCCGGATTTAGATGACCAAGAGTTGCAAGCAGAAGTGGAAAATTTGCTACCCCAGGTTAGAGAGGTGGATGGGGTAGAAGAAGCAGATTTAGTATCAGTTACAGGAACCCCGCGAAGTGCAAAGGCTTTGGGGGGCTTTTTGTTAGGGGTGTTAAGTGCAGAAGTTAAACCAGCTAATATAAAAGCTTTGTTTGGATTTTTGAGCGATC
>JAHHIJ010000004.1 GCA_019358985.1 Tolypothrix brevis GSE-NOS-MK-07-07A | reverse complement strand
TATGTTTAATATTTTTTCTTGCCTAATCATATTAATTCAGTATTATTTTCTTAATTATCCTGACTTTTCACTTTTATCTTGACTGTAATCTCTTTGTACTTCAAGTTGAAGTGCGAAATGTGGGATATAAATATGCCGGCGAAGTGATGGTTTCCGACAATCAAGGAGCAAGTTGGAAATCCACGAATTTAGGCAAAAATAATATCTATGTGGGTTCAAACAACGCTTACCGTTCTGATACAGGTGAGCGTTTAGCAGTCGATCCGAATAAATCTGGATTACTTTATTTTGCTTCTCGCAGAGATGGTTTGTGGAAAAAAGATGGCGAACAAGCGTGGACTTGTGTCTTAGGTGGACTGCCAGATCCTAGCAGCTTAACAGCATATAAAAACCCTAACGGATCTGACAATGAAGATATACCAGGTTTTACATTTGTCACTTTTGACAAAAACAGCGGTAGTTTGAACAATCCCACACAAACTATATATATTGGGATTCATAGTAGTGGTGTATGGCGCAGTATCAACGGCGGCACATCTTGGAGTAATATTGCAGGGGGTAACGACCCATTGCGGAGTGCGATCGCTTCCGATGGTACACTTTATGTCAGCTTCGGCACCATCGCTAGTAATGGAAATAAAGCCAGCGGTGGTGTTCGGCAATACAAAAACGGCGTTTGGACAGACATAACCCCTGACGGTACAGACAAGGTTTACTCAGCTGTCACCGTCCAACCAAATCAAGCAAACGTTGTTATGGCAATCTCAGACAGAAACGTGTACCGCTCCACCGACAGCGGCAAGAGCTGGAAAAAGCAGACAATGTACATGGGTGCTTTTGATGCCAATAATCCCAAAGACCCAGTTAACTCTTCTGCTCCAGGCTATTATCAATCTTACGCCGCAAACGGCGCTTCAGTCGCAGTTATTGACCCCAGCAACCCGAAACAAGTCTGGTGGACAAACGGTTGGGGTGTAGCGCGTACAGATGATGTTACCATAGCCAACCCCAATTATAAATGGCTGATGAACAACTTGGAAGAACTCGACGTCAATATTTTGCGCGTTCCCCCGAAACCCAAAGCACAAGGAGGCGCCGATTTATTGAGTGCGGTGCAAGATATGATCGGCTTTCGCCATGAAAACCGGAACTCAGTACCAACTGCTAAATTTGACCCTCAGGGCATTCCCATCAATCCTGGGTATAAATGGGCAAATCCTCATTGGAAAGTGTATCCACAGCCCTTTCCCCACGTAGCAGGGGCAACAGGCATGGATTATGCTTACAAAAAACCGGATTACGCTGCTTTTGTCGGCTTTCATCAGTGGCAGGGTTTCTGGTCAATCCACGGTGTGACTAGGGATAATGGTAAGACGTGGAAGGCGTTCGAGTCTATACCCACAGGGAATTTATGGAAAGATGACAAATCTGCCACGGAAGAAGTTAGAGCGATCGCAGGTCAGATTGCTATGTCTCCGACAAACCCGCAAAACATGGTTTGGGTACCCACTTGGGGAACCTGGGCACATTATACCATAGATGGCGGGAAAACGTGGCAGCTAGCACAAAATTTAGACCATGACCCCAAGCCAGAACCTTACGACCCAAAGAACAACGACCATATTCACTATCAAGTCTTACCGAGGGCTTGGGCTAATAGTATTTCTCCTTGGGTAAGTGCGTATATTTTGGCAGCCGATCGCCAAGATCCACAAGGCAAAACGTTCTATTACTTCACTGGCTGGACATTTTACTACACTAATGACGGTGGCGCAACCTGGAGAAAAGGCGCATCTAGCAACTTTCCTACATGGCTAGTTCGTCCGGCGATCGTTCCTAATCCGACGCAGCAAGGTGATGTCTGGGTGAGTTTTTCTCGCAATCAAGAAGATGTCAAGGGTAACAAATTGTACCGTTCTTTAGACGGTGGCAAGACTTTTAGTGCTGTTGCATCGGTGGATAGCTGCGAGTTCATGACTTTTGGCAAGGGTTCCTCGGATGTGAAACCGTATATTTACATTTTTGGACGTGTCAAGGGTGCAACCAAAGATACAATGTATAAATCAGAAAACATGGGTAAAAGCTGGATTCAAATTAGTAACCCGAATTTGCAGCAATTTCCTGGGCTGACTTATTTGGAAGGTGATATGCGATCGCCTAACCTTGTTTATGCCGGCTTATTAGGTCGTGGTATTATGTATGGTGAGCGGTAGTTGACTCAAACATCTTTACAAGGCGATACCCACGAGTATATAAAGGAACATGAGCGACAACATTCTGTTTTTGCCTAGCCTGCTCAACAGTTTCATCAAAGACTATTAGCGTCTGGTGACCAACCTTCAGCCATTCTTCATAAGCCACGCTCATATCTTCTTCAACACCACCGACACTTGCTGGTATCATTGATCGGTAAGCTTGGTTGAATTTTCTGCGGAACCGGAAATCTACGGAAATTCTCACACCTTCAGCTTTGCGTCTTACTGTTTGGTGCAGTCCACGAGCATCGTTAAAGTACATCGTACCGTGTTCTAGTTGTGCTTCCGTATAGGAGACAACCATTGGAATATCTCCACCCTCGTCAAAGTCGGACATCACTCGCATAGCCTGTAGTTCCATTTCGCGAGGCATTTCACCGGCTTCGATGGTGATGTTGTCGATGTCGCCAAATATTGGCAGAACCACTACTGTGGCATCAGCGGGAACACCTGCCCAGACATCACTATGGCACTTTGAACTGGCAAAGGGCAAACTCGTCTTTTGTATGTCAGTTTTGCCATAGACCATGCGAAGATTTACTGGCAAATCCACCGCATCGATTAAGTCATTTGCTCCGAGTTGGCAAAAAGCCTCAGCAACACTTTTTTGAAAAAGGTTAAATGCCAGAGTGTGTTCCCGCTTTGGCATTAACAATCCAGTACCAGTATAGTTAGGCAAGCTATTTCTAGCTTCCAGCAGTCGATTAAGCATTTCATCTTCTGAAAGAATTATCGGACTATTCAAACATGCTGAAATATAACCCGCAGCAGCGACTTGGATTTGTTGGAATAACTCAGGTTTTAATCTGTGTTCAAATAGCAATCGATGCTGCTGCTTTGTAGCAATTTTATCTGCAAGCTCATCAAATAGTTGATCGCCAAGTTGAGAAAATGCCATCGCACGCTCATATTCCAACTCATCGCGCATTAGCGAACCTACTAATAGTCCTTCCATTATCATCTTTCCTGAAGTTTTTCTAAAAATGAATAAAACTTATTTACGGCTAGAGCGATCCTGATTACTCAGTGATAAATTTAACAGGTTGTCTAGCTCAATCATGCAACCTGCTACAAATAATTGGCTAAGAACTCATGCTCTCAAAGTTAATCCGTTTTTACAACGAATACTTGTATTAAAAGTTAACAATATTATTTTGTTTTGGCTTCGTCAAATATACTGCTTCTATGTTTTTCTTGAGTACAAGACATATTTGTAAAATACGATTTCATTAGACTTGTTTAAGGAAACAACATATAAATGAAGTACTAATGAAATTTATATATGCTCAAATCATTTTTATATTAATAAACAATTAAGTTTAGCCTAACTCATTTGATGATTTTCTTCAAAACCTGGACTAAGAGTGAATAAAAAGCAAATAGATAAAAATCAGTAAAAACAACATTAGCAATAAAATAATCAAATGTTAGAACATAACTAGTTCAACATTTGAGCTTTGTCTACATCAAAAAAAAGCGAATTAAAACCTAAATAAATAAGAATATCAATTTTGAATAATAAAAACTCAACAAAAAGCCTATATAATCGCACAGCATCAGAGTGGGTTAGAGCAGAACCCAGTTCCCTCTCAGACTTTACAGCACGTCCTTTTGTATTAGAGCTTTGTCAGCCTGTTACTGGGTTGCGAGTTCTTGATTTAGGCTGTGGTGAAGGTTATTGCAGTCGAGAATTACGCCGACGCGGGGCTGCACAAGTGCAAGGAATTGACCTTTCCCAAAGCATGATTTCAGCCGCGCAGATGCAAGAAGTAGAAGACACGCTAGGTATTGATTACGAAGTGGGATGTGCTACTAATCTCAAACAGTTTGGCGATGGCGAAATAGACCTAGTTGTTGCAGTTTTTCTATTCAACTATTTGACAACGCAACAGACTCAGCAATGTATGGCTGAAGTCGCACGCATTCTCCGTCCTGATGGTCGATTTGTATTCAGCGTTCCGCATCCATCCTTTCCATACATGCGACAGCCAGCATATCCATTCTATTTTCAAGTAGAGGGTACAGGCTACTTCAGCAAGCGAGATCAGCAGTTTTCTGGTCGTATTTGGAAACGAGATGGTTCCTGGCTAAATATCCAACTAGTTCACAAAACTTTTGAAGATTATTTTGATGCGCTCATAAGTGCTGGCTTTAATACAATGCCAATCTTACGAGAATTACGGGTGACTCCAGAACATATTGCACTGGATGAGACGTTTTTTAGTCCTTTAGTTGATATACCGCTTCATCTAGTTATACAGGTATCACGATGAAAAATACTTCTTCTTGTTGTAAGCATTCTTTAAGTGAAATAACGGCTCATCATTCACTCTGGAACCATGAGTTTTTAACTCGCTGTCGTACAAGTGATTTATCTCTGCGAGAAGTACAGATCCTAGCTGTTCAGATGTACAAATTTTCTAAAGAATTTAATCGTATTCTGGCTGGTATTTTGTCTTGCTGCCAAGATGAAAGCGCTCAGTTAGTTATTTTAGAAAATCTATTTGACGAAATGGGACAAGGAGATGTAAGTCAAGCTCATCCAGAGTTGTTTCGTCGATTTACTCGCGCACTTGGTATCGACGATAATACTTTAGCCGCACTACCCACTGCACCTGAAACTTCCGCTCTAATTGAAACCTACTTGAGGATACCGCATCAATACGACTATCTATCTGCTCTGGGTGCAGTTTGTTATGCTTCAGAAGGAATTGTTAGCTCTTTGTACACTCAACTTTATAAAGGAATTGTTGGTGCTACTCCTTTGCCCAAAGAGTCGTTGATATTTTTTGAAGTCCATATTGATGTAGATGATAGTCATGCAGCCAAGCTAGCAGCAGTGATTGAACCTCGCATTACTATACCTGAAGATGAGATCAAGATAAAACTCGCCATTGTTGAAGCAATGGATGCTCGTGTCCAATTCTTTAATGGTATTCAACGGCAAATTTCTGAGTCTAGCTTTTCTCTGCATTCACCGTTATTAATGCAAACTAGGTAAAGTTAAATGTTGAAAATACGGATGCAACTATCCTGGGTTAAGGCATTAAAATAACAGCAAGTTTACCTGAGTTTTTCTTGTATAAAGCTGTAAGTAAACAAAATTGACAATTTAAACAACCGCTATTAAGCATTAGATTGTTAAAAATTGATCAAATTTAAAAAATAGAATTGGGTGCATCAAAAGGAGGCTTCTATGTATGGATTAGTAAACAAAGCGATTCAAGATATGGTATGTAGTCGCTTTGGTGAAGAAACTTGGAAACAAATTAAGCAAAAAGCTGAAGTTGAAGAAGATATTTTCATCAGTATGGAAGGTTATCCCGACGACCTCACCCATAAGTTAGTAAAAGCTGCTAGTGTTGTTTTGGGTTTATCTTCCTCAAAGATTATGGAAACCTTTGGAGAATTCTGGGTTGAGTATACAGCTCAAGAAGGCTACGGCGAAATGCTGGATATGAGTGGGGATACACTACCTGATTTTCTAGAAAATCTTGACAATCTTCATGCTCGTGTTGGAATTAGCTTTCCTAAGCTTACACCTCCATCGTTTGAGTGTAGTGAGATGAAGGAAGATTCTTTAAACTTACACTATCGCTCTACTAGAGAGGGGCTTACTCCAATGATTATTGGTCTAGTCAAGGGATTAGGAGCGAGGTTTGATACTGAGGTTGATGTTACCCAAACCCAGAGTCGGGATGATGGTGACGATCATGACCAATTTTTAGTCAAGTATAAACCAAACTGAGCCTTCCATACATGGTTCCTCCTCACCTGAGTCTTTCACCAGAATTATTTACAAAAGCTTTTCCCTTCCACTTTGTATTTAACCGCAGTGGAGAAATTATCCAAGCTGGTGATGTTTTAGAACGCATAAGTCCTGAATCACTAGTTGGTAATCAAATTGAGCAGTATTTTCAAATTAATCGTCCAAAACTTACATTTGATTTTGATGCGATTAAAAAGCAATTACGCTCGCTTTTTATATTAGAATTTCTCCACAACGGAATGTATCTCAAAGGTCAAATGATGTATCAAGAAGAGCAGCAGGTAATATTTTTCCTGGGTTCTCCTTGGATTACTGATACAGCTAGCCTTGCTCCTGTTGGTATCAAACTTAAAGACTTTGCAATTCACGATCCAATAGCTGATTTCCTCTTTCTATTACAAGCAAAAAATACCGCTCTTGCTGATGCTGAGAAGTTAACGACAGAACTGACTCAGCAACGCGCAGAATTAAGAAAGACGTTACAAATTAAGGAAAACATAACTGAAATTGCTCAAACACAAGCTAAAAAATTAGAACAATCTCTCAGGGAATTACAGCAAACTCAATCCCAATTAATCCAAGCGGAGAAAATGTCCGGTTTAGGACAGTTAGTTGCCGGAGTCGCTCATGAAATTAATAACCCAGTCAACTTTATATACGGTAATTTGAAGTATATTGACAATTATACTAATGATTTAATGCAGCTTTTAGGTCTTTATCAGCAATTTTATTCTCATCCCGTACCAGAAATTAGAGATTATATTCTCAAAATTGAGTTAGCTTTTTTAATCGATGATTTGCCCAAAATCATAAAATCCATGAAAGTAGGAGCTAAACGAATCACCGAAATAGTCTTGTCTCTCAGAAACTTCTCTCGTCTTGATGAGTCAGAGATGAAAAAAGTTGATATTCATGAAGGGCTTGATAGTACTTTGCTGATTTTACAGAATCGGTTTAAAGAAAGGCTTGATCGTGTTGCTATTGAAGTAGTAAAAAGTTACGGTAACGTGCCTTTGGTGGAATGTTATGCAGGTCAACTCAATCAAGTATTTATGAATATTATTAGTAATGCAATTGATGCTTTTGAAAGTTTTAATAATAAACATTGCTTATTAGAAAGTAAAATTAATCCAAGTAAAATTACAATTACTACAGAAGTTATAGAAACAAATGTCGTTATCCGAATTGGTGATAATGGTTTGGGAATAACAGAGACGGTTAAAGAACGATTGTTCGATCCATTTTTCACAACCAAACCTGTAGGTAAGGGTACAGGTTTAGGTTTATCTATAAGTTACCAGATTGTAGTTGAAAAACATAAGGGAAAACTTAGGTGCGCCTCAAAACCTGGACAGGGAGCAGAGTTTTGCATAGAAATTCCTTTATCAATCAACCAAGTAGATAATTTCGACAAATCATTAAAAACTTATGCTGGAAAGATAAAATAACATGCTTTAATGTTACATGAAACGTATGATTTTTATTTGCGAACGATTTGCGCCAGATTTAGACGTTGTTTGAAAAGTGCCTTTCTATGTGATGTTGAACGCAGCGTTAGACGCTTCGCGTCTTCCCGTAGGGTAGCGGAGTGAAACATCTCAGTATGTGGACAAAACTCTAGATTCTTCGTAACCAAGACGCGATCGCATATCCTGAAAGTAGACGAAACTATCAAAAGTATCGTCGTTTGTGCCGGAGGTCTTGCTGAAGAATTGCCATTATTTGCAGAAATAGTCCTAAAACTAGATCAATAATTTCCACGTAGGTGCAGTTAGAATTTTAGCTGCATTAGACTATGGATGCAATTGTCAATAAAACTCTGTACATAGTTGCACCTTTTTGTATAGGTTGTCTATTATTCTATATACTTAGGACAAGCTCCGCTCCTTTTGTAAAGACGCGAAATTTCGTGTCTCTACAACTCCTAACTTTTTACCTGTACCGAACGTGAATTTACGCCGTCTGATACCAATTTTTGATAATTCCGTCTCCACCTGGGCTTTAGAGGCACGGTTGTTGCGCTGGTTAACATTGATTTGGCTGTTTGTTGGTTTGATAATGCTGTTTTCAGCATCCTATCCCGTAGCTGACGCTCGTCAGAATGATGGACTGTACTACTTTAAGCGTCAATTGCTGTGGGTGTTTGTGGCATTAATAATATTAAACATCATTGTTAATTTACCTTTGCGGAAGATATTAGGATTATCCCATTGGTTTGTCTTTTTGTTTTTAGGATTAATTTTCGTTACCCTGATACCAGGATTAGGAAGAAAAGCTTTTGACGCATCTCGCTGGCTGGCTTTAGGTCCAATTCCTATTCAACCTTCTGAATTAATTAAACCCTTTTTAGTGTTGCAAAGTGCGCGACTTTTTGGTCAGTGGGAACGAATAACTTGGCGAGTTCGCTTCACCTGGTTAGGTGTTTTTGGTCTGGTAATTCTCGGAATTTTAGCCCAGCCTAACTTAAGTACAACCGCACTTTGTGGTATGACAATTTGGCTAATTGCTTTAGCAGCTGGCTTACCTTACAAATATTTGGGAGGAACAGCAGTTGGAGGGATACTTTTGGCAGTTCTTAGCATTAGCATCAAAGAGTATCAGCGCAAGCGAGTGATGTCCTTTCTGAATCCTTGGGCAGATGCAACTGGAGATGGCTACCAACTGGCACAAAGTTTACTGGCAGTGGGTTCTGGGGGAACTTGGGGTAGTGGATTTGGGCTTTCACAGCAAAAACTGTTTTATTTACCAATTCAGGACACCGATTTTATTTTTGCGGTATTCTCAGAAGAATTTGGTTTTGCTGGCGGTATAACTTTGCTAGTAATTTTAGGTATATTCGCAACGTTGGGATTAATCATTGCCCTGAAAGCGACAAATCCAGTACATCGATTAGTAGCGATCGGTGTGACAATTTTGATGGTTGGACAATCATTTCTGCATATTGGTGTGACTACTGGTGCATTGCCTACAACCGGTTTACCTTTGCCCATGTTTAGTTATGGTGGTAATTCCATGATTGCTAGTTTATTAGCAATTGGGTTGTTAATTAGGGTAGCACGCGAAAGTAGTGAAGCTGAAGTTGTACCACTACGAGGAGAAATATCTGAAAATCGGCGCAAGCGTCGGCTATTTCAGAAAACAAAAATTTAAATTGTAATAAGTTGTTGTATGACAGTTTAGAGTAGAAAATGTGGGGTAAGTAGATAAGTACGATAAAACCTAACTACGTCCGAAGCGAACGTAACGAAGTGAAGTGAAGCAATCACAAGGGTTTCGAGGGTTTTACATTTCGTTACATAGGTAGGTTTATTTGTGCCTACCTACTTAGACGTATGTTAATATTTTAATTTAAATGCGTTAGTTTTGGCTGTATACTGAACCCACATTTTGATCACAAGTTGATTTAATTACTTAAACACTGTGAACATATAACTATGAAACGTCTTGTTGTTTGCTGTGATGGAACTTGGCAAAACTTAACTAGTCCTTGCCCAAGCAATGTGGTTAAGCTGGCTCAATCCGTGAAATCAATTGCCCATGACGGAGTTACACAAGTCATATTTTATGACGAGGGCATTGGAACTGAAGGTTACAAGATTTTAGGCGCAGCTACCGGACTAGGAATCGATAAAAATATAGAAGATTGCTACCGATTTCTTAGTCTCAACTATGTTGATGGTGACGAAATCTATCTGTTCGGCTTCAGTCGTGGTGCTTACACAGTTAGAAGTCTAGCAGGGATGATCTATTGCTCCGGTCTTTTAGATCGTCCCCATGTCACCAAAGCACATGAAGCTTACGAGCTTTACCGTAACCGAGGTGTTAAACCCAGAGATAAGGTAGCAGTGGAATACCGTGAAACTTACGGCGATCGCGTCCCTATCACCTTGCTCGGTTGTTTTGACACCGTTGGTGCCCTTGGTATTCCGGGGATACCCGCATTCAGGAAGTTAAATGACCAGCTGAATAAGCGCTACAGATTCCATGACACTACTTTAAACAAATTTATTCAGAATGCATTGCACGCTGTGGCGATCGACGAAATCCGTGAAGTCTTTGATGTAACTCCCATGAAAAAGCATCCTGAGGCTGAAAGCCAACGGGTGATTCAAAAGTGGTTTCCAGGGGAGCATGGTTGCGTTGGCGGTGGAACTGAAGAAAATAGGGGCTTATCAGATGCTGCCTTACAGTGGATGATTGATTCCATCGGTGTTCTGGGATTGGGGCTTGACTTAGATCCAAAAGTAATTCCCGGAGGCATCAAGTTTAAGCCTGATTCTGACTTTAAGAACGATGTTGGATTCTTTAAATTGGCAGGAATCAAGTTTCGTGATGTCGGCGATGCCATTGAAGATATTCATGAAACCACGATTGAGCGTTTGAAAAGTCGCAAGGACTATCGACCCAAGAATCTACAAAAGATTATCGACAAACTGAATTAAATTGAAATCGAAGCAGAGAAATTTAGGTTGCATTGAATACAAAACTTGTAAAAAGAAAGGTGAAAACAATTATGACTACCAAAAGAGACACATCCAAAGACGGGTTTGATAACAAACTTCAGACATTCGTTTTAACAAACTTTAAACCGATTTGGCAATTTATCCAAAGCAATAAATCTCTCAAACATAAAGTTAATAAAACTCTGATTAATAGTCTCATCTATAAAATTCCTACTCGTCCGAATCCCTACAGTATGATGACTCTAGATGAGCATATTCCTGGTACTGAAATTCCGAAGAAAACTGATACTTATACTTCCTGGGAATCACTCAACGATCGCACTTATACAGGAAGACATCTTCCACCAGATCCAAAGTTAAACGCTGAAGGAAATCTACCCAAAGTTGAAGACCTAGCTGTTTTATTCCGTAAAATAGATGGCAAAACCATCTATTCTCCTAAATCAACTATGCTGTTTCCCTATTGGGTGCAGTGGTTTACTGATAGTTTTCTCCGCCTCGATCACCACAATAAATTAAAAAATACTTCCAACCATGAAATTGATTTGTGTAATGTTTATGGTTTAACCAGAAAACAATCACATCTTTTAAGAACCTTTCAAGGAGGTAAATTCAAAACTCAGAAACTCAAGCGCCAAGATGGTGTAGAAGAAGAATATCCCTTATTTTATTATGCTGACCCAGAGCAGGGTAAAGTAGACCCTCAATTTGAAGGTCTATATGAGCCTATCAATGATGAAAAAAGGCAGCCCCCAGATAAAAAACAATATTTGTTTGCGATGGGAGTAGAACGAGCAAATGTGCAAATTGGCTATGTCATGCTCAATACTCTATGTATCCGAGAGCATAATCGTCTTTGTGATGAGTTAGCTAGGAATTATCCAGATTGGGATGATGAACGTCTCTTTCAGACATCGAGAAATATTCTCATGGCGATTATTCTCAAAATCATCATGGAAGAGTACATTAATCACATAACTCCCTATCACTTTAAATTGTTTGCCGATCCGGAAGCTTTTACTAAGGAAAGTTGGCATCGTCCCAATTATATGGCAATTGAGTTTGACTTTGTTTATCGTTGGCATAGTGCAATTCCGGAGACTTTTAACTATAACGGCAAACCAACCCATCTTGTTGAATCTCTCTGGAACAACAAGATGTTCATCGATCAAGGTTTGGGAGCATTGATGGAAGAAACTTGTTCCCAACCAGGTACAAAAATTGGTTTATTCAACACTCCTGATATATTGGTTGAGTTAACCGAATTACCCACTATTAGACTGGGACGAAAGCTACAATTAGCAAGCTACAACGATTATCGGGAATTGTGTGGTTTCCCCAGAGTTACGAGGTTTGAGCAAATTACCGGCAATGAATTTGCTCAACAGAAACTCAAAGAATTATATGGTAATGTTGATAAGATTGAGTTCTTTGTGGGACTTTACGCCGAGGATGGGCGGAAAAATTCAACTATTCCTTCCCTAGTAGCACGCTTAATTGGGATTGATGCCTTTTCTCAAGCGCTAACTAATCCTTTACTATCACCCAATATCTTCAATCAAGAGACTTTTTCTGCTGTGGGTTGGGAAATAATTCAAAATACCAAAACTGTCTCAGATTTAGTTAATCGTAACGTTCCTTCATCAGGCAAGAAGTACAAAGTTACTTTTGACCTTTAAGAGATTGTCATATCCCAATCTCTAGTGGCGTGGCAAGACTAAATTAGTGAATTAAAAATCTCTGAGATATTGATATTTCATCAAGATAAGCCAATTTTTCTTTCACACAATTTTAGTCTTACCATGCCACTGCGAATATCTGAATAGTTGATTTTTTCCCACAAATCTCGAAGCTTGAGTAATAAGTGGAAAGAAGCGATCGCATATCAAAATAAATCAGTTTATCCTACCTAAAAAAAATGAAACTATTTACCGAATATCCAGAAAAAGACGAACTCAAATCTTACGATCTCATGAGTGAGTTAGTCAAAAAGAACATGGAAAATCTTTACGGGGGTGAGAATAAACAACCGGCAAAGAGAGATACTCATGCTAAAACTCACGCTGCTGTTCAAGGAATTCTAGAAATCTTTTACTTTGATGAAGCAGCAATTAAAGAAGAATTGAAAAAACGCACTTCATTAACTGAAGCTCAACTTTCTGCCATTTCCTTAAAACAAGGTTTATTTGCAAAACCGAAACAATATCCGGTTTGGCTACGATTTGCAAATGGTGCGTTTTCAGTCAAGAATGATTACGAAGGAGATACGCGCTCGATGGCTGTAAAAATAATAGGGGTAGAAGGAGAACGACTACCGCAAAGTCACGAGTTAAAAACCCAAGATATTATTGTCCACAATACCGAATTCTTTTTTGTTAGAACCATTAAAGACTTCTACGGCTTTTTTTTGGCAGTTTATCGAGCAGGGTTGTTTCCACTTTTTAAGCTGTTAGTGCTTTTATGGCTGAAGTTGCATCCCTACGAATCCAATCTTTTACAAACCAGTTTCAAACGGTTTCCCAAGAGTTTGCTCACAGAACGCTATTGGAGTGCTTCAGCGTATTCTGTGGGACTCAAACCTGATTTTGACCTATCCCAACCAGGTCGAGTTCCTGTGGAATATCCGGCTGTGATCAAGTTTGGATTTACTCCGGTTTCCACTCAAGCACCTCATCAACAGCTTCCTCTCGAATCCAGACCAGAAAGCGAGCTTAAGGGTGCCAAAGCCTCAGGTTCAGAGGACAACTACTACCGAGAGGATCTAACTCAAGCTTTAGCAAAACCTGATGCTGAATACTGTTGGGATTTTCAAATCCAATTTCAAACTAGCCCAGAGATGTCCATTGATGATACCACTATTACTTGGAATGAAGAAGAATCACCCTTTTTTACAGTTGGTCGTCTGACAGTTAAGCATCAGAACGTTCACTCTCCCAAAGAAGATGACTTTGGGGAAAATCTCAGTTTTTCTCCTGGGAATGGTTTAGCAGTCCATCGTCCTGTGGGTGCGATCAATCGGTTACGCAACATTGTTTATCCTATCGTTGCTAATTACCGACACAAAAAACGAGGAGTCGAATACCAGGAACCAACTGCCTAACTTTTCACGGGAATTATTAGTACAGCAGATTTCAGGTAAATGAAGTATATATATAAAACCTGAAACCTTGTAGAGACGTAGCACTGCTACGTCTCTACGTGTATTCGATTAAAGCCAGGACTTACGCACTCGTTACCAGAAAACGAGACTTTGAGATTGCTTCCTTGCGTCGCAATGACGGAAATACGTAGCCCGTGCGTAAGTCCTGAAAGCGATAGGGTGCTGTAAAATGGTTTCTAATTTAACTGAATCACCACATGGGAAAGTTCCATACTTAGAAGGAATTACGCTAAAATTCAAGCAGTGTAAGCATTTTCCTCTCTATCTACCCCATGCTTGAAATCCTCCAAACCCGACTTTACGAATTAGAACAATTCGCTAACACCCTCGTTTCTAACCAATTAACGCACTTAAGTTTTCTCAGCGTCGGTGTAATTTTTCTTGCTGGGTTGCTGACTAGCCTGACACCTTGTATGCTTTCCATGCTGCCTATAACTATCGGCTATATTGGCGGTTATGAGGCAAAAAGCCGTCTGCAAGCA
The DNA here is from genome assembly GCA_019358985.1 of Tolypothrix brevis GSE-NOS-MK-07-07A. Lineage (GTDB taxonomy): Bacteria > Cyanobacteriota > Cyanobacteriia > Cyanobacteriales > Nostocaceae > Hassallia > Hassallia brevis. The sequence continues at coordinate 253,486 of JAHHIJ010000004.1, read as the reverse complement.
GCTGCCCAGTCTACCTGGTTTTCTCTCGGATTAGCAACCACACTTGCTGGACTTGGTATTACAGCAGCTTTTGTCGGAAAAGTCTACGGTCAAGTGGGAATTGGTTTACCAATTATAGTTAGTATTATTGCAATTCTCATGGGGTTGAACCTACTCGAAGCATTGCCTCTGCAATTCCCCTCTTTTGGTGGAATGGACTGGATTTCTCAAGAATTACCCCAAGGATTGCGTTCTTATTTAATTGGAATGACTTTCGGTGTGGTAGCATCTCCTTGCAGTACACCTGTTTTAGGTAGTTTGCTGGGTTGGGTAGCCAATACGCAAGACTTAGTTTTAGGCGCGGTTTTGCTACTCTCATATACAGCGGGTTACGTAGCACCCTTGATTTTGGCGGGTACTTTTACTGCTTCAATTAAGAAGTTGCTAGAAGTGCGTCGTTGGTCTGGTTGGATTAATCCAGTTAGTGGAACGCTGTTGGTAGGATTTGGTGTCTTTTCTTTAATGTCGCGGATTCCCTTGGGAAATTTTTAATCAATGACTTCAGATAATACAACTGTAAAAGAATCAAGTTCGTCGTCAGCATTTGGGCGATTTTTCCGGCAAGAATTTTTAAGAGTGCTGACAGATTTACGATTGGCAATTGTGATGTTTTTAGCGATCGCCATCTTTAGCATCACTGGTACAGTCATCGAACAAGGTGAATCACACGGATTTTACCAGAAAAACTACCCCGAACACCCGGCTTTATTCGGTTTCCTAACTTGGAAAGTAATTCAGGTAGTCGGTTTAGACCACGTATATCGTACTTGGTGGTTTCTCTCATTACTCATTTTATTTGGCACGAGCTTAACTGCTTGTACTTTTACCCGTCAGCTACCAGCTTTAAAAGCTGCCCGTCGTTGGAAATTTTTCGACGAACCGCGACAATTTCAAAAACTCGCTTTGAGTGCTGAATTAGATACGGTTTCTCTATCTTCCCTCACTCCACTTTTACAGCAACGCCGCTACAAAATTTTTTCCGAACCAGAAAAAGATCATATTCTTTACGCTCGTAAAGGCATAGTCGGACGCATTGGACCGATTATAGTTCATGTTGGCATGGTGACTATTCTTTTGGGTGCGATTGTGGGCGCAATGACTGGTTTTAAAGCACAAGAAATGGTTGCTAGTGGCGATACTTTTCAGGTGCAAAATATCATCGATGCGGGACCTTTTGCCGCATCAATTTCCAAAGATTGGTCTGTCAAAGTCAATCGTTTTTGGATTGATTACACCCCTTCGGGCGGAATTGACCAATTTTACTCAGATTTGTCTGTTTTAGACAGTCAGGAAAAGGAAATTGACCGCAAGACGATTTTTGTTAATCAACCCCTGCGTTATGGTGGCATAACTTTGTACCAAACTGATTGGGGTATCGCTGCTGTGCGCGTCCGAATTAACAAAAGTCCGATTTTCGAGCTACCAATGACGCAACTTAATACTAAGAATAAAGGGCGTATTTGGGGAACTTGGATTCCCACAAAACCCGATTTAAGTGCAGGTGTCTCGCTGCTAGCAAGAGACTTGCAAAATACGTTATTAATTTACGATTCAACTGGTACGCTAGTTAGTACTGTGCGTGCCGGCTCGACAACGGAAGTTAATGGGGTGACGTTAAAAGTTCTTGATGTCATTGGTAGCACTGGCTTGCAAATTAAAGGAGATCCAGGTATTCCAGTTGTTTATACTGGGTTCGCTTTGCTAATGCTGGGTGTGGTGATGAGTTACTTTTCCCATTCACAAATTTGGGCTTTGCAAAAAGGCGATCGCTTATATGTGGGTGGTAAAACTAATCGCGCTCAAGTTGCTTTTGAACAAGAGGTTTTGGATATTTTAGATCAATTAAGTTCACCGACTCCAAGTGAGGAACCTAGTATTCTGACAGAAAAAATTAGCTAAAATAGCTGATGTTGCGTTCACCAAGTGACTCCGTTCGCGGAGCGTCTCCGACAGGAGAAGGGAAGGATTTTACTGTGCATCTGGATCTATACCTAAAGAACGCAACTTTGCCGCGAGGACTTCTTTGCGCTGACGTTCAGCTTCAAATTGGGCGATCGCATTATCTGCCCGTTGACGCTCTTCTTCAGCCCGTTGACGTTCCACTTCAGCCCGTTGACGTTCCACTTCAGCTTGTTCAGAACTCCACAACAGCAAATTACCCGCTTCATCCCACCATCGCAGCCAAGAAATATTTAAGCCTAAGCGAGTTCCCTGCCAAATTCCCAAAAATAATTTCAACTCAGGAATCCAAAAGCGTCCTGATGATGGTTCCTGCAAAATATATTGACTATTTTCCAGACGAAGCACTTCCAGGCTGACTTCATAAGGATCAAAAATCACATAAGTCGGAATTTGCAATATTCGTTCATAAAAATATAGTTTCCCGTAAGGAAAGGTGGGACGAATCGAGTATTCTCCGTTATCGGTGTCTGAAAGGAACTCCATCACCACTCCCACAGCTTCACCTTCAATATTCGGTGTGTAGCTGCGACGAATCACCTCGGTACTAACGGGTGATACACGCGGTACATATAACCAATCTGGGGCTTTGACGACTGTTTTTTTATTAATATTAGCGACGATGCCAAAATTCGATACCACAAGCATTTCCGGTTGAATGCGATTTGCAGCACCTAAAGCATCCGTTAGCGCTGCTGCTAAGGAAGGCTGTTGAATATTTTCCACTGGATCGTCGGGTAGAATAAAATCTTCTGGGAGTTTTTCCCAAGTCACTACAGGGGTTTTATGCTGGGGTGTGGCTAGTAGAACCATATAAAGATAAGGTGCGTTTAGTTTACGACTTTTGATGATGCACTTCAACGACAGTATGCACATTACCGCGTGGTGTAAAATCTGCTTTCACAGTCACTTCTAAAGGGTCACAAGCGGCAACAAAGTCATCTAAAATTTGATTTGCAGATTCTTCGTGGGAAATATAGCGATCGCGGTAACTGTTAATATAAAGCTTTAACGCCTTTAATTCCACTACTCGCTCATCAGGCACATAGCTAATATAAATCGTCGCAAAGTCCGGATAACCGGAGAATGGGCATTTGCAAGTAAATTCTGGTAAAGAAATATTAATGTTATATCGCCTACCCACACGCGGATTCCCAAATGTAATTAATTGTCCTTCTGCTATTTCGCGTTCACCATATTTGATTTCTTCGCTTGACTTAGATGCAGTTTCTGGCAACGAGTTAGTCATAAAATAATTCCTATACCCACCATTTTAATCGTCGGATCGTGATTCAAAAATCCTCATTTCGCTCATCCTAAATCTTGCTGTTCCCAGTCTGGGCAAGTCTCATATTCATATCCTTCGGGATGCATGGCACAAACCAGCAAGTTACCACCATAAACTTGACCGTGGTAGTTACGACAACCAATGCAAGCGGGATTTTCTTCCCTTGTAGCTTCAACTGAATAAGGAAAAGCTGGGTCTACATCGCCAACAACTTCTTCCAATTCCCAATATACTTCTAAAATTGGTTCAGCCAAATCTTGTAAATACTGGTCAATCTCAACACCAATGCTATTTTGTAATTGATCGCTAATTTCTTCGGTTAGCTCAAAAAAGGCATCCACCATGTCACCCATACCCAAGAAGAAGCGATCTACTTCATCTGCTACTGTTTCTATGATTTCCGCGATATCTTTTTGCCAGTTTTCCATAAAATTCACGCCCTTACTAGCTTTTTACAGGACGCTTCGTGCTAAGTGGGTAATAAGCACTATAATACACCCTGGTAAATATGTATTAATTTATGATTTGTAACGCGGTACTAAGAACTACTTATCGCGTTGCAGTCGTCTCAACTCTTCTTGCAGTTTTCGGACTTGTTCACCCAATTCATCAACATTGTCAGTTGATGCATCTTTCATCGTTGGCTCATCGTCTTCTAAAATTTCGATGCGACGCGGTTCCGAGGGGCGTTTTTCTGGAGCGGTAGCATCAGATGGTGGTTGCTGTTGAGCTTGCTTCATCATATCTTCGACGAAGCGGCGGGCTTCTTCTGTATTCATTTCGCCTTTTGCAACCATTTCATCTGCCAGTTTTTGGACTTGCGATCGCAACTCGGCTAATTTTCCTCCTGCTTTCTCACCAGCGTAAGAAGCTAACCCGACACCGAGGTAAAAAGCTTTTTGAACAATATCTCCAAAACCAGGCATTGCAGAGACGCGCTCCTAAAAATTGGGCGACCCGGAGACTACGCCTACTACAAGCATCCCGTATTGCTGCCACCTTCCGGTTCTGACAAGATTTGGGCGTTGGAGTCGCATAGTTCCAGGTCACTCACAATCATAACACAAAAATTAGTAGATGTGTGTTATTCGACTACAATCCGCCATTCGTAAAGCTGGTAATTGACGCAGCCATTTTGCACCAAGGGATCGAGAGCGACAATCGCTTTTGCCTCATCCATTGAAGCTGCTTCAAATAGCAACATACCACCTCCCATTTTCCCCCAGTAGCCCGATCGCGCTTTGTGTCCTTTGGCTATCAAATCTTCAACATAAACTTTGTGAGCGGGTACATATTGGTCAAAGATGTTTTTATCGACTTTGCCCTCTTCAATCTTGACAAACCAAGGCATCTACTTGCTTCCTCTCAAATTTTCGTTTGTAATAGACATAGGAGTAGAAATGAACTATGCGTTGCCCAAAACCCTTGATTAGACGTAGCAGTGCTACGTCTGGTACATCTTTTCGGGAGATGTCTAATATCTAAGCTAGGCAGTATTTTCATCATCTCAAATCCTCAGTCCGTAAATAGCATTATTCGTTGCCGGCTGTACTTTATAATCTAAAAGGTTATGAGTCGTTATTTTGTCGCTTTGTTACCACCGCAGCATATTCAAGACTGCGCCAACGAAATTAAACAATACTTTGCCGATCGCTATGCTAGTAGTGGAGCACAAAAATCTCCACCCCATGTCACCTTACAACCGCCTTTTGAATGGGCAGATAGCAATGTATCATTTTTAGAAGATTCTCTCAATCAATTTGCCAGTAGTCGAGAGTCTATACCCGTCAAACTTCATAACTTTGCGGCATTTCCTCCCCGCGTCATTTATATTGATGTTGTGCAAAGTCCAGAATTGATGGATTTGCAAGCTGATTTAATGGCGTATGTGGAGAACTTGGGAATTATTGACACTCAAAATCGCTCATTCACTCCACATCTGACGGTAGCATTTCGGGATTTAACAAAGCAAAACTTTAGAATTGCTTGGAGAGAATTTGTGGCTCGACAGTTACATTTTGAGTTCAAGTGCCATCGCTTAACGCTGCTACTTCACGACGGCAAACTCTGGAATGTCAAAACTGAATTTTCCTTTATGTGCAAATCTTAAGACTTTTGGAAATTTATCAGAAAATGTCAAGATTTATACTAGCTTGTAAATCATTACCCCAGGGAATTAAGCATAATTTCCCAAAAAGCGAGTTTTTCTCTAGCAATATTATCCATGTATAAACAAATTAGCACATTTATCTTGGTTGCGATCGCACCGTTATCAATTTTAGTAATTTCTCCGTCCAGCATTGCTCAAACACAAAAAATTAATTGCTCTAAGGCAATAACGACACCAGAATTGAAATTTTGTTCTCAACAATCTTACCAAGCAGCAGATAGAAAACTAAATCAACTTTATCAACAAGTCACTTCTACCTTAAACAGCGAGCCAAAGCAGTTATTAATTATTGGACAACAGTCATGGATTAAGTTTCGCGATAACAACTGCAATTTTGAAGTATATAACTCCCGTGGTGGCACAGGTTATGAAATCTTTCGTAATGGCTGTTTAGAGAGACTGACAAAACAACGTACAAAAGATTTACGAGATTATATGTCTTCACGGTAATCAACTTTGAAGTTAATGGGCTTCACGAAGAAGGGGGTGAATGAGCGGTTCACCGCTCAGTATGAAGAAATATGAAGGAAAGTGCTTTACGTTTAGTTTCGCATATTTGCACAAATCCCTTTCAGGAATCGAGAGACTTAAACAAGTATTTTATTCTTATAATCTAAGCTGACATGACATGACATGACATAATAATGCTTGGATAAACTATCCCAGATGAAGAGGCAAAGAAAACTATGGCTAAGATAACTATCAATGGTATATCAATCGATCCAGATGCTCAGAGAAATGCAATAATCTCTGCTAATCTAATTAGTCCTGACAGTTCCAAATCAAATTATATTCTCATCCAATCAACTCAACCTTTAAACCGCGACCAGAAAAGTCAGCTATCGAATTTAGGTACGGAAATTCTAGAATTCGTACCGGAAAATACTTACATTTGTCGTTACAATCCTTCTAATTTGGATGCAATTCGGGATTTGCCTTTTGTTGAGTGGGCAAACGTCTATTTAGAAGACTTCAAAATCGCACCTCAGTTAGTAATAGGATCAAAAAATGATACAGCGAATTTATTAACGATAAAAGCTGCTGACATATCACTGTTGCGGCAGCCAAAAGAAGTCACAGTTGTGTTTCATAATAACGTTTCCATTGATGATAAGTTGCGCGATCGCATTGCTACGGCTGCGAGATTAAACCCTGGCGATGTAGAATTTAGTAGCAACTCAATAAAACTCTCGGTTCAACCTCAATATCTTGAAGACTTGGCAAAAATTGACGAGGTTCGACACATTGAAGAAAACGTGCCACGGCAACTTTTCAATAATGTAGCTCTCAAAGTACTAAAAGCAGACCAGACACACACCACAGCCAATTTACAAGGAGAAGGTCAAATTGTCGCTGTAGCCGACACTGGTTTTGACAAAGGTTCAACCACAGACGTTCATCCAGCCTTTACAGACAGGGTAGTTAAGCTTTACCCCTTGGGACGGTCAACCGCTAACGACCCTCAAGGACACGGTACGCACGTAGCCGGCTCGGTTTTGGGTGATGGCAAATCTGACACAATGGGAGGTGCGATTCAGGGAACCGCTCCTAAAGCCAAGCTAGTGCTTCAATCAATTCTCGATTCTAGAGGAGGTTTGGGAGGACTTCCCCAGGATCTGAACAACTTATTCAAACAACCTTACGATAATGATGCAGCTCGCGTTCATACAAACTCCTGGGGAGCGGCATCACGCGGACAATATACGGTGGATTCTCAACAAGTAGACCAATTTGTGTGGGAGCATCGAGACATGGTTATCTGCTTTGCTGCGGGTAACGAAGGCTCTGACACAGATCGCAACGGCGTGATTGATAATAAAAGTATTGGGGCACCCGGAACCGCAAAGAATTGTATTACAGTTGGAGCCTCTGAGAATAACAGACCAGACCAATCAAAACCATATAATGTTTTGGGTCGCTATACCGCCGAGCCGATCGCTTCAGATGGCTGGTCTAATAACCCAGATGGCATGGTAGCTTTTAGCAGTCGAGGACCAACTCAAAATGAGCGAATCAAGCCAGATGTTGTTGCTCCCGGAACTGCCATTCTTTCTACTCTTTCGCGAGACGCAAAAATTGATTCATTTTTTGGCAACTCCACAGATCCTCTTTATGCTTTTCTAGCTGGTACTAGCATGGCTACACCGCTAGTTGCTGGTTGCGCTGCTGTGGTGAGAGAGTATTTTTTACAACAGAATCACCAACCAAGTGCGGCTTTGGTTAAGGCAATGTTAATTAATGGAGCTAAAGACATCGCCGGTCAATATGTTCCCTCGGAAGCGGGAGAAATTCCCAACTTCTCAGAAGGATTTGGTCGAGTTGATTTAGCTGCAACGGTAGGACCGAGAAACGATAATGAGCAGGTTACTTTCAAGGGCGAATCCACAAAACTTGATACTGGAGAAGAGGAAAAAACTGAAGTAGAAATCAGTGAATCAAACTCACTTTTGAAGGTGACATTGGTGTGGACTGATTTTCCCGGTGAAGCTCTTCAAAATGACTTAGATTTAATTGTGCGTTCTGGAGGTCAAGAGCGACACGGAAATATGCCACCATCCTCAACAGATTTCGACCGACGAAATAATGTTGAACAGATTATTTGGACTAATGTACTTTCAGGAAAGGTGGAAATTGTGGTGCGTGCTAACCGAATTATTCAGCCACAATCCTATGCATTAGTTGTGAGAATCTCTTAGGTTAAAATAATTGTTGTAAATCCTGCGAATATTTTTTGTTTAGAGGATTTACAACAATTTTTGTTGAGCGATCGCCATATCAATAAAAGTGATATCAAACTTTATGTAGGTATCTAAATGTGAACCAGTGCGATCGCTAAAGCCGAGGAAGGTGTAAAATTTAAAACGGTCTTCCCAGATTTCAGCATCAGTAATTTAGTAATCAAGGAACCAAAAAGCATGGCAACTAACTATACTAACGAAGCCATCCGTAACATCTTAACTGGGTTCGGATACCTAGCTCCTGATAGTAATCCTGGTAGCAATCCTCCCTGGAAGACGAATAACAACCCTTTGACAGATGAACGCACCGTCACAGCAATCAAAAAGTTTCAGCAAGATTACTCCCTCAAAGCTGATGGTATTGCTGGCGATCAAAGCAAGAAAGTGTTGCATGATACAATCGCCCAACTTCAAAAGAACTTGAAGCGCCACGGTTTCGCCACTGATGCTCAGATACCTTCAGATAAGCCGTTTTATGGACCAAATACTTATGAAGCTGTCAAGAGATTTGAGCAAAAACAGGGTTTGTCGGTGAATGGTATTGCTGAGAAGGAAGCGCGTACAATCCTAAATCAACCAAATTTATCAACGAATAATATCAGGCTGATAGATGTTTGTATCCAATTCAAACAAAATCCGAAAAAGCCTAATTATGTTGAGGCACTAAATTATTTACAAACTCAGTTAAGTTCAGACGTTTTAATTGAGTTTACCAACCAGTGGCGACAAACTGATGATGTCCATCCTGCGATAGTTAAGCTAACGGATGTGTGCAATTCTTATGTAGCCAAAACTCATCAAGATAAAGCGCTCAATTACTTACAAAGTCAGATATCTCCAGATGTATATAAGAGATTTACTGAACTTTGGAAGAAGTAGTAATTCCTGAAGCTGAATTAATGAGACGTAGCAGTGCTACGTCTCTACAAAGGTTAATGGCGTTGCTGAATTCAGGTATGAATCCCCTTGATTAGACGTAGCAATGCTACGTCTAATCAAGGGTTTTGACCAGAGCGCACAATCATTTTCATACATCTAATCAGCAACGCCAGGTTAATAAATGCAATACCCGATGGATTAGCTAACTTTCCCATTCGGACGTTGGATAATCGTTTCCACAACCCGACGTTTTGCCTTGGGTTCGATTCCTACCAAGCGCACATATTCGTTACTATGTTCGGCGAGAAAAAATTCCAAAGTTGATATAGCATCAGATTCGGCATCAATTTGTGGAACGGCAAAACTTTGCCAAGAACCGGTGCGAAAGCGTCTTTCATCTACGTGTTCAATGCCAATTTTATAACCTTGAGATAGAATCTGACGTACTTGCTCTTGTGTTTCTAAGGTCAAATGTGTACTTGAACCATTCGTTTTTGCAGGTTGGGTTGTATTGTTTGACGGTTTAACCGGTGTCACAACGCTTGTAGGTGCAGATTGATAATTTCTGCCTCGATTTAAGCGATTGTACTCATCAACTAACTGAGAATTTTCCACCCGTTTTTGTTCAATTACCATAAAATTGCCCATCTCAATTAAGCGAGACAAGCTAAAATCAGGGTTCTTAAATTCTGGTGGTTTTTCAGTACTGTTAACTATACGTCGAGATATCTGCTCAAAACCGACTTGATGGATAAAGTTGCGGATTTGTTCGTCATAAATGCGCGATCGCAAAGCGCTAAAAAAGTCAATTGACTGATGAGGAAATTTATCCACAAACTCTTCTATTTCCCGTTTTGAAAGTCCATCCGCTTCAAAAATCCCACCAACAATTCCCACCTTGTCATCGCGATCTGGCTCCCAGTAAAATTTATCCATCCGACCATCGCGAATTAACGGTGCGTAGAGAGTGGAAAAATCATTACCTGTAACAATAATCGGCACGCGACGTAAAGGGTTTGAATCATAGCTTCCAGGAAGTTGTACATCAGTAGGATTATCAGCAATATTCATTAATGTGGCATTTACCAACTGCGTGTTTACAGTGTATTGCGTACCTTCATCAAAGCGTCCCGCACCGGCATCCAAATCGTTAATCATCAGCACGCACATTTTACCGCGCACCTTAATTAATTCTGCTGTTTCTCGATAGCGCAGACGAATCAGACGCGCTGGATCTCCTGCATCTGGACTTTCCAGTTCACCACCAGAAATCAGAGTTACCTCAATACCCATTTTCTCAAAGACTAACTCACATTGAAAAGTCTTTCCCTCACCTTTGCGTCCATGAATTCCCAAAATTACAGGTACTCGGACACCAGGAATATTCAGAAAGTTTTTAGTGATGTGGACGGCAAGTTTATCTAGAAAGCGAGGAGCAATATAATAACCCATGAGTCTGTCAACGAATATTTAATACTTGTTCATCTAATGTTAGTTTTTTCTAGGGAACAGCGGCTAACCAATTTTTTCTAACAATTAATTTAATACTACCGTGCTAAACGCTGCACAAAATCTGCGTGTTCTTCACTATTTAACCCTTGTTGCACCACTGCTAAAACTTTTGTCATCTCTGCTGCACATAATGCGGGCAGATCCAACCACAAACCGGGAAATACGCGACTTTTGATGATATTATTTGCATCTGGTTCTAGTAAGACATACTCGCTATTTTGCAAGCTGAACCAGCTAACTTTATTTTCTAAAATCTGCCAAACGATATATTCTTGAACACCGTTACGACGGTATACTCTTTTCTTGTCATGTAAATCGTTTGCCGCGCTGCTAGCTGCAACTTCTACAACTAACTCCGGGGCACCTTCTACATAATCATCATCACTAATACGTGCTTGTCCCCCTAAGCGTTGATCAATTAACAGTACAACATCGGGCTGTGGTTCATTATCTAAATCTAGGCGTACTGTGACATTATCACCTAACTCTACGCCTGGAGTAGCGATTTTATAAGTCCACAACCAGCCGATAAGATTAGCGTGGGGTTTTCCATGACTATTAAAACGTAGAGGTGACGCCATATACACTATTCCTTCTATCAGTTCTGCTTTTTTAATATGCGGCATCGCGGTATATCGGCGCTCAAATTCGTCGCGAGAGATGCGATCGCCACTTTCTAATGGTGGTATACCTTTTACCGATGCTGTCATTAGCAGATTCCTCAAAGGAGTGTTGCTGCATTCATTATACTGCGGATTTGACGACAGCAACCGATGAATCACCGACTGAGGAGTGAAAGCATTTTGCCACAATATCAGTAAATCTACTGCCCTTAACAATCTCAAATTTATAACTGTAGATTTCTTGTTGTCATTTGTACTACTTGCCGAATTATTATTTTTACGTTATCAGATGTTCATATCGGTTTATTAAATTTTCTTGACGAGGAACTGCATGATCGGCAAAAAATTTCATTGGTTAAAACTAGCTTTTCAATTAAAAGGTTCGATTCTCTCAGCAATTTATAAAAAAGTTATATCTTATGGTATTTTTGGATTTTTAATCTCTCTGCTTTATTATTTAAAACTGCCTGTTTCTCAGCCTATTTTTGAAAGCGTTATTCCCAGTATTGTTTTAGGTTTATTACTTGTGTTTCGCACAAACACAGCTTACGACCGATTTTGGGAAGGTAGAAAATGCTGGGGTTCTATGGTGAATAATACACGAAATTTAGCACGACAAATTTTGGTATCTATTGATGAAATAACCCCAGAAGATAAAAACAATAAAAATGCGGCATTATATTTATTGGTAGCTTTTTCTGTTGCAACTAAATTGCACCTACGGGGAGAACCTATTAATTGTGAATTAGAAGAACTCATGGGACATTCTCGGTATCTAAAACTAAAAACTTTGAATAATGCCCCGTTAAAAATTGCTTTCTGGATTGGTGATTATTTAGAGAGGCAATACAAGCGTAATTGCCTAAGTAATTATCAGTTAATAGCTATACAAGAATTATTAAATAATCTCGTGGATAGTTTAGGAGCTTGCGAACGCATTTTAAAAACGCCCATACCTCTAGCTTATGCTATCCATCTCAAACAATTACTATTAATATATTGCTTCTTGTTACCTTTTCAACTAGTGCAAAGTCTGGGATGGTGGACGGGTTTAATTACAGCTTTAGTTAGTTTTACTTTGTTTGGTATTGAAGCTATTGGTTTAGAGATAGAAAACCCCTTTGGTCGTGATGAAAATGACTTGCAATTAGACAATATTTGTAACACAATGAAACGGAATATAGAAGATTTAATTAATTTTAATCCATATGTGCGATCGCATCATGAGAATATCAACAATTAAGATGACAATTGCATTTTTTTAGGGCTAATCTCAAATGCTAAATCAGCACGATAAAAACATACATTTGTTCGCCCCGATTGCCCATCCATCACAAATTTTATTTAAATTGGCATTAACACCGCGATCGCACCACCAAATATTCTCTCAAACATGCGATTGCTATCTTCTCAGTACTGCGATCGCACCAAAAATATATGTTCTCCAAAATGCGATTACTTTTATATTGTGCTGGCGATCGCATCAACAAAATATTCTCTAAAAAAATGCGATCGCCTACTATTATCTAATGTTTAGATATAAGAATAACCAATATTACCAAAAGAGCGATCGGTTGACTTTTAAGACAGTTGCTACAAAGAATTGCGATTCTACTACCATAGAAGAAAGACTAGCAACCTGAATTGAAAATTATGAGGATAAATATGGATACATCGATTCTTGAACGGCTAATTGAAGAATTAAAAGCTATGCCTGAAGACTTGCAATATCGAGTGCTGGAGTTTGCTCAAACTTTAGGAGGTTCGCAAATTCATGGCGTTCCAGGTAAACAATTATTAAATTTTGCAGGTACAATATCGCCAAATGATATCCAGTTGATGTACCAAGCAATTGAAGAAGGCTGTGAGCAGGTAGATATAGATGAGTGGTAGATACCTGCTTGATACTAATATTATTATTGCTTTATTTGCAAATGATACAATAGTAAATAACCATCTAGCAAATGCAGAAGAAATTTTTATTCCCAGTGTTGCTATTGGTGAATTATTTTACGGTGCCAGAAAATCAGGGCGTTCACAAGGAAATTTAGAACGTATTGAGGAATTTATTGCCAGAAATACGGTCATTGGATGTGATGTAGAAACTTCCCGTCAATATGGTGAAATTAAGAATAAATTGGGTCTCAAAGGTCGTCCATTACCAGAAAATGATATTTGGATAGCGGCTGTTGCCATTCAATATAATTTAATTCTTGTTACGCGAGATGCTCATTTTCAAGAAGTTGAAAACCTACAAACAGAAGCTTGGTAAGGATACTGTATGCGATCGCACTCTTCTAAATACCGCGATCGCTTGACTTTTAAGACAGTCACTACATTTACTAAATTGCGATCGCACTAACAAAATCTTCTCTAAAAAAATGCGATCGCCTCTATAATATTTGCAGAAAATCAAGTGCGTTAGCCCAGTCCAACTCAGGCATCGCCTAACTTTGTTCTTTTTACTCTTCTTTAGAGAAATCTGGTAGTTTTAGCTGTAATTGTTGTACTTGCTCTACTGTTAACCCTGTAATTCGTGCTACTGTCTCCACTGGTAAACCCTCACGTAACGAATTAAGTACTACTGTTTCTAATGTCTTTTGGGTAGCTTTTCTTTCCCAGCTTGTGATGATTTCCATATATTCCTCCCTTTCTTCTAATCCCATTGTACTGATTACTGCTTTAAAAGTTTGTTCTTCCGCTTCATTTAAATTTAAATAAGTATCAACAAAGCCAGAAATCAATTGCATTCGTGCGGGGTCTAATTTTAGAGTAGTTAATAGCCGCAAACATTCTGCTTTCACCTGCGGGCGTTCTTCTGGTGAAATATTCATTTTTGCCATTAATGCTGCGGCAATTGGGTTTTGTTGATTTAAATAATCTCGCCAACTAATTCTATTTAATTGAATTGCTGCAAATTCAAACTTGAGTACATCTAAATTATGAAACGTAATGCTATGTATTTTTGGTTCTGGTCTGAGTGGTTCATCAAAAGAGAAAATTACAACGGGATAAATTGGTAAATCGTATTTTTCGTAAAGTCTTGCAAAGTATTTAAACATTCGTTTGGCAAAATCTTGCTGTGTGTAAGATTGAGCTTCAACATGAATTAAGAAGAAAGTATCTTTTTCTTGGTATTTTACTTTTGCAAGTAAATCTATGATTTTTTTATCTCCGGCAGTCACATCGACGAGTACTTCCTCTGGTAAAAATTGAATGGAGTTTTTATCTATATCGCAGACAATAGCAGGAAGAAATAGGTCGATGAATTCCGTAAAAAATGTAGAAATTAATTCTTTAAATAAGCGGTCATGGTCGATAGTCATAATTTTTTATCCAAAATTCTAACTGGCACGCGATCGCCTTAATTCTGCGATCGCACCAAAAATATATGTCTTTAAAAATGCGATCGCTTTTATATTGTGCTGGCGATCGCATCAATATATTATTAAATACAATGGGCTTTTGACAGTTAAGATCATTGAGAGCAAGTATTTGATTATTGCACCGATTTAGGCAAATGTTTCATGCGTAGGGATTCGATTTTTTATAAACTTTTCCAACAATCACCCAGTTTGTTATTTGAGTTACTGACAAATCCACCAACTGATGCAAACGAATACAGATTTGATTCGGTAGCTGTCAAAGAACCAAAATTTGAAATCGATGGCGTATTCTTACCACCACAAAGCGAAAATCCAGGTGTGGTGTATTTTTGTGAGGTGCAGTTTTATAAGGATGAAAGGCTATACGAAAGGGTTTTTGCCGAATCTTATCTGTATTTTTACCGCAATCGTGACAGATTTAGTAATTTACACATAGTCATCATATACCCATCCCGCAGTTTGGAACAAAGCGAGATTCGTCCTTACTTAAGTCAACTTAACAGCCCCCAGGTGAATCGCATATATTTAGATGAATTGGGGGATATTCGTTCCTTACCTGTGTGGGTTGCATTAATGGTGTTGACAACGCTAGAAGATGAGCAAGCTACTGAGGAAGCAAGGTATTTACTCACAAGAAGTCAGCAGTCAACTCCAGCGCCTGCAAATCGCGTCATAATGGAATTACTCACCACAATCATGGTGTACAAGTTTGAAGGCAAGAGTCAACAGGAGGTAGAAAAAATGTTAGGAATTACACTTAAAGAAACACAAGTTTATAGAGAGATTAAGCAGGAGGGAATACAGGAAGGAGAGCAACGGGGTTTACAAAGAGAAAAATCGCTCGTTTTGCGTTTATTAAATCGTCGAGTGGGAGAATTACCTCAAGAAGTACGATCGCACGTTGAATCTCTTTCTTTGGAACAATTAGAAAATCTTGGCGAAGCATTGCTTGATTTTACCAGTATGGCTGATTTGCAAACTTGGTTAGAAGCAGTTGAAAGTTAACTGACCAAATTACTGCTTTAATTTTATAAAATAACCCAACGAATGCTCCATATTCCAAAATTGTAAAAGGTACGCGATCGCACCAATAAATATTCTCTCAAAAAATGCGATCGCAGTATTTAGGATATTGCGATCGCTTTTATGTTGTGCGAACACACCAAATATATTTTTTGAATGGATTTATATTTTACCGATATCATTTGTTGGGGTGGAATAAAGGGTCTACCGTTTCCGGCACCCCACATTTTTTCAGTAGTGTATCTGACACTTCAATAGAGCATTTTGACAAGCCACTCAGATCAAATTTTTGTATCCATTCTATACGATCGCTTGCTGTAAATGACGAATCAATAGAGCGTACTCTCACTTCAAACTCTCCAACCAGAATGATCGTATTATTTATATCAACAATGGCTGGATAACCTGCTATTTTTTTGGTGATATTAGCAAAGTTTGCTGGATAAGGATTTTTGTCTTCGATATCAGAGATACTTAGTGCAGCTACAATTTTAACATCCTTTTTCATGAAAAATTTGAGATGATATGCTGTTTGCTCACTAGACACGATTTGAAATTCTGAGTCACTTAATGGAAAAAATTTAGAAAAGTCATATCTAAAAAAATAATCACGTTGGTTTGCAGAACTATCAGGAGAAACTTGACCGCTTTTCTGACGACTACTGTCTTGTGCTACCTGATTAAAAGGACTAGGTGGTTTTTTTCGAGTTATATAATAATATATCAACAAGCCTGCTAGCATGACTATTAGAGCAGATGACATAATGTAGATAAATTTTTTATTTTTTAATACGTTTGCCGTTGTTGAGGATGTATTTGATTGAGTCGGAGGCTCCTTTAACAACTCCAGCCATTCATGCATAGTTTGGGGACGGTTTTCTGGTGCCAATTCCATCCCTTTGAGGATTGCTTGATTTAGGCGATCGCTAATATTCAAATTAATACTTTTAGGTGACTCCAATACCATACCGCTAGCTCTATTTATCGCTGGATACGGTAGCCTATTTGTTAATAAAAAATACAGCGTTGCGGCTAAAGCATAAACATCTGTATAAGCACCACGTTTTGCTACACTTTGATATTGCTCTATGGGTGCGAAACAATGAGAAAGATATGGCGTATGTAACTGGGTTATACTAGGGACAAATTCGCGTGCAATTCCAAAATCAATTAATACAGCTTCTCGTTGGTTAGATCGCACAATAATATTTGCTGGTTTCACATCCCGATGCAATAATCCATTATTGTGAACTATCGTTAATGCTTCGCCAATTTGCTGAATATATCCCACCGCTTCAGCTTCCGATAACACACCCCGATTTACAACTCTATCTGCAAAATGTTCGCCCTGAATATATTCCATTGCCATGCACCAAAGTTTTCCTTCTTGGAATACTTCTTTAACCTTGACAATATGAGGATGATTGCATTTTGCTAATTTTACAGCTTCGTTGAGAAAATCTTGTTGAAGTTTGGCAAAATCTGGACGTTTTTGGACTGTTTCATTCAAGGTTTTGATCACAATTCGTTCTTGATTTTCATCTACAGCCAAATAAGTAATGCCAAAACCACCTTGAGCAAGAACTTTTTCTATCGTGTATTTTCCATTATGTAATTGATATCCAGTTGTCCAAGTTGTTACCGCTACTGTGAGCATTTCCAACCATTCTTGCATTGTTTGGGGACGATTTTCTGGTTCCAGTTCCATCCCTTTGAGAATTGCTTGGTTTAATTCGTTGCTAATACTAGAAATATGCTCTTGTGGCGAAACTAATGCCATACTATAAAGCCTACGGTTAATAGCAGCTTCGGGAAATTTACCTGTTACCGCATAGTAAAGTGAAGCTGCTAATGAGTAGATATCAACGGATGGTTTTCTATCTCCTCGCATTTGTTCATAGGGTGCAAACGCTGGATTGGCAAAAACCTTTGAACTAACGGTTTTGGGGATAGTTTCACCAGCAATGCCCAAGTCGATTAATACAGCTTTACCAGCTTGCTGCACCATAATATTACCAGGATGGGCATCTCGATGTACCAATCCGGCTTGGTGTACTATTTTCAATGCATCACCAATTTGACTAATATATTTAACAGCTTCTTCTGTGGGCAATGCTCCTGTTTTTTGAATCAGGTTAAATAAACTATCTCCCTGGACAAAATCCATTACCAAACAATAAATACCACCCTCGTGAAATAAATCTCTAACGCGGACAATATTTGGATGCTGTGTTTCCGAAAGTTTTTCTAGTCGCTGTCCTTCTTCTCGAAACCGTTTGATAAATTTAGGATATTCTGGGTCATTTCTCAAGTTGTCATTTGGGGTTTTAATCACTACGAAAGCGTCAAGCTCAGTATGACGTGCCTTGTAGGTGATACCAAATCCACCTTGTCCAAGTACCTGCTCGATTACGTACTTTCCGCCTTGTAGCTGCTGTCCAGATGCCCAAACCATCGGTTTTTGACTAAGCGACGTTGGGTATAATTATGACAAAAATTACCAAATCTCGCAATTGTTGGCTTTTGTTAGGTTTAGCTACTTATATCAATTAATGATTGCGATCGCATCGATTGTCGTCAAGTCAAGGATAGGGAAACCCCAACCCGACAAATTTTTCACAAGTTCCTAATACCTTTTTCCAAACCTTGACAGACGCCTGTAAGAAAATCTAAATTCAAAGTTGCGATCGCATCACTTGGTTTGTGATAATGTGGATTTCGCATATGAGCCGTATCTGTCACCATAATTGCTGGATAACCCGCATCCCAAAAAGGTGCATGATCACTTAGTCTTGTTTCACGAACAATTAAACCTCTATTTGGCACAGGTAGCCATTCGCTAGGTGTACCAGATTGACGAATAGTGCGACTCAGATTAATTAAATCAGGCAATGTCCGCAAATTGCCAATTAAAGCAATAAAATCGCCTTTATTTGGATAAAAGCGTTCTAAAGGTGGGGGATAATTTTGCGAATTAGGAGTTGCATCGCAATAACCCAACATTTCCAAAGACATCATCAAGCGTAATGGTTGCTTTTCTTGCTTTAACTTAGCTGCATAATCAGCGCTACCAACTAAGCCATATTCTTCCATATCAAAAGCAACCAATCGCAAAGGATATTTGATTGGTTCGGTGGCAAACATTCTTGCTAATTCCAGCAACACAGCAACACCTGTAGCATTATCATCAGCTCCTGGTGTTCCTGGTACAGCATCATAATGTGCTGCAATTAAAATTGGTGGTAAATTTTTATGAAGCGATCGCTCTTGGGGAGGTAAATTCAGTATCAGGTTTTTACCAGCTTTGCCCTTTGCTTCAAAGGTGTGGATTTCCACACTTCCCGATTGTTCAAATTGTTCGCGAATGTATTGTTGGACAAAAAAATGTCCGGCAGTCGCCAAATATGGATCGCGATCGCGGGCTATAAACGTAAGATGAGTTTGCAGAAGATTTTTTAAATTCAGATGAATTATAGCAATGAACGCTGTTTCAAGTGTAATTCCCAACTGCAAGATAGAATAAATCAAGCATTGCTTGCAAACAAATAAATTTTATTAGACACTTAGGAGAACAGCAACGCATGGGCAAGGTAGTCGGCATCGACTTGGGTACAACCAACTCAGTAGTCGCCGTCATGGAGGGTGGCAAGCCGGTGGTGATTGCCAATGCAGAAGGAATGCGAACAACCCCCTCCGTCGTTGGCTTCAGCAAAGAAGGTGAAAGGGTAGTTGGGCAAATGGCACGGCGTCAAACCGTCCTCAACCCACAAAATACCTTTTTTGCCGTAAAACGCTTCATTGGACGTAGGTATAGCGAACTGAGTTCAGAATCAAAGCGAGTACCCTACACAATTCGCAAAGACGAAGTAGGCAATATTCAAATAATCTGCCCTAAACTCAGTAAAGACTTCGCCCCAGAAGAAATTTCCGCAATGGTGCTGAAAAAACTGGCAGACGATGCAAGTCGTTATTTAGGCGATACAGTCACCGGCGCAGTAATTACCGTACCTGCTTATTTTAACGATTCTCAACGGCAAGCGACGCGAGATGCTGGTCGAATTGCCGGTTTAGATGTATTGCGAATCCTCAATGAACCTACCGCAGCTTCTTTGGCTTATGGATTGGATCGGGGTGATACGGAGACAATCTTAGTATTCGATTTGGGTGGTGGCACCTTCGATGTCTCGATTTTGGAAGTTGGTGATGGCGTATTTGAAGTTAAATCTACTAGTGGAGATACGCAGTTAGGGGGTAATGATTTTGACAAAAAGGTTGTAGATTGGTTGGCAGATCAATTTCTGGAAACAGAAGGAGTAGACTTAAGAAGAAGCGATCGCCAAGCTTTACAACGCCTCATGGAAGCAGCGGAAAAAGCTAAAATCGAACTTTCTGCTGTCAGCGTCACCGATATTAACTTACCCTTCATCACTGCCACAGAAGAAGGTCCCAAACATATCGAAACTCGTCTAACTCGTTCGGAATTTGAAGCTTTATGCACCGACTTGGTAAGTCGGGTACGAACACCAGTGAAAAGAGCGCTGAAAGATGCCGGTTTGACACCTGAAGATATCGATGAAGTTGTCTTGGTGGGTGGATGTACACGCATCCCAATGATAAAGCAGTTAGTGCGTGACTTAATCGGTATCGAACCCAACGAAAATGTGAATCCTGATGAAGTTGTGGCAGTTGGTGCGGCAATTCAGGCAGGTATTCTCGCTGGAGAACTTAAGGATGTGCTGCTTTTGGATGTCACACCTTTATCTATCGGCTTGGAAACCATCGGCGGCGTGATGAAAAAGCTGATTCCCCGCAATACAACTATACCAGTCAGGCGATCGGACATTTTTTCCACATCAGAAAATAACCAAAATACGGTGGAAATTCACGCTGTCCAAGGTGAACGGGAAATGGCAGTAAATAACAAGTCTTTAGGACGGTTCAAGCTGTATGGCATTCCGCCGGCACCAAGAGGAGTCCCGCAAATTCAGGTATCTTTTGATATCGATGCCAACGGGATTTTACAGGTAACGGCTTTAGATAGAACTACAGGTAGAGAGCAAAGTGTAACGATTCAAGGTGCTTCCACCTTAAGCGAGTCGGAAGTTAACCGCATGATTCAGGAGGCTCAAAAATATGCTGATGAAGACCGGGAACGCAAAGAACGAGTAGAAAAACGCACCCGTGCCGAGGCTTTAATTTTATCAGCAGAAAGACAACTGAGAGAAGTGGTGCTAGATTTCGGAATGCAATTTGCCCGAAACAGGCGCCAACGAATTGACACTATTTGTCGGGAACTACGCGAAAGTTTACAAAAAAATGACGATCGCGGTATTGACCAAACTTACGCTGACCTGCAAGATGCTTTATACGATCTAAATCGGGAAGTTCGGCAATATTATGCTGACGACGAAGAGGATGACTTGTTTGGCACGATCAAGGAAATCTTCACCGGCGATAAAGAAAAAGAAAAAGAACGTGATCGAGACAATTTAAGAGATAATAATCGCGATCGCGATTCCTATGGCAGAGACTACGGCAATAACAGGGATTCCAGCAGCAACAGAGACTACGGCAATAACAGGGATTACAGCGGCAACAGGGATTCCAGCAGCAACAGAGATTACAGCAGCAACAGGGATTACAGCGGCAATAAAGACTACGGCAATAACAGGGATTACAGCGGCAACCGCGATTATAGAGACAAAGACAGTCGTCCCTCCTCCTATGACAGCGGTTCTTCACGGCGCACGCGTCCAAGTTTCCAAGATAACTGGGATGATGAAGACGACGATTGGTTATAGTGCTTTTAAATGGGCGGAGTTTTCCGCCCTTGTATCATCATATTGCGCCAAAATGAAGTTGATTGATTCGGATTTGCGTTCTCATAACAAGTA
Organism: Tolypothrix brevis GSE-NOS-MK-07-07A; assembly: GCA_019358985.1. Classification (GTDB taxonomy): domain Bacteria; phylum Cyanobacteriota; class Cyanobacteriia; order Cyanobacteriales; family Nostocaceae; genus Hassallia; species Hassallia brevis. Next base: position 231,975 of record JAHHIJ010000004.1, on the reverse strand, counting down.
ATAGTTAATAGCACTATTAGCCATTAAATATTAATAAAATATATAGTTAAACTGACTATGCAAAATTTGCAGAATTTTCGGGATTATTACGAAATTTTAGGAGTACCTAAAGAAGCCTCAAGTGAGGAAATTAAAAAGAATTATCGCCGATTAGCACGGCAGTATCACCCAGACTTAAATCCGGGAAACAAAGCAGCCGAAGACAAATTTAAGGATATCGGTGAAGCTTATGAAATTCTTAGCGATTCCACCAAACGAGCGCAATACGATCAGTTTAGCCGCTACTGGAATCAAAGAGGCTTTAGTGGCAAACAACAGGCATCAAAGGGTAAAGGTTGGGGTAATAAGAGCGATCGCACTAATACTCAAGACGTAAATCCGAGCGAATTTGCTAACTTTGAAGACTTTATCAATCAAGTTGTCGGTGTAAAAAAGGATAGAAATGGGGCAAGTGATTCTATTGATGACGCTAACCGCGATCCATATCGTACCCCCAGAAGTCAAGTTCAATATACAGTACCAAAAACTCCTCGCAGCAACCGTCGAGATATAGAAGCGAGATTAACTTTACCACTAGAAAAAGCTTATGTAGGCGGTAATGAACGCATTCGCTTAGAAGATGGGCGATCGCTAGAAGTGACTATGCCTCCAGGTATGATAACAGGTCAAACCATCCGCTTGCGTGACCAAGGCGTTGGTGGGGGAGACTTGTATCTAAAAATTACCGTCGAACCGCATCCTCTGTTTAAAGTAGAAGGCTTGAATATATTTTGCCAAGTACCTGTGACTCCCAGCGAAGCCGTTTTAGGAGGACAAGTAGAAGCACCAACCCTCGATGGACCGGTGAAAATGTCAATTCCCCAAGGAGTTAGATCTGGTCAACGATTCCGACTTGCCAATAAAGGCTACCCCAGCGAAGGTGGTAAACGCGGCGATCAATTGGTGGAAATTCAAATAGTTACTCCGAAAACTATTAGCCAAGAAGAGAAAGAATTATACGAAAAATTGCGGCAAATTGAAACCTTTAAACCCCGCGCTGATTTACTTGGATAGGAATCAGATGCAATGAATACATTAATAAAAACACCCCATATTGTAGAGACGTTCCGGCGGAACGTCTCTACAATATGTATAATCTGCTATCCTAAACAAAAGTCATCATAAAGATTAGCCAGGTAAAAATTACGAGGTATTTCAGCTTATGAGCTTCAGTGACTTAGTAGAAACAATCAAAAGTCTTTCGATTGAAGAAAAACAAGAAATTCAACTATTATTAAGCCAGTATTTGCGCGAAGAACGTCGAGAAGAAATATATGAAAACTTGAAAATAAGCCAAGCAGAAGAGCAAACCGGTAAACTTAAATTCTCTAATAATATCAACGAACTAAAACAACTAATAGAAGATTAATGGTGGAAGTCAGTTTTAGTTCATCCTTTAAACGTGCTTTAAAAAAGCGAATTAAAGGAAATGTAGACTTGGAAACAAGGTTTTGGCAAAAATTGGAGATGTTTACAAACGATCCTTTCGACCAAAGCCTGAAAACTCACAAGTTATCAGGGAAGCTTAAAGAATTATGGAGTTTTAGCATAGAGTACGACGAAAGAGTATTATTCTACTTCACTGACGACGGAAACGCTGTGTTTGTTGACATTGGTAATCACGATGAAGTTTACTAGGCTCAAAAGTCCGCCTTAAACTACTTCCGAGACTTGCTGCCGCATCGGAATTTGAACTACAAACTCCGTTCCTTCTCCATCTGTGGAAAAAAAATCTAATTTGCCGCGATGTTTTTCGGTGATGATTTGATAGCTGATAGCCATTCCCATTCCTGTTCCTTTGCCCACAGGTTTTGTTGTAAAGAACGGATTGAAAATCTTTTTTTGAATCGATTCGGGAATCCCAGATCCATTGTCAGCGATCGCAATTTTTACCCACTGCGAATCAACAACAGAAGTACGAATCATGATGTGACAAGGATTATTCCGCATTTCTTGATAAGTTCGTTTGGCATTTAACCCTTCGAGGGCGTCAATCGCATTTACTAGAATATTCATAAACACCTGGTTGAGCTGTCCCGCGTAACATTCTATATTTGATAAATTGCCGTAGTCTCTGATAACCTGAATTTCTGGTCTTTTGTCAGTGGCTTTGAGACGGTGCTGTAAAATCATCAAAGTATTGTCGATACCTTCATGAATATCCACCGCTTTGAACTCACTTTCATCTAAGCGCGAGAAGTTACGTAGTGACAGCACAATATCTCGGATACGCTCTGTTCCAATATTCATTGATCGCAATACCATAATCGCGTCTTTTTCCAGAAATTCTAAATCAATGGTTTCGCGTTCGGTTTGAATTTCAGCCGGTGGGTTGGGGAAGTAACGGTGATAAAGCTGAACAAGTCGCAGTAAATCATGAGTGTATTGATGAATATGGCTGAGATTTCCGTAAATAAAACTAACGGGATTGTTGATTTCGTGAGCAATGCCAGCCACCATTTGACCTAAAGCAGACATCTTTTCGCTTTGAATCATCTGAGCTTGCATTTTATGCAAACTATCTAGCATATTCTCTAACTCTTGACTTCTGTGCTGCAAGTCTGTCTGAGACTCTTCTAACTCATAAATGACTTTCTTAAGTAAAAATTCCTTTGTGGCAATTTGAGATTCTAACTGACGACGTTCATTTTCGCAACGTTCCAGCTTTTTCCGCAAGATGCGGGTTGTCTTTTCTAACTCTTGAATCTGTATGGAATTGTCTTGGTTATCCATACATCACTCATTTTGTTCCTATTAGCAGTGTGACAAATGTTTTATTATGAAATTGCGTTTTACCTCCACCCATCAAAGGAGCAATTTCACCGTAAGCGTAGAAACCACAACAGGGTAATGCCTCTGGTAAATGAGTTTTGACAAGCTGATACTCTTTTCTAGTCTGAGTTCCCAGAATTCGTCTGCGCGCTCCACAGGAAATAAGCAATGCTGCTGTTGGCTCTACACCGGGATAATGGGCGATCGCATTTTTCAGGGATGTCTCACAAGCTGATAGAATATCCTCAGGAGTTGCATCGGTAATTTGCACAATTGCCTGTTCAGGAATATCTGAAAAGAATGTCATACTACCAGAGTGTTGATCGTAATCTTTAGGCGCTCTCATATAGAAATAGTCTTGCGAATCAAAAACTGCTAGGGCATGAATCGCATAGTTCCCTGCAAATCCTTCTTCACCAAGATAGTGCTGATAGAAATCTAAGGCACGCTGTCCACCAATTTCATAAACTACATTGCCATCCACTTTTGTGACACGACTACGTTGGCTGACAGGAGTCCAACCACTGGCAACTCCGTGTCCCAATAGTAGTTTTCCAGAAAACAGCAGCACTGGCACTGAATCACTTAATACTTCACCCTGGAAAAATTGATAAGTCTTCTCAAAGGTATAGTCATCGGCAGTCATTCCCCCAATGATGGGAATATCCTTTCCCAGGCTTTGTTTTAAACCTTCTAAAATCAACACCCCATTGGTCGTCAGAGTTTCGGGAAAGGTGAGGCATAATTGTGGCAAAGATGCACTTTTTGCCTTTGCTTGTGCGATCGCTTCTTGAGCTGCCAATACTGGATTTTTGGATGCTTCTCGTCCAATACCTGAGTGAATTTCCACATCGTTGCCAGCAAACAGCATTAAGGTAACAGAATCTTGTTGAAACTCCAGAATTGAAGAGATTTCTCCATTTGTAGTTCCACCAATCAACTCAATTCCGGGAAAAGCATCCTGAATGTGCTGCAAAATTAAGGCATGGTCAAAGTCTATAGCTGCAAATAAAAGTCCAGCCTGAGGAGTTAACCCGGCAAGAGAGGAGATACATTGAGTAAGAATTTCAGCGATGGCGCTTTGAGAATCAGGATCGTCACTATGACCAACAACAACTCGAAACATAACTACTTCATTATAAGTTTGAATAGCGGCGTGCTAATCCAATTCGGAGTGCTACCTACACTTAGATTTCCCACTTACTGGAGCTAAATATCAGTTCACCTGACTTTTTTATTCAAAAGCTGTGGAAAGTTGACGTTGGTCATTAGTCTGGAAGTGTACTAAGCTCAGAGGAAATCGCCATAAAAGACGTAGAGACTACCAAGTGCTACGTCTAATCAAGGGTTTCGGGCAACGCATAATTAAATTTGTACTCTTATGTCTAAAGGAAATCGGGTAAGAGATTTCCCGCGCGATCGCGCTTCTGTGCCATCCTCAGGTTTAGAATAAGAAAAAAGTTGAGCTAATCGTGACTCAAACGAGCGTGAATCAAAACGGGGCAATGCCACAAAGGAGTGATACTTATTACTCCCTGCTAGGACTGCATCCCTCGGCATCGGTAATTGAAATCCGTCATGCCTATTGGGAACTGAGCAAATGCTTTCATCCAGATACTACACATTTACCTACTGCGATCGCTACTGCTAAATTTCAGCAACTCAACGAAGCTTACGCCACTCTCAGCAGCCCAGAACGCCGATTAAGCTACGATTTAAAAATTGGCTACTCTCGAAGAGGTGTGATTCAAGCACCCGCTGACTTGAACCATCCCGTTGCTAATTTTTATGATTGGTCAAAATCAGCTTACCTTGATGCGAGCGATCGCCCGCTCTCACAAGGCGAAATCTTTGCTTTATTTATTATGGGGTTAACTATTCTCGGTTGTTTGTTATTGGCGATCGCCATCGGCTTAATTCGTGGCGATGCTGCTTATCGATCACAAATTACACCACCAACGCCAGTAATTCAAGAGCAAATTTACCGCTTTTCTCATAGGAGTAATCCTCTCGAAATTAAGAAGTAAAAATTATTTATTTTATCCTTGACTTTTGACGCAAATCATGAATATAGTTTCACTTTCCGCCGATACTCCCTTATATAGCCACCCCCTACCTCAGATTGAGCAGTGGTTAAAAAACCAAGGTTGTCAGCAAGATGAACAACAGCCCCATTGTTGGCATGTCCAGCGACCATTATGGCAAGCTGAAATCTGGCTGGACATTGAGCAAATCGTCGTGCGATATTTTCCATCTGAGGAAAAAGGGCAAGATATACAGCGATCGTTCAAGTATTCCCTCAGTCGGGAAGATATAGAACAAGCGGTTTTTTCAGGACCATAAAAGAGGAGGGGGGAGGGGGGGATGGGGAGAGAGGGGGAAAGAAAAATTATTCCCCCACTCCCCCACTCTCCCACTCCCCCACTCCCTTCAGACCTTCCCAAACCGCCTTTCACGCTGCTGATAAGCAGATAAAGCGCGGTGAAATTCGGCACGGTCAAAATCGGGCCACAGAGTTTCGGTGATATAAATTTCCGCGTAAGCCATTTGCCAGAGAAGGAAATTTGAGATTCGCATTTCCCCACTGGTGCGGATTAATAAATCTGGGTCACAAATTCCTGCCGTGTAGAGATGGCGTTCAAAAGTCGCTTCATCAATTTCATCAGGTTGAAGTAAACCTTGCTTAACTTGTTCGGCGATCGCTTGACAAGCCTGTAAAATTTCTTGTCGTCCACCGTAGTTTGTGGCAACAGTAAATCGGATAGCGCGATTATCCTTAGTTTCTTCCATTGAACGAGAAATTTCTTCTTGAAGAATACGTGGTAAAGCCTGCAAATTTCCGACAAACCTAATTTGCACATTCTCTTCCAGCATTTCGCGTAATTCTTGACGCAAAACTTTTTGGAACAAAGTCATCAAAAAATCAACTTCTTCCTGAGGTCTTTTCCAATTCTCAGTCGAAAAAGCATAAGCCGTCAGCGCACCAATTCCCCAATCCTTACAACAACGAAGCAAATCCTTCAGCGCATCAACACCGTGTTTGTGACCGATAAACCTGGGTAGCCCTTGACGTTTAGCCCATCGACCATTGCCATCCATAATCACCGCAACGTGTTTGGGCAGTAATTCTCGCTTTAAATCAGCCGGCAAATATTGCAGTTGTGTATGGTGTACTGTCATTTTTTATCTCGCGAAGCAGTCGATGGTAATCCAAGTAAACGTGAAATTAGGGCTAGTGCCTTACTACGAATCTGACGTACCAAGCTTAACAGACCTGGAGCCACAGCTTCGCGATCTACAGTTGGCGATAATCGAGCCTCTAAAGACTCTTTCAGTTTCGCAAGTGTCAGTGGTCTATTTAGGATTCCCCTTTCCGCTAAAGAAATAGAACCCGTTTCTTCTGATACAACAACACAAATGCAATTTTCGACTCGCTCAGTAATTCCCATCGCTGCCCGGTGGCGTGTTCCCAACTGGCGCGAGGCTGTGCGTCCCGAAAGTGGTAAAATTATACCAGATGCCATAATCCGCGAACCACGAATCATTGTCGCCCCATCGTGGAGAAGAGTTTTCGGCTGAAAAATTGTCTGTATCAGTTCCTTAGAAACTTCCGCATTTAGCTTGACTCCAGGCACTGAAAAATCGCGCTCGTCAATTGGACCACTAGTTTCCAAAATTAGCAAAGCACCAATCCGGTTTTTCGACAGTTCTTTAACTGCATCGACAATTTCATCAATTACACTATCAGACTTGGGGATTGTCCGATTTGATGGTAAAAATAACGAACGAAATTCGCCACGTCCCAATTGTTCCAAAAATCGTCGAAACTCTGATTGGAGCGCTACAGCCATCGCCACAGCACAACCAATCACCAACTTTTCTAATACAAAATTTAACAGTGGTAGCCCCAATCTGCCGCTGAGAGCTGACGCGAGCATCAATACAATAAATCCTCGCACCATCCACAGTGTCCGGCGCTCACTAATAATAACTAGGATCATGTAAGTCAGCGCCAGTACTAAGGCTATATCCAGAGTCTCAAGCAGCAAAGATCCAGACTGTCCCAGGTTTATCAGCCATTGCTTCCACCAATCTCCCATGACATCTGGCGCGAAAGTATGAAGTATAAAGTATGAAAGATGAAAGATGAAGTATGAAGTATGAATTATCAAGCATGAAGTCTAAAATTTTCAATCTCTATCCTTTGTTCTTCATCCGATCTTTCAGTCTTCAGGCTTTATCCCAAATCTTTCTTTAGTCTTTCTGGTAGGCAATCCTGTCTAATCAAATCTTGATAAGTTTCGCGTTGCAAAATTAAATTTGCTTCGCCATCCTTGACTATAACCGCTGCCGATCGCGGTATACGATTGTAGTTAGATGCCATACTGTAATTGTACGCACCAGTTGCCATTATTACCAGAATATCTCCGGGTTCAGTTTTTGGCAGTTGGGCATTTTTTATCAGAATATCCCCTGATTCACAGTGTTTACCAGCAATTGTCACTGTTTCGCTTAAAGGAATTGACATGCGATTGGCGACTACTGCCCGGTAAACTGACTGATAAGTTATCGGTCGTGCATTATCAGACATTCCGCCATCCACAGCTACGTAGGTACGGATTCCCGGAATCACTTTGGATGATCCTAACGTATAAGCGGTGACACAAGCTGTGGCAATTAGCGATCGCCCAGGTTCACATAATAACTTAGGTAAAGGTAAATTTTCTTTTTCACAAGCATCGGTAATCACTTCGCAAATCGGTTTTACCCACTCTTCAATGCTCGGTGGATCATCTGATTCTATATACTTAATACCTAAACCGCCACCAACATTTAATTCTGTCACGCTTAAGCCGTAAGTGGCAGCTTTACTCAACCACTGCACCATCAAAGCAGCTAAATCGCGATGCGGTTGACGTTCAAAAATCTGAGAACCAATATGAGCATGTAATCCTACGCAGTTCAGAACAGATTCCTTGCTAACAAAAGTAAACAATTCATCCAGCGCATTGGGATCGAAGCCAAATTTACTATCTAACTGTCCTGTCTGAATATACTCATGAGTGTGACACTCAATACCCGGAGTCAGCCGCAGCATAATTCGGATGGGAGATGAAGAGTTAGGAGTTGTAGAGACGCGATTAATCGCGTCTTTAGGAGTCGTAGAGACGCGATTAATCGCGTCTGTACCAAGTCCCCCTGCTTCCCCTGCAAGAGCTATCTCCACCAAAGTATGCAACTCATACCAGTTATCCACCACGATGGTACAACCAGATTCAATGGCAAAAATTAGCTCTTGACGAGACTTATTATTGCTATGAAGGTAGATTTTATCAGGACTGACACCCGCTTGTAGAGCTGTGTAAAGTTCCCCTCCTGATGCTACATCTACACCTAAACCTTGATGAGCTGCGATCGCACAAATTGCTAAACAACTCCAAGCCTTAGAAGCATACAATACTTGAGATTCACCTTTGTAATATTGCTTAAAAGAATCTCGGTATTGCTGACAAGCCCCAATGAACGTTTCTTCATCCAAAATATATAAAGGCGTACCAAACTGCTGAACTAGAGTTGTGACATCACAGCCACCAATTTCCAGGCAGTCATTACCATTAACCCTGGCACTCAAGGGTAAAAGTTGCTGATTAGGCGACAATTTGGCATTTTTACTGCTTGTTTCAGGTAAATACTGGCTACCAGAATGTTGAATACCTGCCGGGTGAGTCGATACCATAAATATAAGAGTTGTCCTTGTTCTAATTACGGGCGTGAGTGGATGCTCCGATTCTCAGTTTAGCGACCCGTTGTCCCATTTTTGATAATTGTGATCTCATTAGCATTAGAAATTCAATCATTGACAGCCAACGATCTAAGTGCAGCTCTAGAACTAGATCAAGCGTGTTTTGGGGGTTTGTGGAATTTAGAAGCTTATCAACGAGAGTTGGAAAGTCCCAACACTGAATTAGTCGGATTATTTTCCAACTTCTCTAGCTCTAGAATGCTGGGAATGGGCTGCTTTTGGTCAATTGTAGATGAAGCTCACATTACGATTGTGGGGGTTCATCCTCACTACCACCGTCAAGGTTTGGGCGCAGCTTTACTATATTCCCTTTTGGTTCGAGCTTACGATCGCGGTTTAGAGCGAGCCACTCTCGAAGTGCGTGTTTCTAACTCCGCAGCAATATCTTTATATCAAAAATTTGGTTTCAAAACAGCAGGTCGGCGACGCGGTTATTACAGAGATAACGGTGAAGACGCTCTTATTCTCTGGACAGGAGAAATGCAACAGCCAGATTTTCCCAAAACTTTAGACACATGGCATACCATAGTTTGCGATCGCTTGAGTCAGTCCTCATGGCAGTTAATTTTTAAATGACATTAGTATTTCTAATCTAATTAGGCATATAACTCAAAAATATATTAAATATTTAAATAATGTGTTTATGTGTATTGAAAGTGACGCCATATTATGTTATTAAGTTTTCTTTGGGAAGGGCAAAAAAACACCCAAAACCCGTTTTTTGCCGTGAAATCGAGGGTCTAAAATCAAACTTCTCAGTATACACACCACGTCAAAGTTATAAAAAGTTAATAATTATCTAATTAACCGGAGTGTTAGCCATTGGATGTCTATCTGTTTATACAGACACCCAAACTTAAGGCTTATGCTAAAATCAGCATACCGGCACGACGCAGGTGATGGGATCAACGAAACTTATGTTTGAACGCTTCACAGAAAAAGCCATTAAGGTAATCATGCTTGCTCAAGAAGAGGCACGCCGTCTTGGGCATAATTTTGTCGGTACCGAGCAGATCCTCTTGGGTCTAATTGGCGAAGGTACCGGGGTGGCGGCTAAGGTGCTGAAATCAATGGGCGTCAATCTCAAAGACGCTCGGATTGAAGTAGAAAAAATCATAGGTCGAGGCTCAGGCTTTGTGGCTGTGGAAATTCCGTTTACGCCACGGGCAAAGCGAGTACTAGAACTATCCTTGGAAGAAGCGCGCCAATTAGGACATAACTACATTGGTACCGAGCATCTGCTGTTGGGCTTGATCCGTGAAGGGGAAGGCGTAGCAGCCAGAGTTCTGGAAAACCTCGGTGTGGATCTTTCCAAGGTGCGAACCCAAGTCATTAGAATGCTGGGAGAAACAGCCGAAGTTTCTCCAGGTGGTTCTTCGGGTCGAACGAAAACCCCAACGTTGGACGAATTTGGCTCGAATCTGACCCAAATGGCAGTAGACGGCAAGCTTGACCCAGTAGTAGGACGCGCCAAAGAAATTGAGAGGGTGATTCAAATCTTGGGTCGCCGCACCAAAAATAACCCAGTATTAATTGGGGAACCTGGTGTAGGTAAAACGGCGATCGCTGAAGGTTTGGCGACACGCATTTCCACCAAAGATATCCCCGACATCTTAGAAGATAAGCGCGTAGTCACTCTCGATATCGGTTTGCTGGTAGCTGGTACCAAGTACCGGGGTGAATTTGAAGAACGCCTGAAGAAGATCATGGACGAAATTCGTCAGGCAGGCAATGTCATTCTCGTGATTGACGAAGTTCACACGCTGATTGGTGCAGGTGCAGCAGAAGGTGCTATTGATGCAGCAAACATCCTCAAACCAGCTTTGGCAAGAGGCGAATTGCAGTGTATTGGTGCAACAACCCTCGATGAATACCGCAAACACATCGAGCGAGATGCAGCTCTAGAGCGACGCTTCCAACCAGTCATGGTAGGTGAACCGAGCGTTGATGAAACAATCGAGATTTTGTACGGACTTCGTGACCGTTACGAACAGCACCACAAGCTGAAAATCTCCGATGAAGCTTTAGTAGCGGCAGCGAAATTATCTGATAGATATATTAGCGATCGCTTCCTACCAGATAAAGCCATCGACTTGGTTGACGAAGCCGGTTCTCGCGTCCGCTTGATTAACTCGCAATTGCCACCAGCGGCAAAAGAGTTAGATAAAGAACTGCGTCTGATATTGAAAGACAAAGATGACGCAGTGCGCGGTCAAGACTTTGAGAAAGCAGGTGAACTGCGCGATCGCGAAATGGAAATCAAAGCCGAAATTCGGGCGATCGCTCAAAGCAAAACCACCGCATCCGGTACAGAAGGTTTAGAACCCGTCGTCACCGAAGAGGATATCGCCCACATTGTCGCATCTTGGACAGGAGTTCCGGTGAATAAACTCACCGAATCCGAATCCGAAAAGCTGATGCACATGGAAGACACCCTGCATCAGCGCCTCATCGGTCAAGAAGATGCTGTCAAAGCAGTTTCTCGTGCCATTCGCCGCGCTCGTGTCGGTTTGAAAAATCCTAATCGACCCATCGCCAGCTTTATCTTCTCAGGTCCGACTGGTGTTGGTAAAACTGAGTTGGCGAAATCCTTGGCGAGTTACTTCTTCGGTTCTGAAGAAGCAATGATTCGCTTGGATATGTCCGAATATATGGAGCGCCACACCGTCAGCAAACTGATTGGTTCGCCTCCTGGTTATGTCGGCTACAACGAAGGCGGTCAGTTGACCGAAGCCGTGCGCCGTCGTCCTTACACCGTCGTGTTATTCGACGAAATCGAGAAAGCGCACCCAGATGTATTCAACATGCTGCTGCAAATTCTTGAAGATGGTCGGTTGACTGATGCCAAAGGTCGTACTGTTGACTTCAAGAACACCTTGCTGATTTTGACATCAAACATCGGTTCTAAGGTAATTGAAAAAGGTGCTTCCAGCATCGGTTTCGAGTTCACCGATAACGCCGGCGAGACGCAATACAACAGAATTAAGACTTTGGTGAACGAAGAACTCAAGCAGTACTTCCGTCCAGAGTTCCTCAACCGATTAGATGAAATTATCGTCTTCCGTCAGTTGAGCAAGCTAGAGGTGACAGAAATCGCTGAAATCATGCTCAAAGAAGTATTTGGTCGCTTGACAGAAAAGGGTATCGTCCTAGAAGTCACCGATCGCTTCAAGGATCGCTTGATTACAGAAGGTTACAGCCCCAGCTATGGTGCAAGACCTTTACGTAGGGCGATTATGCGCTTGTTAGAAGATAGCCTCGCCGAGGAAATTCTTTCAGGTCGCATCAAAGAGGGTGATACAGCCGTCGTTGATGTCGATGAAAGCGGTACTGTGCGAGTTAGTGGTGGACAGCAGCGGGAATTATTGACCCCAGTAGCTGAGTAAGATTTGAGATTTTGAGATTTTTAGATTAAATCCGAAATTAAAAAACGGTAGAGTATTAATTGCTCTACCGTTTTTTTGTTTGAAAATATCTGGAGTTGGATCAATTTTGCTTCTTTAATCCTTGACTTTAATAATAAATAAACAGATTTCTAAAATCGGTCAACGTGGAATTTAGCTGTTTTCAGTGTAAATCCTGGAAATACAAAAAACTTAACCCTTAATCATGAGTGGAATTAATCGTCAAATTACCCTTGACGTTAGACAAGTTGCCAAGCACATAGCAGGTACACCTCAAAGTCAAAGACTTCTCAAACGAGGACTTGCCGCTCATGTATTTAACGATGAACCTACAATGAATAGAGTTACTCAAGCCATAATGGAAAATGGGCAGTTCACTGGAATGATTCGAGGATATGACCGTTATGGCATGTTTTTTAATGAGCCAGTAGGTTATAGAATCAGTCCAGATAGTAGCCGTATTCTACTTTACTACGGGGAAATAAAAATCAATGCAGACGACCAATACCACGTCATCCCCCGCACAAGACCGAGTGAAGAATAACTGGGAATTTACAGAAGTATGGATAGATCCAATGTTATCCCCTCCATATATTCTTTTATTGCTTTGCGACAGTGAAGATAACTGTCAAATTTATGATCCGATGCAGGGTTATAAAGTTGTATTTACTAATAATAACTATGATGCAGCCAAGTTATGGTTACTAGAAGATGAGTATGAACCAATTGAAGGTAGGCTTTTAGCTACGGAATTAGTCTAAGTTCCTAGAGAGTTTTTAGAGAGCGAGGAATCAATTGTCATGACTGTGATAGTTGCTAAGTCCATGATTGAGGCTGGCATTTTGAGCGATCGCAAAGTTGAACTACTTAGGGCTTGCTGAAAAAGAAAGAGAAGCTCACAGTAAATAGATTATCTGACCAAAGAAGTATATTCAGGTGCAAGACTTGAGGGTAAAATAGCCCAAAATCCTTGCATAACCGCGACCAGCAGTACACAAGTGTGCAGTTAAAACTGCCTGAGTCGTGTTTCCTCCACGGGCTGAAGCCGCGTGGTTCCCACACTTACCAGGTTATTTTCTTATGGTTAAATCACCGAGTCAAAAATCTGTTGAGCGGTTATATTCAACTGTGGGAACGTAGGTGATACGATACAGTCAGTCCCTCTAAATGGTGACATTTGGTACTCTCCATCGATTAATTCACATACAAAAATCGTAGGAACTTTAGGTTTACCAATATATTTACGTCCACCTAATGCAGCATAATCTACAATCCAGTATTCTCGTATACCCATAGCTTCATAATCATTAAACTTTTTCTCATAATCATCTTGCCAGTTGGTACTCACGACTTCAACTAGTAACGGTATACTTTCGGGATAAATTAGTGTAGATTCTTTTTTCCACAATGGTTCATTTACAAGATTTTCTTGATTAATCACCAACATATCGGGTATGTAAGCTGATGGTTCGTTGGGTGTTTTTACAAGTACTGAAGATGAAGCTGGATACAACGATTTATTAAATTTACTTGCAGATAATATTATTTGCAACAAAAAAAGAATAATAAATGTATGGTCACCTGTAGCTGGTGGCATCTCGATTATTACTCCGTTGTGTAATTCGTAACGTACTTGTGAGTTTTCAGGATACCATTCGATAAATTCAGCGAAGGTAAATAGCTTTTGTAGTGGTTGTGTTTGAGTCATAAAAGTTACTGGTAGGGCTTATTTTTACTGTTCATTTATCATTATCGCTAAATGACGCACGCGGGTAACGGAAACTTTGATTATCGAGAACGGGAGGGTGAGTATTTATGCTTAATGAGTCAGGGAGTGGGGAGATTGTTTTTGCGGAGTTACAGGCTTGTTTGGATGCGCCTATACTGCGGTATAAATAAATTGAACATGAAAGAGACAAGATTGAGCTACATTTGGGTTTAATTTTTGTTTAAGTCCCGTTAACTGTGTAAAGCCGGCGATCGCGCTTTTGTCTTCTTGCTTAACCCAAAGATGACAGATGTAGAAAATTCAGTTTGAAGCCATAACAGATAATCAAGTAGAATTATTACACAGTAACAACAAAGGAGCAAAGCCGTGCAAAACATACTTTTAAGCCGCGAAGAAGTTGCACGACGTGCGAAAGAAATATACGAAAACAGCATTCGGCAACAAGTGAAAACAGAAGAAAACATCGGTAAGATGGTGATTATCGACATAGAAACAGGTGAATACGCAGTTGACAAAACAGATATAGAATCAGCATATTTATTGCGTAAAAAGAACCCATTAGCTAGACTTTTTGGTATTCGTATCGGTTACAAGGTTGCTGTTTCCTTCAGTGGTCAAATGGAGCGTGATTATCGGTGATTTCTGGTATTGTAAAGAACGGACGTGCAACCGTTTCTTATCAACAGCAACTTGGATTATGACTTCAAGGGGTTGAATAAAATTGAAAATTTGAGATTTTTGATTTGAGATGAAATATCAGATTTTCACTTCAAAATTTGGACTTGAAGGCGCTCCAGATTTACTATAGTGAGACAAAAATAAATTAGAAGATAAAAAATTTGAAAGCAAGCCGTGAAAATGCCACCTAAAACAAGATACTTTTGAAGCAACTCATATTACTTGCTCATAAACATACTTTTAGCGTCACAATAAACAAGGTATTTGTCTAACTTTGTTAACTGGCTGAAAATTTCTATGACTCCTCACGAAAGTGACGCAAAAGTAACTCCCGCTTCGTCGAAAATATGGCGTAATTCCCAGGAAAATCTGACGTTAATAGCGATCGCCTTATGTCTTGCCTTCTTAATCCGCACATTTATCGCCGAACCGCGCTACATCCCCTCTGATTCCATGTTGCCGACATTATACACAGGCGATCGCTTGGTGGTGGAAAAAGTCTCCTATAAATTCCACGCACCCAAAACTGGAGATATCATCGTATTTCAGCCACCGGCAGAACTGCAACATCGCGGATATCTCAAAGACCAAGCTTTCATCAAACGCGTCATCGGTGAACCTGGGGAAGTAATCAGCGTAGCCAAAGGTAAAGTTTACCTCAACGGGATTCCTCTGCAAGAAGACTACATCGCTGAACCACCAAATCAGCCATTTCCACCAGTGACAGTCCCCGAAGGTGAATTTTTTGTCATGGGAGACAACCGTAACGATAGCAACGATTCTCGTTATTGGGGGTTTTTACCAAGAAAAAATATCATTGGTCGAGCAACTTTCCGGTTTTGGCCCTTTGACCGCATTGGATTAATTTAACTTACAGCAGATTCCGTTGTGATTAAATACACGTAGAGAGGTAGCAGTGCTACGTCTCTACAAGGAGAAGGGTTTTATACTGAACTTCCTAAACCTAAAATCTGCTGTATTGTATACCCGTAGTAAGCGATGAATCGCTTATCTTGAGCGCTTTAGTCCTTACTACGAGTTAGATTTAAGTTTGTCGTGACTTTAAAATCTGATATAATACGTTAATTGCCCGATCGCTTCACCAGATATATTCAACCTTTGCTGAAAATCTACGAAGCTGCGATAATGTCCCGCTGATAAACGATTCTCTACTATCGCTTCAGCCAAAGACGCATTTATAAAAGGAATTTTGACTAGATTTTCAACCGTTGCCGTATTAATATTAATTTGCGTCGGATTTCCTAACCCTTCGTCGTCATAATAACTAAAATCCAGAATCCGCTTTAGTGGTTCTAGTCGCGGTGCTGGTATACTTAAAGCAGCGGCAATATCTTCAATACAGTAAAATTTTACACCAATCCGCGAAAGTTCTACAAGCGATCGCGCTTGATGAATCGATAAACCCGGTAAACGCAACCAATCATCTACAGTTGCTTGATTCGCATCAATGCGGATACCCAATTGGGATGCGATCGCAATTTCTTCCCCAGATTGTAGTCGATAATAGGGATCGTTAAGCAGCCGGGAACGGAGTTTTTGCAACCGGGGATTCAAAGGTAGCCAATTGTTCATTATTTTCCCACTTTTCACGTAATCTGATCTAACAATTGGCGGCGTTTTTCCTCAAATTCGTACTCAGAAATTAACCCATCTTGACGAAGAGTATCCAAGGAGCGTAAAGCTTCAGCCATAGCTGTTATCTGATTGCTATTCCCTTGTACATTTTTTACCGCTGACTTACCTAAATTAAAATTACGATCGAAACCCTCTTCATCTTGCGCTAAATACCAAACTCCCTCAATTGCGCTAGCTACCTTGGGAATTGGTGTCCACGAAAGCAAGACATATAACAAACCCCATAAAGGTTGTCCCAAATAAAATTTATGTAATCCCGAAATTGTCAGCGTGCCAGAAAAAGCTAAAATGGCAGCTATACTTCGACTTTTTCGCTTAATCAACATATTCCCAATTAATTTATCACTACCACAGTTCTGACGCGAAAAGAGCGATGGCTTCTCTTCGAGACGCTGGGCGAACGCCAACGCCAAGAGCGATCGCCCTTTTCAATGCTACAATCTAAACACATATTTAGTCAGCAAGTTCCCGTCTTCTCCCGAAGGGAGAGGCTAACGCCAAGGCGCTTTGCGTCGATGGGAAACTTGCTGACCCGAAGGGTCATACAAGCATAAGCATTCAAATACGCTGCTTATTTTAGACTTTATTCGCTTCAAAGTCGTGTAGTTGAATAACTTGGATAAATGTCTGGACAAGAAGTGAGGTTTTTGAGCCGCTCGCTTGCTCAAAACCAAAGCGAAATCTTAATCATCACATAAATCTTATTCTCAAAAAACCCACTGCTAGCTTAATTTGTTGGACAGCAATAAAAATTTATCAAGTCAAGTGTTGAAATTTCGGCAAATAACCGTACTCAAACCGAAACTTATTCTCTACATTAGTTCCCTAGACTAAAATTAGACTATGAAGGCAAAACTATACGCGCTCTGAGTGTTTTAACTCAGTTGAAGATAGGAAAAATGGGATTCTTTGACTCTGATATAATTCAGCAAGAAGCGAAACATCTGTTTGAAGATTATCAAGCGTTGATCAAAATTGGCAACAATTACGGCAAATTTGATCGCGAGGGTAAAAAGCTGTTTATTGAACAAATGGAAGCGATGATGGATCGATATCGCATCTTTATGAAGCGCTTCGAGCTATCAGAAGATTTTATGGCACAAATGACTATGGAGCAAATTAAAACACAGTTAGGTCAGTTTGGCGTCACTCCGCAACAAATGTTTGACCAAATGAACCTAACTTTACAACGGATGAAAACCGATTTAGGAAAGCAGGTTTAGAGAAGTTAGTTGTTGGTGGGCAATGGGCAATGGGCAATGGGGAGGCAGTGCCTTGGACGGATTTCCCGGCACTAGCGCACTTGCCCAATGAGGGCAAGTGAAATTCACAAAACTTATTTTTATTCTCCTTTCCCCTTTCCCCTTTCCCCCCTCTTCAAATTCCCACTATCCACCATCCACTATCCACTAATTCTCATTATCATTCGATTTGGGGCGAGGAAACTGGGATGGAGACTTGAAGTTCTCCACAGGTGTATTCTTCAGCGCTTTGAGCATAAAATCGCGCCAAATCGGTGCTACCATCACACCACCTGTAGCACCGCTTGCTAATTGCCTATTGTCGTCTCTACCCACCCAAACAGCAGTCGTTAATTGTGGCACAGTACCGACAAACCAAATATCCTTTTCAGAGGAAGTTGTTCCCGTCTTCCCAGCAGCCGGACGACCAATAGCCGCATTTTTACCAGTACCATTAGTAACAACCGATTGCATCACATTAACAATTGCCGCCGATGCCCAAGGATCGAGGACTAGCTGAGGTTTGGGCGTGTTATCTAGCAATACATTACCACTACTATCAGTCACCCGCACAATTATGGTTGTTGGCGATTGCCAACCATAATTGGCAAAGGTTGCATAGGCACTTGCCATTTCTAGAGGTGTGACACCGATGGCACCTAGAGGCAAAGAACTCACCGGTTCCATCGGACTCATAATTCCTAAAGTCCGGCAGGTTTCGATAACTTTATTCATCCCTACAGCTTTCCCAACCTTGATGACTGGGATGTTGCGAGACTGCGCTATGGCAGTGCGAATTGACATTGCGCCCGAAAACCCACCATCATAGTTTCTTGGATAATACCAACCGTTACCATCTCGGTAGCTGACAGGGGAGTCTACTATTGTCGAGTCTGGTCCAAACTTACCGCTAGCAAAACCAGCATAGTAAACAAACGGCTTAAAAGAAGACCCAGGCTGACGCAAAGCTTGAGTTGCCCGGTTAAATTCACTGGTTTTAGCATCTACACCCCCCACCAATGCTTTCACAAAATGGGTGCGGGGATCAATTGCCACCAATGCCATTTGATTCTTATATAACCCTTGTCCCAAAAGTCTTTGGTGCCATTTACTGACAGTTTGCTCTGCCATGCGTTGAAAGTCAGCATCAACCGTAGTTTGTACGCGCATCCCCCCTTTAATTAAGGCGTCACGTCCAAACTTCTTCGCCAACTCTTGGGACACCGCATTGGTAACATAAGGTAAAGCGCTACCTTGAAACGACCTGATTTTACCAAGTTTAATTTCTTGCTTCAGCGCTTCGTCGTAATCATCCTGGGTGATCCAATTCAATTCCCGCATCCGTCCGAGGACTTCCTTTTGTTTTTGCTTTGCCTTAGCCATGCTGACAAAGGGGCTTAATTCTTCAGGTGCTGGAATCAAACCCGCCATCATCGCTGATTCACCGATAGTTAAACTTTCGGCGGATTTGTTGAAGTAACTGCGAGCTGCGGTTTGCACGCCATAATTATTATGACCCCAATACACTTGATTGAGGTACATTTCCAAAATTTGGTCTTTGGTGAGAATTTGCTCTAAGCGAATCGCCAAAACTGCCTCGGCAATCTTACGAGTAAAAGCACGCTTTTGAGACAAAAATAAATTTTTCACCAATTGCATGGTGATAGTGGAACCACCTTCCTTGACTCCACCAGCCGTCCAGTTTGTCACCACAGCACGTCCAACCCCACTAGGGTTAATTCCATGATGGCTGTAGAAGTGACCATCTTCGCTGGCTAATACCGCCCGTTTTAAATTTGGCGAAATTCTATCTAAGGATACGACTTCTCGATTAGCTTCACCGTGGACACTGGCTAATAATTTACCTTTAACGTCATAAATGTAAGTAGTTTCTGATGGAAAAAAGTTACGTAATTGTCTCACATCAGGCAAGTTCCGGAAACTAATGGCTAAACCCACTAGTCCTCCCGCGACAATGGAACTTGTTAGCATAGTCAGGGATAAAAGAGTGCCGCCAGTTACCTGACCTACTCCTTTGAAAAAGTTAAAACCTGATGATGCCTGAGCTTGCGGCTGTTTTTCTTCAAAAGTCCTAGACGACACGGCGATTCCACTTCCTCACTTGTAAATATAACTGTAATTTATTCGGCGAAGCAAGGCGGTTATTTTTTTGCAATTATAGTAGTTTGGCAGTGAAGTTAGATGACAAATTGCCAGTAAAAATAACTAACTCAACTTCTCGCAATGCAAAGCATAACTAATATTCAGTCTTCTAGTATGGCGCAAAATTTTTCTTGGCTACATCGTGGTTTAACGGAAATTTTCCCACAACCGAGTAATGCTGACAGTGAAAGTGAAAGTTTAGAAAAGCTCTTGGCAACCACAGACCGACCTTTAAGGGTAAAATTCGGAATTGATCCTACAGGAGCAGAAATTCATTTAGGTCATAGCATACCAGTGCGGAAACTGCGAAATTTTCAAGATGCCGGTCACACAGCAGTGCTGATTATTGGCGATTTTACAGCTCGCATTGGTGATCCGACTGGTAAATCTGAGGTACGACGCCAACTGACAGAGGTAGATGTAGCGCAAAACGCCCAAACTTATCTTGACCAAGTGCGTCCGATTTTAGATTTTGACACACCGGGGAGATTAGAGGTACGTTATAACTCCGAATGGCTTTCTAAACTTGACTTAGGGAAAATTTTAGAGTTACTTGCCACGATGACGGTGGGGCAGATGCTAGCAAAAGAAGGCTTCGCTGAACGTTATAAGAAAGAGAATCCTATTTTCCTTCATGAGTTCCTCTATCCATTAATGCAAGGTTATGATTCTGTGGCAGTGCAAGCTGATGTGGAATTAGGGGGTACTGACCAGAAATTTAACTTGGCTGTTGGGCGAGATTTACAACGTCATTTTGGGCAAAGACCGCAATATTGTGTCCTTTTGCCTATTTTAAATGGTCTTGACGGTGTACAAAAAATGTCCAAATCTTTAGGTAATTATGTCGGTTTGTCAGAACATCCATCACAGATGTATCAGAAGCTGCAACAGGTTCCCGACCATTTGCTGGAAGATTATTTTCAACTGTTGACGAATTTACATGCCGATAATCTACCAGAAAAGCCACGCGATCGCCAACAACTTCTCGCTTGGGATATTGTTCAACAATATCATGGCGAAACAGCCGCTAATGAAGCAAAAGAAGCTGCAAAAACAGGTGGACAAAGTGGTGCAGTTCCAGAATTTTCGTTATCACAGGTTCAGTTTCCCGCTAAGTTATTTTCTATCCTCAATGTTAGCGGTTTGTGCAAAAGTGGTGGAGAAGGACGGCGAAAAATTCAAGAAGGTGGGGTGCGTTTAAATGGCGATCGCATTACCTATATTGATACTACTTTCGATTCCCTGGCTGATTTAGAAGGTAAGGTTTTGCAAGTTGGCAAAAATAAGTTTATCCGCTTAGTGCCGTAAATTATGGTGAAAACACAGATGAACACTTCAGAGCGGATTATAGTTCCCTTAGATGTGCCAGATGAAGATAGTGCGATCGCTTTGGTGGACAAACTTGAGCAAGTTACTTTCTTCAAGGTTGGTTTGGAGTTGTTCACCAGCACTGGACCGAAAATTCTCGATTTGCTAAAATCCCGCCAAAAGCGCATTTTCCTCGATTTGAAGTTTCACGATATCCCCAATACAATCGCCGGTGCTTGTCGCAGTGCCGCTCGTTATGGTGTGGATTTGCTGACAATTCATGCTACATGTGGAACAGACGCGCTGAAAGCCGCTTCCGAAGCCACACAAGAAGAAGCCGCAAAAGTCAATATAAAGCCGCCAAAGTTAATTGCGATCACTTTGTTGACAAGTATTTCTTCTCGGCAATTGGCGTTTGATTTGAAAATTCCTCTAGAATTGCCAGAATACGCCCTTGCAATGGCGCTGATGGCTCAAGAAACTGGTTTAGATGGGGCAGTTTGTTCGCCGCAAGAAGTTGCACAATTACGGCAAACTTGCAAGGATAATTTTTTGTTAGTTTGTCCGGGAGTTAGACCAACTTGGGCAGATAAAGGAGATCAAAAGCGATCGCTCACACCAGCACAAGCGATCGCTTCTGGAGCCGATTATCTCGTAATTGGGCGTCCAATCACCGCCGCTGCCGATCCACAATTAGCTTGGCAGAGGATTTGTGAGGAGTTAATAAATGTATCTGGGTAGTCGAATTTAATTGTAACTAGCGGCTCATACCGCTAATTATTAGACATAGGTGTAAAAATTAATTATGCGTTACCCGATGCCAAGAGACGTAGCAATGCTACGTCTCTACATCTTTTTTATTAGACAAAAAAAAGGAATTACAAATGTTAATCAAATTTCAGCAATTAGATGTCCAACCGGGACAACGTATACTACTGAAAGATGTCAGTTGGCAACAATTTGAAGGCATTTTAGAAGAGTTAGGTGAAAAACGTGCGTCAAGGATTGCTTATGACAAAGGAGTTCTCGAAATTATGTCACCACTACCCGAACATGAGATTAATAAAGTCTTTCTGACTAACTTTGTAGAAGTACTTCTGGAAGAATTAGATATTGAATTTTTACCTTTAGGCTCAACCACTTTCAAAAATAAATTAATGAGCCAAGGGATTGAACCAGATAACTGTTTTTATATTCAAAATGAAGCCGCCATTCGTGGTAAAAGTAGACTTGATTTAACAATCGATCCTCCCCCAGATTTAGCGTTAGAGATAGATGTTACGTCTCGCACTCACCCGAATATATATGAAGCGTTGGGAGTACCAGAATTATGGTGCTTTGAAAAAGGTAAGTTGAAAATTAATATTTTACAAAATGGTAAATATATTGAGTCATCGAGCGGAATTTTTCCCAATTTACCTCTTCAGGAAGTGATTCCCGAATATCTGCAAAAGTGTAAAATTGAAGGGAGAAATAAAACGATGAAGGCTTTTCGCGATTTGGTGAGAAACTGGAATTTAACTTAAAAATTAGTACTTTTGAACTTGTTGAAAGCTAAACTCATACAGTGCGATCGCATTCATTATGTTTTTTGTCTCCCTGTCTTTATCGTTACATTTTCTTTCCTCGTTCCCCGTCTCAGAAACATTATATATGAGGCAGCAGCCTACAGTAGGCATTCCCCGACAGAGCCAGGAAACGAGAAAGGTCTCTCCGAGTCCTTCTCAACCTACACTCTTAAGGGACACAGACAAGGAAAAATCTTTTTGTTCAGAGCAAAATATAGAAAATTTAATTACGCCATTATTGCGTGATTTACCTAGCTACGCTAATCGTGCCAGTCAACGCGCTCGCCGTTTGCAAAGAAAAACTGACGTTTACAGTTATATGTCTGTGGCAGGAAAACCTGATTTTACTCCCTTGCCTCTAAACCCTGGGATCAATACTACAGATGCGTCAAAAAGCTCTGACGAAAAAGTTGAGCAAGTGTTTTTTACTACTTTAGAGCGACAATACACAGGTAGGCGATCGCTGCAATTGCAAGAATTCCACTGGCTATTTTTAACCCAAAACAAAAGTGGTTGGCGGATGGTAACGATGTTTTCGCAAATTGGTTCGTATCCAGTTACCAAAAATCCGCCAACCCCCCCACGCGATAGTAGTAATGGTACTGTTGCTCAAGGAATCAATGCTTGGTTGCGAGATTGTCGAGCGGGAAGTATACGTATCAGTTCGACGAATTAGAGACGACAATCCAGAGCTTGACAAAAGATAAATTATGGGACTTGAACTAGATCATATTTTCGTTTGTGTTGAACCAAAAGCACCTGAGGCTGAATTTCTCAAAGGCTTCGGATTTCAAGAAGGTAATCGCCGCACTCATCAAGGTCAAGGCACTGCAAACGTTTGCTTTTTATTTCATAATGCTTATTTAGAATTACTTTGGCTGAGTGATATCAACGAGATCCTCTCAAGTGTGGTTCGTCCTTTGGGTTTGTGGGAACGTTGTTGTTGGCGAGAAACTGAAGCTTGTCCATTTGGTATTTCGCTTCGCTCAGATGTACCCGATTCTCTAGAATTGCCATTTGCTACTTGGAATTATTACGCACCTTATCTGCCAGCAGGAGCCTCAATTCCCATCGCTGCTAATAGTGAAAATTTATCAGAACCGCTGATTTTTATATCACCAGTCAGCCGAATACCTTCAGCTTCGCCGTTAAAACGCGGATTATTAGTTAATAAACCTGGATTTGATGAGATTACAAAGTTGCGAGTTACCTTAGTTGGAGAGAAAAATTTCTCTGCCGAATTGAGAAAATTAGCTGAGTTAGGATTGGTGGAATTGAAGCGAGGCGATCGCTATCATCTAGAAATCGAGTTTAATCAAGCTCAAGAAGGTCAAATCCAACTTTTTGACTCGACATTACCAATTTCATTTCGCTGGTAAATGAGCGATAAATCGCTCACTACGAACAAGAGCGCTCATTAATGTCGAATTTCATCGAATTTGGCACGCACTGCTTGAATATCTTGCCACATTAACCATTTTGGCTTGCCTACTTCCGCCGAAGGGTTACGCAGCAAGTAAGATGGGTGGAAAATCGGCATACATAAACGTCCTTCCCAGTCAATCCATTTTCCACGAATTGTACCCATTGCTCCTTGATCACCAATTAAACCTTTGACGGCTGTTGCACCTGTCAATAAAATGATTTTCGGGTCAACTATGCGAAGTTGTTCAAATAAATAGGGTTTGCAAGCTGCCATTTCTTTACTTGAAGGCGCCCGGTTGTTTGGCGGTCGGCATTTATTTATATTGGATATATATACATCTTTTTCCGTATCCAGTTCGACTGATGCCAAAATTTTCTCTAACAACTGTCCGGATCTGCCGACAAATGGCAATCCAGTTTCGTCTTCATTTTGACCTGGTGCTTCTCCGATAATCATAATGAGTGCTTTGAGGTTGCCGCGTCCGACGACCGCGTGAGTGCGATTTTCTGCTAATCCACAACGATGGCACTTATTGCAATGCTCTGCCAATTCGGTCATGCTGGGATAAGTACCGCTAGGAATGGGAATTTTAGCATCCGTAGGAATTAAATCTTTTTGTTGAAAGTTCGAGTTATCGAAAAGGCTAAGTTGATTTTCGCTGCTCATGAAAATGAAGATGCTGACATCGATGTCAGTCTAATAATTAATGTTCATTAACGAAGAAATAAATGTTACGCCTTGAATCCAAGCTAAATACTTATATCTGTAGATATTCTATTGTATCAATGAAATTGCCTGAAAATCCTTCATGATAAAAACAATGCCGTCTCAATGTGTTGGGGAAATTATGTCATATACCCCACTTTTTATCGATCGCACTGATGCTGGTGAGAAGCTGGCACAAAAAATTGATTCTGCAATCAAGCAAAGTGCTGGCACAAAACGACCAATAGTTTATGCCTTGCCCAGAGGGGGACTACCAGTGGCAGCACCTGTAGCGCGTCTTTTGGGTTGTCCGTTGACGATTATGGTGGCAAAAAAGATTAGCCATCCACAAAATCCGGAGTTGGCAATTGGTGCGGTGACAGCTTCTCTTAATGTTCTTTGGAGCGAGCAAAAGTTATTTCGGAGTAAAAATTATTTGCGATCGCGTGAGTTGGCTTTGAATGTAGCGATCGATAAAGCTAAAATACTTGAGGGACAATTAATTCCTGGTTGCCCGCAAGTAAATACAGAAAATGCTACGGTTATTTTAATTGATGATGGCATCGCCACGGGCATGACAATGGCTGTAGCAGCGATCGCCGCAAAAGCCCTTGGGTGTGCGGAAGTTTGGTTATGTAGTCCTTTAGCACCTTTAAAGTTGCTACCTTGGTTGAGTCAGTGGTGCGATCGGCTTATTATCTTGGAAACACCGGAACCATTCTTAAGTGTTAGTAATTTCTATATCGATTTTCCTCAAGTGGAATCCTCTGAAGCTCTTGTGTATCTCCAACAACAACATCAGCCGTTAACCGATTAATAACTATTCAACTTGTTTTCATGAACCTTAATATTACCACAAAAACAACCTTCTTTCTTAATTAATTCAGTAAGTTCTTTCTTTCGGTGTATAACAATAACTTACAAGTAAAACTCTCGACAGAGATACCTTAATTGTTATTTTGCTACACCTGTAATTAAGTCCTTGTGGTTAGTCAATTTTGACTCATCTACCCAGGCTTATATATAAACGCAGTTGCTGGTGATCCTAAAAGCGCTTGCCAAGAACATATTCGACACTACGTAGCACCACAGGTAAATAATATGTATTTTGATCATAACTCCCAACCCCATTTAGCAGTAGATAGTAATTCAAATCAGAAAAGCCACAGTGAACAGGGAAATATTCATGGGATACCTCTTCCGCAAATAGCGATGTATGTGGGTGGTTCTCTTGGCTTTATTGTGGGTGGGATAGTTTTTTTTCTCATGCTATCCAAATTGCGGAGGGTTGTAGATAATAAAATCGTTTTTACGGTCAACAATTTAAATAAACTTCCCTGTCAAAACTGTGAATTTTTTTGCAGCAACAATTATCTCAAGTGTGCCGTCCAACCTTCGATGGTGATGACTGAAGCTGCAAAGAATTGCTCTGATTATTCGCCAAACAATTCTAAATCCAGTGAAAAAAACTTATGATTCTAGGATGCTAATTATTGCATATAAAATTAAGCTCCACTTTATAGGTTTGGCAGCTTGGCATTATAACCAAGTTTTTTGGCAGATTGAACATGGTAATTATCGCCCCAATCGTAGAATGGTTTTGATAATCACTACTGTGATGATGATTTTTGGAACACTCTGCATTTCTCTGGTTTTGTGGGCAAATAAACTGCATAGTCCCACTCAATAATTCTGCTCAACGTCGTCAACATATTTCAGATGACTTTTAATCAGCGACGTTCTATGAAAAAAAGCGTGTCATCACCAAATGGATGTATCCTACGTCAAGCGAAATCTGAGGATATTTGGTCAATTAGATGGTTGGTGTTTTCGGCAAAACTTGACCCGACGCAAATACGCTTTTCGCAATTTTCGGTAATTGAATGCGAGGGGAAAATAGTAGCTTGCGGACAGCTAAGAAACTTTGATGATACACAAGAACTTGGTAGTTTGGTAGTTACACCAGCTTGGAGAAATCGCGGTTTAGGAACCTTACTTACGCAGCATTTGATTGCAGAAGCAAGTCAACCGCTATATTTAGAATGTTTGGGTCAGCGGTTGGCGCAATTTTATACTAAGTTTGGTTTTGTAGTAGTTATCTTTGAGGATTTACCGCGATCGCTTAAGGGCAAGTTTGGATTATCGCAATTAGGTAAAAAGCTGCTGAGAGTTCCTGTAGTGTTTATGCACTATCCCAGCAGTACTAAAGTGTAAATAAACGCGCTTCTTAGTAGTAACGGCTTTAGCCGTTTAAACCTCTACAATTGAGCGGTAAACCGCTCACTACTAAATAAAATGAGATGATACTCAAATGGCACGAGAGAATTTTCTCTGTTGATTTCTGGTATGAGCATCAAAGATAACGGCAACATTTCTTAAAAGTAGTTTGCCGATTTCTGTGATCCGAATATATTTCGTTGATAACTCGACTAATCCATCTGCTTCTAATGGCTGTAACGCCTTTATTTCTAAGCTAAAATATTCATCAAAGTTGATATTATACTTCTTTTCAATGTCTGGTTTATGCAGTTCGTGGTGACACATAATAGACATGATGACATCGCGTCTAATAATGTCATCTTCGCTGAGTTTGATACCTTTACTAATTGGTAAAACGCCCGACTCAATTCCTCTATAATAATCTTGTAATTGCTTGTGATTTTGAGCGTAAGCGTCTTCTAGCATACTGATGGATGTAGAACCAAAACCAAATAGTTCTGTTTCTGCTAGGGTAGTGTAGCCTTGAAAATTGCGTTTTAGGGTGCGATTTTGTTGAGCGATCGCTAATTCATCATCAGCTTTAGCAAAATGATCCATCCCAATAAATAAATACTTGTTTGCTGTCAATTCCTCAATCGTCATCTTGAGAATTTCTAGCTTTTCTTCTGGTAGAGGAAGCTTATCTTCAGGAATATTTTTTTGTACAGGCTTTGCCCACGGCACATAAGCAAAATTAAAGACTACAATTCGATTGGGATCTAATGCGATCGTCTTTTGAATAGTTTCTTTGAAAGTTTCGCGAGTTTGATAAGGTAAACCATAAATTAAGTCTACATTCACACTTTTGAAGTTAGCTTCTTTAATCCAACTCATCACATCAAAGAGCATTTCTTCAGGTTGAACGCGATTTACAGCAACTTGAACTTGCCGATTAAAATCTTGGATACCAAAACTAATTCGGTTAAATCCAATTTCTCTGAGAAAGAAAATGTAATTTTTATCAACATAGCGGGGATTTATCTCAATTGAGATTTCCGCTTGTGAATCAATGGTGAAATTTTGCCTAATATTTTTCCATAAAAATTCTATTTGTTCGGAATTCAAATAGTTAGGAGTACCACCACCCCAGTGAATTTGCAGCACTTTTCTATCATCATCAATTAGGGCTGCTGTATTTATAATATCTTGAACTAAAGACTCTAAATAAGGTTTAGCAATATTCTTATTGTTGGAAATTACCGTATTACAGCCACAGAAGTAACAGGGAGCTTGACAAAAGGGTATATGGAAATACAAAGAAAGCGGAGATTTCCTTTGATTTGAGTTAGCGATCGCTTCTTTAAAATCACTTTCACTAAATGCTTCTGTTAACTCCGTTGCAGGTGGATAACTGGTATATCTAGGTGTAGCAGTATCGTACTTTTGAATCAGATTAGAATCGAATTTAACACCAGGAAGTATAAAAACCATAAATGTATGAGGTATGGTGAGAGCGTAGATAACTGTTAACCGTCAATCAACAACTAATAATAATTTTTCAAAATCCTTAGGCAAATAAACCCAGTTTTTAACAAGACTCAGAATTATTATTCAATATTGATAAATGATATGTATTCTATAGGAATCATATTTGATTTTTGAACAAAATTAGGTATTGTAGAATGCTTTACGGATTTCATCCTAACGCAGCATTATGAAGGGTTTGGTGCCTTAGGAGAAGCGCTAACACAACGGCAATATTAGGAGAAGAAAATCCAACCCTAATTTGCCTCCTCTACGTATTTTTTCAAAAATCAAACCGGATTTCTATAGCCTGCAACCATTAGTGTAGATGCAGATCCTAGTAATATTGATTTTTTTCTAAATTATTTAACGATTAATATTTCTCTAGCTATAAATCCTTAACACCAAGCGTATTGCTTTATATGTACCTACTGACCTTAACTCTTGGCAACTCCGGACTTCATATATCGCGAATGCATGATTATTTATGACTTGAATTTATTAGATATATCTGTTAGGGAAGAGTAAGCTTTTTTGATTCGTATTTAACAAAGTCGAATTAACAAAATGTTCAGATTTTACGAAATTTTTCAAACATATAGAATAGCGTTAAATCGACAAATCATGACACTTGGAAAGAAAACATTAAACAACCAGAAAAGTGTTTAAATAACACTTGAATTAACTTCAACAAAGCAGCTAAAACTTTATGAAACTGCGTGATAAACAAACAACATGCCTGATTACTCTAGTCCATTAACAACAGACATAACTTCAAATACTTTCACCAAAGATGGTTTAAATACTCCTTCTTACCAGTCAAACGCCTCAGAATCACCGTTAGCGACAGCAAACCCCAACCCTAATCCTTACTTAACCAGTGCAGCGATTGTTCCTGATTTCAACGGTGATGGTAAAGCGGATAAAGTTTGGGTTAATAGTGCCACCGGTGAGACTCAAATTTGGCTGATGGATGGTTCAACAGTTACCGAAAAGGGTTCTTTGGGGACTTATGACGTATCCTCATGGACTTTTAACATTGCCGATTTCAATGGTGACGGTAAGACCGACTTTTTGTTACATAATAAGAGTACGGGTGAAAATGTTGTAGCGCTAATAGATGGGACAACAGTTGCTAGTTCAGCTTCTTTAGAAAGGGTTGACCCAGCGTCAACTGCTAGCATTGGCGATTTTAATGGCGATCGCAAAACCGATATCTTGTGGCATAATGCCCAAAGTGGTGAAAATACCATTTTGCTGATGGATGGTTCAACAGTCACCTCTTCTACCGCTCTAGATAACTCAGATCCAGCGTTCACTCCTACCATTGTTGATTTTGATGGCAACGGTAAGAGCGATATCTTCTTCCGTAACGCGACAACCGGAGAAAACAAAGTTTGGTTTATGGATGGAGATCAAGCTACTCCGTTTGATCTTCAATCCCAGGATGCAGCTTGGACTGCTAGTCTTGGCGATTTCAACGGTGACTTGAAGACTGACATCTTGTGGCGCAATACTCAAACCGGAGAAAATAAAGTTTGGACGATGAATGGCGTCCTCGTTAATGAGGGTGCTTTAACAACACTTGATGCCAACTGGCAATCTAGTATTGGCGATTTCAACGGTGATGGTAAGACTGATGTTTTGTGGCACAATAAGCAAACCGGTGAGAACACTGTTTGGTTGATGGATGGCACCACCGTTAGCAGCGAAGCTGTTCTAGGGCTATCTAATCCATCTTCAGTAGCGAGCATTGGCGATTACAACGGCGATGGCAAGAGTGACGTGTTCTGGCGCAATTACCAAACCGGTGACAACACCATTTGGACGATGGATGGAACGAATGTAACTGAAACTCCTACGGATTCACTATCTCCTGAGTGGTATACCTTCTAATTCGTAGTAAGGTTTTAAGGCTTAAATTAAGGACTGAAGTCCTTAATTTAAGCCTCTTTTCAAATTAGTCCGCGCAGGCGGACTTTGTTTGTGTAGCCGCGATTTTAATCGTCGGGGTTTCTAATATGACTTGTATAACCATGTGGATATACAAGTCATATTTTTTTAGCATATAAAAAATCTAAAAATGGCATACAGTTTAACAAAATCAAAATATTGGATGTCATAAACTAACAGAAACTTCAAAAATAAACAGTTAAAAATAGTTATGAGAATTAGTGAAAAAGAAAATCGATGTTTGAATCTAAAACCAATTCAATTGATCTTACAGATACTGTATTAAATCCATTACAATCGATAAAAGATTTGGGAGATAACCTTAATTTAAATACTAATTATTTAGGTTTGGGTAAATCCTCAGATTCGGTACAAGCAGCAGAAAATCCGAATTCAATTTTCAACAGTCCGGCAATTCTTGCCGATTTCAACGGTGATGGTAAGACAGATAAATTTTGGCGCAACTCTCAAACTGGTGAAACCTCAATTTGGCTGATGGATGGCACAAGAGTTGCCGAAAATGGTAATTTGGATCAAGTTGACGCAGCCTGGAATTACAAGATTGCTGATTTCAACGCCGATGGGAAGAGTGATATTTTATGGCGTAATAGTCAAAGTGGTGACAATGTTATTTGGTTAATGGATGGCACAAAAATTGCCTCTAATACTTCTGTGTTGCAAGTTGACCCATCTTGGAATAGCGACATTGGCGATTTCAATGCAGATGGCAAAACTGATATATTGTGGCGGAATGCTCAAACTGGTGAAAATGCTGCTTGGATAATGGATGGTACAACAGTTACTACTGCGGCTTTTCTACCAACATCTGATGCTAACTGGACTCGTAGTATTGTAGATTTTAATGGCGATGGCAAAACCGATGTCTTTTGGCGTAATAATCTAACTGGTGAAAACAAAGTTTGGTTTATGGATGGTACGAAAGAAAGTGAGTATTCTCTATCCCAACTCGACCCATCCTGGAATTATACCCTTGGAGATTTTAACGGGGATTCTAATACTGACATTCTCTGGCGCAATGCTCAAACTGGAGAAAACAAAGTTTGGACGATGAATGGCATCCTCATTAATGAAGGTACTCTAACAACACTTGATGCTAACTGGAGTTCTAGTATTGGCGATTTTAACGGCGATGGCAAGACTGACATTTTTTGGCGCAATTCCGTAACAGGAGAAAACACTTCTTGGCTGATGAATGGTACAAACATTGATACTTCTGCTTTTATGCCCAAACTTGACCCAGCTTGGAGTCCTAGTATTGGCGATTTTAACGGCGATGGCAAGACTGACATCTTCTGGCGCAATACTCAAACCGGCGATAATACAATTTGGCAAATAAATGATACCATCGCTACTCCCACCAATCTAGACCAAGTTCCTTTAGAGTGGTATTCTTAATATAATTTGGTCGTGATGGTATTCGCTCTAGATAAACCTTTTGGCAGAGGGAAGAATTATTTCCTAAAATCTCCTGCCCTCTGCCTTTCTCCGGTAACTAAAGTAAAACACTCAAAGTGCTTACTTAATATAAAAATTGTAGATGTGTTTTTCCTGTGGGTCTGTCAAATTCAACATTTGTGCAGTTGATATTTGTGAAGTTGATTGTGGGGGAAAAACATATGGCTTAAATCGATTTATACTTTCACAAGTGTCCAGTTCAAAGGGTTTTGATGCTGGGAAATCATCCCACCCTATAATTAAGACACCACCATCACGTAAACATTGATAGCATCCACCGTATGCTTTTTCAACGTCTTCTTTGTCATTCAATCCATACCCAAATACACCATTGCAGATGATTAAATCGAAATGATTGTCTTGGAAGTAAGAGCTTAAATTACTCGAAGAATCAACAATGTGCTTTTTGGCTCCGTATATTTTTTTTAATGGATTTATATCAATAGTCCAATACTCTTGTTTATCTTTAAACCATTTTTCATAATGTTTTGTATAAGAACCACATCCCACAAATAGGATTTTCGTAAATTCTTCTTTCTCAACAAAATACGGAATAATTATTTTTTCCAATACATATCTGTCATTATTGTCTATAGGTGTTTCCTTGCCAAATATTGTATTTTTTATTACATCAAAACCCCTGCTAACCATTTTTGGGTTTCTGAGAGTTTCCAGAATTGCTTTTGGGCTGATTAAAAAGTTTATTTCTGGCATATTCGATGTTTAGATAGTTGTATTTTCATATACTCGCATATCCTAACAAGGCGATTTAAATATAAAAAGTATTTTAAAACACATTAATCTTATCTTTATATTAAACTTGCTTGTAAAAAAAATGCATAATCAAAAATCTTCGTCGTCTACAAAAAACTCAGCATCGTCTTGGGTATAATTACGCTGTGGAGTAGAAAGACCCCACAAAGGCTGTAACAGTGCAATGCCAATTATACCGACACCAGCACTGAAAGCCAAGACTAAACCGATTGGAATTTGAATTGACTGGAAAGTAAAGAATTTTAAAGATACTGGTGTGGCATTTTGGACTGAAATAATAGCGATCGCCACTATCCAAATACCTACAACTAACGATATCAGCAGATTACCTAGAGTTTTCACTTCTTGTTGGTTCGTGGTTAGTGGTTAGTGGTTAGTGGTTGGTGGTTGGTAGAACTTTTCAACAACCAATCTAATGGGAGAGGCAGTCGAGGAAATGGGGGTAACGAACATGACCGCGCTACCTCACCACCAACAACTATCAACCAACCACTAACAACTAACTCTTACGGCTCTAGTTTAGCAATTACGCTCTCCATTTCTTCCGCGATTTTGGCTAGCTTTTCTGGGGAGTTGGTTTCTAGATAAACGCGCATCAGGGGTTCTGTACCAGAAGGACGTAGCAGCACCCAGCTACCTTCTTCTAGGTAAAGTTTAATGCCGTCTTTGCGCCCTATTTCTTTGACTTTAATGCCTGCAACTTCTGCGGGGGGGGTTTTGCTAAAAAAGTCGATGACAGCGGCTTTATGGGCATCTTCGAGGTGCAAATCAAGACGTTGGTTGCTCAGTGGACCATTTGCTTCAGCGATCGCTTCAGCTACCATTTGACTTAGCGGTTTGCCTTCGTAGGCGATCGCTTCTGCCACTAGCATATCGGCTAATACGCCGTCTTTTTCGGGGATATGTCCGATGATGCTTAAACCACCGGATTCTTCTCCACCAATCAAAACGGTGGTTTCGCGCATTTTTTCGCCGATGTATTTAAACCCGACTGGTGTCTCATAAAGTTCCACCCCATATTTAGCTGCGAGATTGTCTAAAAGGTGGGTTGTGGCTACCGTGCGAACTATGGCACCTTTTTTGCCTTTATTCTTGATTAAATGGCGTGCTAGCAGTAGTAACACGTTATTGGGTGTGAGGACGTTGCCTAGTTCATCGACAATGCCAAAGCGATCGCTATCTCCATCCGTTGCCAAACCTAAATCTGCTTTCCCGCTGCGTACTGCTTCTACTAACTCTACCAGTTGTTCGCCTTTGGGTTCTGGCATTCCGCCACCAAAAAGAACATCGCGGTAGGTGTGAAAACTTTCTAACTCACAACCACAATGTTGCAAAACTTCATCTAAATAGCCGCGAGAAGTAGAATATAAAGCATCATACTTGACATTTAACTGAGCGCTCTTGATTTTTTCTACATCCAATAAAGTGTAGATAAACTTCATGTACTCAGGTTTCGGGTCGAAGGTAGAAATTTTATCAGTTGAATTGGTTTTGGGCAATTCATCCGATGCTCCTTCAATGTTTGCCACAATAGTATCAGTAATCTCTGGAGTGGCAGGACCAGCATAGTCAGGGATGTATTTAATCCCACAATAGGGTGCGGGATTATGACTAGCAGTAAACATCAATGCCCCTGCTGAATTTAAGTGACGGGCATTGTAAGCAATTACTGGTGTGGGACAATCCCTGTCAGTAATTTTTACAGTCCAACCCAAATCTGCTAATACTTGGGCTGCTGTCTGGGCAAACTGATCAGCTAAAAATCGAGTATCGTAGGCTATGAGAACTGGTCGGTCTTTTGTATAAGCTGTTTCCAGGTAACTAGCGATCGCTCTTGTTACTTTCCGCACATTTGCGAAAGTAAAGTCATCGGCGATAATTCCTCGCCATCCGTCAGTACCAAACTTGATTTTACCAGAATTGCTACTTGCGCTCATTTTTGCTACTTCCTAAGAGTCCATCGTGAATACTATATGAAGCTTCCCGCAAAGCGTGTGTAGCTGCAACTATAAATCCGAAATTATGAATTGCGGTTTTGTGCGATCGTACTTCTCCCCACCGTATTTTCTCTCACTCTTTCTGAGCAATGTCAACCCCCGATCAACCTTTTGCTAGTTATCACCTTTGGTCTTTAATTGCCCCAGCTTCTGGGCAAGAACGCTGGCATTGCCAGATGAGACGGGGGTTTGTCAAAGCACGTCAACACGATCCACTAGTGAAAGCACTATTAAAAACAGCCACCGCACCTCAGCGCATTGGGTTACTTGCCCAAAAAGGCGTTTATGAGTTTCATCACAATCGACACTTGTTGAACTCTTCAGACGGTGTAGAAAAAGTTGCACAGCTACTGAAATTAAATTACTCAAGTGACGAAGTTCAGCAGCGGGTATTGCAAATTTTAAAGAAATATCATGAAGAACCATTACTTTCGGGTAAGCGCATCATTCAATTAACTCGTGGTGATGAAGGTTTCCCCAAACCTATTTTGATTGAACAGGAAAATTATTCCTTCCGCTTATATGCGACGATGGACTGTGTTTTTTCAGATTCTTCTGACACTTTACATATTTTAGATTTTAAAACTGGTAAATCTGCTTTTGATAAAAGACAGGCATTAGTTTATTTGTTAGCTGCTCGTTATCTTTATCCTAAGTATCAGGCAGTTGCTTCATTTTATAATTTAGAGTTTAGTAAAAAATCTGATTTAATTAGCATTACAAAAGGGGAATTAGAATCTTTAGAATTGGAGTTAGCTAGCATTGCTCAAAAGCATCAACGAGATTTACAAAGATATCAACAAATGAATAATGGTTTTAGTAAAGTTTTTCCGCCAAATCCCGGATATCACTGTCGATTTTGTCCGTTTAACTCAATCTGTGATTTTTCGTCTTTAAAGCCGGCTAAGGTACATTTGTCTTAGGGGAGATATTTGTCTATAAAACTATAGATAGCAGATTGCGTTGTTATGAAATACATGTAGAGACGTAGCAATGCTACGTCTAATCAAGGGTTTTGGGTTTATAGACACGTAGCATTGCTACGTCTAATCAAGGGTTTTACGTATGTACCTCATCTACCTGAAATTTGCTGTACTATGAAACCTAACTTTGATGGGTGCATCTTTAATTAAACAATAAGGACGACTGTAGCAGAGTGGAGGTTCTAAAGCGTGAGCCTGCAAAAATTCAGAATCGTTCATTACCTGCTCAGTCTGACCATCGAAAACAATCTGCCCTTGACTCAATACAACAGTGCGGGAACAAAGTTCCAAAGCTAAATCTAAATCGTGGGTAGCAATTAGTTGAGTAAAAGGCAAAGTTTGTAACAAATCAATTAACTGACGACGCGATCGCGGATCTAATTGAGCAGAAGGTTCATCCAATACCAAAACCTGCGGATTCATCGCTAAAACCCCTGCGATCGCAATCCGTTTTTTTTCCCCTCCAGACAAATTATCAGTATTCCGTTGCCCAAACCATTCGGGATCGATATCAACCGCAGCCATAGCTTGAAGAACCCGCTTTTTAAGTTCTTCGTCTCGCAAACCCAAATTCATCGGACCAAAAGCAACATCTTCCCATACTGTGGGCATAAATAGCTGATTATCTGGATTTTGAAAAACTAATCCCACAAAGTTCCGAATTTCTCGCAAATTCTTAGGTTCTACTAACCATTCCCCAATAATTACCTCTCCTTCTTGAGGTAAAGTAATTCCATTTAAGTGAAACTGCAAGGTAGATTTTCCTGAACCATTCGCTCCAATTAATGCTACCTTCTCCCCAGCTTCGATAGATAGATTAATTTTTTTTAAAGCCTGAGTTCCATCAGGGTAGGTATAGCTAAGATTTTTGATTCTTATCGGATTATGATGCATTAATATAATTTGATATTAGTTAGTGGATAGAGTTAGGAGTCGTAGAGACGTTCCGGCGGAACGTCTGTACTAGAGGAGCGGAGTTAGGAGTTAGGAGTTTTTTTAACAACTATCAACCAACAACTAACAACTATCCCCGAACAAATTACAAAATCAAATAAACGGCTTGTCCAAGTAGCGCTACAATGAGCGTTAAAGTTAAAGCGATCGCATCATTTAGCCCTGCTTTTGGTAACTTTTCTATGGGCATTACTCCTTGATAACCCCGCGACAGCATCGCTTGATGAACGCGATTTCCTCGGTCATAAGTGCGGATAAACAGCGCTCCAATCATATTACCAAATACCAACCGAATACTTTGATTACTGTTCATCAAGTTGCGCGATGCTGCGGCTCGTCGCATGATGTTAAACTCACCGATCAATACAGCAATATAGCGATACATTGAAGCCAAAATTGCGACTAACAAAGGTGGGGTTCGCAGTTCGATTAAAGCATTAAGTAATGCCGATACTGAAGTTGTTAAAGTTAGCAAATTCAACATCAGTAAAGATAGCAGAGCCTTAGTAGTGACACTACCTAACACAGTTAGCCCGACTGTAGTAATTTGCAACGGACCCCAAGCCCAAAGCACTGTACCACCACCTCGGAACAAAGTACCCAAAAGCACGACACCGACAAAACCCAACTCAACCGCTAAACGTTTTAGTAGCACGCTGAAGGTGACTTTACTGAGTAATAAAATGCTTGCCACAGCCAAGGCATAAATTGCCCAAGTCCACCAATGTCCATTTGGTGTGAGAGCAATTGCAAATACAAGCAGCAATGTACATAGTATTCGGGTACGGGGAGCGAGTTTGTGCCAGAGAGTAATCTGTTTACTATTAACATCAAGAGCGATCGCCCCAATATGTAGCAGCATCTGATAATTTAGGATTTAGAACTTACGCATTTTGACAAAAAACTCAATCTTTAGATGAACTTGAACCACGTACAACTAGTTTGCCAATTCCCCAAGTTAAGCCAAAAACGGCTAAAGTTCCGACTAAACCAGCAATGGGAGTAGCTACAGCTTCGGGTACACCTCTGAGGGCATATTCATCAAAAATAGCGTAGAAGGGTAGCTTTTTAGCTGGTGGATCTTCATGTGCTTTATTGTCAAATTTGAGATCCTGGGAGACTCGATCCAAGCCATCAGGATTTTTACTAGCAAAGGGAGAAATAAAAATTGCAATTAGCAAAGCAATACCTAAACCAGCTATTACAAAAGCACGATTGCGCGATCGCGTATCATTACTCATGAAAAAATCCTCTGTATGCGGTAAACTTTGCGACTTTAGTCCGCAAAGGAAAGCGTTTGCTGTACGACTTTAGACAAGAGTTATGTAGAAATCCTATTAATAACGTGACACAGGACGAGAAACAACCGTCTTGCGCGGTGGATCGTAAAGTAAATCCGGTCGAGTCCGCCAAATAAACGACAGAGCTACTACGGTAATTGCTGCTTCACCAATACCGATTAGTACGTGCCATGATGCCATCGCAGCCAAAGCCACAGTTAACGGAACTGTTCCAGATATAGCTAGTTCCAAAGCACACACAACAGAGGCAACCACTACACTTGTCCAAGCTGCAACAGAGGAAGCAATTACCATTCCTGACAATTTATTACCACCTATGGTGAACCGAATTGCCTTGTATAAGTAATAACCACCAAATGTGCCAATCAACCCCATATTAAAAATGTTGGCGCCTAGCACAGTCAAGCCCCCATCTTGGAAAATTACACCTTGGACGATAAACACCGACACCATGACCAAAGAGCCAGCCCAAGGACCCAACAAAGCACCTGCCAGGGTTCCCCCCAAAAGGTGTCCGGAAGTGCCTCCAGGAATAGGGAAATTGATCATTTGAGCTGCAAAGATAAAAGCCCCACATACACCCATTAGGGGTACGGCTCGTTCTTGGTATTCTGTCTGCGCTCTGTTTAGGGAAAGTGCAATTAAACCGATGGCAATTACCCATGTGGCAGCGATCACAGGTAAATTCAGAAAGCCATCGGGGATGTGCATGGCTAAGTGCGGCTGAGTTATGCAGTGCAACCAGCTTGAATATGTAATAAAAGCAAACACAATTATTCCTGTAATCTAAAGACTTTTTCGAGTTAGGTTAAGTAATATTGCAGTATTCCACAATAACTGAGAATT
Source organism: Tolypothrix brevis GSE-NOS-MK-07-07A (assembly GCA_019358985.1). Taxonomy (GTDB): domain Bacteria; phylum Cyanobacteriota; class Cyanobacteriia; order Cyanobacteriales; family Nostocaceae; genus Hassallia; species Hassallia brevis. The sequence goes on along the minus strand of JAHHIJ010000004.1, from coordinate 193,476 downwards.
GTCTAATAATTCAATCCTATGGGGGGGTATTTTTACTGAAATTCCCCATTAGACACCTGGTAGAAAAGACGTAGAGACGTAGCAATGCTACGTCTAATCAAGGGTTTCAGGCAACGTATAAGAAAAAAATGCCTACTTTTCATGTGGCTCGTCTTGTCCTGCTTGCTCTCATAACACATAAATTCACCGGAAAACTAATAAAAATTAGAGAATCATTGGGTATCATTATTTGGGTTTAATAACTTGGTGGGGTGTTAATGTTGGTTTGGCGTAAACGTATCGTTATTATTCCTGTTGGTCTGAGCATCGCCTTGTTGCTTAGTGGTTGCAATAACAGCAAAGTTGCTCAGTGCGATCGCTTAATAAAGACTGTTAGTGAAGGAAATGCTCTGATTGAGAAAAATAAAGGTCAGCAGGTGACAACCAGTTTGAAACTAGCGGCTGATCTCGAAGCTGTCACCAAATCCCTCAAAGAAATGAATCTGCCAGATCCGGAACTGAAAAAATTTCAAGATAAATTTGTCAAAGTCTTTGACACTCTCGGCAAACAGATAATCAAAGCAGGCAAGGCTCTTGGTTCAGCTAAAACAGCAAAAGCCTCTCAATCTGGTAGGGAAAGAATACAAAAAGCTAGAGTTGATATCGATAGCGCATTGACATCTGCCGCAACCACGGCTAAACAGTCTGATGCTTTAGAAACTGAGGTGAAAAAGTACTGTAGCCAACCGGAATGAAAAAGAGGGGGAAGGGGGAAAGGGGAAAGGTTTTTTAAGAGGGGAAAAGGCTAATAGGTAATGGCAAAAAAGCAGTTAGCATATTCACTTACTAGTAAATTTTATTACGTCTAAGTACGAAATATTCCTGAAAGACATCATTTTTTCTGTCAAGAGAAATATTGGTGTTAGTAAAGTGAAATACAATGAGCGATATCGGTCTGCTGATGGCAGGCGTGTTAACTACTGGGCAAGCATTTCCGCCAAAATTACCTGAACAGCCATTAGTTGAGTCAGATAATGTGATACAGCAGTCAAAACACAGTCAGGCAATGAAAATTGTTCCACTGACCCAAATCACACCACCTGAATTGATACAACCAGATGCAAGTCTCCAAACCGTCCAGTCAGGGCTAAAACCAAGGAGACAAGGAGACAAGGAGACAAGGAGACTTGGGGGAATTTCTTCCTCTGCCTCCCCTGCTCCCCCTGCCTCCCCATCTCCCCCTCTCCCCCTCTCCCCCTCTCCCCCTGCCTCCCCCTCTCCCCCTGCTCCCCCACTCCCTCCCTCTCCCCAAATGTCTCAAGTCACATCGGTATCACAACTGGACGATGTGCAACCTTCAGATTGGGCTTTTGGAGCTTTGCAATCTCTGGTAGAACGCTATGGCTGCATTGCTGGATATTCAAATAGGACTTATCTAGGCAACACCGCTATCAATCGTTATGAATTTGCAGCGGGTTTAAACGCTTGTCTGGAGCAGATTAATAAATTAATAACTAACAATACGGCTAATACTGTTAAAGATGAGGATTTAATCGCGTTGCAACGCTTGCAAACTGAGTTTCAAGGAGAGTTAAAACAAGTTGAGCAGCGGGTAGACAATTTAGAAAGCCACACAAGCGAAGTACAAGCAAATCAGTTTTCCACGACAACGCGACTACTTGGGCAAGCTATATTTAGCCTCCAGGGAACGAATAGCGCTGATGTCGATTTGTTTCCTAGGGATAAAGTGCCAGAACGCAAGGCAGAAACGAATCTGAGTTTTGCTAATAGCGTGCAACTAACCCTCGCGACTTCCTTTACAGGGCAAGATTTACTGCTAACTGGGCTGAGTTCGGGAAATTTAAATTCTTCTGCGTCTTCAGTATTTAACAATATGGGACGGTTGGGTTTTGAGTCAAATACAAATAACGATTTATATATCAGTGATTTATCTTATCGATTTCCGTTTTCAGACAACTTGGGAATTATTATCGGTACGGTGGGTGTTAATCCTAGTAACACCTTTCGCGGTATTAATCCTTTAGAAGGCAATGGAGAGGGAGCAATTTCTTTATTAGGTCAGCGTAACCCGATTTTGGCAATTGGTAACGGTACTGGGGGTGTTGGCTTTGACTGGCAAATAAGCGATCGCCTCAGTTTACAAGGCGTTTATAGTGCCGAAATTCCTAGTTTTCCCGGTGATATCCAAGTTGGCGGACTTTTTGGCGGCAGATATACCGCCGGCGCTCAACTAACCGTAGCACCCACCAATAACATCGATGTCGGGTTGCATTATCTTTTCTCCCACTCCCCCGATGGCTTACTAGGAACCGGTATCGGCGATGCTCAGTTAATTTCCCCTTTTGCACCTGCGACAGCTTTTGATACCCATGCTGTCGGCGCTACCGTCGCATGGCGCATTAATCCCAATTTTAACTTAGGCGGTTGGGGAGGTGTGACTCACTCAAATCCAGTGAATCTCTCTGGAAGCGTGGAAACTACAAACTGGATGGTATTCGCTGCTTTTCCCAATTTACTGCGTTCCGGCAATTTGGGCGGCATTCTCGTCGGACAACCCCCGAAAATTACTTCTAGTTCTTTACCTGAAGGATTCAATTTTCCCAACTTTTCTGAAGGAGGTACAGCGGGTGGACGCGACGACACATCACTGCACGTAGAACTTTTTTATCGCGCTCAACTCAATGACAACCTCTCTCTCACTCCGGGTGTCTTTGTGATTTTCAATCCAGATCACAACGCGGCTAACACTCCCTTGCTAATTGGGGCATTAAGAGCAACATTCCGGTTTTAATTTTCTACGGATGTAAATGTAAATAAATGCACTAGTTGCATACGGTTGTAGTCAGTTCAGGTTCATTTTAATCACGCAATTTTCAGCAGATATTCCCCTGCTATAAAAACATGCGTGATTTTTTTTTCATATTAATTAAGGAAGTTTTCAATGCAATTAAAATCATCAGCAATTATAACAAAATCCAACTCCCAAGTTAAGAGTTTCGTAGTGAGCGCTGAAGCGCTCAAATCAAGGACTAAAGTCCTTACTACATTTAGTGGGGTACTAGTTATTACTAGCAGCATAGCCGCAGCCATTATCGGTTTTGGGGCAGAAAGTGCGATCGCTCAAATCACAATTCAAAGCACTGGTATTTTATCAGGTAATATCCAACTTCCCAAATTTAATCCCAACTTCAACCGGGTGGTTACTCGTGTAGATACAAATTCCAAGGGTACTTATTCCCGCCAGGGAGTACCTTTATATACCTCTAACTATGTGAAAGTACAAACCCGTGCCGATGGCAGTCTGCATTACTTCGTTGACTTTAAAGGCATTCCGGTTGTCTCATTTGATGGCTTGCTGACTTCGCCAGCACTTTCAAAGGGTGACTTGACATCCTATAATTATCAAGGAAAATTGCCCGGAACCAAATTTGAAGCTGTGGTTCAAGATGAGTTTGGGTTAAAAAAAGCACTTTACACTGGCATTGTCACCGATCCAAAAACGGGACAGCGGTATCAAGGTACTTTTAGAGTAACTGGACAAGGACCCCGATATAGCCAAAGTAATGGTAGTACTACCCCTACAGTCTTTGATTTCAAGTCGGATATACCAGGTAAACCAACCGTCACCTCCTTGAAAGTGACTAATGCACCTCTGATAAAGTTGTTCATCACTATTCCCGCAGGTGCAATTCCCATCGCTCCCCGTAGTGATGCTGGTAGTGTTACACCAATCGATGTTGGTGGTGTTATACCGATTGCTGCTGGTGGTGTTATACCAATTGCTGCTGGTGGTGGTACACCAATTGATGTTGGTAGTGTTACACCAATTGATGTTGCTAGTGTTACACCAATTGATGTTGCTAGTGTTACACCGATTAATGCTGGTGATATTGGTAGTGAGATTATATCGTCGATACCAAAAGAAATTACAACTTCGTCAAATTCTCCCTCACCCTCCGCTGAACCCAATGTAGAATTCAGTAACGGTAATTCTTCGGTAGGAAATCCTTTAAGTCTTGCCTCAAGTATTTGTTCGCGCAAAGATGTAAATTGCGCGACAAAAACATCTGCATCCAAGCAAACTATTGGTCCCCGCAGTCGAGTGCTGCTGCGTTAGGGGAATTGGGCAATGGACATGGGTGTGAAAATGTAGAGACGTAGCACTGCTACGTCTCTACGTCTTGTTTTTATTTCCCTTTCCCCGATTTGGGAAGAAAAATGACACACCAGCTAATTGCACCCATTAAAATAGTGTCAATCAGACCAATTTTTTGGAAATGCATATGAAAGAACGTCTTTCTGAATTATTACCCATAGTCATGCAAGTCTTGCAAAGAAATGTGGGTTGGATGACTTGGAACTTATTTCTGGCTTTTATACCTTTGGCTTTGAGTGTTTGGTTGTTTCGCACTCGTCGCGGACGTTCCTGGGTTTGGTGGTTTGGCTTCCTGGTGTTCTTCGCTTTTTTACCGAATGCACCTTATTTATTAACTGATGTCATTCACCTAATAGATGATATCCGTAGAGTTCCATCGATATGGATGATTACATTAATCATCATTCCGGTGTATTTGGTGGTGATTTCGGCTGGATTTGGAGCTTATGTAATATCTTTAATTAATTGGGGTTACTACTTACATCGCATTGGCAAAAGCCAGTGGATTTTGGGGGTTGAGTTAATTACCCATGCTTTCAATGCTGTTGGTATTTATTGGGGACGGTTTTTGCGTTTCAATAGTTGGGATTTTATTACGCAACCTGATGCCATAATCACCAAAGGTGTAGAAGAAATTCTTGGTAAACAGCCTTTGGTGATTATCACCATCACTTTTGTTGTACTAACAGCCTTGCACTGGATGATGAAACGAGTGATTTTGAGTTTTCTTAGGCAACCGGAGAATAAGGTAGGCATTAAGTCACAATCATCTCAAAAGAAAGATGCAGCAGAGAACATCTAGAACGGCAATTTTCCCATGTAGTAGATATCTGGTAGAAACTAATTATGCATTGCCCGAAACCCTTGATTAGACGTAGCAGGATTAGACGTAGCACTGCTACGTCTCTACGTATTAATCTGGAGATGTATAGTGTTATTCAATAATTTACCATTACATACAGATGTTCCGGCACCTCCTAATTAATAAAGTTTTTGCCGTGCTGCTTCTAAAATTATTTTTTGTTCGGCACGAGCGATCGCCTGATATGTCCTCGATACCGCTTCTGGTTCCACAGATATAGACGTAATCCCCCATTCTACCAACTTATCAATAATTTCTGGATACAGCGCTGGTGCTTGTCCGCAAATTGAGCAAGGAATCCCGGCAGATTTTGCCATTGAAATTAGTTGAGCTACAGCTCTCATCACCGCTGGATGTCGTTCATCAAATGAAGACGCTAACTCTCCAAGTTCTCTATCTACTCCTAACAGTAGTTGAGTTAGGTCATTTGTCCCAATGGAAATTCCTTGTACACCTGCTTTCACATATTCTGGTAATAAAAATAGCACACTTGGCACTTCTGCCATAATCCAGAGTTGAAATTGTGGCTTTTGAGTTAAGCCGGCTGACTCAACTTTTTGACGACAAAAAGAAAACTCTTCCACAGTGCGAACAAAAGGCAATATTAAATGAATATTGTTGTAGTCTGCTTGCTGTATTGCCGCTATTGCTTCAAGTTCCAACTCAAAAACTGCGGAACTTTGCAAATAAGCAAAAGTGCCACGTTCACCTAACATCGACTGTTGCGAAGATGGTATATAATGACTAAATGATGTCAATTCGTGCGATCGCCAATCTAAAGAACGATAAAAAACTGGTCGTGGTGCAAACGCACGAACAAACTGCATTATCTGCTCAGACCATAGCTCTAATAATTGTGCCTTACGTCCGCTAGAAAGCCAACTACTAGGATGTTGTCCTTCGAGTATTGTTAATACCATCAATTCTGAGCGTAACAATCCTACCCCATCTAGAGGCAAACTTTGCACCTGCTCTATCAGGCTGGGCTGACTTAAATTAACCAGCAACTGTGTAGCAATCATGGGTAGATGCGGTGATAAAAAAATAGGGGAATCAGAGACAAAAGGTTCCGTTCTGAAGTTGCCCAGTTGAGACTGTTGCGCTTTGTGCTTTGGTGCCGCTTGGGTAATAAGGGGGACTTCCTGACTTTCCGCATCATCTTTTCTGACGCGATAAACTTCTCCCCTGTCACCATCCAAAAGTAGGCGATCGCCTGTTTTAATTAAAGTGGTAGCATCTTTTGCGCTGACTACAGCTGGGATACCCAACTCTCTAGCAAGAATTGCCGCATGACTAGTCAATCCTCCTTTCTCTGTGATAATACCGATGACTTGTTGCAATAACGGTAGCCAATCAGGAGCGATCGCTTGTGCAACCAAAATCACCCCTTTAGGTAGTTGTTCTGGTGATGAAAGGGAGTTTACCACATAAGCTGTCGCTGTCACACGTCCCGTACCCGCTCCTATTCCCTTGAGTAAGTGTGTGTTGGAAACCGCAAATTGAGGAGCGCTAACTTTTATCAGATAAAGCTTTGGGGTTGGAAATTCCTCAGAGATAGTCCACTCAACGGTATAATTTCTACCAAGTTCATTTTCAAGTAAATTCGCCAGTTCAATTAATTGTTGTAAATATTCTTCTTGTAAAGCGTACTGTTTTTGTTGAGATGACTCAAGCAAATGTGTCACCAAACAAGTATTATCTAGCGCCAAAGAATCTGTAGGTGCATTAAGACCATAAGCAAGCATTTTATTGCCCAGTTGCTGTTCTTTAATAACGCCAATTTCCCGTTGAATGTAGTATACATCGGGCTGAACTTCGCCCTGTTGCAGTGATATTCCCAATCCCCAAGTTGCTTCAATATCCCATCCTCTTGAGTTGGAATTGAGTAAACCGCTAGCGAGTGCATTTTCAATTGGTTGCACCAAAACTGCTAAATTAATTTGTCGCAGGTCAATTCCTAAACGTTGCCAATATAGTAAACTTTTGGCACGAAATAATTGGCTCCAAGTGTATTTTAATGCCAAAGCGATCGCTTCATATTCACAACGGCAAATTTGCGACTCCAACAACCCAGATATATTCCCAACTCCATGCGTTGCAGTCGGTATCGCCAAACTAGGTCGAAAAATTAAACACGCAGTTTTCCATTCCTTAGCTGCTTCCAGAATTTTATTCACCCACTTTGATGGTACAGTTGCCGCGATAATTTCCTGATGTAAATGACTAGCCACCTGTTGCAGTTGACGCCAATTATTCACATCTAGGTGTAATGAAGAATAAGGCAAATCAGCAACTAAAGCCTCTGAACTATTGAGAGTTTCCAGAAATTGCCGCAACACTTCTGCACCCACTATAAAACCAGGCTTCACCGGGTAGCCACGCTGCATAATTCTGCCCAAGTGAAAGGCTTTATCACCAACTTTGGTGCGGTCTTGCAGTTTAATTTGGTCAAGCCAGTAGAGTTTATCCACTCAAATTGTTATTTGTCAGTTTTTATTTGTCAGTTGTCATGTAACTACGGGTGTCATCTTGTGGTAGTTTGTTAGATTCGATCTACTTATTACCTTCGCTCTTCCTCCTGAATGTTGCAGAGAAAGCGCGATAATTTGACATATAGACGGTTCCGACGGAACGTCTCTACGATTCCTCCTGTACCTCCGGCAAAAGGGGGTTTAGTTAATTTATATAATTGCACATGGGAGTATTTTAATAATTAAAATAGAATATAAAATAATTTTTTCTCTAAAAATATAAGCATTGTTAAGCACTTACTACCTTTTGCCCAATGATTGGCTAAATATCACTTTCCGGCTATGCCTCGCTTTGCTTTTTGGGGCAATTATCGGCTTAGAACGACAACTCAAGCGCAAACCCGCTGGTTTAAGAACTCATATGTTGGTATGTTTTGGTTCAGCGGTGTTCACTCTCATACCTCTGCTCACAAATACGACTCAACCAGATAATAATTCTTTAAGTCGCATCATTCAAGGAATTACAACTGGTGTAGGATTTCTTGGTGGGGGGGAAATTGTACGTCAATCTTCCCAAAAATCACATAGCTCTCAAGTTCACGGGTTGACATCAGCAGCAGCTATTTGGGTTTCGGCTGCTTTGGGAATTGTCGCTGGATGTGGTTTATGGCAGTTAGGATTAATTGCTGTTGTACTGACTTTTTTGGTTCTCAACCTTTTTAAAAGATTAGAAAAACGTTATTACTTAAAAGTCAAACATCAACAGGAAGATATTTCTCTGCTGGAAATTCCCCCAATTGAGGAAAATGAGCGGACAGACACAAATCAAGATATTCATGAAAAGGGGTAAAGGGGAGGCAGTGCGTTGCGCGGGTTTCCCGCGTTGTAGCATCTGCCGTGGAAGAAATTGGATGGGGATCTAGAACGTTTTGATACTGACAAGAGGACTTTTAAAACATCCTCTTATGCCATTTCAATTTTCACTAATTAAACAAAGCAAGTGCTTTAGCAAAAATAGTTTCTTCTGCTCTAGTTTCCAGTATTGACTGGACTAAATTTATTAACTCATTGTCGAGTTTCGTATCATTTTCAATTGTTTTACTAGCTGCATAAAAACTCACATCATCTATTTTTAATTCATTGGTAGTGCCTGTTTGCCAGCCTGGTGTTTTGCTATCCCAAGAAATCGATCTACCGCGTAAAGTAAATTGAAACCAGGCTATTTCATCGTCTTTTAATTCAAAAAAAATATCAAAATAGGGTTCTTCTCCTTGAAACCAAACTCTGCTAATATCTCCTTTTTTACTTTGTTTTAGTATCTTTTGCTCAATTCTTCGCAATGATGCACCTAAGGATGCAATTTCATTTTTTTCGACAAAATAATTGCTTTTAGGCATGTTTGGAACCGTCAGTAAATTTAACTGAAATAAACAATAACTATTATTTTTTTACTTATAATATACAATATGATTACAGCAATTTCTAAGTTAGTCCGTAAAATATACCTGATTAGGGTATTGTGTATTCGTAGTGAGCGGTTTACCGCTCATAACTTTGATTATAAGGGCTGAAGCCCTTACTACGAAAGAAGATTTCTTATTTTCAGTGACTAAAAAGCGGATGTGGATGATATTTCTCCTGCTTTAACGAAAAGAATTTGCGAAGAATTTAGCCATTGAGAATCAAAAGAACCGAGGTGAGTTGTAGTAATTAAAGTCTGAAAACGGTCTTGAATAGCATCAAGTAATTGATTTTGCCTGGATGGATCTAACTCAGCAAGAACATCATCAAGTAATAATAGTGGTGGTTCTCCAACGACTTCTTCAATTAGTTGTAATTCTGCTAGTTTTAAAGCTAGTACCAGCGTTCTTTGTTGACCTTGAGAACCGTATTGACGAGCGGGTGTTTGATTGATAATTAATTCTACTTCGTCGCGGTGGGGACCGACAAGGGTTGTGCCTTGACGAAGTTCGGCAACAGAGCGAAGCTGAATTTTGTCTAAAAAAGCTTGCTGTATTTGTTCGGGATGATTTTGGTCTAAAGGAACACTAGGAACGTAATTAATTTGTAAGATTTCTGTACTACCGCTAATGGTAGCGTGCCAAGCTTGAGCAATGGGTGCTAATCGTTGTAAAGCGCGATCGCGTCTTCTAATTACTCGTGTCCCCGTGGTAGCTAATTGTGCATCCCACAAGGCAAGTTCTGAGTCTTGATGTTGTTTCAAAAAAGCATTACGCTGTCGCAACACTTGATTATATTGCTGCAAAATGTGAGCGTAAATTGGTTCAAGTTGAATTAAAAGCGTATCTAACCAGTTTCGCCGATTTTCCGGACCACCGCGCACCAATTCCAAATCCAAACTAGAAAATTGCACCGCATTCAACACACCGAGAAAATCCATCTGACGCCGTAAATTCTCGCTATTCAAAGCAACCGTGCGGCGACCATTGCGACGTAAAGTTAAAGTTAGATCGCTAATCCCAGTTTGTCGCTCTAAAGTGGCATTAATTTGAGATGCAACTTCCCCATCTTGTATTAAATCACGATCGCGTGCCATTCTATGCGATCGCAATGTCGCTAACAATTCCACCGCTTCCAACAAATTCGACTTTCCCTGAGCATTATTGCCCACCAAAATAGTTTTAGCAGCAGTAAAATCAACCTGCTGCTCTTTATAGTTGCGAAATTGTCGCAGATGAATGGTTTTGAGGTACATAGGGGAGAGGGGGGAGCAGGGAGAGGGGGGAGCAGGGAGAGGGGGGAGCAGGGGGAGAGTATTAAATTTTGAATTATCAGCGTTGCTGAATTGAGGTATGAATCTGGATGTAGAGACGTAGCAGTGCTACGTCTAATCAAGGATTTTGGTATTACGTAAAATCCTGCGTCATACATGAAATCAGCAACGCCGAATTATCCTTGTCTCCCTTGTCCCCCTTGTCTCCTCCACTCCCCTACTCCCCACTTCTCCTAAACGACTTTCCTACCCATTAATCGGAAGAAAATTTTCTCTCCTTCAATCCAGACAAACATCAAAGCACTAAAGCCGACGCAAACCCCTAATTCTTGTAAATTGAGATAGTGAGTACCAAAGAAATCTCGCAGGGGTGGAACGTATACTAACATCAACTGCAAAATTGTTGTGACAATCACCGCTCCCAATACAAAGATATTAGAAAAGGGATTCATTTCTATGGTCAGTCGATTGTTAGAGCGAATAGCGATCGCATGACCCATCTGAGCAAGACATAATGTTGTAAACACCATTGTTTTCCAAGTTTCGCGATCGCCTGTATACTCAGGTGCATGGGTATGATTGTAAGCCCACCACATCAAAGTAATCGAGATGATCGCGAAGATAATCCCAATGCGAATCATATAAGAACCTAATCCCCTGTCAAAAATACTTTCTTTGGGACTAAAAGGTGGACGCTGCATTACATCTGGTTCTGGAGGTTCCACAGCTAAGGCTAAAGCTGGTAAACCGTCTGTAACTAAGTTCATCCATAAAATTTGTAACGGTGTTAGGGGAACTCCTCCCAAACCGAGTAATGGTGAAGCGGCAATGGTGAGAACTTCGCCAATGTTACTACCTAAGATGTATTTAATAAAGCGGCGAATGTTGGTATATACAACTCTACCTTCTTTGGTAGCAGCAACAATGGTGGCAAAGTTGTCATCAAGTAATACCATGTCACTGGCTTCTTTACTCACATCAGTGCCTGTGATGCCCATCGCGATACCGATATCAGCTTGTTTGAGGGCGGGGGCATCGTTAACACCATCGCCTGTCATCGCCACAAATCGACCCCGACGCTGCAATGCTTGAACAATTCGCAGTTTGTGTTCTGGAGCTACTCGTGCGTAAATGCTTACCAAGTCTACATTTTGCTCTAGTTCTTGGTCGCTCATGCGTTGCAATTCTTGACCGGTGAGGACTCTATCGCCTTCTTTGGCAATTCCTAAATCGGTAGCGATGGCTCTTGCTGTTAATTGGTGATCGCCGGTGATCATTACCGGACGAATTCCTGCATCTCGACATTCTTGCACAGCGGCTCGCACTTCTGGGCGCGGTGCATCCAACATTCCCACCAATCCCAGCCACACTAATTGTTGCTCGGAAGCTTCATCTGATCCTGATGGTGGTACTTCTGTCAACGGTTTGTAGGCAAAACCTAGCACCCGCAAACCTTTACTCGCCATGTTATCATTTTCGGCAAGAATTTGTTTACGTAGGGTGTCGGTTAATTCTGCTGACTTATCGCCCAAATAAAGTTGGGTGGAACGTGCCAAAATCAACTCTGGTGAGCCTTTGGTGAACATTAAATAATGTTCGGAGTTTAACATGTGAGCGATCGCTGGATCAACCGCCGTTAAAGACGATGCTCCTGTAGAAACTTCCTCAACTTGAGTAATTACACTCATCCGCTTGCGTTCTGAGGAAAAAGGAAATTCGGCAACTCGCGGTAATTTACTACTCCATTGGTCTTTTTCAATACCCGCTTTCCCGGCAAGAGTGACTAATGCACCTTCTGTCGGGTCGCCTAAAATTATCCATTGTCCTTTATCTTGTTGCAGCACCGAATCATTACAAATGGCACAGGCAACAAGCATTGCGGGGATTTCCGGATATTGGTCAACGGAAACTTTTTGACCATTTAACTGAAAATCCCCTGTAGGATCATACCCTTCACCCGTGACGCGAAAGGACGAGTTGTTGGTATAAACTGATTGCACCACCATTTTATTTTGAGTTAGGGTGCCAGTTTTATCAGAGCAGATGGTGGTAACAGAACCTAAAGTTTCCACTGCTGGCAATTTGCGAATCAAAGCATTTCGCTTCACCATCCGCTGAGTTCCCAGTGCTAAAGTCACGGTAATTACAGCGGGTAAACCTTCGGGAACTACAGCCACTGCCATACTTAAAGAAACTTCTACAAGTTCTTGGAGGTTGCTAAAACCTTTAGCGGCGATAACACCACCAACAATGACGATGGCAACTAAAATTAAAGAACCAGTAACTAAAACGTTACCTAATTGAGTCATCCGTTGCTGCAAAGGCGTCGGTTCACTTTCTACCGACTGCAACAAAGCGGCAATTTTCCCCAGTTCTGTTGTCATTCCGGTATTCGTTACCAGAACTTTAGCTCGTCCTTGGACAACTTCTGTACCTTGAAAGACTAAATTCAGGCGATCGCCTAATGATGTATCTTCTGGTAAAATTAGTACAGCTTGTTTATTTACAGCTTCGGCTTCGCCGGTTAGTGCCGATTCTCGAATTTGCAAATTAGACTCTTCGATTAAACGTCCATCTGCGGCTATCTGCACCCCGGCTTCTAGGAAAATGACATCACCAGGTACAATATCCTTGCCGGCGACATCTAGTAGTCTACCAGAGCGGATGACTCGCACATGTGGAGAAGAAAGTTTTTTCAGAGCCGCAAGAGCTTTTTCTGCACGGGCTTCTTGAACATAGCCCAGTATACCATTGAGGATAACAATTGCTAAGATAGCGATCGTGTCTTTAAATGGTACTTCACCAGGTTTAAGCTGTCCCGATTGCAAAGCCAGGAAATCTAAACCTCCAGAAATCAAGGCTACGGCAATCAGCATCAACAACATAATGTTCTTGAACTGATCAAGTAGAATTTCCCAGGCACTACGACCACCAGTTTCTTCTAGTTCATTGGAGCCGTATTTGTGCAACCGCTGTTCAACTTCTTCCGGGGTTAAGCCAGAGTCTGCATTACTATCAAGCAGGTCTAACGCGTTATTAACTTCTAAACTATGCCAAACGGGGGCACCTTCGGGCAAAGAATTAGCAGACATCGTATTGGTCACAGGAAATATTTACAAAATTCGATCATAATCTTAGTGATGGCGATAAAACATCAACTAACGTTACATTCACACTGTTGATTGGTTGTCCTAGTATAAGTGTAATTCCTCAATTTTAGTGATTTTTATTGTGAAAATGCATTACAGCAGATCGTACTCTAATCGAATACACGTAGAGACGTAGCAGTGCTACATCTCTACAAGATTTGGGATTTTATACATGTACTTTATTTACCTGAAATCTGCTGTATGTCTTATTGCTGATAAAAAAAGTGTGATTTCACACCTTATACAAGAGTCCAAAATTTTATTTTGCACTTTACTTGAGAAAGAGTAAAGTTTTTTTCTTACCCCCCTTCCCCCTTTCCCTTTCCCCTTTCCCCTTTCCCCCTTCCTCCTTAAATGTTTAGACAAAGAACAATTCGACCGCTTAGTGCTGCTGCCTTATCTGGCATAGCCTTTATCCAAGATACACTCATCGCGATTGACAGCGCCAAAGGGCATCTACTGCAAATTGATCCTATTTCCGACAATACCAAAATTCTCAATTCTCACCAAGTCAAGGAATTTAGGGATGTGACAGGTGTTGCCGTGTGGGAAGATACCCTGTGGGTAACACGGGAGAACAATGTTTATTTGTGTAACCTGAATTCTTTAGGTTTAGAGCATTTTGTTACATTACCCTATCCGGCTGATGGTGTTGCTGTTTGGGAATCAACCGTTTATGTCAGCTGCCAAAAGTTAGGCAGTATTCTGGTTTTCGACCGAGAGACACGAAAAGAGATTACTAAATTTTATGCTCCTGGGGTGGGAATCGAAAATTTGGTAGTTACTCAAGAAACTCTTTGGGTTAGCGACACAATAGAGCAAACAGTTTACTGTATCGACAGAGCTACCGGAGAAGTTCAATTTAGCGTGTTAACGCCGTTTGCATGTCCTACAGGCATTGGTTTACATAAAAATGGCGAAACAGGCGAAGAAACACTTTTCGTCGCTTATGCCTCAGAGGAGCCGTATATCCGGGATAATCCAAATGCTGATCCGAGTTATGAATTGACCTATCGCGATCGCACTTTTATTCACCCGTTACATTACCATTACGATCCAGATAAGCGCTACGCCCTCTCTAACGGTTATCTGATAGAAATGTCTTATGCTGAAGAAATTTCTCCCTTAGAAGAGGTGTATTTACAAGATATAGAATGGCGAATTGCCCTACCCTCAGAAACTGACCGTCAAAAGCTAAAACACATTGAACCCATTGGGTTGCCTTTTATAGAAGAAGAAATCGACGGACAACGTGTGGCAGTATTTAAACTTGATACTCTTACCCCAGGTGAACGACATCTATTTGGCTGGAAAGCACTTTTAGAAGTTCGGGGTATTAAATATCGTATCACACCCAAGGATGTAGAAGATACTCCGGAAGAATTACCAGAATATCAAGGTCGTTACTTAGTTGATGATGACGACTTATCAATGGATACTACCATAGTCCGCCGCTCGGCTTATGAAGCAGTTGGTTCAGAAACCAATTTGCTGCGGAAAATGTACAGTATCCGCAATTTCGTTTACGATCAATTATCATATGGCATTAAACCATACATCGATACGCCAGATATAGTTTTAGAACGCGGTATTGGTTCTTGTGGGGAATATGTCGGTGTATTGCTTGCATTATGCCGTTTAAATGATATCCCCTGTCGCACTGTCGGGCGTTATAAATGCCCTGCCTTAGGCGAACATAAGAATGTCCCGCTACAACCTGATTTTAATCACGTTTGGTTAGAATTCTACGTGCCGAATATTGGTTGGTTGCCAATGGAATCAAATCCTGATGATACTGGCGATCGCGGTCCTTATCCCACACGCTTTTTTATGGGCTTATGCTGGTATCATATTGAAATAGGCAAAGGTGTCACCTTTGAAAGCTTGAGCAGTAAAGGTGTTCGACTGACAAAAGAAGATGTGGCGATCGGTGATTTGGCGATTAACCATATTCAGTTTACAATTCTTGAAGAATTACCACCTTTTTAACCCTCGTCAACTACCTACACCTTACAGAGACGTAGCACTGCTACGTCTCTGTAAGGGTTTTGGATTTTTTTATTGATTAGGATTTACGCAATAGTAGGGAGAAAACAAGACTTTGAGATTGCTTCCTTGCGTCGCAATGACGTAACTGCGTAGTGATTGCCTAAATCCTGTTGATGTCAATTAAACGGACATAATATACAGCAGATTGCGCTGTGATGAAATACACGTAGAGACGTAGCAATGCTACGTCTGTGAGCGGGTTTGGGGTTTTACTCATGTACCTCGTCTAACTGAAATTTGCTGTAATTAACCACCAACTCTCTGATAAAGAGTATCCCTTTGTTGATAAGGTCTTCCTAAAGAAGTAACAGCAGCTTGCAAAGTTTCAACTTCCATACAAGTGCCACCCAAAGCACCTGCCATTGTGGTAATATGTTCTTCCATTAAGGTGCCGCCGATATCATTACAACCCCAAACTAAAGCTTCCATCGCACCTGCTAACCCCAGTTTTACCCAGCTTGGCTGATGGTTAGAAATCCAATTTCCTAAGTAAATCCGCGCAACAGCGGTAAGCAGCAGTGCATCATTTAAAACGGGTTGATCGCGTCCGACACGGCGGCGTAGAGATTTGGGTGCTTCTTGTCCGACAAAGGGTAGTAAAATAAATTCAGTAATGCGAGCTGGGTAGCCTTGATTAATGGCGCTTTTTTGCAACTCGCGCAATTTTTCTAAATGCTCTATTTGCTGTTCTGGGGTTTCAATATGTCCTGACAGCATAGTGCAAGTAGTAGACAAACCTAATTTGTGCGCTGTACTGACAATTTCTAACCAAGTAGCTGTGTCAATCTTTTCTGGACACAATACCCGTCGCACATCATCATTTAACACTTCAGCTGCTGTTCCTGGCATTGAACCAACACCAGCATCCCGGAAAGCAGTAATTACATCAATATACTTCAGATTGTCTTCCCTGGCAATAAATTGGACTTCCTGGGGAGAGAATGCGTGTAAATGCAAATGAGGAAATTCTTGCTTAATGCTTTCTACTAAGTTGAGGTAATAGGGCAAAGACTTACCATTAACCTTTGCTTGGAGATTTAATCCTCCTTGCATACAAATTTCCGTCGCACCTCGCTGTACCCCATCTGTCAATTTTGGCAAAATTTGCGCCCAATCCAACCAATAAGCACCCGCTTCACCATCATCGCGCCGGAAAGCGCAGAAACTACAGTGCTGTTCACAGATATTAGTAAAGTTAATATTGCGATTAATTACGTAGGTGACAGTATCACCAGCTTGAGTATAGCGGAGTTTATCAGCTGTCGAGCGAATAGAAGCGATCGCACTTGCATCGGTTTGTTTTAATAAAACTACTCCTTCTTCAGGAGACAAATCATACCCGCTACCGGCGCGGTCAAGAATAGCATCAAAAGTTGCAGTAGTCACAAAAATTTTCTAAACATAGCACATCTTTATTGTGGCAGTAATCTGGCTTTATACTTTCCAAATAGTTTTCTGTTTTTCAATCAACCCCATTGGTGCCTGCTGCGTGTGCAATTATCTCAGGGTTTTTCTCGTTACAGCGAGTCGCTTTTTAGTATAAAAAAGCAAAAGCAGAGGGTGAAAAAGCTGTAATCCTTGCTGTGTCTGGTTCAAGTCACAATTATTTTGGCTAAAACATTGCGATCGCTTTGACAACTGTGTGGAACTGGGAAAAATAGGAAGGAGACAGGGAATCTTCTGTTAGAGGATTATATATTTGAAGCAATTTGTTATTAGATATAGACTTGGGACTTTAGATTGAACACAAATCTCAAATCCCAAGTCTATATTTACAAATTGACTGTTTGCTGCCACCAAAATGAAATTTTCCCTTTACAAACGCACTTTTCACCCCTTACTGCTTTTGATGTGGTTATTCATCGGTATCGGTTTGCGGTTAATCAACTTAACTGCAAAACCTCCTTGGACTGATGAGTTTTCTACCCTGGTATTTAGCCTGGGGAATAGTTTTTTGCCAGTACCTTTAGATCAAGCGATCGCTCCTGATGTTTTGTTGCAGCCACTACGTTCTACAGCCAATGCTAGCATCAATGACGTCTGGACACACTTAAGCACTGAAAGTAACCATCCGCCACTTTATTTTATGCTAGCTCACTGGTGGATGCGGTTATTTCCCACACAAGATGGTTTAGTGTCATTGTGGGGAGCGCGATCGCTTTCGGCTGTTTTCGGTGCATTATCCATCCCAGCTATTTATGCCTTAAGTTGGTTGACTTTTCGCTCCCGCTTGGTTGCTCATATTGCAGCAGCGATAATGGCAGTATCACCCTTCGGCATTTTTCTCGCACAAGAAGCGCGTCACTACACTTTAGCCATTTTGTGGGTAATTGCTTCTTTTGCCTGTTTGGTAATCGCTACACGTCATATCCAAACCCGCACGCAACTACCAATTTTAACAGCACTTTCCTGGGTGTTAATTAATGCTTTAGGCATTGCGACTCATTACTTTTTCACCCTTACCCTCTGCACTGAAGCCTTTGTTTTGATTTTTCTTGCTTGGCAACAGTTGAGGGCATTGGGCATTGGGCATTGGGCATTGGGAAAAAAGAATTATTTTGTTCCCCCCACTCCCCCACTCCCCCCCTCCTCTACCCACTCCCCCTGGTCGCGCATCTATGCAGTTGCGGCTGGCACTTTTGTTGCGGGTGTAGTTTGGTTGCCAGTGTTTTTACAGAATAGCTACGGAGATAAATTAACTGATTGGATTCAAGCTCCGCGTGTGGGATTTGCTTGGATTAGCCCACTTTTTCAAGCTTTTGCTGCATGGGTAACAATGCAGTTTTTACTACCAGTTGAATCACCCCATCTATGGATTGTGCTTGTTTCTGGGGCAGTGATGCTGATTTATTTTATTTGGTTATTACCAATTTTGTTTGGTGGTTTGAAGGTTCGGTTAAAACAGCCAGAAACTCATTTGATGACTCAGGTGTTTATTCTTCTAGTTTTGAGTGCGATCGCTTTATTTTTTATCTTCACCTATTTTCTCGGAATTGACTTAACACGGGGCGCCCGCTATAACTTTGTTTACTTTCCTGCTGTCATAGTTTTATTAGGAGCAAGTTTCGCACTTTCCTGGCATCCTCAAGTTGGACGTCCAAGAAGTTCTGGAAAAAAGGTTGTAGGCATAATTTTGCTAATGGGATTTTTCAGCGCAGTGACAGTTTTAAGCAATCTAGGCTATCAAAAATACTATCGTCCTGATCTCTTTGTAGAACTAATTCAAAAAACATCTCAAGTACCAGTATTGATTGCAACCACTCAAAGAACTCATGTACATATTGGGGAAATGATGGGGGTAGCCAGGGAATTTAAAATCCAAAATTTAACTTCCCCCACTCCGCTATTTCTCCTCGCTCATCAAGACCAAAACCCCAATACTTCTTCTGATGCTTTGCTTCATACTTTAAAAAAGCTTCCACAACCTCTGGATTTATGGTTAGTAAACTTTTATGCACCTCTTCCAGAAGAAGTGAAAAAATGTGCTGCTGATATGCAATCTTTGCCATCTGTAAACGGCTATGAATACAAGCTTTATCACTGTAAACTCCAGTAATACAGCAAATTGCGCTCTAATCAAATACGTGTAGAGACGTAGCACTGCTACGTCTTTGTCAAGTTTCACAAAATCTAATAATCATGCAAGATAAACATCAGCGTCCAAATAAATTAGCAAAGCTAATCCTCACAACTTATTTTTTTTGTTTACCTCTACTAGGTTGTAATAATCAGCAACCAGTTAGCCAAGAAAATCAAACATCATCACCAAAACCTCAAGCAACTCCCACCACAACACCTTTATTATTACAATCTTCATTACCACAAGATAAAAATTATTTACTCGACAATCAAATTTGGGGTCAACCTGGGGATAAACAGAATTTAATCAAAGCAATTGACTATAGTTTAAGTTACCTGCAAACACCAGCCGCAAAAACGGCTTATCAAAATTATATTATTCCCGAAATCACCCAACTAAAAGTTGAAAAAAGCCTGAAAAGATTTCGTGAAATAGTTGTTAATTCCCCAAATGCCCAAGAATTACAAGCTGCTGTCAACAAAGAGTTTACATTTTATAAATCTATCGGTTCCGACAATCAAGGCACTATTTTATTTACTGGTTATTACAAACCAATTTATGTAGCAAGTCGCAAACCTACAGCAGAATATCGTTATCCTGTCTACCGCTTACCCGATGATTTTCAAACCTGGAGTAAACCCCATCCCACCCGTTTAGAATTGGAAGGTGCAGATGCTTTACAAGCAGGAAAAAGCAAACTCAAAGGTTTAGAATTATTTTGGTTAAAATCGCGGATGGATGCTTTTATTGCCCAAGTCCAAGGTTCTGCTGTCTTGAAACTTTCTGATGGAACTACTACAACAATTAACTATGCCGGAAACACCGACCACGATTATGTCAGCTTAGGTAAGGAATTAATTAAAGATGGCAAACTACAGCAAGAAGGAATTACTTTAGAAAAAGTGATTAATTACCTGGGAAAAAATCCCCAAAGCCAAAACATCTACTTACCTCGAAATCCTCGTTTTATCTTCTTTAAAGACACAAAAAATGCCCCCGCTAGCGGTAGTCTCAACGTCCCAATTACCCCGGAAAGGTCAATTGCTACAGATAAAACCTTAATGCCTCCCGGTGCATTAGCGATAATTCACGGTTCTTTTCCATTTATCAATCAAGGTAAAATTGAACAGCGTCTTGTGAGTCGCTACGTCCTCGACCAAGATACAGGAGGTGCAATCAAATCTCCCGGTCGAGTTGACTATTATATTGGTGTCGGCAAACAAGCAGGCGATCGCGCTGGTTCTATAGTAAATAAAGGTGAGCTATATTATCTATTATTGAGGGAGTAAAGCAAAAAGCTTTTAGCCAATTTACCCCAAATAGAAAGGGAGCATCCCGCTTTTTTAAATATTCTGTCATTGCGAGCGTAACGAAGTGAAGCGAAGTAATTGCAGGGTTTTTCAGCTTAGAACAAGTCTCAATACGCTTGGTGTTAAGGCAAGAGACGCAAGGGAATCGCCGTCTTTACAATAAAAAGTCCTTTGTAGAGACGGCGATTCCCTTGCGTCTTTGTGATCTATAATTCAATACAGTTCAGTTAAGAACATAAATCAATTACCACAAACAAAACAGATCGACTTTTTGGAGGGGGTTTGGGGGACGCAACCGTCCCCCAATTGGGGGTTTGGGGGAGAATCCCCCAAGTCTTGGTTCTCAACAGAATATATAAGTTAAAAACCTTAACTGAACCGTATTGATCTATAATTTTCATCAAAAAATCTTATCCGAACCGTATTAGAACAAGTCTATGCGATTGCTTGTCTGCGACACGCTCCGCGAACGTCGTTCCTCCTCTCTACGAGACGCTACGCGAACGCAATGACAGGTTTATTTTTTTATGGTCGCGAAATAAAAACTGGGATGCTCCCGAATAGACATCTGGTAGAAAAGAGACGTAGCAATGTTACGTCTCTACATTCATTTTCGGGCAACGCATAATTAATTTATCTTACCCTTTGCCGCGTATGTCGCATATCAAGCCCTTGTTTAATCCAATTCAAGCATTCATATTCTGACTTGAATAATTTGGGTGCGGCAATATTATTCAAGAATTCCGGTGGATAATGGTCGTAGAAATATTTAT
Source organism: Tolypothrix brevis GSE-NOS-MK-07-07A (assembly GCA_019358985.1). GTDB lineage: Bacteria > Cyanobacteriota > Cyanobacteriia > Cyanobacteriales > Nostocaceae > Hassallia > Hassallia brevis. The sequence goes on along the minus strand of JAHHIJ010000004.1, from coordinate 172,392 downwards.
CATCCTGTTGAAAGACGATAATCAAATTTTGGTGGTACGTGTAGCGACGCCGGAAACTATCACCATGACTCACCAAACTTGAATGTTTCTCAATATGCTCTTTGGCAATATCAATGATATTACTCAAGCTATTGCCATACATTTCTGCCGGATTTTCTGCTTTGTGAAATTGGCTTGTTTGCCCGATTTCTGACAAGAGTTTGTAAGAATAAATCTCGTAATTATCCACTTTGCCATAGACAAAGGGGATGATGAGATACCCTTCAAATGAAACTGAACTTTCATAAAGAAGACGGCTCATCTTGACCTCCTATTATGTAGATGCTCCCTGAATTAAGCTATTGCTTTGTTGAAAACAGAATGATTTACTAGGCAAATAGCTTGCTTGAAATGGTTTTGTTGATATGTGGGAAAAATTAGGAACAACGCAAACAACTGCTATTTATTTGCACGCTTGGCGGCGTGTTGTTTACGAGAAGCTGAATATTTGAGTTATTAATTGCGCTTCTTAGTCATTTGTAGTGCCTATCTTCAACTTACCATAACAGGTTGAATGACAATAACTATGAGGGGTGTAAGGGTGCAGGGGTGTAGGGGTGTAGTGATGTAAGGGTGGGTGTTGTAGTCGGCGCTTCAGCGCTGTAGACGCAAAGCGGCTTCTCGCAGAGTAGCGCTGACTACAAGGAGGCTTTAAGCTTCGACTTTTACCCCTTTCCAGAAAGCTACATAGCCTTCGATATTTTTCGCTTTCTCTTTGGCGGTAGGATAATACCAAGCAGCGTCTTTGTTAACTTGTCCATCAACTTCGATGCTGTAATAACTAGCGACACCTTTCCACGGACAAGTGGACTGGGTGTTACTTTCTTTGAAGTATTGTTGGTTAATTGCGTCTTTGGGAAAGTAATGGTTGTTTTCCACAACTACAGTTTTATCGCTTTCGGCTAAAACGGCGCCATTCCAAGTTGCTTTCGGCATAGTGATTTTGTCAATAAACTTTACACTTAATATTTTGACACTTATAAGACTCATATTTGATTTTTGAAAAGATACGTAGGGCAGCCAATGCATTGCCGAGGTCACGAGCGTTGTGTTATGCCGTAGGAAGGATCGCGCCAAAACATAAAGGGTAGTGCCGTACTGTCGTCGCTAACACACCCTAGGTATACTTAGATTTTTTCAAAAATAAAATCTACTCAGATCTGAAGACACTGAGCTTGTCAGTTTTTCGAGTTCGCCTTTGTCAATTTCAATGCCATCAACAAGAAAAAACCCCGGCGAAAGCAACCGAGGTGATTGGGAGAAGTCTAAATGTCAATGAGATACCAAAATCAAAAAATTTTAACTAACGCTCAAGCCAACCAAAACTAGAGTGGTGACTATCATTGTGGCAAAAACAGACTGCACAACGTATTTGCGCTGTTCCCAAATTGCTGGGTACTCTGCATAGTATATCTGGGGTTCATTTGCGTAGTTATTTAAAACGCCGTCTTCGTTAACTGTTGTATACATAGTTTTTTTGAGATTTGTTACTTTATGTAAATAAATATAACAATATTATTACGAAAGGTCAAGACAGCTTGACAAATAATAATGGATGTGGAGAATAAGAGTTGCTTATGTCTAAGTGGCATCGCTCTCCTTCAACATAAAAGCGATCGCACACTATTAAAATCTTCACCCCTCTTCAATCATGGGTTCTGTTGGTCACAACAAAGCTGATACCAGCCAAATATGAGCGAAAATTAGTTGGAATAACCAGGGAATACAGTAGCAACCCTAGTAGAATAATTTTGTGTTCATGACCAATGGAAATCTCCGGAAAAGAGGTAAAGACGTAGCAGTGCTACGTCTCTACAAGGGTTTGGGGCAACGCATAATTAAATTCGGTCGATGTCTAATGGAAATCTGAATTGTTGGTCAATTTTTGGCTTGATTGGCTTATTGACAGCAATAATAGCAAGGTGAATAGACACTTTTGGTTGGCTAAATTACTCCTCGATCAGTAATTGAGTTTCAATATTCTTTCTTTGCTATTTTCACGTACAGCGTGGCAATCAAGGAGGAGAATAATGTAGGTAGAGTTAAATGTACCCAACCTTAAACTTTGAGGAGTGAATTTATAATGTCTCGTCTAATTGCGTTCGCTTTATTGATATTTCTGACCCTGACTGGTAGTTTAATGCTTCCTACTGCTGCAAGTGCCGTGGGAGTAAGTAACGGTCATCTTACTAATTGTCCGGCTTCAAACAACTGTGTTGTAAGTCTTGGTGGTGATGACAAACACGCCATTGACCCGATTGAATATCATGTAAACCGAAATAAAGCAAGAGAAATATTACAAAAAGTCCTTACCGTTGTTCCTCGCACATCCGTTATAGAACAGACGGATAATTACATTCATGCTACAAGTAAAAGCCGCATTTTTAAATTTGTTGATGATGTAGAATTTTATTTCCCGAACGATGAAAACGTAATTCACCTGCGCTCGGCATCTCGCATCGGAGAAAGTGACCTTGGTGTTAATCGCAGACGTGTGGAGCAAATTCGTCTGGCTTTGCGCGATTTAAATATTTGATTTCTGCCCTGCACAATTTGGCACTGTAAACCATGCATCTAGAAACGTAAGACTTCCCTTCCTCTGCCGATAATGTGAGTTAAAATCCTGTTATCTTCGTAACTATCCTGGCAAAAAGCCCTAAAAAAGCGATCGCTATGCTTCAGTATCCCAATTTAGAACAAGCGCTAAAATATCACTTCGGTTACGATCAATTTCGCCCAGGACAACGGCAAATTATCGAGGATGCGCTGCAAAATCGGGATTTACTGATTGTTATGCCTACAGGGGGAGGAAAATCGCTGTGCTTTCAACTACCAGCCATTTTGAAAAAAGGCTTAACCGTGGTAGTATCGCCTTTGATCGCTTTGATGCAAGACCAAGTGGAATCGTTGCGAAATAATAATATCTCTGCAACCTTTCTTAATAGTAGTCTAAATGCTTATAAAACGCGATCGCGTGAAGAAGCGATTCTCAAAGGTCAAGTTAAATTACTCTACGTTGCCCCAGAACGCTTATTAAGCGAAAGATTTCTGCCTTTTCTCGATTTAGTACATCACCAAATCGGCATTGCTGCCTTTGCCATTGATGAAGCGCATTGCGTCTCAGAATGGGGACACGATTTTCGTCCAGAATACCGTCAGTTGCGCTCAGTTCGCAAACGTTACCCAAATGTCCCCACTCTCGCGCTTACTGCCACTGCCACAGATCGAGTCCGCAATGATATTATCCAACAATTGGGATTAAAGCAACCAAGTATTCATCTTGCTAGTTTCAATCGTGAAAATCTGTATTATGAAATTCGCTCCAAAACTAAGACTGCTTACGCGGAAATATTAGAAATTGTCAAAGAAAATGAAGGTTCGGGAATCATCTATTGTTTAACGCGGAAAAAGGTTGATGAACTCACTTTTAAACTGCAAAATGATAAAGTTGCTGCCCTTTCTTATCATGCTGGTTTAACTGACGAAGAACGCACAAAAAATCAAACTCGATTTATTCGCGATGATGTGCGCTTGATGGTGGCAACTGTTGCTTTTGGCATGGGAATCAATAAACCGGATGTCCGATTTGTAATTCACTATGATATACCGCGTAATTTAGAAAGTTATTATCAAGAATCAGGCAGAGCGGGTAGAGATGGCGAAACATCTCGGTGTACAATGTTTTTCAGTTACGGTGATATTAAAACCATAGAATGGAGTATTAATCAAAAAACCGAACCGCAAGAACAATTAATCGCGAAGCAACAATTACGTCAGGTAATTGATTATGCGGAAGGTACAGATTGCCGGCGAACAATTCAGTTAGGTTATTTTGGCGAACGTTTTCCAGGAAATTGCGGTAACTGTGATAATTGCCGTTTTCCCAAACCGGTGCAAGATTGGACAATTGAAGCGATGAAATTTCTATCTTGCGTAGCGCGTTGTAAAGAAAGATTTGGGATGCTTTATATTATTGATGTGTTGCGAGGAGCGAAAACTCAGAAGATTACTCAAAACGGACATGATAAACTATCTACATACGGTATTGGCAAAGAGAAAAGTGTCGATGAATGGCGAATGTTAGCGCGATCGCTTTTACATCAAGGTTTATTAGAACAAACGAACGATGGTTACTCTGTCTTCAAATTGAACGCTTTGAGTTGGGAAGTAATGCGAAAACAGCGTACAGTTTCTATAGCCATTACCGTCGCACAGAAGCCGATTTGGGAAGGTGATAGTGAGAAAGCCGCAGAAGTGGAAATGCTCGTTTATCGATTGCGATCGCTTCGTAAACAACTTGCTGATGAACAATCTGTTCCACCTTATGTTGTCTTTCCTGATTCTACTTTAAAATTGATGGCACAAGCCAAACCGAAAACACTTTCTGAATTTGGTGAACTTTCCGGTGTTGGTAGTCATAAACTTGCTCAATATGGCGAGACATTTATCAAGGAAATTCGCGCTTATTGTGAAGAACAAGGTTTGTCATTAGAGAAAGCTAATGTTACTTCTACAGCTTCACAAGGCTTACCTACAGAGACTGAATACTTTACTTTACAGTTACATCAACAAGGTTTAACTGTTGGAGAAATTGCTCATAAACGCAACTTTCGACCCACTACTATTATTCGTCACCTTTCAGATTTAATTGATAAAAATCAGCCTGTAGATTTAAATTTGTTAGTTCCCCTAGAAAAGCAGCAGAAAATTTTGCAAGTGTTAGAAATTCTGGGGGATATTGCTTTGACGCCAATTAAAGAGTATCTTGGTGATAGCTATAGTTTTGATGAAATTCGTTTGGTTAAAGGGAAGTGGCGCCGGGATAGTAAAAAGTTAAAATAGAGAGCATTGAAAAAAGTCCGCAGGCTATAAACCTGGGACTATAAGAACAAACTTTTGTCGATTTTAGGAGATATATTGTGACCATTAACTATCGAGTTGCAGCGATCGCCGATCTTCCTACTCTCTTAGAGTTTGTTCGAGATTTTCATCACAATGAAAATTTGCCATTTGATGAAAATATTGATCGCGATGTACTCAGACAATTTTTAACTGATGAGTCTTTAGGGAAAGGGTGGCTAATTCAGCAAGAAGATGATGCGATCGGCTACATTATTTTGACACTGGGCTACAGCTTGGAATACCGGGGGAGAGATGCCTTTATTGACGAGTTTTACCTTCGTCCCAAGTATCGCGGTCAAGGGATTGGAACTCAAACATTGGTATTTGTCGAGGATGCCTGCCGAGTTTTGGGAGTCCAAGCACTTCATTTGGAAGTAGATTTTGAAAATCCTGATGCCCAACGTCTTTATCGCAGAAGCGGGTATCAACGTCATGACCGTTTTCTCATGACTAAAGATTTACTAGCCCCTTAATTATGAGCGAGAGGAAAATCTGGGACACAACCACGGCGATTTAAGCAATCTCTCAATAGTTTGCATGGGTTAGGCGATCGCTAATCGATCATTATGTTTATTCCCACAAATTACTCCCTTCCCGCTCGAAAAATACCTATTTAACGAACCGCAAAGACACGAAGTACACAAAGGTAGAAGAGAAAGAAGATAGGTGATCTTGTAGCGGGAAGGGAGTAGTTGATGAATTGCAGCGCACTTCTCTAATCCACCATAATTAATTCACGCCAAATCCTCTTCCGTTAGATCGGCGATTTTCATCAATGCTTTTAAAGTCCCGATTTTCAAGTCTTGATTTCGATGAACAGGAATAGAAAGTATTTTATCAAAATCAGAATTTTGGTAAATGTGATGGCTACCTGTAATTCTCTGTAAAATCCAACCTCGCTGTTCGACAATTTTACATAAGTTTTTACCAGAGATTGATTTCATACCGCAATCTCGACAATTTGAGCATTTGATTCTAGTTGGTGACTACTATTTGCGACTTCCAACCAGCCCTCTATTGCATCTTTTAAATTAATTAATACCTCCTCCATCGTCTCACCCTCAGTAATACAACCAGGGAGCGCTGGAACTTCAGCCCAATAACCACCTTCTTCTGCGGGATGAATAATTGCTTTTATTTTCATATGCTTTGGTCTTCTCTACTTAGTTAAATTAGCCGCCGGCGCCAAAATTGGATGCTTGCGTTACAATATAATATCTACACAAAAGCCGTTAGCGGAGAAATTATATGCTAACAGAAGGAATACGCTGGACAATTGAAGATTTAGAACTTCTCTCAGAAAATGAAGGGACAAAATACGAGATAATTGATGGAGAATTATTTGTAACTAGAGCACCACACTTTAGACATCAGCAAACTTGCGGTAAAATCGGTTGTAAACTCGATGCTTGGTCTGAAAGTAGTGGTTTAGGAGAGACAATTCCTAGTCCCGGTGTTCTGTTTTCTGAATCTGATAATGTGATTCCCGATGTGGTTTGGGTTAGCAAGGAAACTTTAGCGCTGATGTTGGATGAAGCAGGACATTTAACTGGTGCCCCTGAGTTGGTAGTAGAGGTTTTGTCTGGAAGCAAAGAAGACCAAAGAAGAGATAGAGAGGCTAAACTAAAGCTTTATTCTTCAAGAGGTGTCAAAGAATATTGGATTGCTGATTGGCGATCGCATAAATTAGAGGTTTACTGCCGCGAACAAGGTATACTTAAATTGGCAGTCACTCTTTTTAGTGATGATACTATAACTTCGGCGCTGTTACCCGGTTTTAGTTGCAGTGTAGAGAAATTTTTCCCAAACTAAATATAGCAATATAGTTTGCATTTCATAACATTGAAACTGAAACCCTAACTCCAATACAGTTCAGTTAAGAATGTAGAGACGTAGCACAGAATAGTCTCTACAAAGGTTGTGGATAACGCATATTTAAATGATGTCTAATGGCTTTTTAAAGAAAACTTGGAGCTTCTTTATAGGTGTTTTCTGGTGTTATGGCTATTGGCAATGGTGCAGTCTGTTGGCTTTGACGAACCAAAATCAAAGATAGCAGCTTGGGTAACGTAAGACAAGCGATCGTAGAAACCAGCGTCATGAATAGAGCATTCATCAAACCCATAAATCAATGCCCCTTTTTTAGTATTGTTGATTACTATTTTTAGTGTGAGGCATAATTACTAAAATTTGACAAATATAATAGTTAGAATTTCTTTTGGTTATTATAATAAATAATTAAGATACGTTTTGTTAAGAGACAAATTATTTATTTGTGCAGATAAAAATTTTTAATTCAAAAGTAACTCATTCTACCATATGCGTTTAGCTTACCATAATAAAGCATTTTTGTAGTAATGACTTCAGTCCTTATGTGATTAGATGAGTACTAAAGTCCTCACTACGAACTTGTAGCTATTTTTTATGGAGAACATTTCGCGCAAAAATTAGGACGAAACTTACATACGGGGCTGGCGGTTAATGAGTAACTTGTACAATATGGAAAACTGGTAATTTCGTATTTAGTTTTTCGTGATGTTGAGTACACTTGCAAACGTTGAATATACTTGGTCTTAAAAGTAAAAATGAGAGATAGAAGCCTTGGGAAAGCAAGACAAGCAAATATATTGATTGAGGTTAGTAATATAATATCTAGCAAATCCATAGGTAATCACGCCTGTTAGTAATAAGTGGTAAACTCAAGGATGAAGTATAAAATTTTCATCCTTTGCTCTCCACATCGGTCATTGTTGTTAATTACAACCAGTTAAAAGCAAGTTTCATTGCTTTTAGTCTATGTAAAATCATCTTAACATATATTTATTTAAATATATTCATGAAAATCTGGAAAATCTGTATGGATACAAGTAGTTGTGTATCTTCAAACCGGCTATTTTAGTCAAATGACAGAATATGCTGTAAACATAATAATTTATGATTTAGGAGATGATGTGTAATGTCGAAAACTTCTGTTACTGCTGATATATTTTCTCAGATTTCGCAGCGAGAACGTCTGGCATTAAAGCGTTTGGCAGATTTTTCCCATGTAGAGACGCTACCAGAAATATGGGATTTGGTAGCAAAACGATGCGGTGATACTGTTGCTTTGCACGATCCTCACTCCAAACCAGAAGTTGTGATTACTCATAGGCAGCTATTAGAGAAAATACAACAATTTGCCACAGGTTTGCAAGGGTTGGGGGTGAAAGTAGGCGATCGCATAACTTTAATTGCTGACAACAGTCCCCGCTGGTTTATTGCCGATCAAGGTATTCTCATGGCAGGGGGAGTAGATGCGCTGCGTAGTTCCCAAGCAGAAAAGGAAGAATTGCTATTTATCATCGCGAATAGCGGTAGCACAGCGCTGGTAGTGGAAGATTTAAAAACACTGAAGAAGCTTCGCGATCGGCTTAACGATTTGCCAATCCAATTAGTTATCTTGCTTAGTGATGAAACACCACCATCAGAAGAAACTTTAAAGGTGTTGAACTTTTCGCAATTGATGGAAACTGGCACCAACCATACTTTACAACCAGCGCGGCAAAAACGCAATGATTTAGCAACTTTAATGTACACGTCTGGCACTACAGGCAAACCTAAAGGGGTAATGCTCAGTTATGGTAATTTGATGCACCAAATTACCACATTTGGCACAGTCGTACAACCAGAAATAGGAGATATTGTCCTGAGTATTCTTCCTAGCTGGCACGTTTACGAAAGAACAGTTGAATATTACTTACTTTCTCAAGGTTGCACCCAAGTTTACACTAATTTGCGTTCTTTCAAAAAGGATTTGCAACAATTCAAGCCAAATTATATGCTGGGTGTACCGCGCTTGTGGGAATCGATTTATGAAGGTGTGCAGAAGCAGTTTCGGGAACAACCTGAGAACAAACAACGTTTAATTAACTCGTTATTGGGGATTAGCGATAAGTATATCAAAGCGCGGCGAATTGCGGAAAACTTGAGTTTAGATCATCTTCATGCATCAGGAATTGATCGATTATCAGCAAGTATACAAGCATCTGCATTGTTTCCCCTTCATGCATTAGGAGAAAAACTCGTTTATAACAAAATACGAGAAGCTACAGGAGGAAAAATTAAGCAGATGATTAGTGGTGGTGGTGCGCTTCCCAAACACATAGATAATTTCTTTGAAATTATTGGCGTCGAGATTTTGCAAGGCTATGGCTTGACGGAAACTTCTCCAGTCACAAATGTACGACGTTCTTGGCGGAATTTACGCGGTTCATCTGGACAACCACTTCCGGGTACAGAAAATAAAATTGTCGATTTAGAAACTCGTAAACCGCTACCAATTGGGGAAAAAGGTTTAGTGCTGTTAAAGGGACCGCAAATTATGCAAGGATATTACCTAAATCCGGAAGCGACAGCAAAAGCAATTGATTCTGAAGGCTGGTTTGATAGTGGGGATTTGGGTTGGCTGACACCAGAAAAAGATTTAGTGCTGACAGGCAGGGCAAAGGATACAATTGTCTTGAGCAATGGTGAAAATATCGAACCACAGCCCATTGAAGATGCGTGCGTGCGATCGCCTTATATCGACCAAATGATGCTTGTCGGGCAAGATCAACGCAGCGTCGGTGCTTTGATTGTACCAAATTTAGAAGCTCTGCAAAAATGGGCAGAAAGTCAAAATCTGGAATTTTGTATACAGGACGACAATGTAACCGAAACAACAAGTCAAAAAATAAATCTTGAGAGTAAAATGAGCCAGGATTTATTTCGGCAAGAATTGAATCGGGAAGTGCAAAATCGTCCAGGCTATCGAGCGGATGACCGGATTGGTCAATTTAAACTCATCCTGGAGCCGTTTTCCATAGAAAATGGCATGATGACACAAACCTTAAAAATTCGCCGTCACGTCGTCATGGAACACTATCGCGATATTATTGACGGCATGTTTGCCTGATAATTTCCACCGCAAACAAATAGAGTGAACGTGAAACTTTTATGGATGTCTCCAAACCTCAACTGCTTTTAAAGCGAGTCGTAAATGTCAAAGTCATTGTCACACCTCTCTGGAAAGATGAGGTACAGCAACAACTGCAAACGCAGATCAATCAAACTGATCAGCAATTGCAACAGCTAGACTCTCAAGGACAAAGAGCAGTAGCTGAAATTCAAAAGCAGAGCTTACAACCTCCTGGACCACAAACCCTGCAACAAATCGAAAATATCCAAGTCCAAGTCAACCAAAAGAAAAGCGAACTGCTAGAGCAGAAAAATCAAAGTTTGCAAAACCTCCAGCAAGTACAGTTTCTGGAATTGGATCAGGAAGTCCCCCAATTTCAAATGGAAGGCTTTTTCCGGGTCGAACCAGGTGATAACCTGATTAGCAAAATGCAAGTCGAAATCGTTCTGCGGGATGGTGTTGTAGAAGAAATTCGCGGTGACGTTTAAATTCTGAGTAGAGAGGTTCCGCCGGAACGTCTCTACCGTATCGTACAGACGTTCCGGGGGAACGTCTCTACCTAACCCAAAATTGCATCTATCCACAGGTAGAAATTGATTTTTTTTGAGGGCGGTTCCCAGACCAACATTGTACCTGGGAGCCTGCCCAGACAATTTGCCAAACGGGGGGTGAACTAACTAAAAGCGATCGCCCAAAGGTTGTCATCTCCACGCGGTATTTAACCGTACCGACAGCATTATCCCCTTGCTTGGTCTGTGTAATCGTCACCATCGCTTGATTTGGTTGCGGATACACTACCTCCACCTTTGGCGTTGCTTTCTCTGATACCACATCATCAAAAGCATTCAGGGCAAGTGTAGTCGGATCGCTACCCTGGAGAACAGAATTGATATTTTCCAGAGGTATAGTTTTATAGTTTACTCTTTCAGCATATACCTCAATATGTTGAGCTTGTGGGATCGCTGAAAATTGCTCTTGTCCATTGTAATTGCTCGAAATGGATGCTGCCGGCTGGCGCTGCATGAGATAAAATCCAGTAGCGACAGTGGCAAAGATACCCAGTATGAAAACCCCAAATAACTTCAACTTTGCCGACATAAAATTAAACAGAAATTTTAAACAGGTTGACTACCAATTCTGAATTTTAGATGGAAATTTCACTTCATATGCTCTTCATTTCAGTAGCTTTTTATCTTAATGAGCGATGATGAGGAGAATAAATCATATAGACCTTTGCTTTGTCTTTAGGTTCCAGGAGTGGAGGAGGGGTAAAGGGTAAAGGGGAAAGAAATAATTCTCCCCCTGCTCCCCCCACTCCCCCCCTCTTCCCCTCCCCCAGAAACCTAAAATCTAAAATCGAGCATCCAAAATTCCCGTGTCAAGCTACAATTCGCATAAAGCAAAAGCTGTTAAAGTCCATAAATTATCGATTTCAAAACCACCCGACTATGAGCATCCAAGAAGTATTTATGCCGGCGCTGAGTTCCACCATGACCGAGGGCAAAATTGTTTCCTGGGCGAAATCTCCAGGTGATAAAGTGGAAAAAGGCGAAACAGTGGTGGTTGTTGAGTCAGATAAAGCAGATATGGATGTAGAATCCTTTTATGAGGGATATCTTGCCACAATTCTGGTACAAGCTGGTGAAAGTGCCCCTGTAGGTTCAGCGATCGCATTATTGGCAGAAACAGAAGCCGAGATAGAGCAAGCAGTAGCGCAAGGAAACGCAGGTACAGAGAAAGCTGCTATTGCTCCCCCACAAATGGTAGCACCAGCCACAGTCGAAACACCTGCCTTAGCATCTCAAAATGGCTCCAACCATCGGGAAGGACGGCTGATAGCTTCACCCCGCGCTCGCAAGTTGGCGAAGGAAATGAAGGTTGATCTAAGTAACCTCACGGGTAGCGGTCCCTACGGACGCATCGTGGCTGAGGATGTCGAGGCGTCTGTTGGTACTAAGCAACCCGCTGTTCCCGTTGCATCTGCACCCCCTGCACAAGTCACTAAGACCGTTGCACCAGTACCTACGCCTGTCGCCGCATCTGCACCCATTCCGGGTCAAATAGTGCCTATGAACACTTTGCAAAATGCCGTAGCGCGGAATATGGTAGCCAGCCTCTCTGTGCCTGTAATTCATGTAGGTTACACAATCACCACTGATGCGTTAGACAAGCTTTATAAACAGATAAAATCTAAAGGTGTGACAATGACAGCACTACTAGCGAAAGCGGTAGCGGTGACATTGCAAAAACACCCGTTGTTAAATGCTAATTATTCAGAACAGGGAATAGTGTATCACTCTGATGTCAACGTTGCTGTCGCAGTGGCAATGGATGGTGGCGGATTAATTACGCCTGTCCTGCAAAATGCAGATATGGTGGATATATATTCTCTATCGCGTAATTGGAAATCTTTGGTAGAGCGAGCGAGAGTCAAAAAACTGCAACCAGAAGAATACAACAGCGGCACATTTACCGTGTCCAACTTGGGGATGTTTGGTGTAGACAAATTTGATGCAATTTTACCACCCGGACAAGGTTCAATTTTAGCGATCGGTGCATCAAGTCCGCAAGTCGTAGCTACGGCAGACGGTTTGTTTGGTGTCAAGCAACAAATGCAGGTAAATATTACTTGCGATCACCGAATTATTTATGGTGCTGATGCTGCTGCATTCTTGCGAGATTTAGCGAAGTTAATTGAGATAAATACTCAATCTTTGACAATGTAATTTGAATTCATTTGTAGAGACGTAGCATTGCTACGTCTCTACATTAATTTTTGGGTATTAGACATCTCCGAAAAATGCGAATACCTTTCTATGACTGGCTTTCAACCTCGCGATCGCCAATTGCAAATATCAGCCACGCTGAACGACAAAATAAGGCTTTGAGACAGTTACTGTTGATAATAAGATCAAAATAAGTATCGATGCACGCCCATTTTAATGAGGTGAAAATTGCCTATCATGTATTTATAAGATTAAGGCTCCTATTCGGAGTCTTACAAGTCCACATATCGTCATAATTATTTGTTTGTATTTAGTTGGATTTAATCTAAATCTTTCAGACGCAACTCTAAATATTTTTAAAATGAGTACGAGGTTATCAGCCGTAACCTCGTAATACCATTACTTACTCGCTGTTTCTACAGCCGTGGTAGATTCTGGGATGGGATTCGTGGATGAACCAAAGGCAACCCGTAAAAAAGGTGGAGCCAGAAAAGTTGTCAAAATTACCATGATAATAATCGACACCTCCAGAGGCTTATCCAAAATGCCGCTAGCTGAGCCAATACCAGCAAACACTAAGCCCACTTCACCTCGAGGAATCATCCCAACCCCGATCGCCACACGATTGATTCCGGGTTGCCCAAAGACTGCCCACCCGGTTACCAGTTTGCCCACAATTGCCACCAGTACCAAAAAGACAGCAATCAACAGTCCCGCCCGATTTGCTGGAATTGCTGGATTTAATACGCCCAAATCAGCCCTTGCACCGACGGTCACAAAGAAGATTGGTACCAGTAAATCGGCGATCGGTTTGATTAATTCATCTAACTCCTTCCGGGCATCGGTTTCATCAAGCACCAAGCCCGCTGCAAAGGCACCCAGAATCGCTTCGAGATGAATGGCGTTACCTAAAAATGCCATAAAGAAGGCGAAGATGAATGCCGGAATAACAATATTTCCACGGGTTTTGAGCTGATCCACGATCGCCACAAAACTTTTGTTAAAAACACCACCCAACAAAATCGAGCCAATCAAAAATGCCGTAGCGCTGACAATTAAGTAAATGACATTGGCAACATCAATTTCACCTGTTTTGGCTAAACTGGCGACTACAGCCAAGACAATGATGCCGAGGACATCATCAATCACCGCCGCGCCCACAATGATTTGACCTTCTTTCGATTTGAGTTGACCCAACTCCGATAAGACTTTAGACGTAATGCCAATACTCGTTGCAGTCAACGCAGCCCCTGCAAAAATTGCCGGAATTGCCGCCACATGAAACAGCACCATCAATCCTGCCGTACCTGCCCCAAAAGGCACTGCCACACCAACACAAGCGACAACTGTGGCTTGAATGCCCACTTCCTTTAATTGCCGCAGATCGGATTCCAGTCCAATTTCAAACAGCAGAATAATCACGCCGATTTCAGCCAGAACCGAAATCACTTCACTTTGCGACTCAAAGATCCGGGTCAGCGCATCCGGTGCCAATTGATTCAATCCTTGCAGCGCTGTCATAATCACCGAGTCAGAGGCAGACAGCCCCCCTTCGGGAAAGATCACCAGGTGCAACGCCGAAACCCCCACAATCACACCGGCGACCAGTTCCCCCAGGACGGGCGGAAAATCCAATCGCCTAGCGACCTCTGCGCCGAACTTGCTGGCCAGATAAATCACCACCAGCGTCAGCAATACGCCAGACAGAATAATGGGTGAATCCTCAGCAACAACGGTCGCCAGGAATGGTATCGGAGCCATGAGAGCGGCTATCTCTCCACTGAAATGAGGCAGAATGTTGGACAAAATCATGAGTTTAAAGCGATGAAGGTTAAGGGTTTGAGGGAGTCATAAAACTGCGGGGGGGTTATGAAAAAGGCAACTGATCAAGGACGGTCATGCTTTGGATGCGATTGCCTCGATGGAGACAAGCCTAGTCGTCAATGCGTCAACGTCCTGCGGACACGAAACACGGTCACCCAAAAGCCGAGGTCATAACCCGGCTTTTTGGGTCTGCGTCGTCTCGATTCAACAGCCCTCTGGTCCACAGAAATGTCTACCGTACAGTACCTCTGCTTCACAGAGATAGATAATGCCCGCAAAATCGGTGAAAAACGTGATTGCGACCTGATCCGCAATCTTCTCTGCCATCTCCCGGGTTTCGGTGAGTACCTCGAACTTCACATTTGAATCGGTGTCGGCACTGCTGGGTTTACCTGTAGAGCGCACGTTGCGACTACCTTTACCGCCAGTATCCACCACCGTATAACCAGTCGCCCCACATTCATCGATGATCTTGGCAACCTTTTTCAGCAGAACCTTTTCCGTGACGATGACGAGTTTATTGGCACGCTTGGACATGTTGCTTACCTCCTTAAATTATGTACATTTATCTACTTGGACTGCTGGGTCAAGGGAATGCTGACAGTACTTGACCCGTCTGGAATTACTTGCCGCCGATCGCCTGGGCTAGCCCGATGAAGAACGGTATACATATGCCAATCGCAACCGGCGTACCGACAGCTGTGGATGCACCTATATAGGCGGAAGGATTGGCTGAGGGGATACCGGCTCGCAACGTGGGTGGACCTGAGATGTCCGAACTAGAGGAGGCAATGACAGCCAGGATCACAACGCCACCCATGCTGAATCCCGTGGTGTAGTGGGCAATCATCCCGAGACCAAAGGCAATTAACCCATGGAAAAACGGTGCCACCACACTATATACGACGTACCACTGGGCTACCTTACGCAGTTCGCCAATTCTTGACCAAGCTTCTATACCCATGACCAGCATCAAGATCGAAAGCAAGCCGCGAAAGGCTGGATCGTAGAAGCTTTTATAGACACTTTCCGGTCTGGTGAACAGTCCAAGAGCCAGACCTAACAACATTGCGGATAGGGCAGAACCCTGGAGGCTTTCCTTGATAATTGGCCATATCTTGACCCGATTATCCGCATTCCCCTTCTCCTTCTGTTCGCTGAGATACTCCTGCCGGCTGCTGGGATAATCTTTTTGATCGGGATAATCACCAGCCGCAACAGTCTGCTCAGTAGAGTAGGCTACTTCTTTACGCTTCTTCTTGTTGAGGTAAATGTTAGCCACAACAATCGCAGTTACGAGCGCTGGGATATCCATGAAGGGATAAAGTGCGCCAGCCCATGCCTCGTATGGAATTTTTTGTTCTTCCAGTACTGTCAAGCCTGCCGCCATAGTAGAACCACTCACGGCTCCAAACAAACCCCCAGTAGCGATCGCATCGACGACTTTGACCTTTGGCAGCTTGGCTAACGTATAGCGCGCGATGAATACAACAATAATCCCTACCATGATGGCAAAGATCATGGGTAACACCATCTGCGTCAGGTTGGAATTGCGGATCGCAATTCCACCGGTCAAACCGATTTTGGTGAGCAGCATGAAGACGATGATCGTACAAATCGCCTCGGGAATGACCAATTCGCTCCCAAGAGCTGCAATGATCATCCCACCAATCAAAAAGGCGAGTGTTGGGGACTGCAATTGAAGAATGAAGTCCTTCACGAACAGGGACAAGAAATCCATGAATACCTCCTTGTGTATCCTCTGAAGAGGAGTATTGCAATAAATGAACTAAGTGAACTTTAAAAAGTTAAAGAGAGTAAGAATGATGCGCTTCATCCCTACATCACAGGTGCTACACGAGAGCCTGGAGACAGGGCTTACGGGCAAGGGGTAAGGAGACAACGGCAGCCGTGACACCGCCGAAAATATCGCCTCGGAGGTTATTGAACCGGATTTGATTGGTAATTGCCATAATTGTGGTATGGGAACGGTAGATTAAATCAACTGGAAGCAACCCATTTCATTTCATAGATGATTTGCTTGGGAATGAAAGATGAAATCGGCGATCGCGCGCTCAGAAAATTCCCAACAACAGATTTTCCAGTTCGATCTTCGCTTCACTTTAATTTAATTATTTTGATATTTTTTACTTTACGCTAATATAAGTAACATTGCTTATTAAACAATCAAAAAAAAAAGTCTAGTTAATATAGATAATTTTCTATGGTTCCTAGATCAGTTGAGCAACTAAGCTAATGATCGGGAGCAGCGCTACTTTTTACATGCGATCGCATTGGGAACACCCCTCGCAAATTCCGTGCAACTAGACATGCAAGGCAGTTTCAAACTTGGAGATAAATGGCTTCCCATGCAGGCATCAGAAATGCTTTCCCAGTTGCATATGGGTTGGTGGTTTGGTAGCGATTCTCCGCAGGAGACGCTTCGCGAACGCTATAGTGAATTTTTCCGATGTGCGATCGAACGGGCAAAATTTTATTGACGGATTTACAAAAATAATTTTCTTTGCGAGCGATCGCATTAGCAACACGGATTGCAGATGCGATCGCTCCAGTCTGTTTCCAGATTAGAAATATTCTCCTCGCCAAAACGCCAATGGGTTGTGAGTAGGACGGCAATCAGGATAAAATCGGAGTTGGGATTCCATACCGGATTCCCAAGGGGGAGGTGCAATCCCCAATCCCAGACAGAGGTGAGATAGCGATCGCGCAAATTGTTCGTGGTGCCCCGGAGAACCCGCATGGGCATGGGCATATTCGTGGACAACTAATAATAACCAGTCTTCCGGCATCACTCGTCCCACGTCAATCAGGATGGTAATTGGATTCGTCTGAAGAATGCACAGACCATCAATCCCAAAGGACTGAGCGAAGGGAGCGGCAAAAATTTGAATAGCGGGTTGCTCCCAGAGGTGAAAACAACCGTGGCAAGCCTGAAGATAGTCTTCAAGTTGTCTATTCACTTCATCAATATGCTCACCAATCCAGGCACACAGGGGAATACGGTTATCTAGATCGTAAACCCCATCGATCATTTCTGAGTCGAGAGCCAGACTCCGAACTCCATACAGGTAATCTAACCCTCGCGTAAATGGATCGGTACTGGTGGTGATGATTAATTCACCAACCAAAGAAGGAGAAGTGTTTTGTGGGTGCGACGGCATTTTTAATCTGGTCAGGGGTGAGGTTTGAGAGGTCAGCCCCATCTAGGTTAGAGGTAACTTCTTCAGCGTCTGCAACCCGGAATTCGGTACAGAAGGTGGCAGTGCTAAAACCACCAAACCGTTTCACTGTACTGGTTCGCATCCGGATGCTAGGACCGACAAACCAAAACCTCTCAATGGAACTCATGCTTTCGTACTCGGTCGTCAGGACTAACCCCTCTTCATCATCCATGTTATAGCGTCCAGCCACCGGTACAATTTCGGCATAGCCACGTTCTCGCAGCAATGATCCTTGACGGGGGTTATCAGCATCAGGTATCAGGGAAAATACTGTGGAACCTTCATGATTTTCTTCTTCTCTATCCCATCCCATTGCTCCTTGCCAAGAAACAAAAGCACCACCGATAGCTAACTTGGGGTCAACCTCATGGAGTTGGCAAATCTCAATTACTTGAGGATGATCCGCTGTCAGAGCTTGCACATGGATCTCGGATTCGCCGGCTTCAGATCGCTTGAAAGCAAGGTGGTGTGTTGTTCGTTGCGATCGCCATTTACCTGTACTTAGTTCAAAAAACTCCATTGCATCCATAAATTAAAAGCTAACTCCAAACAACAAGTTGAGAAACTCTATCCTAAATTAATTATAAAACTGCAAGAGCAATCCTTAAATTAGACATAGCCGAAAATGAACTATGCGTTGTCCACAACCCTTGTAGAGACGCGATTGGTCGCGTCTCTACATTGTTGCCGTGGAAAAGATGTAGAGACGTAGCAATGCTACGTCTGTTGGGCTTCGGGCAACGCATAAGTCAACTTGGTTTATTCGACATCGTCTAAAAGTGTCTAGTTGTCAAGTATGTGTAACTTTTGTTAATATTTATTTAACAGGCAAGTTCAAACTAAATATTGCGAAATACTGGAGAGTAGAAACTATGGATATCCCGATGGACCTTAACTTAGAGCAGAGATTCAACCTCAAACTTTACGAAGAGCAAGTTAAGGGGTTAAGTCAGGAAGAATCTCAAAAGTTTCTCCTGGAAGTACTACGGCAGTTAATGGTCAAAGACAATATGATCAAACATCTTCTCAGGCAGGTTTAGGTTCAGGGAACTCCTAAGAGGGTGCTGTACGCGATCGCAAGAGCATTAAAATTTTTTCATTTACAGGACTTACGCAAAACATAACGCGCATTTGCGGTAATTCATGAATTACCGCTACGCAAGAATAAGGTTTTCGGTCACATCTTGCGTAAGTCCTGATTTAGATAAAGTTGTTTGAGATGCTGATCAAATGGCTTAGAGCTTGTCCTAAGCCAGAAATAGTGTTAGTGTTTTGCCAAAACCACAGGTGATGTATTTAATGCTTTCTTTGATTTCTTCTCTTAATCCGTGGCTAGTGGGAATAGGACTGAACACAGTTTTATTAAGTATAGTTTTTATTGCTCCCAAAAAGCTGCTTACCCCAGCTGGTTTACTGCACGCTTGGTTTTTGGGTGTACTACTCTGGGGAACCCTCGGCTGGCAAGGATATATAGTAGTAATGTTCTACTTTCTTGTTGGTTCTGCGGTTACACGCATCGGTATGAAGCAAAAAGAAGCAGAGGGAATTGCCGAAAAGCGTTCTGGGGCAAGAGGTCCAGAAAACGTTTGGGGTTCAGCTTTGATTGGAGCGCTGTGTGCTTTGGCAATCGGGTTAATAAATTCGGGCTTGATTTCAATTCCCCAGTCCGCATTCCCCAATCCTCAATCTCTCCTCCTATTAGGTTTTGTTGCTAGTTTCAGCACCAAACTTTCTGATACCTGCGCTAGCGAAGTTGGTAAAGCTTATGGTAAAAGCACCTTTTTGATTACGACATTGCAACCAGTGCCACGAGGAACAGAAGGAGCGGTGAGCTTAGAAGGAACTCTTGCTGGAATGCTTGCTTCTGCTGCCATCGCCTTTCTTGCTTGGGGTATCGGTTTAATTAATATACTCGGTGTAGTTTGGTGTATTCTGGCAGCTTTTATTGCCACTAACATAGAAAGTGTCATTGGCGCGACTTTGCAATCTAAATACACATGGTTAACTAACGAAGTCGTCAATATATTGAATACATTAATTGGTGCGATCGCTGCAATGATATTCGCCCATATCTGGACAAGTCTGTAGACGCAATTGCCGCTCATCCGATTAATTTAATATTTTTTAATTGTCTAAATCTGCACCTGTAACCGGATTAGTAAATATTACATTTTCTTGTCCTTTGCGATCGTAGATACCAAAGGAAGAAAGTATCTTTGCAATCATAAATTTCTGGAGATGTCTAATATTATTGACAAGGGGTTATTTAATAGATATCTCCAGAAATTAATTATGCGTTGCCCCAAACCCTTGTAGAGACGTAGCACAGAATAGTCTTTACCTCTTTTCCAACAGATGTCTAATAGACATCAACCGAATTTAAATATGCGTTGCCCGATCCCAAGAGACGTTACATCTAACGTCTCTACATTCTCTAATTAGTGCTTAAGTACTAATTAGAGAATGTAGTCATATTACAACAATACGTAAAGCTTTCCTGTATCTTTGCTTGGAAGAAAGCTGTCAGACTATGTAGTTACAAGAGTTTAAGTATTTGGTTAAGTTAAGAAAAATGTCTGATTTTATAAGTAAAAATACTTAAAAAAGGTCAAAGATTTAAGTATTCTTCACACTAAAATTACATAATTAGCATATGTATACTATAGTATTGTTTTTAACAAACATGAAATAATACTTACAAAAATGAAGCGCTTTTTGTTACTGCTTACTTCAGCGATCGCTAGTTCAATGTTAGCAATTTCACCCAGTAAAGCTGCTACATTTGCTTCTTCTCAAGGACAATTCACCTTTACACAATTTAGTCAAAGTCCTACACTCACTTCAAGTAGCATTGACATAGAAAACCTTGTTACTGGTATTGATAGGGCTACGGCAAGTGCATTTGCTGACCCTAAGGCAGCTTTTATCGTTTTTCCACCAACAGCATCAAATTCATCTTTAAGCATAGCCTTGGGTGAAGGTACAGATTACTTCGCATTAGCAAATAGTCAAGCTACAGTTATAGGCAACTTCGCTATTGATGCAAATACAAATTTTTCTTTTGACTTTTTAGGTAATTTAGCGTTAGCAACATCTATAGACAATCCCCCAGCAGAAAATGCTAGAGCTTTTGGAGATATATCTTTCGCTTTATTCGACACTAATAATAACAGTCTTTTAGACTTTTTGAGCGTCACCGGTAATTTAACTACTGAAGGTGATGAAGATTTTATTGATTTTCAAAATAGTGACAATGTTACCTTGAAAAATCAAAATAGCAATTTTAATTTTGGCGGCAAAGAAGAATTTATCACAGCTTCTTTTGCAGGTTCTTTACAGCGTTATTTTCCTAACGAAACAAATTTAACTTTAATCGAAGTCAAGCGAAATCAAGCTGAAGTTTCCGTACCTGAACCTTCAACTAATGTAGCTGCTATCTTAGTTGCTGGTGTTATTGGTGTGGCATTGAAACGTAAAAAAACTATAAAAATCCTAGTTTCCAAGTGAAAATTCGCGGTGTTCAGACTCCCGATTTCTTAAAGAAGTCGCGAATCTAATTTTTCCAAAAATTAAACTGTGGTGGAAAATGCGTTTTGATGTTTTTTGTCATCTTTTTGTTCAAATAAGTGGAAGATGTCTCTTGAATGCGAGTTAGCTAACAATACCTCAGCGATCGCTTGAGAAATCCCAAAACCAGGACAATGTTCCATCCAGAAAAACTCACCCACAGGATTAATCTCAAGGAATATATGCCGACCGTCAGGTGTTAAAATGATATCAATTGCTCCATAATTTAAACCAAAGTGAGCCATTAGCTCAAGCAGTTTATTCTCTACATCCTGGGGTAAATCGTAAGGTTGCCAAGCATTAAGTAAAGCTATTCCTTGTTTTCGCCAGTCGTAACGAGATAGTTGCAAACTTTGGGAATCAACCGCAGCGGTGAATATACGCTTACCAACAATCGTTGTCCGTAACTCCAGCGCTTTGGGTACTTTCTCCTGAAATGTCATCGGACACAAATGCAATCCATCCAAATTCTCTAAATCTGCATCTGTAACCGGATTAGTAAATACTACATTCTCTTGCCCTTTGCGATCGTAGATAGCAAAGGAAGAAAGCATTTTTGCAATCATACCCTCCTCGCACTCTTGGGAAAATTCCTTAACCGCTTGGGGATTATTTGTAATCAGCGTGCGTGGTGTATCTAAACCTAGCATTCGTGCTACTTGTAATTGTAGCTGTTTATTATCGGCAAGACGGATATTTGGCAATTTGTCTAAGTGGAATCCCGGTATACTGGCAATCATACCCTGAATGGTGACACGAGATTCCTGCACCGAGGCTTGTCTTAGTTGGGAGTCCATCGTAGTAGGAATTCTTTGGGCGATCGCAATTCGTCGATACCAAACTGCTGATACTTCGCTCAAATCTAACTTTCTGTCTTCATCAATTATAATTAGTTGCTCTTTTTGTTTACCATAATAGATATTTAGTTGTAGTTGAGTCGGAAATCTGTCTGTATCAAAACGAAAAGCTTTTCCTCCTTGTGCTGCGATCGCTTGCATTACCAAAGGGATGCTTTCGTTATCGTGGCTATGGGTAATTATTAAAACTGTCATGAGCAAAATCCATGATTTGAAATTAAATACTTTAGGGAAGTAAAGCCGAAGCGATCGCTTCCGAAATCGGGTAGTCCAAATCTCGCTCTAACATTCCCCATTCCCCTACAGGATTAACTTCTAAAAAGACGTATTCTCCTGCTGGTGTGACGATAAAATCAAAGGCTCCAAAAAGTAGCCCAAACCTTACCATAAACTCTTTGATCGCAAGTTTAACTACAATCGGCAATTCGTAAGGTTGCCATACACAAGCTTCATTTTTTGCACAACGCCAATCAAGAGTAGATGTATTATAAACAGATGCATCTAGCGCTCCCACAAAGAAATTGCCATTAACAAATACCACCCGCAATTCCCATTGTTTGGGTATTTCTTCTTGGAAAACCATCGGACAATAACGCAGTGTTTCCCCATCAAGTAAGTCTTCTTCTTTAACAGCGCTGGTGTAAAAAAAGAAAGGGGAGCCTTTCATACTCATGGAAATAGGAGTTAACAGTTTAGTCACCATTTTCCCCTTCACTTCAGAGAAAAACTCCCCCACAGATTCAGCATTGTTGGTGACAAGAGTCCGAGGGATAATAAGACCAACCTCAGACGCTACCCGCAGTTGGTGTAGCTTGTTTTCCGCAACAGCAATTTGCTGTAAATTATCTACCCAACGCGCTTGACGCAAACTGTCCCAAAAACCATTTAAAGTTGCTAATGACTCCCTAGCGCACGCTGCTTGGAATTGAGGAGCCAATTCTGTATTCATCTGGGGAGCAAAGATTCGACGCATCCAAACTGCAACTACCTGATTGCTATCGATAGAATGTAGATGAGAAGATGCTTGATCATATTCGAGTCTATGACTGGTTTTATTGCCCAGTTGCTGTTTCAGTTTCACTTGTAGAGGAAATTTATCAGTGTCCAAGCGAAACGGTTGTGCGCCCCGTTTTGATACAGCTTGTGCTACTCTATCTATTGTGAAAAAATCACCACTGTGAGTGATTAATAAAACAACATCACGCGATAGGTGCATAAAAACATTTATTTTTGTACTGAGCGCTGAAGCGCTCTCAAAATTGAGAACTTTAGGTTTGACTACAAATAGACATCGAACGCTTATCCAGAACCCTAGAGACGTAGCAGTGCTACGTCTCTACATTCTTTTTCGGCGTTGCTGAATCGGGGGCGTGAAATAATTTTATATAATACTAAAATCCTTGTAGAGACGTTCCGGCGGAACGTCTTTACATCCGGATTCATACATCAATTCAGCAATGCCTCTTTTTCAAATAGGTTATCTAATGAATCAAAGCTTTAGTCTATGGGAAAAGCGTGATCGTCTCCATCTGATGGATACTTTTGTGTCACAGCATATTCATCAGCATCTGATGGGTACTTTTTGGTGACAAATCCCCCACCCCAATCATACTTATCCCGGAATTTGTTAGTGACAATTCCTCCACCATGACCACCTTCTTCGTTGTCGGAGGGGAATTTTAGCGTCACAAATGTAATACCTCCTTCAACTGCCTCCATTTCTTCTTCAGACAAATCTTCGCAGAATTGCCCTTCTAAGTAACGGGCAAAGAATGGTACTTTTGAAGAATTTAAATCTGGCTTATGATTGTCAGACATGTGGATTGCTCCTTTAGATAAATTAAATTCAAAACGTTTTGAACAAATGGCATTAACTTAAGACATTTTTAGTCCGAAAATAAATTTCGGGAAGAACACATTTCAACTGCGAGGAAAAATACGCACTTGCTGTCTTCTCCTGAAGAGAATTTTTGCGTAAGTCTTATGGGTAATGCTTGAATTACCAAACATACTATCTAGCGGTTAGGTAAATCAATGGCGATTACAAAACCACGCGCAACAGCAGTATATTGAGAAGAACGAGATCTAGTTCCTCCCACCACAATATCGCCATCACCTGCAACTGTAACGTTAGCTGTAGGATTATCGCCATTTGCCACTGCTAATCCTCGACCAAATGCTAGAGAAACACCGCTCGGCAAGAGTATAGCTCTACCATCTGTAAAAATGTAAGTGCTGCTTGGATAGCCTGAAGCTGATGCGGTAGCATCTACAAGTACTCCAGCAGAACCTGAAATCAACTCCTCTTGTGGAACATTGTCTAAATACGATAAATCAGCAATCTGCATCTACTTTTTTTCAACTATTAGGTATTGAATTGGTGATGAATATCTAGTAGTATGTCAAAGACTAATTGACGGATAAATTTTATGGAGAGACGGCAATTTATCGCGTCTCTCTAACCATCATTTAGGAGTTTAACAGACTACTAGGTCAAGTAGAAAAAGTAGAGTATGTGGCAAAACTTCTTACAGAGTTTTGACCAACTAGCACACCAGATTGATATTTCCCATCTTTAGTTGACGTTAAATATCCTGATTCTCCAGTGGTTTGATTCTGTAATTTCTCAACTACAACATCTGGAGCGGAATAAACTTGTTGGCGATCGTATTCTACAAGCATCGAAGGAGAAAAGAATCTCGTTAATAACGAGCGGAAATCCTCATATTTCAGGTTTCCTGCGAAAGTATATCCACCTTGGACTTCGATCTCTTTCTCTACTACTTCACAAAAACTCAGATCTGATATCTGTAATACACTCATGATTAAACCTCCTTATTTGAGATAGATGACAATTAAAAAATGAGTGAGATGAGAGGGTTAAGTGGCACTCTATCTCATAATCGAACTTGTCGATTAACTACTTTCTTGAAAAGCAAATGTGAGTATAAACATTGCTTTTCCATCTTGATTTTCTGAAATAAATAAAATTTTGAGATGCCCTAACGATCTGCCTACTTTTAATTTGCCTATACTCATATTTTGCACCAATCTTAATTAGAGAAAAAGCCGTAAAAATTGGTACAAGATGTGAATAGAGTTACTCGGAGGTTGTCGTTGTTGAATTAAAAGAAAGCGAATTAAACCTATTAGAACTTCTAGGATTAAAATTAGAGTTACTATAACTCAAGGATACAGCAGTATCATTTCCAGTCCTTCCATAGGCTTCGGCTCTTGCATTTGCGAAACTGATACTCGGTGAGGCACTTGTTTGGGTTTGAATATCGATGCCATTAATCTGACCAGCAGCAAATGCCACCGCACCAGCACTGGCATAACCAGGTCCGGTTCTTGTAATGGTGCCAGTAAGAGCGACAACATCATCACCTCCTAGAACAGTATTTTCCTTAACCTGCTCTAGATAATTTAAGTCCTTAATGATTAAGCGTTTGTTCATAACTACGTCAGTAGAATTCAAGGAATGAAGCAAGTATTGTACAAATGAAATAATTCAACATTATTTACTACTCATTACTAGAAGAGATAGAAATAAATCCAGATTGCGAACATTTTCGGGAGTTATTATCTGATGAAACATTCATAGAAATGCTTTGACTAATTTCACTTTGACCATCCCCAGATGTCTTAACAAAGCTTTTTAGTTCAGCAATTACCTTGCCGTCAGGTGATACTATCCGTTTAACTACAAATTCTTCGCGTTCCATAATCGTACTACCCATGATTGTTAATTAAGTCGGAAAAAACAGAATAATCAAAAAGTTACAAACAAACCTCATTGCTATTGACTGTCATACAGCAGATTTCAGGCTTAGGAAGTACATGTATAAAACCCCTCTCCTTGTAGAGACATAGCACTGCTACGTCTCTACGTGTATTCCATTAGAGCGCAATATTTGTCCTAAGCTAATGTCTGCCTGGTGGTGTTGGGGATTTAACTCTAAAGCTGTTTGATAGCAACCCATCGCTTCTTTAAAGTCACCAAGTTGTTGCAACACTACCCCCAAATTATAGTGAGCGTCTACCAAATCGGGTTGGATAGCGATCGCCTGTTTATAATAAGCTACAGCCATCTTCATATCTCCTGCGCTTTTGCGGGTAAGACCCAGTTTGTGATTCAATTGTGCGTAATAATCTTGTTTATCAGCAGAAAGCTTGCCTTGAGCGTGAAGCGCATTACCCCAATTGACATCAGCTTCGGTGCAGTTAGGTTCAATTTCTAGGGCTTTTTGATAGTAGGCGATCGCTTCGTCAAACTTACCCTGTTGTTCCAGCGTGTAACCTAGATTGTTGTAGATAGGAACTGCATCCGGTCGCAACGCGATCGCATGTTGGTATGCGTTCTCAGCTTCTGGCAATTGCCCTTGGGAGAAACGCAAATTACCCAAGCTAAACCATATTTTAACAGAATCTGGCTGAATTTGGGAAGCCGCACTTAGACATTGTTCGGCAGTTTCGGTCTGCCCCATCCCCATAGCTAACATGCCGAGTCCATATAAGGCTTCGGGATGGTGAGGCTGTTTTTCCAAAATCTGACGATATAGCTGTTCAGCCTCCGTGAAGCGATGAGTGCGTTGATGTTCAACTGCTAATTGCAGAGCTTCAGAAAGTTCTTTTGTGCCAAATCTCCTAGTTTTGTTGACCAGCTTTAAGAGAAAGTCTTCCAAGCTTCTGACTGGTTTTAAGTCGTTATATAATTTTTGCTTATTTTTGCCAACTTCCTGGCTGATGTATTGACGATATTCAGCATCTTCACCTAGACGAACCGCAATCTCCACATATTCTTCTTTACTAGCAGCGATCGTCTCTTCGATACCCATCATTTTCAGCATAGCCATTGTATGCCTTCCGCGCATCAAGTCTCCTGGAAATGTGACGACTGGAATATTATGAGCGATCGCTTCTAGAGTTGTGTTACCTCCAGACCAACCGATACTATCTAAGAAGACATCTGCTCTAGCTGCTGTTCCCGCAAAAACGCTAGATTCCATTTGCGGCAGAAATATGCAGTAATCTTGATAATTCAGATCAAATTCCTCAAAAGCCCGACTTAAGCGTTGACGAAAGACTTGAGTTACCTGTCCGCTAATATGATGTTCAATAAATACAAACTTGCTATTCGCCAACTTTTTAGCAATTCTAGGAAAGACATCATCATGTTGTGGCAAATATTTAAATATTGATTGACAACACCAGAACATAATTTGATTATCTGCGATGCCGATGTCACTTTTAGTGACGGGTTGAGGTTTAATGTCTAAAGGTGTGTAATAAATCGATAAATTGGGCAATCTAACTAACTTTTCAGTGTAATGGTCTTGAGCATTTTCCGGTTCCATTAAATCACTGGTCAAGAAATAGTCAATTGTCGGCATCCCGCTTGTTTCTGGGTGAATCCAAGATCCTATTTGAATGGGAGCTAATCTTAAGCACCCCAATCTAACTGTCATGGAGTCCATCCCAAATTCGGGAAAAATCAAGATATGTAAATTGTCTTGGGCAATTACCTCAGCCCATTGTTCGAGTAGCAGAGGACCTTGAGTAAATCTGTCAAACGCTTTTGCCGCTCTTACCGTTTCGCGATCGCGTTTTGTTCCGGTATGATAACCAAATAATTCAAATTCACTTCTATCGAGGTTTTCTACCCAACCCTTAATTAACTTCCAACAAGAATGTTCGCGGAAATATCCAGTCACAAAACCGACACGAACTTTATCGTCAGCTTTTAAATTTGGAACAGAGTTAATCTGACTCCATTGCGGATAACGAGTTGCCATAAGCTGACAAATCATTTTTCCATAAATTTCCTGCAAATGTCGGTCATTGAAGCCTTGATAAGCTAAATAAAAAGGTTGTGAAAAACCTATCATTTTCGCTGCTTCTACTTGCTCTTTGGTATTAGCAAATTTATAGTAATCAGCTAAAGAATGCAGATGATGTTGATATTGATTTCGCCTAATTTGGATTTCGTCAACATTCAAATAGATAATCGGCAGTTGAGTCATGCAAATGGCAAATCTGGCTGCTGCAAAGTCAGGTTGGATATTTAAGGCTTGCTGGTAAGCTACTATAGCTGCTTCTAACTGATTTTGTTCGTTGAGCGCACTTCCTAAATTGTAATGAGCATCTACACAGTCAGGGTTGACTTTTATGGCTTGCTGGTAGGATTCTATAGCTGCTTCTAAATTGTATCTTTTGAGGACATTTCCTAAGTTGTTGTGGACATCGCCTAAGTCAGGTTTAATCTTTAAAGCTTGCTGGTAACACTCTACTGCTGGCTCTAATTTACCCTGTTCTTGGAAAATATTTCCCAAGTTGTTATGAGCTTCGGCAAAGTTAGGATCGAAGATTAAGGCTTGCTGATAAACTTTGATTGCTTCTTTTAACTTTCCTTGATTCTGAAGGACATCTCCCAAATTGAGAACTATTAAATAATACAAGTCTCCTAAAGATGTCTTTCGATCTTCATCCTCAGCCTGAGTTTCTAATATCTGTCTGTAAATCAATTCTGCTTCATCAAATTGACCTGCTTGATGCTTTTGCATTGCACTTTTGATGAAAGATTCGATATTAGATTCAAAAGTTTTTTTGGCATTCATGGCTATATCAAGCGATACAGAATCATTTTATATAACCTTTTATAAGGCTATACCTGCTTTCTTGTAATTCCAAATCCAAAATATGGCTTAGATGCTCCCTAGCACACTTTTATCTCAATTAAGGATTTGAAGAAACATAAGCTAAAGAAGAAGCAGAAGCAAAAGTGCTACCACCAGATGATATTGAAGTAACATGAACTGAACTATTAGCGAAGGAACCACCAGAGCGACTAATTGCGATATTTCTCAAAAAAGTATTGATGCTGGTTGCATCACCAAAGGCACTTGCTGAAAATGCAGAAATTGCTACAGCCCTACCACCATTTAAATGTATGGTGGATGTTTCCGGAATCGTGTCTAAATAATCAAGATCGCAAATGTGCATGATTTATCTATTTTCTTAATTTTAAAACATCAAAAAATAGGGCGTTGCTGAATCGCAATATGAATCTAGATGTAGAGACGCGATATATCGCGTCTCTACAAGGGTTTTGACATTACGTACAATCATTTTAATACATCTAATCAGCAACGCAAAAAAATAGATAATGGCAAGACCCTTTAAATAAGATTTGATTGCCATTACCTTTTTCAAAAGCAGCAAATCGCACTTCAAAGAATTGCTTTGTTATGAGCAATTCTTTGAGATTAGATAAAGCTATGCTTTATTAGTTTGCGGCAGAAACGAAGGTTCCGTTTTGACCGGAGTAACGTCCGGCAACCGTTAGCTGATTTAAAGTACCTTGAGTGTTGGTGTCGTAACCTTGAGCTTCGTTGTCGAACGCAAAGGTAGATGAATTACCCCTTACATTCGAGTACACATCGATCCTTGCGTACTTGTTGAAGTAATCGTTGACGTTGGTGTTGGAATTAAAGTTAGTGTTGGTATTGACGTATGCATTCACGTTCTTGTAGAAGTTAAAGTAACTACTACCACCAACAACCTCGGTTTCTTGACTTACAGCTTCCAAGTAGTTCAAATCTGAAATAATCATGGGTTTCTCCTGGGAATTAAAGTTAGTTTTTGGGAATTTTTACTGCGAACAACTTCTTTCTATTGTTTGCATCTTGAGCAAATAACTTCTTTCCGTTGCTCACATTTCTAATAT
This sequence comes from Tolypothrix brevis GSE-NOS-MK-07-07A, assembly GCA_019358985.1. GTDB lineage: Bacteria > Cyanobacteriota > Cyanobacteriia > Cyanobacteriales > Nostocaceae > Hassallia > Hassallia brevis. The sequence continues at coordinate 142,573 of JAHHIJ010000004.1, read as the reverse complement.
AACTGATTCATTTTAAAAGTCAACACTTTTTCTAGCTATTTTTTATAAAACTATCTAATTGTATAAATACATTTTTTGATTATTTACTAATATAAAATAAGCTTAAAATTAGCAACGACAAAATAGGCAATAATAGTTTTTTTTAATGCCTACGCGCAATTTATTGATTATTTTTTAGTTCTTTTAAAGCTGAAAAACCTTTGATGGCAGTGCTTTTAAAGAAAAAATAAACTTTTTTTGATTATGTTTGTGAATGTACACAAGTATTAAAAAAATACCATCCATTCAATTTGTATTGGAGAAATTAGCATCAAGAATTGTTTTCTACCAATTTATATCATTTCTATATGAAGATGCGCCTAATTTAGCCCACGTAGGTAAGCTCTTGTTTGTATAGCCCCACCCTTCCAGGGTGAGGGTATAATGTGCAGCCTCACATAGAATTGGTATTAGCTAATTACTATTAAACAAAAAACTAAATTAAACCTGTTGCAATAATTCATTTTGCGGTTGTAAATTAGTATCCGAGTCTAGCTGCGTAAAGATTTCTAAACTTTCAAATTGTTGCTTTAGCCAAGCCGAAAACAATTCTGTAATAATTTTCTGGCGTAATTGCTCATCTAATTTTGGTTGAATTATTTCTTCTACCCAAATTAGATACACTCCTTTTTGGGTGCTAATGGGTTTGAGAATCTCCGGTGCATTTGCAGCAAATACAGCCGCTGCAATTTCTGGACGAAAATCTTTACGATGTCTAAGTCCTTGATACCCACCAGCACGACGAAGTTCTGGTTCTTGAATATATAAACGGGCAATTTCTTGAAAAGTAACTTCACCTTCTTCCAGGGCATAAAACAGTTCTAAAGCCAAGTCTCTATCATCAAGAATGATTTCATAAGTGACAGCCGCGATATATTCAAGTTTACGCTCATAAAAAACCCTTTCTACTTGAGTGGAAAAGAGATGATTTGCTAACTTTTGATGAAGAACCTTTTCGTGAACTAATTCTTCAAACTCATTCAAAGATAGATGATGTTTTGTCAGCCAATTCCAGGTATCTTGAGCTTTGACGAGTTTGTATTCTAGCCGGAGTTTTTCACTTTCTTTTTGAATTTCTTCCTCCTCTACTTGAATACCAGCTTCTTGGGCTACTTCGGCAATAATTTTTTTAAATGCTATAGCTTCTAGAAAATCAGGAATTTGACACGATAGCTTGAGACTGCGAATGATGTCTAAATTAGAGATGGTCAGATGTTGAGGCATAATATAATTCCTCCACTTATTCAGGACTTACTCAACGACAACGTAATTTCGTAAAGCTCACCAGGGGAAACTTCCCCCGGTAAACTTGACATCCCACAGGCAAGGGAAGCAAGTCTGAGTGCGTAAGTCCTATTCTTTCTTATTAAAAACTGATTTTGAAGCCGAGTCTAGGTCACTTAGGTTCTAACAATGGTTCTATGCAGATGCAGATATCGTTGATAATTCCTTATCAATTTTTTCTGCTAGTTTGTAAGCCATTGTGGTGGGATTTCGGTAGTTACTGGCAGTTTTTCTAAATCCCCATCGTCTGGCTTCAACTTCGGAAACTCCAAACTCTGCGGCTAGTTTGTGATAAGACCAGCCATATTTTCTCATTAGCTCAATTGGATGCATACAATAACCTTCCTTTTGCAATAGCTATATCTAGACTTCAGATAAACTCCCGGCACTGGTAAATCTCAGACGGATTTGATATCTTAAGTACTCGTACAGAATTGATTAGACATCGACCGAATTTAAATATGTCTTATCTAGAATCCCTAGAGACGTAGCAGTGCTACGTCTCTACATTCTTTTTCCTTCACAGCAAACAATAAGGGGAGTAGATTGATTTTTGCAAAGTGGCGTAAAACAATCAGACTTGATACCTCTAAATTAGAAGTATCAACTACATCTCCAAACCGCCTTTTTGGAGCTTTTTAAACGGATCTAAAACGAAGTCAATCACCCGTCGCTGACGAATAATTACTTCAGCGTTTGCTGTTTGTCCCGCACTTAATGGAATGCGCTTTGTACCATTTTCGATATATTGTTGGTCTATGGTGACTTCTAAATCAAAGTTTTCTGCATTTCCTTGGGGTGTTTGACTAACTTTAGAGTCGGGAGAAATCCAAGTAAGTTTTCCTTGGACGATGCCATACTCCTGGAAAGGATAGGCATCAAACTTGATTTTCACAGGCATTCCCACCTTCAAGAAACCGCTATCTTGACTGGGTATCTGCGCTTTGAGTACAAAGTTAGTATTTTTGGGTGCAATTTGAGCAATCCTTTGTCCTGGTTGGACGACTGCTCCTGGTTTCGTGGTGGGAAATTCAAAAATCACACCATCAATAGGCGATCGCACGATTCGTTGCTGCATTTGCAGTTTTAATGATGTCATCTGGCTTCCAGCTTGGGCAATTTGGGATTGTAATGTCCCAATTTGTGTATCTAAATCTTTGACTTGTTGCTGATTTCTCAACATAGCTAGTTTCCCTGTTTGCAATAGACTTTGATGGCTGTTTTGTTCTTCTTGTAATCGAAGATTTGCTTGCTTAATATCCGACTCCAACTGACTCATTGTGGACTGATAGCGATTTTGTTCTTCAGCTAAACGCAATTTAGCTTGTTTGATGTCAGATTTAGCTTTTTCATAAAGTCGTTTGCTTTCTTCTTCTTCTTTTTTGAGTTGGTCAACTTGGTTTGTCGAAACGGCACCATCGTTAACAAGCTGGCTAAAGCGTTCCACTTGTCTTGAATCTATACTCAAACGATTTTGAGTCGATTTCTCGTCATTTTGAGTGGTGCTAATTTGCTGCTGTGCTTGACTAACTAATGCCTCTTTTTCTAACTTTTGTAAGTTGTAAATACTTTGTTTTGCATCCAGATTTTGCTTTGCCTGGTTGATTTGAGATATTTTTTCTAAGGCTTGGGATTTATTTTGTTGTTCCTGAACGCTAAGAGTTAATTGCAGTTGTTTTTTGATGACATCGAGTTGCGCTACTTGATTTTGTAAGCCTTGTAATTTTTCTTTGGCTTGTTGCATATCGGTTTGCAAAATATCAGATTCAAGTTCCAACAGAACCTGTCCTGCTTTCACAATGTCCCCTTCTTTTACTTTGACAGCTTTGACGCTTCCACCTATAGATGTATCTAACTTTTGGGTTGCACCTTTTGGTTCTATACGTCCTCTGGCACTTCCTGTTTCATCTACCTTTGAAAGGGTTGCCCAAGGTAACAAGACAAATGCAAAGCCTACCAGTACATACAACACACCACGAGTCCAAACTCTGGGTAAGGCATCCAGCAGTTCTTCGGTGCCGTAATACAAGTCTTGAGCGTTATCTGATGTTTGGGCAGATTCTTTAGAGTGCGTATAACTTTTATACTCATTCCCCTCATCTTGGGGGAGTGGAGATGAGGAATTAACAGATGCATATGACATAGTTTTATTTCCCAGAACAGTATATGGGAGAGTTAAGCCTAAAATCCTTGGTAGAGACGTTCCGTTGGAACGTCTTTACTTGGTAGAGACGTTCCAACGGAACGTCTTTACGTTGTAAGTAATTCACCGAGCATGATATAACACCAAGCGTATTACCTAGACTCAACCTGCTTGAGCTAGTTGTTGTTGATTTAAGTAGTAATAATGACCTTTTTTGGTAATTAGTTCGTCGTGAGTACCGCTTTCTACTAATACGCCCCGATCTAAAACTAAAATCAAATCAGCATTGCGAACAGTAGAAAGACGATGAGCAATAATTAAACTTGTGCGACCTTTGAGAATTGTTTTCAGGTTGTTCTGAATAATACGTTCTGATTCCGAGTCTAAATGACTGGTGGCTTCATCAAAAAGTAATAAACGCGGATTTCCAAGCAAAGCGCGAGCGATCGCTAGACGTTGGCGTTGTCCGCCGGATAGCATACCACCAGCTTCACCTATTTGGGATTCATAACCCATTGGCAGTTTCTGAATAAATTCATCAGCTCCTGCAAATCGTGCTGCTTGAATGATTTCTTCTAATGAAGCTTCTGGGTGAGCGATGGAGATGTTTTCACGAATGGTACTACCAAACAGAAAGGTATCTTGATCGACTACACCAACTTGAGAACGGAGCGATCGCAATGAGACGCTAGAAATATCATGACCGTCAATCAATACTTTGCCATCTGTCGCAGGGTATAAACCTAAAATCAACTTACTTAAGGTTGTTTTTCCGGAACCGCTACGTCCGACAACTGCCACCATTTGATTGGGCTGAATTTCAAAAGTCAGATTTTCCAGCACATTCGTTTCACTTTCTGGGTGATAACGGAAGGTGACATTTTGAAAGCGGATATTACCTTCAAGTCTATCCAGTGATTTGCGGGGTTTATTCTGTAAGTCTTCTTCCGGTTCCGCTTCTAAAACATCATTAATCCGTTCGGTGGAAATAACGATTTCCTGCAATTCATTCCACAGTCCAGACAATCGCTGAAAAGGACTCAAGACGTTACCCACCAACATATTAAAAGCAACTAATTGCCCAACAGTAAGCTCCCCTTGAATCACCTGCCATGCACCAAACCACATCAATCCTGTATTCACAAAGGTTTGGATCGTACCACTGAGAATTTGCAAGCGATTGCCGATAATCTGGGCATTAAAAGCTTTTTTGATCAAACTATGCAGCAGTTCTTCCCAATGCCACCGCACTGTCTGTTCAATAGCCAATGAACGAACTGTGCGAATACCAGTCAGTGATTCTATGAGATAGCTATTTTCTTCGGCACCAGCGTTAAAAATCTCTCTGGAAATGCGGCGTAAAATACTTGTGCTACTCAGCGCCAAAATAAAAAATGGCGGCACAGTAAACAGCACCAATAATGCCATCCGCCAGCTATAACTGAACATCAGAGCTAGATAGACAACCAATGTCATCATATCCAGGATGATTGAGAGTGTCTGCCCAGTTAGAAAACGCTGAATTTTCTGGTTTTCTTGAATGCGAGAGACGATATCCCCGACATAACGCGACTCGAAATAAGAGAGGGGCAAGCGCAGGGTATGTTTGATAAAACCTACCAACAAGGAAAGGCTGATGCGGTTTGCCGTGTGATCGAGCAGATATTGCCGCACTCCATTCATGGCGATACTAAACAAGCCAAAAACGATCATTCCCACCCCCACAGCGTTTAAGGTGGCAACGCTGCGTTGTACAAGCACTCTATCTAGTAACAACTGGGTGAATACCGGCGTTACTAGTCCAAATAGCTGCATCAGCACGCTTGCCAAAAAGACTTCTATCAGTACCCGGTAGTGGGGTTTGACTAACTCAAAAAACTTCCAAAAGCCTGTACTTTCGGCTTTGGCATCTTTGAGCAGAGATGTGGGTTGCAATAACAATGCATACCCTGTCCAGCCTGTGTTAAATTCGCTTTTGGTTAAGGTGCGTTGTCCAAGGGCAGGATCGCCTACTATCACTCGCTTTTTCGTGATTTCATAGACGACAATGAAGTGCTTACCTTCCCAGTGTGCGATCGCTGGCAAAGATTGTTCTGCTAGTTTATCTAGACTGGCTTTCACCGGACGGGTAGCGAAACCCAGGCTTTCTGCTGCCGCTGCTAAAGCACGTAAAGATGCCCCACTGCGGTTGACGTTGGTCATATCCCGCAAGCGATTGACGCTGAAGTGCTTGCCCCAATAGTTACCAATCATCACCAAGCAGGCAGAGCCGCAATCGGCAGCGCTTTGTTGAGCATAATATGGATAGCGCTTGGTGAGACGTCCCCACCAATGCCCTGCTTGCATTTTGGGACTAGGAAAGAAAGGGCGCTGTTTTTTTGGCTTTTCTTTTGATTTGGGATCGCGCTGGGGAAAGGGAATGATTTTAGCAGATGTATCAAAATGTTCTTTTGAATTTGACCTGCTTTTTCGCTGCGGACGTTCCACTGAGGCAGACTTAACAGAGGTGGAATTGATAAAAGATCCTAATTCCGGGCAGTGTTGCAGTGCCGCAGACACGTCGTCACTTTTGAGAATATAAGCGATCGCTTTTTCTTTGGTGTGCCAACTCTTGTTATCAATTGCACATATATTACCAGGACTTAAACAACGTCCGTCAGTATGTTGCAATTCACCGCGACGCAACAGCAATATCTGACAATCTTGAGATACTGTTGCTGGTATCGATCCAATCTCTAGGTAATGCCGTGAAAAATAAGATAAGGCTTTGAGCATTCCCGGAACAACAGAAGTATGTCCCGCAAGTTGAGAATTTTGCCGACATAACAGCATTAAATCCCAAATTTCAGCGCGTTCTCTGATGCGATCGCTTATACTTGGATATGTGCGAATTACTTCTTGCAGCGCTTCTAAGGGGATGTAGCCAAGCTTTAAATTAACAGAAGCTCTCGCAGTATAATTTGTCAATTCTTCTTCGGGAAACAGAGTTATCTCACCAAATGATTCCCCAACACAAAGAGTAGTAATTAAGTCCTGAGCGCTATCTAAAAGTCTGCATTTACCTGCCAGGATAATGTAAATTCCCGATTTTGCTTCTGTTGCTTGCCAAAACTCCTTAGAAGAAGGTGGTTCCAGAATTTCAAGCAATGCCAAACACTTATCAAGTTCGCTGTCACAAAGCGTTTCACCCCAAATTTGGGTGAGTTGTTGACTTAACTGTTGCCGTGAAAACACCGTTTCCTCCTGCAATTTTCACATAATAATCAAGTGTTAAAAACATTTGACTACATATTAATGGAAACTAAGTTAGGAGTTAGATTGCCAGTTGCATATCTTAATTCTCACATCCTTAGTTTGGTGAATTTATTCAAAGCTGAATCAGCTTTAGACATCTCCAGAAATTAATTATGCGTTGCCCCAAACCCTTGTAGAGACGTAGCACTCCTACGTCTTTACCCCAAACCCTTGTAGAGATGTAGCACTCCTACGTCTTTACCTCTTTTCCGGAGATGCCTTTTATGAAGTGGATGCCATCGCGTCCACTCGCATACCGCAGGTATCGCTCATTCCATCCGATAGCAATCCGATACCGCACTATTTTTGGTAAATAACCTAATATTTTACACATTTGCCGAGATTTAGCCGTATCTGCCAGGAATATAGTTTTTCTCCGACGACTATATTTTGGCTGCAAATTCTCGCCGAAATTTTTAATTTGAACATGAGACTCAAAAGACGTTAACAACTTACTTTTTTTCAAGTCGTAGCTATCAATAGCCTTGTCTTTCAACGAATATTGTGACATAATTTTATGCAGTTGTCATCAATTGTACAAAGTGGACAAGTTCGTCTAGAGCAGCTGTTTCTCCAAGCCGGCAAGCTAAAGTTTTACAGATGCTTACGTTAATTAGTCCTAAAAGGCTAATTATGTTACTTGATGTGCAACTAACACCGGGTTTCCCCCTGTGCTTTGCGAGTTTAGGGGGTTATTACCGGGTTGTATCATTTTGTGCGTCAGTATCCAGAGTTAATTAGATTCTCTGGAAATATAGCGACGCTTAAAAATTTGTAGCCACATGACATTATGTTTTGATTTTCTTCGTCGAGCAAAGTTTTCAGTTAAAACTTTACTCAATAAGGTGAAAAGTATTATATGCCTTTTTGTCGATGCAAAATCACTAAATGTGTAGACAGGCACAAATTGTAACTTGACTCTACACCCTTCTCTGATTCCTTCCTCACAACGGATGACATTTAGGCAAATTAAGACTGCAAAGCGAGTTTTTAGCCAGCAGTAGTAACCAACCTTGGCAAAACATGCACAAACCATAGCTGTTGATCCCCTGATAAACAACAGTACCTGATACAGCACCTCAACCAGTGAATTAGTCACTAGTAAAACCTAGAATTTGTCAGATTTTTAGAACTTATACATTGATGCAAGCTTTATTGTGTCAATTCAGCCATACGCTATTTTCTTAACACTGGTTAAGTTTAGAGAGCTTTTTTCTGTTTCTGTATCCTTATATGGGTGTTGAAAAATCGACTTATGCACTTTCAGGATAAAAATGAAAAAAGTTTCATAAATTTATTCCAGCCTTAACTTGATGTTCACCAAATACTAAGGGCTTTAACGCGGTTGTGAAGTTTATTCACACAACGGCTTGTTTACGAAGTGCATCAGTTCTAGCTTGACCATAATCTGATGCTGAATGATTTTGTAGCTATTCTAACATACCTACTCAGCAAGTATTGATAATATAGTTGATGAGGGTCTGCCAAAAAGGCTTATTTTGATTATCTTGTTGAACTCTTCATCATCGGTGGTAGCTACTTCTCCAAATATTTAAATTTGTTAAAATCGGTTGACCAAAAAAATTAACTGCTCTAGCCATTATTTATTTTTTGCTAGCCTACCATTACCTCTTTATATAATTATCAGATTTATAAGAATCTGAAATTATCTAAAAGTCAATTTCAGGTAGAAAGCGATAGATTTTTATCATTATTCACTCACACACATACTCTTCTTAATATATTTAGGTATATTTAGTCAAGATATTTTGATAATAAAATCAAAACTTTATTACAAATTTATAATTTCTTTACTCAATCTTAATATTGTATCCTACTTTACATCACCATATACTTCCAGCTAATTTAATTTTTATTAATTATTTTGTTTCGTAAACATTATGTTAGGTATAATTATTCACTTCAACTTTATTGATGTGAAGTTTTATTTTTTTACAGACAGAATGTAATCTCAAAATATCTTTCCTATATTAAGTATAATATCTATGCATCTATCTAAAGTAAGAAAAATATAGATTTATTTGAATAGCACACATATACAATTTAAGCATCTATCACAAGTATGAAATAATTATAGTCTGACTTATGAAATTTTAAATTCCTTGCCTTGGCTAAACAAAGGAATTTATGACAGATCATAACCTCTGCGATCGCCTTCGTTCCGCGAAGTTTATAATTGTGATAAATTAAGCATATAATCTAACTCCGCAGCTAGCCACTGCTGAAACATATTATTAAGAATTTCTTGATATTTTTCAGGTGATAATTCAGCAGGAATCAACTCTTCAACCATTAAAAGATGATAACCTCGGTAGGTTTTGAGCGGTCCAATCAACTGAGATGGTATTGTTGTAAATACAACATCAGCTATATCTGTCTCTATGGAACAACGGTAGACTTTTCCTTCGTAACCGCACTTTTTTCGACGCTTATCATCAATATCATAAAGGTGAGCTGCATCATAAAAACTGATTTCACCTTCTTCAATTTGATAGTAAAGTTCTTGAGCTAGTTTTTGGGAATCAACAATGATTTGATAAAATATAACTTGCTCAAAACTAAGGCTATTTTGGAGAAAAAAACTTTCTACTTCTTTCGCAAACAGGGTTTGAGCTAATTTTTCTGACAGTAGATGATTACGAATTCCGACTTCCCAATCATCGAAACTAATTAATTCATCTGTTAACCATGACAAAGTATCTGTAGCTTTTTCTAAACGCTTTTCATGACGTTGACGATTTGCTTCTGCTTCAATTTCCTCTGTGGTTACAATAATCCCTCTTTTTTGTGCAGCCTGACATATCACTTTTTGAAACAAAATCTTTTGACAGACTTGTTTGAAATTAATTTCGCTTTTGAGGAAGTTGACAATTTCCTGTGGTTCAACAAGAGGCAAGGGGGAATTGCTCCCTTCTCCCTTGTTAGGAAACAAAGTTGAGTAAAAGTCTTCTTTAATAACTCTTCTTGAAAAGTCATTCATTAGTTTTTGATAGTTATCATAGTTTTGGTGAAAGGTAATAGAGCATATACATTGAATACACGTAGAGACGTTCCGGCGGAACGTCTCAGAGCGGGTTTGGGGTTTTACTCATATACCTCCTAAGAAGTGAAATCTGCTGTATACCGTTCAGTTCAGCGCAAAATTAGAGCGTAGAGACGCGAAATTTCGCGTCTCCCAAAGCTATAAGTTGATGACACACTGTCAATTTAAATTACAGAATTTTTTGGAAAATTCTGAAGCGATTTCTGGTCTTAATTCAGACTGAATAGATTGATGTTCATGAATCTGTGTTCCCAACCGCTGATCTAAACCGCGACCACGAATTTCTGTTTGATGTTTGCCAACCACTTCTAAATAAGCTAGGTCTTTAATTTTGCTCAAACAACTAGGTGAAAGATTACCTTCAGACCTTTTTTCGGAAGATGATTTGACGATTTGTAAATTTTCGTTGTGCTGTTGATTTGACCTGATTTGCTGGGTGTTTTCTTTGAGCAATCGATTATAGGTGCGGTAGGGAATGTAATGTAAAGGATTGTACCCTGCGAAACGTAGCATCAAAACACAAGCCCAGGAATACTTTCCGGCAAGAATCGCTTCAACTACCTGGTCTAATTGCTCAGGATTAATTGGCTTATTTAATTTGTGACCAATGTTAGTAATATCTTGATTCATGGTTTTAGGTGTCTTGGATGAAGTACTTAACTGTGGCTTTGATTTTTGGTAGCAAAATGGAAATTTGCATCAAGAGCGCTTTGTGGGCAGCTACTTGATTAGCTAATTCGGGGATGGATTGGTAGATGATTGCGTATTACAAAGAGCGATCGCTATAAAAGCTCTTCAATATCAAGTTTGATTTGCACCTTGATTTTTGTTGACAAAATCTGCTGATTGCTGAAGCATTCCTAAGCAATAAAACTAGGCTTGCATCCTGGATGATTCGCGCAAAGGTTTGTGCCACTTACCAAAGTGACCTCTTACAGATGCGCGATTTCATAGGAAAGGGGGAAAGGGGAAGGGGTAAAGGAAGAAGCGCAAACTCAGCGGGGTCGGTTTCCGTCCCGTTGACGTTTGTAAGAAGAAAAAACCCCTGATCCCACAAAGGTATAAAGCCCCTATTTTTAAATATGGTTACTGAGCTTGCCGAAGTATGGGGTTCCCTTTCCCCTTTCCCCTGCGCTCTTAGCGCTTCCCCTTTCCCCCTCTTTTTCATAGTTTCCTGGTGTTTTAACAAACGCTCAAGAGCCTTTTTGCTGTCTAAGTTAATTTCTGAACTGCTTGGCTGATCTGAGGTTTCCACTGCATTTACTAAAATGATTTTTTCCATAAGCTGACCATTGATGGGAAACTTGACTGTTTGTAATCAAGTTTGTTTACTGCTCCTGCCACAATGCTGTCTGATTCCCTTTGGTGTAAAGGCAATCAACTAAGCCGAAGAGTCAGAGTTACACCTTGAAAGCTCTTGCTTGGCTGTAAGTCAAAGGTAAATTTTTACCTTTCGTCATGACAGATGACTGGCAGGAAAAAGTTTGGTTGTGGCTTTTGGTAGATACAGCTTTGTCAAAAATGAAAATTGTGCCAACTCCTAATTTAATTCCTTTTCCCTGATAAATATATGTATTAAAATTGACAGTTTTCTTAGGAGGGCTTAAGAATAAACCGATGGGTTTCAGATTGGCGAAGATAAAATCTTCATCTTCAATCGTTAAGGGTAACATTTGTATTTATACTATTTTTTGCGGTTAATGTCATCTGCCATTTTGGCATTTTTATAAGTCAAATTTACAGTTCATCTTGTGAGATTTACTTAAGTATTGTGCAACTTTCTATTTTGTCCTTTCTTAATTATTTGATAGGGGGTTACACCCCTCACTGAATATTTAATTGAGACTTTTTCTTTGTTATCTTTATTGCCAAGTGTCCTATTAAATAAAATTCTTAATAAGACATAAATAGAACTGTATTTATAGCATTTGTAAAATCAAAATTATTGATTATTATAAATAACTAAGTTGATAAAAATTCATAAAAACTAGCGATAATTTTTGCCATAACAGCTTGATAGCAAAGACTTTAGCGGTTATAACAGAATTGCAAAATCAGCATAAACAGCTTGTAAATTTTGCATACGAATTATTAACTAAATCTAAATAAATAGTTGTTAAATGTAACCGAACATGATATGATTTTCTAACCCAAAAAATAAAAATTTATCAATACCATAGAACACCCATAAGAAAATTTTTGGCAAAAAGAAGACGCAGCAAATTAAGCCAGTAAATCCTTACGTTGTTTAGAAAATTAGATAAAGTTCAGTAGTGAATTTAACTAAATTATTTCTCAATCCAAATGAAGAGCAAAATAACTGATATAAGTGAGATTACAGATGCACTTGCTGTTGAGATAAGTTGTAATAAATACCGTTAATTGCCATTAGTTCTTCATGGGTGCCCTGCTCAACAAGGATACCTCGGTCTAAGACAAGTATGCAGTCTGCATTGCGAAGGACACCGAGATGATGGGCAACTAGAAAAGTGGTGCGATTCAACCGGGCTAAATTTTGTTGAAACCGACGTTGTGATACATCTAGAGAACTTGTAGCTTCATCTAAAATAAATATTCGGGGATTTCTCACAAGTGATCGAGCGATCGCTATTTTTTTTAGCTGTTCATCACACAGCGTCCCCCCTTGTCCCCCCACTTGAGTGTTGTAACCGTTGTGTAGCGCTTCGATAAAGGTGTGTGCTTCGGCTAACTTGGCAGCAGCGATCGCCTGATCAAGAGTAAACTGTGAGTCAAATAGGGTAATGTTTTCCCAAATCGTCCCCGAAAACAGAAAACACTCTTGCGGCACCACACCTAACTGACTTCGCAACGATTGAAGAGAAATATCTGCAATATCATGTCCATCAATCAAAATCCGTCCGGTGCTTGGAGGATATAAACCCGTCAGCAAATTTCCTAAAGTGCTTTTACCCCCAACACCAACAATGCCAATGGTCTGTCCAGGTTTTACCTTAAAAGAAATATTTTGCAAAATGTAACTAAAAGACACATTCTCAAAAATTACCTCACCCTGAATTGATGGCAGCACCAGGAGGGGTTTTTGAGGATTTTCTTCTGGTACGCAATCAAAGACATCATTCAGCTTTTCTATGGAAATCAGCACATCTTGGTACTCATCCCACGCTTTCACCAAAGCCGAAACTGGTTTCCGGACATTACTAGCAAGCATGTTAAAAGCGACAAACTGACCAATCGTCATTTCCTCCCTCATTACCAGAGTCGCTCCACACCACAATACCGCTGTAGTACCGAGGTGATTGAGCAAATTGCTAATTAGTTGCAAGTTGTTAGCTAGTTTCTGCCCCTGAAACCGCACTTTCAACATATTTGTAAAGCGCTCTTGCCAACGGGAACTAATTGAGCTTTCCGCTGCTGCGCTCTTGACGGTGGTAATACCTGCCATCGCTTCTACCAAAGATGAGTTTTCGGCTGCTGCTGAGTTGGCAATTTCTCGCGACACTCGATTGAGCAACGGATTTGTGGCTAAATTCAAAATTGCGATCGCTAAAATAAACAGCGAAACCACCAATGTCAGCGGCAAGTTGTAAAAAAACATCAATCCGGTATAGACAAAAGCAAAAAGTGCATTTATAATTGCACTCAAAGCATGACGGGTGAGAAACTGTTGAATTTTCCGGTTTTCCTGAACACCGCTGATTATGTCTTCGACTTGGCGAGAAGCGAAAAATTGTATGGGCAACTTTAGCGCGTGGCGAATAAAATTGCCAATTAATGTCAAGTCGATTTGGTTCCCAAAGTAGTCTAGAAAGTGTTGGTGAACTGCGGAAAACCCTAGGCGCCACATGCCAAAAAAAAGAAAGCTGCCAACAAACACATTTAATGTGAAGCTGCTTTTCAATGGCATCATATCGAGAAACAACTGAGCGAATAAAGGAGTTACCAGCCCAAAAATCCCTAGCAACAATGAAGTGAGAATAATTTTCTTTAAAAGGTGGCGGTAATCGCGAAATAACTGTAAATAGCGCGTATGTGAAATTTTTTCGCTTTCAATCCCTTGGAAGCGTTCGGTGGGATGTAAAAGCACAGCATATTCTGTCCAGCCGTCGATAAATTCTTGACGCGAAAGCGATCGCTTACCGATTGCCGGATCGCAAATGATGACGCGATCGCCTTTAACTTCCCAAACAACTACGTAGTGAATTTGTTGCCAGTGGGCGATCCAAGGGTTAGTTTGACCTTCCAACTTACTCAAAGAAGCCCGCACGGTTAGGCTATCGTATCCCAAAGTTTCTGCTGCTGCCGCTAAATCTGAAAGAGACGCACCAGTTTGGTCTATGTGTGCTAAGTTACGCAAAGTGTTCATTCCTAAGCGTTTACCCCAATATTGGCTAACCATCGCCAAACATGCAGCACCACAATCTGAAGAACTGTGTTGTTGAATAAAGGGATACCGACGCCATAATGAAGCGATCGACCAAGGTGGGTTTACTTGGGTTGTCTCTAACTCTAAGGTGCTAGAAGACACCAATAGGGGAAATGTCTTTGCGATCGGGTGTTCTTCTTCGATTTCCTCTTGATTTGCTGCGTTCTGAACAACTTGCCGCTGATTGGCTAATTGAGGAGCCAAAGAAGCCAATTCCCAATTTTCTCGCGGCAGGTGATATAATAGTAAGTCAGTTTCAGCAATCCAAGTTGGTAGCGTCATCGAATATCCCCAGCTTTCTCCGAGAACTGGTGGCTGAGTGTCTGATAAAGTGCGAAGAAGTCCACTTCTAAGCCAAAAGCGACCTTGATCAGGTGGAATTGTATCATACAAACATGAGCCAGCATCTATCTTGATTTGTCTGAAGTTGGGTAAGAGTTTTTGTAGTGTTTGGCTGGTTTGGGAACGAAATTCTGTATGGGTTTTGAAGAAAATCAGCGTTTGTCGTTCAAAAGTTGTTTGTTGTAAATAATCTTTAAGATTGGGTATTTCAGTAAACCACGATTTTAAGTCATTTAGGGTAATGCAAGCAATCAAACCCGGACTTGATGCGATCGCACGATATTGTAAAGATTGATGAATAAAGTAATCATCTGCACCAAAAATCTGATCTGCCACAAGCAACTGAGTTGACACTTCTCGTCTCAAAGTTGCATCAAAGCCTAGCAGTCGCACTTTTCCACTGCAAACTAAGTAAACAACATTACGGCTATCTTCATCTCCAAAGATACCATACCTAGTCAAATCATCACCTAGTTCAAATTCCTGAATTTTCCAAAAAGAGCTAAAATCAACTGCTAGGTTTGTATTAAGAGCAACTAACCTCAACAATCCAAGGATAGCCGCATTAGGAGTGGGATGCTGATTGCTTGTATATTTCAGCTCTCCCTGAACTCTTACCGACGAAAAGGAGTTCATGGCTTAATCTTAAAATATTTTAGTAAATTTTTTAACTTTGGCAGAGCGTGCCATTATAGCACCAAAAAACTGACAATTACTTAAGTGTTGGGTTTAGCTTTATTCCAATAGCCTCTGAAAAACGCAATTCATTGTGTTTTTAATTACTAATTGCTTTCCTATCATTTTTCAGCGGATCATAGTTAAATAACTGTATCGAATAAAACATTTTTTTGGTAAACTCAATTACTTGCTCCACTAGTGTATTAATTGCCATCTAGTGCATTGTGATAAAATTTCGCCTATTCCCGTTAATACCCTTCCATACTTGATCAAAATTTAACTTATCCTTTAACCGGAATTAAACAAACTAATCATCAGGCAAGTAACTACTATAATTTTTGGCGTTGCTGATTTCATGTATGACGCAGGATTTTACATAATACCAAAATCCTTGATTAGACGTAGCAGTGCTACGTCTCTACATCCAGATTCATACCTCAATTCAGCAACGCCTAATTTTTCCTCTTTTAGTTTAAACATAGATTGCAGATAAATGTAATTGAAAGGAAATTCATTTGTCTTCCATTTATTTTTATAGATAAAGTTTTCATGCATCGTGGTTTCACAAAAAAATCCTGACAAGAGCATTTGTTTCAAAAAAATTGTGCATTGTGAACATTATTGGTTATAGTTTTGGCTCAATCTAGTAATATTTGCATTTTCTAAACTAGTAATCTTGAGTCTTTCCTTGCCTCAAACTTAACCACTACTCATCTTTTCTATTGCTTCTTTAAATAACCGGAAAGTGTGATCATAGATGTAAAAATATTTTTCATCAAGACTTACCCAGATTTTCTAGAACTATGCGGGTTTAATTGGGTATACCTAGTAAACATAGGTGTGAAAATTAATTATGTGTTATCTGAAACCCTTGTAGAGACGTAGCAGTGCTAGTTGTAGAGACGTAGCAGTGCTACGTCTCTACATTTTTTCTACTATTCACCAATAACTAAGTAAATACCCCAAATTGCCATTGGACGCAGATAAGTACTAGCACGAAAAGTACCAGATGCAGTGATTGCTTCTGGTGTGCGGAATTGCAGACCATTGTCATAAATTTGTTGGACAACAGCTTGCGTCAAGCGAAATGCTTCATCCTTCATTTTCATTTGTACCAGAAAAGCTGCCAACCCAAAGTTTATTCCTGTCCAAACTTCTAGAGGATGAGTAGCTTGAGGATTTTCTGGTGAACCGTCAAGACGAAGACCATTAGCAGCACCAAACTTGCCATCATGGAATTTGAGGAAGCAAGTATTATAAACTGTTTGTAAGGCAGAAAAAGCGCGATCGCCTGAAACAATATCAGGTAAACTTAACAAACGAGCATAAAATTGACCGCACAATTGATCTGCCATAACCACATCAGAACCGCTTTCACTATCAAGTCGGTAATATTGACCATTCCAGAGTTTTTCTTCGTAGATAAGGCGAGATTGTTCTAACCAACTTTCGTAGACAGATTTTTGATCTGCGAATTCTCTAGAATCGTGGTTGTCTGTTGGGTATCTTATCAAAATATCACTGATTGCGATCGCTGCCTCTAAAGCTGCCAACCACAATCCACCACAATAAGCACTTACACCTAGCAACCGCCAATCATCAAAAGTTTGGTCAGGGGCACCGGAATTTTCTGGAATACCATCGCCATCTCGATCAAAATCTTTCACATAATCAAGAGTCTGCACCATCGCATTCCAGCAATCAGTTAAGAATTCTATATCATTAGAACCCGTAAACAAAAAGTCACGGTATACTTGCAAGACAAAATCACAGCCTAAATCCTTCCATAAATTACAATCTTGATAGCTGGTATAATTTGTTTTCTCCCAAACGTGTTCATTCGGTGCGCCTAAATCGTGGGGTGTCGCCCCTGCGGCTTTACGGATAGCTCTCGGACTTTCTGCCTTGATAGTAAAATAGTAGCCAATGATACGCTCAGTTTCGTCACTTTTAGGAATAGCTCTTGCAAAGGCACGAATTACCGCTTTTTCCAGTTCCGGAAACAGCATCAACAAAGCAAAAGAACCATACAACCGCACATCTAGACTTTCATACCAGCGGTAATCTAAGCATTCTAAGACTGCAAATTGACCGATAGGATCAAGTTCTGACGCTGCACTCCAGAGAGTACCACCGCTGGTGAGGTTGTAAAGCTCATTAAACAAAGCCATTTTAAACCAGTTTGGCAAATCTTGGCGGTTGAGAATTGGTTGTTGCCAAGTTTGAATTTGCGATCGCCAACTTTGGTATTGTTGAAGAGCAATAGAAGCGATCGCCCAAGCATTCTTACCATCGCGACCAAAAAAATCTGTATATCTGCGGCAATAGTTGATTCCAGATGCAAATTCTGTCACCGGAAAATCCCAACTAAGAACAAAGGGAATTTCTAAAGTTTCCCCAGGTTGCAGAGTAAAACGAACCGCAAGGGCAACTCCTATTTGTTCCCCCACAGCTGCCGATGTTTCATCAATATAATTCGACAAAGAACCATCTTCCGCGAAGCTTTGCCACACATCCTCACCCGTCCCAGATGGGTTCCAGCGGCTATGGTAGAATAATTCAACTTGGGGATGTTTTTTGGTAGCAATGCACCATTGCCCTTCACCTTCTTTTACAGGTTGTTCGAGCCAATCCTGATCCAACTCAAACGCGATATATTCACTTTCTTCATCTAGTGTTTCTTCAACTATTGTGTTAAAATTATATTCACTTTCGCCCAAGCGCGGTTGATACTCGTAAACCGGACTGCCATCATCGCGCACCCGGACTTCAGGCGATTTGAGAGCATTAGTAAACCAGCCCACCATATTTTGCCAGGTGAGCATAATGCTGAGAGTAATAGGTGCATCGCTTGGATTATGAGCAGTCCAGATAAACATTGCTACTGGATAGCTAGTTTGTTGATAATTATTTGCCCATACAGGTGAAAACTGCTCGCAAGTTAACTGTGCTTGAAACACATTTTCATACACAAACCAGCTGCGCGGATATAAAGCGTGATAATTCCCCGTAGTGACGCGATTCATCGCGTCCCCTTTTGGATACCACTTCCACGCTGCCAAACTACCATCCTCAGGGAGTTGCGTACACAAAGCGTATGCTTGAGAAGATGTGCCATCTGACTCAAATACACTAAATTGACAAGCGGGGATAGTTTGGAAAGTATGTTCCCCCCCATCAATATGCCAAAGGTTGAAATCTCCCCGCGAAGAACGACCGATACAACCAGCACCGAAACCTCCTAGAGGCATTCCATGCCAGGGACCATCATCAATATTACTGGCATAACGAACAGTATAAGGTTTGTCCCACCCCTTACCAATGGGACGGCTCCAAGCGCAAGCAGGAATTTTTGGGGAAGATTGATTTGTCATCGCCTAATGTTATGCTATGTCCGGTAAATTACTTACAGTGTAAAGACGTTCCGGCGGAACGTCTCTACGTCTTTTCTACCAGATGTCTAGTGAGTAATCGGTATTAATTTTCTCCCCTCTGAAACTTCACCGTCATCTCCAGGCGAGATAATGCACTAGTGGCGGACTCGCGCACATAGGAGTCGGTAGATTCATCCTGAATTAGGGATGTCAGCACCTCCACACCTCGGCGATCGCCTATTGAGCCAAGGGCATTCACCAGGGAGATTCCCAGTGCTGGGTTATCCGTGGTTTGCAATGCCTCAATTAAAACATCCACAACGGGAGAACCAATCTCACCCAACGCCATCACAGCGGCAATATGCACCACGGGATTGGGGTCATTGAGGGCAGTCTTTAATCCTTGCACCCCTTCTATAGGAAAGGGAACATCTGAATAATTAATGGCGACTTGGGCTAGTGCTTTTGCCGCACTTCCCCGCACGGTGACATTTTCACTATGCAGCAAGGCTTCAACCAGAGGAGTCACCGTATCAAGACCGATCGCTCCTAAGGCTTTGACTGCCGCTCGTCGATAGGTGGTATCCTCTTCATCTAGAATACTCATCAGTCGGGGGATGGTTGTTTCATCTGGATTTTCAGCTAGTTCCCACATTGCTTGGTCGCGTAGGTGGGGGTTAGGATGTTTCAGTTGTTGGAATAGCTCTTCTGTAGACATAGTTCAATTCTGTATAGTCAAATATAGTCAGACATGGCTTTTGAGAAATTACCACTTCTTTCACAGAACCTTAAAGGCATCTAGAATGGGGTCAAGCTTTTAGCCATAAAACCACCTAGATTTACCCGAATTGGGTCAACTAAGACCTCGCTATCCCCTGTCCCAATCGCTTTTAGCGTCTTCCCTTGGGAGAAGGCATTGGGGAATTCTTTTACCATTATGTTGTAACTGCCATTGATATCAGCGTTACAGAGTCGTCCTGACTTCGTGCGGTACAATCCCCGACATACTCGTTTACCTGATGGTTTCCACTCAATAGGTTTACTCCCATAGTCAGGAATAAAATCACCATCAAGAAAACTCGATTTGCTGGTGTATGATTCCTCGCGCACAATTACACTAAATCCCTACTAAGATGCCTTTGTAGGTGAGCATATCAGTCAACTGTCCGTGAGGTATTAAGACAAATGATTGATTGTTTCTACTGCCAATATTAACGCCGCGTTTCCAGTCATGATTTTGACCAATGACTAATTTCGTAACTCCCAACTCAACCAATAGTTGAATTACATAATTAGATGCTCGATGCAAATAATTTCTGACTTTGAAATTACGTTTAGTAGTCAGGTGTTTAATCCTTCTGGATGTCTTTAAACCACTGCACCGTTGCAATGTAGCACGTTTTTTATTAAAGAATTGATTCATACTCTTGAGTGGACGACCGTTAACGAGAACAGGTTTAAACCCTGGCACGTTTGATGTTATCGCCATCAAATTATCAATCCCCAAGTCAATCGCAGCAATGCGCTCTGTATTTTCACTTAATTCATAGTTACTAACCTCATAGACTATTTCTAAAACATAATGGTCAATTTTTGGCACAATCCGAGACTGACAATAATCTGATTGCTCTACCTGAGTGTCAAAGTTGTAATCAATACTGCTGAGTTTAATTTGCCCTGACTCTTTAAATACTTTTTTAGAAGTTGCTTGAGAGGTGAAAATTAAAACACCGCGTCCATCTTTGGGTTTGTATCCGGGTATTTTGGGAAAACCAGTAAACTTGGAGGAATCTAACTTGTACTGTGCAATTGCTGCAAAGTAGCTCTTCCATGATTTGTCTAACAACTTGAGGACTTGCTGTGCAACTTTAGCTGGGAGCGCTTTATACTCCAAAGTTGACTGCATTAACTTGTCCATTGAGTTGTAGGACGGCACACCATGACCATACACGAATGATTGACGAATACAGTAGTTAGCTGCGTTCCACAAGTTCTTAGACGCAAAGGACATCGCATCTATCTCCTCCCACGCTGGATTACTTTTCTTGATGACTCGCTGCTCTACAAACTGCATTTTGCTATCTTAGATGTATGACCAAATGGTAACACCAAATGAGAGATAAAAGGCTAGTAGTGCGGGTAACAGAATATGAATTATTACAGCTGCAATCACGTTGCGGATACCAGGGGAGTGTCTAGTTCTGATGTGGTTAGGGCATGGATTGCACAACTAGGTAAACCGACCAAAAAGACTATAGAAGACTAGACTTGACTATGCTTTATTTAAAGTTTTCTAATACCAGGGCTTTTAAAATGAACTATGCAAATTACTTCATACTTTAGCTGACTTGGCTTTTTCTCGAATCAGCCAATCGGTATCGTTGACGACTATCTCATAACCACTAGTATCACCCAATTTTTCCAGTGCCATCAAAGCGGCATATTTCAGATCCCAGATTTTGGTTTCTAGGCAGGCTTTCAGTTCGGGAATAGCCCGTGGTTCGCCGAGTTCACCGAGAGCGATCGCAGCTGCTGCGCGTGATTTTTGAAATTGTGGTTGTTTGTTATACAATGCTTCAACCAGCAAATCGTATGCTGGGGCGTGTTTCAACCAGCCGAACAGCTTCATTACATGGAAATGGGCACCATAATCATTATTTCCCTCTTCGGCGTAGGTAGCAAACAAAGCCTCAGGAGCAGCATCGGTGTGATGGTCAAGAATGGTTTTGCTTGCTAAATAGCACCGTCCAAAGTCAGTTTCGTACAACCCCCGGATCAGAACTGGCAAAGTAGGGGGACTTTGGTAACTATGCACCAAACCCAGATCCTTCGGGTGGTCGCGTAACGTCTGCTCTAAATAGGGTTGAATCGTTGCAAAGGTGATTGCTCCCGCAGAGATTCCCGCTTCTGCCAACGTCCGAATTCCTCGCAGCCGAAAGACCAAAGATACTGGACATCGGGCTATATGGGGAATCGCGTCATAATAACGGGCATCCATCAAATCTTGGATGGACAACCGCCGTCCTAACACATTCGGGTGTTGCAACATCGCCACCACCTTCCCCATCTGGGAATAGTCCCTAGTTAAACGGCAAACTGCCGCCATTGCCGCACTTGCTGTGGGTGGGTCAGTATCATCTACAAATCTGCGAATTCGTTCTAGGGCAGGCTGATAATTAAACTTTGTTAGTGTATGGATAATTACGCGGTATGTCTGCCCAGGCTTATCCAGCAATTGAGCTACATCTTCGAGGATATCGGCATCCTGAGTCCCAATTTCACCGATCGCCCAAGCGGCATTTTCCACCATATAGCAGTCTTCATCACTCAAACATGTGCGAATTACTGACAAGGCTACCTCGGCTTGCAATCGTCCCAAAGTCTCCACCGACTTGCGACGGACAATGCGGTTATCCAAGGCGGGATCAGTTTGCTGCACAGCCCGCATCAGTGCGTTTATTGATTGCTCCGTGGGGAAGTTCACCAAATGAGAAGCCGCTATATAGCGTGAATCATCCTCACTCAACTGGTCTTGGGGCGTATCCAAAAGAGCGATCGCCTGGTCTTCTGTGAGATTAAAGAAATTAAAAAAGCGTTTATCCATATTATATACATAGATAAGCCGTCAGCAGTTAGCTTTGGGCAGATACTGATAGTTTAAAACAAAATAAACCCAGAGATTCTTTGCCATTACTCAACCTTAACAGGCAAAGCAAAGAGCCAAGAAGCTCCAGGTTTGTAGGGTAACAATGTACCCGTGTCAGCAAATCACAAGTCCAGCAATTGACTAGGACAAAGAGTTGATCGCGTAGTCAAGTAGTGCATTGTATTCAGTCAATGCTTGAGGAGACATATCGCGAGGAGCGCAACCACGGTTACGAGCATAGCTTAATGCTTCAACGTAGGGAGCGGTGGGCAAGCCCAAAGCGCGATAAACTTCACGTTGACCAGCAATACCCCATTCATCCAAAGGACCTGTACCACCAACTACCAAGCTGTATTGGATCAAGCGCAGGTAGTGCTTGACGTCACGAGCGCACTTGGATTTGAAGGTATCGGTGGAGTTAGCTTCACCAGCGTTGTTCAAGTAAGGATATTTCTTGATACAAGCGTTGTAAGCTTCGGTTGCAACTGCCTCGATGTTGCCAGCTAGCTTTTCAGCTGCTTCTAAACGAGCAGATGCACGTTGGATAGAACC
Organism: Tolypothrix brevis GSE-NOS-MK-07-07A; assembly: GCA_019358985.1. Classification (GTDB taxonomy): domain Bacteria; phylum Cyanobacteriota; class Cyanobacteriia; order Cyanobacteriales; family Nostocaceae; genus Hassallia; species Hassallia brevis. The sequence goes on along the minus strand of JAHHIJ010000004.1, from coordinate 119,752 downwards.
TTGTACTGATTCTAAATCAGAGGTGCTGGGGAAACGACCTGCGGCATCAGCAGATGCAATAACGGTGGTAACAACTGATTTCATTTCTTAAATCTCCCAAAAGGCTTATAATTTAAACTGTGTTGCATGTCAATCTGTTGAGTTAATTGCGAATTGCAATTAATTAGCTCAGAGCAGAAATCACGCGATCGAAGTAGCTGGAAGCTTCAGCAACCAAGCTAGCGCAACGATCTTCTGTGACGATGGAACCCATCTTACGCAATTTGGAACCAGCAAACTTTTCACTAGGAGTGTCTTGGATGTGAGCAGCTGCTTGAGCCTTCATGATTTGAACGGCACGCACGGTAGAGGTTGTGGGTACGCCTAGAGCAGCATAGGTTTCTTTCAAACCGTTTAAGCAACGATCATCTAGAACTGAAGCATCACCAGCTAATAGAGCGTAGGTTACATAGCGTAATACGATTTCAGCATCGCGCAGACAAGCAGCCATGCGACGGTTGGGATAGCAGTTACCACCTGCTTGGATCAAACCTTGGTTTTCGCAGATCATTCCAGCAACAGCATCAGAAACCATGCAACTAGCGTTGCTAGCGATCGCATTTACAGCATCCAAACGTCTGTTACCACTAGCAACGAAGGCTCTGAGAGCAGCAATATCAGATACGGTGGAAGTGCTGGCATCTGCTGAAACTACAGATCTAGAAAAAGCGTCAAGCATTTCGCTCTCCTTAAAAATTGGTTTTCTCTAAAACGTGATTGCCTGTTCCTTGAACAAGACAATATAGAACATAAAAGATGATGGCTAAGTAAGTCTCAGTTATGAGAAACTAAGTAACAATCATTTACATTCCCAAAATAATCCCCAGTCAAGACTGCCCTGACTGGGGAAAATACCTGAAATACGGTACGGTACTTCATGTAGACTGAAAAAAAGTGGCACGCACGGCTCTGTAAGAGAGGTTCGCTGGGTAATACCAGCCATCGACTCTAATCAGTTTCGTTTTGGCAGGTAGTAGGGGAATAGATACGGCTGGGTGTTTCGCTTTGTGATGCAATTAGGGTAACTTCGCCTTTATTATTGAATATCCAACCGATAGCAGGTACGATCGCAATGCCGTCTTTTGTTTGATTGAAAGGCTTTGAAGTAGGTGCGTTATACATTACCTCACTGGGGATATTGGTTAGCCGTGTATCTGACCAAACTACATCACTACTCAGAAAATCATCAGGGCTATCCGGTAAACCACTACGTCCGGTATAAGTGAAGCTACTACCATCTTTGCCAGCTAAACCACCACAATTAGAGGCAATCAGCCTGGAAACTTCAACTACACTTGCAGGCAATTCCAGCAAACCACGGCGGGGATCTATATCGAGTGTGTTAATATCTACCGTACCTGGGTCGTTAAAATCGGAACTAACATCAATATCGTTAGTACCGTTTCCGGGAGTGGCTCGACCTTCAAAGAAGCCAAAAATCCCTTGAGTATTGATTGTAATATTACCGCCTCTATCAACAGAAGCACTTGCTATTATATCACTATTTTCTCCCAAAGGGGCAATTACAAAACCTTTCTTAGCATCAATGGTGATATTACCACCCGTGGCTGTGTCCCTTGCTTGAGCGCTGATGAAGCTATTATTTTGCAATAATAACAAATCTACATCTTTTAGCTGGATGTTTGCTCCTGATTGTCCTTCTTGAGTGGGTGTAATTCCGGTTTTCGCAGTCAAGCTTCCTTGGTTGAGAAGAATGGTTTTGGCGGTAATATTCAAATTACCTGCTTGTCCTTGGGGACTGCTGACTGAGATTGTTGCACCATCTTGAACTCGCAACAAAGGAGTGTTAATTGTTAAGTCACCTCCCTGAGCCGTTGAGTTAAGGGAAGTATTGGCGAATATTCCGGCTTCTGAATTAGGGGAACCTAATTGAAACTCAGCTTGGGTTCTATCACTGTTTTGAGCTATTTGGTTAAATATATCAGCTTTGCCTGGGTTACTACCGGAAATATTCAGCCGATCGCTCACATTGAGTAGGATATCACCTGCATTGCCACTGCTAAAAGCTGTGGTGAAAATTTGTCCCCCGTTAGTTATATCAACGACATTCGCATTAATATTTACACTGCCACCACTAAAGTTACTTCTAGTGTCTGCTCTAACGCTTGCCCCGTCTGAGATACGTAAATTATTGGTGTTGACTGTGATGTCTCCACTGACACCTCTAGCTAATTGCTCGCTGGTTGTCGCTAGTGTAGTGTAGGGAAAACTGTTAGCGCGATCGCTCCCTCGTCGTGGAAATTGCGATGCTCTCCCGGAGATGTCTACGAATTGGGTGCCATTCACTTCAATATTGCCGGAGTTAACACCGCTAAAGGATCTAGATGATATTTCTGAGCCGGCAGTTAGAGCAACAGATCGCCCCTCGATTTTAATATTACCAGCATTGCCTAGTTCTGGTCTAGAGATTCTGTCAGATGGACTTCCAACATTTGTGGCAATCAAGCTATTCTGTAAAGAGATCGGACCAAAAGATTCAACTGTAATCGGACCTGCATTGCCCCGTCCTAATAAAGCTTCTGTTGTCAAGGCACTATTATTTGCGAAAGATACTCTCTCATTGCCTCGCACTAATATACTTCCTGCGTCACCTCCATTAGTGCTGGCTCTTAAGAAAGCATTATCTAAGGAGATAGAGCCATTAGCGTTGAGAGATATATCTCCGCTACCTAGTGAGTTTCTTTCACCAGAGGTAGAAATCACCAGGTCGTTAGCTTGCCTATCCCGTCCGATTAAAGAAATTGAGCCGCTAGCTTGTAAAGATACATTTCCACCGCGTCCAAGTCCTTGACTAGTAGTACTTACTGCTGGATTGTTTGCCTGATTATTGATAAAAATTTCACCAGCCTTGATGCTGATGTTACCTGCATTGCCTCTAGAATTCCTTCCTGCGGTTGTTGTCAGTATAGTATTTGTGAAGTTGGAAGCGCGATCGCTCCTTGGTCGAGGAATTCGTGGTGCATTACCTGAAATTGATACGAATTCTGTGGCATTAACGTTTATATTTCCGGAGTTAACGCCCGTAAACGATCTAGAAGATATTTCTGAGCCACCAGTTAGAGAAACAGATCGTCCACTAATATTTATATTACCAGCATTACCTACTTGCGGATTAGGAGTGTTGCTGTCTTGGTTACCGACAGCAGTATTCACCAAGGTATTTTGAATCGAGATTGGACCTGTTGAGTTGAGTGTAATGCTTCCAGAATTTCCCCGCGAAAAAGCTTGACTAACCAGGGAGCTATTATTTGCTAATGAGATTTCATTCCCTTGCAGTGATATGTTTCCCCCATTTCCCCCAATCCTACTGGTGACAAAAAAGGCATTATCTAACTTGATAGCACCACTTGCATTCAGTGATATATCTCCGCTATCTGTTGATGCTTGCCCCGCGAAAGTGGAAATTACCGATTCGACTGAATTGAGACTTTCCCCAGTGACAAAAATTGAGCCGCTCGATTCTAATAAAACGTTTCCACCGCGTCCTTGTACACTACGATTAGTACTTATTGCGGCATCGCTTCCTTGATTATTAATCAAAATCTCACCAGCCTTGATGCTGATATTACCAGCATTACCTGTAGCACGAGTGGCAACTGTATTGCTTAGTCTGCTACTTTGATTGATTGTTACTCTTCCTGTGGCATTAACGGTAATATCTCCAGCTTGACTATTTACCGCACCTAAACCAGAGCCGATTCCGGTTCTGAGTTGACTTCCGCCGATAAAATCCACATTGCGACCGACAATAGCAATATTACCTTGATTTGCTGCGGTTACATCGATTGAAGAGCGATTTTGTAGCGACACATCAGCACGGGCTAAATTATCTGGGATATTCAAGCTGAAAATGTTACCATTTGCTTCAAGCCCGACAGTTCCAGTTCCCGCTATCCCTGCTAATTCTACTCGTCCTCCCGGTGTTTGCAAGTTGCTGTTATCAAAGGTGAGATTTCCTCCTAGCAGCAACAAACTTTGACCATCAAAGACTGTGAGATTATTACCCGAACTAGCGATCGGTTGCGGTGGTCTGAGGGAAGATAAAAATCCGCTAGGATCGCCTACTATGGTCAGTAAGGGACTCGCTCCAGAAGGATTGGTTGCGCTGAACTGTCCACCATTTGCCCAAACTAAAGCATCAGCAGTTGTAGCGATAAAAGAACCTCTGGTTGCACTTCCCACATTGATGACTGCGTTGGGACCAAAGATAATTCCACTGGGATTGATGAAGAAAAGATTTACATTAGCACTTTGGGTAAAAATTCTACCATCAATCGTAGAAGAAAAGCCACCGGTGACGCGTGAGAGAATATTTCTAATGTTGACGTCACTCTGAAAATTCGCACTTTCACCTGCGTTGAGGTTGAAGCGTCCGAAACTTTGAAATAAATTATTGCCTACAGTTTGACCATCGGCTTGAGGAATGATGTAGTTTGGTCCACTTAAAGTTCGCCCAGGACTCAGAGTACCATCTATGGTAATTTGTTGAGCAAAGGCGCTGTTAATAGAGCAAGTTGCTCCACCGAGAGCGAAAATAAACCCTAGCGCCAATTTTTTACAGTCCTGAGTCATAACTAAAACCTTATTTACACGATTTTGCCTTTTTCAAAATTGATATGATGCGTTTTTAGTTTGGGCTTTAGCGCTAAAGCCCAAATTACACTCTATTAGACATCTGGTATAAATTAATTATGCGTTGCCGGAAACCCTTGATGAGACGTAGCACTGCTACGTCTCTACTTTTTTACCAGATGTCTATTAATAAACCCACAAAAGGTTTATCTTTATGGTTCAGTATAATTTGTAAAGGCTAAATTTTTAAGTTACGTTTGATTACGCCCGTTTAGGATTCGTGAAAAAACAAGATCCCGCTCAAGATACCCGACTTCTAAGATCCAAGGGTGTGTTATGCCAATTCTATGTATCCTTTTGTACAAATTCCCCATGCACTAAATCGCTGGATTTAGATACCCGACTTCTTGAAGAAGTCGGGTATCTGTGCCGCAACTTTTGGTTAAGTAAGTTGCAAACAACCCGACGTATCTGTTCAAAAATCAAAACTTGTGGAACTCGATATTGACAGGGTTGCAGAAAAACTGTAAATTCTGAGATATTGTAGTTAATAAACGAGTTGCTTAGGGTAAGCGAGATTGGGAGAAATAAAGCTTGTCTACCGCTGTACAATTGTTTCTGAATAAAACTAAAATTATCCTGAAGATAGCATTTCCTGGCTGTCTTAAAGAAAAGCAGCGACTAGAGGAGAGATAAAAACTATGAGGGATTCTTATCTTTTGGCAGCAAGCTTGTTGACAGGATTGGCAATACCAGCGTCGGGTCTTCCACAGTTATCGATGATTCAACTAGAAAATCATCCAGTGCTGTGGAATTTAAAACAAGGTTCGCTGCCAAGTGTAGGTGAGAAAATTATCCCTGTTGTGGAAATCTCCTTACCAGAATTTAGCAACCCGTTATCGCCTTATTTAGAAAGTTTGCCACGAACTGTAGAAGAGAAAATCGCCCCTAGTGCGGAAATCTCCCCACCAGAGTTCAGCAATCAGGTATTGTCGGCACAAAGAGAGTCTTCATTTAGAATAGATTCCGAACCATTAGAACCCACGCTGGTATCGGGTAAAGAACTTTATTACCAAAGATTAGCTGCTCTGAAAACAGGTCAGATTTACACCCGTTTCGATGATGATAACGTACGCTCCGCGATCGCAGAGCGGATCGCAGACAAGCGATCGCCATCAGGTGAATCCCTTGTCCGCTCAAGAAACAAACATCAACTAACTTATGAAGACTGGAAAACTTTATTAGCCTTAGAAGCGAAAGCGATCGCTCATGGTCAAGGAGCAAATCATCTTAATGTTTTAGTTGGTGATTCTTTGAGCATGTGGTTTCCCGCTCGAAAATTACCTACCGGGAAATTATGGCTGAATCAAGGAATATCTGGAGATACTTCCAGTGGTATATTAAAAAGATTATCTTTCTTCTCTAAAACTCGACCTGATGTGATTTACGTCATGGCGGGAATCAACGATTTACGCAATGGTGCTAGTGATGAAACAATTTTACGTAATCATCGCCGGATTATTCGTACTCTGAAGCAGAGTCACCCAGAAAGTTTAATTATTATCCAATCAATTTTGCCTACTCGTCAGGCGAAAATTCCTAATAGCCGAATTCGCCATATTAACGAGCAACTTGCCGAAATTGCCAAAGAACAACAAGTAAATTATCTGAATATCCATAATTGGTTTACAGATTCTGAAGGTAATTTGCGAGAAGATTTAACCACAGATGGGTTACATTTGTCAACCAGTGGATATGATGTTTGGCGATCGGCACTACAGCAAGTAGAAACTAAAATTACAGCGAATAAAAGTAAGCGATCGCTTAAGTAAATTTATAAAAAAATTACTAATGGTATCAACTCAGTTATCATCCAAACTTTCCTTAGAAGAATTTCTGCAATTGCCAGAAACCAAACCAGCTAGCGAATATGTTGACGGTAAAATCTACCAAAAACCAATGGCTCAGGGTAAACATAGCATAATCCAAACCCGTTTATCAACTGCTATTAATCAGGTAAGTGAATCACAAAAGCTAGCATTAGCATTAACCGAGTTACGCTGCACATTTGGGGGACGTTCTTTAGTTCCAGATATTACTGTATTTGAATGGTCACGCATCCCAACTGATGAAAATGGAGAGATTGCTAACAGATTTGAAAGCTATCCAGATTGGACAATTGAAATTTTATCACCTGACCAATATCCTAACCGCGTCATTGATAAAATTATTTTTTGTATTAACCAGGGAACAAAACTAGGTTGGTTCATTGACAATAATGATAAATCAGTGATGGTATTTCAACCTAATCAATTGCCAGTAGTAAAATATGATAATGATAAATTACCTGTTCTTGATGTTTTAGCAGATTGGCAGATACGAGCAGCAGATATATTTGACTGGCTAAAAGTTAATTGATTTCGTAGTAAGCACGCTTTGTGCTTACTACGAATCAAAATCTAAACTTTAAGACTCAAAGTTTCGCGATTTAAAACTTGATTTAACTTACCGCTACGATAACCTTCTAAATCCAAAGTTACATAGAGAAATCCCAAGTTTTGAAATGCAGAAACAATTGTTGGTAAATCTGTCGTTAAGACAAACTCTTTGATTTGTTCTGGTGATAATTCAATTCGTGCGGTATCTCCATCAGAACGTACCCGCAAATTCTTCAAACCTAACTTCCGCAAGTAAATTTCCGCTCTTCCTACTCTTTGCAACTTAGCAACAGTAATTTCTTCACCATAGGGAAAACGCGAACTCAGACAAGGTTGAGCAGGTTTATCCCACCAAGGTAAACTTAGTTGTTGCGAAAGTTGGCGAACTTCAACTTTAGAAATATTAACTTCTGCTAAAGGCGATCGCGCACCTCTTTCTTTTGCGGCACGAATTCCTGGACGATAATCATGTAAATCATCAGCATTCACACCATCCACAACATAGGGATAACCCAACTTCAAAGCTAAAGGTTTGAGAGTGTCGTGCAATTCACTTTTACAAAAATAACACCGGTTGACGGGGTTAGATGTGTAATTAGGATTTTCCATCTCGTGCGTCTGGACGATTTGATGAGAAATCCCAATAGTTGCCGCTTGAAGAATCGCGTCTTCCAACTCCTCTGGCAAAAGACTCGGAGAAACAGCCGTCACTGCCATTGCGCGATCGCCTAAAACATCATAAGCAATCTTAGCAACCAAAGTGCTATCAATCCCACCAGAGTAGGCAATTAAAGCCTGCTCCATTTCTTTAAACAAAGTTCTTAGTTGCTCAAGTTTCTCTGTCAGCATCATTTGCAGATCCACCCAAAACCGTATTCAGCCTAACAAATTCTATTGTAGGCATGTGGTAGAAGGAATTGGGGATTTTCAGAGGGGAAAAGGGAAAGGAACAATTACCCATTAGACATCGACCGCTCTTTTATTTTGCGTTGCCCCAAACCCTTGTAGAGACGTAGCACAGAATAGTCTTTACCTCTTTTCCAACAGATGTTTATTACCCATTCCCTAATCTGCTGTATTTTGCTACCAAAGTTGCTAAAAGTGGCAAATCAATCGGTTTAGAAATATAGTCATTGACTCCAGCAGCGAGACAGATTTCGCGATCGCCTTTCATTGCCATTGCTGTTTGGGCTATTATCGGAATCGTTTTATACTGCTGATTTTCTCGTAGTTGCCGTACTAGTTTCAAGCCATTTTCATCTGGTAAATACACATCCATTAAAATCAACGCAGGCTGCAACTGTGTGATAGCTTGCCACATTTGGGTAGCTTTTTTTACCCAAGTTACTTGATAACCCAATTTTTCTAAATAAGTTTTTATCAGTTTGGCATTGGGCAAATCATCTTCCACTAGCAAAATCTTTGATGATGAGGTAATATTGAAATTAACCCCATTTCCCTTGTCTGACCTAGAGACGTTCCGCCGGAACGTCTCTACCCCCTCTTCCTGTTTCTGCATCAAGGGAAGTACGATGGTAAAATGGGAACCTTCATTAACTTTAGATTCTACTTTCAACCAGCCACTGTGAATTTCGACGAGTTTCCGAGTTAGTGCTAATCCTAAACCAGTACCTTCATCGCGATCGGTAGCAGCATTTGGAATTTGGAAATAAGGTTGAAAAAGTTCAGTTTGGTTTTCTTTAGAGATGCCAGCACCAGTGTCCCAAACTGTAAAATACATAAATTCACCTTTGACAGCTACCTTTAACCCAACGCTTCCTGTGGTTGTAAACTTGAGCGCGTTGAACAGCAAGTTTAACAGCATTTGCTTGAGTCGCAAAGAATCGCCTACGAGAGTTGTGACATTCGGATCTATCTCTAGACGCAGTTTCAAATTTTTATTAGCGGCTTTTTCTTTCAGTAAAGCGAAAATATTACTACATAGTGTTGCGACATTTACGGTTTCCCATTGCACCTCTAGCTGATTTGCTTCAATTTTTGACAGATCCAAAATATCGTTAATTAAAGCTAGCAGGTGCTTGCCGCTGGACTGAATAATATTTAAATACTCTTGGTGACGTTCTCTTGTGGGATCGTAGCCTTGGGCTAAGAGTAGCTGAGTGAAACCGATAATAGAACTAAGCGGTGTGCGAATTTCGTGGCTGGTATTTGCGAGAAACTGGTTTTTTAGTTGATTAGTGCGCTCTAGTTGCTGATTAAAGCTTTCTAGATGTTGAGAACATTCCTGCAAAGATTTTATTTGTTGCAGTTGTGCCAAAGCTACCGTACATTGATTGGCGGCGCGAGCCATCAATTTTGATGTAAGTTTAACTTGTGCTGTTTTTAGTGATTCGCTACTAGGTTCTTGTAATTCTGTGACGATAATTAACCAGCTCGCAACACCGTCAAAATCCTCAGCTAACCGCCAAGCATTCGGCGGTTGTTGGTTTTCTAATTTCTGTAAATCTTCAATGTCTATCGCTTCTTGCAAGCTAAATTGTAGCTTTTTTACGGTGTTGGAAATCAGCCTGGATGATGACCGAGAAGTATAGCAAATTTTGCCAACTGTTTCTAGTGGTTGAAACAAAGCGATCGCTACTTCATCAATATTTAAAGCACTATTGAGTTCGTTTACAACTATCTGGAAAATTTCTGCTTCTATAGTACAACTAGAAAGCAGATAATCGTTGAGCCGACTTTGCAAGTTATTTAAAGTGCATTCGAGCCACAAATCGGCGCGAAGTTGCTCAATTGAGGTCAAAAGTTTTGTACTTGTATCTACCTGAGAGTTCTGTTCTGGTAAGCTTGAATACTGCTGCATGGTCAACTAGACCGCTCAAGAAATATAGTTTTGATCAAGGTGCGAATAAGGTTTTATGTATACTTAGATACGAATTATTTTGATTCATAACTCATAACTAGTAGCGTCTAGTGTAACAGTATGCATAAATGACATTAGTAGAAACACAATCATTGAACAGGACAAGGGGCAGAAGGGAGAACCCCATACATAAATGTAGTTGCTCTGAATCCCTTTTGGCAGGGGAATCCGGAGTTTTCCCCTTTGCTCCCCTGTCTCTTTGGTCACTCATTCTCTTTGGTCACTCATGTGGTTTTAACACATAAATCGAAAAAATGGCATTTTTTTTACAAGAAAGACTGGGAAGTAGGGAATTTCATGAGGGAAAAAGGTTGCACCCAAGAAATCAGGACTTACGCACAGATTACGTATTTCCGTCATTGCGACGGCAGGAAGCAATCTCAAAAACTTGTTTTCTGGTAACGAGTGCGTAAGTCCTAGAAATAAAATTTTTCCCCCTTTTCCTTTCCCCCTTTCCCCTTTCCCCTTCACTATGAATGCACAACTAGCTCAATTAATTGTTAATGGAATTGCTGTAGGGAGCATTATTGCTCTGGCAGCCGTTGGACTGACTTTAACCTATGGGATTTTACGGTTATCTAACTTTGCCCACGGTGATTTTCTCACATTGGGAGCTTATTTTACATGGCTCTTAAATAATCTTGGCATAAATATTTGGCTGTCGATGGTACTAGCGAGCTTCGGAACAGTAGCAGTAATGGTGTTGTCGGAAAAGCTTCTGTGGTCAAGGATGCGCTCTATCCGTGCTACCTCTACTACTCTGATTATTATGTCCATTGGACTGGCATTATTTCTTCGCAATGCCATTATCTTGGTTTGGGGTGGTAGTAACCAAAATTACAATTTACCCATTACTCCTGCTTTAGATATTGCAGGTTTAAAAGTGCCGCAAAATCAATTGCTGGTTTTGTTCTTAGCGACGTTGGCAATTTTGGCGCTGCATTATCTTTTACAAAATACCAAAATTGGTAAAGCTATGCGAGCGGTTGCAGACGATTTGGATTTGGCGAGAGTTTCTGGTATTAATGTTGACTCTGTAATTGTCTGGACTTGGATAATTGCCGGGACGCTCACATCTTTGGGAGGCAGTATGTACGGGTTAATTACAGCTGTGCGTCCGAACATGGGCTGGTTTTTAATTTTACCTATGTTTGCCTCAGTGATTCTGGGGGGAATTGGCAATCCTTATGGAGCGATCGCAGCAGCTTTTATCATCGGTATAGTTCAAGAAGTCAGCACCATCATCCCTGGACTAGGTTCTCAGTATAAACAAGGTGTAGCGCTGTTCATTATGATTTTGGTGCTGCTAATTCGTCCCAAAGGTTTATTCAAAGGTACGATTTGAGCAACACCAAATCCAATTAAGAGTCAAAAGTCAATGGTCAAAATTTTAACTCTTGACTCTTGACTCCTCACTCTTGACAAGAGCCTAATGATTAAAAGTCAACCAGATGGAAGTAAATTGCTGCTATCAGGAAATTACCAGCTAGGAGAAATAAACTGATTCCGGTGCGAAAGGGAAATGGAGCTTTAGCGCCGGTTTGAGCTACTTCTGCACCGACTTTTGGATTTGTAGGTTTCTTGGCTTGAGCTGTCATAGTTTCCTCTCCTAATTACACTCTTCTTAACAAATAGCAAAGTGTCGTCATCAAAAAAATGGGTAGAAACCCCGTCCTTATAGGACGACTTTATATTTACTCCATTACCGCCAAGGGAAAAGGTTAGTTCGGTGTGCTTTTGTGTTGCACTTTCAACGGGACAATTACCGTTTCAAGTCTCCCAATCCTGTACGCATAATGTTTGGACTTTCGTCCCTCCCTTCCGGGGTAAAGTTAGCCTTGACCAGTTATAAGAGCTTGTTGGGCTTGTAACACTGTTCCAGTGACCTTAGAACTATTTAATTACAAGCGACAAAGCGGGGGACTGGCTGCGTATCCCAAGGTGTCGTGACTCAAATAACGGCTACCTATTACTAGGTGGTCGGGTCAGAATGGCTTGATGATTTCTCATGCAAGCCCTATGCATGACGGCTAGGGTTCCTGACATTTAGCGACACTCATCAAAAATATTTTTGTGGATTTTGTACCCTAAAACAGCACCAGTCAACAAAATGTATTATAGGGCATTTGAAGAGGGGAAAAGGGGAAAGGGGCAAGAAAGAAGAAATAATTTGCCCCTCCTCCCCTGCCCCATCCCCCCCATTTTATTAGACATCTCCAGCCAGAAATTAATGATGCGTTATCTGAAACCCATGTAGAGACGTAGCAGTGCTACGTCTCTACATTCATTTTCACGTCTATGTCTATCAAGGGCTTTCGCCGGCGTGGTAGGAACTGCGAACTAGAGGAGCAGAACGAACGTGGCTAAATCCCATTTCTTGTGCTATAATAGCAAGCTCATCAAATTCTTTGGGTGTCCAATATTTTTGTACTGGCAGATGTTCTAATGAAGGACGCATATACTGACCGATAGTGAGGCGATCGCATCTTACAGTTCTCAGATCCGCCATTGTTTCAATGACTTCCTCAATGGTTTCACCATGTCCCAGCATCAAACCTGATTTGGTGGGAATTGTCGGCTGAATCTCTTTGACTAGAGAAAGCACCCTTAGCGAGCGATCGTACTTCGCACCTCGTCGCACAGGACCTTGCAACCGTCGCACCGTTTCAATATTGTGGTTGTAACAAGCAGGGTGCGCTTTGACAATCATTTCTATCCGTTGGCGTTGACCTTCTTCACCAACAACCCCACCCCAAAAGTCAGGTGTTAGCACTTCGATTTGAGCTTCTGGGTTCAAAGCGCGGATAGTTTCCATCGTCTTGACAAAATGACCCGCTCCTTGATCTGGTAGGTCATCACGAGCCACAGAAGTCAATACCACATAACGTAATCCCAAAAGCTGCACTGATTCTGCCACATGCAGCGGTTCTGAGGAATCCAGAGGCATAGGTGCATGACCTTTATCTACTTGACAAAAAGCGCAAGACCGCGTACATGTGGGACCCATGAGTAAAAAAGTTGCCGTTTTTTGGGAGTAGCATTCCCCGCGATTGGGGCAACGTCCTTCTTCACAAATCGTGTGAATTTGGCGTTGCTTAATAATGCGTTGTACCGTCGAGAGTTCACTAGCTTTGCCAATCGGACGACGTAACCACGTTGGCATTGCTATAATCTCTGATTTGAGTTGCGCTGGTTGCTTATAGGTCATAAATAATTCAATAATTTAGGGGGAGCAGGGGCTTTTTGAAGAGGGGAAAAGGGGAAAGGGGAAAAGGGAAAGGGGAAAGAATTATTACCAATGCCCAATGTCCAATCGCCTGTAATTTAAATATCACATTTACACTAATCTTACAAAACATCAGTATATGCTCTGTCAGATACCTAAATTATTGTCGCTTCTCCCAGAAATTACTATCCCCCAATCAATATAAATGTCATATATAGTGGGAGGATTCTCAAACTTAATTGGCAAAGCCGCCATTTCAACCTAAAGTTTCTGTTAGAGTAATTAGTCGTGGCAAGTAACAAGATTCTAGTTATCGATGACACTACAGTTGTCAGGGTGAAAGTACGGGAAATGTTGCCTCCGGGCAATTTTGAGGTACTGGAAGCAAAAGACGGCTTAGAAGGATTAAATTTCATTCTTCAGGAAAAACTCAGCCTGATTATGTTGGATTTCCTTTTGCCGAAAATGAGTGGCTGGGAAGTTTTCCAGCAGATTCAAGCTCAACCAGAACTAAGAAAGATTCCCTTAGTTCTTATGTCTGGTCGGAAAGAAGAGGTGACGGAGAAAATCCCCGAACCCTTTGAATATTTTGAGTTTCTCGGAAAGCCTTTTGACCAAAAGCAACTAATTGCCTCAATTAAGTTGGCAATGACAAAAGCGAAACAGCCGCGTCCGGAACCCGCTTCTGTAGCAGCTGTTGCTGGGAAAAATGGAGTTGTAAATTCTAGTGCGATCGCTCCCAGCGGGTCTTTGGCGATCGCACCTAATTCTGAAATTTATGCACTAAATGATAAAATTGTCAAGATGCAAGCGGAAATTGATGGTTTAAAGAAACAGTTAACTCAAGTTGTGACTTTTATTAAACAGAAAATAAAATAGCGATCGTTTCTCATCTCAAAATCTCCGTCGCTAAGGCTTTCACTTTTTGCTACGGTTTAGGAAAATCTCAAATTCGCTTTTAAATTAGACATAGGAGTGCAAAAAAATGTAGAGACGCTAAATTTAGCGTCTCTACATTTTTTTTGAACACATATGTGATTAAAATCAGAACCGCTATAGTTATTAACAATAAAAACATGCAAGATATCAAACCTTTTCTGCTAACACATGATAAAAACAGCCCGATAATGGGAAGACTAACACCAGTAAACCAAAATAAAGAAAATTAAGTTGCAATGCTGCCATTATTAGATACATTATTTCCCTTAACTGGCTATAGCTTCACTGAGCAAATCTACTCAAGCAGTAAAACCATAGTTTGTCGTGGCATCAGAGAACAAGACCAAAAGTCAGTCATTATCAAACTGATGCGGAATGAATATCCTACATTCTATGAAATTGCCCAATTCCGTAATCAATATACCATCAGCAAAAATCTTAACCTTCCTGGTATAGTCAAATCTTATGGATTGGAAACCTACCGCAACGGCTATGCTTTAATATTAGAAGATTTTGGCGGTATTTCCCTTAAAGATGCGTTTGATGTTAGATATCAAGACAGAAGAAATCCGAATTTTCTCGATCAGTTTTTTCATATCGGCATAGAAATTACTTCCACTCTTGAAGGAATGCATCGCGTACAACCGGAGGGGGTTATCGCTAAACATCGCGTCATTCATAAAGATATCAAACCCGCCAACATCCTAATTAATCCAAGCACCCTAGAAGTAAAAATCATCGACTTTAGTATAGCCTCACTTTTGCCAAGAGAAATTCAATTTCTCACCAATCCCAACGTCCTAGAAGGCACCTTGGCTTACATTTCTCCTGAACAAACCGGACGAATGAATAGAGGTATAGATTATCGCAGTGACTTTTATTCCCTTGGTGTCACCTTTTTTGAACTCCTCACAGGCAAATTACCTTTTATCACCGCTGACTCAATAGAATTAGTTTATTGTCATATTGCCAAAGAGCCACCAAAAGCAAACTCAATTAACCCCGATATTCCCCCTATTTTGTCGGAAATTATTAGCAAGTTGATGGCAAAAAATGCCGAAGATCGCTATCAGAGTGCTTTGGGATTAAAGCATGACTTAGAACTGTGTAGACAGCAATGGCAAGAGACAAGAAATATAGCATTCTTCAAGTTAGCACAACAGGATATTTGCGATCGCTTCCTCATTCCCGAAAAACTCTATGGTCGTCAACGTGAAGTTGAAACTCTACTCGCTGCAATTGATCGCGTAACAAGTGGAACCACGGAAATGATATTAGTCGCGGGTTCCTCTGGTATTGGCAAAACCGCTGTTGTCAACGAAGTTCATAAACCTATAGTCCGGCAGCGCAGCTACTTTATTAAAGGCAAATTTGACCAGTTTCAACGAGACATTCCCTTTTCAGCATTAGTACAAGCATTTCGCGATTTAATCGGTCAACTGTTAAGTGAAACTGATGCCCAAATTGAATATTGGAAAATTAAAATTCTCTCAGTACTAGGTGAACAAGGTCAAGTCATTACTGATGTAATTCCCGAACTCGAAAGCATTATTGGTAGGCAACAGCCAATTACTGAACTTTCTGGCAATGCTATTCAAAATCGTTTCAATTTATTGTTTCAAAATTTTATCCGTGTCTTTACCACAAAAGACCAGCCTTTAGTAATTTTTCTGGATGATTTGCAATGGGCAGATGCTGCCTCTTTGAAATTTATTGAATTATTAATGAGCGGAAGCACAACAGTAAATCAAAATTTTTCTTTGTCTCCTCTCCTTTTAGGTGAAACAAATAAAGATAGAGAAAGAGATGGTGGTCTGCTGCTGATTGGTGCTTATCGGGATAATGAAGTTGACAAAGCACATCCGCTTGAATTGACAATCAAAGAAATTGAACTTGACAAAGCAACCATTAATACTATTACTCTAGAGCCATTAAATCAGAGTGATTTAAATCTATTGATTGCTGATACCATGCGTTGTGAAGAAAAAGTTGCTATCCCTCTCACACAAATGGTATTTGCTAAAATCAAAGGTAATCCATTTTTTACCAATCAATTTATCAAAAGTCTGCATAGTGATGGACTAATTGAATTTAACTTTGAACTCGGTTATTGGCAGTGTGATATTCCTCAAGTAAAAGCATTAGCTCTCACAGATGATGTAGTAGAATTTATGGCACTACAACTAATGAAGTTGCCATCACATACTCAAAAAGTATTGAAACTCGCTGCTTCTATTGGTAACGAATTTGATCTAAAAACTCTAGCTATTATCCATGAAAAATTTGCTGTTGATACAGCGTCAGACTTGTGGCAAGCATTAATTGAAGGACTAGTTTTTTCTCAAGCTGAATTTTACAAATTATTTGACAAAGATGCTAATAGTCACGAGGCAATAAATCATGATAAAGAATTAAGCTTACCTAAATATAAATTTGTACACGACCGTGTACAACAAGCGGCTTATTCTTTGATTACGGAAGATAATAAGCAATCAATTCACTTAAAAATTGGAGAACTACTGTTAAGGAATATTCCAGTAGCTGAACAGGAAGAAAAGATTTTTGATTTAGTCAATCAGTTTAATATGGCACTGCCATTAATTACTCTTCAGGCTGAACGTGATAGATTAGCAATAATGAATTTGATTGCTGGACGTAAAGCTTTGACATCAACGGCTTATCTAGCTGCGGTTAAATATTTAACTACTGGAATTAAACTATTAACAGATGATAGTTGGCAGAGAAAATATGAGCTAACTCTAGGTTTGTATGAGACAGCAGCAGAGGCAGCATATTTGGGTGGAGATTTTGAACAAACAGAGCAATTAGCAGAGGTAGTGTTGACACAAGCGAAAACACTATTAGAGAAAATAAAAGTTTATGAAGTAAAAATTCAAGCTTATGGAGCGCAAAATCAAGCATTAAAAGCAATCAATACTGCGCTAATAGTTTTAAAGCAATTGGGGGTAGAGTTTCCTGAGAATCCGAGCCAATCTGATGTTCAACTAGCAATAGCAGAAATAAGATCAGCTTTGACACAAAGGAGCATTGAAGACTTAGTTAATCTACCGGAGATGACGGAAGCTCGACCGTTAGCAACTATGCGTATCCTATCGAGTACAATTAGTCCTGCCTATCAAAGTGTTCATCAACTATTTCCACTGATTATTTTTAAACAAATTAATTTATCGCTTAAACATGGTAATGCTCCGTTGTCTGGCTTTGCATACGTTAATTACGGGATAATCCTTTGTTGTATGGTGGGAGACATTGAGTCTGGCTATCAATTTGGCAACTTGGCTTCAAGTATGTTGGATAAGTTCAATGCTAAAGAAGTTACAACTAAGATTCTGATTTCAATTAATGCAGTTGTCCGACATTGGAAAGAACATATTAAGGAAATATTGAAACAGTTGCTAACGGTTTACTCTACCGGACTGGAAACGGGAGATTTAGAATATGCAGCTTATTCCCTTTATACTTATTCCTACTTTTCATATTTCATCGGTAAGGAACTAACAGGGCTAAAAGCTGAGATGGCAATTTACAGCAGTGCCATCATTCAAATCAAGCAACAAAGAGTATATCACTGGCATGAAATATATCGGCAGATGGTCTTGAACTTGTTAGAAACTAAGGAAAATCCCTGTTGTTTAATCGGTGAAGCATACGACGAAGAAAAAATGCTGGTGGTTCACGTTGAAAGCAAGGATGCAGTGAGTCTTTTAAATTTATATTTGGGCAAACTACATCTGTGTTACCTATTTGGGGATTATCATCAAGCGGTTGAAAATGCGACCTTGGCAGAAAAATATTTAGATAGCTCTACAGGACAACCGATTGTTCCTTTTTTCCATTTTTATGATTCTCTGGCACAGCTTGCACTGTATTCTAATGTAATTTTGTCTGATAAAAAGTGCATTCTTGATAAAGTACAAGCCAATCAAGAAAAGATGCGGCATTGGGCAAATCATGCTCCCATGAATTATCTGCATAAATTTTATTTGGTGGAGGCAGAAAGGCATCGGATTTTTGGTGAATATTTAGAAGCAATGAATGATTACGATCGCGCTATCAGCAATGCCAAAGAAAACGGGTACATCAATGAAGAAGCTCTCGCTCACGAACTTGCTGCTAAATTCTATTTAGAATGGGGCAAACACAAAATTGCCCAAACCTACCTTACTGATGCCTACTATTGCTACATCCGCTGGGGAGCATTAGCTAAAGTTGAAGACTTGCAAAAACGGTATCCTCAACTACTTGCTCCGATTATCCAGCAAGAAAAACTTAGCTTTCATCTCAACGAAAAAAGCACCATTTCTAGTGGCATATTATTATCTGCCCCTAACACTAAAGAAACTTATATTAGCTCTAATACCAGCATCTCACAAATGCTAGACTTCAGGTCTATCATTAAAGCTTCTCAAGCACTTTCTGGGGAAATTGAGCTAGAGCAATTGCTTTCTATATTAATAGCAGTTGTGATGGAGAATGCAGGAGCTTCTAAGTGTGGTCTGATTTTGAGCGAAGGAAATAATTTAGATTTAACTGTTAGCGCAGTCGGTTCTAGTTCAAATGAAGCACCTATTTCTACAAAGTTTCCATCAGTTGATTTAGAGTCTAGTTCTGATATTCCTGTTACTTTAATTAACTACGTCAAACGCACTCTAGAAATCTTTGTTATTGATGATGCTAAGACTGTTGACTTTTTAGTAGGCGATCGCTACATTATTCGTCAGCAACCCAAGAGCCTTTTGTGCATCCCAATTATCAATCAAGGCAAGTTACTCGGCATTCTTTATCTAGAAAATAATTTAACAACGGGAGCATTTACAAGCGATCGCGTAGAAATTCTCAAACTCCTCACCACCCAAGCCGCAATTTCTCTAGAGAATGCCATCCTCTATAAAAATTTGGCACAGGCAAATGAAACCTTGGAGGAATACAGCCATACTTTAGAGGAAAAAGTAGAGGAAAGAACCCAAGAACTTAACCAAATAAATCAAAATTTGCAACAAACACTTTCAGAATTAAAAAATGCTCAAACCCACTTGATTCAAAGTGAAAAAATGTCGAGTTTGGGACAGATGGTAGCAGGAATTGCTCATGAAATCAATAATCCCATTAACTTTATTCATGCCAATATTTCTTACGCTAGTGCTTATGTTGAAGACTTACTAGATTTGGTTGCTATCTATCAGCAGGAATATCCTAATCCTTCCCCTCTGGTTGAAGTAAAAGCAGAAGAATTAGACCTAGATTTCCTCATAAAAGACCTGCCAAAACTTCTAGAATCAATGAATGTTGGTAGTTCGCGGATTCGGAATATTGTATTGAGCTTACGCAATTTCTCTCGCTTAGATGAATCGGAAATGAAGCCTGTAGATATTCATGAGGGAATCGATAATACCCTGATGATTTTGCAGCACCGACTGAAGGAAAAGAGCGATCGCCCAGAAATTGAGGTTATTAAACAATACGGAGAACTACCTTTGATTAGTTGTTATGCAGGTCAACTCAATCAGGCTTTTATGAATATTCTCAGTAATGCCATCGATGCTTTACAAGAGTCAAATAACACAGATGCGATCGCTACTTCCCCCAAGGTAGGACAAATTTGCATTCGCACATCTCTAGTAGATTCTAATACCTTAAAAATTCAAATTGCTGATAATGGTTCTGGCATGAGTGACAAGGTGCGTCAGAAAATCTTTGACCCATTTTTTACCACTAAACCGGTAGGAAGTGGTACGGGATTGGGGTTGTCAATTAGCTATCAGGTTGTAGTTGACAAACACAAAGGTCAGTTAACCTGTGATTCCACCCCCGGAAAGGGAACTGAGTTTGTAATTGAGATTCCACAGCAACAGTGAGATGGTAATTTCTAAAGGGCAGATGTAGTTGCCATAGTCACTCTCGACTCTTGACGCGCACGCTGCCCTGTAATTATCATTTTGACCCCATTAGCAGGCGCAAGTGTAAAACCTCGACGCTGAAGTTTCTCTGGTCGCTTATCTACGAGCGCTAATTGATAGTTTGACACCATAGTTGCTAACACTAGCTTCATTTCAAACATAGCTAAAGCTTGACCAATACAGCCACGGGCACCACCACCAAAGGGCAGAAATTCATAGGGGGAAAATTGGCGTTCTAAAAAGCGCTCTGGTTTAAACTGCTCAGGTTCTGGATATAAATCCTCTCGGTGATGAGTGAGATAAATGCAGCCTTGCGTTACTGTACCAGGCTCTAAGGTGTGTCCTAGTAGTTCAACAGATTCTTGCACTACTCTGGGCAAAGTGAACATCGACACGGGATGAATTCGCAAAGTTTCATTACAAACAGCGGTGAGATAAGGCAGTCGGAAAATGCTCATTGGGTCAGGAGAATCACCCAGAGTATCCAATTCTTGAAGCAGTTTTTTACGAACTTGAGGCTTTTGGTGAATCCAATACAATCCCCAAGCCATTGCCGTTGCCGTGGTTTCATATCCGGCAAGCATCAGGGTGATCAACTCATCGCGCAACTCTCGATCCGTCATGAGGTTACCTGCTTCGTCCCGACATGACATTAGCAAGGATAAAATATCAGTGCGATCTGGATCGGGTTGCTGCCGACGTTCAGCAATTTCAGCGTAGAGCAATTTATCAACTTCCTGCCGTTGGCGCAGAAACTTTCCCCAAGGACTCCAAGCTCCTAAATCCTGTTGCAGGAAGGGAAACAACAGTAAGCTAGACGTGAGCGGTGAGCGAAACACATTCGAGATAAATACCGGAAATAGATGCTTGAGTTGTTGGCAACGTTCTCCCTTATACAAACCGAAGACAGTCTGTAAAGTTACTTGCAAAGAAATCTCTTGCATGGCAGTAAGAGCCAAGAAGGGCTGGTCTATGGGTAACTGACTAAAGACTTTTCCGGTGAGATTAGGAATTAGCTTACCATAGGTTTGCATCCGCTCTCCATGAAAGGGGGGCATTAAAATTTTTCGATGCTGTTTGTGGCGATCGCCGTCCAGCATGAATAGGGAATTGTCCCCTATCAGGGGTTGTAAAATTCCATTTAGTTTACCAAGGGCAGCAATTTTTTTTTCGTTGGTAAAAATTTCCTGGATTCCCTGAGGATGATTCACAAATACCACGGTATCCCCAAAACCAACTACCTCACCCGTGAAAATATCGGGATATTGCCGAGCGGCTTTTTCCATATATTGAATAGGGTCAGCAGCCCACTGAAATTTTTGAAGAAAAGGGGGGGTTTTCAGAGTGTGAGGTAATCGCATCTGATTTTCTCTTGCTTTCATTTTACTGTTTCTAACCTTCGCTTCTCAAGTAATACCATTTCACTTTAAGCTGCAAAATTTAAGTTACCAGCAATTGCCCTTGTTAAGGGCAATTGCTTTTTTTAAGTGTGGTAAATAATCGGTGAGTATAACTCTTAATCAGAAGCACGCGATAGGATTTTCTGATTTGTCACTACCTCCAGCTTTTGTATAGTCTGATAGCGAGCAGATTGAGAACCCCAATTGTAGTTGCCACTTATCCAGGCATGTATTCCTGATATATATTTGGCAAATTCTGTATCTACTTCTTCTCCATAAGAGGGAATAGATGCTTCTAAATTAATCATTGCTAGTAGCTCATTATTATGGATTTCTACTGCGCGCTTAATCGCTTTATCAAGAGATATCTGCTGTTGATAATACAGTACCAGTACTAAATTGTGAACATCACCTCTTGCCATTTCCTTAGATACTGATATTAGATCATTAGACCAGCAAACTATGTTATTTGCCATGTATTTTAGGCTTTTCACAATGTTGTGTTCTCGGAGATAACTGGGAAGTATCCACTGATTGCAAAATTCAATTAAGTCAAAAACCGAATACATTGCCCCGCTTAATCTACGTATCATTGCATAACTTTCAATATCAGGTACAATTTCCTGTATGCGATTGTTTGCTTCTCGAACACATCCATTAAAGTAGCTTTCAACTGACCGGACGAAGTAATGGAACCATTCTGCACTTACTCTTTCAAGCATCTGCTGTCGTAAGTCGTTTAAGGCACGACCAAGCGGTATATCCTTGCTTTTAATTTCTGATCCGTTTAATATTTCTAGAAATCTCTTGTGAAAATTCTCCAGTACTTCCGGTTGTTTTCCTAAATCTGACATATCGCATTGGTCGTCCCAAATAAACAGCCAGCTTATCCAATGATTTATAATTTTCAATTCTTCAACTTGACAGTCAGGGTAGGCAGACGCAGTTAACAAAAAAAATTTTGACTTGCAGAAACGCTGATATGATGACTCATTTGCCAACAGGTTGAAGTGCAACACCCATTCGAGGCTATAATCTTCCAAAACGTCAGCAGACTTGTTGATTTGCGATGGAAATGGGCAGTATAACTCAGGCAGAATGAATTCGTTCATAAAAACTCCAGAAATCAAAGGTAAACACACTACGAAGGGAAACACAAGAAATTGACTTCTTGTTAATGCTTGGCAGATGGCATTTCACTGCAAAAAGTTGAAAATACCAAAAGCTGGTATTTTCAATTGTGGACATCCACAATTTGAATTCTGGCAACGCACATATTCCTCGTTAGCCACAACATAAGTTCACAAAAACTGAACCTAATTTGAAGAAATATTTGTTCATCTGGTGCGAAACTCATTACAATAGACATCTAGTGAAAAATAATGTAAAGACGCGAAATTTTGCCTCTTTACAAGGGTTGTGGATAACGCACATTTAAATTCGGTCGATGTCTAATAGAGAAACGCAGAGAAGACAAGTTAATCTTTTCGGTTATACCAATTCTTTATGAAGCTGCATAGAATTCAATCCCCCCTAGCCCCCCTTATTAAGGGGAACTAGAAAACATCTATCAAAGTCCCCCTTTTTAAGGGGGATTTAGGGGGATCTAGATATGTGCAACTTCACATTAAATTGGTATTAATGCTTTTGTGTTGTCAAATTTTCGGTAATAGAAGAGGGCAAATTATTACCTCTTGTTCTCACTGAATGCGAAGATTTGTTTTATGTTTTTTGCCCAATATTTCAATGATTCAATTTTGACCTAAATCAATTACACGACATTTTTTGAGCGCGTAAAACTGTACTTTTTTTATCCTACTAAATGTGGTGTATCGTTTAATCGTAATGTTGTTATTAAATAATGTTTTTATAAAAAAATATATCAGTAATTAAGCTTAATCGTAAGGTTAATTTTACACATAAATATACATCGTCATATAAAAGACATATACTAAACTAGAGTGCTTAGTATAAAGTATTGCATTTATTCTCATAATCACTGTTGTTTATTTCAGAATAAAACAGCAGCGCCAAAATTTTTTTGACTTAATAAGCCTGATTTCAATACAGTTAGGGCTGTTTACAACAATTGAAAACGCCAGCTTTAAAGTTTACACTTTTAATATCAAGTTTGTAACTATTATAATTAGTTTTGGCAGTATATTTACTTGTTTATTAAGATTTCCTGACATTTAAACATAAGAAAAGGTCTTTTTATCTAGCAAAAGCAGAGAATCTATAACCTAAGATTTACCAATTTTCTATCTATTGGCAGATGCAAAGGTATGCACCACCTCCCTAGGTAACAAATTTAACATTCAGCAAGTATGAAATTAAAAACAAGCAAAGATGAGCTTAATTAATGATGACAAATTAACTAATTTGAAGTAATGCATTAACTACAAGCTAAAGAAAGAGCGATCGCTCTCAAATCGTGATAGATTGGGGTGATAGTGAAAATCAGTGTAGGTTTAGGAAAACCTGTCAATACGCCTTCAGGCTGAGGAGTGTCAACTACTCGGGCAATAGAACTTTAGTTGAGCGCGGACTGCGGAATGTGGGGTCTAATGCCAAATTCTCAATTTTAATTATCGTTTCTTGACAAATGTTTTGAGCTTTTCTATTAAAATGAATTCTTAACTACAGAATTTAAACATCAACTTAGTTATAGTCTGAGGTTTAAGAGTGCGATCGCCTTCCCCAATTACTTCCCCACAAACTGAGAATCACGTCCAGCCGAATATCTCCGAACCTTTAGTCACGCCCAAGCGTGCCAGTGGTGGTTTCGCTTTGCTGGACAGTTTACGTCGTCACGGCGTTGAGTATATTTTTGGCTACCCTGGCGGTGCAATTCTGCCAATTTACGACGACTTATATAAAGTAGAAGCCACTGGTGCGATGAAGCACATATTGGTGAGACACGAACAAGGTGCATCCCACGCCGCCGACGGTTACGCCCGCGCTACTGGAAGGGTAGGGGTGTGCTTTGGTACATCAGGACCAGGAGCAACTAATTTGGTGACGGGCATCGCCAACGCCTATATGGACTCGATCCCGATGATTATTGTCACCGGGCAAGTATCACGGGCATCAATTGGTACAGATGCATTCCAAGAAACGGATATCTACGGAATTACCCTACCAATTGTCAAGCATTCCTATGTAGTGCGCGACACCCAAGATATGGCGCGAATTGTCGCGGAAGCGTTCCACATCGCCAGTACTGGGCGTCCGGGACCCGTTTTAATTGATGTGCCCAAAGATGTGGCGTTAGAAGAATTTGATTATGTGCCTGTGGAACCGGGTTCGATAAAGTTACCCGGATATCGTCCCACGGTGAAGGGAAATCCCCGTCAGATCAATGCAGCAATTAACTTGATTCGTGAAAGTCGCCGTCCACTATTGTATGTCGGTGGTGGGGCGATCGCTTCAAGTGCCCACGAAGAAGTTAAACAACTCGCAGAATTATTTAATATCCCCGTCACTACCACGTTGATGGGTATCGGTGCTTTTGACGAACATCATCCCCTAGCTTTGGGAATGTTAGGGATGCATGGCACAGCTTACGCTAACTTTGCGGTGAGTGATTGCGATTTGCTAATTTGCGTTGGTGCAAGATTTGACGATCGCGTGACCGGCAAGTTAGATGAATTCGCATCCCGCGCAAAAGTGATTCACATCGACATCGATCCGGCAGAAGTCGGTAAAAATCGCGTTCCCGAAGTGCCAATTGTCGGTGATGTCCGGAATGTGTTAATTGACTTGTTGCGTCGTTGCAAGCAAACAGGTGTCACGGGGACACCCAATCAAACCCAAGAATGGCTGAATTTAGTTAACCGCTGGCGGGAAGAATATCCTTTAGTAGTGCCACATTATGCTGACAGTATGTCACCACAAGAAGTCATTGTGGAAATCGGCAGCCAAGCACCCCACGCCTACTACACCACGGATGTGGGTCAACATCAAATGTGGGCAGCACAATTCCTCAAAAATGGTCCCCGTCGCTGGATTTCCAGTGCTGGGTTAGGAACGATGGGTTTTGGTTTACCTGCGGCAATGGGTGCTAAAGTGGCATTTCCTGATGAAGAAGTTATTTGTATCAGCGGTGATGCTAGTTTCCAAATGTGCTTGCAAGAATTAGGCACACTTGCACAGTATGGCATAAATGTCAAGACTGTGATTTTGAATAATGGCTGGCAGGGAATGGTACGTCAATGGCAGCAAGCCTTTTATGGGGAGCGTTACTCATGCTCAAATATGGAAGTAGGAATGCCAGATATTGAGTTGTTGGGTAAAGCTTACGGCATAAAGGGGATGGTGATTCGCAACAGTGAAGAGTTGAAGGATGCGATCGCCCAAATGATAGCACACAACGGACCTGTAATCGTTGATGCGCGTGTCACCAGAGACGAAAATTGTTACCCAATGGTAGCTCCAGGCAAAAGCAACGGGCAAATGATTGGTTTGCCAAAACAAGCCTCGAAAGCCGCAATAGAACCAATTTCTTGCAGCCATTGCGGTGCGAAAAATGCCCCCAATCAGAACTTCTGCGGTGATTGCGGCACTAAATTGTAGAGCCACATTAAATTAATGGTTAACTATTAGGGTGGGCATTGCTCACCCTATTTTGTAGTATCGGAGAGGGGTTGGAGGTGAGGTTTTAAGGGTGTACTTCACTCTTATTGGGAACTGCTATATGTCATGATAATTTAATATTAATAAAAATATCGCAACCCTCGTAGAGACGTTCCGGCGGAACGTCTTTACATTGTCATGATATAGCAGAATAGACTATATGTCATGATAATTTAATATTAATAAAAATATCGCAACCCTTGTAGAGACGTTCCGGCGGAACGTCTTTACATTGTCATGATATAGCAGAATAGACTATATGTCATGATAATTTAATATTAATAAAAATATCGCAACCCTCGTAGAGACGTTCCGGCGGAACGTCTTTACATTGTCATGATATAGCAGAATAGACTATATGTCATGATAATTTAATATTAATAAAAATATCGCAACCCTCGTAGAGACGTTCCGGCGGAACGTCTTTACATTGTCATGATATAGCAGAATAGACATAAGAAGTAGAAATTAAATATGCGTTATCCAGAACCCCAACAGACGTAGCAGTGCTACGTCTCTACAAATATGAGGGCTAAAGTCCTCACTACGGATTTATCAACTAATTAGAAATTGGTACGTTTTGAAAAGCTGCTGTATCTGGTACAAAGATATCTAAATTATTCACAGCTTCGGGAACCCTTAACCAGACATACGCATCAGCTGAGGAATTTGCACGTAGCTGAAACAAAGAAACGCTTCCCGTTGAGCGTTCTAAGGCAACTGCTTTGTATGTTTCACTGGTATCAGGATTACGAGATGTTGTACTCCCAATCGATATTATATCACTATCAGCAACTTCATCTGCGGCGACGCGACGCACCCGAACACGCAAATTCACTACATCACGGTTTCCAGTTCCGGGATCTTTAATCCGTTTAAGTGAGAGTAACTCTACTTTTGCTTTATTACCAAAAGCAGGTTGCACAAATTGACCGGGGGTAAATGTTGAGGTTGTAGCGGTGGTTGGTGGTGTCGTTACCGGCGATGGTGCTGTTGTGGGAGTTTCGGGAGTTGGGGGAGATGATGGTATGAGAATAGGAGTGATATTAGTCGGTATTTTGCTACTATTCAGTGTCTGCTGTAACGTGAAAACTTGATAAGCTGTATAGCCACTACACATCAAAGCCAAAGTAGAGAGTAATACAGCCACACCAGACAAGAATGTATTCACACTTTTACCTCTATTCCGTAAGTCTGTATGTACAGGTTGGTTAACATGGCGATTTTATCATGCCATGAATTATTTTGAACTGCGTATCTAAAAATGTCAGCATCTTTCCATATCCTAATAAATTAGACGTACTTATCAGCAGATTTCAGGTTTAGCAGTTACATGCTCTTTGTAGAGACGTAGCAGTGCTACGTCTGTTAGGTATATTCGATTAGAGCGATAGGTTGCTTGTCTGTGAGGAAATAAGTTTGATATCAGGGTGCTAAAATCTATCATTGGGATGAGGAGAAGAGAGTGAAAATTAAGGCATTCAATAAAGCACTGGGTTGTTTGCTGCTATTTTTGACTACCCAGATAGGATTTAATTCTAGAGTTGCTCAGGCACAAATAAAAGTCGCACCGGCAACCAAAACTAAAAATATTTGCCCCAATCAACTAGCAGCAGCAGTGGATGAAGTGATAAATCGTCCTCAATATAGCCGAGTCCGTTGGGGTATTTTAGTGCAACCTTTATATAAAGGGCAAAATCTTTATAGTCGAGATGCCCAGAAATATTTTACTCCAGCTTCTAATACTAAACTGCTGACAACGGCTGCGGCTTTACAGCAATTGGGGGCAAATTTTCGCATTCGCACTTCTGTTTATCAAGATGGTAATAATGTTGTGCGTGTGCTGGGTAGGGGAGATCCTAGCTTCAACGATACTCAGCTTGTAGCATTGGCAAGACAGTTGAAAGTAAAGGGAATTACCCAAATTGAAAAGTTGATTGCCGATGATAGCTATTTTCAAGGGGATATTGTACATCCTAGCTGGGAATGGGAAGATGTTTACTCTGATTATGGCGCACCAGTTAACAACTTAATTGTCAATCAAAATGTGTTTAGTATCAAGTTAATACCGCAAGTTGTGGGTAAACCTTTACAAGTTGCGTGGACTGATTTTAGCGAAGCAAGATTGTGGCAGATTATTAATCAATCGGTGACAGTTGAGGAAAAACAACCAGCTTTTATCAATGTTACTCGCAAATTATCAGGAAATGTGCTGCGAATTCAAGGGCAACTAGCAGCGAAAGCCGATCCATTTTTAGTTAAGGTGCCTGTGGTTGATCCTAATAATTACTTTTTGCGACGTTTTCGCATCGCTTTGATTGGGAAAAAAATTCGCTTGCGAGAAACAGCGGTAGTATCTGGGGGTATTAATCAAGAAGAATTAGCTTTTGTCGAGTCACCTTTGTTATCAGATTTGGTGATGGAGACAAATCAGAATAGTAACAATTTATACGCTGAAGCATTGTTGAGAGCGATCGCATCACAACCCAAAAAACCAGATCAAACTACCGTAAATACTGCTTTAGAAGTTCTTAAAACAACTTTAACTCAATTGGGAGTCAATTCCACAGGTTACGTTATTGTAGATGGTTCCGGGTTATCGCGTCATAATTTAATCAGTCCAGAAGCTTTAGTGCAAGTTTTGCAAGGAATGGCAAAAACACCTTCCTCATCAGTTTATCGTGCATCTTTACCGATTGCTGGCAAAAGCGGTACTCTGAAAACTCGCTTTCAAAATACACCTGCTGAAGGTATTGTACAAGCAAAAACGGGTACGGTGACAGGTGTTGTTTCTTTATCTGGATATGTAAATAGTTCTAAATATGACCCTTTGGTTTTTAGTATTATTGTTAATCAAAGTGAACAGAAAGCAAAAGCTTTACGGGAAGGAATTGATGAGATTGTTGTGTTGTTAACTCAACTACAAGGCTGTTGATTAGTAAAATTTACTTTCGTAGTGAGCGGTTTACCGCTCATGGTAATTTAACGGCTGTTAGCGGAGCTTTCCCGTAGGGTAGCCGTTACTACAAGAAGACAAGTTACTTGAAGGCAGCGAACCAAAAGGAATAGTGGAAATTTGACATTTCTTTCGCTTGATAGATTGGCTTTCAATCAGGACATTGATATTCTGTATTCATCAAGCATAAACGAAAAGGGATAAGACAATGAATATAGTTGCATGGATTGTTTTAGGTTTGTTGGCTGGTGCGATCGCTAAAGCTATTTATCCCGGTCATCAAGGTGGTGGTATTCTCGGCACAATGATATTAGGTATTATCGGTGCTTTCCTTGGTGGTACGTTGGCAACTTTTCTCAGTACGGGAACTTTACAACTGACTGCTACAAGTTTGAGCATTCCTGGGGTTGCTGTAGCTGTACTCGGTGCAATCATTGCCGTGTTTCTATGGAACTGGTTTAACCGTCGCACTGCATAATAATTTATCATACTGGAAATCAAGCAACAATGATAATCTGAATTGTTACTTGATGTTATCTGGAGACAATAAAAGGGTGGGTAGATTACTCCACCCTAATTTATTTCTTTAATAATCCTGAAAGCGATCGCAAACTATAATTAAACACTTTTCCAGTACTAAAAAGCTTATATCCAGCAAATAATAAAGCTGATGATGCGAGAATAGCAAGAAAATTCACTGATGCGAAGACATTGCTCGTGAAAACCATGACTGCTATTCCCAACGCGATCAAAATCCATCCGAAATCACGTTTTATTCGCTGCTGCATTAAAACTACGACGCCGGCAATACATAGCAATACACCAGGAATACGCACAAAAAGACCAACTTGAGTATTTGCTGCAAAAATTATAATTCCTGCAACCATTAATGCCAAGCCGACAAACTTACTTGGACGATCTATTTGATACGATTTACCGTTTTCAGCATTTTCTTGTTGAAGTGCTGTAGGATTTGCCGGAGAAACAATATTTGCTCTATGTTGTTTGTGTTGAAAAATAAACGTTACTTGGCTTGCCTGACCAAGGTCTATTTTATCTCCTAAGTTCAGCTGATAACGAGTTTTAGGTATTAACTTTATGTTGTTAATAAATGTACCGTTAGTGCTTTCTAAATCTTCAATATAATAACTATTTCCTTCCAGATGAATCTCTGCATGAAGTCGAGAAACAACATCAGCATTACTTAAGCCGGAAACATCAATATCAATTGGAACTTGCTCATTTGGCTTACCAATACGAATTACAGAAACATTCGCTGGTAACTCCAAAGACGTATTACTTTGAAGATGAAAAAGTTCTAAACTCAATGTTGTGTTCAACATACCTATATTTTGCATGATTTCTTTATTTAATAATCAATTAGTTATAGCGTTTCCTACTCTGCTGAGGTACAAATTTATCTGCGTCCATCTGCGTTTATCTATCTTCATCTGCGGTTAATTCAATATTCTGTACCTCATGAATGGTAATACTCCCGTTTGAGTAAATCTGTGTTTATCTGTGATATCACGTCCGATAAATTACATATTATGTAGAGACGTAGCAATGCTACGTCTCTACATGGGTTGGGGACAACGCATAGT
Organism: Tolypothrix brevis GSE-NOS-MK-07-07A; assembly: GCA_019358985.1. GTDB lineage: Bacteria > Cyanobacteriota > Cyanobacteriia > Cyanobacteriales > Nostocaceae > Hassallia > Hassallia brevis. The sequence continues at coordinate 89,123 of JAHHIJ010000004.1, read as the reverse complement.
TCATTTTTACGCCTATGTCTAGTGTTTATAAAGGTGGACATAATATAATTTATTATAATATTCTTCAGATTCTTGCAAAAGGTATTTTCCATACCCCACCTCCTTAATATGTGCGTGGAGTATAAACCCAAACACCTCCAGGATGCGGCACTGTGCGCGTCTTACTTGAACCAACTAACACCAAAGTTCGCATATCTACCTCTTGGGGGGATAAATCAGCTAAAGTCCGCACTACAACTGATTCTCCCACACGTCCAACATTCCGGGCAAGTACAACTATAGTTTGTGGCGAACGATACTGTAGTAATATGTCACGTGCAGATGCAAGTTGTGAGGTGCGTTGTTTGGATGCAGGGTTGTAGAAAGCGATCGCAAAATCAGCTTCAGCAGCGGCAATAATCCGACGTTCGATAATAAACCAAGGTTTGAGAATATCCGACAGAGAAATTACGCAGAAATCATGACCGATAGGTGCGCCAATTCTCGCTGCGGCAGCTTGGATAGCGGAAATTCCAGGGGCAACATGAATTTTGATACTTTGCCATTTTGGTTGAAAGTTACAATCCAGCACCTCAAATACTGCTGCTGCCATTGCATATATACCAGGATCGCCAGACGAAACCACCGCAACTATTCGCCCCTCTGCCGCTAAATCTAAAGCCATCTCTGCGCGTGCGAGTTCCTCACGATTATCAAACTCATGTCGTCGCTGTCCTTCTCGCAACGTTCCCGCTAAATCCAGGTAAAAGCTATAACCTACAAGATCTGTGGCTTCACTGAGGATTTGCTTGACTTCGGGAGACATCCAATTTGCGGCACCTGGACCAGTACCCACAATAAATAATTGTCCCCTTGCCTTGCCAATTGTGTTAATATCGATGACTTCATCAGAAACGGCAACAGCAAGATTTATACCAGATTCTTGTTGCAGAAGTAATTTACCATTAGCACCGGTTGCAGTTAAAGCGATCGCAACTGCATTTTTCTCACTTTCACAATTTAACCAACGAACTGGTACACTTAGAGTATCGGCAATTTCCTCAATTACTGATTCTGCGGCTTCTTCGTCTAAGGCAAATACACCTGCAACAGAGAAAATTGAAAGTCCAGCATCAGCTAGCATTTGCTGAATGCAGGATATCGCATCCTCTAAGCTGATTTTTGCAGCATTACTAACTCCAATTGCCAGAGTTGCTGGATGATAAACCAAACAGTGTGGTGTAAGCGGCACTTCATATTCTGTAATGCGAATAGTTAGCTTTCCTTCTTCGTCAAAAGGCAGTTTACTATTAATTAACCAAGGTGCAGTTCCTTCTAGTTTAACTGTTGTAAGAGCAAGTAAATCAGAAATAAACTTTTTTGCATCATCTGGATTCGCTAAATGGTATCCTGGGGGAGGAGCTAAGAGGGCAGTGTGAAAGCGGATATCTCCGGTTGTGGTAATTGCGGCTTTTACCTGAAGGATTGCGGCAATTTGTCGTGCTAAATCATTTACACCGTGAAGTCCTCCCAACAAGGGGACAACAGCGCTACCATCTTCCGCCACAGCTAAAACAGGTGGTTCTTGACGCTTATCAGATATAATTGGCGCAAGGGTGCGGATGAGAATTCCCGCTGCACAGATACCGATTATTGGGGTTCCCTTTGCAAATAATTCTCGCAGTGTAGCACCAAAGTTAGTGAAACTGACATCGACATTTGATGTACGTTCTGCCAAACCGTAAATAGTAGCATTCGGCAAAACTGTTTTTATTTGAAGAGCCAAGTTTACACTATTTTGACCGAGAACAATAATTGCACAAGCAGTCATATTAATTATAATGCGGCAATGTTTATTCTCTCACATGTAGTATAGCGATTCCCACATTCATGAGGTACAGAATATTGAATTAACCGCAGATGAAGATAGATAAACGCAGATGGACGCAGATAAATTTGTACCTCGAATTTATCCGCTATATAGTTTGAATTAAACGCTGACAATCGAATCTATCGATGTAATTGCATCTGGAAATGCTAATGGGTTAATTGTCGTCCCTCCCAAGAGTGTAGATTTTGAAGCATATTCCCCATCTTGGGGATCTCTAAACACTATAAGCTCCTTCGGGTGACATTTCAACAATTTCTCCCTTCAATAATTCCACACGCCGATGATCTAAAATGCCTGCGGCAATCATGCGATGATATTCTTCTATTGTCCATTCAGCTAAAGTTATCATAGCGCCGATACTCCCTGAGCATGGTGGGCAGTTTACTATTAATAATATTAAGGGGTTTGAGCGCTGTGTGGTATACTACTTTTCAAACGAGTTAACCTGCTTTTACGGACGCGATCGCTCTGACGAACACCACCGACTATCTCATATTCGCTGCTGTCTGTGCCATACTTGAAAGCAACTCCCCTCACCAACTTGTCTGAAAGATTATTCAAGCTTTTTTCCATATCATCAATTTTAGTTTTGGAAGAGTCAATCACAGCTAGAGCGGTATTATAAGCATCAATCATAGTGCGTAACTGCTCAATTGATTGAGTCAGGTTTTGCAAACTGCAATTATCACCAAAATCCATACTTGAATCAATCGCTTTCAGTCCAGCGGTTCTGAATTCAGCTTTTTCCATAACACGGGATGTGCGTTTTTGACGAGGCATAAATATATCTTAACAGAGGGGGATTAAGAGCTATTCTCACCTCATAAAGCTGTTTTTTGGTACAGTAATATTATTGAATTATTGTAATTTATTAAACAATGTTAGCTAATTAATCTGAGTAATTTTTCTTATTTAGCTGATTTTACATAGCAGAATATTGAATTAACCGCAGATGAAGATAGATAAACGCCGATGGACGCAGATAAATTTGTACCTCAGCAGACTAGGAAACGCTATATTGGCATCAATCGCTGTAACGTTAGTGACAAGAATCGCGGTATTGATAATAGACATCTGTTGGAAAAGAGGTAAAGACGTAGCAGTGCTACGTCTCTACAAGGGTTTTGGGCAACGCATAATTAATTTTTGGAGATGTCTAATGAACATCGCGATATTGATGATGAAAGTCGCGATATTGCTTATCAATGTCCCGATGTTGATAATGAACATCGCGATATTGATGATGAAAGTCGCGATATTGCTTATCAATGTCCCAATGTTGATAATGAAGGTCGCGATATTGATGATGAAAGTCGCGATATTGCTTATCAATGTCCCGATGTTAATGATGAAGGTCGTAATATTGCTTATCAATGTCCCGATGTTGATAAGATTATGGCTGCCATTGACTTGGTATCATAATTAATGAAAAATATGGCACTGTAGTTGGATCAACTTTGCTCAACGGTACAATTCGCTGATTCGGCATTGTGGCTTTTTCAATAAATCTTGCTCTTTCAGCTAATCCTAATTCTTTTAACACGTCGTAAACTTTTGTAAAGTGTTTACCTAACTTAATGATGACAGCAGCATCGGCAACTGCTAACTTTGGCAATAGTTCTTCAGCGGTTAGTATCGCCGATAACACCATAAAAGCATCGTTGCGATAAGTCAGTGGTACGCCTAAAGCTGATGCACTCGCCATTACAGAGGATACACCGGGAATAACTTGCGTAGTAAATCGTTCTGAAAGACGAGTATACAGATACATAAATGTACCGTAAAAAAACGGGTCGCCTTCACATAGCACAACTACATCTTGTCCAGCGCTGAGATAATAGGCGAGTTTTTCGGCAGCGCTGTCATAATAAGGTTGGGCGGATTCGTCAATTTTGAAGGGAAAGAGCATCGGAATCTCAATTTGACCTTCAGGCAGATATTCGGCGACAATTGAGCGAGCGAGGCTTTTACCAAAGGACATCGGATAAGCGATTACAGGGGTAGTTCGCAAAAGCCGCAATGCTTTTAAGGTGATCAATTCTGGATCGCCAGGACCGACACCTATACCATATAGACAACCAGATTTTACCATAATTATTGCTCCTCTTTGGCGATCGCATTCACGGCTGCTGCTGCCATTGCACTTCCACCGCGCCGACCATGTATAGTAATAAAAGGCACGCCCCGGCTATCTTCTGCTAAAGCCGCTTTTGATTCTGCGGCACCGACAAAACCAACCGGAAAACCGAGAATTACCGCTGGTTTTGGCGCTCCAGCATCAAGCATTTCTAGTAACCGAAAAAGTGCCGTTGGTGCATTACCTATAGCAATTACTGCATTTTCCATATGTGGATACCACATTTCCATTGCTGTTGCGGAACGTGTATTTCCGACTTTTTTGGCTAAAGCTGGTACTTCTGGATGGTGAAGCGTACAAATTACAGGATTTTCTGCTGGTAATCGCTTGCGGGTGATACCTTCTGCTACCATTTGCGAATCGCATAAAATCGGCTTTCCTGCAATCAATGCTGCTCGTCCTGCGGCTACGGCATCGACTGAAGCGGCTAAGTCTGTGATAATATCAGTCATGCCGCAAGTATGAATCAGACGTACTGCCACAGATACCAAATCGGCAGATAATTGGTTTAAATTTGCCTCTGAGCGAATAATCGCGAAAGAGCGCCGATAAATTTCATCACCATCACGTATATAGTCTATCATCGGCTATTGCCCTTCCTCATCAAATAGTTGCCGCAATTTGGCAATTGTGTATCGATTAGTAAATTCTCCCAAAGTTTCATCAAACTCGGCACGCTTAATTTGGTATACTTGCAACATCTGTAAAATCAGGTGAGGCAGTTCAGGAATAGAGACGTTAGTATATAACTCACGCCCAAATGCTTGTTCTTCATTGCCCACGTAGATGTGATAACCTTCAACTAATGTTTTGTTCTTCTCAACTAAAGTACCCAATAAAGTGATATCACTTTTGCCATGATAAGCGCAGGATTTCGCGCAACCGCTAAAGTGAATTTTTACAGGTACATCTAAGGTGATATACTTTTTTAAATAATCTGTTAAAGCTAAAGCTTGTCCTTTGGTATCGGTAGCTGAAGATGCACAGCCTGTTTTACCTGTGCAAGCTACGAGAGAACTTTGAATGTGATTTGCATTCCAATGTAAACCCAAGCGTTCAATTTCATCTTTGACCTGGGGAATGTTTGAGTGAGGAATATCGGAAATTAATAAATTTTGCCAAGGTGTTAATCTTAAGGTTCCGCTGCCATATGTCTGGGCTAAATCTGTTAAAGAATGTAACTGTTTGGTTAGAAGTTGTCCTAACGGTAAGATAATTCCAATATAGGAAAATCCTGGCTGTCGCTGGGGATGAACTCCCAGATGATGATATTTTTGGGAATTTACACTTTGATCTAAAGTTGGTTTTGACCGCTTTAATAAAGAAAAAGGAAGATAGGGTTCAGCTTGCTGTAAATACCATTCAACACCTTTATCTTGCATTATGTGCTTCAAACGCGGTTTGCGAGGCAAAGTTTGATCTACATTATCCAGATAAACTTGAGCGATCGCTACCACCACACTTAAACATTCTTCTGGTTGAAGCAAGATATTTGTTGCATCGCCTAGTATAAGCTGAAAGTAAACATTGTTTTCTAAAGCGATCGCTCGAAACACAACTTCATTTTTCTGCTCGCATATTGATACTGCCCCACCCCCATCAAAGGCTACACTAAACTTAGGTGATAATCCTTTTAACTCTGGATGTCCACAGATGTATGCATCTAATTCTCTCACCATTGGACGCGTATCAATCAACTCTAACGAATCAATTCCCGCTGTCGGACTCGCCATAATGTTGCGGAGATGATCGACTTCTGTTAAAGTTGATGCAAGTCCAACTTGTTGCAACCTTGTGAAAACTTCTGAAGTAACACCTTGAGTTTTGCGTATTTGTAAATTTGCTCGGTTGGTTACATGAACATATCCTTCACCAAATTGTTCAGCAAATTGTGCGATCGCATGTCCTTGTTGACTATTAATAATTCCCCCAGGAATCCGAATCCGAGAAAGAATTCCATCTCGTGCGGGGGTAGCGTAAAATAAACCTGGACATACAGGTAGAAAATCGGTGATTGGTTCAGTTGGACATAACATAGCAGTAACTCCCCGTGCAACGCAGGGAATAGATAATGTAAGTGTCAGTTAGACACCGCTTTAAGTTAGCATTCTGACTCAGGTAAACCTTTTACAGCTGCGGCACAGTCCCGGAATTCCACCGGAGTTTCCTAACTTTAAGCTTATTTAGCATACCACGTTAGTGCATCGCGGATGCCTAATCTTTCTTCTTTTATCTCACGCAAAGTCGCAAAGGAAGAAATGAATGTTTGCATTATCAACATCTCACTTATAATTAAAGAACTAAAAGCCACGCCTGATAACAGCTATGCTGTCAGATCATCTCAAAATTGCCCTGCCAAGCACCGACGAACTACCATGTTCAGACGATACACCAGTGGATAACGAGGATCAGAATTTTTTGCCCAACGTTTTGCTATTTTTGCTCTCGTTGATATGGGCAAATCGCATGGATTGGTACTTTGGTGTCGATATGGCTGTTTATCACACTACAGGAGTTAGTCCGAAAGTACCTGTAGTACCTGATGGCTTTTTAAGTTTAGGTGTTGAACGCAAAAAAAATGGAAAGTCGCGTAAAAGCTATGCAGTTTGGGAAGAATCGGGAATAGTACCTATACTCGCATTGGAGATGGTGTCTTATACCCCAGGAGACGAATACGACGAAAAGATGGCGATTTATGCAAAGCTCGGCGTTTTGTACTATGTTATTTACAATAGAGAATATTGGCGCCGCGACCAACATCAACCCTTTGAAGTATATAAGCTTGTAGATAAAAACTATCAGTTGCAAATTGGCGAACCTTATTGGATGCCAGAAGTTAAGCTAGGTATAGGAAGATATCAAGGTGTTGTAAGTGGTATTGAGCAAGAGCTATTATCTTGGTACGATGAGCAAGGTAATCGCTATTTGAACGCAGAAGAAATTGCTCAACAAGAACGGCAACGTGCAGAACAAGAAAGGCAACGTGCAGAACAAGAACGACAACGTGCAGAACAAGAACGACAACGTGCAGAAAAGTTGGAACAGTATTTGCGATCGCTTGGTGTTGATCCTGATAATTTACCCAGTGATGTCTAATAATGTTAAACTCTATTTTAGACCGCTTCAGGAATGAGCGCAACTAGCACAGATGTCTTCATGCTCCCAAAAGGCGATCGCAAAAAATTAATTTCGGCTTCAGCTGTAAATGATACTATAGAATAAATTATCCGGCGTCGCGGGCAAGCGAGATAATCCAATGACTGCTAGAGAACAATTAATTCAAGAAATTGCCCAAGCACCAGACTTTTTGGTTGAAGAGGTTTTGGACTTTTTGTTATTCTCTAAGCTCATACGAGAGCAAAACATTAGTGTCTCTGAACCTACTACTCTACCTGAGCAAAATAGTAAACCTATTTGGGAAATATTTGAGGAATTCACTAAAGACTTACCAGAGGAAGTAATTTCTCAGCTACCCGTAGACGGTTCAGCACAAGTTGATCATTATCTTTACGGTACACCAAAGCAAGAATAACGCTCTTCTATGACTTTGGGCAGAGAATAAACTCATGAAACCCCGACGATTAAAATCGCGGCTACACAAACAAAGTCCGCCTAATCGCGGACTAATCTGAAAATAGGGTTTCAAATTTAATCTGGCGAGAGTAATAAAAGAGCGATAATCAACAGGCGATAACATGCAAAAATGGCTGTCTGTAGTCGGAATTGGTGAAGATGGAATTTTGGGGTTAAATCTGGTTGCACGCACCTTGGTGGAGCAAGCAGAGGTGTTAGTTGGAGGCGATCGCCATTTAAATATGCTCCCACAAAGTGACCATCGCGAAAAACTAGTTTGGGCTTCACCTATAAATGATACTATAGAAGAAATTATCTCTCGTCGCGGGCGATCGCTTTGTGTTCTCGCTAGCGGTGATCCCATGTGTTTTGGAATTGGAGTAACGCTACTACGGCGAATTCCCATTGCAGAGATGACGATCATTCCTAGTCCCTCAGCCTTCAGCCTTGCTTGCGCTCGTTTGGGATGGTCGTTAACAGAGGTAGAAACTTTAAGTTTAACAGGGCGCGATCCTTCTTTATTACATCCGGTGATTTATCCAGCAGCACGTCTTTTGATTCTCAGTGAAGGCAGAAAAACTCCCGCTATTGTCGCCGAAATCTTGGTAAAACGCGGCTTTGGTAATAGCCAAATTACAGTTTTAGAACGCATGGGAGGAACTCACGAACGCATCGTTAAGGGTATCGCTGCATCTTGGAATATCAGCGAACTTGCCCATTTAAATACAATTGCCGTTGAATGTATTGCAGATTCCCCAGTAGTGCTTCTTAAACGCACTCCCGGATTACCGGATACAGCTTATCATCACGACGGACAACTTACCAAACACGAAGTTAGGGCAATTACTTTAGCTGCACTTGCACCGATACCAGGACAATTATTGTGGGATGTGGGTGCGGGTTGTGGTTCAATTGGGATTGAATGGATGCGGAGTCATTATCGTTGTCGAGCGATCGCGATCGAACAAAATCCATCACGATTGCGATATATTAATGATAATGCCGCTGCTCTGGGTACACCAAATTTGTGTATAATTCAAGGTGAGGCTCCTGCTGCACTTCAAAATTTAGAAGCACCCGATGCCATATTTATTGGTGGTGGTGCTACAGCAGAGGGAATATTTGATATTTGTTGGCATTCCCTTAAATCTGGTGGACGCTTCGTTGCTAACGCTGTCACCGTCGAAAGCGAACAAAAGCTGCTACAATGGCACAATCAAGTCGGTGGGACATTAACTCGCATCGCAATTCAACGAGCGGAACCCGTCGGTAAATTTTTGGGTTGGAAAGCGATGGCGCCTGTTACACAGTGGGTAGTGGTGAAGTAAGGGACTTCTAAAAAAGAAAATCAGCAATAAGATAATCATTTAATACTGTCAGTTGAAACCCATTTATCTCTGGTTCACAAGAAACTCGCCGAACGGCACGGAAGCCCCTTGGCTTAAAGATGCGGGGAGGAAGTGCCAACGGTGGCGAAAGTGACCGGGGGAAGCTTCCCCCGGCGCATTTTGCGTTTTAAGCACCGTCAAAAATGATAGAATTAAAGCGCAAGTAGGAATAATCATCTACGTTAAGAAGTGTTTTGTAAGGAGCAACCCCTGATTTACCTCGCACCCGCACAAGTTGCGACTCTGGGTAAACAAGTAATGGAAAAACATGGAGCGTACCGAACTGGCTTTGTGATGAACTCGGAAAGCATTAATTAAATCCTAAGTAAGCGCAATTGCACCCCCCGGATAGTACTGGTAGTTGTTTTGAGCGTGTAGGGGGATATTTGACTATCCCTTTTAAGCGAGTATTAGAGAATCTGCGTGTCTTCTGCCAAGGGGAGACGCCAAGGGCGAACAGACCGCAGAGTGTCAAAATAGAGATAAATGTTGTGAGAGCTACCTTTAATGGCAGAACTACTTTCAAGAATTACAGTTAATCCTCGACAGTGCGGCGGTCGCCCCTGCATCCGAGGCATGAGAATTCGAGTATCAGATATACTCGATTTATTTGCAGCAGGTCTAAGTGCAGGAGAAATTTTAGAAGAAATGCCTGATCTTGAGGCGGATGATCTGAAGGCATCACTTTTATATGCCTCACGAAAACTTAATCACCCGATTTTAGTGGCATGACAATCTGGGTAGATGCACACCTATCTCCGGCAATTACAACCTGGATTACCAGCACATTTGGGGTTGAAGCAGTAGCCTTACGTGATCTTGGGCTAAGAGATGCTGAAGATCCGGAAATTTTCTCTTCAGCAAAAGCCCAGAAATGCATTGTGATGACTAAGGACGGCGACTTTGTGGATTTGGTTGAGCGGCTTGGTTCGCCGCCACAAATTATTTGGTTGACTTGTGGCAATACCTCTAATGCTCGGTTGTGCGAGATTCTGAGCGAGACGTTACCTAGAGCCTTAGAACTTTTAGCGGCTGGTGAGACATTAGTAGAAATCAGCGGAGACTAGCCGTGCAGGCTAACACGGCAAAATGCAGCGGACGGACGAAAGCCCTGGAGAGGTTGCCGAGGTTGGTGAAGTAACTTTATTATGGAAAACAATGTAGAGACGCGAAATTTCGCGTCTCTACAAGGGTTTTGGACAATGCATAATTAATTTTCACTCCTATGTCTATTAATATAGACACAAGCAAACATCCCCGCAATATGAACTACCACGACATCATTACAATTGAACCGGGCAAACGCAGTGGTAAACCCTGCATTCGCGGAATGCGAATCACAGTCTACGATATCTTAGAATATCTTGCAAGCGGCATGAGCGAAGAAGAGATTTTGGCAGACTTTTCTGAACTTACCTCAGAAGATATCAAAGCTTGTCTGGCTTTTGCCGCAGATCGTGAGAAAAAGTTATTCGTGGCATCTCTGTGAAACTGCTTTTAGACGAAAACCTTTCCGACAGAATCATTTCGCAAATAACGGATCTGTATCCCAATTCAGCACACGTTAAAACATTGGCACTCATACAGAGTGAGGATGTGATGATTTGGGAATATGCCAAAGCAAATGATTTTATAATCGTTTCTAAAGACTCTGATTTCCATCAACGTAGTCTTCTCTACAGTCATCCTCCAAAATTCATCTATCTTCGCATTGGCAATTGTCCAACCACCACAATTGTGCAAATCTTGCGGAATAATTACGCCATCATAAGTCAGTTTGGGAACACAGAGCAAGAAAGTATTTTGGTGTTGGTTTGAGGAGCGATCGCACCCTTCCCACCGTAACACAGATATTACTTATGAATTACCAAATAAGGTAAACGTTTCTACTTTCTCAAGTTCTCTTAAGTTTAAGCTGTTGAGAATACTAGCTTTGATCGGACGCTTTTCATCCCAAAAAATTAATGATGAAAAAAATCTAATAGCTGAAGAAGAAGTCAAAAGCTGGAATGTTTGACGTGCAACTTGCTCATCACAAAAACTGAGAAAGTAAATAGTATCGTCAAAAACTACAGGTTTATTGTTTATTTGGTTTATCAACCGAAAATCCAGGCTTTTGTAAAGTCCACAAATTGCAATTTTCCAAGGTGCAAAAGTATAGTTTCCAACTCCAAAAATAGAGAAGCGTGGATTATTCTCATAAATTTTACTTTTTCTCCTATCTAAGTAATTAGCATGACTTTCTAAATAGTACCAAGTTTTAGGAGCAACATTTTTTATAAGGTCTGTAGACTCACCAATATATTGTTGAGTAACGAGAACATAACGCTTTGTATATGTTATTCGATTATTTGCTACGTCCGAACCTTTAAGCAGCGGAAAAAGGTAATTTTTTTCTATATCTACTATTTCACCCAATCCATTGATAAGATTATCGTTTACCTGATGAAACTCCATGATTTGTGAACAATCATGCTTAATACCAGAACGCCACTTAATTTCATTGCTACCATACAAATTACTTAATTCTTCAAAGTCAGGTAAATTTCTAATAGTAATGCCATTTTTATATCCAATTCGATAACTTGTTTTAGTTTCTAGATTATCAAAAACATCAAATAAATAATTATGTGAACCAGAATCAAATTTACAAAATAATAAACAAGCCTCAACAGAAACACCAAAGTATTTCTTGGCATCAATTCCGAAGATACCTGCACGATCCAGTTGCCGTTTGTTGGTATAAATATATTTTAGTAATTTTCTGGCAACAGATGTCTTGCAAATCATTGCTAAATAACCATTGCGGTTTTGTAGCCATTCAACAACTTGTATTAACATCCATTCTGATATATCAAAATTACTTTTTCCTGTAATTGCATCAAGTCCAGCATAATTTTGAAAATTATTTTTTTCTGGCATGTTTAAGCCGTTAATTATTCCCTGCTGTGAATTAGTTACCCAAGGAAAATTACCAATAACTAAGATTGGTTCTGAAAAATGTTCAATTAATGAGAACCAATTAATTTCAAAAAAGTTTCCTTGACTTACTTCCAGAGATAAATGTTCAAAAATAGAGTTATTTTGATTAATCTTACATATATATTCCGTATTTATTTCAATACCTATAATTTTCCTGAGAGATTTAAAAGAACACGCTGATGCTTTAATAAAAGCGCCAATTCCGCATGTTGGTTCAATCACCACATCAGGTTTTACGCCTAGTTCTACTAACTTTTGACATATTTTATCTGCTAGTTCTATAGGTGTTTGAAAATCTCCATATTCAATTTTGGCTTTGTCTGCTGTCCGCATTATGGTATGATTGTCCTTCTTCTATTCTCTCCGCAATTTCTGCCCAATTCAACTTCAGTGCCTTACATATTCTTTTAAAAGAATCAAGCTGAATAGGCTGACATTGAAAAAATTTTGTAACTGTACTACGAGATAAAAGTTGAGATTCTGCAAAGTTACTTTTTGACTCAAACCCTAGCCTTTTTAAGGCATTTTCTGCCCTATCTATGCCTTGTGTAGAGGCTGTGTAAGTTACTTTCTTCTTTTTCTTGGCAAGGCTAGAGTCTGTCATGGTTTAGCTAATTTTTTATCAGCGAGTATTTACGCGATCGCAACTAAGTACAATATTGCATAAATTCATGACGAAAATTTCTCACAAAAACTCTGCGTCACTCTGCGCTTACCTCCGCGCTCCTCTGCGTTAAAAAAGGCTTTACTAAGGCATACGACAATCATAGAAAACACACAAGTGATTTACAACACAATCATTGCCTAGTCAGTATTTCCAGGATTTGGCTCGACAGTAGAAGTATGAAACTTAAATCCGCGAGCAAAATCCATGAATAACAAACTAACCCCGAACCACTCTACAATCGAATTAAGCATTGCCCAAGAACGCTTGCGACAAGGACGTTACAGCTTTAACCTAGCCTTGATTGCCACCTCAGTATCTTTCTTCATTGGACTTATAGGTGCTGGACTAATTTTGTCAAATCAAGTTCCAGAAGGAACAGTTGCCGCTGCTGGAGGTTTAGCTTCAAATGTCTGTTGCATATCTCTCGCTAAAGACGCAAACGATAGACTTGACAAGGTTTTAGCAGAAATAAACGACAGCGAGAAGTAGAGGGGGATGTTTTCCCTTTCCGAAAAGCCCTCAGGCTATAAGCCGCTGGCTCTACGAACAAAGCCCACCTTCGTGGGCTAAAATGCTTCCTTGTCTCCCAGCCAAAACAGAATTGGAAATGCCTGAAACTGAAAGTTACACTAGATTAAGAAAACAGTGATTTCAATTCTTGCTAAAAGAATAGACATAAAACTAGCGCTCCAGTATGTAGCAGCAGACAAAAGGTAATTATTATGACAAATTTTCAGAAAAAGGCATTGAGCAAACAGCACTCGTCAAAGCGCATAGCATTGACTGGAGCGCTAGCAGCGAGTTTAATCATGTTGCCGGGAATTTTCGGCAGTAGTCCCGCATTCGCGCAAAAAGTAGAGCGGCAAACTCTAGAGTATGGTGACTTGCTGAAAGCGACTAAAAACAACCAAGTTGATAAAGTAGAACTTGACGAAGCTGAACAAATTGCCACGGTTTATTTCAAAGGCAAAAAAGAGACACCGCAAAAAGTAAGGCTTTTGGAGAATAATACAGAGTTAATTAACAAGCTCAAAGAGAATAAAGTTAATTTTGGGGAGGTTTCCTCAGCTAATAGTAGAGCAGCTGTTGGGCTTTTAATTAACTTAATGTGGATTTTGCCACTACTGGCGTTAATGTTATTATTCCTGCGACGCTCGACTAATGCCTCTAGCCAAGCGATGAACTTCGGCAAATCTAAAGCGCGTTTTCAAATGGAGGCAAAAACAGGAGTAACATTTAACGATGTTGCAGGCATTGAAGAAGCAAAAGAAGAACTGCAAGAAGTCGTTACCTTCCTCAAACTACCAGAAAAATTTACCGCAGTCGGTGCCCGCATTCCCAAAGGAGTGCTGTTAGTTGGACCTCCAGGCACTGGTAAAACTTTACTCGCAAAAGCGATCGCTGGGGAAGCTGGTGTACCATTCTTCAGTATTTCCGGTTCAGAATTTGTGGAAATGTTTGTAGGTGTTGGTGCATCCCGTGTGCGCGATTTGTTCAAAAAAGCGAAAGATAACGCTCCTTGTATCATCTTTATCGATGAAATCGACGCCGTAGGCAGACAACGCGGTGCCGGTATTGGTGGTGGTAACGATGAGAGAGAACAAACCCTGAACCAACTCCTCACTGAGATGGATGGTTTTGAAGGTAACACTGGCATCATTATTATTGCTGCCACAAACCGCCCAGATGTACTCGATTCAGCATTATTGCGTCCGGGACGCTTTGACCGGCAGGTAATAGTTGATGCACCGGACATGAAAGGACGATTGGAAATTCTCCAAGTCCATGCGCGGAATAAAAAAGTTGATAAGAGTGTATCATTAGAAGCGATCGCTCGCCGCACTCCTGGATTCACTGGTGCTGATTTAGCCAATTTACTCAATGAAGCCGCAATTCTCACCGCCAGACGCCGCAAAGAATCTATCACCCTTTTAGAAATTGATGATGCGGTTGACCGCGTTGTTGCTGGGATGGAAGGTACACCCTTAGTAGACAGCAAAAGTAAGCGCTTAATTGCTTACCATGAAGTTGGACACGCTTTAGTGGGGACATTACTTAAAGACCATGACCCAGTGCAAAAAGTTACACTTATCCCACGGGGACAAGCACAAGGTTTAACTTGGTTTACTCCCAACGAAGAACAAGGCTTAATTTCTCGTTCTCAACTGCTATCCAGAATTACCTCAACTTTAGCAGGTCGCGCCGCTGAAGAAATTGTTTTCGGCAAACCAGAAGTAACCACCGGTGCCGGAGATGACTTGCAAAAAGTCTCTGGAATGGCACGGCAAATGGTGACACGTTTCGGCATGTCTGACTTAGGTTTACTTTCCCTAGAAAATCAAAGCAGTGGAGAGGTGTTCTTAGGACGTGACTGGATGAACAAATCAGAGTATTCTGAAGAAATTGCCGCCAAAATTGATTCCCAAGTGCGGGAAATTATCAACCATTGCTACATCAAATCAAAAGAACTTTTGCAAGAAAACCGCACAGCAATGGAGCATCTGGTAGATTTGTTGTCAGACCAAGAGACAATTGAGGGAGATTTATTCCGAAAAATTGTCGGTGAATATACTCAACTACCTGAGCCAACTTTAGTTGTGTCTCAATAGACATCTCCAAAAAAGACGTAGAGACGTAGCACTGCTACGTCTCTACTTTATCGGACATGATATTACGTGTATTGTAAAGACGTTCCGGCGGAACGTCTCTACTAATTAAACGGACATGATATCAGCCCAAATGTGGTTGACTTTCTGTCAAAAATCGCTTATATGGTTGATTTAGCTTTGCAGAATTGACAAAACCCATGCTGACTGATATAATACCTTTTAGAATTGAGTTAGACACCATCGCCATCGCCGGGACAAGTTTGTGGTCATTGGCGCTATATTTAGCTTTTTCCCCAGTCAGTGAGTGGGTAATTCTGCTTCTTAATCGCTGGTTTAACTTTGCCGAGCGATCGCTCTACATGAGTAAATCAGAATTTGAAAAGACTCGTCAAGCAAGAGAATCCCAAAACGCCTTTTATGCCTCGGTTTTCAGTATAGTGCCGTTTCTAATTTTTGGCGCATTATGCAACTGGGGCGTAGAACTAGGCTTAGGTCGCAGTTGGTCAATCAGCATGGGTATACTTTCCTGTATAGGTTGCGGCGTTTATGAACTAGGACGCAGAGATGGAAAGTCTTCAGAGTAGATAATTAGACATCTCCAGAAAACAATGTAGAGACGTAGCACTGCTACGTCTAATCAAGGGTTTGGGGCAACGCATAATATCATGTCCGTTTAATTAACAGTAATAAAAACATGGCAACCGTCGTAGAGACGTTCCGGCGGAACGTCTTTACAATCCGGCGGAACGTCTTTACAATTGTAAGTAATAAACCTGTCATGATATAATTAGTTTCTGGAGATGTCTATTATCTGGCAATTTCTTCGCATACCATTTGAGCTAATTTTTGCGCGGCGCCGGCTTCACCTCGAACACTCCGCAACTTCGCTTGAATTGCTGCCAATTTTTCTGGATGAGCCAAATAATCTAAAACAATCTCCCCTACCTCTTGCGGTTGAAGTTTTCCTACCAATTCCGGGACTATCATTGACTTTGCCCAAATATTAGGCCATGCTAATAAACCCTTTCGTCTAAGTACCAGCCAATTAATTAACTTAGCAAAGGTGGAACCAAGCAAAGGCATATTTGCCAAAAGTCCGGGTAAACCATCCCAAGAACGCATGGCGTCAAGTTGTTGCGTTGGTAGCAAAACAATCATCGGCACCCCTAAAGAACCGAGTTCAGCGGTGTTTGCCCCGACTGTAGTTAAGCAGATACTACATTGAGATAATAAATCATAAGCAGGTGTCTGGGTGTAAAGTTCCACACTTAAACCTTTGGCAGTTAGGAGAGACGTTCCATCGGAACGTCTGTACTCAGGTAGAGACGTTCCATCGGAACGTCTGTACAGAGAAGCATTGCTAAAGCCGAAGGTTTTGACAAAGGGGTTTTTTTCGGGATTGGCAAAACTAGCTAAAGTTGGTAAATCCAAAGTTGGAGCCACAGGAATGATAAACTTAGTTTGAGGTCTTTTGCTGTGAATGTATTCTGCGATCGCCAACATCAAAGGCACTCCCTGTGACAACTTTGCCGCTTTCGATCCCGGCAACAGTCCAATTAATTCGGTTTCTTCCCCCCCCTCCCCCTCTCTCCCTCTCTCCCCCTCCTCTTGCTGTGCTTCCACCATCAAATCACCGACAACGGTAAATTTATCAGCATATTTCTGAGAAACGCGGTTCGCAACTTCAGATTTCATTACCGCGAATCGGTCAATTAAACTATGCCATCTAGCTTCCCATTCCGCGTAAACAACAGTGCGATAATTCAGCTTTTTGCCGATTACCACCGGGAAAAATTGATCCCCTCCCAGAAAGACTACTACACCGTGACTTCTCCAATCCCAATTTTCAAAAGTCTTTCCCCAAAGCAAAAACTGCCAAAAATGTTCTGCTGACTGTACTCTATCTACTTCTGGATAAGAACGAGCGATGGCAGCTTCTTTACCAGTAGCATTTGGGCATGGTGATAATATTACAGAAATTCGGACAACAGAGCGATCGCTCCCCAATTGTTGCCGCAAAGCTTGCACTACCGGACGTACCCAGGTCGTTACTTCCCCAGGACCATTTGAGAGGATGAGAATATCTACTTGACTCATGAGTTAATGGTGAAGAATTAGGGGTTATAAGTCAAGAGGCAACTATTACCTAATTCGTTCCTAAGTTACATAGGTAGTAATGGATCAAGGACTAATTGACGGATAGATTTACTGTAGAGACGCGATAAATCGCGTCTCTCTAACCGAATGCGATTTTTTTGGAAAGCTTTGCGTAAATTCATGGCGTATTGAGGATTGAAATTTAAACGCAAAGGTAAGCGCAGAGGTACGCAGAGAATTCGCTACGATTTTTATTGGGCATTTAGGTATGTAGAGACGGCGATACAAAGAGCGTCTCTCTAACCGATATAATTGCAAGCTAATTTTCTTATCCGAACCGTATTGACCCGACATTTACTGTAATGTAAACTTTTAGTTACAAAATCTGAGTAAATACTTTTAAATATGTCAATAATTATTAAAAAATATTTTGTTTTATGTATCGATTTGTGTCAGATAACCCAGAAAACTGCCACCTGGTAAGCGTTTTCTGATAAAAACAATTCATATCCCTAAAGAGAGGAAGTTTACCAAGAGCATATTTTGCTGTGGAAACTTCCGCCATGAGAACACGCATTAAAGGAGCTTCATAAGCATGTTCACCCACGTCAAGTCCACCATTCGACATATTGCGCCAGATAACTTACGCGGACGTAATTTAATCAAGGTGGTCTACGTCGTGCTAGAGTCGCAGTACCAAAGCGCATTGTCACAAGCGGTTCGCACGATTAACGCGCAACATCCCAACGTGGCGATTGAAATCAGCGGGTACTTAATTGAAGAACTTCGAGATCCAGAGAATTACGAAGAATTCAAGCGGGAAATCGAGACTGCGAATATTTTTATCGCCTCACTAATTTTTATTGAAGATTTAGCCCAGAAAGTTGTCGCAGCTGTCCAACCACATCGAGATAAGCTGGATGTTTCAGTGGTTTTCCCATCCATGCCGGAAGTAATGCGCCTAAGTAAAATGGGCAGTTTCTCCCTAGCACAGTTGGGACAGTCGAAAAGTGTGATAGCACAATTCATGCGAAAACGCAAGGAGAAATCCGGGGCAGGATTCCAAGACGGAATGCTGAAGTTGTTGCGAACACTGCCGCAAGTCCTGAAGTTTCTGCCAATGGAAAAAGCACAGGATGCGCGAAATTTCATGCTTAGTTTTCAGTATTGGCTAGGTGGTTCTTCAGAAAATCTGGAAAACTTCTTGCTGATGCTAACTGAGAAGTATGTATTAAAAGGTGTAGAGACACGAAATTTCGCGTCTTTAGAATATCAGGCGCCGGTTGTTTATCCGGATATGGGGATTTGGCATCCTTTAGCGCCGACGATGTTTGAGGATGTAAAAGAATACCTCAATTGGTATACGGCTCGCAAGGATATTTCCGCAGATTTGAAAGATCCGTTAGCTCCGTGTGTCGGACTAGTACTGCAACGCACGCACCTAGTAACCGGTGATGATGCCCATTATGTGGCAATGGTACAGGAATTGGAATCACTCGGCGCAAAAGTAGTTCCAGTATTTGCCAGTGGTTTGGACTTTTCAAAACCAGTGGAAGCGTATTTTTTAGAATCGACTACCAAAACAGCGCTAGTTGATGCTGTGGTATCGCTGACTGGTTTCGCTTTGGTAGGTGGACCAGCAAGACAAGACCATCCGAAAGCGATTGAGACGTTGAAGCGTTTGAATCGTCCTTACATGGTAGCACTGCCTTTGGTGTTTCAAACTACTGAAGAATGGCAAGATAGCGATTTGGGTTTACATCCGATTCAAGTCGCGTTGCAAATTGCGATTCCGGAGTTGGATGGGGCAATTGAGCCGATAATTTTATCAGGTAGGGATGGAAATACAGGAAAAGCGATCGCACTCCAAGATAGAATTGAAGCGATCGCCCAACGTGCTTTAAAATGGGCAAATCTCCGCCGCAAACCAAAGCTACACAAAAAAGTCGCCATCACCGTTTTCAGCTTTCCCCCAGATAAAGGAAATGTGGGAACCGCTGCGTACTTGGATGTATTCGGTTCCATCTACGAAGTGATGAAAGCGCTGAAAAATAACGGCTATGACTTACCAGAATTGCCAGAATCAGCCGAAGCGTTGATGATAGAAGTCATCCACGATGCTCAAGCGCAGTATAGCAGCCCAGAATTGAACATCGCTTACAAAATGTCGGTGCCAGAATACGAAGCACTGACACCTTATTCCCACCGCTTAGAAGAAAATTGGGGACCACCTCCCGGAAATCTCAACAGCGATGGACAAAACCTGCTAATTTATGGTAAGCAATTTGGTAACGTGTTTATCGGTGTGCAGCCTACCTTTGGTTACGAAGGCGACCCGATGCGGTTATTATTCTCACGTTCTGCAAGTCCGCATCATGGTTTCGCTGCATACTACACATACTTAGAGCAAATTTGGGGAGCAGATGCTGTACTCCACTTCGGTACGCATGGTTCGTTAGAATTCATGCCCGGTAAACAAATGGGGATGTCTGGGGAATGTTATCCAGATAACTTGATTGGCATGATTCCCAATCTGTATTATTACGCAGCGAATAACCCCAGCGAGGCGACAATTGCCAAACGTCGCAGTTATGCAGCGACAATTTCTTACCTAACTCCACCTGCGGAAAATGCTGGTTTATACAAAGGTTTGAAAGAATTAAGCGAGTTAATCGCATCTTACCAAACCTTGAAAGATACCGGACGCGGTGTTCCGATTGTCAACAGCATTATTGATAAGTGCCGATTGGTAAACTTGGATAAAGACATCATTTTTGCTGAAACCGATGCTAAAGATATGACCGCCGAGGAGCGGGATAATATAGTTGGCAGCGTATATCGCAAGTTGATGGAAATTGAGTCTAGGTTGTTGCCTTGCGGGTTGCACGTAATTGGTAAACCACCAACTGCCGAAGAAGCGATCGCTACTTTAGTCAATATTGCTAGTTTAGATCGTCAAGAAGAAGAAATCGTTGGTTTGCCGCGAATTATCGCTAATAGCATCGGACGCGATTTGGATGAGATTTATCAGTCAAGCGATCGTGGTATTTTAGAAGATGTTCAACTGCTGCAAGAAATCACCCTAGCAACTCGTGAAGCAGTTAGCGCTCTTGTGAAAGAGCAAATCGACGCCGAAGGACGAGTTTCCCTCGTTTCCAAGTTGAATTTCTTCAACATGGGCAAAAAGGAACCTTGGGTAGAAGCATTGCATCAAGCAGGATATCCTAAAGTTGATTCAACAGCACTTAAACCGTTGTTTGAGTATTTGGAATTCTGTTTACAGCAAGTTTGTGCAGATAACGAATTAGGTGCTTTACTCAAAGGTTTAGAAGGGGAATACATCCTTCCCGGTCCTGGTGGTGATCCGATACGCAACCCGGATGTATTACCGACGGGTAAAAATATACACGCACTTGACCCCCAATCCATCCCGACTACTGCCGCAGTCCAATCAGCTAAAGTCGTCGTAGACAGGCTTCTGGCGCGTAATAAGTCTGAAAACGATGGAAGGTATCCCGAAACCATCGCCTGCGTCCTTTGGGGAACCGATAACATCAAAACTTACGGTGAATCCCTAGCGCAAATTATGTGGATGATTGGTGTGCGTCCAGTTCCCGATGCTTTGGGACGAGTGAACAAGCTGGAATTGATACCTTTACAAGAGTTGGGAAGACCGAGAATTGATGTTGTCATCAACTGTTCGGGAGTGTTCCGCGACTTGTTCATCAACCAGATGAATTTGTTAGACCAAGGTGTGAAAATGGCGGCTGAAGCGGATGAACCGTCATCGATGAACTTTGTTCGCAAACATGCTTTGCAACAAGCTGAAGACATGGGAATCAACTTGCGTCAAGCCGCAACTCGCGTTTTCTCCAATGCTTCTGGTTCCTACTCGTCAAACATCAATTTGGCGGTGGAAAACAGCACTTGGGACAGCGAAGCCGAGTTACAAGAAATGTACCTTAATCGCAAATCCTTCGCTTTCAATTCTGATAACCCCGGTATCATGGATGAATCGAGGAATATCTTTGAAAGCACTCTGAAAACTGCGGAAGCGACTTTCCAAAATCTCGATTCTTCCGAGATTAGCTTGACCGATGTTTCCCACTACTTCGACTCTGACCCCACCAAGCTTGTAGCAAGTCTGCGCGATGATGGCAAAGCACCAGCATCATACATCGCCGACACGACTACCGCAAATGCTCAAGTGCGGACATTATCAGAAACTGTGCGTCTTGATGCTCGTACCAAGTTGTTAAATCCGAAGTGGTATGAGGGGATGTTATCGCATGGTTACGAAGGTGTGCGGGAACTTTCCAAGCGATTGGTAAATACGATGGGTTGGAGTGCGACAGCCGGCGCCGTTGATAACTGGATTTACGAGGATACTAACGAAACCTTCATCAAAGATGAAGAAATGCAGAAACGTTTGATGAATCTGAATCCCCATTCTTTCCGCAAGGTTGTATCAACTTTATTGGAAGTTAATGGTCGTGGTTATTGGGAGACTAGCGAAGAGAATTTGAACAAGTTGCGCGAGTTGTACCAAGAAGTTGAGGATCGGATTGAAGGCGTAGAATAGGATTCATGGGCAGGCATAAAGCGTTTCCTAATCTAGTAAGGTACAGTTTAACCTCACCCCGATAAAGCTGTGCTTTATCTCCCCTCTCCTTGGTAAGGAGAGGGGTTGGGGGTGAGGTTTTGATATGTACTTCATGCACCTGGGAAGCGCTATAAAGCCTGCCTTAACAATGAGATAAGATAAAAAAATGAAATATAAATGATTCAAACATTTCAAAATAAAGCATTAGAAAATTTGTTTAGAGAAAATTTTAATAAAGGAGTTCCTGCAAACTTAGAAAAGAAAATTAGAATCAGACTTGAAGTTATAGACTCAGCCTTAATTGTAGAAGATGTTAGATTACCGGGTTATGATTTGCATGAATTAAAAGGAGACAGGAAAGGAACTTGGTCAATTAAGGTATCAGCAAACTGGCGTATAACTTTTAAATTTGAAGATGGTGATGCTTATGATATCAATCTTGAAGATTATCATTAACTGCTGTGTTAATATGATATTAATTAGCTAGACAATGCTAAATAAGGTTAACTAAATTATTAAGTAAGATGTATTAATTATGGATAATTGGCAAGATATTACTGATAAGAGATTAGTAAGACCAATACATCCTGGCGAAGTAATTGCAGATATTTTAGATGATTTAGATATTAATACCGCAAAATTTGCCGAAATTTTAGGAGTATCTAATCAAATAATTCACGAAGTTATTAATGGTCAAAGAGCAATTACAGTAGATATAGCAATACGTCTGGGTAAAGCTTTAGGAAATGGTCCAAGACTTTGGCTTAATCTTCAGCAAAAAGTTGAGCTTTGGGATGCTTTGCAAAGCCATAAAGAAGAATATGAGCAAGTCATGACTTTGGTTTAGAATAAATTGCGAAGAATTTTTGAATGATTTAAATTTACAGCAAATTTCAGGTTCTGGAATATCATCATGAATGCTTTAACCGTCAACCTTCAATCTGTATTGGAACTGACAGATGAGCAGTTTTTTAATTTATGTCAGGCAAACCGTGACTTGAGGTTTGAACGCACTGCTACGGGAGAATTAATTATTATGCCACCTACAGGGGGAGAAACCGGAAATAAGAATGCCAGAATCACTCAACAATTAATGAATTGGACGGATGCTGATGGTACTGGCATCGCTTTTGATTCTTCTACTTGTTTTAAATTACCTAATGGTGCAGATCGTTCACCTGATGCTTCTTGGATAAAGTTAGAACGATGGGATGTTTTAACTGAAGAAGAAAAACAAAAGTTTCCCCCCATTTGTCCTGATTTTGTCATTGAGTTACTTTCACCAAGTGATAGTTTGAAGGTTGCACAGGAAAAGATGAGGGAATACATAGATAATGGTGTGCGTTTGGGTTGGTTAATTAATCGTAAATCGCGGCAAGTAGAGATTTATCGAATTGGGCAAGAAGTTGAGGTATTGGAATCGCCTATTACTTTGTCTGGGGAAGATGTTTTACAGGGGTTTATTTTAAATATTAAGGCGATTTGGTAACTTAATAGCAAAACAAGAGCCATGATAAATTTAGACGCAGTAGCAACTTGAAGATTATCATTAACTCCTGTGTTTATATGATATTAAGTGGCTAGACAATGCTAAATAAGATTAACCAAATTATTAAGTAGGGCTTGCTGAATGAATGTGTAATCTAGTCCAGATAAGGGGTTTAAGCCTTTTTTCACCAAACAAAAGAAGACAGGTTAGCAAAAGCTATTCGCAAACTGTTTACCTAGTCTTTATGATGCCGCTCATTATTATTACGTAACTTTTTCGTATAATAAATATATTAAAATTTAATCCTGAGAATATAGGAGTAATGCAATATATGAATTGGTCTCAGAACGCTACGATTGCTGCAATCATCGGTGCTGTCGTTGGAGCAGTGATCACAGCAGCAGCATCTATATTTATCTGGAAAAAAACTAATCAGGTTAGGCGAGTTGATTGTGTTATCAATGATGCATCTTCATTGCTTTCGTTTTCAGAGGCAATTCGCAGTCAATTAGAGGTTACATATTCAGGGGAACGTGCAAACTCCGTATTTTTATTCAATCTCGAAGTCTTCAACTCTGGGAATCAAGCAGTAAGCAATCATCCAATTTTGATACGATTGGATAATAGTGCGAAGATAGTTGACTACAGCGTGAAAACTCAGCCAGAAGTAGGTTTTGGAAAGATAAGCGAACTGCAACGTCAGAATAATGAACTTGATCTAAGTATTGAATTGTTGAACCCAGGAGATCGTGTCTACCTTGAATTAATTTCTGTGAATAATGCATCTGGTATGATTGACGTGTATATGAAGAATGTAAATGTTACCTGCCGCTCATATACTCGTAGAGCAGCAGAGAGTGCTCTTTTAGGAGTTTTTAATAAGTCACTTGATCCAACACTTGTATCATTGGTTCTGGTACGTTCAATTCCTTTCTTTGGAGGTTTTGCAGAACCATTCATGGCAGTCATCTTGGCAGATAGATTTGAGAAAGCACTACGCCAAAAAAAATAGTTCTATTTTGTTAGTTATGTTGACTATAAAACTGTGATAATTTCGTATTTGTAAAATTGATAATTGAATGTATACATAAAGCGATCGCTTTGTTTTTGAGGTTTTCTGTAAGGCGATCGCACTCTCTCTTCTACAACATGCGATCGCAACATCAGTTACAACACAAGGATAATCGGTAGGCAAGCTATAATTAGTTCAGAGTAAAGGTGATGTACCTTGATGTTAACCCTTGAGCAAATTGAGTCTGCCATTCTTCAACTATCACCTGATGAGTATAAAAAACTCATAGAGTGGTTTGCTGATTTGGACTATCAACGCTGGGATGAGCAATTAGAGAAAGACATTGCTGATGGAAAATTGGAAGCTTTAGCACAAGAGGCGATCGCTGAATTCAAAGCGGGTCACTGTCAGGAAATCTGATGCACTATACGACACGACGTTTCTGGCAATACTACAACGCTCTGCCTGAAAATGTGCAACAAACTGCTGATCAATGCTATGAGTTACTGAAAGTAGATCCGTCCCATCCATCCCTGCACTTCAAAAAAATTGGTAACAAGTATTGGTCGGTTC
Organism: Tolypothrix brevis GSE-NOS-MK-07-07A; assembly: GCA_019358985.1. Taxonomy (GTDB): domain Bacteria; phylum Cyanobacteriota; class Cyanobacteriia; order Cyanobacteriales; family Nostocaceae; genus Hassallia; species Hassallia brevis. The sequence continues at coordinate 64,123 of JAHHIJ010000004.1, read as the reverse complement.
GAGCAGGGCTAAATTACCGAGCTTTAGGTGTCGAGGTAGAAGGCGGAATTTCGTGGTTTTGGATCGGTACACACGCAGAATATAACAAGTTGATCGATAAGTTGTAACGCCGTATAACAAACCCTTTTACTTGCCGATTCATCATAGTATTAGCGATCGCACTCACTCTTCCACAACAAATAAACGCTTTATTTTTGAGGTCTTCTGGAAAGCGATCGCTTGTATCGAAGAGTGTGCGATCGCTTTTGCGAATATGCAGAGGTGCGTTAAGGTAGCTTAAGTGGTATTGTATGTGTTAGGTATCGCTGTAAGCAGAAAAATGGATGAAGGGGATAGAATAGTCTTATTGAGTTACTTTCACCAAGTGATAGTTTGAAGGTTGCACAGGAAAAGATGAGGGAATACATAGATAATGGTGTGCGTTTGGGTTGGTTAATTAATCGTAAATCGCGGCAAGTGGAGATTTATCGAATTGGGCAAGAAGTTGAGGTGATGGAATCGCCTATTACTTTATCAGGCGAAGACGTGCTGCCTGGGTTTGTGTTAAATTTAGAAGCAATTTGGTAGATTGTAGCGATCGCAAGGCAAATGAAACCAGGTATTTATGGTCAACAACTAGAATTATTTCAATTATTTAAACCTGTAAATGTCATAATTAGCAAATCTAAATTTACGTTTGTAGACTTGTTTGCTGGCATAGGTGGATTTAGAATTCCCCTAGAAGAGTTAGGAGGAAAATGTTTAGGCTATTCGGAAATTGACAAAGAAGCCATTAAAGTTTATCAAAATAATTTTATTAAATCTGATAATGCAGATGAAGCTTATTTAGGAGATATTATCCAGCTCAATCAACTACCTTTTGAAATAGATGTCATGGTTGGTGGAGTTCCCTGTCAACCTTGGTCTATTGCAGGTAAATTACAAGGCTTGGATGACCCAAGAGGCAAATTATGGCTTGATGTTTTTAGAGTAGTAAAAACTAATCAACCGAAAGCTTTTATTTTTGAAAATGTCAAAGGTTTAACAGAACCAAGAAACAAACCAAGCCTGCAATATATAATTGATAATTTGACAGCATCTGGCTATGTAATTAAATATCAGGTGCTGAATTCCTATGATTTTGGATTGCCGCAAGATAGAGATAGAATTTTTATTGTGGGAATTAGAAATGATCTAGAAAATTGCTGGGGTTTTACTTTTCCTAAACCTGTAAATACAAAGTTAAAGCTGTATGATGTTGTTCTTGGTTTACAAAAAGCTAATTTTATTAAAAAAAAGTTTCCAAAAAAGGTTTTATTTGATAGCAAAATACCTGCTTCTAGAGGTAGATTTCAGAAAATAGATGAATTAAATGATTTCTTTTTATTTGCTGACATCAGAGATGGACACACTACCATTCATTCTTGGGACTTAATCGAAACAAATACAAGAGAAAAGTTAATTTGTCAAACTATCTTAAAAAACAGAAGAAAGAAAATTTACGGACTGAAAGATGGGAATCCATTAAGTTTAAAAGTATTAGAAACGTTAATTAGCGATTTACAAGAAGAAGAAATTCAGACTTTGGTTTCTAAAGAAATTCTGCGTTTTGTAGAAGACCAAGGATATGAATTTGTCAACTCTAAAATATCTTCGGGAATTAACGGTATATCTAAAATTTTCTTGCCTCATGCTGATGCTATTGGGACTTTAACCGCGACTGGAACGAGAGATTTTGTAGCAACAATCTCGATAGAGTGTCAAGAACCCGAAGCATATAAACAAACATTTATTAAAGAAATTTATCAAAAGAAAAAATTCAAACCTTTATTAGCACAAGATTACGCTAGATTGCAAGGCTTTCCCGAATGGTTTCAGATTGCTAATAACGAGTCAACTGCAAAGCATCAATTTGGTAATGCTGTATCAGTACCTGTTGTTTACCATTTGGCGAAAGCTTTGCTAACAATAATTTTATAATTTTCATACACATGACAGCTATTAGTTCTAAAACTCGCGCCGAAATTAAAGGCTATTTAGAGGGATTTATTGATGGACTTGTAGATGAATATAAAGGACGCGAAATTATAAAACCCGATAATGCAGCAGAGTATTTATCTCGATTTTCAGCTAATGGAGAATTGAAACCCTTTCAAGCAGCACTTATTCCACCAGAATTAATACGTATCAACCAATTTGAACGCGGATTGAGTACCAGATTAGGAAATTCTCTTGAAGAATGCGCTCGCTTAATTGCTCTTGAATATCATCAGCAAGCACGCCGAAGTTATGATATTAGAGCAGAAGTAAGTCTGGCAGCATTTGCCGAAGCCGAACGTCAAAAAGAAAATTACGAATCTGCCGCTAAAAGAGGACAAGCTAAACCTTCTTTAGAAGAAATGATAACAGCAGTGCTAAACTCTCGCCGTTCAGATGATTTAGAGATCAAAACAGTGCGTGCTGACTTATATATTCTCACCAATGATGACACAGAATTTTTATTTGAAATTAAATCTCCCAAACCAAATAAAGGACAATGTTTAGAAGTTACCCAGCGGTTGTTGAGATTTCACTTGTTGCGGGGTGCAAAGCGTCCGCAGTTACAAGCCTATTATGCTATGCCTTATAACTCTTACGGTGTGAAAAAAACTGATTATAAACATTCACTGGCATTAAACTATACGCCTTTTAAAGAAGCTGTTGTTATTGGAAATGAGTTTTGGAATATTGTAGGGGGAGCCACTGCTTATGAGGAATTACTGGAAATTTATTTAGAAGTTGGAGGTGATAAAAGTAAATATATGCTTGATGCTTTAGCGTTTGGGTTTTAAGGGTTAATGCCTGCTTGAAAGGAATAGAATAGTTATTGTATAGGACGCAATATGCCTGCCTTAATTTCCTCATCTAAAATCTGACTATGAACGCTTTAACAGTCAACCTCAAGCCTATTCTTGAACTAACAGATGAGCAATTTTTCCAGTTATGTCAGGTAAATGAAAATCTCAGATTTGAACGCACAGCCACTGGAGAATTAATTATTATGCCACCAACAGAGGGAGAAACAAGTAATCGTAACGCTGGATTAACTACTCAAGTTTGGATTTGGAATGAACAAAATCAATTAGGTAAAGTTTTTGATTCTTCTGGTGGTTTTAAACTTCCTAATGGTGCGGATCGTTCTCCTGATGCTTCTTGGGTGAAATTAGAAAGATGGAATGCACTGACTCAAAAACAACAAACCAGATTTTTACCACTTTGTCCTGATTTTGTCGTTGAGTTACTTTCACCAAGTGATAGCTTGAGAGACACTCAAGAAAAGATGCTAGAATATCGAGATAATGGTGCGCGTTTGGGTTGGTTGATAAATCGGAAATCTCGTCAAGTAGAGATTTATCGCATTGGGCAAGAAGTTGAGGTGTTGGAATCTCCTGTGAGTTGATCAGGAGAAGATATTTTACCTGGGTTTGTGTTGAATCTGGAAGCGATTTGGTAATAGCAATATCCTAGAAAGGTATCGCTATACAAACCAAGCCTGCCTACCCAGGCTATAAAATGCATCTTCATAGAGAAATGGTATGATATCATAACAACTATAATACTTGGGCGATCGCCTTCTCATCAAAATACTCAAACTATCAATTGATGCAACACTAAGACTGATAGCCCTGGTAAAGACGGCAACCGCCCATCATTTGTTAAGAAAAACGAAGCACCTTCATTGATAGCGGTAGCCATTTGAATAGCATCGGGCGTTTTCAAGTTATAATCTGCTCGTAGTTGTGCAGCGGTTTCAGCAATATTTGGAACAACTTCAATAGTAGTCAAACCTTGGGAATTAAACAGAATGTCGCGATATTGTTGAGCCAATGTTGTATTTCCTTGTCGCAAAGGATAAACTAACACTTCTGGGATAGTCACTACCGATGTTACAACCATAAAATCACCGCGAAACATCGCCTCAAAGAAAGCGTCAGTTATCTCCAAATAAGTAGGGTTTTCTTCAATAAAGTAAATCAACGGTGCGGTATCCAAGCCTACAATTGCCCCTTGTAACTGAGTTATCCATTCCATGAGTCGCGTTCCTGATTGACATATTCTTGAGCATCAATGCCATTCCAGATTTCTTTACCCAACCCGCGCAATTCAAGAATGCTACGCTTTGGCTTAGGTGTCAGTGTAACTCTTTGACGAATTGACTTTGATAAATCCTCAATTAGCCGCATTTGTTCATCAGGGGTGAGGCTTTCGGCTAGACGACGTACTTCGTTATATGTAGACATACAATTTATCCTTTAATTGTCTTGTTCTAAGTTTAATATGATGTCCGTTTAATTAACAGTAACCGTCGTCAAGACGTTCCTTTCGTAACGTCTCTACAGTGTGTGATTTGCGCTCTCATAATATAATATATACAAAGCTCGTCACAGAAGAGCGTTGCAGAAGCGATCGCTGAATTCATTATTTAATTCGCAGTCCCATAATTACTAAATCGCGTTCAAGACCGTCAAGTTCTGCGACTTGAGGTAAGTAACCCCAAGGTTTAAAGCTAAATTTTTCAAACAGTTTTAAACTAGGTTGATTGTGGGCAAAAATCAAACCTAATAAAGTGTTTAAACCCAAACTAGGACTTTCATGAATTGCTTGTGCTAGAAGTTGCTGCCCTAAGCCTCGCTGATGATATGCAGGGGCAATATAAATACTAATTTCCGCTGTGGTATGGTAAGCTGGGCGCCCATAAAACGATTGGAAACTGAGCCAGCCGGCAATCACACCTTCTACTTCTATTACCCAAATTGGACGGGTTTTATGCTCCCGCCCACTAAACCAAGCCATCCGACTCGCTACAGACACCGGCTCTAAATCAGCGGTAGCCATACGGCTTGGAATTGCCGCATTGTAAATCGCTACAATTGCAGGCAAGTCAGTTTCAGTGGCATGGCGGATATTCATTTTGTGCTTTACTTAAATATGAATCCAAAGCGAGAATTATACGAACGAAGCTTACGCAGGTAATTAGCCCACGCAGGTGGGCTTCGTTTGTGTAGCCAAGCCAGTGCGTTGCGCGGGTTCCCCGCGTTGAAGCACCTGGCGTGCGACTTTAGTCGTCGGGCAATTTTTAATTAAGCTCGTGCTAGTAAAGGAGCAGCAGCTAATAAAGTTTTGGTGTAGGGGTGTTGAGGATTGGCAAAAATCTCTTTTGTTTCACCTAGTTCGACGATTTTACCACCATTCATGACGGCAATGCGATCGCATAAAAATCTCGCTAACCACAAATCATGAGTGATAAACAAATAAGTTAAATCAAACTCTTCTTTTAATGCCAACATCAAATCCAGCACTTGCGATTGCACGCTAGCGTCTAGCATACTCACCGGTTCGTCGCAAATCAGCAGTTTGGGACGAGTAATTAAAGCCCGTGCGATCGCTACTCTTTGTTGTTGTCCCCCTGATAAATCCGATGCATAACGCTGATAATATATTTCTGCCGGTTTTAAACCGACTTTCTCTAACATCAATAGTACTTGTTCTTTTGCTTGTTTCGCATCGGTGATCTGATGAATTATCAGAGGATCTGCTATACTTTTTCCTACAGTCATCGCTGGATTGAGACAAGCATGAGGGTCTTGAAACACCATCTGCATTTGTCTTCTGGAAGAGCGAATTTCTTGATTTGATAAGTTAGTTAAATCTTTGCCGAAGAATTCGATTTTACCACCTGTGGGACGAATTAATTGCAAAATTGTCCGCGATAGTGTACTTTTACCGCAACCTGATTCCCCAACTAATCCGAGAATTTCCCCTTGATATAGTTCTAAATTAATACCATCGACTGCTTTAATTGTCTGAGTTTCCGCTTTAAATAGACGTTCAATAAAGCTAGGTTCTATATTATAGTGTTGCTGTAATTCTGTTACGCGCAAAATTGGGGTAGACTTTTGTAGAGACGCGATTAATCGCGTCTCTACTCCCCCAGTCTCTAACTCATCCACTGATTGAATGTGTAAAGCTGCTTGCAAAAGCGATCGCGTGTATTCGTGAGTCGGTTGTCTAAATACTGATTCGGTTGCACCTTTCTCGACAATTTTACCGTCATACATCACCCCAATGCGATCGCAATATTCCCCTACCATTGCCAAATCGTGAGAAATTAGCAACAATCCCATATTCTCTTCACCGCACAATCGTGTTAACTCTTGTAAAATTTGTGCGGAAACGGTGACATCTAAACTCGTTGTCGGTTCATCGGCAACAATTAACTTGGGGTTGAGAAGTAAAGCTAATGCGATCGCTACTCTTTGCCGCATTCCCCCGCTAAACTCATGAGGGTACTGATTCCAACGACTGGCAGGAATTTTCACCTTTTCTAAAGTGGCGATCGCTATTTCTTTGGCTTGTTTAGTTGATAAACTAGGTGAATGCGCCTTGAGTGTTTCTAAACAATGCTTACCAATTGTCATCAACGGATCGAGTCGTGTCATGGGATCTTGAAAAATCAGCCCTACCGCTTCACCGCGAAATTTTCGCAACTCATTGGGATTTAAATCAAATACTGATTGCCCTTGAAACATCACCCGTCCTTCAATCCGGCTAGATGAGGGTAATAAGCGCATCGCTGCACGTCCCAAAGTTGATTTTCCACAACCCGACTCTCCCACCAATCCCATCCTTTCACCGGGTTGCAGAGTCAAAGAGACATCATCAATCGCCCATTTGGTTTCTTCATCCTTACCGTGAGGATAGGCAACACGGAGATTTTCGATTTTGAATAAATCTTGATTCATATTTTATCATGAGAGCGATCGCTACCATAAATAAAGAAATTTCAAATAGTCTATCAGATTCCTAAAAGTAGACCACAGTAGAGACGTTCCGTCGGAACGTCTTTACCAGATGTAGTCAGTAGAGACGTTCCGCCGGAACGTCTTTACCAGATGTAGTCAGTAGAGACGTTCCGCCGGAACGTCTTTACGAGAGTTGTGTAGTCAGTAGAGACGTTCCGCCGGAACGTCTTTACGAGAGTTGTGTAGTCAGTAGAGACGTTCCGTGGGAACGTCTTTACGAGAGTTGTGTAGTCAGTAGAGACGTTCCGTGGGAACGTCTTTACCAGATGTAGTCAGTAGAGACGTTCCGTGGGAACGTCTTTACCAGATGTAGTCAGTAGAGACGTTCCGCCGGAACGTCTTTACGAGAGTTGTGTAGTCAGTAGAGACGTTCCGCCGGAACGTCTTTACGAGAGTTGTGTAGTCAGTAGAGACGTTCCGCCGGAACGTCTTTACGAGAGTTGTGTAGTCAGTAGAGACGTTCCGCCGGAACGTCTTTACGAATGAAAATTGCTGTAATATATTAGACAGCTGATTCGCCTTGACTGTTTCTCCCTTGCATTTGTTGACGAATTGCTGCTTGAACTTTAACATCAAAGTCAGGATCGTCTAAAGTCGTAATCACATTGCGTGGATGCGTACTAAGCCTATCTAGATATGCCTGAAGTGCAATTTTGTCTTGCCGATTTTGGAGAAAGTATTGCCTCAATTCTTCATCGGACATAGCAGCATAATTAATCTGACTCATCAGAATACCTCTCCATTCGGTGCAATCTGAAATTCGAGTTCTTCAGTATTTCCAGCAAGAATATACAAGTTACCAGTTCGGTTATCGATACAAATAAGGTGTACAGGTTGAAGCATGAAATATGTTAACTGATAGCAAACACGATAGGAGCTTTCTAATTGAGCTTCAGTAGGCATCCGAAACACTCAGAGAAACATCCCTATTTTACCATTCGTCTTGGTATCCTATAAACAACTTCCCAAATCCCAAGCTAAGTGCTGAGAAATGTCAAGCTTTCCACACTTAGGTAGATGAAATATATTATTGTTGTGGTTAAAGTCTCTTTAAAATAGAAAATTAGAGCAGGTAAAAGCCAGAAAAAAACTTCTTTCAATTTTTACCTTTTCATGCTTGTTATTCTTGTTGCAGTATTGCCTCGCAGTATTGCATTAGAGTTGTCAAGCGATCGCTAATTGTCTGGAGTCTAGCTTGAGCAGTAGCTGGTTGCCTCGCTCCTTGGAAAAACATTACATCCAATTCCAATAAGCGCAGTTGCTTGCTCATCTCGGTTTGATAAGACTGTTCCCTTGAATTATGAGGCATTTGAGCATCTTCATCAGTCAAAGGCACAATGTCAACAACAAACATTTGCTGCAAAGATGTCACACGCATCCGGAGTCCGGGTGCATTTAGTTCAGTAGTCGTGGTATAGTCACGTAATTGCTGGAGCAATGTTGCGAATGTGTGATATTTTTGGCGATTTAGAGACATTAAGTGCTTATTGAGATACTATTAATGTCAAGATTTTCTTCTAAAACAGACTTTTTAAACTTTTATTATAATTACTCGCCTCAAATGATGCTAGGGGGCTGGACACTGCCATAATTCGATTTTCCCAACTATCGTTGTTGACCCTTCGGCTTTGCTCAGGGTCAACAGTGAGCGAAGCCGAACTGTTGACACTCAAAATAAGATAATTAACAATTCTTATTGCCAGCAAATCCTTCCAAAACTGCTTTTACCGTCTAATTACGACAATTTATGGCGGCAATGGCATTGTAACAGTACATCCACTTAACCACAGATTACCTTAATTTCGATTTTATGAGCGGTATACTTATAAGTTCCCCAGTTGAAATCACCCTTCCGGATTGGCTAAAAAAATCTTTACAAGAGTCATCCGCACTACCTGCACAAGAAGATGATCGAAAGCGTCATGATACAACTTTGATTTGTCGAGCATTTAAATTTGCTGACGAGTTACATGAAGGTCAATACCGCAAATCGGGAGAACCATACATTTGTCATCCCGTAGCTGTAGCAGGATTGTTACGCGACTTAGGGGGGAGTTCTGCCATGATAGCAGCTGGATTTCTCCATGATGTCGTCGAGGATACAGATATTACAATTGAGGAAATAGAAGAGCATTTTGGCGCAGAAGTCCGACAATTAGTAGAAGGTGTTACCAAGCTCTCTAAATTTAACTTTAAAAGCAAAACCGAAAGCCAAGCAGAAAACTTCCGACGAATGTTTCTCGCAATGGCAAAAGATATCCGAGTAATTGTGGTGAAGTTGGCAGACAGGCTGCATAATATGCGAACCTTGCAGTTTATGTCAGAAGAAAGTCGTCGCAGCAACGCTCAAGAAACGCGAGATATTTTTGCTCCTTTAGCCAATCGGTTGGGGATCTGGCAAATTAAGTGGGAATTAGAGGATTTAGCTTTTAAGTATCTCGAACCAGAGTCTTTTCGTCAAATTCAAACATATGTTGCCGAAAAACGAGCAGCACGAGAAGAAAGACTGGATAAGATTACGAAAACTTTGCACGATCGCTTGCAACAAACCGGTATTGAAGTCATCGACATCAGCGGACGTCCGAAGCATCTTTATAGTATCTACCAGAAAATGCATCGGCAGCAAAAAGAATTTCACGAAATTTATGATTTGGCTGCATTGCGAATTATTGTTAAAACAAATGAAGAATGTTATCGTGCTTTGGCTGTAGTTCACGATGCCTTTCGCCCAATTCCTGGTAGATTTAAAGACTACATCGGACTGCCCAAGGCAAATCATTACCAATCGTTGCATACTGGTGTCATGGGTTTTACAGGTCGTCCCTTGGAAGTGCAAATCCGAACGCAGGAAATGCATCGGATAGCTGAGTATGGAATTGCTGCTCATTGGAAGTATAAGGAAACAGGGGGTTCTAACGTCCAGACAACACCCCAAGATGAGAAATTCACTTGGTTGCGACAGTTGTTGGAATGGCAAAGTGACCTGAAAGACGCTCAAGAATATTTGGAAAGCATCAAGGACAATTTATTTGAAGATGACGTTTATGTCTTCACCCCTAAGGGGGATTTAGTTTCCTTAAGTCCTGGTTCGACAACAGTAGATTTTGCTTATCGGATTCACACAGAAGTAGGAAATCATTGTGCGGGGGCGCGGGTAAATGGCAGAATGATTCCATTATCAACCCGCTTGCAGAATGGCGATATTGTCGAAATTTTGACCCAAAAGAACAGCCATCCTAGTTTAGATTGGTTGAACTTTGTGAGGACTTCTGCGGCAAAAAATCGGATAAAACAATGGTACAAGCGATCGCGTCGGGAAGAAAATCTCGCTCGTGGAAGAGACTTATTAGAAAAAGAACTCGGTAAAACAGGTTTTGAAAATTTGCTCAAATCAGACGCGATGGAAGCTGTAGCCCAAAAGTGCAATTATCATAGTGTGGACGATTTATTAGCAGCTTTAGGTTACGGTGAAATTACCTTGAACTTAGTATTAAATCGTTGGCGAGAAATAGTCAAGGCGCAACAACCTGCAACAAACGTCTTAGAACTTCCGTCCCTACCAAGTTCATTAAAAGCCTTACGGGATGTACCTGCAAGTAGCGGACGCCCTAGTGATTCGCCAATTGTTGGGGTAGAAGGATTAATGTATCATTTATCTGGGTGTTGTACGCCAATTCCCGGAGAGTCGATTATTGGTGTGGTGACACGAGGCAGGGGGATTTCCATCCATCGCCAAGGATGTCATAATTTAGAGCCTGTGGAATGCGATCGCTTAGTACCAGTTAGATGGAATGGTGCCAAAGAAAATCGAAATCGTCCGCAAACTTACCCAGTGAGTATTCAAATTGAAGCGCTGGATCGAGTAGGAGTATTAAAAGATATTTTATCACGATTGAGCGACCACGGAATCAACGTCCGTCACGCTCAAGTCAAAACCGCTTTCGGACAACCTGCGTTAATGGATTTAGGAATAGATATATGCGATCGCTTTCAGCTTGAGCAAGTATTTATCCAAATCAAAAAAATGAGCGACATTCTCAACATTCATCGCATCGGTCAAATTGACGAATAATCGTAATAATTCGTAGGGACGCGATGAATCGCGTCCTTCTTTTTGTGATAGTGTTTTATTACCCAAAACTAGCCACTTCCACAGGACGTTCAACAGCCAAACTTTGACGATTTCGTTTAATGCGATCAATTTCGTGAAGTGTTGCCGCACTTAAATAGCTCTCACCGCAATGAGGACAGGTAACTACTGGAATATTCTCTATCACCAGCAAGTCTTCACCTTTACCATAGCTTCTAGAAATCCTGCGAATACGCACACCTTCATTACCACAAATATCACACATCATATAGCAATTCTTGATTATTAGGGTACATATACAGTTATGATAACGACATAACGACTTTGCCAGTTATACCAAGCTTGGCAATTATTTCGACTTCTCCATCCTCAACGGTTGTACCTCTAATGCGGTATTTTGATTCACCTGTCAACCTATCTTTTTGCCGTTCAAGTATCTCACCTGTCAAAATACCCTGTTCGATGTCGTAAATTGTCAATCCATCGTCACTCATCTCTTCTTCTGCGTGGATTGTCATCACATACTGCTGATTGGCAATTTTGTCTTGCATACTTTGCAAGATTTTATCAAACATAGTGGTGAGTACTTTATAACTTCGGTTTCGATGCTTATGATTTTTAGCTTGGTTTACTGATATAGTATTTCACAATTAAGGGCAAGGCGCTTCACCATCGCGTCTTTCTTTTTCCATAATTATCATCTCCCCAATTTTTCCCAATCAGTATAATCACTCAACAAATTATTAATTACGTATTATATTTTACGTAACTTCTCCCATCTGTTTCCTTTACCAGTAGAGCTACATTGGACAGATTCTAAAATTATAAAGATTTTATAAATCATGTCCAAACTTCTGGTTAGCCAATATTATACAGAAGTAGAAAAAATAATTCAATATGGTGGTTCCCGCAAAGAAACATCAATAAGAGTTGCCTTTCAAAACTTAATTAACGAATATTGCAAACCCAGAGATTTTCAACTCATCCCAGAATTAGATTATAAAACTCGAAACGGCAAAATAGTCTATCCCGATGGCACAGTAAAAGACGCATTGCGTTTAGATTGGGGTTACTGGGAAAGCAAAGACCAATATGACAACTTAAACCAAGAAATTGATAAAAAATTAGCAAAAGGCTACCCAGATAGTAATATCCTATTTGAAGATTCCCAAACAGCAGTTTTGATTCAGAGTGGAAATGAAACCTTCCGCGTTTCCATGAGAGATGCTGATGCGCTAGATGGAATTATTACACATTTTATCAACTACATTCGTCCAGAAGTTAAAGATTTTCGCGAAGCAATTGAAGTATTTAAAACAGACTTACCAACTATTCTAATTGCATTGCGAAACTTAATAGACATTCAAAGTGAAACCAACGCAGATTTTCAAAATTCTAGAGCGAAGTTTTGGCATATTTGCAAAGAATCAATAAATCCGGAAATCAATTTATTAGACATTCGGGAAATGATGATTCAGCACATTTTGACAGAAGATATATTTCTCAACATCTTCAACGAATCTCAATTTCATAAAGAAAATAATATCGCTAGTGAATTACAACAAGTAATCAACACCTTTTTTACAGGTAGCACTAAAAGAAACACCCTCGGCACAATTGAACGTTACTATGGAGTAATTAGAAGAACTGCTGCGAACATCTACAACCATCATGAAAAGCAGAAGTTTCTCAAAGCGCTCTACGAGAACTTTTACAAAGCATATAATCCCAAAGCTGCGGATAGATTGGGTATCGTCTACACACCAAATGAAGTTGTCCGCTTCATGATTGAAAGTGTAGATTATTTAGTTCACAAGAATTTTGGGAAGCTGCTTGCTGATAAAGACGTCGAAATTTTAGATCCAGCAACAGGTACGGCAACTTTTATTACTGAATTAATCGATTATTTACCCAAAGATAAACTCGAATACAAATACAAGCATGAAATTCGTTGCAACGAAGTAGCGATTTTACCTTATTATATCGCTAACTTGAATATTGAATACACCTATAAACAAAAAATGGGTGTATATGAAGAATTTGAAAAAATTTGTTTTGTCGATACACTTGAGCATACATCTTTTGAAGGCAAGCAAATGAACTTGTTTGCCATGAGTGTAGAGAATACAAAAAGAATCAAACAACAAAATGAAAGTAAGATATCAGTCATTATAGGCAATCCACCTTATAATGCTAAACAAGACAATTTTAATGATGATAATGCAAATAGAGCCTATCCGGAAGTAGATAAGCGTATTAAAGAAACCTACATTAAGCGTGGGACAGCACAAAATCAAATTGCGCTTTACGATATGTATGTGCGATTTATGCGATGGGCATCAGACCGCCTTAGTAAAAATGGTATAGTGGCATTAATTACTAATTCTTCATTTATTGATAGTAAGACATTTGACGGATTTAGAAAAGTTGTTTCTGACGAGTTTAGTGAAATTTATATTATCGATTTGGGTGGAAATATTCGCACAGGTGATAAGTCTGGTAGTGTTTTCGGAGTCAAGGTTGGTACAGCTATCACGTTTATGGTAAAGAAAGTAGAGACGCGAAATTTCGCGTCTGTTCCTTGCCGAATTTTCTATACAAAACTTGCACAAGATTCCGCAGAAGCCAAGCGAAATTTCTTGGCTCAAACACGATTTGAGAAAATATCGTTTGAACACATTAATCCGGATGATAAAAATAACTGGATTAATTTATCAGATAATGACTTTGATTGTCTCATTCCTGTTATAGGTAAAGATGTCAAAGCAGGTTTAGCAGAGCAAGCAATATTTAAATTATTTTCTTCAGGTGTTAAAACTCAACGTGACGAATGGGTGTATGATTTCTCAAAGGTAGAATTAGAAAATCGGATGAAGTTCTTTGTAGATGTGTATGAACGCAAACGCAGAACTTCTGTTGATGAAGTCTCTCGCAGAGAGGAATTGGGATTTGATATTAAGTGGGATGCGGAATTAAGCAGATATTTAGAGCGGGGTATCAGCAAAAAGTTCGATGAAAACTCGATAATTACAAGTACATATAGACCATTTACCAAAAAATATCTTTATTTTGATAAGCATTTTAATGGAAGGACTTATCAACTACCTCATATTTTTCCAAAATTAGACATCAATAATTTAGTTATTGCTATCACAAATCATACGCAAATCCCTTTCTTGGTTCAAGCAGCTAATTGTATACCTTCTCTTGATTACGGTGGTCGTCCTACTCAATGTCTTCCCCTCTACCGCTACGACAAAGATGGAAACCGCATCGATAACATCACCGACTGGGGATTAGAACAATTCCAAAATCATTACAACGACACCACAATTACCAAATTAGATATTTTTCATTACACTTACGCAGTCTTACACAACCCCGCTTACCGAGAAAAATACGAACTCAACTTGAAACGCGAATTTCCCCGTTTACCCTTCTACGATGACTTTCACCAATGGGTTAGCTGGGGTAAACAGTTAATGGAACTGCACATCAATTATGAAACCGTCGCACCATATCCTTTAAAACGAATTGATTTACATGAAGGTGAATGTAGAGACACGAAATTTCACGTATTTACACCCAAAGCAAAATTAAAAGCTGATAAAATTAACGGAACCATCATTTTGGATGACATCACAACCTTAAAAGATATCCCCAAACTCGCTTGGGAATATCACCTCGGCAATCGTTGCGCTCTGATGTGGATTTTGGATCAACATAAAGAAAAGAAACCAAAAGATACAACTATTGCCGAAAAATTCAATGCCTACCGCTTTGCAGATTACAAAGAACAGGTGATAGATTTACTACAACGAGTTTGCACAGTGAGTGTGGAGACGATGAAGATTATTCAACAGATGAAGGGTGAAAAATAAATAGGAAATCTCGTGAATTTATATAAATATTGATGCGGATAATGTTATTTTATACAAAAGGCATCCCAATGAAAGCACCCACACCCTAGAAGGGTGCGGCTATACGAACAAAGCCCACCGACCTGGGCTATAAGAATTTTAGCCCACGCAGGTGTTCCTTGTATATGTAGCCCCAGGCTTCCAGCCTGCGGGCGATTTTTCCCGAAAATATAATCGTATTTTTATGATACATGAACTGCCATTCATCACAAGCGATCGCTTATTATTACGACTAGCAACCACATATGATATACCGCAAATTATAAATTACTTCACACACAACAAGACTTATCTAACACCATTCTATCCTCAGTGGAACGAAAAATTTTTCACAGAAGAATATTGGCAGATACAAGTAGAGATAGATTTACAAGAATTTCTCAACTATCTAGCATTAAAATTATTTATTTTTCTTCAATCAGAACCAACAAGAATTATCGGTAATATCAACTTTCGCAATATTATCTTGGGTTCGGCTCAATTTTGCTCTGTAGGATACAGTATTGCCGAAACCGAACAAAGTAAAGGTTATATGACAGAAGCACTAAATGCAGCAATTGAATATGTCTTTCAAGAATTAAATTTACACCGAATAATGGCAAATTACATGCCTCACAATCAGCGTAGCGGCAATTTGCTAAAAAGGCTAGGATTTTTTGTAGAAGGCTATGCTAGAGACTATTTGTTAATTAATGGGCAATGGGAAGACCACATCTTGACGAGTCTCATAAATCCTAATTGGCGAGGGTAAAAAGCAATTCGCGTCTCTACCCTTGTCTGAATCGGGCTTAATGGAACAGTATTGAAAAATGAATTCTAAAAATGTATTTCTGAAGCTTTGATGACATCAGTCTCTGACAATTTAAAATCCAAAATCGTATTAAGATGCACCCATGTAGCTAAATTAGACGATACCTAGAAAAATTGTAGTAAATTTTGGTTAAGCCAGTCTTCATACCAATCATAAAAACTCAAAGGTTCCTGTTCTTCTTCACATGATTGAAAATCATCTGGGTCGTCTGCATGAAAATAATGACAAAAGTTCAAAGTAGCAGGATAAATTCCACTATCATTAGTTCGGTCATCTATCCAAATTTTTCCCTCTTGTTCTCCAGTAATAACTAACATGGCGTAAATACCACAACCATAATGTGCAATGGTGATAGTTCCCTGAACAAATTTACTATCAAAGTAAGGGTTGCTCTCAGAATCATCTTTGTCTTTCATCATCAAAGTTAAATCATTCCACGCCTCTTTTAACGGAAATGGTTTGCACAATAAACCTTCATTTTTTTGACTGGGTATTGCTGTGATCTCAGTTTCATTTTCAAAATCTGGTAGTCTGTATAAACCGTATCCTGGTCCAGTACCGCCATTACCAACTTCTAACAAAAAGTTTCGATATTCAGAGGGAAGTCGAATATTATACTTGAATTCAAAAGCTTGAAGTTCTCCTTCCTCCAAGCAAGGGTTGAATTGATATTGGTGTGATTCTGAGCCAAAAACCTGAAATGTTGTATCTAAAATTGCTAATTGAGCCAACTTGTTTCTTATTTGCCAAAGTTTATCCATTATGCGCTCCAGAATTTAAAGGTGGCGCTGCCATAGACAAATTTTAGCGACCCTTGTTCAATTAAAGCTAATAAAAGTGCTGTCATTCCCCTCCAGAGGTAGTATTAAAGAAAGAATATACCAAGTTTGGCTCGTAATGACTTTGGCTGAAACTCAAAACGACGCTTCTAACAATCCTTTTGTTGCTCTCAACTACGAACCAGCCTTAGAATCTCTAGGGGATGACTACTACGACGAAGTTGCAGCAGCAGAATTTCCCCAACACACCTTACGCTGGCGCAACGACGCACTTCTTCCGCGTTTGGGGCTAAATCCCCAAGCAGTCTCAGACGAAGATTTTATCGTCGCGTTTGGTAAATTCGTTGGGCGTAAACCATTGTTAGCGCTGCGTTACCACGGCTATCAATTCGGCGAATACAATCCCCGCTTAGGTGACGGCAGAGGCTTTCTCTACGGGCAAGTACGCGGCACTGATGGCGAATTGTACGACTTTGGCACAAAAGGTTCTGGCAAAACGCCTTACTCCCGTGGTGGAGATGGAATGCTCACACTCAAAGGTGGTATGCGAGAAGTTCTCGCGGCAGAAGCGCTGCATTATATGGGTGTGCGAACCTCGCGCTGTCTGAGCTTGGTTGAAACAGGTTTACCTTTGTGGCGGGGTGATGAACCTTCTCCGACTCGCTCATCAGTAATGATCAGGATGAGCAAATCTCATATTCGCTTTGGCACTTTTGAGCGACTGCACTATTTTAAACGTCCAGATTTAACTAAAAGGCTTTTAGATCACGTAATTGAGCAGTATTATTCAGAAATTTCTACACAACAAGATAAATACGCTTTATTTTATGCAGAATTAGTTAAGCGAGTCGCAGAACTAGCAGCGCAATGGATGGCAGCGGGCTTTTGTCATGCGGTCTTAAATACTGACAATATGTCGATTACGGGTGAGAGTTTTGATTATGGACCTTATGCATTTATTTCTACTTACGATCCGTACTTTGTCGCTGCGTATTTCGATGCTTATGGGCGCTACTGCTACAGTCAGCAACCAGGTATTTGTAAGTTAAATTTACAAATGCTTCAAGAACCTTTCAGAAATGTTTTTGCTCAAGCTGACATGGAGTTTGCAATCTCAAGTTTTGATGAGCATTATTATCATGAATATCGCTCTTTAATGTTGAAAAAATTGGGTTTTGAGCAGTTGCCCATATCAGAAGCTGAAGAACTTTTAAAGGCAACTATTGAATTTTTAAAGTTGTATCCAGTTAGTTATCATCACTTTTTTGCGGAAATAGCTAGCAGCTTTTCCAATAAATGGCGAGACAATGCCAGTGATATCCTCAGTGATTCTGAAATTGGGCAATCTTTAGGAGCAACAGAGTTATTTGTTAATTGGTCTAGTATATATCATCGACTTTTGACTAATTTAACTTCTGAGGAGGTAGAAAAGGTTGGTAAGTGCTTAACTCGTTATAATCCGCAAACACCGTTATTAAGACCTCTGATTGAATCGATTTGGGAAGCGATTGCTCAGGAAGATAATTGGCAACCTTTTTATGAGTTAATTGAGAAAATTCAGTCGGGTCAATAAAAAGAGACGTTCCACCGGTAAAAAAGAGACGTTCCACCGGTAAAAAAGAGACGTTCCACCGGAAAAAAAGAGACGTTCCATCGGGAAAAAAGAGACGTTCCACCGGAAAAAAAGAGACGTTCCACCGGAAAAAAAGAGACGTTCTATCGGGAAAAAAGAGACGTTCCATCGGGAAAAAAGAGACGTTCCATCGGGAAAAAAGAGACGTTCCATCGGGAAAAAAGAGACGTTCCACCGGTAAAAAAGAGACGTTCCACCGGGAAAAAAGAGACGTTCCACCGGGAAAAAAGAGACGTTGCACCGGTAAAAAAGAGACGTTCCACCGGAAAAAAAGAGACGTTCCACCGGAACGTCTCTACAGGATTTTGGGTTTTACCCATGTATTTCATTTACCTGAAATCTGCGCTAGGATACTCTTTGCTGTTGGTGAATGGTAGGTCTACGCTTAAGGAATTTTCAGATTGAAATGTAATTTTTTAGTCAAATGCTAAAAAATTACTAGACAAAAGTAATTATTCATTGTAATGTAAATTTGATTTCAAATATTAGATAACTTTTTCTTATTTTACTATGGAACAATACCATCAAACCTCAACCACTGATATATTTTCGGAAATATATGCCAATAACATTTGGGGTGGAAATTTAGGAGAATTTTATTCTGGAAAAGGTTCAGACAATACTTTTTCTCGCGCTTATTGTGAATTTATCACCGATTTTGCCGTGAAAAATAGTCTGGAAAATCTTAAAATTGTCGATTTAGGATGTGGTGATTTTCGAGTTGGTCAACAGCTTTTAGAAAATCTAGCAAACTCTCAAATTAAATATCAATATACAGGTATAGATATAGTACCAAGTTTAATAAAAATCAACGACGCAAAATATACTAATAGAGATATAAAATTTGTATGTATTGATATTATACAAGAAGATTTACCGCCAGGAGATATATGTTTAATACGCCAAGTTTTACAACATTTGTCTAATCAAGATGTCAAAAAAATATTAGAAAAAATTTCTCAATATAAATATGTATTTATTATGGAAAGCCATCCAGTTAATAAATTAAATTGTATACCAAACGTAGATATATCAACTGGTGCTGATATTAGATTGCTATACAACTCTGGAGTTTTTTTAGATAAAGATCCTTTTAATTTAACTGGTGTAGAACTAGTTTTAACTACCCCTTATGAAAAGGATACTTATTTGTATGATAAACAGAGTGAACTTTGTACATTTAAAATTGAGAATACTTTAGACATCTCCGGAAAATAGGTAAAGACGTAGCAGTGCTACGTCTCTACAAGGGTTCAATTTAAAAATAGGCGATCGCATTCAGTGAAGATTATTTTTTCTTGTTATTCTCCAAGCTGGCTCAAAAAATCCATACTGCCGTGCAGAATTGCCACCACGTAGACCGTCTGATTTTCAAGACGGTAGACAATAATATGTTCACCTGCATTATATGCCTTATGCGTTTCTGGAATATCGGACCGACAGTGTCCAAGCATAGGATTGTCTCTTATTTTCTCCAAACATTCCTTTAGCATGGAAGCGTATTTCAACACTTGCTCTTTGCCATAAAAATTCTTCGTGTAACGCTGAATTTTCTTATAATCGCTCTTTGCACGCTCAGATAGATAAAGGGTGTAGGAATTTTGTTTATTCATCTACCAACACTTCTTCAGTCAAACGGTCAATCAATGCAGGACTGTAAAGTTCTACACGTCCTGCCTGTATATCGGCTTCTCCTTCGGCGATGGCAGAATGCAATAATGCTATACGCTTGCTCTCGGTGTGAGCATTCATATGTTGACGTAACGCATCCTTTACAACTTCCGTGTAGGTGCTGTAAAGACCCGTATCAATCAGTAGCTGAACATAGTAATCATAGGGATTACCCAAATCTAGACGTGGCATAGTTTTTATTCTTTTGGAGGTAAAAAGTACAAAAATTGTACCATTTACTGCCATAACTGCCAAGACACAATCTGCTCTTGACAAACTATTCTGCTACTTTGGTTGATAAACTGCACCAAAACTATGGTCAGTATTAATCTCGATAACTAAATCAACCAATGTCGGCATTGTTGTCAATGGTTTGATGAATAATTCTGGATGGAGAGAACGCCAAAAATAATAAACAAATTGCTCTATTTCTTTTTCGCTCATGCCAGATTTACCAGCAGCAATCATCTGCTGTTCCGCTTGGAGACGCCACTCTAAAGAGCATCGATAATCATTGGGATACAGCACGATTAAGCTGTCCAATCGCTGCCATAGTGGTAGATAATCGCTTAATTGACGATTCATGTCACGAGCAAATGCTTTATCTTCATCTGTAATAATTGGTGGGGGTGCAGTATCAAATACTGCGGGGTTGATGGGTTGCACGCCAACAAACCAACCTTCAAATAATACAATATCTATACCTTCCACAACTTCTGAAGTGATTCTGTCACCTGCACCGCCGTAAGCAGATTTATCAAAGCGGGGGACTGCTACTGGACTTTGTAATTGGCGAATTTGATCTAATACAGTTAAGCCTAAGTCTATATCATGGGTTCCTGGGGGACCACGCCAAATTAAACGGGGGTCTTGCTGTGTTAATTTCAGGCGATCGCTATAAGTTTTGTATAAGTCATCTAATGATAAACTCAGGGTGTGATATCCCAATTCTTTCAAAATCAAGGTAAGAACCGCGCACATTGTCGTTTTCCCGGTTCCCTGTCCTCCTAAAATTCCCTGTATAAATGGACGCCCCAACTCTTGGCGGCGCGATGCTAGTTGCATTGCCAAAGGTAGCCACAAATCCGACAACACATCTAACATCGCGTCGGGTTGACGATGTAAGCTTGTTTCGCAAAACTCCCTAAAAGCTGGGTAGATCGATTTCAGAAGATGTAATTGGTAATTTGTCAAGAGTTAGTGGTCTGTCAACATAAAAATGATGGACTGTAGTGTGAGCGTCTCGCTCACGCGGGCAAGATGCCCGCACTACCAAAAACCCCTCAAGATCCCAGCTTGAAGGCTTCGAGAAATAGGCTGTAGGTGAAACCAACTTTTAAATAGTTTAGCGATTCTATCCAGAGCGATCGCCTTGCGAAAATACTGCTACGATAAAATATTCTACTACTAATCTCGATCACTACCACTAAAGTCCCGGCTACCACAATGTCCCATTCAGCAGTTTGTCCGGCTGTGGTAGCAACAGCCGATCCCAAAAAGAAACCGAACAAAAAACTAATCAATAGCAGCGATATTCGGCGCCAAGGATTGAAAAACCATTCCCTTAGCCGGGTAGCGATCGCATTTGACAAATTATTGAGACGAGTATTTTGCATTTTCTAAGATTTTTATGCAAAAGTCAAAATATCATGAAATACTTCTATATTAAGAATATAGGTTTGAGTGGAAGTTTGTTTAAATAGTCTTGTAAATGTCTCTTGTTTTTTTCGTAAATAAAAAAATATACATTTTGTCATCCTGAGCCAAGGTGAAAAACTTGTTGGGACGACTTCCCTACAGGTATAGTTTTGCTCAAAATGATATTTTTGATACATTTTATTTGTTAATTTCAAGAGTAGCCCATAAAAGGCAATTTTTTTGAGTTGCTTTTTTGCATAATAGGCTACTATTTGGGCAAGCCTAAACAAAATACTTATTTCTAATAATTATCAATGTCAGGAACCCTAGCCTAAAGGCATAGGGCTTGTATGAGAAATCATCAAGCCATTCTGACCAGACCACTCGGTAAAACGAGTAGCCGTTATTTGAGTCACGACACCTCGGAATGCGTAGCTAGTTCCCCGCTCTGTCGCTTGTAATTAAACAGTTCTAAGGTCACTGGAACAGTGTTGCAGAGCTTAACAAGCTCTTATAACAGGTCGAAGCTAACTTAACCGCGAAAGCGAGGCTCCACGGAGCAAAACCGTTATGCGTACAGAGTTGTGAGATTTGAATCGGTAACTGTCCCGTTGAAAGTGCATCACAAAAGCACACCGAATTAAGCAATTCCAAGGCGGTAATGGGGCAAATATAAAACCGTCCTATAAGGACGGGGTTTCAGATCCGCAGGAGTTCGATGAAATCGTCAGTGTATCGTAACGTTACTGTCGTAGCTTGTGCTTTGGGGCTGCTTGGACTGCTGGTAGCATACTTTCAAATAAGTGTGTCTTTTGAGTCAGAAAAGCCAGAAAGGTCTTTTCTTCCGCCTACACAAAAGCCCGAAAATCAGATAGCAGATTCTGCACCTATTTTTGATCACAAGGCAGAACACACCAGTAAAGAGACTGGTAATTCCGTCTTAACATATAGTAATAATAGCTCGACTCCGAAAGCGGGGGATCAAGGTAGTTTGCGAATGAGCAATCAAACAGATCAGCTTGTAAGACTGGCAATGCTTCAGCGATCGGTTGTAAAAGATGCCACGGCTCAAACTAACTCTTTCGATGTGCCAGCGCATTGGGATTTTGCCCCAAGGGAAGGTAACGAGAAGGGGCTGATTCTTTCTTTGCCTCAGGGTAACTTCAAGCTACAGAAGGGAGATATTTTAGTCGCTTTTGCTCAAGATGGTTCTCGTCGTTACTGGGGACCATATGTTGTCGGCGAAACTTCCATACCTGTTTGGAATGCCCAAGGCAAAGAATGGCAATTAATTCTGAGTCAATAGTCGAATTGAAGAGGGGTAAAGGGGAAAGGGGAAAGGGGAAGAAAAATATAATATACGTATTTAAATAACTCTTCTTACAAACGTCAACGGGACGGAAACCGACCCCGCACCAGTTAGCGCTTTATTTCCATATATGAGTCCCTTTACCCTTTCCCTCTCTCCAATGCCCATTGCCCAATACCTAATTAGAAAGAACAAAACTTAAGTTGGCAACGACTATTGACTAGTTGTCGCTGACTAGTAACTATTGATTGTTATAATCCGCGATCGCCGACCATTGACTAATGACTAATGACCAATGACTAATCGCGTAGTTGACCGATGGTTCAACAATTTAGGAAAGCGTCCAGTTCTGGCTGTGACTCTATCGATTTTGTGGCTGATTTTGATTACTTGGGTGGGTTATGGGTGGAATTTGGGCAGTATTGGCTTGATTGATGAGACTGAGCCGTTGTTTGCCGAAGCTTCTCGCCAAATGTTCGTTACGGGTGATTGGATCACGCCGTTTTTTAATGGTGAAACTCGTTTTGATAAGCCTGCTTTGATTTACTGGTGTCAGGCGATCGCTTATGCAATTATTGGGGTGAATGAATATGCCGTGCGTCTGCCAAGTGCGATCGCTGCCCTTGCTGTAATTAGTTTGTCATATTACACTTTGCTCATGTATCTGGCTAGACAAGACGAGTTAGAGCATATTTCTCGCCCTACTCGACGCTGGTTAACAGCTGCTTTAGGAGCCGTTATCATGGCACTGACTCCAGAAATGATTGTCTGGGGAAGAACAGGTGTCTCAGATATGTTGCTAACTGGATGCGTAGCAACAGCTTTGTTGTGCTTTTTTCTGGGATACGCAAAGGAGGGAGAAGGGAAGAGAGTTATTTCCAATCTCTCATCCCAATCGCTATTCCCGAATAAGTGGTATTTAGCTTTTTATGTGCTAATTGCTGGGGCGATTTTGACTAAAGGACCGGTGGGAATTGTCTTACCGGGGCTGATTATCGCGGCGTTTTTGCTTTATGTAGGTTCGTTGCGAGAAGTGTTGGGAGAAATGCGCTTTTTCATGGGGATGCTGATTGTCTTTGGTTTATCAGTACCCTGGTATGCGCTGGTAATTTGGCGCAATGGTTGGAATTATATTAACTCGTTTTTTGGCTATCACAACCTAGAACGCTTTACAGAAGTCGTTAATGGTCACAAAGCGCCGTGGTATTTTTACTTTGTAGTGGTACTGCTAGGCTTTGCGCCATACTCAATTTACTTGCCGGTTGCGATCGCCAGGCTGAAGTTTTGGCAAATAAAATATTGGCGCTCTCAAGAACGCTCTCAACAACTTGGTTTATTTGCCTTTGTCTGGTTTGTTGCTATTTTTGGCTTTTTCACCATTGCTGTCACCAAACTCCCCAGTTATGTTTTACCTTTAATGCCAGCAGCGGCAATTTTAGTAACGCTATTCTGGAGCGACTTTTTCTTAGACAAGAAGACAAGGGGACAAGGGGACTCCTTGGAAGATAATTCTTCTTTCCCCCCCTCCCCCCCTCCCCCCCTCTGGAGTGCCTGGGTAAATGTAGCGTTTTTATCGGCGGTAGGAGTGGCATTATTTCACTTACCCCAATTATTAGGTAACGATCCAGCTGCACCTAACTTTCCCCAACAACTTCAAGAGTTAAATTTACCGATGTTGGGGGGTGTAATTTGGCTACTTTCTGCGCTAATTATTGCGGTTTTATTATTGCGTCGCCTTTGGCTACCGATTATCGGTGTAAATCTACTGGGATTTACGGCATTTTTAATTGTTGTGCTGACACCTGCGTTATTTTTGGTAGATCATGAGCGTCAGTTGCCCTTAAGAGAATTATCAGCAATCGCAGTCCAAGCAAGACAACCAAATGAAGAATTAATCATGGTTGGGTTTAAAAAACCAACTGTGGTATTTTACACCCAGCAAAATGTAACTTTCCTCAAACTTACTGAACAAGCTCAAGAGCATATCCAAAACCAAGCAGCAAAAAAAGCACAACCTCCGTCAGTGCTGGTTCTCTCTCAGCCAAAAAAGTTGATCCAAATGGGTTTGCAACCAGCCGATTACGAAAATTTAGGCATCAGTGGTGCTTATCAATTGATTAGAGTGCCTTTGAAAAGTTAGTGGATGGTGATTGGTGGTTAGTGGTTAATAAGAGTAATTTTTAACAACCATCACCTAACCACTTTTCAAAGTTTGATTAATCTGGTTTAACAAATCTTCCATCGAGATTGATCGGGGCAAAATCTGAGTAGCGATCGCATCCACAACTGTTTCTATAGACTCCAATTTTTCCTGAGTTTTTTTCTGGCTTTTCTTACGCGCTGAACTAACCTCTTGGGGATTTAATCGCTGATCAAGTACCAAAATCGGTGGCAAATCAAAAGGAAATTGTCCTAATGTTTTCAGTGCAGCTCGCGCTTCTTTTTCATGAGAAGATTCACCTAAACAAATCAGCAATAAATCAACGCTGTGGTGGCGAATTTGTTGTAACATTTCTGCCCAAGAACGACCCATTGCGGCTTTAAAACCTGCTGTTTGCAGATACTGAATTAAAGCTTGAAACCACTCCGAACCGCGCTCGGCTGTCAAATTGTTGAGTGCAGAATTATTGGACGATCCATAATGGCTAATCTGCTTGCGTGTTAACTGTGGCAGATCGGGCAACATGGTCAAATCGACTACTAACAAGCTGGGTGGACAGCACATCCCAGAAGCAATTTGCAACACTGACAATAAAGCGTCTGTTTTCCCTTTTTGACTATTATTATCCTTGGGAAATGACGACAAGCAAGGAAATACTGAAAGTCCATCCACTTGTGAAGCTTCTAATGTCGTTGCTACATCGCAGGTAACTAATGGTAAAGCTGCCAAACGAGTATGTTGACTGAGTTGTTGCAAATAAGCTTTGGCTTTTGAAATTTCTTGATCCAGCAATATTACATCGAACTGCCAAACTCGCGCTAAAAGTTCTGCCTGATCTAAATCATCAACTTCGATTACTCGATGTTCTCGCAGTGATGGATGGGGATTGACAGATCCTAATTCGGAATTGACCAACCGAAGAATTCGCAGTGGAGTATGAACATTGATTTTTGTACCATCTTGACTCGGTTGCTGCGTTTCTGGTGCTGCACACAACTTTTCTAAAAGTGATGCCAAAACCTGATGCTGCACTGGTAAGCTGATAAAACCATCGGCATTATTAGCAAATGCTTGCTCTTTTTCGGCTCCTGTAGCTGTCACAATCACTGGGATGTGACGAGTTGCAGCATCCGATTTAATTAAAGTCAGCACATCCCAACCCGATAAAAGGGGTAACAATGGATTCAAGAATACTGCTTTGGGTTGCAAGCGACGGGCTTTTTCAACTGCTTCACATCCCGATCTCGCAATCACTACCCGATAACCCAAACCTGTCAACTGCTCCGTGAGTTCTTCAATATATCGAGCTACTGCCTCAACTACTAACACTAAACGTTGTTCGCTAGTGGCAACATTGGCAGGAGTTGAAGACACGCTGACACGAGAACGAGGCAATACGCTTAAGCTATCCGCATCTTCGATTTTATGCGCTACGGTGTCTTCTATTTCCCCCATATCTTGATCGCCGAAGCTTGTTTTCGGAGGACTGGGAGGTAGTAGTAAAGTAAATTGGCTACCTTTGCCTTCACGAGAGAGAAAGCTCACATCACCACCGTGGAGACGTGCCAAAGCTCTAGTTAATACTAACCCTAAACCTGTGCCTTCAAATTGGCGGGTGAGGGGATTTTCTAGTTGTTGAAATTTTTGAAATATTAAGTGTTGTTGATGTTCGGGAATACCTATACCTGTGTCCCAAATTGTAAAAGCAATCCAACCTTCCCAACGACTTACCCTCAGCCCAATTTCTCCACCTGTTTCGGTGAATTTCAAGGCATTGGAAAGTAAATGTACCAACATTTGCCGCAAGCGTAATTCATCGGCGATGATTTGGTCTAAACCTGATTCAATGGAGAGGGTAAATTGATGATCCGGTGAACGTGAAGCTTGAGGTTGGACGTTGACTGGAGTTTTACTATTTTGAGTGTGGATGGCTTTTGCTTCTAATACAGCGCGATCGCATACTGCACGAATTTTTGTCGGTGTAAAAGTTAACTCCATCTGTCCAGTTTCCATGCGGGTCAAATCTAAAATGTCATTGACCACACTCATTAAATGTCGTCCGCTTTTATGAATCAATCCCGCGTAACGCGCTTGACGCTCGTTTAATTCTCCTAATTGTCGATCTACAAGCAACCTTGATAATCCTAAAACCGCAGTCAAAGGTGTTTTTAATTCGTGACTAATACAAGCTAAAAATTCATCTTTTAAGCGATTTAATTGCACTAAATCGGCATTTTTTGCCACCAGTTCTTTACAAAGTTGTTGCTGTTCGGTTACATCAGTTGCTAAAATTAACCACAATTCATGACCTGTTGATTCCTCTGTGCAGGGCATTTCTAACTCAGCACCCAAGATTTTAAACTCAATGCTATCTAAGGGAATTTTCGCAAATTGCCAAACTCGCTCTTGACCATTCTGCACTTCTAAAACACAGGTGCATATTCCTAAATTGCTATCAAAGAAGCATCGATTTGCGCTATTTGTCTCGGTAAAGATTTCCTCAGGTAAATTGTTGATTATTGGTATTGGTTTTCGCCGTGGTGACAAGCTTTTTTTAGTTATTACTTCATTCAACCTCGATGAAGTATTTTCTCTACAATTGTGTTGAATATCTCCAGACACCTCGTCGTTAAGGTAGTTGCATTTGTTAATGATATTGCTAATTTTGGTTGTAGGATATTCTGATTTTTTTGTTTCTGAATTTAATATTTCTCCTACTTCTTGCCTCACTCCTTCTGGATCTTTCAATCCACCCAATTGTTGCCACCATGCTGGGTTTTTAGTGACTACTTCGCCACTACTAGTTTGCAACATTAAGGGCCAAGGCAATCGTGCCAATAACTGCACCAGTGGTTTGTGTCTATGTGGCTGATATTCCTCTTGTTTGGGTGATGTTTGACGACGAACTCCTCCGGGTCTACCTTTGGAAATTAACCTACTACTAGCATTTTTCTGCTGTACATTAGAGCGCGATTTTTGAGCATATTTTTTGTCCTCAGTTGCATCAATTTCTACTTGCGCTAACAATCGTAACAGGCTAACTGTATCTAACAACCCCAAATATTTTTTATCGGTATCAATTAGCGCCCAATTGAAGTTATTCCTTTCGTCACTTTGAGAACACAAAAATAATCCAAATTGATCGACATTATCAGATGCGGACAATGTTTGTATTGGTTCAATTAAAGTTTGAGCTAAAATTGAGATTGGCTGCTGTAAATCTAAAAATTTAAAATTTCCTTGGCGTTGTTTTGCCGCCAAAAATTGTGGTATTAAACGGGATGAGTACAGCAACCCTATTGGGTATTCTTGCTCATTCACCACTACGACGCGATCGCACTGTTGTTGGGCAAATATTTCTAGCAAAACTGCCAGAGTTGTTGTTTCTCCACAACTCGGTACGGTTGCCACAAAATCATAAAGGAGGTACTGTAACATTGGCATAAAACTTTGGTTGTCATTCTTCCTGTGGAAGCTCCAGCATCACCAACTGCGATCGTAACTAGCCGATGGCGTTTCCGGCTAAAGCAATATCCGACGAAGACTCAAAAAGCGCTATTGTGGTTACAATTTCAACGCCATTCTTTCAATGGACGAACAAATCAATAGTGTCTGCTCTGCACTTAGCAGAAAAGTTAACAATTATTACAGCGGTGTTAAACTAAGCCACTCGTCACTTCCGCTTCTGCATCCTTAAGTGTATCCTCCTGGTATTTAAATCGAGAAAGCATATTCTGTAGCTAGAACAATTATGGCTCTAAAGATTCGCTTTTAAACCTTGAGGAATTATAATGATTTAGAATGCGACAATCCTTTAACTTCGTTTAAATATCTTATCAAGGAGTAAATTCCCAAAATCTATATTTAGATAGATATATAAATCTCAACGACAAATTCAACACTCCTCTCTCCACCACCAACGCCCACTCAAAAGCTACCTAAATTTTAGAGTTTAGCATCTGCCATTTGTTAAGTATTTAACATCATTAGTAAATAAAAGCAAAAAAAATATATGAAAAACTTCTTGAGAAATATTATGATTTATTTACATTGCCCTAAACCCCAGCAGTTTTTTTAGCAGATGACGAGAGCCGACCAGCAGGCATTGTTGCAGCAACTTAAATCAGATTACCGACAAATTCTTATAAATTACTTTACCACAGACAAAACACTGAAGGAAAAAATTGATAAATTTATCAATGGAGTATTCTGTGCTAATATTCCTGTGCCCCAAATTATCGAGATTCACATGGATTTAATTGAAGAGTTTTCCAAACAGCTAAGATTAGAAGGAAGGAGCAATGAATCGTTACTTGATTATCGGCTGACACTGATTGATGTTTTGGCTCACCTGTGCGAAGCATATAGAAGTTCGATTTATAAATAAATTGAACGCTTTTTGGAATACCAGTATAAAAGTTACCAAGACTCGGAAAGGTTTTTTAAACATGCGATCGCTCGATGCTGCCTAAACCGACAGTGCGTAGACCAAGATCGATTTGTCGCTACTACCTCGCACTTGTGCGTAGTTTAATTTTTTTCTTATGAATAAAGTCCGAAAGACCTATGTTCTCAAGCTTTATGTAGCAGGGAACACCGCCAACTCAGTACGGGCGTTAAAAACACTCAAAAACATATTAGACCAAGAATTTCAAGGTGTTTATGCTTTGAAAGTAATCGACGTACTGAAAAACCCGCAACTAGCAGAAGAAGATAAGATATTAGCCACACCGACATTATCGAAGATTTTGCCTCCACCAGTTCGCAAAATAATTGGTGACCTTTCAGATAGAGAAAAAGTGTTGATCGGGTTGGATTTACTTTATGAAGAACTAACCGAAGAAGACTATTTTAGCGAATAGATTATTTAATCACAAACTCAAAATTTTAGTCCTAGAGATGAATTTGATTTTAATTTGTTAATTTAAGTGGCAATGAGTGAAAACGACCAAACACAAGCTAGCAATACCTCCCCAAGTGGGGGTGTAGAAAAAATTCGCACAATGATCGAGGGGTTTGATGACATAAGTCATGGTGGTTTACCTGTTGGTAGAACTACTTTGGTCAGCGGTACCTCTGGAACCGGCAAAACTTTATTATCTCTTCAGTTTCTCTATAGCGGTATTACCTACTTTGATGAAGCGGGAGTATTTGTCACCTTTGAAGAATCGCCAACTGATATTATTAAAAATGCGGCTATTTTTGGTTGGAATTTACAAAAACTAATCACTGAAGGCAAATTATTTATTCTTGATGCTTCTCCCGATCCAGAAGGTCAAGATATAGTTGGAAACTTTGACCTTTCAGCACTCATTGAGCGACTGCAATATGCAATTCGTAAATATCAAGCAAAACGAGTTTCAATAGATTCTATCACAGCAGTATTTCAACAATATGAAGCTGTGTCAGTCGTGCGAAGGGAAATTTTTCGCCTTGTAGCACGTCTCAAACTACTAAATGTCACCACAATCATAACTACCGAACGCGCCCAAGAATATGGTCCTGTAGCCTCTTTTGGGGTAGAAGAATTTGTTTCGGATAATGTAGCAATTGTCCGCAACGTTTTAGAAGGAGAACGCCGACGTCGCACAATTGAAATTCTCAAATTGCGCGGGACAACTCATATGAAAGGTGAGTATCCTTTTACTATAACCAATGCCGGAGTTAACATTTTTCCACTGGGAGCAATGCGCTTGACGCAAAGGTCTTCTAATATTCGCGTATCTTCTGGAGTGAAAACTTTAGATGACATGTGTGGTGGTGGTTTCTTTAAAGATTCTATTATTTTGGCAACAGGAGCTACTGGCACTGGTAAGACTTTATTAGTTAGCCAGTTTATCCAGGAAGCTTGCTTTAATAGCGATCGCTCAATTTTGTTTGCTTATGAAGAATCACGCGCTCAATTGTCTCGAAACGCTCAATCTTGGGGAATTGATTTTGAAGAGTTAGAACATCAAGGTTTGTTGAAAATTATCTGTACTTATCCGGAATCTACTGGTTTAGAAGACCACCTACAAATTATCAAGTCAGAGATTGCTGAATTTAAACCGGCTCGCATTGCTATTGATTCTCTTTCTGCATTAGCAAGGGGAGTGAGCAATAATGCATTTCGACAATTTGTAATTGGTGTCACGGGTTACGCTAAACAAGAAGAAATTACAGGTTTTTTCACAAATACAACTGACCAATTCATGGGTTCTCATTCAATCACAGATTCTCATATCTCTACGATTACTGACACAATTATCATGTTGCAGTATGTAGAAATTCGCGGCGAGATGTCAAGAGCAATTAACGTATTCAAAATGCGCGGTTCTTGGCACGATAAAGGTATCCGGGAGTACAATATTACCGCAGATGGTCCAGAAATTAAAGATTCTTTCAGAAACTACGAAAGAATTATCAGCGGCGCGCCAACCCGCGTTAGTATCGATGAAAAGGCGGAACTTTCTCGCATCGTCAAACGTTTTGAAGACAAACAGAGTTCCGATTCCTAAACTTGGCATCGTGCTATATTCTGTGGTGAGTAAAGGGTTTCTGCCGCTTGATTTCGTGTGAGGAGATGCGGTGAAAGTACAGCAATTATTCCATAGTTTCTTGCCTGGTGTGATAGTAATATTAGCAATTCAGCCTGCTTCGGCTGAAACAGTAAAAGTAAATCAAGTACAGGCTGCTTCTGGTAATGTCTCAAGTTCCACCATTGCTGAAACATTGGTTACAGACATCACCAATGGAAGACTGCCCAAGAGCGCCATAAATACTATACCAGATGTCATAACATCCTGGACTACAGTTACAGTTAAACCTTTGATTAGTAACAGTATCCCACCAACAGTTACGGGCAAGACTGGTGTTTTAATCGGACAAAAAGGTATAGTATCCAATTGGCTGCCCAGTGAACATGCTTTTGAGTTAGGAGATAAAATTCGTTCTCCCATCGCTCCTGAAAAACAAAGCGCGATGTATAACGACAAGTGGTTGGGTGTGTCATTAAAATTAGCACAAAATACACCTCCAGCTTTCCAGAAAGCAATTGTGCCACAAACGGCATTGATTGTAGCAGAAAAACCAGCAGCAAACAAGAAAAATCCGGCTACTGTGTTGCAGACAGTATCACAAGTTTCAACTTCTGATTCAACAGCAGCAAGTTTATTAGATAACAAAGTGCAGTTTTGCCCCCAGGGACGACAAAACAGCCAAAACTTTTCCTTAACGGATGGGGTAATTGACTTAAAAGCCTGCCGACAAAGACAAAATAATTCTAGTGGTGGTAATTCGGTAGCTCAGACACAAAAACCCAGAACCACACCAATAACACCGATTCTTACCCCCGCACCGGCAGGAGGAGTGCAAACACCAACACCAGTAACCCCCGCATCTACACAGTCCGTACAAATTCCCGATTACCTCAATCAAAACCCAAATCCGTTGCAGTTTCCTACCAAACCAGAAGAAGTGAGGCTACAGGGAACTCAGCCGATTACTTTAGCACAAGCCCTGGAACTAGCACGGCGAAATAACCGCGATCTACAGGTATCATTATTGCAGCTACAACGCAGTCAATATGCCGTACGCGAGGCGCAAGCTGCTTTGTTACCCAATTTTGATCTTACTGGTAGTGTAACTCGTCAGCAGTCTGCCGGCAGTCAGCTTTCAATAGAGCGACAGGAACAACAAACAGGGATTTCCTCCCAAAATCAAGACGAAGCTAGTACAAGTTTCAATGGTCAAGCGCAACTCTCGTATAATCTATATACCTCTGGGAGCCGACAAGCTACCATTAAACAGGCTGAAGAACAGCTACGGTTTCAAGAGTTGGATGTTGAGCGTCAATCCGAAGTAATCCGGCTGAATATCTCCACTGATTACTACAACTTGCAACAAGCAGATGAAAGCGTGCGGATTAACACTGCGGCTGTAACTAACGCCCAAGCTAGTTTACGAGATGCACAAGCTTTAGAACAAGCTGGGGTGGGTACGAAGTTCTCTGTATTGCAATCACAGGTGAATTTAGCAAATGCTCAACAAACTCTAACTAATTCTATCTCGGAGCAGCAAGTTGCCCGCCGCCAGTTAGCAAATCGGTTGAATTTGAGCCAGTCGGTGAATGTGGTTGCCGCAGATCCGGTAAAATTAGCAGGTCTTTGGAACCAAACGCTGGAACAAAGCATTATTCTAGCTTTTCAAAACCGTCCGGAATTGCAACAGCAGTTAGCACAGCGTAACATATTTGAGCAACAGCGACGCGGAGCGCTTGCACAAATAGCTCCACAAGTTAGTTTAGTAGCTAGCTATAATCTGCTAGATCAGTTTGATGATGGTGTTGGCGTCACCGATGGTTATTCGGTGGGAGTGCAAGCAAATTGGAGGTTGTTTGATGGAGGAGCAGCAAGAGCAAGGGCAAATCAAAGAAAAGCTGATATTGCGATCGCTGAAACTCAATTTGCTCAACAGCGCGATCAAACCCGCTTTGAGGTAGAACAAGCCTTTTCTAACCTCCAATCTAATTTGCAGAACGTCAACACCGCTACAGGCGCTCTAGAACAAGCTAGAGAGTCTCTACGGTTAGCGCGTTTGCGATTTCAAGCTGGTGTAGGTATTCAAACCGAAGTAATTGACGCTGAAACCGCACTCACTAGAGCCGAAGGAAATCGAGTCCAAGCTATTTTGGATTACAACCGCGCTTTAGCTAGTTTACAACGCTCTGTCACCTCTAGAGCGTTGCGCTAGTTAATGTTGGTGGATGGTGGATGGTGGTGGATAATTGTCTCCCCATCCCCCCTTTCCTCTTTTCCCAAGCATTTATATGAGATACGCTGGTAGGCTATTAGTTAAAGCGAAATTTTTATGAGAAAATAGTCTTTAAATCAATGAATTACCTTGTTGCCGTATTAGGCGATCGCATCCAAGCCGAAGCTGCTTACTTAGCGTTAGAAAAAGAAGGCATAAAAAGTAGTATCCTGGGTAGGGGGTACAAAAGTGCTGACGAGTTTGGCTTGATTGACCCCAACGAAGAAGCTAAAAAGCAAGTGCGGCTCATGGCTGTTTGGCTTATCCCATTCGGCTTTTTTGCTGGTTTTACCTTCAGTTTTATCACCGGTTTAGAAACCTTTGCTTGGGCAGGTCAAATTGGCAACCATATTATTGGTGGATTGCTAGGTGCTGTTAGTGGTGGTTTGGGTAGTGTAGTTTCTGGTGGTGGAGTCGGTTTAATTATTGGTGGTGGTGATGCTTTACCCTACCGCAACCGTCTGAATGCTGGCAAATACTTGGTTGTGGTTCAGAATTCTGAAAGTGTTACCCGTCAAGCAACCCGCGTTTTACGTCAGTTCGATCCAGAAAATATTCAGGGTTACGCTGATAAAACAGTTAGTTAGTGGATAGTAGGAATTTGAAGAGGGGAAAGGGGAATAAAAAGAAGTTTCAGAATTTCACTTGCCCAATGCCCATTGCCCAACAATTAACAACTTTTAACAATGTTGCCAAGAGAAGAAATTTTAAAGGGTGTTGAAAATCGAGATACTCTAGCGCGTGTAATTGATCAGGCAGATCAAGCAATCAAAACTTGGGAAGTTGTTTTGACAGATTTTTTGTCCCCTCCAGAGTTAGCGGAAATTCAGCGCGTGTTTAGCCGTCTAACAGAAGTACAATTGGTAGCGTGGGGTGGATATCCGCAAGCTGAACGTCAAAGAATAGCGATCGCTCGCTCAGAAATGCCTTTAGATGAATCTCAAGTTGCGATCGCTGTTTTAGAAATTGCGGGAAATTTTTTGTTTGATACTGCCTCTCACCGCGACTTCTTAGGCGCTATGCTAGGTACTGGCATTGTCCGCGAAAAAACTGGTGATGTGATTGTACTCGGCGAACGAGGAGCGCAGGCAATTGTTGTGCCAGAGTTGGTAGAATTTTTAGGGATGCATCTCCAACAAGTGCGATCGGTTCCGGTAAAAACTCAGCCGATTGATGTCAGCGAGTTAAAGATTCGCGAACCGAAGAAGAAAGAATTAACCACCGTGGAAGCTTCTTTAAGATTAGATGCGATCGCTTCCGCTGGTTTTGGCATGTCTCGCAGCAAAATGGTTGATTTAATCGACTCAGGTGATGTTCGCGTCAACTGGAAGGATATTACCCAAGCAAGTTCTCAACTTAAATCAGGTGACTTAATCGCGATTCGCGGTAAAGGACGCTTAGAAATTGGCGAAATTGCCGTCACCAAAAAAGATAGATATCGCGTGCAATTAACAAGGTATATGTAAGTGGTTAGTGGTTAGTGGATAGGAGTACTTTTTCACAACAATCAAACATCAACCATCAAACATCAAACATCAACTATCAACCATCAACCTTAAACTGTTTTTCCAAAATCTTTAATAGAGTTTTGCGCGGAACTAAGGGGGCTAATTTAGTGATTAAATGAGTAGTAATACCACCAATAACAGCGATAAAATCTTTTCTTTCCAAAGCTTTTAGAGATTCGCGCACTACTGCTTCTGAAGTAGATATTTTATTTGTTTTAGCGGCAAGGGCTGGGGGAAATTTAGCTTCTGCGAAAAAGTTTGTCTCAACTGGTCCTGGACAAATAACTAGCACCCGCACACCATATTGACGATTTTCTGCCCACAATGCCTGACTAAAACTAACAATAAACGCTTTGCTGGCAGCATAAACAGAAAGGTAAGGCATCGGTTGAAATGCGGTGAGGGAAGACACATTAATAATGCTTCCAGAACGACGTTGCCGCATCAAAGGCAAAAATTTATGAGTTAAATCTACTAATGCCACAATGTTTAATTGCACTATTTTAACTTGCCGTTCTCCATCTGTTTCGGCAAAATCGCCATACTCTGCAAAACCTGCATTGTTGATTAACAAATCAATTGTTAATCCCTTTTCTTTCGTGGCATTAAATATAGCATCAGTAGCGCCCGTAACTGTAAGGTCTTGTACAATAATATCTACTTGAATTTTGTGTTTTTCTTGCAATTGTAAAGCTAATTCCTTCAGTTTTTCTTCGGAACGAGCAACTAAAACAAGATTTGTGTTGCGTTGAGCAAGTTCTTCGGCAAAGGCTTTACCAATACCACTAGAAGCACCAGTTATTAAAGCAGTTGACATAATAAGTTCTACGATAATTTTTCTCACATTTTTCAGATATTAACAACCATCAAGGCACGTTTCCCCCCACTTAAAGGAATATGTCAAGGTGTGTATTTTCCTTTGCATGTGGGCAAACTAAATGTGAGTAGTTGTTAATACTTAATTTTATGAACTTTTTCCGGAATCTACCCTTTAATATACTAGGTAAAAAATCCCAGAATAATTTGGAAATTGACCCGGCGCTCAAAAGTCAACAACCAATTGTACTGAATCCATCTTTACCCAAAACCCTTGCAGAACTAGAAAAAGAAATGGAAGCACAAGCGCAGCTTCACCGTATTTATCCTCATCCGCAAGGTGCAAAAAAGCAGGTTCCCATACTCAGGAAAATTATCTGGACAGTCATACTGCTGGGGATTCCTGTTGGTGCAGTATGGCTGGCAAACTTGCCTTACTCAATAATTCGTCGTACAATATCCCAAAATGCTCCAATTTTGCTGCTACCCAGCTATATGAGCATGGACAGTCATTATCGGCAAGCGATCGCTGTAGTTGAACAAGCAGAACAATTGATTGAGCAACCCACAAGCCCATCTGACTTAGAATTAGGACAAGAGAAGGTAAAACAAGCACAACAACATCTTGATGCTTTGCCCATTGGATTTTTAAATGATTGGTCAGATTACAAATATTGGTGGTATGATTCG
Organism: Tolypothrix brevis GSE-NOS-MK-07-07A; assembly: GCA_019358985.1. GTDB lineage: Bacteria > Cyanobacteriota > Cyanobacteriia > Cyanobacteriales > Nostocaceae > Hassallia > Hassallia brevis. The sequence continues at coordinate 27,486 of JAHHIJ010000004.1, read as the reverse complement.
CGGTTTAGCACTTACGGATTTAATAGCGCTCGTACCAAGGTTGGGCAGCTAGAAGCTAAGGTGTTTCAAGAAAAGAATGCTCAGACGTTGTTTACCGATAGCGAACAAGAACTTTCTCAAGCTAAACAGCAATATCAACAAGCGCTAACATCAACCGATAAAAAAGCTGCGATCGCTTCTTGGCATTCTGCAATTGATAAATTGCAACAAATCCCCAGCCAAACTCTAGCCGGAAAAACTGCACAAAACAAACTACAATCTGAGAAACGAGAATTTGCAGAAATTGTCGGTTTAGCCGCAGGCAATGAACGCATTAGCGCTTTAATTACAGCAGCACAGCAGTTTTCTTGGCAAGCGGCAAAAGCTGGACAAAATCCACCCCATCCAGTTGCTGAATGGCAAGAGATAGAAAACTTATGGCAAGAGGCAATTAATCGACTTAGACAAGTTCCCTCAGAAGATTTGGCAGGGTATAGCCAAGCACAGAAATTACTGGCAACTTACCAAGCAAATTTAGCCGCAGTACGTATCCGACGGCAAGCACAGCAGGATTCGGTATACACTTTAGACTCTGCACAACGTCAAATTCAAAGCTTACTAGCTTCGACTCCCACAAATCCTCAAATAGGCGATCGCAACCGTACTATCAGCCAGTTACAAGGAATTATCAATCAACTCAAGAAAGTGCAACCAGGTACAACAGTTTACCTTGAGGCACAACAACTACTGCTGTCGGCAAATAATAAACTCAGCCAACTTGAAGCAAAATAAATTAAGTGACTTGTTATTGCCAATCGACTTGAGCCTATGCTATAATAGATAAATTGCGAACGTATAGCTCAGTTGGTTAGAGCGCTACGTTGACATCGTAGAGGTCGCTGGTTCGAGTCCAGTTACGTTCATCAGACATGTACAGAAAAGGCTACAGACGTAGCAATGCTACGTCTGTACAAGGGTTTCGGGCAACGCATAATAATCATAGCGGTGGATGCGCCATCGCTTAGTTGTGACAAACCCTGCACCAGTAAGCTTTCGGACAGATGCAGGGGTTGTGTCATCATAACCGTTAAACTAAAGTAGCTTCACGCATCATTTAGTAACCACTTAACAAGATGTTGTCGTCATGGAGCTGTAGGTACGGTTAACCGAAGTGCCATATCTATTGGTTTGAGTGCTTTGCTGGGTTATTTTTCTGCCGTTACAAATATTTGGCGTTGATTGAGAATTTTTCCAAACACTGTAACGCTGGTTACGATTTCGTAGAACACGTATCCTTGAGGTGGGTACACGACTAGGAACGATAATTGTTTGTTTGGGAGCCGAGTTAATTATTGTAGTGCCGTCTTCAGTAACTCTGACTCTCATGTTGCCAGTCTGAACGTCAATGTCATCTGCTGTGGCAATTCCTGCGGGTAATAAAATCAGCGCAGAGACTGCTAATAACGAAAGTGTTTGTTTGATAATCATGGCTTTATGACTCTGTTAGTAGAAAAGACTGATTTTTTTCTGCTTTGTTCGCAAGTAAATCAGCAAAACCTCTGCTTGTCTAGTAAACAATACTCAGCAAATATTTTTTACCCAAAGCTTATTCATTCATATTGCGATAGGTTGCTACTGCTGAAGGTGATATGCGGTTTAGGTATCGGAAGATCCAGTATTTAAAGATGGTATCTAAAATTACTGGGAATGTGGCAATAAACAAGAAAATGAAATCGTGATTTCCTGGTAGTCCCCAATGACGTGATACACCCTCTAGAAGCACTTCCCATCCATGAGGTGAGTGAAATCCGACAAAAACATCGGTAAACAAAATGATAATAAATGCTTTGGCACTATCACTCAGACCATATACTATATTATCGAAGAAATCTTTGATTACGGCAATGGAGGGTTTACTCACCAGTAGAAGCGAGATAACAGCAAGAACCGAGCAAAGGTCAGCAAAAACATTTTTAATCGCACTTGAGCTTTCGGTACGAAATTCGTCGGCAATTTCAAGAGCTTTTTCTTTTACCTGGTTTTCCATCTCCTCAGGAGATAGGGGGGTTAATCTGCCGATGAGAATGTCGAACTTGGTTCTCGCTTCAAATTTTTCTAGTGCTTGCAGTGCTTCTTCTTCCATTTCATAATTGATGAAGATTCCGGTTTGCTCGGAACTTCTAAAACTATCAACAATTGGTCCGACAACCAATGTTTTGGAAAGTTGATGAGTCAAGATTGGTACTATAATTAATAGTAAAAGAAATCGGACAGATATAATTGTTCGTCTTTGAGCTTGACGAAAATTTTTAACAACATCTTGTTCGGATTTCGGATCTAACTCAACTTGCAAACGAGTAATAGTACTTAAAATGGAACGAGGTAATATTCCGGTTGAATTTGCCTTATTTGTTGATTTTTTATCCCAAGTTTTACTTGAGAACCTTTGCGGTAATGGTGCGGGTGCAATGTCTGGTGCGATCGCTGAATCTAATGGTACAATTTCTTGTTTAGGGTCGGCAACTAAATCTGAAGAAGTTGTTTCATAATCAAAGGTGGTGTATTTGGCAATAACTTGATCGATAAATTTAAGCTTTTCTAAAATTGTCGCCGGATTAGTATATTCTATCCCTACTTTATTGGCAGCTTTTTGATTGGATTCACTGAGAAAATAACGGCTCCCTTTAAACTCTGTCAGCCGCATTCGAGCAATTTTTAATTGCTTTTTCAAATCTGACTCAAAATAATCCAACATGCTGTTGGTGTATCTAGATGAGTCAAGGTTTATTTTATTCCCATTAAAATGTTCGTCTTCTATAGCTTTAATCTGTAACGCTGCTCTGTAAGCTTGATCTAGAGAACGTTCTGCTGTCAGTAAGTACCATCGGTAAGCAGCTAGCAGAAAATTGTATACTTTTTGGCGAAAAAAAGAAATTTTCATCGTCGGCAATCATCCAGCACTTTTTGGTGATTATTAACTTTAAGTTAACGCATAAGGTATAATTAAAGATTAACTTCGGAGATAGAGGGTTTGTGGTTTCTGATTCACTTTGGATTGTCGGCGCTAGCCGCAGTGGTAAGACTGCTCGCTTGGTGAAGCAGTTCTGTAGTTGGGTACAAACTGAAAATCCAAACCAGAAGTTATCTTATACTAAAAACCTAGTACAAAAAAAAGATTTACGCCGACAAAAACACCCCTATCTTCAGCAAACAGAACCAGCAGTTTTAGTGTTTGCCGCCAATGACGATAATCGGCGACAGTTGGCAGATAGAATTGTTACATCAACTCAGGGAAAATATCCAATTCGTGCTAAGACAATCTTGGGTTTTTTTCAGGATGAGATTATTTTATATTGGCCCCTATTAATTCAATCTTTACACTTAAAAGCTCAATTTCCAGTTAGATTACGTCCAGAGACTGAGCAAGAATTGGCAACTAAGCTTTGGCGGGAGCATTTGGATGAAGACTTTCTCCAAGCTTTAGGAGGTTCGGAGTATCGAGTTGTGCGTCGCATTCTCGACTTATTCCAATTAGCAGCTTACAGTGGTGTTCCCTGCGAAGATATTAGCCAAATTTTGACAAAAGCGATATTACCGCAAGAAAATACAGTAAACTTAGATCCGCAATTGTTAGGGACTTTACTTTTAGATTGGCGTAAGTGGTGTTTGGATAGGGGATTGTTGACTTATGGAATTATAACCGAACTTTGGTGTCAACATTTGTTAAGCGATCGCCATTATCAACAACACTTAGTCAAACGTTATCAGGCAGTGTTGGCTGATGATGTAGATGAGTATCCAGGTGTAGCACGTCGCTTATTTGACTTTTTGTTAGATGAAGGTGCTGTAGGAGCTTTTACTTACAATCCTGATGGTGGAGTGCGTTGGGGATTGGGAGCAGATCCGAAATACTTAGAAGAGTTAGCAAGGCGTTGTCGTGTAGAAGTTTTAAATCAACCAGCAGAAAACAACCTTGCAGATACACTTTCCGCGCCGATGGTGGAATTAGTTACAGAATCGATGCTTTCCAGTTTACCAGAGGTAGTGCGATCGATTCAAACGACATCCCGCGCCCAATTGTTGCGGCTAACAGCAGAAGAAATTGTCAAAGCAATTAAAACTGGGGAAGTCGAAGCGGATCAAGTTGCAATCATTGCACCTGGTTTAGATGCGATCGCACGTTATACTTTAGTAGAAATTCTGACTAAGCAAGGAATATTTTTAGAATCCCTCAACGACCAACGCCCCTTGATTGCTTCACCGATTATCCGTGCCTTACTTACACTCATGGCAGTAGTTTATCCTGATTTGGGACGGTTGGTAGACCGAGATGCCATAGCCGAGATGCTCGTTGTTTTGAGTAAAGGATATAGCGGGAGAGAGGGAGAAAGGGAGAAAGATGAATTATTATTTCCTTTTTTTTCTAATTATTACATCGACCCAGTAAGAGCGGGATTAATAGCAGATTACTGCTTTGTGCCTCATATTGATCGTCCGAATTTGCTTGCCGTTACTGCCTTCGACCGCTGGGATAGAATTGGTTACGCAGCGACAAAAGCGTATACTGAGATATTACAGTGGATAGAACAACAGCGATCGCAACAAGAATTACGACTTATCCCCAGTCCCATTTCCTTATTAGACAGAGCAATTCAACGCTTTTTGTGGAATGGTAGCAATCTCCCCTACGAACAATTAGCCGCACTGCGGGAATTACTGGAAACTGCCCAACATTACTGGGAAATTGATACCAGGTTACGGCAAGCGCCATTATCTGGAGACAATTCTCTCCCCCCCTCCTCCCCATCCCCCACAGTCGGTGAATTCATAGAACTGCTGCGACGGGGAACTATCACTGCAAACCCTTACCCAATGCGTGCTGTAGGTTCAGCTAGCAAAGCTGTCACCTTAGCGACAATCTTTCAATATCGCGCAAGTAGGCGATCGCATCGCTGGCATTTTTGGCTGGATGCTGGTTCACCTTTATGGTCAAAAGGTGGTGCAGCAACGTTGTTTGGTGCCCCTTTCTTTCTGCAACAGAGATTAGGGGAGCCTTGGACAGCAGAAGATGATAAATTGTCAGAAGAACAGCGACTGCAACGAATTTTAGCAGATTTGCTCTATCGTGTATCGGAAAAAGTGTATTTGTGTCACAGCGAGTTAGCTGTGAACGGACAAGAACAACTTGGTCCGTTATTGCCTTTGGTGAATGCTTGCGTATCAGTTATTACAGAGCCGACATCTTCCGCGACACCCTAGTACCGCTTCTCCTTCTCCTGTCGGAGACGCAAGCGCGAACGGAGACGCTACGCGAACGCGGAAGTCACTCATTCACTCATTCACTCATTCAAAAGTAATATGGAATAAGCTTTTTAGCGATTGAGAATGGGTGGTTTATTTACGCCGTGCTGTACTAGAAGCTTGGAAGATGTGAAATTACAGCTAAACTGAAGAAGATGCAACTTAATAAGATTTAATAAATTTGTTATGAGTACAGATTCGTCTATATCTTCTCAAAAGCCGGAATCTAAGAGTGGGATACGCTTAAGAAATTTTGTGATTGCAATGGTAGCGATCGCCCTTAGCGTTGCCTTATCCTTAGGATTGGGAACTCAGACACCAGAAGCAGCTCTTGCTAAGTTAGATCAAGGCTCTACACCATTAGAATTAGCTTTGACAAATGGTAAGCCAACGCTAATGGAATTTTATGCTAATTGGTGTACTGTTTGTCAAAAAATGGCACCAGATATGCAACAGTTCGAGACACAATATGCTGACAAAGTTAATTTTGTCATGCTGAATGTAGATAATACCAAATGGCTGCCGGAGATGTTGAAATATCGGGTAGATGGAATTCCCCATTTTCTTTATTTGGACAAAGATGGGGAAACAATCGCCCAGGCGATCGGCAATCAACCCCGTACAATTATGGAAAGTAATTTAGAAGCCTTGGCTACTGGTTCATCTCTGCCTTATGCTCAAGAAAGCGGACAAGTTTCCAAATTTTCACCACCAGTTAAACCAGCAAGTAGTAAAGACGATCCTCGTCTCCACAGTAGCCAAGTTGTAAATTAACGTGAGTTAGACAAACCTCACGCACGGTGCAAAAGTTTGAGTGGATACACTTTGTTTTGAGTGGGGGAAACCTCCGCTCAAATTTTTCATTCGTAGCGTATTTATGCTTCGGGTAATTATGAATTTAATTATGAATTATTCAGGAATTTGACTTTACATGGTGAAATAATATAGCAATCCATAGGAGACATCTAATGAAAAGACCTGCTGCGATCGCTACTGTATTCTTAACCATCTGTAGTATAGTCCTAACAGCTTGCAGTGGTAGTGACACTGGGACAAATGCTAATAGTACCACAACCGAGAACACAACTAAAACATCAGCCACTATTCCCATCGGTATCGCCTTTGCCCAGACTAGCAATGTTGCCTTACTTGGTCAAGAGGGTGTCGCAGGAGTAAAAATTGCCGAAAAGTATTTTAATGATAAAGGTGGTGTCAATGGTACACCAATTAAATTAATTTTCCAAGATACTAGCGGTGATGAAGTCGGAGCAATGAACGCTTTTCAAACTTTAATTAATAAAGATAAAGTTGTCGGTATTATTGGACCTACTTTATCACAGCAAGCATTTAGCACTGCTCCGGTTGCAGAACGTGCTAAAGTTCCAGTGGTAGCTGCATCGAATACAGCAGCAGGAATACCTGAATTAGGTGATTATATTTCTCGTGTTTCTGCACCTGCTTTTAATGTCGCTCCTAATTCTGTGAAAGCTGCCTTAAAACAGAATCCAAAAATTAAAAAAGTTGCTTTTTTCTACGCTCAAAATGACGCTTTTAATAAATCAGAAACAGAGATTTTTCAGAAAACAGTTAAGGAACAAGGTTTAGAAATCGTCACGGTGCAAAAGTTTCAAACTACTGATACTGATTTTCAAAGTCAAGGGACTAATGCAATTAATTTAAAGCCAGATTTAGTGATTGTTTCTGGTTTAGCTGCTGATGGTGGTAACTTAGTACGACAACTACGAGAATTGGGTTATAAAGGCTTAATTATTGGTGGTAATGGGTTGAATTCATCTAATGTATTATCAGTTTGTAAAGCGTTATGTGACGGAGTGATAATTGCTCAAGCTTATAGTCCCGAACATTCTAATGAGATTAACAAATTTTTTCGTCAAGCATATCTTGGTCAATACAAAAAAGAACCTCCTCAATTTAGCGCTCAAGCTTTTACCGCAGTACAGGTTTATGTAGAAGCACTCAAAGCTTTAGATAATAAGAGCAAAATTAATAAATTGCAACTACCGCAATTGCGAACAGAATTAAATAAGCAGATACTAGTTGGAAAGTATGATACACCATTGGGTGAAATTTCTTTTACTCCCATAGGTGAAGTAGTGCAGAAAGATTTTTATGTTGCCCAAATTAAAATGGATAAAGATGGTAATAATGGAAAATTCACCTTCCTTAAATAGTCAATCTATTCGGTTTAGCACAAATTACCAAGAAACATCGACCGAATTTAATTATGCGCTGCCCGAACCCCTTGTAGAGACGTAGCAGTGCTACGTCTTTTCTAAATGATGTCTAATGAATAAACTCATAAATTAGTTCAACAAATGGACATAACTTTAGTTTTGCAGCAATTATTAAATGGGTTATCAATTGGCAGTGTTTACGCAATTTTCGCCTTGGGATATACCTTAGTTTATTCAATTTTGGGCATCATTAATTTAGCGCATGGAGCAATATTTACCTTAGGTGCATATTTTACTTATGCACTCATGGGTGGTAACTTTGGCTTTAATGGCTTATTAGCTAATGCAGTTTTACCTGTGAAATTACCTTTTGCTATTTCTTTGATTTTAAGTAGTATTTTGGCAGGTTTGATTGGGGTAATAATGGAACGCATCGCTTTTGAACCCCTACGACGTAAAGGTTCTGACCCATTGTTAACAGTTGTTTCTAGCTTAGGTGTAGCGGTGGTAATTGTTAATTTAATTCAATATTTAGTAGGTGCAGAAAGTTACACTTTTCCGGCAGATACTTTTGGTAATTTACCCGCAGCAATTAACTTTGGCACTGTAGAGAAACCGATTCCTATTCGCAGTGTGCAATTGGTAATTTTTGCTGTTTCTATGGTAATTGTTTTGATTCTTACTTATTTTATTAATCAGACAAAATATGGTAAAGCAATGCAAGCGATCGCTGAAGATCAAATTACTGCTAGTTTATTAGGAATTAACACAGATCAATTTATTCTTATCACCTTTTTTATCAGTAGTTTCTTAGCAGGACTAGCAGGTACTTTAGTTGCTTCTAGTGTTAGTATTGCTGGTCCATATTTCGGGATTGGTTTTGGTTTACGGGGTTTAGCAGTCATCGTTTTAGGTGGTTTAGGAAGTATTCCTGGTGCAGTTTTAGGAGGTTTAGTTATTGGTGTAATTGAAGCCTTTGTTCCATCGGAATATTCTGGCTATAAAGATGCGGTGGCTTTTGGTATATTATTTATCATGCTGTTAGTTAGACCTCAAGGTTTGCTAGGAAAGAAGTTTATTCAGAAAGTGTAAAGAATTAAATGAATGATTTTGTTTCAACTTATGGTTCTTTAATTGTCTCAATGGTCTTAGGTTCACTCCTTGGACTATCATTATACTTACCATTAATGACTGGACAGTTATCTTTAGCCAGTCCAGGATTTTATGCTTTAGGTGGTTATATAGCGGCAATTTTATCTACTAAAGTCTTCATTTTTAAGAGTAATTTATTCCCCATTCATTTCTTATTGTTGGAAATGTTAATTGCTGGAATTATTTGTGGTTTATTGGGTATCGCTGTAGGTATTCCGACTTTAAGATTAAGAGGAATATATTTAGCGATCGCGACTATTGCTTTTGTCGAAGTTTTGCGCGTCATTTCCCTGAATTTAGACATTACAGGTGGTGCAGTTGGTATTTTTGGGATTCCTCAACCTTTTTCAACTCAAATAGAATATCTCTGGATAGCAGTACCATTATTAATTATTAGTATGCTGCTATTTTATCGCTTAGAACGAATTCGCGTTGGTAGGGCTTTTATTGCAATTCGAGAAGATGAATTAGCAGCAGGAGCAATGGGAATTAATCCTACATATTACAAGGTTTTAGCATTTACTTTAGGTTCAATTATGGCTGGAGTTGTTGGTGCAATTAGCGCTCATTTTCTCAATACTTGGAATGCGCGTCAAGGTACATTTGATGCTAGTATTATTTATTTAACTTTTGTCTTAATAGGTGGATCGAGAAGTTTTTTAGGTGCTGTATTAGGAGGAATGTTTTTTACAGCTTTACCAGAACTTTTAAGGAATTTAGCTGATACAGGTGGTTTACCTGATTGGTTATCTCACTTTTTACGTGATGGGAGATTGATTATTTTTGGATTATTAATTGTGATTGGGACAATATTTTTTCCCCAGGGTTTAGTAACTCCTGGTATTTTCAAAAGATTAACTAAAGTTAAATAATATGCAATCATCTCCAGAAAATACAATTATTTTAGAAGCGAAAAAATTAACTCGTCGTTTTGGTGGTTTAGTAGCAGTAAATAATGTTTCTTTTGCAGTTAAGAAACATGAAATATTCGGTTTAATTGGTCCCAATGGTGCTGGAAAAACTACTCTGTTTAATTTAATTACTGCTTTCATTCCTTTTTCCAGCGGTGAATTGGTTTATGAAGGCAAAGTTATTTCCCAATTGAAACCGCATCAAATAGCAGGTTTAGGTATTGCCAGAACTTTTCAAAATATTCGCCTATTTGGGGAATTATCGGCTTTAGAAAATGTAATTATTGCCCGTCATTTACATACCAAAAGCAATATGATTACAGGTGTTTTAGGTTTACCACTTGCAGCGAGGGAAGAGGAAAATAGTAGACAAAAAGCGTTAGCATTATTAGAGTTGATTGGATTAAGCGATCGCACCGAAGAAAAAGCCAAAAACTTCCCTTATGGTGATCAGCGTCGCTTGGAAATAGCTCGTGCTTTAGCCTTAGAACCGCAAATTTTACTCTTAGACGAACCTGCTGCGGGGATGAACAATCACGAAAAACATCAATTAAGTCAATTTATCCGTGATTTGCGCGATCGCTTTAATTTAACAATCATCTTGATTGAGCATCATGTACCATTAGTAATGGGATTATGCGATCGCATTGCAGTGTTACATTTTGGACAATTAATTGCTTTAGGTGAACCATCTGTAATCAGAAACGATCCAGCCGTAATTGAAGCATATTTAGGAGATTAATAAGGAACTAAACCGCAAATGAATGCCGACAAACACCAAGTAATAGATGAAATTATATTACAACTGCAAGACTTAGATGTAAACTATGGCGGTATTAAAGCCCTAAAAAAAATTAATGTAACTATCAAAAAAGGTGAATTAGTTACTCTAATAGGTGCTAATGGTGCTGGTAAAACTACCACTTTGAAAGCTATTTCTAAAATAGTTAATCCTCAAACTGGTAACATTATTTATAATGGACACAATATTAATCGTTGTCAAGCTCATGAAGTTGTCAAATTGGGTATTGCTCATTGTCCCGAAGGACGTAGAGTTTTAGCCAAACAAACAGTTTTTGATAACTTAATGTTAGGAGCTTATATTCGTTCCGATCAAGAAATTAAAGCAGATATTAACAAACAATTTGATTTATTTCCTCGGTTAGCGGAAAGACGCAATCAACTAGCAGGAACATTAAGCGGTGGTGAACAACAAATGTTAGCTATATCCCGTGCTTTAATGAGTAGACCAAAACTTTTACTTTTAGACGAACCGAGTTTAGGTTTAGCACCTGCAATAGTGAAAGAAATTTTTGCAATTATTCAAAATTTGCGGAAAACAGGTATGACAATATTATTAGTTGAACAAAACGCAAATCTCGCTTTGCAAATCGCAGATAGCGGTTATGTTTTAGAAGCTGGCTCCATTACTTTAACAGGTGCAGCATCAAAATTAATTAGTGATGAGAGAGTTAAACAAGCCTATTTAGGTTGAAAATCAACTTGTAGAGACGTTCCGTCGGAACGTCTCTAGGACAGTTGCGGTGTTTTTATTAGTGCATGATATAATTTACGATTCCTCACTGGAGTGAAGCGACTCTAAAGCACCACTGCGGATCATCAGTTGGGGCCACATCAGTAAGAAGAAGCCCATCCAAGTTAGTATAGGCACTGAGACGAGAACTGTTAGCCAGATAATTTTAAATAGTAACCAGCTACCACTAATTAAGGTAACACCCGTGAGAAGTATAGACCAAGGCTGACACCACCAAGGTTTGTAGTTCCAAGGACTGATAGGCTTTTGTTCAGACATTTAGTGTTATGCAATGAAAATAATCCTTTTACAAGTTTTAGCGTAAAAGTAGGAGAAAAGTTAATAAATACACGTAGAGACGTTCCACCGGAACGTCTTCACAGGGTTTTGGGTTTTACGCATGTACATCATTTACCTAAAATCTGCTGTAATTTCCGCGTGGGCTATGTATTCGGCTTTGGAAATGAACACTCAACAGTAATCTTCAAATTACTTTTAGCAGTACCTTTTGTGACATAAGGAACCCCTGCTTCTCCACCCACTTCGATGCCGAATTCTAAAGTAACTTTGTTGATGTTATCAATGGGAATTTGCTTAAACGCATTCAAACTATAAACAGTGTAAGCACGTATGGTGTGTTGAATAACCTGAAAATTTTGCAACATTTGCTTTCGCAGTTCTTCAGTGATTCCCTTGTCAGTTAGTGCTTCTTCCTCTTCCTCTGCGGGTTCTTCGGGGATAATTAAAGTACGCAAGATTTATTGATATTAGCTATATTTAAGACAGGAAAAATTTTAGTTAATCCTCCGGATATATACATGTTTCAAGCCTCTGGAACAAGTTCTAGTGATGTTTCAAAAAGAACAATTTTACTTCTAGCCGCTAATCCATTAGGGACATCTCGCTTGTGCTTAGGTGAGGAAGAGCGTGATATCCGTACTGAATTACAGCGAACCCGCTATTGTAATTGGTTCGATCTTCAATCCCGATGGGCTGTTCGTTATAGCGATGTTCAAACCGCTCTACATGAGATTACTCCGCAGATTGTACATTTTTCTGGGCATGGTGAAGGTCAGGATGGATTAGTATTCCAGGATGAGAACGGAAGAGCTAAACTTATTAATTCAGAAGCACTCGCAAATCTATTTCAACTTTGTGCAGAACATGTTGAGTGTGTAGTGTTAAACGCTTGTTTCTCTGATGTTCAAGCAAGAGAAATTGCTCTACACATTCCTTATGTCATTGGTATGAAGTCGGCAATTGGCGATAGAGCAGCTAGGGAATTCTCTATCGGTTTCTACAAGGCTCTGGGTTTTGGGAAACCTTATTCGCGAGCCTGTGAGTGGGGGCGCAATGCCATCCAACTAGCTGTTCTGCTTTGCCATTCTACACTCAGAAAAACCTGGTTACTATTTCTCCAACTAGTAGTGTATTTGGTATACGAAAGCGGTGTTTCGATTTTAACAATGTTTTTTTCCGTACTGTTTCCTCAACAAAAGTAGAAGCAGAATCACTTGTTAACAAGTTACTTACGAAAATTAGCACAAGCACCAATCCAAAGATTGTTGTCTTTCATAATGAAGAATTATTTAGTAAATCATTGTTTGAACAGTTTAAAGTTGCTTTAAAAAAACGAAACATATCTAATATTATTGCCCATGATTTGTCCGCAAAGAACTTTGCTGCTAAACAATTTTCGGAAGAAATTAAGCAGGCTAATGCTTTGGCAGTTTTTCCTGACGGTCAAACTAAAGATGGTAATAATTCATTCGACAAGGCAATCGATATAATTGATCAAAATGATGGAGAAAAGCCAATTTTAGGTTCAAACACGCTATATCTGAGTAAGTCTTTGAATAGGATTAATAATAAAAATCCAAAAAATCCTTTAATCATATCTGTCGATTGGCACCCTGACTATCCTGATGCAAAAGCTTTTGCTAATGATGCTTACGAAAATTATTGGCATGGTGATGTAAATTACAGAACCGCTCTAGCTTATGAAGCAACTGAAGTTTTGGTCAAAGTACTACTAAAAGGAGCAAAAATAAAAAGTCGTTTAGATGTAAAGGATATATTGTCTTATAATTTCAACGAATCTAGTAGTGTAGTTACTGGAATAAACGTAAGATTTGACGATGGAGATACCCAAGAAAATAGAAAAATTTTTGTGACCCCAGTTTTTAACACAAGCAGTAATGCAACTTCTAAATTTTGCATAGTTAATTCTGACTCCTGCACAAAGTGGTAAAGTGAGATTTGCTAAATAACTAAAAAAGTATCGGTGCTAATTGCGACATTATCTAAGTGTCTGGAATGTTAGGATCTCCAACAAAATGAGGTGGAAAACAGATGAAAGCAATTGAAGTTACTGGCAAGATTGACCAACAGGGAAATCTGGTTCTAGATGAACCAATAAGAGATTATGCGATCGCGTTATGTTTTGAGCGGTTGGTTTGGGAATGCGATCGCGGTTGGGTTGAGGAGTGCGATCGCATTTGGTTTGGGAAGTTTTGAGGAATGCGATCGCTTATCCTAGTATTTATAATCCCCCATTAATCCCGAAATCTATGAGTATCATTATCTCGGATGAAGTATTGCAAACAACCCAAATGTCAGAGGCTGAGTTGCTGACTGAAATTGCTATTATGCTGTTTCAAAAGGAGAAATTTACTTTAGGTCAAGCAAGTCGTTTTGCAAAAATTAATCAACTCCAGTTTCAACGATTACTTGCAAGTCGTCAAATACCTCTGCACTACGATATTGCTGAACTCAGGGAGGATGTCAAAAGTTTGGAAGCAAATAATTGGCGATGATTATAGTTAGTGATACATCACCTATTAGTAATTTAGCTGCAATTGGTCAGTTAGAATTATTGCAAAAACTTTACGGCAATGTAATTATTCCTACAGCAGTTTATCAGGAGATTCTTAATTCTGGTCATACAAACCCGGCTGTTTTAGCAATTAAATCCCTAAATTGGATTCAAACTTACAGTATCACGAATAATACTTTGTTTCAAACTTTACAGAATATTTTAGACATCGGTGAGGCTGAAGCGATTACCCTTGCAGTGGAATTAAATGCCGATCGCTTAATTGTAGATGAACGAAGAGGTAGAAAGGAAGCAATTAGGTTAGGTCTTCGGGTAACTGGAATATTGGGTATATTGCTAGCAGCCAAACAACAGGGATTAGTCTCATTCATACAGCCATTATTAGACGATTTGATTGCTAATGGCTTCTGGATTCGGGAAGAATTGTATGCAGAATTACTACAATTAGCCGGAGAGTAAAGCGATGTCCAAAGTTTAGGCGATCGCGCAAATGAACGAAGTTATGAGGGTTTGTTTGGGATGGCGATACTCCGCAGGAGTGATCTTCTCTCCGAGACGCTACGCGAACGACCATCGCGTTTTGGATTTGTGAAGTTATGCGATCGCATTTGGTTTGAGAGTGCAAATTATAGCTTGCTTTGGGAGTGCGATCGCGGTTGGGTTGAGGAGTGCGATCGCATTGTTGGGGAAGTTGTAGGGAGTGCGATCGCGTCATCATGACAACAACTTAAATCCTTTATTATCTGCTAACTTTCGATCAAATGTTACAGTTTTGCTGCAACCAAGTTGTTGTGCGATCGCACCAATCAAATAGTCGGAAAAATCAGCTTTTCCTTGCTGAAAACGGTGCAATGCTTGATAAACTAAAGAGCTATTTTCTAACTCAAAAACTGGACATTGCAACATCATTTCTATAGTTTTACCGATTTCTGCCCTACTGAATTCATAAGGCTTACCCCGCAAAACCCAAACCAATTCACACAGAACTATATTAGCAATAAAACATTGCTCTCCCCCTTCGATAATTTCCACAGCTTTCTGCCACTGCGGCTCATCATCTTTAGTCAGGTAGCGCACTAAAATATTTGTATCAACTCCAATCACTTGAACCTTCTTTAATTGCTATTTCCATTTCTTCTAAAGTTGCGGTTTTCATTCCTGGACGATGCAAAATCCCTGATAAACTTTGAACAGGAACATTCAACGGAATAAGTGTAACTATTCCATTTTCATCAATCACAAAATCAACCTTGCTACCTGTATCTATATTTAGGTAGTCTCTAATTTCTTTAGGAATAGTTACTTGTCCTTTTGTCGTGATGGTTGTGATAGCCATTACTGCAATTCCTTACTTTATCTCCTTACTAAATCATAGCATAGAGTACAGAGAATGGAGGGCGATCGCATTTTGGTTTTGAGTGGTTGGTTGTGGAGTGCGATCGCATTTTATTTTGAGCGGTTTGTTTGAGAATGCGATCGCCTTTTGTTTTGAAAGTACAAATTATAGCTTGCTTTGGAAATGCGATCGCGGTTGGGTTGAGGAGTGCGATCGCATTTCCAGCTATCTCCAAAAGTTACAATGAAGATAGTATTGACAGGAAATGCAAAAATGACTGCAAAAGACAACATCAAAGCTGAAATTGATAGCCTGAACGAAGAATATCTGGATGAGCTATATCTTTTAATTAAAGATTTTGCCCAATCTAAACAAAACTTGAAAAAACCTAGTTTTATGTCAAAATTGAAACAAATCAAGATTGATGCTCCAGAGAATTTTGCTAGTAATCTTGATTCCTATCTAGCTGGGGATGAGGGTGAGAAATAAAATATTCGTTGATACATTATTTGTGGTTGCACTGATTAATCAGCGTGACCAATATCATCAGCAAGCCAGCGAATTAGCCGATAGTTTAGAGATTCATCCCTTAATCACAACTGATGCAGTACTATTGGAAATTGGTAATGCTCTAGCTCGAAACTATAAAGACGAGGCTGTTAAAATTATCAAGCATTTCTTGACCTCAAATGAAGTAGAAATTGTACGACTAACCCCCGAATTATTTACACAAGCATTTACGCTTTACAAAACCCATCAAGATAAAGCATGGGGTTTAGTTGATTGTATTTCGTTTGTAGTTATGAAGCAAACAGGAGTCACTCAAGCTTTAACTTTTGACCAGCATTTTGTACAAGCAGGTTTTGAAGCTTTGATGAGATAAATTGGAAACTGAGTTTGTTTTGGGATGGCGATACTTTTGGTAAGCTGAGTCGCTTTGCGACACGCTGCGCGAACGCTAACGCATTTAGGAGAGTTGTGAGGAATGCGATCGCGTTTGGGGGAGTTTTGAGGAGTGCCATCGCGTTTGTTTGGGATGGGTTTAGGAATGCGATACTCCACAGGAGTGGTCTTCTCTCCGAGACGCTACGCGAACGACCATCGCGTTTTGGGTTTGTGGAGTTGTGCGATCGCGGAAATGCCCAGCATTTCCAGTTTTACTGAGAAGATTGTGCTTGTGTAGCTTGCCTTACCTCATCCACAGTTAAACCTAAAGCTTGGGCTATCTGTTGCACAGTTAACCCAGCAGCTAGCATTGGTGGTACAGCAAGTAACTTTCCTTCTTCTATACCTTCCTGTTTTCCTTTCTCTTCACCTTCTGCAAAAGCTTGCTGATATACTCGTGTTTGCTTCAAATCGCTTAATCCAAACATCTCTTGTATCTCCTGGATATCCATGCGGGGAAATTTATAAACCAAAATTGTCTCGATTATTTGTAATAATTGTTGCTGTCTTTTTACTGAATTAATTTCCTGATTGGTTCTGGTAATTAACTCCTTGGCTTTCTGTATTGCCCCTCATTAATGTTAGGATCTCCAACAAAACGAGGTAGAAAACAGATGAAAGCGATCGAAGTTACTGGCAAAATTGACCAAGAGGGAAATCTGATTCTGGATGAACCAATTCAGGGAAACACTTATCCTCATCAGGTTCGGGTAATTGTGTTGGTTCCAGAACAGGAAGAAGCAGAAGAGATTGACCCTGATGATACACCCATTGAGGAGATTAAAGCCAGCTTGAGAAGAGCCTTACATCAAGCAAAAACGGGTCAGCGCTTGCCACTATCTCAAATGTGGGAGGGAATTGATGCCGAATGAACAGCCATCGGTATTAATCGATTTAACTCCTGAATATAAACAAAACTTGCGCGACCTCTCAAAGAGATTTCGCAATATTCGGTCTGATGTTGAACCAATTATCGAGCAATTACAACAAGGAAATATTCTAGGAGATAGAATTCCGGGTATTGGTGAGGAATATATTGTTTACAAGGCGAGGGTTCGTAACACTAACATCAAAAAAGGTAAGAGTGCTGGATACCGATTAGTTTATCAGCTTGAGTCACCCATAAGTATTTTACTACTCACAATTTATTCTAAGTCTGACCAAGAAGATATCGGTATAAATGAAATCCGAGATATCGTGGCTAATTTTTCTGGAGAGTCAGGTTAAAATCGCCATATGCGATGGTCCAAGACCACTCCTGCGGAGTATCGCTCTCACGATACAATAATTGGTGGTAACATTTCCAAAACGGCAATCTGCAACTCAGCAAACTGTAAAGGTGAAATTCTTGCATCTTCACCTAAAATCACTTTGCTTTGATAGCCTTCTTCGTTGGGTTCTCGAAAGACATGCAATTGACGAGCAACGACATCTAGCACCCAATAATCTGCAATTGCTGCTTGTGCGTAAGCCTTGGCTTTCGTTTCACAGTCAAATTTTAAACTGCTATCGGCTACTTCAATGATTAAATAAACCTCGCTGGGGGTAGGATGATGGTCTGCATAGTCGAGTGGATCTATTTGCACAACTGCAACATCTGGTTCTGGTTCTGAGCGATCATTTAATTTTATCGGCTCTTGAATCGATACCCATGCCCGATTTGCTAATCTGTTTTTCAGTAAGTAATCTGTCCTTCCCACCGCTGACCGATGCGCTGTCCCTTTTGCACTCATCCAGATAATCTTCCCTTCTAACAATTCTACTCGCTCATCTTCATCCAAAATCCCAGTCTCAGCCATGCGGTGATAGTCTGCAACTGTCCACAAGCGAAGATTTAAGGTGGTATCTGTATTCTGCATGGCTTGTGTATTGAGTGTGAAAATTATTGAGGTTAGCTTGCACTCTTAATGATTAGACATCGACCGCTAGACGTAGCAGTGCTACGTCTCTACTTTTCTGGAGATATCTATATTAATATCGTAGCATTTCTGTCTTATTGACATAGGCGGAAGTCATATTATGTCTGGCAAATCACACCTATTGTAGAGACGTAGCACTGCTACGTCTCTGCGACGGTTGCTTTTGGCGATTTGGAATGGGTGGTTTATTTACGCCGTAGTGTGCTAGATTAAGCTTCTACAACTTGAATTTCATCAAGTTGACTAATCACCACATCGGCACCTTGGACGTTATCTGATTTACCAATCCAAGTAATACCAATGCAACCTGCGGCTTTAGCGTTACACGCCATTTGCATATCACCTACGGAATCACCTACCATCAGGGTAGCGCTAGGTTCTACTCCCAAAGTTTTGCAAGCTTGTAAAAATAATATTGGATCTGGTTTACTCGGACCTTCATCTACTCCCATTTCCAATTGGATGTAATCGCTTAATTGGTGATACTTGACAAATTCATTAACTTCTGCTGTAGTTGCTGCTGAGAGTATACCGAGTTTCAATTCGGCTTCTGACAAAGATTTTAACACGTCTAAACTACCGACAAACAGGGGTGAAGAAGTTTTGCCGATGTATTTTTCGGCTTCATCTAAGGCTTGACGGGCGATTTTGAGCGATTGAAACCAAGTTTTGCCAGTTTCGGCAATATATGCGGCAGCAGCAACTTCTGTTTCCCGACGACTTGCCACGGAAATTAAACCGGCAGGATCTAGGCTTGAGCCATTAATCCCAAATGCCATTAACAAAGGTTCCCCAGTTCCGGGAACTTGAGCATCTACCATCCGTGCTGCTTTTTGTCCAAGCGATCGCAAATACGTTTCTGAATCTTCTAGAGTACCGTTTTTGTCAAATAAAATCGCCTGTATATTAGAAAACGTTATATTTTTACACTTAATAGTTGCCATAAAATTCCCATAAAGTTAAAAATTGGCGTTGGCGTAGCCTACCGTAGGTAATCGCCTCATGTTCTAATATTAAAGACATCAGACTTCACACATTGCTAATTATAAAAAAAAGAGAGGGATTTTCCTCTCTCTTTGTCCAAAGCTTTCACATTTTTAGTAGTTATAACTGACTACAAATATAGCTTCACAATTATTCTACAGCCGAGGGAATTTCCTCTTCTACCGCTACGGGAATTTCCGCTTCTTCCATCGCTACGGGAATTTCCTCTTTTTCCATCGCTACGGGAATTTCCGCTTCTTCCATTGCTACGGGAATTTCCTCTTTTTCCATCGCTACGGGGATTTCCTCTTTTTCCATCGCTGCGGGGATTTCCGCTTCTTCCATTGCTACGGGAATTTCCGCTTCTTCCATTGCTACGGGGATTTCCGCTTCTTCCATTGCTACGGGGATTTCCGCCTCTTCCATTGCTACGGGGATATCTTCCTCAGCCAATACATCAGCTTCAGCAACTTCAGCAACTGCTGTAATACCTTGCTGTTTAGCTAACATTTGTTCGCGATATTTAGCAGCCATTTCTTCTGCTTTATCGTAGACCAAATCACGATTTTTAATCATATCACCTGGTTCGGGTTCCAACTGTTTTGTAGACAGAGAAATCCGACCTCTTTCGGCATCCAAGTCAATGATCATGACTTTCACTTCATCATTCACATTAAATACACTGTGAGGTGTATCAATATGTTCGTGGGAAATCTCAGAGATGTGCAACAGACCGCTCACACCACCAATATCAATAAATGCACCGTAAGGTTTGATACCGCGAACTGTACCTATAACAACTTCGCCAACTTCTAAGCGATTCATCTTACGCTCAACCAGTGCGCGACGATGGGATAGAACTAAGCGATTACGCTCTTCGTCTACTTCTAAGAATTTCAATGGCAAATCTTCGCCTACCAATTCTTCTTTAGGTTTGCGGGTGCTAATATGAGAACCTGGGATAAAACCACGTAATCCCTCAATTCTTACTAAAGCTCCACCACGATTGGTCGCAAACACACCAGAACGAACTGTAGCATCTTCTGCTTGCAACTGCCGTACTCGCTCCCAAGCTCGCATATATTCAATGCGACGAATGGAAAGAGTTAATTGACCATCTTCGTTTTCATCTGTGAGGATGAAAAATTCTCGCGTTTCGTTTGATTGTAAGACCTCTTCCGGGGCATCGACCCGGTTTATAGACATTTCCTGTATAGGTATATATGCTGCGGTTTTTGCACCAATGTCAATCAGAGCGCCGCGCGGCTCTATACTGAAAACGGTTCCTGGTACAACATCTCCAGGGCTAAAGTGATAATCGTATTTGTCTAATAGAGCAGCGAAATCTTCGTGAGTGAAGCCTATTTCTGTAGCGGTTGATTTCTGATTGACCATGCTGTTTTGTACCTGGTTTTAGTCTCCGTAAAGTTATTGATCGGGCTTTGAATGTATATGCAAGCGGCTTTGTTGCGCCTGTTTACACCTACATTTTTTCTATCCTAGCGCAGAAAAGCGGGGTTTAACACATATTACTACCAGATGGAATATTCTATCACACATCAAAAGCCGTAATTAATCATTTATTAATTATTTTCGGTGTTTAGAATAAAAAAAGAAACAACAAAGCAGGAGTCAAAAGTCAATAGTTGTAGAGACGCGAAATTTCGCGTCTGTTGTACAAAACCCATGCATTGGATTCTGGGTGTTGAAGGACTGAATTTTTTGTTTATACACTGATAATCAAAAAATATCCGCTGTTACCATTTGCTAGCAGCGGATATTAGTTTATATTTTCTCCTTAAAAGTCTAATAGCAGAGAAAATCTATTACTCGTCTTTCTTCTCGATGCGGGGAGTTTCGCGAAATGCGATCGCAAAGAAAAGAACTCCTATTGCCAAAGTCAAAATCAAAATGTATGCAATGCTTTCCATATCACAACTTCCTACCTATCCAGCCAGCCTAGTAATGATATTGTACCAATTCTAAAGGATGAAGTATGAAAGATAAAGGATGAAGTATGAATAAGTATGAAGATTTACAAACTTATTCTTTTTTATACTTCATCCTTCACCCTTCATCTTTTATTAAGCTTCCTTGCGGCGGGTTGACTTGTCACCCACTTTCTGGAACAGACCCCACTCAACTTGTTCTTCGAGATCCGCGTCAACACCAGCAAAGACGTCTCGGTAGATTGTCCGAGCGCCGTGCCAGATGTGACCAAAGAAGAACAGCAGAGCAAATACAGCATGACCGAAGGTAAACCAACCTCTGGGACTAGTACGGAAGACTCCATCGGGTTTACCATTGGTGGCTCGGTCTGCGTCAAACTCAAATGGTTCACCCAACTGTGCTAGACGTGCGTACTTCTTAACATCAGATGGATCTTTAAATACTTGTCCGTTTAGTTGACCACCGTAGAAGCTAGTAGTCACACCAGCTTGTTCAAAGCTGTATTTTGATTCTGCCCGACGGAAAGGAATATCCGCACGGACAATACCATCAGCATCGGTCAAGATGACTGGGAAGGTTTCAAAGAAGTTCGGCAGACGACGTACATCTAATTCCCGACCTTCGCTGTCTTTGAAGACTGGATGACCCAACCAAGATGAAGCAACACCATTGGTTTTATTCATCGGTCCGACGCGGAACAAACCACCCTTAGCAGGGCTGTTGCCTACGTAGTCAAAGAATGCCAGCTTTTCGGGAATTCGTGACCAAGCTGCCTCCAGACTTGCGCCATCGGCAACGTCAGCTTGTACGCGCCGATTAATTTCTTGTTTGAAGAAATCTTGATCCCATTGATAACGGGTAGGACCAAACAGTTCAATTGGGGTGGTGGCGCTACCGTACCACATGGTACCAGCAACGACGAAGGCAGCAAAGAATACTGCGGCAATACTGCTAGAAAGTACAGTTTCGATGTTCCCCATCCGTAAAGCTTTGTAAAGCCGTTCGGGGGGTCGTACTGTCAGGTGGAATAAGCCAGCAATAATACCAACTACCCCAGCAGCAATGTGGTGAGCCACAACCCCACCAGGATTATATGGGTTAAACCCAGCAGGTCCCCACTCTGGTGCTACTGCTTGAATGTGACCCGTTAAGCCGTAGGCATCAGAAATCCACATCCCCGGTCCAAATAGCCCGGTGAGGTGAAAAGCACCAAAACCAAAACAAAGTAAACCAGATAAGAGCAGGTGAATGCCAAACATTTTTGGCAAATCGAGAGCGGGTTCACCTGTGCGGGGGTCTTGGAAGAGTTCCAAATCCCAGTAAACCCAGTGCCAAACGGCGGCTAAGAATAATAGACCAGAAAGAACGATGTGAGCGGCGGCTACACCTTCAAATGACCAGTAACCAGGATCGTAACCTGTCTGTCCTGTGACGTTCCAGCCACCCCAAGAGCCAACTACGCCTAAGCGTGACATGAAGGGTAGTACATACATCCCTTGACGCCACATAGGGTTTAGTACGGGATCGCTGGGGTCAAAAATAGCTAGTTCGTATAAAGCCATCGAACCAGCCCAGCCTGCCACTAGAGCTGTGTGCATCAAGTGTACAGATATCAATCGACCCGGATCGTTCAGAACGACTGTATGTACTCGGTACCAGGGTAGTCCCATTGACTACGATCCTCCTCGATGAATTATGTTTACAAGCAAGTTTTCGGTTTTTTGTTATTGCCACCAAATTCTTCCAAAGTTTTGCCTTAAAAGTCAGGCAACGTGGACAATTTGGTAATGCTCACACGAAGAAGGGAATCTTACCCCGGAGGGTAGCGATCGCCCTTTTACACCGCACGCAGTAAATTTTCTTTAATAAAATTCACTTTTTGTTCCGGAAGAACAAGACAAACGTTTTTTTAGGCGTTTGGGCGGTTGAAAGTGCTTTGCTATCGCAAGTGCAAAAATGAGAATGTTTTAAAAAGTGTAACTATTGATGGAACTGTTTGCAAGCGGGTAAGTTATGCCGATCGCGTAGCATTACGGATGGATGGGGGGAAAGGCAAAGGGAAGAAAATAAATTTTTTTTATTTTTTTAACCTTTTCCCCTCATTTAAAGTAACCTACCGCACAACCAAATCGATATTTTGCAGATGGCACCTCGTTTCAGCGTTACCTAAGCGCTCGATTACTTGCTCGGCACTCATTAGACGTTTCAGCACCACTTGACCTATGGGGGTTGCTTGTAGTGGTGCTGTTGGCTTCACTTCGACGGTTAAAACCGCTTCTTCCACTCGATAAAGCCATAACAATTCATTTTTTTCTACTAGACAAACATTCATTTGCTGGATATCTGGTTGGCGTCGCCATGCGGTTATCTGCCATAATCCCTCAGATGCCCAAACTCTGCCAACTGTCCATCCCTCTGATAGAAAGAAGTACTTCACGCTCTTGGTCCCGCTATTAGACTATCAATTTGCTGTTTACAATATCGCGATCGCCTTTCTTAATTATGTATCTATATGCAGTTTCTCAATAAACCTATGCAAAAATCTCATTTCCGTTGACCGTCAAAAGTCTTGACCGTTGACTCTTGACTTTTGACGCTTGATTAAACTATTTAATCATCTACATGTAGTAAAATAGCTCACCGCTAATATCAAAAATCTTAATGCTATGACCTGGTTTTCTTTGTGTGTGAGACGGTGGGGTAGAATTATACAATTTTTTTCTTTGTCTTGTTTATGTTTATTGTTGGTTGTCAGTTGTAGTACTACCCCACAGACAAGTACACCATCATCCGTTACTCCCGCAGGGGATGGTCGTATTACAATAGGTACGACATCGAAACCTAGAACTCTCGATCCGGCTGATGCTTACGAGTTGGCATCATTAGGTTTAGTGTATAACATGAGCGATCGCCTGTACACCTACGAACCGGGGAATACAGAAATTAAGCCTCAACTTGCCACAGCATTACCCAAAGTCAGTTCTGATGGTTTAACTTACATCATTCCCCTGCGTCAGGGAGTAGTGTTTCACGATGGAACACCCTTTAATGCCAAAGCAATGGAATTTAGTTTGCGACGCTTTATCGAAAATAAAGGTAAACCGTCTTTCTTGCTATCTGATACGGTGGACTCAATGAAAGCAACCAGCGATTATGAGTTAACCATCAAACTAAAACAGCCTTTTGCAGCTTTTCCCTCACTGTTAGCATTTTCTGGGACTTGTGCAGTTTCACCGAAAGCTTACGAACTTGGTGCAGGCAAATTTCAGCCGAATATTTTTGTCGGGACTGGACCTTACAAATTAGCAAATTATGGCACAGATTCGGTGCGATTTGATGTGTTTGATCAGTACTGGGGAGAAAAACCAGTTAATAAAGGTATTAACCTGCAAATCCAAACTAGTTCAGTTAACTTGTTTAACGCTTTCCGCACAGGTGCAGTGGATGTAGCTTATTTATCTCTGCAACCCGATCAAATTCAGAGTTTGGAACAAAGTGCTAAAAAAGGAGATTGGCAAGCGATTACGGCTCAAGGTAGTGTAGTAAGTTATATGGCTTTGAACCGCAATCAAAAGCCTTTGGACAAAGTAGAAGTCAGACAAGCGATCGCGGCAATGATTAATCGTCCTTTAATTATGCAACGCGCTTTATTTGGTCAAGCCAGTCCACTTTATAGTATGCTTCCCACTACATTTAATGTTTCCCAACCATTATTTAAAGATAAATACGGCGATGCTAACTTTGATCAAGCTAAACAATTGTTAACTAGTGCTGGTTTCTCCAAAGCAAATCCCGCAATAGTAGAAGTTTGGTATCCATCTAGTTCCCCAACTCGTGGTTTAGCAGGACAAACACTTAAAGCCATTGCCGATCAAAAAATGGATGGATTACTACAATTTAAAATTACCCCAGTAGAAAGTGCGACCTTTTTTAAAGAAGGTCCTAAAGGTATATATCCAGCAACTTTGTTAGATTGGTACCCAGATTTTTTAGATCCAGATAATTACGTGCAACCCTTTTTATATTGTAAAAAAGGGTCAGATGCCAAAGGATGCGAAGATGGTGGAAGTCAATCACAGGGTTCGTTTTATTATAACGAAGCCATGAATAAACTAATTGACCAGCAACGCAAAGAACAAAATCCAGAAGCACGCAAAAAAATATTTGCAGACATTCAAATTCAAACCACAAATGATGTCCCTTACATTCCTTTATGGCAAAATACAGATTATGCATTTGCCCAAAAACAAGTTACCAACGTGCAACTTGATCCTACCCAAAATCTGATTTACAAGACAATTAAAAAATAATAAATTGGGAATTGAACAATGTAGAGACGTAGCATTGCTACGTCTCATCAAGGGTTCTGAGTAACGCATAATTAATTTCCACATCAGTTGTCTATGGAGCATCCCAGTTTTGCAAAAAGCCCACAGGCTATACAAACGAAGCCCAACCGACCTGGGCTAAGACTTCTAGCCGCACCCTTCTAGGGTGTCGGGTAAAATATTTGTTAAAAAGTGGCATGCTCCCGTTGTCTATGGGTATCGGGCATTTCCCCTTCCCCCCTTCCCCTTTCCCCCTCTTCAATTAATCTTATGTCTCGCTCAAAAGCCTTACAATATTACATTGTCTCTCGTTTACTTTTAGCCCCACTTCAACTGCTAACTATCATCACAATTGTATTTCTTTTATTAAGAGCAACACCGGGAGATCCAGCAGATGCAATTCTTGGTGGACGAGCTCCAGAAAGTGCTAAAGAAGAATTACGAAAACAACTAGGTTTAGACCTTCCGATATGGTTACAATATCTCAATTATTTGGGACAAATACTGCGTTTTGATTTAGGAACTTCTTTAACAAGTCGGGGACAAGCAGTTTGGGAAGTAATTGGACAATATTTCCCCGCAACGGTAGAGTTAGCAGTGTGTAGTATGGCAGTTGCGCTGATTGTGGGAATCAGCGTTGGAACTCTTTCTGCTTCTCGTCCTGGGACATTTTTGGATGTTGGCGGACGATTGTTTGGTATCATTACTTATGCACTGCCCATGTTTTGGGCGGGAATGCTGCTACAATTAGTATTTTCAGTACAACTAGGTTGGTTCCCCAATTCCAACCGCTTTCCACCAAATCTTCTTCCCCCCACTGGAATCACAGGTTTGTATACAATTGATAGCTTGCTGAGTGGTAACTTAAGTCAGTTTTTTATATCTTTGCATCATTTAGCACTGCCGAGTCTAACTTTAGGAGTTTTGCTTAGTGGTGTTTTTGAGCGAATTGTCCGAGTTAATTTAAAGCAAACCATGAAAGCAGATTATGTAGAAGCTGCTAGAGCAAGAGGTATTTCCGAAAACAAGATTTTAGTCTCCCATGCCTTAAAAAATGCTTTAATTCCAGTAATTACAGTCTTGGGATTAACCTTTGCTTCTTTGTTGGGTGGAGCGATTTTAACTGAGGTAACATTTTCTTGGCCAGGATTAGCGAATCGATTGTATCAAGGGATATCCGATCGCGATTATCCCACAGTTCAGGGTGTGTTAGTATTTTTTGGGGCGATCGTTGTGGGTGCAAGCATTTTGATTGATATTTTAAATGCATATATAGACCCACGCATTAGATATTAGCAAATAATTTCGCTTTATCCTTGGTTCGTCGTAGTGAGCGGTTTACCGCTCCTCATTGAAGATTTTAACCGGCGTAGTGAGCGGTTTACCTCTCAAAGCAAGGATTTTAACCGCTGAAGCGGTTACTACGTTTCGGTGTTTGCATAAAATTATCCCTGCCACCACGAGTATATTCTTGAATTCTTTCAATACATTCTTTAATATTGCTCAAATATAAACGCTCATCTTTCATAACACCACAGCTTCATTCAATACCTTTTCTCTAATTAACTCATGAAGATTATCTGGTTCTGCAACATCAACTTTACGCTTTAATAACTCCTCCAAATCTTGCATTAAAGCAATATAGTCAAATAAGCTGCGCTTCGGTTCAAGTTCCACCAAAAAATCTACATCACTATCGGGTTTTGCTTCTCCTCTAGCAACTGAACCAAACACCCGCACATTATACGCGCCATATTTAGAGGCAATTTTTAATATTTCCTCTCGAAATGGTAGTAATAATTCCTTAATTCCCATAACCCAAACCGCGTAAATTCTCCTTAATTATCGCTTTTAATCTTGCCGATTCCTCAAACTGCTGCTCTAATTTCTTTGTCAAGTCCTATAGACGTTCCACCGGAACGTCTCTACAAGATATACTTATTCCTAGTTAAACCTTTATACAATGCGTGAATGTCAGCGATATTCCTGTAACCCACATTTCGCACTTCAACTTGAAGTACAAAGAGATTACAGTCAAGATAAAAGTGAAAAGTCAGGATAATTAAGAAAATAATACTGAATTAATATGATTAGGCAAGAAAAAATATTAAACATA
>JAHHIJ010000003.1 GCA_019358985.1 Tolypothrix brevis GSE-NOS-MK-07-07A | reverse complement strand
AATGCACGAGCGCAACGCTCACAACTTCCCTCTAGACTTGGCTGCTGCTGACTTCGCTCCTGTAGCATTGACTGCACCTGCTATCAACGGTTAATCTTCAATGTAAAGACGTTCCGGCGGAACGTCTTTACGAATTAAAGAGCGCCTTCCGAAATTCGGAGGGCGCTTTTTTTGTTAGAATACTTACTCGAAGAAAATTCCCACATTATCGAAAGCTGTAGCGATCGCTTGAAGCTTTTCATCCTTGTTATAATTGTTGCGAAACAGGGTTTTTCCCGCTTGCTGAATAGCACGACGGCTATCACTGAAAGTAGAGGTTTCACCCAGTTGTATTAATGCTTGATAAAAAAGTAGAGCGGCAGATTCTGGATCGAAAAGGTAGTTATTTTCATTATCTTGCGAAGTCAGTAAATTATAAGCTGCCTTATTGTGAATTCCACAATTAAAGTGAACCCCACCGTGATCGTGAGCCAAATCCTCGTAATTGTTCATGTGTTCGGGATGATTGTATGTAGAGGGAGAACTTAGATCCCTAATTGCTTGACCATTTTGACCAAATCCGCGTCCTATTTCCCAGTTCCACTCGCGAATATTCTTCCATATGTCAATATTAGGGTTGTAATTAGCAACGAAGATAGCAAAAATATCCGCGAAGGACTCGTCCAATGCCCCTGATTCGTCTTTATATACAAGCTTGGCAGTCCAACTGGTCAATCCATGACCAAACTCATGAGCAACAATATCTTGAGCTATAGCTAAAGAACGCAGTTCATCATTTTGGATGAAACACTGCCCGAAAAATGCTTGCTGTAAGTGATCGTGCCAGTAAGCACAGTTATCTTCTTGGTAATTGGGTTGAGGGTCTTCAACACACATAATACTAGAGATGTAAACCTCTGCTCCTTCATCTTCTAAAGAGTGTTCAAGCACATCTCTAAAGAATGTTTCAACGTTCAAAGCATTATTATGAGCGTTAAAGGTTTGCTCTTGCTCTTGCAAAGCATTGACTATTTCTCTACCGGGAAGAACATTATCTATAGCAGGATTAAAATAATAAGTACGTACCATCCCCTATTGCATCCTCTAAATATATCCGTGTTTGCGGGTTATTTTCAGAAAAAAAAGGTACGCTGTTAACCAAATTAATTAGTAGCTCTTCGTGATACTGTGCCAACCGAAATTCTCCCTGAAAACTTTATTTAATAGTCTTCACACGGGGTAGCTCAGAAACTAAATCTCCCGTATGAGCATCAATTATATAGTCTACCATTTCGGGTATTGATTCAGACTTAGGGAGAGCATTAGTATTTTGAAGTGGGTTTTCAACGACATACACTAGTCGCCAGGACTTATTCTTAGTATCAAAGTAGTAATAGATACTTGTGGCTAAATCCAAATTTCCCAAATCATGCTTCGTTAGCTTCTGAATTAACTCCTTGAGTTTCTCAGGCTTTAACTTGGGGGATGCGTCAATGCCACTAGGATCGCCAAAAGCTGAGTTGATTGCCAGCAAATCGTAGTTATCGTCAACTTCCAGTGTTACAAGAGCGCCATATACGGGAATATTTTTATACTTTTGGCTAAACTTAATTGTGTGTGTCTTAGTCCTCTTCCAAGTTTTAACCGATACCCCTTCCAACTTGGACTCGTGGATTGGTTTGTGAGATACAGCAAAACCTCTTGTAGGTTTAACTTCCAGTACTGCTTCCTCCAGTACTGGCATTAACCTATCTCCCACTTCCTTGAAAATGTCTATTAGCTTTTTTCCTTCTGAGTCAGCTCTCTTCAGTACATGAACCAGATCATCAATACCACGAGGTTTGAATGCTGAAATTTGGTCATCGGTATGGAAAGTGAAAGTTTTCATACCATTTCTATTCATGGAGTTTACTTTAAATCTCGCTTAGTTGTTGTCGTGCTATGCGCGATTACTTGTTCATACATAATTTACGGATACACTGTCAAGGTGTACAACTAAAAAATTATTAAGGTGTACAACTAAAAAATTATTATTGTACAAGATGTATGAAATTTAAGTATGGTTAGAGCGATCGCAACAGCGTAATATAACCTAATTAGCCTTTAAACCTTTACAATAGCATCTAAAGAGCCATTATTCTGTATTATGTGTACATTTAGTTAAAGTTAAAGGGTAAGCAATAAACTTTATGTATATTTAATTAAAGTTAACTCAAAAACTTAAGTATGGCAAAAAGAACTAAAAAAGATGACATACCAAATAATGAGTCATCTGAGAGTCAAAATTTACAAAATTTAGGAAGACGCTCTCTTGAAGATCAACAGAGGGATAAATCTGTATATAAATACTTATTAGAATGTTTAACTGACCTTGGAATAAATGAAAAGCAAGAAAACGCTAAACCCAATGAAAGCAGCATTGCTGAACAATGGAGTCAAAAAAATAACCGGATTTTTATCAGACGTGTTTTACGTTCCGTACTTCCTGAATACTATAGTCAGGAAGAAATAATGTCTGTAGTTCCAGGATTAACTTTAGGAAAGTTAGTCGAAATTTTAGCGGGAATACAAAATTATTTGGCTAAAAAAAGATTAAACACCATAGAATCTGAAGTTCCTCGAATTTTAACTAGAGCGGAAAAGTTAAGAGCATTTCGCAAATTTTATCAAGTTAGTTTGGCAGAGACGGAAAAATTAAATCTTGCCGTGCATCCAGGAGAACCGATGCTACAAGAATTTTTGGCAATTGTTACCGATCCTATTAAGGGTCTAAAAACGGAAGATATCATACCTTTTTACAAAAAAGTTACAAATCTTTTTTATAATTCCTTCAATAAATTAGAGTCTAAAAATCAATCATATTCACCTCTGGACATCACAGATATAATTCAACAAAATGTTGAAACTCTACTCAGGGAGTATTATCAGGGAATAGTTCAAGATTTAAAGACAGAAAAAACTAAAGAATTAGTCAACAAAGTTTGTCGTGAGATAAATAGAATTGAGTTGCAAACAGGCTTTAGACAATATAAATCTCTGTTGAAAGATGATAGAGATGAAGCACAACCAGATGTCAGCTTATTGCCTCATAGTTTTATAGAACATTTAACTCGCTCTCTTGTAGAAAATGAAATACTCTCTGATGAGTTTCCTATCCATCTTAAGCAATTAGAAATTGAAAAAATACATCCTTTACCCCTTTATTTAAAGACGGAAGGGCAAAATTTTGGTTTACTCAATCCACTTTTGCTAGATAGTGATGATGAAGATGAAAAAGATGTTGTTGGGTTAGAAAGACAATTTGCTTACAAATTAAAAATACATTTCTATGTAAAAGTACCAGATGATTATCAACCTTGGATTCAGGGAGAATATCATCAAATAAGTTTCTTTAATCAGAATGAAAATAAATTAGAGTTTTTTGAAGAAATTACTGGAATCGGCAGTCCTATATATCATATTATTGCTGCAATTAATAGAGTTTTATTATCGGATATTTCGACATTAAGTAATTATTTACCAGTAGCTCGTAATCTTTTAATTAACAACGAGTTTTTTGGTATTTCCAGTCTCGTTTGGTCTTATAGTGTAGTTAATCTTTGCAAGAAAGATGATATTGATAAAGCAATTAATCAAAACAAAAATTATGAAGAAATTATCAGCAGCGATGAAACTGCTTACGGTGAATACTGCGGTTTTGATTCTGTTGAAATAGCTACTAAAGCTGCACTACAAGCTAGATTAAGAGCAATTAAACAGACGGGGATAAATCCTGTAGTATATCTTACCGAACTGTGTCATCGAGTCGAAGAAATTAATGCACTCAGAAAAGCAGAAAGTTATTTGGATTTTTATCCATTTTCTTTAAAAGCGATGGAAGGTTATTTAAATCAAACAGTTTTTCGAGGTAGATATCGTATTGCAAATAGTGAGTTAAATTTTGTGGAAATAGATGAGGGAAAGCCTTGGAGTGCAGTTGCTTACAATGCTCACTTAAGTTTAGCTGAAAACTATTTAAAGGAAGGACTTTACCGCATTGCTAAAAAATATCTTGATGTTTTGAACCCTCACATTGAAAATGCCAAAAAAGGTACTAATAAATGCTTTGATGATTTCATGTTTGCCAAATATGAGCTTTGTAAATTTAGATATTATTATTTGACAGATTTAGAAGATTCAGAAAATCGTCAAGTACATTCAGATCGTGCTATTGCTATTCGAGCGGCTACAGATAGTTTAGATAATGCCGAAAGATATCTGAAAAATATTTTAAAAAAGTATTATGCTATTGGTGCTTGTGTTCAAAGTAATTTTCATCCATTCTTTTATCTTTTATCAAGAGTATACGCGCACCGAGCAAAGCTTTATATATTCACATCTTCTTACACAGACCATCCTGGAGGTACATGGGATCGTCTCATAAAGCCTATAAGTCTTTTAGAAAAAGCGCGAATTTATGCAGCTAGAGATGGAAACCCGGCAATTTATGCTTACTGGTCTGCTTATCAAAGCTGGTGCTATATTATGGTGGCTTATTTGGGAGATTATCAACCATCTCCTACAGAATTTGCCAGAGAAGAATGTCTAGATTGGGCTAAACGTCTCATAGAACATGCTTTAATTTGTTATAAAAATATTGGCAAAAAATCTTACCAACAGATTAAAGATAATGGTGGCAGAATAACGGAGGTGAATAGAGATGATAAATATTATAAAAATTACGGAGATATACTAATCCAAGTCGTACCTCTCATTCAAGAATTAAGTGAGCAAAGCAGTGAATCTGAGCAGATTTATGAATCGGAAAATAATGTTATAAAGATTGATTTTTCGATTTTAAAGGAAATTCGTACTGACGAGAATAAATCTACCTACTTATTTGGAACGCATTCATGTACTCTGTTATTTGGCATGGGAATGTTGGAACTATGTGATGATAAAAATGAAAGTCAACTGGTGTTAGGAATTAAAAAAGCTATCAGAATGTTTACATATTGTTCGGCAATCGCTGAAGATGGAAATAAAGGAAGTAGAAATCCTGATGATGAAAAATTTTACTTAGAGAGAATCTTTAGTGAAGGAGATTGTTTAGTCAGGGGACTTTATCCTCACCGTTTAACTCAGTTTGCAGACTTAGGAAAAATTTGGGCAGCTACCTGTAAATCTATTTTGCTTTTACATAATTCTACTTTTGATTGGCAACAAATAAATCAGCTACTAGAGACTTTACCAACTAGCTCTAACCAATCTATTTTGGACAGTGCCTGTAGACAAAAGCGTTATAATGGACACTTAGAAAGCCATTGCGATCGCCTCGTTGACTATTTTGAACAACTCAAAGTTAAACAACTTAATGTTGACAGCTTAATGGACATTCGCAACAAGATTGTTAGAGATATTTTCAAGATTATGCGTGGTGAGAATGAGGTGAAAGTTTAGGATGTGTCCAATTAAAGAACTAAAGTTTTAAATTCCTCATAAACAATCAAATTTCATCATCTTTATAATCGTTGCAGCAGATTTAAACCGTGGGTATCAGTACCACAAGTACTGTAAAGATTAAATTCATTAGCCAACTGTTGTACCTGTTTTGATTCTAAGACACTTGGTCGCCAAGGATTAGGATTATTGTAGGCGTAAAACGTTTCCACCCCATCAATACCAGCCTCAGCAGCAGCGGGAATTAAATCGAAATGCGATCGCTTGTAACGAGCTGGATGAGCAAGTACCGCTAATCCCCCAGCATTCTGAATTGCTGCAATCACATTAGCTATCTGATAATCTTCATCAGTAGCAATCTTACTTTGCAGATAGCGTTTTATACTGGCATGTTCTGGTTCAAAAGCATAACCCAAAATGTGGACTTCCACATTCAAAAGGTTGGCATTAATTTCTACACCACTCCACAAGTAAGGAGCATTTGCACTCCTGTTTTTCCACTTCCAGTCTTCTAACCAAGCTTGTGCTGCTTGATAGCCCTTAACACTATGATGATCTGTGATGGCAAATCCTTGTAAACCAATAGCGATCGCTTGTTCCATCAATGCAGTCGGTTGCAACTTGCCATCAGAATTGACAGTGTGCATGTGAAAGTTAAAACACCTCGGACAGCTTTGTGCGTCGATGTTCTGGAATACTTCTTTTAAAAGTTCCCTGGAAGTAGAAGTCCGGGCAAAATTTACAGCCATAACCCCCTCAAGTATGTAATTCTAACACTCCAACAAGATAGATTTACAGATGACAAATTCCAGCACTGTAAACTAGTGTTGGAACCGCTATTTTTTCAGCTTCATCAGCAAATTTTTTCAATATGTTAAGACTACGTTAGCAAATTCAAAGGCTGACGGTCATGAGTATTTTCGATGGCAATTATGATAAATGTCGCAATTGTAGCAATTGATAACCGTAAAAAAACCAAGGAATATCCAGGTTAAATGGTACTTCCCCATAGAGACAAGCTCTTTGACTAAGAAAAAAGTAATCAGTATATAGACAAAAAATCCTATATGTCAGTATGGTAATTCTAATAATTCCCCTG
Source organism: Tolypothrix brevis GSE-NOS-MK-07-07A (assembly GCA_019358985.1). Taxonomy (GTDB): domain Bacteria; phylum Cyanobacteriota; class Cyanobacteriia; order Cyanobacteriales; family Nostocaceae; genus Hassallia; species Hassallia brevis. The sequence goes on along the minus strand of JAHHIJ010000003.1, from coordinate 268,431 downwards.
AACCAGGAATTACCTGTGCGATCGCACTCGCCGGAATATTCTGTGATTTGAAGTAATTAATCGTCACATCAACCTGATTTGGTGGAACTAGCAACACAAATCCAATCCCCATATTGAAAGTGTTATACATCGCTTGCGGACTAACCGAACCAGCATCAGCTAGCCACTGAAATACAGGGGGAATAGTCCAACTATTGGGATTAATTTTAAGCGCTTGATTTTTGCCCAAGCATCGCGGCAAATTTTCTGGCAAACCACCACCAGTGATATGAGCCATACCGTGAATTTCTAAGCCTGCTTGACGTGCGGCAAGAACGGGTTTGACGTAAATGTGAGTAGGTGTAAGAAAAGTTTCGCCTAAAGATTGACCGTTTAGTAATTCTGGGCGATCGCTCCAAGAGAAATTGCGTTCATTGATAATCTTTCTAACTAAACTAAAGCCATTGCTATGGACACCACTGCTAGGGAGTGCGATCGCAACATCCCCCACTTGCACCTGAGAACCATCGAGCATCTGGCTTTTTTCGACAATTCCCACACAAAATCCAGCCAAGTCATACTCCCCAACTTGGTAAAAACCTGGCATTTCTGCGGTTTCTCCTCCCAGCAAAGCGCAACCAGCCAGTTTACATCCAGAAGCTATACCCGCAACCACCTGAGTCAACTGCTCTTTTTCTAACTTACCTGTAGCTACATAATCTAAAAAAAACAGCGGTTCGGCGCCAGATGTCAGCACATCATTAACGCACATCGCCACCAAATCAATCCCAACAGTATCATGGCGATTAAGAGCAGAAGCGATTTTCAGCTTTGTACCCACACCATCCGTCCCAGAAACCAAAACGGGTTCCTTGAAACCCCCCGGTAGTTGAAAGCAGCCACCAAAGCCACCCAAGGAGCCAATTACTCCCGGTCGAAAGGTACCCTCGACCAAATTGCGAATTTGATCTACAAAAGCTCGACCCGCTTCTACATCAACTCCTGCATCCCGATAATCCATAATACTTAGTCAATAGTCAATGGTCATTAGTCCACAGTAGATGAGTATAAAGTCAAAAGTGCATAGTTGGTGAGTTTTTCACTCCTAACTCCATTTCTGTATGAATATGCACCTAATTTAGCCCACGCAGGTGGGCTTCGTTTGTGTAGCCCCAGGCTTATAGCCTGAGGGCGTTGTGTGCGCTCGGCGCAGGGCGTTGTGTGCTAATCAAAACACTTCATTTTCAATGCCGCGCCACCATTCCCCCAAATTCATCAAGTCTTGGTGTATGTCCACTAATTCATTGGCGTAGTCATTTTCTGAAAGCGTCCCTTGACGTTCTTGGAGTTTTTTCAGTCGTAGTTGCACCAACAGCCAAGGTTTGCTGATGCCATTCGTGGCTTCGATGTATTGCGCTAATTCTTTGCTATTCATAAATTTTGATTTTTATTTTCCTACCTTTTAATACCTGAGTTCGACGTCAGAAAAAGTTTGAAAGCTAGACATAATGCTCCTGAAAACTGCTATAGCCTTAATTATCTAATTGTAATTCACATTGTTGAAAAACATAGTTAACAGCTGCAAATAGCTGCTCTAAGTCTTGAATTGTATAGAAAGTTTTATTTTGTGTAAAAATATCTAAAGTTAGCTTGCCAAACTGCCAAATTGCTCCATTAGAAACAATTCCAAATGTAGTCTTTTCTGGTTCGTTATTAATCCGCTGCACGGCTAGCATTTCAGCGAAACACTGACCCCAACCTTCGGTAAAGTCGCTTTCTTTCTTTGCTTCAACTAAGACAAAATATGGCTTATCAAAAACCACTGTACCAAGAGGCGATCGCTTTGCCAATATATAATCAGGAATGCCGCACAACTTATCATCATAAATCAATGTTTGGTGACTCCAGATTAGAAATTTACTCCGATACGCTTTCCATATTTCTTTTAATACTGGATAAATGATATTCTCACAAATAGCAATTTCGGAATTATCAAACACTCCTTCATTAAAAATCAAATCTAATTCCTGTCGAAAAATCTCACTAATTTCAAAATGTGTTTCTCTAATGAAATTATCTCGAACATACTTAATCTGAAATTCTTTGGCAACAACGCTAATACTCTTGTAACTACTAAAAGGCATTTATTCAGTCTTCCTTTTGTGTATCTAAACAAATGAGCAGTTGGGTGCAATACATCAAAGAATTAAGGAACCGCAGATGAACGCACCCTCGACGCAGATAAATCTGTACTTGATTCAAACGACAAGCGCTATATCTTCTGACTAAATTAGGACTTACGCAAAAACTCTCTCAAACCTTATTTCTTCTCTTCGAGACGCTTCGCGAAGGCGTACTTGGCGTACTTGGCGGTTCGTTTTTCTATAATTCTACGTAAGTCCTGTAAATATATGGGTAGAAATATTTTGGTTAACAAGTACGAGAGCCGGAATAGTTCTTTAAGTTGTTCTACTGTTAACTCCTATACGGGCGGGTTCCCCCGCCCATTTTTCTTAGACTTCGCAACTCAACTCGCCGGCTTTTTGACTAAAGCGGCTGTTTTCGCGGTAGTCCACAGGACAATCTATGACTGTTGGTACATTTTGTGCCAAAGCTTCTTTGAGAATCGGAACTAAATCAGTCGCAGATTCAACGCGGTAGCCTTTTAAACCCATACTTTCGGCAAATTTGACAAAATCGGGATTGCCAAAATGCACAAAAGATGATCTACCTTTGCCAAAGTGATTTTCTTGTTTCCACTCAATTAAACCATAACCACCATCATTAAAAACTAAGGTGACAAAAGGTGTACCAACGCGCAAAGCTGTTTCTAATTCTTGGCAATTCATCATAAATCCACCATCACCAGTTGCAGCTACAACTTTACGATTCGGATAAACGAGTTTTGCCGCTAAAGCACCAGGAATCGCAATTCCCATTGCGGCAAAGCCATTAGAAATCAGACAAGTATTCGGACTATGGCAATGATAATGACGGGCAATCCACATTTTGTGTGCGCCGACATCAGATATAACAATATCTTCTGGTCCCATCACTTGCCGCAAGTCATAAATTAACTTTTGTGGCTTTATCGGAAATCCATCATCATTAGCATATTGTTCGTAATCGGCACGAATACTTGACCGTAAGTTGATGGCAAATGGGTTATGTTTACCTTGTCTATCTGCTAACTTTAAAATCTCATTCAGAGAATCAGAAATATCTCCGACAACTTCACTACAGGGTATATAACTACTATCAATTTCTGCTGGACTTGCCCCAATATGAACAATGGGAACTTTGCCGCTAGGATTCCATTTTTTGGGGGAAAACTCAATCAAATCATAACCGATCGCTATCACTAAATCTGCACTATCAAAGGCACAAGTGATAAAATCTCGCTGTTGCAATCCCACTGACCACAATGCCAAAGGATGAGTATAAGGAATTACACCTTTGCCCATAAATGTATTGGCAACAGGAATATTCATCTGGGTCGCAAATTGCGTGACAGCATCACTAGCGTGAGCGCGAATGGCTCCATTCCCCACTAATATTAACGGATTAACCGCCTGAGAAATTGCTGCTGCTGCTGCCCGAATACTCGCAAAAGAAGCATAGGTTTTTTCAATATTATACTTCTGCAAAGGTTGCCCTTCTACAGGCATGGCGGCAATATTTTCGGGCAAATCGATGTGAACTGCACCAGGTTTTTCACTTTGCGCTACTTTAAAGCCTTTTCGCACAACTTCCGGTGTAATACTCGGTCGCACAATCTGCTTATTCCACTTTGTCACCGGGGCAAACATTGCTACCAAATCTAAATATTGATGCGATTCGATGTGCATTCTATCTGTACCCACTTGCCCCGTAATCGCTACCAAAGGCGCACCATCCAGGTTAGCATCAGCGACACCCGTCATCAAGTTAGTCGCCCCAGGACCGAGTGTAGAAAGACACACCCCGGCTTTTCCAGTCAGGCGTCCGTAGACATCTGCCATGAATGCCGCACCCTGTTCGTGACGGGTGGTGATAAATTGAATGGAAGAATTTTTCAATGCTTCCAAAACGTCCAAGTTTTCTTCTCCAGGGAGTCCGAAAACGTATTGCACACCTTCATTTTCTAAACACTGTACCAGTAGATCCGCTGTATTCATTTCATTTCCTTATTAGCAAAAGATATAACAACCGCAGATGGACGCAGATAAACGCGGATAATCTCCTCTTTTATCTGCGTCCATCCGCGTGCATCTGCGGTTAAAATCACTTAATCCACACAGTTTTAACATTGACAAACTCGTGTATGCCTTGAATACTTAATTCCCGTCCATATCCAGAACGTTTAATACCCCCAAAAGGCATTCGGGGGTCGGATTTTACCATACTATTAATAAATACGGCACCGGCTTCGATTTCGGAAATTAAGCGATCGCTTTCCCTTTCATTTTGCGTCCAAGCGCTTGCACCTAAACCAAAGGGTGTATCATTAGCAAGCTTGATTGCCGCATCGATATCGGGAACCCGAAATAACATTGCCACAGGTCCAAAAAATTCCTCTTGTGCGGTGGCGCTATCTGTGGGAATATCAATAAGAATCGTGGGCGGATAGTAGTTACCAGGGCGATCGCTTAAAGGTTGTCCACCGATGAGAATTTTTGCCCCAGTTTTGAGACTTTCTTGCACTTGTTGGTCTAATTCCTGGAGAATACCGGGAGTTGCCAAAGGTCCTAAGTCAGTATCTGGTAACATTGGATCACCAACTTTTAGCGCTTGGAATTTTTCTAGGAGTAGTTTTTCAAATTTATCAGCGATCGCTTCCACCACAATAAAACGTTTCGCTGCAATACATGATTGCCCGTTATTCAACATCCGCGCTGTAGTCGCTGTTGCAACTGCTGTTTCTAAGTCAGCACTTTCTAACACGATAAACGGATCGCTTCCGCCTAATTCCAAGACGACCTTTTTAATTTGTTTCCCCGCAGCAGCAGCGAGTGATGCACCGGCGGGTTCGCTTCCTGTCAAGGTGGCAGCTTTGACTCGATCATCAGCCATTAAGTCTGCTACTTTTGCAGCACCAATTAATAGTGTCTGAAAAGCACCTTTGGGAAAACCTGCCCTCTGGATGATATCCTCAATTGCTAAGGCACATTGCGGCACATTAGAAGCGTGTTTCAGTAAGCCGACATTACCTGCCATCAGTGCTGGTGCAGCAAAGCGGAATACTTGCCAAAAGGGGAAATTCCACGGCATGACGGCGAGAATTATACCTAATGGTTGATAGCGGATAAAACTACGGCTAGCATCGGTTTTCACTTCCACATCGGCGAGAAAATTAGCAGCGTGTTCAGCGTAGTAGCGACAGACAGCGGCACATTTTTCGACTTCAGAAATGGCAGCTTTGTAAGGTTTGCCCATTTCTACGGTCATTATTTTAGCAAAGTCAGCTTTTTCTTTGTCTAAGATATCAGCAGCTTGTTGTAGAGCGATCGCACGCTCTACTAAACTAGTTTTGCGATATTCATCAAAAGCCAAACCTGCCAAATCCAACTTAGCAGCAATTTCCGCATCAGTTAGCGGCTCAAAAGTTTTTAGTGTTTCCCCTGTAGCGGGATTAATGGTGGCGATCGCCATAACCTGACTTCCCGTTTAAAATAACTTACAGTAGCTTTATCGTCTTACACATAGTAATTGCGGCAGCTACCACCCAAATTCTAGACTGTTAAACAAGATTTGGTTTTCTGAATGTTAAAGTTTCAAAACTTAAATCAAATAAAATATACGTTTTTTATCTGTATTTATACTGAATTGTTGGTTGATAGTTCCGTAGAGACGTTCCGGCGGAACGTCTCTAGCTGTACAGACGTTCCGCCGGAACGTCTCTACCACTATCCATTTCCCAAATGATGCATTTTCGTCTGATAAACCTTGACTAACCGATTAATGCCTTTAAAACGGTAATGTCCCATCTCTTGAAAGTCGCAGGATTGCGAAAGCATTTTGTAAGTAACTTCACTGATGACACATTCACTAGGAGGACAAACAGCTTCCATCCGCGCCGCCAGATTAATAGTTGCGCCCAAAGCTGTATAATCAACTCTTTGGGAACTGCCGACATCGCCAACAACAGCCTTACCACTGTTAATCGCAACACGTAATTGTAGCGATTCTTGCCAAAAACCATTGGCGTTAAGCTGTTCAAGACGAGTTAACATACCCTTGGCAGCAGCAACGGCTCGATCTGCATGATCTAATTGCAGTTCCGGTGCGCCAAAAAATGCCATAATACAATCGCCAATATATTTATCTAAAGTGCCGCCCCAGCCAAACACTTCTTGTAACATTTCTTCAAATAAATTATTTAATAATTGAGCAACTTCTGTTGGTGTAACTCGTTCAGAAATTGCTGTAAACCCCACTAAATCGGCAAATAAAATGCTGATTTCAGTTTCTACGGGTGCTAAACGACCATTAGGCAATCCTCCCACAGATATCAACTGCTGCACAACTGCGGGAGAATGATAGCGTTCTAATCTTTGGCGAATCACTTCTTCAGTTTTGAGTTTTTCTACCAACAACCAACGTTGAACGCTAGAAGCAACAAGATTTGCCAAAGCTGAAAAGAAACTGAGTTCTTCTTCGCCTTCATTTCCCCAATGATAAGAAGAAAGGGTAGCATCAGCATAAAGAACGCCGACAACTTTATTTTCATCCCATAAAGGTACAGCCATTGCGCTACGAATGCCTTTGATTAAAATGCTGTGTTCTTCAGCAAATCGGTCATCTTTTTGAGCGTCAGCAGTTTGAATCGCGACTTTTTCGGCAAATACATTTTGGCAGATACTACGGCTAATCCAACTACCATCGGCTGCTAAATTTCGTTGTTGGGAAACTTTTCTAGTAGCAGAGTTCATTAACTCCAGTTTACCGTCTCCATGCACATCAATTAACAATGCCAAGCGATCGATACTGTCGAGGTAACGAAAAATAACTTGCTGCACCTGTGAGAAAATCTCTTCAATAGATGCGGCTGCACACAGATTCTTGGCTATATCTACTAAGTCTTTGAGTCGGGCAATGGTTTGGTCTTTATTGGTTGTCTTGCCGTCTTTACCGTTGGGTTCTATCCATTTTTCTTGTAATTGTTCAACATTGCGAAGAATTGTTCTTTGTTCAGCAACTTCCTGTTGTCTGGGGCTGAGTGGTGGTTCAGTATAATTTGCATACAATACTAGTAAACTAACATCGCCTAACCATACAATATCGCCGTGCTGCAACTTTTGAGGAGAGGTGACAAGACGTTCATTTAATTGCGTGCCGTTTTTGCTGCCCAAGTCTTCAATAGTCCACACATCGCCGGCAGTTTTCACTAAGCGAGCATGGCAACGAGAAACTCCCCCAAAAGGTAAGTAGAAGTCACATTCGGGCAAACGTCCGATGGTGAATACATCTTGATTCACCGTCACCGTTGTGTCATTATCTCCCTCTTGTAGGCGTAGTTTGAGTTCAGTCATGACAATGATAGATTAATCCACTCCCTGCTGAGGTGCTAACAACCAATACGGTAAGGGTTAGCCCTTTACCATTTCTTTATGACACTGTTAAGGGCTTTCGACAACTACATAGTGCTATTTGAATCATTGCGCGGCTACCAAGTTGATTCTATATCATCATATATGTTTGCGCGATCGCATTGTGGGATTGGGCATTAGACATCTGTTGGAAAAGAGGTAAAGACTATTCTGTGCTACGTCTCTACAAGGGTTTGGGGCAACGCATAATTAATTTCTACGCCTATGTCTATTAGACATCTGGTAGAAAAGACGTAGAGACGTAGCAATGCTACGTCTCATTATTTTTATTTAGCGGCAAGGTAATCAGAAACTCTGTTCCTTCTCCCAACTTGGAGTGGCAAGTTAAAGTTCCGCCGTGTTTTTCGACTACAATAGAGTAAGCGATCGCTAACCCTAAGCCTGTTCCATTTCCTACAGATTTAGTGGTAAAAAATTGGTCGAAGATTTTCTGTATTACATCCTCAGATATTCCTACTCCATTATCGGCAATGCGAATTAAGACACTCTTTTCGTCTGGTGTAACTTCTGTAGTAATTCTAATTAGTCCTTTTTTTTGAACAAAGGACTCTTGTATTGCATCTATGGCATTTGCTAAGATATTCATAAAAACTTGATTAATTTGCCCTGCACAACATTCAACTAAAGGCAAATTACCGTATTCTTTAACTACTTCGATTTCTGAATACTTTTGAGCTTGTTTGAGACGAATACCGAGAATCATCAGAGTACTATCAATGCCATCATGCAAGTTTACTGCTTTGGGTTCAGCTTCATCTAAGCGAGAAAATATTCTTAGCGATCGCACAATTTCTTGAATTCGCTCAGTTCCCACCATCATTGATGTTAACAGCTTAGAAAGGTCTTCTTTAATAAATGCTAGTTCAATTTTTCGAGAATAATCTTGAATTTCTGGAATAGGATTAGAGGTATGAATTTCATATAAATGCAGCAATTTTAACAATTGATCAATATATTTTACCGCAAAATGTAAATTACCTTCAATAAAATTCATGGGATTGTTAATTTCGTGAGCTACCCCTGCAACTAATTGTCCTAAAGAAGACATTTTTTCTTGCTGTATTAACTTAAGTTGAGTTTTACGCAATTCTAAATGGACATTAATTCGAGCTAATACTTCTTGGTGTTGAAAAGGTTTAGTAATGTAATCAACTGCTCCTAATTGCAAACCTTTTACCTTATCTACCACATCAGAAAGAGCTGTCATAAAAATTACTGGAATCTCCCTAGTTTTGGGATTAGCTTTGAGACGACGACAAGTTTCAAATCCATCAATTCCCGGCATCATCACATCTAACAAAATTAATTGTGGTAATTCATCTTGGGCTTTTTTCAGCGCACTTTCACCGTTTTTAGCTACAGATACATTAAAATTAGAGTAATCTAAAAAATCAAGCAATACTTTAATATTAGTGGGAATATCATCAACAATTAAGATAGTATCTTGGTAAGTACTTCGCATAAAAATTTTACAAAATAAAAGGTTGAATTAAATTAGCGATCGCTTCATCGTCAAATTCATCCGCTAACTTTAATATAGAGTTAGCAAAAGCTGTATATTTAGAATCTAGCTGCTGAATTCGGTTAGCTTCCTCTATAATTCGCAAAACGTAACCACCCTTAGCAGCTTGATACAGATTGGTAAGTTCTTGACTTGAGGGGATAACCATTTCATCTAGTTTAATAAAAGCCTCTTGACTTTCCGCAACTAGTTCTGAGTTATCCTTAGTTTCATAAATCCATTCCAACCCTAAATAACTCTGTAATTGCTCAAATAAGTTTCTTGCTTGGACAGGTTTAGGAAGAAAATCATCACAGCCAGCTTCTCTAGTTTTTTGACGATCCAAGCTGAACACACTAGCAGAAGAAGCAATAATTAGTGCATTTTTAAATTCTGCTAAATTCCGCAAAGTTTGAGTCATTTCAAAGCCATTCATTACAGGCATCGATAAGTCAGTAATAATTAAATTTGGCAGAAACTTTTGAGCTTTTTCTAAACCCTCTTGTCCATTCTTTGCCTCAATAACCTCAAAATTAATTGGTTGTAACAAATTTACAATAACAGCCCGATTTTCCCAGCGATCGTCAACAATCAAAATTTTCCGTCTTTCACCTTGATAACCAATTATATTTTGCTCAAAGTTGTTTTTTTCTAACTTAATCAAATCTGTTGCTTCTATTAAATCTAAATCAAACCAAAACTTACTACCTTTACCATAAATACTCTCAACATGAATTTTACTGCCCATTATTTCCACAATTTGGCGACTAATTGCCAGTCCTAAACCAGTTCCTTGCGCTTTCTGTGCTATATCTCCTACCTGTTCAAAAGGCAAAAAGATTTTATCTAACTGTTCGGGTTTGATTCCTACACCAGTATCTTCAACTTGAAAGCGAATTTTTGTGCTTGTTGCAGTATTAATTCCGTTATCAATTCCAACCTGATAATCTGTAAAATCAGGCGAATTAGTCAGCACACTAACCTGGAATTTTACATTACCTTGTTCAGTAAATTTTATAGCATTTCCTAACAAATTAATTAACACTTGACGCAGACGTTTTTCATCAGCATGAATAGCTGTAGGTAAATGATTGAGTGGTTGATAATCGAAATTAATTTCTTTTTGTTCTGCCTTAATGCTACATATTTCTCGAACTCCCAATAAAAAGTTATGCAAATAAAAATCTGTGGGATATAGTTCTAACTTTTGTGCCTCGATTTTAGATATTTCTAAAATATCATTAATTAATGTCAACAAATGCGTACCGCACTGATAAATGATGCTAATTCCATCCTGTTGCTTAGAAGTAGCAGTTCTATCACGTTGGAGAATTTGAGCATAGCCAAGAATACCATTAAGAGGAGTTCGCAATTCATGGCTCATGTTTGCCAAAAATTCGCTTTTTGCAAGGTTGGCAGCTTCAGCTTGTTCTTTGGCTAAATTCAATTCTTTTGTACGTTCTGCAACTCGATTTTCTAATTCTGTAAAAGACTCTTGCAGTTGTTTTGCCATTTTGTTAAAAGATTGTGCCAAAATACTGATTTCTCTCACCCCGACAATTTCCATAGAAGAGTCTAAATTTCCCGCAGCAATTTGTTCAGATGCTTGAATTAATCGAAAAATCGGTTTTGCAATCCAGCGAGAGGTAATCACACCTAAAAACGTAGCTGCTCCTAAAGCTAATAAACAGAGCAAAATAGTAATGCGGGTGTTGGCATTAATTTGCCCCATAAAATCAGACTCTGGTATTGTCACCACAATCAGCCAATCTAGACCATATTTGTCTTTCCAGGGCGTAATTTCAGCAAATTGGCGCTCACCGTTGAGGGTAAATTCTAAGTATTGGCTAGCTTTAATTTGGTTTAAATTGCCAAAGTGTTTAGTTAAATGCTGTGCCGTGGCTCGAATTAAGGTATCTTTACTTTCTGAAGCTTTGAGACGTTTTGCCTCTTTATTTACGATTGTGTAGGACGCTTCAGTTGCAGAACTTGCTACAAGTAACCCGTCACGCTCTAAGATAAAGGTTTTGCCTTTTGGACTAATTAGTAATTGCCGGAGGAACTGATCAATGTGGGAAAGACGCAGATCAGTGACTAAAACTCCGATGAAAGTGTGGGTTTCATCGTAAAGGGGGTAACTAGCAGAAATAGATATAATATCTGGAGCATCATTCCACGGATAAACTTTACTCCACAAGGGTTTGCCCGCTTTGAACGCAGCTTGATAAGCATCTTCTGCTACAGGATCGTAGTCTTCGATAAATGTTAATTTAGTGCGATTTCCTTCGTTATCTGTGGTATAGATGTAGTTTTTACCTTTGTGATTGCGGGAAATTTCCTCAATGTCCGCATGGTTGGGATCTTTGTAATAGCCAGCTCCCGCAAATTCGCTTGTTGGCAGTACGAGGGAAATATAACTGACATCAAACACCTGTATTTGTTTCCAAAAATAATGCCCCATACCTTTGAAATCTCGCAGGTTAAGCAAGCCTAACTTAAAATTATTTGCATTAAGTTGATTAATTTGATGGGGAGTAGCTAAGTAACTATCTAGGTGCTGATCGATGCGATCGCTCACTTCAGTTTGTAACTGAGTTGCCAAATCATTAATCGCTTTTTGTCCGTTGCGTAAAGATAAATAACCCACAAGTCCCACCGCAGCAAAGATTTGCAGAACAAACGGAACCACCAAAACAAGGCGTAATGGTACTTTATGGGCAAGTTGGGTGCGGGTGGCGATCGTTTTCAGTGACATCAGTTGGCGTAAAATAAAATCCTTCCCAAAGCGATCGCTCTTAAGCGACGATGTTTTGGTGCTATTTAAATATATAATTCCCAAACTCAGTTTGAAAATTTCAACATCTGAACATTAGACATCTCCAGAAAACAATGTAGAGACGTAGCAGTGCTACGTCTAATCAAGGGTTTGGGGCAACGCATAGTTCAATTCGGTCGATGTCTATTAGACATAGGAGTGAAAAAGAATGTAGAGACGTAGCAGTGCTACGTCTAATCAAGCAGTGCCACCTCCTCCCTACTCAAAATCTGGCTTAAGTGCATAATTAACCTTAGGTGAGTCCCATCAATGAAGTAGAACCATCCCAGACAAGGTTATGAACACTCGTTGACAACCAGCAAGAGGAAACTTCATGAAAAAACGTGAAGACATCGTGGAAAAGTTCTCGACGTTTCTGAGCTTCGGAAACGCGAATATTCCTAGAAACCTGATTTGGCACACAGATCCAGAACTTGAACGTTGTATAAAACATTTAGTCAAGTCTGAACCAGAAGCTAATAAGGAATTTTGGGCACGATATTTTTTGAAAAGTTTAATCGAGGTATCCCATTCCCAGAGTAGAGAAGCAGAGAACAACAAAGATACACAAACACCAATTCAAACTGCCACAGGCAAATGTTGTGTCTCACTATCTTCTTCAATAGCAGGAAGACACTTATCAGCTTACTTACAAGAAGCTTGTTTGTGGGCTTCTCAAAAAAGTTATCAAAGATTTAAGTTTCTCCGGCACAAATACCCATTAGAAGAATATTTTCAGATAGCTAATTCAGCGGCAAATCCTCCCGCTAAACTTTTCAGAAATTTTAATTTTGAGCATCCGCAGACCAATATAGAAGGTTATGCTAAAACTGCATTAGTACGTTTTGTCAACAATACAATTTATCGACAAGATATAGAGGCAAGAAGAGATAAATTTTCTGATTATGGGTTGTTAAAAAATTTAACTAATAAAGAATTGCGAGAAGCTTTAACTTATCAAGGGATAAACAACAACCAAATTCCATCATACTGCTTAGTTTGGCAATGCTTAGATGAAATTTATCAACCTAACCAGAGCTTAGTCAATAGAAATTTAAAATATCCAAGTGAAACCCAATTAACCCAAATTACTTTTCGCTACAATCAACGGCAAAATCAACTAAATTCTTCTATAGCAAGTTCAGTAGAGAAAATTCAAGACATGCTGTCAACTTGCATTAAAGCTGCTCGCAATTACCGCACCAAACGTTTTTTTACTATGGAGGAATATGATACTATATCTGACTTGATACCTAGTCCTTGGGATACACTTTTACAAGAAGAAGCATCAGAACAAGTCCAATCTATCATCTGGAAATTATTTTCAAATATGCCAGAAGTCGGACAAATAATCTTGAAACTTTTGCTAGGATTAAATTTAACTCAAATTGAAATAGCTGCTGTTTTAAAAAGTAAGTATCCCGAATTGCAAAAGCAATATCAAGTGGCTCGTCACTTAGCAAGATACAATAAAAATCTTTTAAAAGATTTAGCTAATCAGTGGCAGAAAATTAACCCAGAAATTTGTTTAAATGATGACAAAGATATTGAACGAATAAAAGACGCTATGGTTGAGTGCTTGCAGTCGCTCTGTCAAAAATTGTTATATTCGACTTTGAATGAAATTGAACAGCAATGCAATCATTCAAAAAAGTTTTTAACTCTAACTAATGAAATAAATATGCTGAAACAGGAACGAGTAAAACCGTTGATTATTGACCTATATGAAGCACCTAATATGCATCGAGAGATAAAACACCATTTAATAAATTCTTTTAAGCAAGAATTAGAAATAAATATGAATTTAGCTACAAAATCTCTAGATTTAGTTGAATTTAAAATAGATATTGTTGTTGAGGAATGGATAAAATGCAAACTTTATGTTGCTAATAAAGGGTGAACTAAGATGACATCTGACTTAAATGAATTAATGATAATTTATCCAGAAAGATTATGGTTAGAAATATCAGATCAAGCACAAGAACACGCATGGCGATTATCTAAACAAAAGCCTTATTCTCATACATCTGGCAGTTGGAATGCCTACCTTAATAATCTGTGTTTGCATATTTTTTGTGCTTGGTTGAAAGAAGACCCCGATTTGCGAGAAACTATCAATGTTTGGCTAGATGACGAGCAGCTAGCCAGCGTCTGGGAAGTCGTAAATGGGACAATGCTAACCATCGGTGATACTAAAGTAGTGCTAATTCCTACCGATAAAAGTAATTTTCAAGAGTTGCGGATTCCCCAAGAATGGGTTGATATTCCTAACTGGGCAGGTAATTATTATTTAGCTGTGGAATTAAACTTGGAAGAACGCTGGTTTGGGGTATGGGGATACGCGACTCATCAACAAATCAGGAAGGAAGCTAAATATGATTCTTTGGATCAAACTTACTCTTTGGATGTAGAAGATTTAATTACAGATTTGAATGTGATGTGGGTAGCACGAGAAGTTTGCCCTGTTGAGAAACTAGAAATAGAACCTTTATCGATATCAACTACACAAGTAGAGAAGTTATTAGATCAACTAAGTAAGTTCACCTTTTATTCACCTCGCTTAGACGTACCTTTTGAAATGTGGGGAGCATTACTAGCAGTGGAGGAATATCGGCAGCGTCTCTATCATCGACGGCTAGAAAAAATAAATAACAATCAATTAGCAAATAATTTGAGCCAATGGTTTGAAAATATCTTTGAAGTGGGTTGGCAATCTTTTGATACGGTTATTAGCTCACAACAGAAAACTTTAGCCGTTCAATTTAGAACTGATGTGATGTTGAATGACCTCCGTGTCAAGCGAGCTAAGTTAATTGATTTGGGGATGCAATTGGGTGGTACTTCCGTTGTGCTGCTACTGGGTTTAACATCAGAGTTGGATGAAAAAATAAGTATTCGTGTGCAACTGCATCCAGCAAATGAAGAAATTTACTTGATACCCCATCTCAGACTGCTTTTGCTCTCGGAATCAGGGAAAATTCTCCAGGAAGTAGAATCAAGAAATCACGATCATTTGATTCAATTAAAGAAATTTAAATCTTATCCTGGAAAGAAATTTAGTATTAAAATAGTTTTTGGTGATATCAGTATTCAAGAAGACTTTGTGCTTTAAGCGCTGCTTAATTTCCAGGCATGAGTAAATTAGTTGTATTGAATTTGGGAAAAGGTGACTTAAAGCGAGGCTTTCCCTCGGTGACAGTTCAGCTATGGGAAGAAGGCAATCCCATTGCCATGCATACAGGCAGCTTACCACCGGCATCGTCGCTTTGGCAACTCTACAGGCGTTGGCAGTTACTTTATCAGTTGCTCTATGAAGCGCTTTATCCTAGTTTAAGTTGGCGGAGATACATAAATAAAGAAGATGAAGAAATTGAAATAGATGAAGAGGATGTAACGAATATTTCCTCGGTGGATTTTATTAATTTATGTGATGATTTATCTAAGGGAATTAATACTTGGCTGAAGTCCGAGGCATTTCGCAATATTGACCAAAAATTACGCACAACATTAGCTCCTAATGATGAAATTAGGGTAATTTTGGTAACAGAAGACGAAGAGGTGAAACGGCTTCCTTGGCATCTGTGGAATTTTTTTGAAGATTATCAATCAAGTATTGTTGGCATCAGTGCAGCGGAAATTGAACAAGTTAAGCCATTACCTAAAAATCCAGGGAATAAGTTAAGAATATTAGCGATTATTGGTAATAGTGAAGGAATTGATGTACAAAAAGATAGAGCAATTTTAGAAGAATTGCCAGGTGCTGAAACAGTTTTTCTCGTAGAGCCACAACGACAAGAGTTAGATAAATGGTTGTGGGATAAACAGGGTTGGGATATTCTCTTTTTTGCGGGACATGGTTCAACTGAATATTCCCAGGCAGAGTCAGGGAACGAGGATCGAAAAACCGGACGAATTCATATTAACAAAACTGATTGTCTGACGATCGCCCAGTTGAAAAATGCGCTGAAAGCTGCGATCGCTCGCGGGTTACGTTTAGCTATTTTTAACTCCTGCGATGGGCTGGGATTGGCGCGGAATTTAGCTTCTTTGCAGATTCCGCAAATGATTGTCATGCGGGAACCTGTGCCGGATTTAGTCGCACAAGAATTTTTGAAGCATTTTCTCACAGCATTTGCTGATGGTGAGTCTTTCTACTTAGCAGTGCGAGAAGCACAAGATCGGTTGCAAGGTTTAGAAAATGAGTTTCCCTGTGCTAGTTGGTTACCTGTGATGTGTCAGAATCCATCCTCTTCCCCGCTAGTTTGGCAAAAACCGATTCTGACTTCTACCCGCAAATCCCTTCCAAGCCGACGTATTCTACTGATGGTTTTTCAAGTCAGCTTGTTGGTAACCGCTTTGATAATTGGAATGCGATCGCTTGGTGTTTTGCAGTCGTCAGAACTCATGTCTTTCGATCATGTTATGCGATCGCGTCCTTATGAAGCACAAGATCAACGCATCTTAGTGGTTGGTGTTACCGAAGCTGATGTTCGCGATCAACCCCCCAAGGAAAGAGGTGGAGGCTCATTATCAGACAAAACTTTGGCACTCGTTGTGAGAAAATTAGAAGAGTTTAAACCGAGTGCCATCGGCTTGGATATTTATCGCGAAAATTCAGTCAGCGCAGATTATCCAGATTTAGCCAAGATAATGAAAAATAGCGATCGCTTTTTCGCAATCTGCAAAACCAGTGAAGATGACAAAAACCCTGGTATCCCTGCACCTCCAGAAGTGAGTTTGCAACGCCAAGGATTTAGCGATGTTTTAAACGATCCCGACGGCATTATCCGCCGACAATTATTGGCGATGACACCAGCACTTCCTTGTTTAACCGACAAATCTTTGAGCTTTCGTTTAGCTAGCCGTTACTTGGCTGATTTGGGAATTATACCACAACTTAATCCCGAAAAAAACTTTCAGTTTGGCAATGTCGTCTTGAAAAGCTTGGAGGAAAACAGCGGAGGTTATCACGGAATTGATTATTCAGGTCATCAAATGCTGTTAAACTGGCGTTCTTCACCTGAAATTGCTCCACAAGTTACACTTAAACAAGTTCTCAACAATGAACTTAAGCCAGATTTAGTGCGCGATCGCATTGTCATGATTGGCACCACTGCGGAAAGCTTTCATGACTATTGGTCTACTCCCTACAGCGCGCAAAAAATGCCCTACCAAAAGATGTCAGGGATAGTCGTTCAAGCGCATATGGTAAGTCACATTCTCAGTGCTGTGTTGGATCGCAGACCATTATTATCAGTCTTGCCGAAATGGGGTGAAGTTATTTGGGTCTGGTGTTGGTCTATGGTCGGAGGTATAATTGCTTGGTACTTTCGCTCACCATTACACTTAGGAATAGCGATCGCCTGCGGTTTGATTATTTTATATGGAGTTTGCCTTTATATATTCATACAAGGGGTATGGATACCGCTTGTACCCTCAGCCTTGGTTTTTGTTACTTGTAGTCTAATCGTGACACTATACACTAAAGACTAGTACCGCCGTGAAGTCAAAAGTCAAAAAGCTTATAGAGCAGACTTTTTGGCGATTTTAAAATAGTGAAAAAGCTTGAACATTAAGCCTTAACGCTTGAACATTAAGCCTTAACCTTTGACCATTAAGCCTTAACGCTTGACCCTTGACCCTTGACCTTTAACCTTTGACTTTTAACTTAGGTGACTAATGATTAATAAAAAAATAAAACATGCATATACCATTATTTTGACATCGCTGTGCATCACCTATATGATGCCAGTTATGGCATATTTCGATTCATCTAATATAGAAATTCGTTTCAATCAAAAAGAAGTAGATGGATCAAGTCGAGGCAGACCTTCTAAAAGGGTAGGAACAGGAAGTCGGGGAGAATGTCCACCGGTGAAAGTGCCAGTTACTGCCTTAATACCCACTTCCAATCCCGGTTTAACGGTTGAGGAACATCCTACCTTTTGGTTTTTTGTCCCTTATCAGTTTAAGAATACATCCGGGGGTGAGTTTGCGTTGCAGGATGAGGCAAACAATGATGTTTACCGAACTTCTTTTAAGCTGCCGGAAACAGCAGGGATAGTTAGCGTCAGCGTACCATCTACAGTCACCTTAGAACTTAACAAAAGCTATCAGTGGTACTTTAAAATTTACTGTAGTCAGCAAAATTTATCTAACCCAGTATTTGTGCGGGGATGGGTGCAAAGAGAAGCGCTTAAACCAGATTTGGAGAGACTTTTGCAAGTAGATAATACACCGCGATCGCGCATTGCTATTTATGCTAAAAATGGTATTTGGTATTCAGCTTTAACCGAGTTAGCTAAACTTCATTTGGCTGAACCTAAAAATACCGTCTTGATTAATGATTGGGCTAATTTATTGCGAGATGTTGACTTGGAGAATTTAGCCCAACAACCGATTGTCGGAGAAGTGAAAAGCTACCCTTAAGTTACAGCAGATTGTGTTGTTATGAAATACATGTAGAGACGTAGCAATGCTACGTCTCATCAAGGGTTTTAGTTAGCGTATAATTAATTTCCACATCGGTTGTCTAATTACCAATTGCCCATCTAAAGCCAATTTCCCACTAAAACATAAGGCACCCAAAAATAAGGAGTTTGATATTTAACTAATAAAGCAAGTTGAGCGTGACGCAGAGCTTCGGCTTTAGTTTTGCCTTGTGCTAACTCTTGATAAAATAGATTCATTAATTCGGCAGTTGATTGGTCTTCTACCGACCATAAAGTTGCTAAAGTACTGCGGGTGCCTGCTCGCACGGCTATTCCCGCTAACCCTAAGGTAGCTCGCTTGTCACCACTAGCGGTTTGACAAGCACTGAGGACAAGTAATTCAATTGCGCGATCGCTTCTATTACGAAGTCGCAATAAGTTATCAAAATCTTTGACTTTCAACAGCTGTTCCCAAGTGAGAATAAAGGTTTTCTCGGCGTTAGAACTAAACTCACCATGAGTCGCTATGTGAACTATACTAAATGGCGCTTGTTTAATCTGATTTTGGACATTTTTTTCTGTAAAAGTGCGATTTATAAGTTCTTGACTTTTGGGTATCGATGACTGAACTTTCTGTAATTCCACTACCACGTTCTTGAGTGGAGCAAATGAGCGACCTTCGATTTGACGTTGTTCGCTAACTCCAGCAATTAAAACATTTAATTCTCGTCGTTGGAAAGGTTTGGGGTCAATAAGTTGCAAACCAGGAGCTAAAGCGATCGCATACTTTTGGATTAAATATTGTTTTTGTTTCCCGTCATAAAGAACACCCATAGGAATATTTCGCAAAGAACCATCTAGGACGAATACTAAGGTTTTTATGTTCATCTGAGCTAAATCAACTTCCAATGGTTGAATTAACCAACCATACAGTTGTTGGGAAAGTTTCTGAACATCATTAATCCGGTCGGGTTCTCTAAGAAATTGCCCTAATTTATCTAGGTTTAGTTCAACTTCTTTTGCCTCTTTGTAAGTTGTATAGTGGCTAAGTTTAGCTTGATTTGGTAACTTAAGAATAATTTCTATACGGTCTTTTAAAATCAGCGGATAAATAACTGCCGCTGTTGGATCAATTTTGTCAACTACGTCATCAATTTGTTTTGGTTTCGCTTCTAAACAAGCTTCTCGAAAAAAGTTTTCTAGTTCACTTAATTGCAAACCTTCAATCACATTTCGCGCTTGCTTTAAGTTATCTTGACTAACTGAAAATTGAGGAGGGGTAAAGGGTAAAGAAGAAATATTCGCCCCCTCCCCTTGTCCCCCTTGTCCCCTTGTCCCCTTGTCCTCTTGTCCCCCCCTCCCTCCTACGGGTTGCAAGAGTAAATCAACTAATTGCCGATACACAGGTTCGACATTATCCCGAAAGCTAAATTGCACATCTGGATTTAGGGTAATCAAATCATTGCGTAAAAATTTTAGACTATCTACAGCTTGAGTATAGAACGCGATCGCCTCAGAAATATCACCTTTAATTTTGAGTATCTGTCCTAATTGCCATTGCCAAAGATAAGCAATATCCTTAGCTTTAATTGCCTGAGCTTGTATCAAAGCTTGCTGGGTCAACTTCTGCGCGTTAGGTATATCTTGAGTTTTCAGATACAATCCACCAAGGGCACCGAGAGCATAAGCTTCGGAACGCTTATCGTCAATGCTTTTAGCTTGTTGAATCGCTGTTGCCAAACTTTGAGCAATTTCTTTCCACGACGGAATCTCTGCATTAGTAGCTTGTTTTAAGTATACCAAACTCTGAGCTAAGTTAATTTGAGCAGAAATCGTCGTCTTGCTGGGTGGTATTTTTGTCAGCTTTAACTGTATCTCAGACGATAATTGTTGTGCTTGCGACCATTTTTGTAGTTCCAACAACATACTCACTCGATTTAGTTGTGCTTGGATTTGTCCAAATGGTGAAGTAGATGTGTTAGCAGCTTCCGAATAATATTGCGCTGCTTGTTGGTAAAATTTGATAGCTCCTGGGCTTTTAGTGAAAACAGATGTGCTTAAATAGTAAAGGGGCGTATACTCTTCAACAGTTGTAGTATCGTGGTGCGATTCTCTCTTACCTAAAGTTGCGTAAATGTTACCTAAACTGAGCAAAGCAGCGCTTATTTCTGGAGGAGATTGTAATTTTTCGGCTATGTCCCGACTTTCGAGCAAAACTTTTAACGATAGTTCTAAATTACCAATTAATTGCACCACATCACCCAGGCTGCGTAAAGCGGTAGCTTTAACCAATGAGTCTGGTTGCTTTTCTAGACGGGAGTACATCTGCTCTAATGTCATCCGAGACAGTAGGTATTTCCCTAAAGCTTGTTGGGCAATGCTTTGGTTAATCAGACTACGAGTTTTACCAACTTCATCACCTATTTTCCCATAGATATTTTCAGCTTGTTTCCATGTGTCTAAAGCAAGTTCTGGTTTACCTAGTTCTAATTGCAGATTTCCTTGGATTTCTAATGTTTGCGCGAAAACTGATGCGGAATTTGGGGTATTTTTTGAGGTTGTTAAGATTTGCAGACTTTGTGCGATCGCTATTTCTGCTTTTTCCCACTGTCCAAGTTGTTTAAAGGCTAATGAGAGATTACTTAAAGCGATCGCTTCTCCTAGTTTATCTCCTTGAGTTCCCAAAGAAGAAGCTGCTTGCTGCAAAATCATCACCGCTGTCGATAACTCTCCAGCCTCATAGAGTTTTCGACCTTGTTCAATCAATACTTGACCATTTGCCGGTTGCCCTTGAGAAAACACTGGTGATGAAATTATCACCCAAGTGATAAACAACGCAACAAAAAAGAGGCGAAGGGGGAAAGGTTTTTTGTGACGTTTTTTCCTAACTTCTGCAAAAAGTTTATTCTTTATAAAACGTCGTACCCCTACAATAAATCCCCACCGTTTTCTTCTCATATCATCTCCGGTAGATTACATATTATGTAGAGACGTAGCACTGCTACGTCTTTACGTCTTTTCTGGAGGTGTCTACTATATATGAATACGCTTGGTGTTAGCGTCAAAAACTTTAAACTGCGTAGGTTGGGTTGAGGAACGAAACCCAACATTTTCGGGGGGTTTGTTGGGTTTCACGACCTTCAACCCAACCTACAATTATCCTTAACACCAACCGTATTGTAATATATATGAGACATCGACCTGATCTAAATATGCGTTATCCAGAAGCGCGAGAGACGTAGCAGTGCTACGTCTCTACATTTTTTTCCACTCAAGAAGTCTATTGCAATCCCAAGTGCCACTACAATGCAGGACAAGTAGTTGAAGTTAAGCTTTCAGGTGTAGTCTTAGTAGTAGAGGCGATCAACGTCACATCCCCTTTGTCGTTAATTACCCAACCAGTAGCAGGCACAATTTGATTTGGTAACTTGGAGTCACTGACTTTAGTTATTCTCTCCCCCTCTCCCTCCGTTACCCAATTAACGGTTGCAGTCTGATTACTACGCAGTGCTTCACTCGGTAAAGGTGGTAAACCCCCACGTCCGGTGATTATAAATACATCGCCTCGATTTGCTGGGCAATCTTGGGCAATTAAATGACTTTGGTCAGCAAAATCGCTGGATAGTTTTAGTAATCCACGAGTAGGATCTAGATCAGGTGTATTGATTTGCACATTCCCACTTAAGGAAGGATTTGCTCCAGTAGCCGTGATATCACTTTCGAGAGTAAGTGCATTCCGGAACTGAGTACCAAAAATACCAGAGGCATCAATAGCTACATTTCCGCCGCGAAAATCAACAGAATTGGCACTGATATCGCTATTTTCCCCAGGAAAGGCAACGATAAAACCATTGTTGGCATCGATGTTGATGTTGCCGCCTGTGATATTATTGCCTGTGGCGTTGGTAGTGATAGCACTGCCTCGGCGCAATATTAAATTAAGAGAGCGCAAGTTGATATTTCCCTCTCCTGCTCTGGTGTCAGCCGTGAGTTTTCCTTGATTGTCGAGCAATATCACATCAGAGGTAATCTCTAAGTTGCCTGCATTCCCAAAGCCAGTACTAGCCACACTAATTGCTGCCCCATCTCGGACAGTCAATTTGTTAGTATTAATTCTTAAATCGCCAGCACTACCAAAACCATCGCTTGCAGCTAACAAATTACTACGAACAATCTGACCATTGCGATCGATGCCGGTGCCAGTAACTGTCACAGAATTCGAGGCATTTATATCTAACCTCCCTGCCTGACCTCTACTACCATTAATGGCAGCAGTTGAGATGCTTCCACCGTTTTGGACAAGCAAACGTTGTGTGTTGATTATTAAGTCCCCCCCATTGCCAGTCGCTGGGATCGATGCCGTGCTGGTTCTAGTCTCAGCAACCAAACCACTAGGTAAATTCCTATCTAGTACGGATATACCGCTGGCTTCTACAGATTCAGAGGCGTCTATTCTCAAAGTCCCAGCATTACCTGAACTAATGGTAGTAGTTAATATTCGCCCTCCATCACGGATAATTAATTTACCGGTGGAAATATTCACTGTTCCAGCATTCCCAGCATCACTGTTACGACTGGTACTCTGAGTCCCTAAGCTTGTAGAAAATCCATTACCCAGTAACTGTACAGATTCCGAAGCATTTACTGTTATGTTCCCTCCCGCTCCAGAACCAGAGGTAGACGCATCTATAGATCCAGCATCACGGACAATCAACCGTTTCGTTTCAATGTTTATGTCACTCGCGAATCTGTTTTGCCTAGTCCCACCAAGTAACTGGCTGTCGTTACTTACTTCTACAGATTCAGATGCTTTGATTGACAGAGGTTGACCTGGTTTCTTTCCCAGAGTAAACCCTGTTACTTGTGAATTGTCAGCGATGGCAATATCTCTGCCACGTAACTGAAGACCACCATTGCCTTCACCATTTATACCAATCAAAGCTTGGGATAATTGAATATCTTGGAAATTCTGCACTCCTTCATATCCAAATGCCCAGCCTTCGGAAATTGGACTCAGGCTGACGGAACTGTTAGAAGCAACACTCCCTAAGTCAACTCGTCCTCCTGGTGCAATCAATCTGCCACCTTTGACTAATACATTACCACCTAAGATAGCTAAGGTATTACCAGGCATAACTCGTAGTGTAGACCCCTCAATTTGAATTGGTTGAGCAATTTGCCCAAATTGCAAACCAATAGGAACACTTACAGTTAGTAGTGGTGGTGTTTGGAGATTAGTAGCACTAAATTGTGTGCCATCAGCAAATATGATATTATTCGCGGTACTAGTCACGAAAGAGCCATTAATGTTTAACGAGGCATTCTGACCAAAGATAATACCGTTGGGATTAATCAGAAAAAGATTAGCAGAACCGTTGGTTTTGAGTAAGCCATCTATATTAGAGATTGAGCCACCTGTCACCCGGCTAATAATATTTTGAACATTCAAGTCATTACTAAAAAAAGCCGATCCACCTGTGGGTACAGACAATTCTCCAAAACTATGAAAAAGATTGTTTCCAACTCTATTTCCATTAATAATAGTAAAGTCGAGATTATTGGGGGTTAAAACCTCAGTAGATAAAGTCCTATCTGACGTAATTTGTGCCTGAATCAAATCGGTTTTAGTCAGAAAGCATAAAAACCCTAAACCAGCAATCCAGAAATAGTTCGTCTGCTTTCTCATAAATCCTTTATAATACTAAAATTCGGCGTTGCTGATTAGATGTATGAATTTTGGTGTAGAGACGTTGCACATGCTTCGTCTCTTTGAAATCACGCAAAATCATTTTCATGCCCTGAATTCAGCAACACCTCAAATTTAGTACAAATTACCTGTTTATATTTAACTAGGCAAAAGCTTTCTTAAAACACTGCTTATCTGCTTATGCCTAATTTATGAGTGAGTTATCTTAGGACAACATTGCACAAGTTCATAACAAATTAAATTCAGAAAAACTCTGCGTCCCTCTGCGCTTACTCTGCGTCCCTTTGCGTTAAAAAAAGACACTAGGATTTTACGCAAAGCTGTACTTAGTTACAAGTTGCTAGGCAGCTTTGATAATCAAGACTATCCGCATACGCCCAACGTCCCCAGCGACCATCTGGACATATGACGCACCCCTTGGCTGATAACCCCGGTTTATCAATAGCCGGAGCTTCACCCTTTACTTCTGATGGTGAATCTGCTTTGTTTTTATCTTGTGGGATTTCAACAACTTTTAGCTCAACCGGTTCGGATGTGCTAAAAGTCTGAGGTTTCATCTCCTCAGCCCTGGCAATGGGACTAAACATCAACAAAAATGATACCAATAAAGCGATGACAAGAGAAATTTGGCGTTTCATGATTTATCCTTTTGGTTGACAAGTTTTATGATTTATCCTTTTGGTAGACAAGCTTAAGTTTTTTCCTGATCTTCTTACCTGCTGTTTCTGCCGAACTGTACTAGTATTTCCCTGCTAAGTGGCAAAGAATTAACAACAGAGCATTTCATCTAATATGAAATTGAAATAAACAGCAGTAGTAAGAATTTCCCAAC
This sequence comes from Tolypothrix brevis GSE-NOS-MK-07-07A, assembly GCA_019358985.1. Lineage (GTDB taxonomy): Bacteria > Cyanobacteriota > Cyanobacteriia > Cyanobacteriales > Nostocaceae > Hassallia > Hassallia brevis. The sequence continues at coordinate 243,577 of JAHHIJ010000003.1, read as the reverse complement.
CGGAATTGGAAAATGGAGAAAATCTAATTTTCACCCTTTTACTGACTATACCGCGATTGGAAGCTAATTTGATTATTAAATACTAATCAGAATAAAGGTAATTTTTCTATCTTTAGATAGATGCCAAAAACTCCCGATATTGTAGATATTAGGATGCGTCTGATTAGCCCACCTTCGCGATTAGGCAAAGTTGCCGTTCGGCTAGGTGAGCGTGGGCTTTGTTTGTTGTATAGCCAGCAGAATCTCACACCTGGATCGCGATCGCGCAGGGCGATAAAGCGCAACCTCACATAAAATAACTATTAGGTGAACAGTTTGACTATGCAAACCACAAAAATATTTAATTGCGTTACTTGTCCCTATCCAAATCCTCATGCTTCGGTGCGTTTATTCTGCCTTCCCTACGCAGGAGCTAGTTCTCTCATTTTTCGCCGGTGGCTAACAAGTCTACCTACCACTGTGGAAGTTTGTCCCATTGAACTTCCTGGACGGGGACTCCAAAGTAGGTTAACTCCTTTCTCACGGTTACAACCTTTGATTTCGACTTTAACTTCAGCCCTCCTCCCATATTTAGACAAACCATTCGCTTTCTTCGGTCATAGTCTCGGTGGGTTGGTCAGTTTTGAACTTGCTCGTCAACTTCGTAGAGAGTATAATCTTAGTCCAGTTCACCTATTTGTTTCTGCTAGGCGCGCTCCTCAAATCCCGTCACCAAAGCCACCTATTCATGCACTACCAGACACTGAGTTCATTGAAGAACTGCGCCGTTTCAATGGTACACCGGATTCAGTATTGCAGAATACTGAATTGATGGAACTGCTCATGCCTATACTACGGGCAGATTTTGCAATGTTGGAAACTTATGTTTACGCCCAGGAACCGCCACTTGAATGTCCAATTACTGTTTTTGGTGGCTTAGAAGACGAAGAGGCTAGTCTTGAAGAATTGAAAGCATGGCGATCGCACACCATAGCTTCTTATAATTTACAGATGTTCCGTGGGGATCATTTTTTTATCCAATCAGAACAACCGCTTTTACTTCAAACTTTAGCTGAACATTTGCAGGCACTAACTTAAGTTTTGGATTTTTTTAACGCAAAGGTACGCGAAGTTTGGCGCAGAGGTACGCAAAGAAAATATTATAAATTGGCGTTACAGATGCTACTCTTTTTATGCTGACTTTTCAAAAGCCTCTAGAGGAACCTTCACCACGAGCATCGGCTGCTCCTTCCAAGGTACCATCTTGGGTAACAACGATCGCATTAGCATTACCCCAAGGAGTAGTTTCTTTAATATTTTGTCCGCGACGGCGTAATTCTTGCAGAGTCACGGCATCTAAACCCCAAGGTTCGGTTCGCAACTCATCGGGAAGCCATTGATGATGTATGCGTGGGACAGAAACAGCCGCACCTGCATCCATTTTGTATTCTAAGACATTCAGGATAATTTGCAGCACTTGGGTAATGATGGTAGCACCTCCCGCCGCACCTACTGCCATGCGGAGGCGATTATTTTCGGTGATAATTGTCGGAGTCATGCTGGATAAAGGAGTTTTGCGGGATGCGATCGCATTTGCTTCATTACCCACCAAACCATAAGCATTCGGTACTCCCGGTGCCGCTGCAAAATCATCCATTTCATCATTCAGCAAAATACCAGTTCCCGACGCTACCACCCCAGAACCAAACGCATAGTTTACCGTAAAAGTCAAACTAATCGCGTTACGCTGTTCATCCACAACGTTAATGTGGGTAGTTTCCGGAGACTCCTCGTAGCGAAGACGAGGGGATGAGGGGGATGAGGGGGATAAGGAGGCAGGGGGAGTTTGTCTTTTCGTCTCCCTTGTCTTTCTTGTCTTCCTTGTCTCCCCCACTCCCCATTTCCCCATCTCTGCCGGCTTAACTTCAGTTGAGGGTTTAGCGCGATCCATTGTGATTTGCCCTCGTCGCATTTTGGCGTATGCTGGGCTGATAAGTTGTTGTACAGGCACTTTGACAAAATCGGGATCGCCTAAATATACAGAGCGATCAGCGTAGGCAATTTTCATTGCTTCTGTCATTAAGTGTAAAGCATCTGGGTGATGCCATCCCAAAGATTTTAAATCTGTGTCACCAATAATGTTTAAAATTTGTAATAGGTGAACGCCTCCCGATGAAGGTGGTGGCATTGAGCAAATTTTAGAGGAGCGGAAGTTACCACAAATTGGTGTGCGCCAAATTGGTTTATAAGATTTTAAGTCTTCGAGTGTAATTAAACCATTATTTTTTGCCATGTCGGAAGCGATCGCCCGCGCAATATTTCCGGTATAAAAATCTTGGGGATTCTTGGCAATTGCTTCTAAAGTTTTTCCTAAGTCGCGCTGTACTAACCTTTCCCCTGGTTGATAAAATTCGCCGTTGCGAGTGAAAATTGCTCGTGCTGCTGGGTTAGCCAGAATTGCTTGTTTGCGTTCTGGATATGCTTGCAGAGAACGCCAAGTAGGTTGTTGACTGAGGATGAAGCCATTTTTCGCTAGAGCGATGGCAGGTTTCACAACTTCTTGCCAAGGTAGTTTACCATAACGACGATGTAATTCATACAATCCCGCTACTGTTCCTGGTGTCGCTACTGCCAAATAACCGTTAATACTAACATTTGGACGCACCTTACCTTGAGCATCGAGGTACATCTTTTTGGTAGCTTTTAATGGTGCGCGTTCGCGAAAATCGAGGGCTTTCATCTCTCCAGTTTGCGCTGAATGCATGAGCAAAAATCCGCCACCACCAATTCCTGCCGAAAAAGGTTCTACTACAGAAATAGCAAAGGTTGTGGCAACTGCGGCATCAACTGCGTTACCTTTCTTTTGTAACATTTCTAAGCCGGCTTCGCTTCCTAAGGGATTAGCTGAAACCACCATTGCCTTTTTGGTGCGTAAAGGTAATCTTACGGTGGCTGATACTAATTGACTGTTAAATACAATACTAAGATAAAAGATTGCAGACGCAACTTGTTTATATTTGCTGTTACGCATTTGGATGTTATTTTTTTGATATTTATTAATAATGCATTTTATAACTTAAATTGGTTTGAGGTGCGATCGCTCAAACGTTTTGTCAGGTAGTAAGGGCTGAAGCCCTTGAAAACGTTGATACGAGCGGTAAACCGCTCACTACTAAGAAAGACACTATTTTAAGTTTAATTGCGCCTACTTATTTAATGAGTGTATTTTATAATTTAAATTGGTTTCAAATGCGATCGCTTGAGATAATTGGCAAGGTGAGGGTAAACGCTGTTTGACCGTTTGATGTTGAGTCAAGGGTAGTTTGCCCGAAACCCTTGTAGAGACGTAGCAGTGCTACGTCTCTACGTCTTTTTGGGAGATGTCTATTGTTCACGAGGGCTGAAACCCCTATTTTTACCTTAGTTCTTGCAAGTTTGCGATCGCACAATAATGTAGAGAGCAAAATTCGTGACTAAGGTCATGGATGAGTTTAGAACTTTTGATACATATAATTGTTTAAGTTAATTTTATATGATGAATATCAAAAGCCTCTGCACTAAAGCAAAAGCAACAACTACAAAAAATGTGTAAGTGTATGCAGTCTCAATGAAAACTCTACAGATAAAAGAAATTCTTAATACAAAATTATCATACTATAGTTAACTTAAGTTTTTACAACAATGTCTCTCGGTAGCCGTTATTTCTACACCGAAAATTAAAAATGAAATTAGATACATCCCAGTCTGTAGATTCCACACATTTTTTACCAGAAAAAAAGAAAAAGGGCAGAATTAACTGGATACCTTGGCTAGTTACATTTAGTCTTTTGGGTGGAGTCGGTTACGTAGTTTATCGCCAGATTGTGGTTGTTCAGAAACAAGAAGCAAAGGCAAAAATTTTGACACAACCTGTATCTCGTCAAAATTTAACTATTAAGATTTCGGCGAACGGAACTGTGAAGCCGGAAAAGTCGATTAACGTCAGTCCTAAACAATCAGGTATACTAAAAAAACTGCTGGTGAAGGAAGGCGATACAGTCAAAGAGGGACAGATACTTGCGAATATGGATGATTCAAATTTGCAAGGACAACTCACCCAAGCCAGAGCGCAAATAGCGCAACAAGAGGCAAATTTACAAAAGGCACAAGCAGGTAATCGTCCTCAAGATATTGCTTCAGCCCAAGCATCATTAGATGAAGCTCAAGCAAATTTGCAAAAGGCACAAGCAGGTAATCGTCCTCAAGATATTGCTTCAGCACAAGCATCATTAGATGAAGTTCAAGCAAATTTGCAAAAGGCACAAGTAGGTAATCGTTCTCAAGATATTGGTCAAGCAGAGGCACGTTTACAAAGCGCTCAAGCCACTTTAAGTAAAGCCGAAGATAATTTACGCCGCAATCAGCAACTTTACAATTCTGGAGCCATTTCTCTTCAAATTGTAAACGAAAGCCGTGCAGATCGTGACAGTGCCCAAGGTCAAGTAAATGAAGCTATTCAAGCACTAGGGTTGCAAAAAGCCGGTTCGCGTCCAGAAGAGATGCAACAAGCACGAGCTATAGTCAGGCAAAAACAGCAAGCTTTAGCACTTTTGAAAGCCGGTTCGCGTCCAGAAGATATTCAGCAAGCACAAGCTGTAGTCAGGCAAAAACAGCAAGCTTTAGCACTTTTGAAAGCCGGTTCGCGTCCAGAAGATATTCAGCAAGCACGCGCTCAGGTAGCTTCCGCTCGCGGTTCTCTGCAAACGATTCAAACTCAAATCAATGACACCATACTTCGGGCACCTTTTGATGGTGTTATAACTCAAAAGTATGCTGACCCAGGTGCTTTTGTGACGCCAACTACTTCAGGAAGTGCTGTATCTAGTGCAACATCTTCTTCAATTGTATCCTTGGCTTCCACAAATCAGGTTGTAGCAAATATCGCTGAAGTAAATATTGCTAAAATCCGCCTTGGTCAGAAAGTGACAATTACGGCAGATGCCTATCCAGGAAAAACCTTTGAGGGTAAAGTCAGTCAAATTGCCGCTCAAGCGATCGTAGAGCAAAATGTTACCAGTTTTCAAGTGAAGTTAGCCATTGTCTCGGATTCCGAAAAGCTGTTGCGGTCTGGAATGAATGTAACAACAGATTTCCAAGTGGGTCAATTGGAAAATGTGCTTGTAGTGCCAACAGCAGCCGTTGTACGCCGAGAAAAATCTACAGGTGTGTTTGTAGCAGGAGAAGATAATCAACCTGTGTTTACTCGCATTCAGACTGGGGTTACAGTAGATAAATATACTGAAGTTAAATCTGGATTGAAAGGAAACGAAAGGGTATTACTCAGCTTTCCCCCAGGATCACGACCGCAATCAACACCGCGAGGCGGAATTCTTCCTGGTGTGGGAGGAGGTGGTGGTCGTGGCAGCGGTGGTCGTGGTGGTCCACCTTAAAAAGTTGGCGTTGCTGATTTCATGTATCAATATGATTTTATCTAATACCAAAATTTTTGTAGAGACGTAGCAGTGCTACGTCTCTACATGTAGCAGTGCTACGTCTCTACATGTAGCAGTGCTACGTCTCTACATGTGGATTCATGCCTCAATTGGTGCAACGCCAAAAAGTTAGTTATAAATATCACAATATGCTTAAGGTTTTACCTAAACAGAAAAGTAGCTCTACTGTCTCACTGCTAGAAATATTGTCAATGGCGGTGGAGACACTTTGGAGTAACAAATTACGCACAGGTTTAACGATGCTGGGCGTAATTATTGGGATTTCCTCAGTAATCGCCATTACTTCTGTTGGGCAGGGTGTGCAGAAAGGAACCGAGCAACAGATACAGGCTTTGGGTCCAGATGTGCTTTCAGTTTTTTCTGGTGCAGCTAGAAGCGGAAATATCCGTCAAGGAATTGGTTCTAGTAGTACATTAACTTGGGATGATGCCAAAGCGATCGCTCAACAAGCACCATCTGCCCAAATTGTCTCTGCCTACCTTGTACGAAATACACAAATTGTTTATGGAGGTCAAAACAGTTCAACACCCATTTATGGAACAGATTTAAACTACCCAGAAGTCAGAGATATTCAAATCCAAAATGGGAGATTTTTTAATCAAGAAGAACTAGATACTGCTAAAGAAGTTGCTGTTATTGGACCAACTGTTGAAAGTACTTTGTTTACAGATGGTGGTGATCCTATAGGTAAGATAATCCGCATTCAAGGAGAAGCTTATCAAGTGATCGGTGTAACGCAATCTAAAGGTTCTCAAGGAGGAATGGACAGAGATGACTTAGTTTTCCTACCTCTTACTAGTATGTCAGCAAGACTTGTTGGGAACAATGCTTTATCTGGGGTTTCTGTGAACGGGATTTTGATTAAAGCTGGAAATCAGGAACAGTTAGACGCTGTTCAGTTTCAAGTCTCAAATCTTTTACGTTTGCGTCACAATATCTACCCACCCCAAGCTGATGATTTTCGGATTACTAACCAAGCGGATATTATTAGCACCTTTACAAATATTGTTGGTTTATTTACGGTAATGGTGGTAGCGATCGCTGGGATTTCTTTAGTCGTTGGTGGAATTGGAATTGCTAATATTATGCTGGTTTCTGTTGTCGAACGAACGCGGGAAATCGGAATTCGCAAAGCAGTAGGGGCGACAAATTCAGCTATTCTCAATCAATTTTTAGCGGAAGCGATTGTAATTTCTACTGTTGGCGGAGGTATTGGTATCGGAAGTGGTATTTTGATTGCTTTTGTGGCAGCAACTATTTTCAAATTTCCATTTGTGGTTTCTTTCTGGTCAGTAATTGTCGGGTTTGGACTTTCGTTAACTGTTGGTTTACTCGCAGGGGTAATTCCCGCACGAAGCGCTTCTAAATTAGATCCAATTACAGCTTTAAGAAGTGATTAATATTAATTATTTCGGATAATCCCTCAGGCTGGAAGCCTGGGGCTATAGGAACGTTCGCGTAGCGTCCCGTTCGCGTTAGCGTCTCCGAAGGAGAAGGGAAGCCCACCTGCGTGGGCTAATTATGGATATATTTATAGAGAAATGATATACAGCAGATTTCAGGTTTAGGAAGTACATGAATAAAACCGAAAATCCTGTAAAGACGTTCCGGCGGAACGTCTCTACGTGTATTTAATAATAACGCAATCTGCTGTAACAACTAACAACCAACAACTTTAAATAAATATGACAACGATGATTTGGATGGAATCAATTACGAAAACTTACCATTTAGGAGAAGTTAGTGTTCCCATCCTTAAGGGAATTCAACTCTCTATTGAAGAAGGTGAATATGTCTCGATTATGGGTGCCTCAGGTTCGGGCAAATCTACGCTCATGAATATTGTCGGTTGTTTGGATCGTCCGACAACTGGAAACTATATTTTTGAAGGTAGAAACCTGACTACTTTTGATGATGATGAATTAGCGTATATTCGCAATCAAAGAATCGGTTTTGTTTTCCAACAATTTAACCTTCTGTCGCGTGCAACTGCTTTAGATAATGTTATGTTACCAATGGTTTATGCGAACCTACCAAAGCCACAACGCCGTAAAAGGGCATTAGAAGCTTTGAGAAGGGTGGGATTAGGCGATCGCATTTCCAACCGTCCCAGCCAACTTTCTGGGGGACAACAACAACGAGTAGCGATCGCGCGTGCATTAGTTAATAGACCTGCATTAGTTTTAGCAGATGAACCAACGGGAGCTTTAGATACTGAAACTTCTTATGAGGTGATGAAGTTGTTAACAGAACTTAATGAACAAGGTATCACAATTGTGATTGTGACTCATGAACCAGATATCGCGGCTCAAACTAAAAGGATTATCCGAGTTCAGGATGGTTTAATTGTGAACTAGTAGCCGTTAATCGTCGATTACCGGATAGATATTTTCAAGTTTTACAAAGGCATTTTCAATAGTTAATTGTGAAGTTTATCCGGTAATCATCTATGCTTTCTTTGCTTGTTCTTTTATATCCTTCGGTAGTTGAGCATAAGCTTTCCAAAAATCAGGAGTTGTTAAGGATTTCATCTATATCTCGCACCGGTTTGTCGGCAATATTAGCTTCGGCTTTTGCAATTAGTCGATCTAATTTTCCTGATGTCAAGTCATTTTTTATTTGTTTATCCCACATTTGCTCCAAGCATTCTTCTAGCCATGCAGCTAATTGACGAATATCATTTTCAGGTAGTTGTTTAATAGCAGCTTCGATTTCAGGCAAAGTACCCATTGTGAAGTTAATACCTCAATAGACTTTCTTAATTTTATCTTGTGGTATTGCGATCGCGGTTAGGGTTAATTTAAACATCCTTTAGTGCATATATACTAAACAAGGTATTGTAATAAAAGCGATATCTCCATAAGACAAAGAATTTATATGACTTCAGTTTATCCTCACAAAAAAGCCAAAGCTCTCAAACCCTCTAGCCGTCGTCCTGCGAAAGAACTGTGTAGCGAGTGTGGACTGTGCGATACATATTACATTCACTATGTCAAGGAAGCCTGCGCTTTTATTAATCAGCAAATAGGCGAACTTGAAGAAGAAACCCACGAGCGATCGCGCAATCTCGATAACCCCGATGAACTCTACTTTGGTGTTCATCAACACATGACCGCAGCCCGCAAACAGCAGCCCATCGAAGGCGCACAATGGACGGGAATTGTTAGCAGCATTGCCATTGAAATGCTCAATCGCGGCATAGTTGAAGGCGTTGTCTGCGTACAAAACACCAAAGAAGACCGCTTTCAACCGATGCCAATCATCGCCAGAACCCCAGAAGAAATACTAGCGGCGCGAGTAAATAAACCAACACTATCCCCTAACCTTTCCGTGTTGGAACAAATAGAAAAATCGGGAATGAAGCGACTGTTAGTAATTGGGGTTGGTTGCCAAATTCAAGCATTACGAGCCGTCGAAAAACAACTTGGGTTAGAAAAGTTGTATGTTTTAGGAACGCCATGTGTAGATAATGTCAACCGTGCCGGATTGCAAAAATTCTTAGAAACCACTAGCCGATCGCCTGAAACAGTGGTACACTACGAATTCATGCAAGACTTCCGAGTTCACTTCAAACACGAAGATGGCTCAACAGAAACCGTACCATTCTTTGGCTTAAAAACCAACAAACTCAAAGATGTTTTTGCCCCTTCTTGTATGAGTTGCTTTGATTACGTAAATTCCCTGGCAGATTTGGTAGTCGGTTACATGGGCGCACCTTTCGGTTGGCAGTGGATTGTAGTCAGAAATGATACAGGTAAAGAAATGCTGGATTTGGTGAAAGACCAGCTAAAAACCCAGCCTGTGACATCGCAAGGAAACCGGAAAGAAGCCGTACAACAAAGTATTCCCGCTTATGACAAAGGCGTTACTCTGCCGATGTGGGCGGCAAAATTGATGGGTGTCGTGATTGAAAAAATTGGTCCCAAAGGTTTAGAATATGCACGTTTCTCCATTGATTCTCACTTTACCCGTAATTATTTATACGTCAAGCGGAATCATCCGGAGAAGTTAGACGCACATGTTCCGGAGTTTGCTAAACGGATTGTTGGGCAGTATAAATTACCTGAATAATACAATAGACATCTCCAGATTCATACGTAAAGTTCCGGCGGAACGTCTCTACAAGGGTTTCGGGCAACGCATAATTAATTTCTGGAGACGTCTAATAGACATAGGAATGAAAATGAACTATGCGTTGTCCACAACCCTTGTAGAGACGCGAAATACGAAGTCTCTACATTGTTTTCTGGAGATGTCTAATAGACATAGGAGTGGAAATTAATTATGCTTTACCCATAACCCTCAATACGGTTCGGTTAGGGCAAGAGACGCAAGGGAATCGCCGTCTTTACAATAAGAAGTCCTTTGTAGAGACGGCGATTCCCTTGCGTCTTTGTGATCTATAATTTTCATCAAAAAATCTTATCCGAACCGTATTGCCATAACCCTTGATTAGACGTAGCATTGCTACGTCTCTACATCTTTTCCAACAGATGTCTAATGTAGAGACGTGAAATACGAAGTCTCTACACATCTAGAATTACCACCAATAATCCTTAACACCAAGCGTATTGCAGAATAATACTTGTTTTCTGAGAGTAAATTAGGGATGCTTTTCAGTTATTTGTTGGGACACGATAATATCGTGTTCCTATTTTTTATCTGAATAATAGACATCTGCGTGAAAAGGAATGTAGAGACGTAGCAGTGCTACGTCTCTTGGCTTTGTGGTAACGCATCATAAGCATAGGGGTCGATGTCTAATAAAAACTGCTGTATATTAAATAAATAATCAAACTAATCTTAAAAAGAGATAAAAGTTTAAATTAAATTTTTCAATATTGCTTCTTAAAACATAGTTAACACAACGATTAACTGAGCTTAACTTTATCAGTATATTATTTGGTTGCATTAACTTAGTTGAGCAATTGTGGCAAAAAAAATTAGGGGGAAATTGAGAAATTTTACCTGTTTTAACCATGCTCAAGAGTCAGATTAGGCATTAAAACGCCAGATATTTTACTCTTGTAGAAGTTTATAGCACAACCTAAATATTGCACAACATCTACTAATTTTTACAGACAATTAAATCACAGAAACTATGGCTTTCTCACGAAGACAATTTGTTACTATTGCAGGTGCAACTGCTGCAACTCTTGTTGTTGGGGATACTTTAAAAGCTGTTTATGCTAAAGCCGCTCAAGGAAAATCCCTCACAGGTTCAGGCTATGGTCCGCTCATCCCAGATCCTGATGGCTTGTTAGACTTACCAGACGGATTTAAATACCGAGCATTTTCGCGGACAGGCGATATGATGGGTGACGGCAACCCAGTGCCTGGAGCTCATGATGGCATGGCTGCTTTCGCTGGACCAAATCGCTCCGTTATCTTAGTTCGCAATCACGAACTTAGCCCAAACTCAAGGACAGAAGTCATTGGACAAAGGTATGACGAGCTTTGTAAGGGTGGCACAACTACATTAATCGTTAGCCCAAAGCGTGAACTTATTACAGATTACGCTTCACTAGCGGGAACTTACCGTAACTGTGCTGGTGGTCTAACTCCTTGGGGGTCATGGATTAGTAGTGAAGAAAACACCTCCACTCCAGAAACTACTCCTGAGATGATACAACAGCCAGCAAATTCTGGTATCTTCGTACCCAATCCGAACAGAGTTTCTCAGCGACACGGTTATAACTTTGAAGTTCCAGCGCTTCGCAAACCCAAAAAGGGTACAGTTGATCCTAGACCTTTAGTAGAAATGGGTCGGTTCAACCATGAAGCCGTTGCCATAGACCCCAGAACCGGAATTGTCTATCAGACAGAAGACACTGGAGATAGCTTGTTCTATCGCTTCATCCCCAATAAACCAGGCAAATTAGAGGCAGGTGGTATCCTTGAGGCTCTCAAAATTAAGGATATGCCTCAAGCCATAACCAGAACTAATTTCCCTATAAATGAACCAAAGGAAGTAGAGTGGGTTCGCATTGAAGATTTCGATCCTCAATTAGACACAGTGCGGAGAGAAGGTTTTGCTAAAGGAGCCGCACAATTTACTCGCGGTGAAGGAATATGGTACGGCAACGGAGAGTTTTACTTTTGTGCTACAAGTGGTGGTGCTAACAGTGGGGGTCAGGTTTGGCGTTATATTCCTGGCAGAAATGCCAGAGAAGGTGGCACTATTGAACTATTTGTCGAGCCAAACGATAGAACAGTATTAGATATGCCTGATAACATTGTGGTGGCTCCCTTTGGCGACCTCTTTCTTTGTGAAGATGGCGCCGGCGATAACTTTGTTGTCGGGGTTGCTCCTGGTGGGGAACTGTACCAGTTTGCTCGTAGCGCGCTTAGTGAGTTGGCTGGTGCTTGCTTCTCTCCAGATGGTCGGACAATGTTTGTGAATGTCCAAACCCCCGGAATCACTTTTGCAATCTGGGGACCTTGGCAAAAGAATTATTAGGATAGGCTTTACAGCACTCTATCGCTCTAATGGAATACACGTAAAGACGTAGCACTGCTACGTCTCTACAAAGTTTTGGGTTTTATATATGTATTTCATTTACCTCAAATCTGCTGTATATCGTGATCCGACGCTCTCGTTGCCAATAAATTTTGAGCAGCGAGGGCTTCTTTGTATAAAATCAGAGTTTGCAAGTTGCTCCGAACTACAGCATCTAAGTACAATTTTGCACAAGTTCGTAACGAATTAAATTCAGAAAAACTCTGCGTCCCTCTGCGCTTACTCTGCGTCCCTTTGCGTTAAAAAAACGGTGTAAATTTACAGTCAATCAAATTTGGTCTGGAACGCCGTCGTTACGATTTGTATCCATAACTGTTTCATGTAGCTCAAATACAACGCAACTCAATGGAACATTACTCTGTTACCGGCGGGAGTCGTTGTGCATTAATCTCTGCCAAAGATTAAAATTTTAGAGTTATGACAGTTAAATTCAATTTCCTGAGCTTTTTTCGCAATCTCGACCCTTTATCCAAATTCATCTTTATTTGCTTGGGATTTGCCAGCTTAAGTTTAGTTGCACTAACCACCTATCACAACCTCCGAGTTCGAGGTTTGATGTCATCTACTCTCACTCTCGCAGCAGGAGATCCTGAAGGGGAAAGTTATATTATCAGCGAAGCGATTGAAAAGGTCGTAGAACGCAATTCCAGTATTAAGATTGAAGTCATATCTACTGGGGGTACAGCAGAAAGCCTCAAAAAATTGCAAGAAGGTACTGCACAGTTAGCAACAGCTCAAGCAGACGTTGCCTCTGAGGAAATATCTGGTACCAAAGCTCAATCGTCTAGAACCGTGGCTATATTGTATAAAGATTTATTTCAGCTAGTAGTTAGAGATCCAAATATCAAGCAATTCTCTGATTTGAGAGGTAAAAGAGTTGCTTTACCTATTAAAGGAGGACAATACAAATCTTTTGATAAAGTCGCACAGCATTACGGTTTACTAAAAGAAGATAAAAAAACGTTAGATATTAAAGTTACTGGTTTAAGTAATAATGAAAATTACGATGATAAGCAAGCAGAAGAAGATTTTAAATCTAGAACGGTAGATGCTTTGTTTCGTGTTCGCGCTTTAGGGAACCAAGGTATTTCTATGCTTGTCAAAGACTACGATGGAAGATTGGTGTCTATTGAACAGGCAAAAGCGATGAAAATTCAACATCCTGCTTTTGAAAGCGCCGAAATTCCTCAAGGAGCATACAAAGGCAATTTCGCGGTACCTGACAAAGACTTACCAACAGTCGCAGTATCAAGAATATTAGTAGTAAGAGATACGGTAGATGCAAGTGTTATCCAAGAAATTACTCGCATTATATTTGAGCATCGTCAAGAAATAGCCAATGCCATTTCTAAAGAGCATCCTGAGGTGAAACCCTTGATTGCTAGTATTGACCGTCCAAGTAATACAAGTGGTAGTATCCCTCCTATTCATCCAGGTGCAGTTGCTTTTTATGAACGAGATAAACCCTCTTTTGTGCAAGAACATGCAGACTATCTAGCTTTAATTTTAACAGTTATTGTAGTCGTTGTTTCCTGGATTAGACAACTGAAAATATGGATAGAAAGTAGCCGAAAAAATGAGGCTGATGAATATATTGCATCAGCTATTAATTTAATGAAAGCAAGTCCAAACGACCTTGAAAAAAACCAAAAGTTACTTGATGAAATTTTTAGGAAAGCTGCTGATGCTCTGATTTTGGAGAGCATTTCTCAAGAATCCTTCCGAACTTTTAACGAAGCTTACAAAACAACTCGCGAAGCAATAGAACGCGAAAAACAACTTATTGAGCAACAAATAGAATATAAGCAACGAGAAGTTTCTGCAAAATATATTAAAGCGATCGTTGAATTACTACACGATACTAAAGAAACTAAAGATGTACTTCAACAGAAGATAGATGAAATTCTCAAGGAAGTTGCAGACAAACTGATTTTAGAGGAAATTTCTCAAGAATCCTTCCGAACTTTTATTGAGGCTTACAAAACTACAAGAGATGCGATCGAACGTCATTAGTCATAGGCGTGGAAAACAGACGTAGCAGTGCTACGTCTCTACAAGGGTTCTGGGTGACGCATAATTAATTTCAACATCGGCTGCCTATTGGTCATTAGTCAAGGGTCAAGTCGCTTCTATGAGCAGAGACGCTGCGCGATCGCTCCAATTCAAAAAAGGTCACAAATTATTCTTTCCATCTTTCCCTAATCCTGACTTTTCCCGTTAAGCCTCAAAAAGCTTGCCCAGAAAGGATTAATATAAAATATATTCTTTGTAAATTGTCATGCCCTCAATCTCACCCCGTGAAAAAGATCCTGATTCTCACAGCCAATCCCAAAGACACTGATAATTTACGCCTAAATGAAGAGGTACGAGAAATTCAAACAGGCTTAGAACGGTCACGCAGCCGAGATCAGTTTGAAATTATCTCCCGGTGGGCGGTACGCCCTAATGATTTGCAACGGGCATTGTTGGACCATGAGCCACAAATTGTACATTTTTCGGGACATGGGGCAGGTACTCAAGGATTAATTCTGGAAGACGGCGCGGGAAAGATGCAATTAGTTAGCGCTCAATCTTTAGCGCGGTTGTTCAGGCTTTTCCAAAATAAAGTTGAGTGTGTATTATTAAATGCTTGCTATAGCGAGGTGCAAGCAGAAGCAATTTGTCAACACATTGATTATGTAGTTGGGATGAACCAGGCAATTGGCGATCGCGCCGCAATTAAATTTGCCGTTGGCTTTTATGATGGATTGGGTGCTGGGCGATCGCTAGAAGATGCTTTTGAATTGGGTTGTATTGCCATCGACTTCGAGAGTATTCCAGAGTCAGCAACACCAATACTCAAGAAACGGTCATCTTTTCCCCAAGCTGCCCAAAAAGTGCTGACAACGCCGCAAAGTCGCATTTTCATCAGCTACAAACGCAACGCTGAACCTGATGAAACAGTAGCGCTACAGGTGTTTCAAGCACTCAGTCAACAACATGAGGTGTTCATCGATCAAGCGATGCTGGTGGGTACGCCTTGGGCAGAAAGGATTGAAGTTGAATTGCGTCGGGCAGATTTTTTGATTGTTTTTCTCTCAAAACGAGCTGTTCACAGCGAAATGGTGGAACTTGAGATTGCCACAGCATACCGTCTGGCAAAAGAGCAGGGTGGACATCCCCTAATTTTACCAGTACGTCTGGACTATCGAGAACCGTTTCAGTATCCACTGAGTGTTTATCTCAACGTCATCCACTGGGCATTGTGGGAAGGAAATGAAGATACAGGCGACTTGATTGAAGAGTTAAGACGGGCGATCGCAGGTGATACTCTTTCCATCAGTACAGAACAGTCTAAAGCCGACTTGCTGCAAATTTCTCCACAAGCATCTTTACCGCGCCCATCTCCGTCTGCTCAACCAGTACCTCTGGAGATGCCAGAAGGGACAATGGACTCAGAGTCGGAATTTTACATCGAGCGCCCCCAAGATGCGATCGCGATCGCCACAATCGGGCGACGAGGAGTCACTTTAACAATCAAAGGACCGCGGCAAATGGGCAAAAGTTCGTTGTTGATCCGGGTGATCGATGCAGCGATGAAAGTCGGAAAGCACGTGGCGTTCTTGGATTTTCAATTATTTGATCAAAATACCCTTACCAATGCAGATATTTTTTATCAGCAATTTTGTACGGTTTTAACCGAACAACTGGGAATACCTAATCGAACTGAAGAATTATGGCAACAAGCTGTGGGTAACAATCAGCGTTGCAACCGCTATATGGAATCCTATCTGCTTAAAGAACTCGGTGGTTCCTTGCTGCTAGCAATGGATGAAGTGGATCGGATGTTTGATGCTGAGTTTCGTTCCGACTTTTTTGGGATGTTACGCAGTTGGCACAATAACCGCGCTTTACCTACTAAGCGGATCTGGAAACAATTTGACTTGGCGCTGGTGACTGCTACCGAACCCTATCATCTAATTGCCAACCTGAATCAATCGCCCTTCAATGTAGGCGAAGTCCTCCTGCTTGACGACTTTACACCAGAACAAGTTGCCGATCTCAATCACAGGCATGGTTTACCCTTGACGCAGTTGCAAGCAAGCCAGTTGATGGGGTTATTGCATGGTCATCCTTATTTAGTGCGGCGATCGCTGTATTTAGTTGCTAGCCAGCAGATTTCAGTAGAGGAACTGTTTGCTCAAGCAATCAGCGATCGCGGTCCCTTTGGCGATCACCTGCGCTATCACCTATTCCGCATCTACGAAAAAAAAGACCTGGTGCAAGGATTTTTCCAAGCAATTCACAACAATACCTGTCCAGATGAGCGGATTGCCCGATTATTGAGTGCAGCTGGTTTAGTCCGGCGTGAAGGTCAGGTAATTATACCGCGCTGTCAACTTTATGCCAACTACTTCCGGGAGCATCTGCATGGCTGAACCTACCATTTACACCGTTGGCGGTACTGTCCAGGCAAATGAACGAGGGTTGTATATTCCTCGACAGGCAGATGCAGAACTACTAGCACTGTGTCGTGATGCTACCTTTGCATACGTCCTCACTCCCCGCCAGTTGGGAAAATCCAGCTTGATGATCCGGACAGCAGAACAGTTGATAGAGCAAGGCGTCCAATGTGTGATTATCGATATCAGCGGAAATTTAGGTGTCAACTTAACTGCTGAACAATGGTATCAAGGATTGCTCAATGAGATTGCAAATCAACTGATACTAGATACCGATGTCAATCAGTGGTGGCAGACGCATAACCATTTGGGCGTCACCCAGCGGCTAAATCTGTTTTTTCAGAATGTCTTGCTGATTGAAGTCGCCGCTCCCGTAGTAATTTTTGTTGATGAAATTGACACTACCCTCAGCCTGGATTTCACTGATGATTTTTACGCAACGATTCGTTATTTCCACGTCGCCCGGGCTACAAATACCGAATTCCGCCGCCTTTCTTTTGTTTTGATTGGTGTAGCCACACCAGGCGATTTAATCCGCGATCCGAAGCGTACACCCTTCAATATCGGACAACGGGTAGATTTGACAGATTTTACCTTCGAGGAAGCGCAACCCCTAGCCGCAGGCTTAGGATTACCCATTGAGACTGGACAAAATGTGTTGCGATGGGTGTTGAAGTGGACAGGAGGACATCCGTATTTAAGTCAGCGTCTTTGTCGCATTCTCGCCGATCGCAATCAAGTCGATTGGTCGGAAGTCGAGGTTGATCGCGTTGTGGGCAGCACGTTCTTGGGCAATGCCAGCGAGCAAGACAATAACTTACAATTTGTGCGGGATATGTTAACTAAGCGTGCGCCCGATATTATCAGTGTTCTCAGTATTTATCAACAAGTGTGGCGCGATCGCCATTCGGTTATTGATGAGGAGCAGTCCCTTGTCAAATCTCACCTGAAGCTTTCTGGTGTCGTCAAGCGTGAAGGCAAAACCTTAAAAATTCGCAATGCTATTTATCGGCAAGTATTTAATAATACCTGGATTGGCAATCATTTACCTGTTAACTGGACCAAACGACTACAACGTGCGGCTGTAGTCTTGATTGGATTGATTTTATTTTCCTCAGTACCTTTGGCTGGATTTGGTTGGTGGAAAGCTCAGGAAGCAGAACAACAAAAAGCGATCGCCGAACAGAATGCAAAAAAAGCACATCAGCAACGTCAAATTGCAGAAGAACAACGCCTCATAGCAGAACAGCAGAGAAAAAATGCCGAAGCAGCCCAAAAGTTAGCCCAAAAACGTCAGCAAGAAGCGGAAGCAGCTAAGAAAAAAGCGGAAGTCGCTCAACAACAAGAAGCACAACAACGCCAAATTGCAGTAGATGCCAGAAAAACTGCCGAAGAACGCCGACAACAGGCAGAAACAGCCCAAATAGCTGAAGCAAAACAACGCCAAATTGCAGTAGATGCCAGAAAAACTGCCGAAGAACGCCGACAACAGGCAGAAACAGCCCAAATAGCTGAAGCAAAACAACGCCAAATTGCAGTAGATGCCAGAAAAACTGCTGAACAACGCCGACAACAGGCAGAAACAGCCCAAATAGCCGAAGCAAAACAACGCCAAATTGCAGTAGATGCCAGAAAAACTGCCGAAGAACGCCGACAACAGGCAGAAACAGCTCAAAAAGCTGAAGCAAAACAACGCCAAATTGCTGACAAAGCAAAATTAGTTCAAACCTTAGCAGGACAGGCTTTAGCATTGCGTGACGTATTTCCGCAACGCAGCCTTTTATTTGCAGTTGAATCTCTCAAAACAGATGCAGTTGAATCTCTCAAAACAGGTAAAGATATTTTCCGGCGTACAGAAGCGGGGGGGTTGTTGCGTCGATTGCTAGGTGAAATTGGCGGTACTCCGTTGATTGGGCATGAGAAACCAGTGGTTACTGTGGCTTTTAGCTCAAAAGGAAATTGGTTGGCGACAGGAAGCAAAGATGGAACGGTGCGTTTATGGGATAAGCTCAATCCTGATAAACCCGCGATTATTTTACAGGGAAGTATAGGTGAGGTAAAAACTGTTGCTATTAGTCCCGATGGCAAATGGTTAGGGGCGATCGGTAAAAATACCAAGATTCAACTTTGGAATCTCACTGCACCCAACTTTGCCACCAAACCGCTAATCCTGGAAGGGCACGCGAATTCAAAAGACCAGATATCTCCCGATGCAATAAACGCACTATCATTTAGTCCTGACAGTAAATGGCTGGCTACAGCAGGTGGAGACACTACCATCAGACTTTGGGATTTGACAACTCAAGTGCCTGCCTCCAGACATATACTGCTACAGGGACACAATGCTTCGATTGGGTACATCGTTTTCAGTCCTTCTGGGCGATGGTTGGCTACAGGTGGAGCATATACCAATGAAACTGACATTGATGTACGACTGTGGGATATGGCAGCGATTAGCTCTTCTGCCAAACCCATCATTTTAAAGGCTAAAAAATATAGTGATGAAGATAATATTCGGGGGCTTGCCTTCAGTCCTGATGAAAAGCGTTTGGCAGCTGGTATATCCTACTCTGTGCAAGTGTGGGATTTAAAATCGAAGAATTTGGCTGATACTTCATCTGTAATTATAGGCAGACACGATCAATGGATTACCGCGATCGCCTTTAGCCTAGATAGTCGCTGGTTAGCCACAGGTAGCATAGACGCAAATGTGAAACTGTGGGATATGCAAAGCCTGAAGCCCTCACAGACTAAATCCTCCACCTGTCAAACTGATGAAGATTATCCTGTCTGTCGCGTTGTTTTGGGGGGACACAAAGCTACAGTCGATGCAGTCAAATTCAGTCCCAATGGCAAATGGTTAGCAACTGCCAGTAGAGACGGCACAGCTAAATTATGGGACATTAACGACTTATCTGTTCCACCTGTAGTTCTCCAAGGACATGAAGGATGGGTTAATACCATTACCTTTGATGCGGATGGGCAATGGTTAGCGACTGCTAGCGAAGATACTCAAGCCCGACTTTGGAAAGTTGCCAACGTTTTGAATGACCCAATTGTTCTGCCGGGGATTAAAGATAAAGATAGGGTATCGGCAGTTGCAATCAGCCCTGATGGCAAGTGGATAGCAAGTGCTAGCCGCCGCAACAAAATCATTCGACTGTGGAACACCACTGATCTGCTGCGTCCACTCATCTCGCTAGCCGGACACACATCTGATATCTACAGTCTGGCTTTCAGCCCCAATCAGCAATGGTTAGCTTCAACTGGACCTGATAGGACTGTGCGGTTGTGGGATATGACCAATCCTACTGCACAGCCACATATCCTCGAAGGACCAAGTTTCTGGAGTATGGCATTCAGTTCTACTGGTAGGTGGTTAGCCGCCGGCAGCTACGACGGAACCGTGCGATTATGGGACATGAAAAAGCCCAGTCTACCAACTGAGCCAAGCTTTGTGCTAAACACGCAAAACTATGGAGTGCGATCGCTTGCTTTTAGCCCAGATGAGCGTCGGTTGGTTACTGGTGGTAATATAGCGGGTTGCAGTGACAGAAATACCTTGGTTTGGGATTTAACCAAAAAGAATCCTAATCCCAATCCCATTTCTCTATCTGCTCACTGCGATGTCGTTTCAGATGTAGCATTGAGTCCTAATAGTAAGTGGGTAGCAACAGCAAGCTGGGACGGTACAGCTAAACTGTGGGATCTCACATCTAGCAACCCCTCAGCAAGTGCAAAGATTATTAAGTTTGATCCAGTTGGGCGTGTTGTTCAAGTTGCCTTCAGTCCAGATGGTCACTGGTTGGCTGCTGGTTCTTGGAATTCTCAAGTTAAGTTACAGGATATGAATAATCTTGCCAAAGAACCGGATCTGCTGGCTGGACATCGCGGACGTGTTTTTGGTCTAGAATTCAGCCCCGATAGCCAATGGCTAGCAACCTCCAGTGAAGACCAGACCATCCGTTTATGGAATCCCACTGACCCCACTGCTGCACCCATTGTGCTACGTGGACATGATAGTGCTGTTGGGTCTTTAGCCTTTAGCCCTGATAGTCGCTGGCTGCTCAGTGGTAGTAGTGATGCACGTCTCTGGCGGGTGCATACCAGCAATGATGACTTGCTCAATATCGCTTGTCGCACAGCAGGGCGCAATTTAACTCCGCAAGAGTGGCAAGAAGCTTTTGGGGAGCAACCTTATCATAAAACCTGTCCAGATCAACCTGCTAGCCAACCAGAATCTTCTAGTGTGTCAACAGCTAATTCCTTTGGTGGTTTCATCTGGCAAAAGTTTCGAGAGGCGATCGCTACCTTAACCCAGTAATTTAGGATTGTGGATTTAATAAAGAGCAATTATGAGCAAGCTTTTTGAGACTTAACGGGAAAAGTCAGTTCCCTACTTCTCTTCTACGCTTTTCCCACAGCTTCGATCGCTGCTTCTAATGCGATCGCTACATGGGTCCAATGAGTGCCACCTTGACAATAAACTACATATGGCTCCCGCAAAGGACCATCGGCGGAAAACTCCGAAGTACTACCCTCAATAAACGTCCCTCCAGCCATCACTACCTGGCTCTCATACCCAGGCATTTCATCTGGAACGGGGTCGAGATAGGAACCAATGGGAGAATGCTGTTGTATCGCTTTACAAAAGGCAATCAGCTTTTTTGCGGAACCCAGTTTAATTGATTGAATCACATCGCGGCGGGGTGCAAAAGGTGCGGGACTCACCGGATAACCAAGTTTATCAAACACATAACCCGTCAGGTGAGTTCCTTTCATCGCCTCTCCTACCATCTGCGGAGCGAGAAATAAGCCTTGGAAGAGAATGCGATTTTGGTCGAAAGTCGCACCACCATAACTACCAATTCCCGGTGCGGTAAGGCGACATGCGGCTGCTTCTACTAAGTCGGCACGACCGGCGATGTATCCACCTGCGTTGACAATTGTACCACCAGGATTTTTAATTAATGATCCCGCCATTAAATCAGCACCCACGGCAGTAGGTTCTTTGGTTTCGATAAATTCGCCGTAGCAGTTATCGACAAAACAAATGGTGTTGGGATTTTGCTGTTTGACTATGTGGATAATTTTTTCAATCTCAGCAATTGATAAACTTGGACGCCAGGAATAGCCACAAGAACGCTGAATTAATACTAAGCGAGTATTTTTTTCTACCCCCCGGCTTAAGGCTTGCCAATCGATGGTTCCTTCAGGGGTTAGATTCAATTGTCGATAATTTATGCCAAAATCAAGAAGAGAACCTTGATTTTCACCGCGTAAACCAATGACTTCTTCGAGAGTATCATAGGGTGCCCCCACAACAGCAAGCATTTCATCCCCAGGACGGAGGACACCATATAAAGCACAAGCGATCGCATGGGTTCCGGAAACAAACTGCACCCGCACCACCGACGCCTCAGCACCCATCACATCCGCAAAAACTTTATCTAAAGTTTCTCGTCCTAAATCATCATGACCATAACCACTTACACCAGCAAAATGGTGTGCACCTACACGGCGATCGCGAAATGCATCCAGCACTCGTTTCAGATTATGCTTGACCTGAGTGTCAATTTTAGAAAAAATCTCTAACAGTGCCTCTTCTGCTTCTTGCAGCACATCAAAGCTGTTCATTTGTTCCTCTTAAAAAAAAATACACATGCGGATCTTTCGATCTCGCGGTTCCTAACGTTCATTCATTTCCTACTCAGGTGATTACTGCATGACAATTGCTGCCTCAACTAAACCTCAAATCAACTGGGTTAACACCCTCTTTTTCCTTGCTCTGCACATCGGAGCTTTATTTGCACTGCTTCCGAGTAACTTTAGCTGGAAAGCAGTTGGCGTCGCTTTATTTCTTTACTGGGTGACTGGTGGTTTAGGTATTACTCTAGGATTTCACCGTCTTGTGACTCACCGCAGTTTTCAAACTCCCAAATGGCTAGAATATTTTCTCGTATTTTGTGGGACACTCGCCTGTCAAGGTGGACCAATTGAATGGATCGGTACACACAGGATACACCATTTGCACTCTGACCAAGTTGCCGATCCCCATGATTCCAACAAAGGCTTTTGGTGGAGTCACATGGGTTGGCTAATTTATCACTCCCCCGCTCATGCGGAAGCTCATCGCTTTACTAAAGACCTTAACGACGACTCAGTTTATCAGTTTTTACAAAAATATTTTATTGTCATCCAATTTGCGTTGGGTGGACTACTTTTGTGGCTTGGTGGTTGGTCGTTTGTCGTTTGGGGAATTTTTGCTCGCATTGTCTGGGTTTATCACTGCACTTGGTTGGTAAACAGCGCTACGCACAAATTTGGCTACCAGACGCACGATTGTGGCGATCGCTCAACTAATTGCTGGTGGGTAGCTGTTTTAGTATTTGGCGAAGGTTGGCACAATAACCACCACGCTTATCAATACTCGGCTCGTCACGGGCTGGAATGGTGGGAAATCGATTTAACATGGATGACAATTCAATTGCTGCAAGCGATCGGTCTGGCTACGAATGTAAAGCTAGCACCAGGAAAGTAGTAAGTAGGTCAAGGGTCAAGGGTCAAGGGTCAATAAACTCTTGACTCTTGACTCATAATAAAAGACTTTTACCAATATTTATTCGCGGAAATCCCAAAAAAAGGTACAAACACGATTTACTGGTGCGCTATGCTCAATTAGGTTGCTATAATCCAAAGCGCTAAGGTAAGTTAGGAAACTTTGCATCAGTCTGTAGAGACATAAAAACTCGTGTCTCTAAATCGGTAGTGAGGTTTGTTGTCTATCAGGTATTCATGACTACATCAACAATCAACAGTCAACAAGAAGCTCGTGACTTTGGTAATTCTGACCTGAAGCTTAAAGATATTATCAAAACCCTGCCACGAGAATGTTTTATACAGGATCGTCGCAAAGCTTGGACAAGAGCAATAATCAATGTCTTGATGGTAAGTTTGGGCTACTTAAGCCTGATATTTTCTCCTTGGTTTCTCTTACCCGTAGCGTGGCTTTTCACAGGAACCGCGTTGACGGGTTTTTTTGTGATCGGACATGATTGTGGTCATCGTTCATTTGCCAAACGTCGTTGGGTAAATGATGTGGTAGGGCATTTATTTATGATGCCGTTGATTTACCCGTTCCACAGTTGGCGTATAAAGCATAATTATCATCATGCTCATACCAATAAACTAGACGAAGACAATGCTTGGCATCCCATCAGACCAGAAGTGTTTGAAGGTTGGGATAAAGTTAAGCAGTCTGCCTTTCAAGTATTCATCACCAAACGCTTGTGGTGGGTAGGTTCAGTCGGACATTGGGCAGTTGTACACTTTGATTGGCGAAAGTTCCAAACTAAAGAGCAGTCAAGTGTTAAACTTTCTGTGGCTGTGGTAGCTATTTTTGCTGCGATCGCTTTCCCAACTCTGATAGCTACAACCGGTATCTGGGGTTTTCTCAAATTTTGGCTGATACCCTGGCTGGTCTACCATTTCTGGATGAGTACTTTTACTATTGTTCACCATACCGCTTCAGATGTTCCTTTCCTGGAAGCTTCTAAGTGGAATGCTGGAATAGCGCAGTTATTTGGCTCAATTCACTGCGATTATCCACTCTGGGTAGAATTCCTTTGCCACGATATTAATGTTCACGTCCCTCATCACATTTCTACTGCTATTCCTTCTTATAATTTACGGATGGCTTATCGCAGTATCCAAGAAAATTGGGGTGCGTATCTACATGATGAATGTCGGTTTTCTTGGTCTTTAATGAAGCAAATTACAGACCAATGTCAACTCTATAAAACCGATAGTGGTTATGAGTCTTTAAATGACTATTACGCAAAGCGATAAAAAAAGCTTAAAGTGTGAAATAAGTTTAGATTTTCATGCTTTCAAATAGATTCTGGCAATCATCCATACACGCAAAGTGTTAAAAATATTGCCAGATGAATTCTTACTGCAAACAAAACCTGAAACATACCTCAAACAATGCGTTGCAGAGGTTAAATTTCATGCGTCAAAAAATGTCCGGTTCATTTCCTACAACAGAATCAAGTGCAATTAGATACCATTAAATTAGATAATCCTCAGAACTCAGAATCATTAGAGGATACAACCAACCTGCCTTTTACCCTTGGTGATTTGAAAGCTGCAATACCCGCTGAATGTTTTCAGCCTAATGTTGGCAAATCACTATATTATTTTTTTCAAGACATCTTGATTATTGGTCTACTTTATGCAGTAGCTCATTACCTCGATTCTTGGTATTTCTTTCCGATTTTTTGGGTAATGCAAGGAACGATGTTTTGGGCTTTGTTTGTAGTTGGACACGACTGCGGACACCAATCTTTTTCTAAGAAGAAATGGTTGAATGATTTGATTGGTCATCTTTCGCACACACCGATACTTGTTCCTTATCATGGTTGGAGAATTAGTCATAGAACTCACCACTTAAATACTGGCAGTCTGGAAAATGATGAAAGCTGGTATCCTGTGAGTCAATCGGACTACAACGAAATGGATTGGTTGCAAAAAATAGGTCGATATTATGTATTTTTATTGGCTTATCCGGTGTATTTATTTAAGCGGAGTCCTAATAAAGAAGGCTCCCATTTTCACCCCAACAGCCCACTTTTTAAACCTTCAGAAAAATGGGATGTCATTGCCAGCAGTATCTGGTTAATTTGTATGGTGAGTTTACTCGCTTTAGGAACTTACCAATGGGGTTGGATGTGGTTGTTAAAATACTATGCCGTACCCTATCTTGTGTTTATTATGTGGCTCGATTTGGTGACATTTTTGCACCACACCGAAGCTGATATTCCTTGGTATCGTGGGGAAAATTGGACTTTTTTGAAAGGTGCTATTTCTACCGTTGACCGCGATTATGGTTTTATTAACCATATCCATCATGATATCGGTACTCATGTAGCTCACCACATTTTCTTGAATATGCCTCACTACAATTTGAAAAAAGCTACTGAGGCTATTAAACCAATTTTGGGTCACTACTACCGCAAAACTGAAGAGCCAATTTGGGTTTCATTATGGCGTTCATCTATTAGTTGTCATTTTGTCCCAGATACTGGAGATAAGGTTTACTACACTTCTAATAAGAAGTAAATTACCCCTAATATCATAGTAGAGACGTTCCGCCGGAACGTCTCTACGACGGTAGGTATGATTTTGAATTTTATCAGGACTTACGCACGAACTACGTATTTCCGTCATTGCGACGCAAGGAAGCAATCTCAAAGTCTTGTTTTCTCGTAACAAGTGCGTAAGTCCTATTTATGAACAAGGTTAAGATGACTGTAACGTCAACTATATATAAAAAATTGTATGAGTCTCACTATTGAAGATGTAGAAAGACTACAACAAAAGCTACAAGAGGATGAACAGGACTACCAAATAGAACTGCAAGAAGGAAATCTTCTAGTTATGGGTCCATCAGACATCGAATCTAGTGAAATCGGCGCTCAGTTAATATTTTTACTAAAACTATGGGTTAATCCTCGTAAAATTGGGCGGATATTTGACTCAAGTGGTGGGTTTATTATGCCAAATAGTGATTTACGCGCTCCCGATGTGTCTTTTGTGGCAGCGCAAAGACTAAAACGCACTGTTAGAGATTTTGGTCAGTTAGTACCTGATTTGGTTGTAGAGATAAAATCGAAAACAGATAGAATTTCTAAATTAGAAGATAAAGTCAAGTTATTTTTAGAATTAGGCGCCAGGATAGGAATATTAATTAATCCGGATGAGTTAACAGTAAGTGTTTATCGTCCTAATGGTGATATTGAAGTTTTGACAGGTGAGGATAAGTTAACTATTACTGAGTTATTTCCTGGCTGGGAAGTTGCAATTTCTGAATTATGGCCACCTGTGTTTGAGTAGATTTATATGTGGAGGCGTTGGTATGACCCAAACCTTATTTAAGCTTGTAACCTATGAAGAATTTATCGAGTGGCTCCCCGACGGTAAGCGCTACGAGCTACATGATGGAGTGATTGTTGAAATGTCGCAGCCAACGGGGAAGCACGAGAAGGTCACAAGTTTTTTAACGTTAGAGCTAGCTGTGCAAGTTAGAAGTATGGGAATTCCCTATTTACTTCCCAAAACTGCATTAGTTAAACCTCCTCAAAGAGATTCGGGGTACTTCCCAGATATTCTGTTGGTAAATTCTGATAATCTCCACAATGAACCGCTATGGGAAAAAGAGTCAACTGTTACTCAAGGAGCGTCAATCCCTTTGTTAATTGAAGTTGTGTCAACAAACTGGCGCGATGACTACCACAAAAAATTTGCCGATTATGTTCGCGTAGCGTCTCGAAGAGAAGAGATGGGCATTCCCGAATATTGGATAGCTGACTATGCGGCGTTGGGCGGACGTGATTTTCTCGGCAATCCCAAACAATCTGCTCTTTTTGTATGCGAACTTGTGGATGAGGAATATGTAAGAACATTGTTTCGGGGGAATACACCAGTCGTTTCTCCAACCTTTCCTCAACTGAACCTTACCGCACAGCAAATTTTTGATGCGGCTTTGTGAATTTACTTTTAACTTATTAGGATAAAAGCCAATTATACATATTGTAGAGACGTTCCGGCGGAACGTCTTTACGAATTTTAAAATCGTCCATTTCCCTGCACAATATGTTTAACAGTCGTCAAAGTTTCTAAACTAATTAAACCGCGTCGATGACCTTTTTGATTAGACATTCCTAAAAATACCGAATCTCCCCGGGAGGGGTTGCGAGAAAAGCGCGGGGAAGCGTTAATGTAGGTAGAAGCGCTGTTGACTCCTAAAGCAAATTGCCGACTTTCCTGATATGATTCGGTAACAATGCAGTCAGCGTGACCGCTGCTGTATTGATTAATCCAGGCGATCGCTACTTCTAAGCTATCCACCAATTTAAATGCCACTGTCTTCGTTAAATAAGCACTTCCCCACTCGCTATCTTTAGCTAGCTGCAATTGCGGAAAGGCTTCTACTAGTTCGGCATCTGCTTTAATTTCAAAGCCTTTTTCTTTCAAGCTGTTCCACAAAACTGCTAAAGATGACGGTAAAGCTTGGCGATGAATTAATACCTTTTCTATGGCGTTTACGGGGTCCGGTTCGCTTTGATAGCTGTCTAAAATGACTCCACGCACCATTTCCAAACTACCATTCAAAGACCAGTAAAGGTAACAGTTGCCCATTCCTGATTTTAACACAGGAACGGTTGACTGTCGCACCACTTGTTGTACCAAGCTAGAACGTCCGTAGGGAATGACTAAATTGAGGTATTGGTCTTGACTGACTAAATCCCGAATTGAAACCCCATGTTCGGCGCTGACTAATTCTAAACAGCCTGACGGTAAACCAACTTCGGCGATCGCACTTTGTAAAGCGTTTGCGATCGCCGCGTTAGAATTGCTTGCTTCAGTCCCCCCTTTGAGAATGATACTATTGCCTGTTTTGATGCATAAACCCGCTGCGATGGCTCCCAAATCCGGAAATGCCTCATAAATAAATGCAATCACTCCCAAAGGCATTAACTGCGAGTAAGTTTGCGAGTCTTCTAGTTGATAGTCGGCGTTTCTTACCCGTCGCAGCGGATCTGGTAATTCCCCCAACCTTTGCAAAATCTCCACTGTCGTTTCTAAGCGTTTTGGAGTTAGCTTCAGCCAGTCCAAAATCAACTCAGGCACCGCCATTTCCCGACTTGCTTCTAGATCCAAGGTATTTGCCTCTAGAATGTCATCAAAGGAGCGGCTGAGTGCCTGTGCCATCGCCAACACAGCGCGACTGCGATCTGCTCCTCTGGTGGTGCCTAATTTCAGGGAAGCTAGATAAGCGCGAAGGGCGCTTTTCATAGGTTCGGGGCGATCGTCAAAAACATCAACTGTCACCATTGTTAACGTCTGTAGGTTAGCCAGACCATTAGTGCGGGTAAGATAGCCAAAATCACCGCCACCATTGCCCAAGCAATTATGCTGGAACCATTTGCTAATCGTAGTGCTAATGGCAGCCATATAATCACTAGCACGAAAATGATACTTAGCGCTATCGGCAGATAACTTTCTCCAAACCGAGGATGCACAACATGCCAACTAGAACCTGTCCAGCGCCAAGCTCGCTTGTAGGGATAGGTAGTAGAAAGTTGCTCTAGCACAATACCATTATCTTGCACTACAAAGATTTGCTGACAGCGATCGCACCCAAAGGCATCCGTTAAGGTAATCGGAATCAAGCGTCCCCGACGACGACAGGGACACGGATATTCGTTGTTAAAGTCTATTTTTTCGCCTTTTTGGGATTGCACAACCGACTTAATAACTTGAGCGTGTTTATCAAAATATACGAGAATAACTTTCCCGATGCCAAATGCCGTAAGGGGTAGCTATTCTCGTAACAACTTTTTATATCAATAGCGTAGGTAGAGAAAACCTGCCACAATTTATCTTAATTCATTTGCCTATTTTAGGAATCGCACGTCTGACGGTCGGATATCTGGCAGCATTGTTTAAGAAATTCTTTCATTTGTGGCTTTCAAGGTAATTTAGCTGCCTTTTTCGGACATTTATTTATTATATAGGAATATTTCCTATTGTCATGCGATCGCTCAAATTTTGTAGTAACTTCTCAGAAGAATGCAAATTTTTACATAACCTTAATTTCATTAACCCTCGTAGAGACGTAGCAATGCTACGTCTCTACAATATGTGTGATTTACCAAACATGATATAATATGTCATCCCAATTTTGCCTTCAAAACATCAGACACATTCTGCAACAATGTCTCGCGCACCGAATCCAAATTCTTTGGTTTTGATGACTCAGTTAAAGTTCTTGTTTTCAACTGATTCGGATCGGATTTTTCGCTCTTTAGAGTTTCAGCTAATTGCTGATAAAGTTCCTTTTTTGTGGCAAAATAAAAAGCTAACTCTTGTCCCACCTCTTTCAATCGTTGCGGTAATTGAGTTTCTGTTGTTTGCAACAGTTCCGCAAGAGATGCTTGCAGTTTCTTGTTATCTTCAACGACTTTAAAATTAGCTTTTTCTTGACTGTCAAATAGTTGCTTTTCAAACAGATGCGTGAAAGTATTGAGTCTTCCGTTGTCTATAGCTGGATGTTGTTGTAACGCTTGCGCTGGTGCAATAATTGAACGAGTCACATTATCAGGTAATGGTGCAGCAAGGACTTTCTCTGCATTGACAATTCCCGCACCAAATTTATTCGGCTGCCATGTCGGAAATTTTTCGCAACTATCGCGCAAAATTTGATTAAAGATAAAAGGAATTTTTTCGGCTCCATAGCGTTGGATGAGTTGATCTCTTCCATGATATGACAACCATAAAGCCGCTATACCCGCAACTTGGGGAGTACACAAAGAAGTGCCAGTACCTGGTTCAACGTCATATTCAATCTTACCATTTTTCTTTTTAGTTTTTGCACACCAAACTCCATCACAAGGAGCCGTGACATCAACTTGTTGTCCCCGTGCTGAACCCTTCCATATATTACTTTGTGCATCGCAGCCAGTAACAGCAATCACTTCCTCATAGGCAGCGGGCCAAACTACGTAAGGAACAAAGTTACCAGCTGCTGCTACTATAATTAAACCTCGTTTTTGAGCATAAGCGATCGCACTTCGCAGCCGTTTGTTGAACAAACCACAGCCTAAGCTAATTGAGAGGACATGAGCACCATTATCTGCTGCATATTCGATCGCTTTAGCTAGATTAAGTACGCTCAACAGTATAACTGAATAACATACTCGTAAAGGTATTATTTTCGCGCCGGGAGCTACTCCCGTCATTCCTTTTCCGCTTGGGTAATTGCCTTGCGCTCCTCTAGGACTACTCATTAAACTGGATGTGTATGTACCGTGACTTGGAGCGGGTAGCAATACAGTTGAGGGTGCTTCGAGTTCGTCTTTAGCGTCTTTGTCGTTCTTGAGAAAATCGTAGCCTTTTTTTACAAGTATATTGCCAATAATTTCCGGGTGTTCAGTATAACCTGTATCCGGTAGTCCGATAATAACACCATGTCCTGGTGGTCGTTTCGGATCAGGGAAAAAGCGTTTCCATGCCTCAAATACGCGCATCTGCTTGAGACTCCACTCAACATCGGTGTTAAGATTATCTATTGTGCGCTCCATCCCAACTTCAGGCTCTTGATTGAAGTCTTCGCCATCGCTTAAAGGAACAGCGAAAAGTGGCTGTGCATCCACAACTCCTGGTTGAGAACGCAGATGATAAGACTTATCCCAAGCATCTTTGACTGACAAAACTTTTTTGTTCAAGGTGACTTCAAACTCAGTCAGATTGTCACCAATTTGCTTGACATTCCAATCTAAACCAAATGCTTCGGTGACGATTTCCTGGACTCTCTGCTTTTGTCGTGGCATTGCCATCTCCAAAAAAAACCCTTCAAACTTAGGACTTAAGTCATTTGGATTGTTCAGGCGATCGCTAACATACATAAAATTCACCTCTAGTAGAATAGCAGACACAAAACTTATTTAACTGTTGCAATTATTAATTATTTTTCAACCATAACAATGAAATCAAAGTTCTTGGTAAGATTACTAAGTTACATTTTACTTAATTAGGGTAAGATAAAGATGAAAATTAGCGCACGTAATGCTATTAAAGGTATTGTAACAAAAATTGAACCAGGCTCTATTAACACTGAAGTAGTATTAGAAATAGCACCTGGAGTAGAAATAACAGCAATAATTACAAAACATTCAGCAGAGACGCTCTTGCTTGCAGAAGGCAAAGAAGCTTATGTAGTAATTAAATCAACCGATGTAATGATAGCTGTAGAATAGGTATTTAGCGACTTGCAGGTTGTTTGCAAGTCGCTTGATAGATGAAATACAAAGTTCTATTTTCCTGGCAATATTTAAATTATTAATTATTAAAAATTCAAAGAAATTAACGACTTTTCAATCCTTAGCGATCGCAATATCACTGGACTTAATCAACGCATATGCTTCTGTTCCCTCATATAGTTCTAAATCATCTGCTGATGCTGTAGTAATAACCGATGTTAACTCAACTTCGTGAATTACCTTTATCGTCACTTGACTGTTAACTTCTCCGCGAATAACTTCTTTGACCACACCTTTAATAATATTGCGAGAGCTAACTTTTAAAGGTTTCTTTTGAGGACTATTTTCTATGTGTGGAGTATCAGCATCTTTCTTCTGTCTTTGCTTGGTTGGTAGTTGTTCTGCCGGTGGAGAGGAAAGCGTATTTAAACCCCGCACAAGTTCTCGCAAAATCTCCGTCTTAGTGCGCTGAGAATCCTGACAGTACTTTTCGAGAATTTTCCGTTCCTCGTCAGATGTTTGAAAAGTGACCCATCCTTGTTCTTTTCTTGGCATAATTTTACCAATTTGCTTGGTAATTTGAAGTTGTGCTGCTAAGATACTACATTCAAATGGTAACATCTAAGCAACCGTCGTAGAGACGTTCCGGCGGAACGTCTTTACAATATGTGTGATTAAAGGACGTGAGATAATTTGAAAAATATCTGAAATCAGATATACAACGGGAGCATAATTAATATCATTTAAGCAACCGTGGTAGAGACGTTCCATCGGAACGTCTTTACAATTAAGCAACCGTGGTAGAGACGTTCCGGCGGAACGTCTTTACAATTTTTAGTAACGCGGCTAATCCTAATAATAATGGTGTCAACCAATCACCCCACCGTACATAAAAAGTCTGCGTTTGTCGGCGATAAATTGTTTCCCCATGAGTTTCGTAGGTATTATGTCCAGATATCCACAAAGTTCTGCCGTGAGGATCAACAAAAGCTGAATATCCCGTATTAGTTGCCCGCACTCCCCATCTATCAGTTTCAATTGCCCGCATGATATCTTGGGCATGGTGTTGAGCAGGCATAGCAGCGCTATAATGAGCATCGTTAGAAGGGCTAAGTATAAATTCTCCACCTGCGGCAGCTTGACGGCGGAATTGTTCAGAAAAAGCAGATTCGTAACAAATACCAACAATAGCACGACCAAAAGGTGTGTTAAACACTTGATTTGGTGAACCGGGAACTTGGTGTTCATCTAAAGGTGATAACCGCTGAATAATACCACCTAAAATTTCCTCAAAAGGAACATACTCGCCAATAGGAACTAACTTTGCTTTGTCGTAACGACTGAAAATTTCTCCATTACCAGTAAAGGTAAATAAGCTATTTGTATAACTACGTCCTCGTTCTCCAAAAGCGCCAATCCAAGCAACTACGCCTTTTTCTCGTATTGCTGAAATAAGGGAAGTTTCCTTTAAGTCACGGTGGAAAAAAGGTAAGGCTCCTTCTGGAGTTAAAACTGCATCTACACCTTGATTTGCTAATGTTAAATATCCAGTAGTGTAACCTTCGATCGCTCGACGAAAACCTTCAGGGTAAAGTTTGATTTCGTTGGGGACATTCCCCTGAATAATTCCTACTTTTAAAGCAGTTTCTGGTGGTTGCGCGAGGGGACGACTGTATAAACTAAAGCCGATAAAGTGTAGAGTGATTAATAGTCCTGCGGCGATCGCTAAATATTTATTAACGAACCAGGAAATTCTCTCTGTGTTCTCTGCGTCTCTGCGGTTCGCGATCCACGCTTCTGCAACCAAACCATTCACAGCGACAATTGATGCTGTCACCGCAGTTGAGCCTGAGAGTTGACCTAAATGTAAAATTACCAGATTATACGGACTTTGAGTGTAAGAAAGAGAACTCCACCACAAAGCGCCATGACTCCAAAGTGCTTCTAAACCACACCAAACGGCTGTACCAATGAGAACGCGAATAAAACCATTTTCGCTGGAAATCGTTCTCATAGCGATCGCCCAAACAGCGACTATAGCGGCACCCCACAGAGTAATAAATGTCCAACAAAATAGGGCTATTCCCAAACTTGCCAACCAAGGAACACCCATCCAAGTCATCGGATGAATTCCAGTAATCCAGCATAGAGCAAGACCGTGATAACCTATACCCCACAATAAAGGGGAAAGGGGAAAGGGGAAAGGGGAAAGGGGAAAATTCTTGCTTTTACTTTCTTCTATAACTAACACCCACAGGGGGGCAAGGGCAATCCAAGCTAAGAACCATACATTAAATGGGGCAACCGTAAGCCCCATCAAAGCACCACTTAACAAGGATGAAGTGTAAAGGTTAAAGGCTGAAAACAGCTTTTTTGTTTTATACTTCATCCTTTATCTTTTATTCCACCTCTGCTACATCACCAGTATCGGATGCCACATCACTAGTATCCGATGTCATTTCATCGGTATCGGGAGGAACGATCGCTACTCCGGTAATTGCGTCATCTTCATCTAAGCGCTGCACTCGCACTCCAGTGGCAGATCGCGATTGGATAGAAATGGCATTTGTGGCTTGTCGAATAATAATACCACGATTAGTGACCATCATGATTTCATCATCGCTGTTGACAATCTGCAAAGTTGCCAATTTGTCTTTGGTTTTCCGGTTTTTGAATTTGGTTGCCATTAAACCTTGACCGGCACGATTCTGCAAGCGGAATTGAGTCACTGGGACGCGTTTACCATATCCTCCCATTGTAATGACCAACACCCAAGGACCAATACTCCCGCTAGGGGGAATTTCTTGCAATTCTTCTTCAACGATGATTTCTTCTGTTTCGACATCCTCGTTTAGGTCAACTTCTGTATCTGTAACCGTATCTAAGGTGTCAAGAATTGCGGCTGGTAAAATTGCCATACCCACCAATTCATCACCTTTTTTCAACTTCATGGCTTTGACTCCACGAGTTGCCCTACCTAGAGGACGCAGTTGCTCTTGGGTACACCGAAAGTGAATTGCCATACCCAGACGGGAACCAATGATTATGCTGTCTTCTACTCTAGCGCGTCCTACCCAGCGGAGTTGGTCGCCTTCTTCGAGAGATATGGCAATTAAGCCGTTAGCGCGAATGTGGCTAAATGCTTCCAATGCGGTTTTCTTAATATTGCCGCCTTTGGTGAGCATTACCAGATATTCATCGCTGCTAAACTCGGAAACGGGGACGATAGAGGTGATTTTTTCCTCTTTGGGAATCGGCAGCATTTGTACAATTGGTGTACCCCGACTTGTACGGGAACTGACGGGAATTTGATATGCTTTGACGGAGTAAACTACTCCGCGATCGCTAAAAAATAAAACACTGTCGTGATCGCAGCAACTCAAGAAATGCTCAACGGTGTCATCATCTTTCACTTTGGCAGCAGCTTTACCTCTGGTAGCACGATTTTGTGCTTCAAAGGTGTTCACTGGCATTCGCTTGATGTAACCTTGTTTAGTAATCAAAATAATCGCTTTTTCATTGGCGATCAAATCAAGGTCATCTAATTCGCCTTCACCTAATGAAATTAACGTGCGACGCGGTGTGGCATGAATTGCTTTTATTTGGGTGACTTCGGTTTCAATGATTTCTAAAATCCGTTCCCGCCGTGCCAAAATATCTTGCAAGTCGGCAATTTGATGCTGTAAATCGTCGTGTTCTAGGCGAATTTTATCGGCTTCTAATGCTGTTAAACGTCGCAGTTGCATTTGCAAAATTGCGTCCGCTTGCACTTCTGAAAGCCCGTAAGTTGTGATTAATTCACCTTTTGCTGTGGGTGCATCCGGTGCATGACGAATTAAGTTTATAATTGCATCTAAATGTGATAATGCAATTAATAACCCTTGTAAAAGATGATCGCGTTCTTCCGCTTTTCGCAGTTCGTATAGTGTTCTTCTAGTAATCGCTTGGATGCGAAAATCTAGGAATACGCTTAAGAATTGCCTGAGGGTAAGAACTTGGGGTTCGGAATTTACTAACGCCAACATATTTGCGCCAAAGTTGGCTTGCAAAGGCGTTTGTTTGTAGAGATTGTTTAAGACGACGCGGGGATAAGCATCGCGCTTGAGTTCGATGACGATTCGCATTCCATCGCGATCGCTTTCATCCCGAATATCTGCAATTCCCTCTAAGCGCTTTTCGTTCACCATTTCGGCGATTCTTTCAATTAACGCCGCTTTGTTGGTTTGATAGGGCAATTCGGTGATGATAATCGCTTCTCTATCCGGGCGTCCGCGCTGTTCTACGGTTTCAATTGTAGCTACGCCCCGCATGGTTATCGAACCGCGTCCGGTGGTGTAAGCTTCTTTTATCGCTGCCGTTCCCAGAATAGTAGCTCCCGTAGGAAAGTCGGGACCGTGGATATACTGCATCAACTGGATATCAGTGATTTCCGGGTTGTGAATCAGCGCTAGGAAACCATCAATCAATTCACCCAAGTTGTGGGGAGGAATGTTAGTTGCCATCCCCACAGCAATCCCAGAGGAACCGTTGAGGAGTAATTGGGGGATACGTGCAGGTAAAACTGTCGGTTCTTGTTGGGAACCGTCGAAGTTATCGATAAAGTCTACCGTTTCCGATTCGATGTCTTGTAGTAAAGCGGCGCTGGTTAAGGCTTGCAAGCGACATTCAGTGTATCGCATTGCCGCTGGCGGGTCGTTGTCTACTGAACCGAAGTTGCCATGCCCGTTGACGAGAGGCGATCGCATGGAAAAATCTTGCGCCATCCGCACCAAAGCATCATACACTGCCGTGTCGCCGTGTGGGTGATATTTACCCAGCACTTCCCCGACTACACGGGCGCATTTTTTAAACGGACGGTCTGCTGTCAACCCCAACTCATGCATGGCATAAAGGATGCGGCGATGCACAGGTTTCAGACCATCCCTGGCATCTGGTAACGCCCGACCTACAATTACGCTCATCGCGTATTCCAGATAAGACCGGGACATTTCGTTCCGCAGATCGGTTGCGATTATCCTATCCTGGGAATAAGTCATATAACCTTAAAAAACTCCAAAATTGGCAGATTTTAGCTTTTGTAATTCAGTAAACGCCGAATTATTCTAAATTAGTCTTGAATAATGGCAATTATTTGTTACAATTCTAGCACATTTTGCCTTCGTTTGCCGGGACAGTGTGTGGCATCTCAGTTGACTTTCTGTGCCTTATGCGCCCAAAAAGTGGTAATTTAAGCCCCAAGATAGTGTGTGTCTCATAACAGCAGAGATTAAGCTGAGGCGTAACTTCTATAAAGCAACAGTTATGAGTCAGGAAAAAGATATTAATCAAGCTGAAAAGATGAATCCAGAGGAGGATGCGCCGGAATTAAGCCCAGAGGTACTTGATAAAATCAAACATCCGCCCAATATTGAAGATGTGTTGCGCGAACTGCCAAAAGAAGAACTTCGCGGTATGCCTGGTGTAGTACCGGAAATGCTTGATGAACCAAACGATGAAATGATTGGTTAGGGTTAACATAGCAAATCCGTATAGCGATACCCTTACAGGGTATTGCTGTAAAATAGTGATGCTCCATACAAGCCTTTTATTCAAGATAGAATTGAAAGCGCTGTATCTCGCTGCCGCTATGTTCCCAGTTATCTATTCTGACGAGTTTTTGGAACACAAAACTGGATATTTTCATCCAGAGAAGCCAGAAAGGTTAACAGCGATCGCTTCTGCGATCAAAGCAGCTGCGTTTGCAGAACAAATTGAATGGCGATCGCCTACACCAACATCTCAAGCGGTTGAGTTGATGTCTGTTCTTCAACAAGCACACACCCCGCGCTACATTGAGAAAGTTCAAGAAGTCGCTGCTACCGGCGGTGGTTATTTGGATGGAGATACGCCAATTTCCCCGCGCAGTTATGATGTAGCGTTATTGGCAGCGAGTGCATGGTTGGATGGAATTAATGCTGTGCTAGCAAATCAAAATCCCGCTTTTGTGCTAGCGCGTCCACCAGGACACCACGCCGAAAGTGACGCGGGGATGGGATTTTGCTTATTTTCTAATGCAGCGATCGCCGCTTTTTACGCTCTACAAAAACCGGGAATTCAACGTGTCGCTATTCTCGATTGGGATGTACATCATGGTAACGGTACACAGGCGATCGTTGAAAGTAATGAGCAGATTGCTTACTGTTCTTTACATCAATACCCATGTTATCCCGGTACCGGCAGAGCCACAGAACGCGGTTTTTATGATAACGTTTTAAACTTACCTGTGCCACCTGGAAGCGATGTGGCAGTATATCAGCCATTATTTGAAAACAAAATAATTCCCTTTTTATCCAACTTTCAGCCAGATTTACTAATTGTCAGTGCTGGTTATGATGGTAATGCTGACGATCCTTTAGCAATGATTAATTTACAACCAAAAGATTATGGTTTATTTACCGATTATTGTTTAGGATTAACTCGAAAAATTCTTTTTGGCTTAGAAGGTGGCTATGATTTTGAAACGCTTTCTCAATCAGTAGTCGCCACTATAGACCGCTGTTTAGTTTAGCACATGCTGAAAAAAAGTTTCTATTTTTAAAGCTTCAAAATAAAAAAGGTAAATTATTCAGGTGGCAATCTCCAAAATTAACCAAGCGACGGTTTTATAACGTCAGGTTGGTTAGTTAACTGACGGCAAAGACGAATAAATTCTTTGTCGTACTTATCTTTATCGAGTACATAAAGATTACCATGAAGCCAACTGAATTTATATCTTTTGTCTTGTTCACGAAATGTTACAGTTATAAATTTATTTGGATTATGATCGGTATATTCTTTTCCTTTAATAATACGTGCTTCCCAGCCAACACCACCTATATAATTATCAGCTCGCTCTTTATACTTTTGTGTGCACACAATAAGAACAAATTTAGCTTCTTCAATTTCTCTTTCCATCCAACGAAGCCAGTCATTAGTAAGCTTATGGGCTACGTACTGATCAATTTCGCAATCGACTCTTTCCTTACGTAATTTTTTGGCAAGCAATCTTACATTTTCTGTATGCTCTTCAGAGTCATGGCTGTAGCTAATAAAAACTTTTGGCGGTTCACGCTTTTGATGTGAGTCGTCTCCTTCTTTATCTAATTGTCTAGAGGATGTTTGACAAGCAGAAAGTGCTGGATAAAAGCTTAGTTTTTGCTCAATTTCATACAACTCTGTTTCTAACTGTGACAGTTGAGCTTTCTCAGATTTAATTTGTTGCTGTAACTGAAACTTCCTGGCAGTGTCTGACTCAGATGCATTACTGCAACGCAGTTGATTCAATTTGTCCCTCGTTATCTGCCGCGCTTTATTAAGGCTATCTTCTTCCTGTTTTAAACGTTGTCGTTTTGAGTCTGTTAAGCTTCTAGAAGCAGCTGGTTGGGTTTCTGAAATGAGTTCATCGGACTTAAGGGTCTTTTCAGACATGCTCTTAGATCCCAATCTTACATTTTCTTCTGACGATTCACTCTTTTCATCTGTCCGGTCTTTTTCGATACTATCTGATGTTAATGATTCAGGTAGTGGATTCGCGTTTGCTTCAGATACAGCATCATCTATTAAATCAGAAGATGTAGGTATTTCTGTAGATGATTCGGGCTTTGGATTAGCTCCTTTAACACTGTATTCTAAAATGACATATTCGCCTGACTGCGGATGTCCTATACGCATTTTCTGCTTCTCTCGTAAGATGTCAAGCAGATCAGGGTAATTGTCGTGGTTATTTCCTGATTGTTTATATTCAGTCAAAGGTCACACTCCATACTTATGAAGTTAAAAAGCTTACTTTTAGTAGTATGACTGTTTTTAGGTACATTAGCTAGCTATGTACGGTCTTTATCTCGACTATGAAGCAATACGGTTCAGTTAAGGATTTTTGGTATTGATTTGGGCATGTAGAGACGCGAAATTTCGCGTCTCTACAGAGGATTTCGGGCTTAACTGAACGGTATTGGACTATGAAGTGGGTGGTAAAAATTCTTTGTTGTAATTGCGAATGAAGCAATGACATAAGTTACGTTTATTTATTTCCATCCACTTACGAATTATTTTTGTAATAATTAAGACAAGTTTGAGCGCGTCTGCGTAACTCTGGGTTGCATGATGACAATTGCGGTAGATTTGGATCACAACCTTCACGATTCATAACGTTACTAAATGCATCTTCAGAACTATCTTGCGAATTACGGTGGCTTCTCCAAGTTTTTGCAGTGTTGATACAATCTTTGAACTTTGCTGCCGCTTGCATGTTCCAATCTTCTAAGTCTCTTATCACTTGTTTTTCATCTGGATGTGGCATTGTCTTACCATCCTAATTTCTCTTCTATAATTTTATTTACCATAGAAAAGGTTGCGTGTAAATACGCATTTTGCCACTGCAATTGGGCTTGATGGTCTTGGAACTGCTCGCTGTAATCTTTCAGTATCCGCCAGATGCGTCTTATACGTCTATCAGCACCAGCTTCATAGTCTTTACGATCATCGAAAAGTAGCTCTTTGATTTTATCTGCACTTAGCTTAAATTGGATTTGTCCATCTTGTTCGCTAATGCCAAAATCAATATCAGCAGCTTTCGACATTGCCTGTACAGCACACTGAATCCCAAAATCCGGATCTAAGTAGCTAAAAAAGCTCTGAATACTTTTGAGTCGGTCATACATAATTTGATACTTCGATCCTGGTCCCGGATTAAATCGTCTCAAGTATTCGCTACGTGGAACTAAGATTTCTAATTGTGTATCTTGAAACAGAAACTCTTTACGTCGGTGAACTGTTTGCTCGAAAATGCCTGACAAGCGTTGTAACCCAGTTAACTCTAACCATGTGGCAAAACCCTCATTGAGTAAAAGCGCACTATGGTTAAGCATTTGGATAACTTGCCCGTATTCTTGGTGTATAGAACGCAAGTAGGGCGATCGCAGTCTATCAGAGTCGAGTTTGCGGAGCAAGCCATGACGATAAATAATTGCTAGTTGCTGACCTAGTTTAGTCTGTGTATAGAAGAAGCCGTGACCGTATTTTTCATGCAGTAAAAGAGCGGCAATATTGCCTTCTAACCAGGTTTGACCATATAAGTCATGTCCCTCAACACATAGAAAGTTGTAAGCTATGTTTTTTTCAAGCGATGGATATTTCTGAATCAAATGAGCTGCTAATTTTGGATCGTAAGGAATGCAACAACCGTGTTGCGGTGAGTAAACAGGAGCAATATACAACAGCAACTCATCGACTAAGGGAGTAAATTCCTCAGTTTCGCTTCTAGCTGCCTGAAGAGCTTCCAAAAGACGCTCTTGTATATCTGGTGGGTATATTTTTCTAACTTGGTCTTCAGGTGTTAATAGCTGAAACGGAATTTGTCGAATGACATCTATATCAAATTCTGGCAAGATTTGTGATATTCGATGATGCACCTTTGCTGCCAAGGTTGAAACAATCGAACGCTCAATCTTAGCAATTTTAAATTGAGGTGATGCATGAACTTCAATTGTTCGCGTTATCTTTTGATCTGTTTCTTTAATTGTTAACCTTATTGTCCAGTTTCCGGCTTCAATAGCAGTTAAACGCCAGCGATCTGCCTCAGTTTGCTCAACCGTAATTGGAGCCAAAGGACAGTCCACAACTAGCTGTAGTGGCACTTGCTTTGCATTCAGATTCCAACGAACCACTGCTTGTACATTAAAAGCAACACCAGTTTCCGCAGTTTGTAGCTCTTTTGCTTGACTGTCGCGGACAACCAAGGAAAATTCAGCATCTGGCACGCACTTAAACTCGACAATGGGATTGAGTGTGAGGGATGGATGAGTTAAGTTTTCGGGAAAGTCTACCTTCAGTCTGAGACTCTGGGAACCAAGCTGCCGAGGTTCGATAATCCACTTTAGCTGACTCTTTTCTCCAACTAAAAGGGGATGTACTTCTTGGGATTGGTTCTCAATCAAAGCAACGGAGTCTGACTCTAATGAGCAGCGAATTCCTTCTAAACGTTTCTGTAGATACGAGTTAATTAAAGTAGCTGAGAATACTTCTGTACGACCATAAATAACTTCAGAATTTATATAAGAACCACCGAAGTCAAGGAAATTATCGTATGCCAACCAACGAAAAATGTTTAGTGCCAGCATTCGATTGTCGTCTTTTTGAATGTAGGAATCACCGAAGAGTGAAAAATCTCCTACTGCAACTACACGACCACGATTAGCTTCGACTGCTGTCAAGAAAGGCTTACCAGTCTCAGGTAAGGTAGCAACTACTTGAGGAGCATCATTCAATAGCTTTAGATATGTTGGGTCTTTGATAGCGAGACGACGGACTCCAGAACTTAAATAATGTGGGTGCAGGTTCGACACTTTTTCGTGCGGATAGCTGACCAATTGCTGGGCATGAAGTCCAAAAGACTCCAGTAATTTGTTAATTTTATGCCAGTGTTCCTGTGGCTGGAGAGAATAGTAGTTGTTAGCAATTAGTAGAGACTTTCCCGCACGGACAAAGTAAGTAATTGCCTCTACTTCGTCGTCAGTAAAGATTTGAGTAGGAGCAGCTAAAATTAGTACATCAGCATTGAGACGCTCATCAAAAATTTGTTCTGTAAGGGAAGCTGTTTCTGATGTAACTGGAGGCAATACCTCATATTTTAGTTCTTCGGTAAGTATAGAGCGTAACTCAGTCCAAGTATCTGCATCATTAGTTTGTTGCGATCGCAGCAATTCTTGGTGGGATTCGTCAAACAGAATTTTTTTCACTGGAGTCTATGTGGTTGTTCTACTTTAGGGTTTCCCTATATTGAAAGTTATGGTACTCCAGAGTAGTTCATTTTCAACATACAGCATTATGATGATTCTGTTTTTAGTACTTTTGTATTATTTAAAGATAAATCCGTGGAAGTATCGCTATCAACACAAGTAACTCGGAATCCCAGTGCTGCGATCGCCTTTTTCATAACTTTCGTGCGATCGCTTTATATCAGCGATCTACCAAGCTAGATTGACTAACAGGAACATTGCCAACTTTTGACTCGCCCAAATAATTATAAACTGCTCTTGACACTTGACGAATAAAGCTTACAGCTCCATCATCATAATTAGGTCTGCGTACCAAAATACCCGCTAAATAGCTTTTACCATTTGGCATTTGAATTATGCCTGCATCGCCCAAGATAAATCTCAGTGTACCAGTTTTGTGAGAAATTATAGCATTCTTGTCTATACCAGCCGGAAGTAACGATCTATTGCGAGTCCCGCGCATAATGGCTAAAACTTGATTGCGGCTTTTTGGTGATAGCAAACGATTGTTAGTAAGTAATGCTGACAATCTTACCAAATCTTTCGGGCTAGTTGTATTCGTACCACCAACATCGGGAAGATTATTACGAATTACTGT
The DNA here is from genome assembly GCA_019358985.1 of Tolypothrix brevis GSE-NOS-MK-07-07A. GTDB lineage: Bacteria > Cyanobacteriota > Cyanobacteriia > Cyanobacteriales > Nostocaceae > Hassallia > Hassallia brevis. The sequence goes on along the minus strand of JAHHIJ010000003.1, from coordinate 200,931 downwards.
ATTTTGCAAGCCCCAATTACGAAAGCGTTGATTTAATTTAGTTTCTCCGCCCAAACGGTCGATAATCATATTAGTCGCCGTATTGTCGCTAATAACTATCATATTAGTCAGAGTTTGCAGAACGCTGAATTTTGTGCCTACAGGTTTATATTGCATTGTTCCAGATTCACCTGCAATTAAACCACGACGCATTATCAGTTTTTCATCTAACTTAATTCTACCTGCGTCTATTTCTTCAAATAAAGCTACCAAAACCGGAAACTTGATAGTACTAGCTGCTGAAAATATCTTTTCGCCATTAATATCTACATAGTTACCTGTTTGTAAATCTAAGAAAAACATTCCCGGATTTAAAGCTCGATAACGATTCATTAATGCTTTAATTTGGGAATTTAAAGCTGGTAATTCTTGACCTAAATTCACAACTCCCGCAAATAATGAAGCATCAGTTGGTGCGATCGCAATATCTTGGCGGTTTTCACCAGTCGAAAATGAGACATCATTTGGCTGACGATTAATTGATGAAAAATTCACCACCCAATGCGATCGCGAATCACCTTTAATTGAAAGACCTTCAGGAGAAATATTGTAACCAGGTGCTAATTCAATTACTAATCGAGTGCTTTGTTCATCGGGTTGTCCAATGCGAATTTCTTTAATAGCTTTGCCAAAGCTTTTTCGCATAGTTGTAGTGTCAATCGTCGTTCCAGGTAAGTCAATGACTAATCGTTTAGGGTTATCAAGTAAAAAAGCTTTAGGCTGTATACCAGAATCGGTGGTGATATGCAACTGATTTTGAGCTTGGTCAAAATACCAGGATTCTAATTTAGCTGCATTTGCTTGCTCAGACATTAATACTAAACTAGCCAAGCTTGCCAAAAATAAGCGCAATTTCATGTGCGTGATTAAAATGTATTTACATTTACTTAAACTTTATTTACGAGGATTTTGCTTTGCATCAGGATAATAAATTATTAAAAAAGTCAATAAAGTTTTAATAATTAAAATCAAGACAAAAATCTGTGTAATTGCCCTTAACAAAAACATTTTAAATTATTAACTAATAACTCAAAGAGTGGATAACACCCACGACCTAGACGAAAAAATCATAATTGATGTTTCCACTCTGCGGATAAATTTTGGTCAACTAATTCAAGTTAAAACATAAAGCATAAGCACCAGACAAATATAGCAATCCTACTTGATATCATGTCAGGTTTATTGCCTATATTGTAGACACGTTACATGTAATGTCTCTACAGGATTTTAGCGTACATGTTTCTCTTCCTCCTTTCGCCCTCCCCCTGAAGTATCATTTTTGAAAGAGTGAAAGTGTCACCATCAGTTTTCGTAAAATAATCAGCGTATTCCAACGACTGAAAAATAAATTTCAGCCGTCGCAGAAATGTCGGCATTTTTGGTCCATCAGGTAGATTTAGGTTTGCACTTCTAAAGCTGATGGCTTCTCGATTCTATCGTTGCCTATTGAAGAGTGAAAAGCGGAAAGGGGAAATACCCTCTGACTTTTATGTCACATAAAGAGTTATAGTCTTATAAGGTAGCGTCAGTAGCAAAAACTTGGAGAAAATTATGGTAAACAGACGTGTAGCCGACGTGCTACAAGAACAAGCACAAAAATTCACACCAGATGAAGGTGAATCTGCAATCGAAGTTCCTGCTGAGGTAATTGTAGAACATGCCGAATCATTTGAGGAATTATCACCAGATACACCTGAGCAAACTACGGCTACACACACAAGTCCAACCAAAGCTGATTTAGAAGCAATGGTCAAAGAGTTGCAAGAAACTTTAGAAGAATCACGCTATAGAGAAAAACAACTACAGCAAAAAAATAGTGATTTGCAGTCAGCTTTGTCTGGTGAGCAAGCGCTTTTGTCAGAACAAAACGCATTAGTAGAACGATTGACAAAAGAGCTTTACGATGCAAAGAAAGCTGCACTACAACTTGCAGAAGCTAATTCCCAACTTATAGAAGAAAACAATGTTATCAAAAAAGAAAAGGAAACTATTGTTGTAAAACAAGAAAAGGAAATTATTCCAGCTAGCAGCTACAGAAAATCATATCAATCATCAGAAAAAGCACCGCAACACCAACCTGAACAAAATCAATTGAAACCAGCCGCTAGCTCCTACAAAAAATCATACTATTCATCGGAAAAACCGCCGCAACAGGAACCTGAGCAACATGAATTTAAACCAGCCGGAAGCTACAAAAAATCACACCGTTCCTCAGTAAATTTAGCGCAAAATCAACCGGATGAAGGTGAGGATACTTCCTCTCAAATGTGGTTACTTGATTAGAGTAAATTAGTCAGGCAAATACATATTCAAGTGGAAGCATAAATATTTGATGCTAATATTTATTACTAAACTCTAAAATATGTTGTGCAGTAATTTGCGGCTGTTCTAAGTGAGGAACATGACCACAATCGGAAATCCAGAGAAGTTTACTATGTGGAATTGCCTTGTTAAATCTCTCGGCATCCACAGTACCTAAAATCTTATCAAAATCACCCCATAAAATCAGCGTAGGTTGTTTAATTTGTGATAGTTGATTAAGTTTAAAACCACTGTAACCACCACTTTTAGTAAAAGCAATCAAAGCTAAATCCCAACTAGGCATTTCTAAATGTAAAGCTGCACATAATTGAGCATCAGTTGAAGCAAGGCTTTTGTTTTTGTAAGCAGCACGAGAAATGCTTTTGCGTATATTTGGGTTACGTAAAAACTGAGTTGCCAAATAATCCAACGGGGGAAACATCAACTTACTTAACGGTGAACCAGCAGTCAAACCCGCACTATCAATTAACACTAGCTTTTGCACCACTTCCGGGTAAGTGAGGGTGAAATCAATCGCTGCGGCACCCCCCATAGAAGCACCCACCAAAATTACAGGTTGATTAATTAGGGTTTTCCAGAAAGAATAAAGATGAGTTTTAATTGCACTGGGGCTAAACTGTATTCCAGAAACTCTATCTGTAAACCCAAAACCCAACAAATCTACAGCAAAAGTGTCCTTATTTTCTGATAATAATGGCAAAAGGCGACGAAATTCTAACAAAGAACTATCAAAGCCGTGAATTAATAAAATCGGCGTTTCACCACTTCCTTTATGTACATAAGTTGTGGTAATAGGTTGTGTACTGAGGGGAGTATTTATCGCTATCTGCTCAATACTTTGAGCGAGTGCGATCGCATCAGCTTCTCTTAATTGCCCAACTCCCCCAGGAAGAAAACTAGCAAACATAATTTTTAGCTTACATTGTATAAGTAAAGATCGCAATTCTACCTCTAAAACTACAGCAGAATAGACGTAACAGACGTAGCACTGCTACGTCTCTACAAGGAGAGGGGTTTTATATATGTGCTTCATTTACCTGAAATCTGCTGTATGTTGTCAAGATATTTTATCGCAATCCTAAATAAAAGCATTAAATTAGCTACCTCTATTCTCTCTTCCTCTGTGGTTCGTTTTATATAATATCACACCTCATCTAAATATGAATAAATGGATACTCAGCCCTAACGAAGCCAAACAATTAATATCCCAAAACGCAACAATTATCGATATTCGCAACAAATTAGCATGGTTTATTGGACATATCCCAAACGCTATTAACGTCACTTGGCAAGAGTTTTCGCAACCGGAAAAACCTCATCAAGGCAACCTCCTAAAAGACGAAAATATTCTCCAACAAAAACTACGTAAAATAGGAATTTCCAATTCAAAACCTGTAATTGTAATTGGCAATCCCGCTCATAATTTTGGTGAAGAAGGACGCATTGTTTGGATGTTACACACTTTAGGACATAACAGCGCAGCTTTCGTTGATGGTGGATATAATGCACTTGTAAAAGTAGGTGTTCCCACTACTTTTGAAGGAAATCAACCTCAAGAATTTGGAGATTTTATTGTCAACCGCACCGCGTTATGGGAAATTCAGCGCGATGAACTGAAAGCGAGTCTAGCAGAAAATAAGATAATAGTAATTGATACTCGCGAAAAGCGAGAATATAATGGGGCAACTCCTTACGGTGAAAAGCGCGGAGGACATATCCCTGGTGCAGTGCATTTCTACTTCAAAGATTTAATAGATAATAAGGGAAACTTACTTCCACCTGAAAAAATTATCGCTCCTCTACAAGCAATAGGAATTCAACGTAATACTCCCATTGCTAGTTATTGTACAGGTGGTATTCGTTCAGCTTTTTTTGTCAGCGTTTTAGCTTCTTTAGGCTTTACTAATGTGAAAAACTATGCTGGCTCAATGTGGGAATGGTCAGCCGAAGAGTGCAAAGAGCTGTCCACTTAAGTAAAAAGCACTTTTTGCGCTTACTACGTCGTACAATTAATAACGCCCATCCCTTGACTTAGGAGTTAATGCCATGCCAATGGCGGTTGGAGTAATTGAAACTTTAGGTTTTCCAGCTGTGTTAGCAGCCGCAGACGCAATGGTGAAAGCAGCCGGCGTAACACTCGTATACTACGGTCAAGCGGAAAGCGCTCGCTTGTTAGTCGCAGTCAGGGGACACGTAGCTGAGGTGAAAACAGCGGTTGCGGCAGGAATCGCTGCCGTAGAGGAAGCTTACGGTGGTCAGGTAATCACCCACTATATCGTTCCCAATCCTCCTGAGAATGTGGAAAGCATCTTGCCCATCCACTTCACGGAAAAATCAGAACCATACCGTATGTTCTAATCAAGTTCGCCATCAAAATCTGTAGCGAAGATTCGTGCAATTATTGAGTAGCGTTACATAAGTTTACTTATACAGGAGATCAATTATGTCATCAGCACAGGCAGTTGGAGCATTGGAAACTAAGGGTTTTCCCGCTGTACTAGCAGCAGCAGATGCAATGGTGAAAGCCGGTCGAGTTACCCTTGTCGGTTACATAAGAGTTGGTAGCGCTCGCTTTACAGTCAATATTCGCGGAGATGTTTCGGAAGTAAAAGCCGCGATGGCTGCTGGTGTTGATGCGGTGGAAAATGTTTATGGTGGTACTTTAGAATCTTGGGTGATTATTCCTCGTCCCCATGAAAACGTTGAAGCTGTTTTGCCCATCGGTTATACAGAGCAAGTCCAAGAGTATCGCGAGTCTGTTGAAAATCCGATTATTGGTAACAGGAGATAGAGTTAGTTGATGGTTGATGGTTGATAGTTGATGGTTGGTTGTTTTACTAACCACTAACTATTAACTACTAACTACTAACCACTAACTAGTCTATGTCTCGCGTCTCAATTATCATCCCTACTTTGAATGAGGCAAAGTGTCTGGGACGTACCTTGCGTCATCTAAGTTTACTGGAACCCCCAGCTTGGGAGGTGCTGGTTGTGGATGGCGGTAGTTCTGACGAAACGATCGCCATCGCCGAAACGGCAGGTGTACAAGTAATTTCTGCCAAACAATGCGGACGCGCTGTCCAATTAAATCAAGGTGCTTTATTCGCAACCGGAGAAATCCTCTGCTTTCTGCACGCAGATACTTTGGTAAGCGACGACTTAGTAACAGTAATTGAGCAGACACTAGCAGACAAAACTGTTGTTGCTGGCGGTTTTATTTCCCTGATGACAGGTGAAAAAACAACGCGCTGGGGAGTTTCATTGCACAACTGGGTGAAAACTTATTATGCACCGTTGCTTTTTCGCCCACATTTGTTTTTTCAAGGATTGCGCTTATTGTTTGGCGATCAAGTAATTTTCGCACGTCGCGCTGATTTCTGGGAATGTGGGGGTTTTGATAACAACCTGCCAATTATGGAAGAAGCGGACTTCTGCCTAAAAATAGTACGACGGGGAAAAATTCGCCTCGTAAATCGCATCGTCCAAAGTAGCGATCGCCGTGTCGCAAAATGGGGGTTTTTCAAAGCCACCGCAATATATCTTTACATCGGCTTTCTTTGGGGTGTTGGTGTGTCTCCACAATACCTGAAGCAATTTTATAAAGACATTCGGTGAAAATTTGAATGCGCTTTGTGTCATTCGCTCTATCAATATAATCGTATCATCGAAAGTGCGATCGCTCTATATAATCGGGTCATTGAAGGTGCGATCGTCTAAAATAATGATGTCATAGAAAGTGCGATCGCCAAAATCAAATTAATATGCCTAAACTAGTTTAAAAACTCAAGCCCTATGAATACATTTACTGCGATTGTTGAAAGAGATCCTGATACTAAACTTTATGTAGGCTATGTTCCTGGGTTTCCTGGAGCGCATTCTCAAGGTGAAACTTTAGACGAATTACAAGATAATTTACGTGAAGTAATTGAGATGCTTTTGGAAGATGAGGAATTAGTTTTAGAGAGAGAATTTGTCGGTATACAACAAATTGTCATCCAGTAAACATTTATGAGCAACATACCTGTTCTTAAACCACTCCGAAGTAGTTAGGATACTGGAAAATCTTCGGTTTATTGAAGTGCGTCAAAAAGGTTCACATAAACAATTTCGCCACGAAGATGGTCGAGCAACGACTGTTCCATTTCACAAAGGACGTGATATATCCCCCAGGTTGCTACGACAAATTGCAAGCGATATCAATTTAACAGTAGAAGAATTGTTAGAGTTTAGGTAAAAATTAAGTGCGATACTTCTCGAAAATGCGGGATACAAACATCAACAAAACTGTAGAGACGTTACATGTAACGTCTCTACAATCCAAAATCGCGCTGATTGGGGAGAAGCGATTGATGTCTCTATTTTCTCCGATCGCACGGATGAGTTAACTAAGCTACAACAGTGGGTTGAACAAGATAAATGTCGCTTAGTTGCACTGGTAGGGATAAATGGAGTTGGCAAAACAGCCTTATCAGTTAAGTTAGCGCAACTAGCGCAAGAGGGTTTCGAGTTTGTAATTTGGCGCAGTTTGTGCGATGCTCCTGTAAGCTTTCATTGCTCTGAGACTAAAAATTGCAAGCGATCGCTAATTTAGCATGTTGCAACAAAGTATCTTCGTCAAGATTATGAACTATATATTGAGGAGTCACCTCAAGTAGTTTCTCAATTCGTGCTTTAGCTGCTGCAACTACCGATTCATCAAGACTACCGTTATCAAGTGAATGAGAGAAATCTTGAGCGATCGCATAAGTCCTTTCTAAAGATGATGAATTGATATTGCGGGACACTATAAATAAATCGCAACCTGCATTAAACGCTTTTGCCACAGTCGCAGTTTTCATAAACATATCTGAGACAGCTTTCATATCTAAGTCATCAGATACAATCACTCCCTCAAATTTAAGTTCTTTGCGAAGGATGTCATTTAAAATTGATTTTGACAGGGTTGCCGGCACATCTGCATCTATCTGAGGGAATAGAATGTGTGCGGTCATAATCATCTGTATCTGTTGTTCGATCAGCGCTTGAAAAGGAATTAGTTCACGCGATCGCAAATCTTCTACTGTCAGATTTAGACTTGGTAGCTCAATATGCGAATCTTGACTAGTGTCTCCATGTCCAGGGAAATGCTTTGCACATCCCAAAATTCCTGACTCCTTCAACCCCAAATAGTAATTGCAGGCATTTTGTGCAGCAGTTTGTGCAGTAGTACCAAAAGCACGAGATCCAATGATGGGATTATCAGGATTAGAAAAAATATCCGCTACAGGAGACCAAGATACATTGATTCCCAATGACTTTAATTCTAATGCTGTTGACTTGGCTACTTCAATAGCCAATGTTCCCAACAAGAAAGGATGAGGAAATCGAGTGATTGGCATTGGTGTGCGAATTACAGAACCTCCCTCATGGTCAAGAGTGAGAAACATCAAGTCACGTTCAGCGTATTCTCGTACTTGGTCAATCAGTTCCTTGAAAGCTTCCAACCAAACTTGATAATGAGTACCTTGACGAAAATTCTTCGCAAAAAATATCACCCCAATCGGTTTCAATTCATTGAGAGCGCGTTTATCATCATCGCTTAATGTAGTCCCAGAAATACCCAGAATCAGGTGATGTCCAAAGCGCTCAAGTTGTGATATTGGCATAATGATTTACGTATGGCAGAAATGGGGACTAGTACCGCCGTGAAGTCAAAAGTGATATGGAGTAAGCTTTTTACCTACAGCAGGTTTCAGGTAAATGAAGTACATATATTATAAAACCCAAAAACTTGTAGAGACGTAGCACTGCTACGTCTCTAGGTGTATTCGATGTTTAGCGATAGGCTGCCATATTACCATTTACGCACAATAGCCGTTCAATTAATCTGAAACTATTGTGATTTTTCTACTTGTTTTGAGATTTGCGGTAGAAACAGATGAATTTTTCAAAGTCATTTTCGGTTCGCTACTTTCCAAAATCACGGCTTTATAAGGCACTACCCCAGTGGTTTCGCTGTTGATACACCTTGCTGCTTCCCTTGACAAATCGAGGCTTCTGGGTGGAATATAAGGACCGCGATCGTTTACGCGCACAATCACAGAGTTGCCATTCTTTAAATTAGTCACCTGTAAAAAGGTGTTAAAAGGCAGTGACTTATGAGCAACTGTTAATTCATCTTGATCGTACTTCTCCCCATTCGCAGTTGTTCGACCATGAAAATAACCACCATACCAAGAAGCTAAACCAAACATTTTTTTCTTGGAAGGAGTTAAACCATACATTTCTTGCTGTCCTTCCACCAGTGAAAAAGCAGGTGCTTGCAAAGCTGAACGAAGATTGTTAATCCACTCAATCGCTAGTAATTCACCACTGCGCTTAATTTGGTGAGAAACTTCTTTTTGAATTCCAAACAAAAAGCGATTTCCTGCCATTAACGCGGGTATACCGTCAACTAATGCAGGTCGTAGTTGATTAGCATCTAATCTAGGTAAATTGACGACTTGCGTTAAACGTTGTTGCATTGATTTGGCTTCGATTTCGTCGGGTAAAGTCGCAATTTTACGTTTATTTACCCACACTTCATAGTTGTCTTGGTCGCGACGAACAACTACTACTGGTGTTGTTGCAAAGCCTTGTTCCATCGTGGAGAAGTTGAAGAAATTTTGCAGCGATCGCAAAATTTTATTTGGCAATAAATCTCGGTTATTCAGGCTTGATTCTATCAACTGAGGAATCGGTAAAATACTTACTGTTTTGACTGCAATCTTTTCAGATGCAATATCTGGCAAAGAACTACAAAACTTATTCTTACTTTGCTTGATTCTGCTGACGGAAACATTTGATAACTTAGTTTTCCCTGGTGGTGATTCTTTAGAACCCCAATCTATCTTCAAAAACCTTGTAGGTAATATCGTGGTACTCCAAACATTTAATCCCTGGTTAGGTGTCTCCAGAAATTCCCCATTCTTACTTAATAGTTTATCCAAATTGGATGAAACCTTTGTGGGAAAAACCTTTGGCATAAAACTTGGTGGCAAGTTTTCGCTCAACGGGAAAAATGAACCAATCCAAGATACAATGCAAAAAAATCCAAAAAATAGCATGGTCAAGTCAAATTTTAGGTACCCGCATACATAAGAAGTGCAAGCCTAGTCTTGGCAAAAATAATTTTTCTCCTAAAAAGCCAAACTATATATCCTTTGCCAATTCAAATAAATCTCTCCTTAGTTAGAGGCACGCTAAGAAGCGATCCCCAGCAGAAGTTATATTATCCTGTTGTTGGCAAATAAGTAAATAAGGCTTCGAGATTCTGTCGATGATTTACTATTTTTTGATTTAAATTTGTTATGAATAGCTTTCACTAAAATCAAAAAAACAAGATATCACACATAATTTGCAACAGTAAAAATACTGCTTTTTTAATAATTGGCGATATATATAATACATTTTAATTAATATTTACTTATGCTAAATATACGATGCAGCAACTAGTCTTGTTTATCGATGTCGTAAAGTTATCAAACTCGCAAATGCTCATCCTTGCTGAATAAATCACCTACTCAGAGGTAATGATGATGAATGAACTTGCAGTATTTTTTCCCAAGAAATAGTTTTAATTGCTACATTTGCTCAGAAAAGATTATTAGCACATTTTTCATCTGAGATATAGCAAATATACTTTCAGAGTATATTATTTAATAATTGGTAGCTAAAAGAAGGTAGAAGGCAGAATGGGCAAGGTTTTCATGTTATTGTGATGTAGCAAAATGCCTAAAAACTTCAGATATGAATAATTTGAATAATTTATAAGTCAGACAAATAAGTTTTCATAAAGAACTAAATAAAAAATTTAAAATCCGCAAATCCAAGCAGAGTAATGATTTTCATCATCTTCACCCATACCGAGCTGGATGCACGGGTAATCGCTCTGAAGATTTGAGGCAAGAAATTGCTCGTCCTTGAAAGCTACGGTTGAGGGGTTCTTCCGTTGAAAATTTTTGACCAAAGTATAGACGATCGCGATCAGGGATGATAAATGTAACGGATTGCAACGTATAATGAAAACGAGAAAACAATTAAGAAATATTGAAAAGTAGTAAGGTTAAATGCGAGTAGCGATCGCTGGTGCGGGTTTAGCAGGGCTTTCCTGCGGGAAATATCTCACTGACGCAGGACACACACCAATTGTTTTGGAAAGCCAAAACGTATTAGGTGGTTTGGTGGCAGCGTGGAAAGACTCAGACGGCGACTGGTACGAAACCGGATTGCACGCTTTCTTTGGAGCATACCCGAATATGCTTCAGTTATTCAAAGAGTTAGGAATTGAAGACCGGCTGCAATGGAAACAGCACACGCTAATTTTCAATCAGCCAGAAAAGCCAGGAACCCTCTCACGTTTTGATGTTCCGGATATTCCGGCACCTTTCAACGTGATCATGGCGATTCTTCGCAATAATGACATGCTGACTTGGGAGCAGAAGATTAAGTTCGCCATTGGGCTACTCCCAGCCGTGGTTCGCGGTCAGAAGTATGTTGAAGATATGGATAAGTACACTCTCATAGAGTGGCTGAGAAGGCAAGGTGTAGACGAACGGGTGAATAGTGATATTTTTATCGCTGCATCCAAAGCGTTGACCTTTATCAATCCAGATGAAGTTTCCGCCACAATTCTCTTAACAGCACTGAATCGCTTTCTCCAAGAACGATACGGTTCTAAAATTGCTTTCTTGGATGGTTCTCCTACCGAGCGATTGTGTCAACCGATAGTAGATCATATTACCTCTGGTGGTGGCGAAGTGCGGTTAAATGCGCCCCTGAAAGAGATAATGCTCAACGAAGACGGGAGCGTGAAAGCGTTCTTAATTCGGGGCTTGAATGGGGCAGCAGATGAAATTATTACTGCTGACTTGTATGTTTCGGCAATGTCAGTGGATGTAATGAAAGTGATGTTACCCAAACCTTGGCAGGAAATAGAGTTTTTCCAAAAGCTTGAAGGATTGTCAGGTGTGCCGGTAATTAACTTGCATCTGTGGTTTGATCGGAAACTGACAGACATAGACCACTTGTTATTTTCGCGATCGCCTCTTTTGAGCGTTTATGCTGATATGAGCAACACCTGCCGCGAATACGCCAATAGCGATCGATCAATGCTGGAATTAGTTTTAGCACCCGCGAAAGATTGGATCGACAAATCCGATGAGGAAATTGTCAACGCTTCCCTTGCCGAACTGGAAAAACTCTTTCCTGACGACTTGGGGGTAGATAATCCAGCAAAACTGCTGAAATATCATGTCGTCAAGACACCGCGATCGGTTTATACGGCGATACCTGGTCGCCAACAATACCGCCCCACCCAAATTACCCCGATAAGTAACTTCTATCTCGCAGGCAGTTACACCATGCAACGTTACTTAGGAAGTATGGAAGGTGCCGTGCTTTCTGGTAAGCTTACAGCGCAGGCGATTTCGGAAGTACACCCGGAGGTAAATTCCTCAAGCCTGCAAACGCCAACCCGACCGCCTGCAACGAATGCTGCAACTGCCTGATTCCAAAGCGCGCATGAAAACGCTGGTCTCTGTGGATGAGTCCTACAAACTTTGTCGCCAACTCATAGCAAAGTACTCCACGACTTTTTACCTTGGCACTTTGTTAGTGAGCAAGCAAAAGCGTCCCGCTATTTGGGCAATTTACGCTTGGTGCCGCCGAACAGACGAACTGGTGGATGGTCCAGGTGCTGCTATGACTACGCCGGAAACCCTAGAATTATGGGAACAGCAGCTAGAATCTATTTTTAGCGGCTGCGCTCTGGAAAATTTCGATGTGGCTCTGGTAGATACCATCCAACGCTTTTCAATGGACATTCAACCCTTTCGGGATATGATTGCCGGTCAGGGCATGGACTTATACCGTAGCCGCTACGAAACATTTAAAGAGTTATACCTTTACTGTTACCGCGTAGCAGGCACCGTCGGTTTGATGTCAACGGCAGTGATGGGAGTTGATACAAACGCCAACACAGCGCCGTGGAATCGCCAAAAACCGACATACATTCCCACCGAAGAAGCGATCACTTTAGGAATTGCCCACCAACTCACCAACATCCTCCGGGATGTTGGTGAAGACGCAAGGCGAGGACGAATCTACATTCCCCAAGAAGACTTGGCGCGATTTGACTACACTGAGCAAGATTTGTTTAAAGGTGTTGTAGATGAGCGCTGGCGATCGCTGATGCGTTTTCAAATTGCCAGGGCACGCCAATATTATATTAAAGCAGAAAAGGGAATATGTTACTTATCACCCGATGCCCGTTTGCCCGTGTGGGCATCTTTGATGCATTACAGTCGCATTTTGAGCGTTATTGAACGTAACGATTATGATGTGTTCAGTCAACGCGCCTACGTGGCTCAGTGGAAAAAGTTAAGCAGTTTGCCAGTAGCTTGGCTGCGATCGCAAGTCCTCTAACTTTAGTCCGTAGTTGGAGGGTGGATAGTAGTTAGTCGTATTTTTTGACCCCCAACAATCACCAACTAACCACTATCCACCATCAACTATCCAAGAAATAACAAATCCCCCCTTGACTCACCCTTGAAAATCTGATAAGATCAATAATCGTGAGCCTGGAGAGGTGGCTGAGTGGTCGAAAGCGGCAGATTGCTAATCTGTTGTACGGCAGGCAACTCCGTACCGAGGGTTCGAATCCCTCCCTCTCCGTTTTCCTAGTCTGTCTAACTACATATGGATTCGTAGTAAGCACTTCAGTGCCTATATTAAGCACTGACTAAGTAAATGCAAATAGCTCAGAAATGGCTGGCTGAAAAAACTAATCAGTTAGTGCTTTTTTTACTGGTTGGGGGACTGCTGTTTCGATCCTTCCTTGCTTTTTCGGTTTACCCTACCTTTGATGAAGCTTACTACTATCTTTACAGTGTGCATCTGGACTGGAGCTATTTCGATCATCCATTTCTGGTTGCGCTGACAACTGGTTTTGGTCCCTGGTTGACTGGTGGGGTTGTATCCCAATTCACAATTCGCTTGGGAGCTATAATTTGCTACACAGGCAGTTTGCTGCTATTATATCTGACTAGCAAGAGACTATTCTCTGCAAAAGCTGCCAATTTGACTTTAGCCATCGCTACCATCTGTCCAATTTTTCAAGTTACCTTTGGCATCCTCAGTTTACCTGACAGTCCACTGATGTTTTTTTGGTCAGCCAGTTTATATTGTGCGGTTAATGAGTTTTTTCGGCAGTCTGGGAATCAAGAATCCTCCTCATCTAATTTATACGTCCCTAGTTACCGTTTAGCAATTCTTGGTATTTTGGTAGGATTAGCTTGCGATAGCAAATATCACGGTTTTGTTTTGGGAGTGGGGCTAATTGGTTTTTGTTTAACCAGTCCACGTCATCGCTGTGTAGTGCGATCGCCTTGGGCATGGTTAGGATTATGCTTATTTATCATCACCATTTCCCCAATTGTGTTTTGGAATATCCAGCATGATTGGGTATCTTTTCGTTTTCAGTCAGAGCGTGCAGTGCCGAAAAGCGGCTACAATCTGCTGAGTGTAATATCTGTCTTGTTACTTGGCATAGCTTATTTATTTCCCACCATCGGATTTCCGCTTTGGTGGGTGAGTTTGCGACAAGTAGCAGCTCAAATAAATCAATTTTTTTATCAGAAATCACTAACTTCCAGAAAAAATTTAGACCCTTCGGTGCTATTGATTTTATGGGTGTCCCTACCGATAATTTTCGGGTTTACTCTCATCGGAGGATATCGGCAAATTTTGCCGGCTTGGACGATGCCAGGATTTTGGGGGACAACTTTACTATTAGGACAACAGGCAGTTATCTGGCAGGAGAAATCCAGACGTTCTGTGCGACGATGGCTGTTAGGTTCGGGAATTGCGGTTAGCTGCATGTTACTTATTGTCCTGCTGCAAATAACAACAGGAATCATGCAAAAGCCTAGTCAATACGCTTTAATGGGAGGATTCTTGGCTCCCAAAGATGACCCCTCTACAGAGCTAATTGATATTCGGCAACTGCGACGTGGTTTTGCTGAATCTCCTGTCCTCAGTGCAGCGCTACACAACTCTAGCTTTATATTTACCAATCGCTATTATTTAGGTGGACCGATTGCGATGTCCCTTAAACCTCTAGCTGACACACCAATTACTTGCTTTGATATTGGCAAGGATCTGCGTGGCTTTGCTTTTTGGTCAAAACCTGGGCAATGGTTGGGAAAAGATGCCTTGTACATCACTACTGCCCCCTTTAATCTCAGAAAAGACTTAATGGCTAGCTATGAAAGTTACTTTAGCAGTTTTAATGCGATCGCAACAATACCGATTCGACGAGGTGGGGTGGTTATCAACGTCGTTTATGTCTATCAAGCTAAGACACTCCTAAAGCCCTATCCCCGCTCTTACGGCATTTGAGGGGTTGTTTTGCAAAAACCTAATTTCATATCTTTCCAAAAAGGAAGTTCAGCAATTATAAAAAAAGTGAGAATACATGCAATACGGTTCTGATAAGGTAAGTTGAATGAAAATTCTAGATCACAAAGACGCAAGGGAATCGCCGTCTTTACAATTGTAGAGACGGCGATTCCCTTGCGTCTCTTGCCTTAACACCAAGCGTATTGGGAATACATGAGTTTGTACATTTTATTTTTGCCAAAATATAGAAATGGCTAAGGACAAGTTTCATGATGCGGTCAAAAATGGCTTAATTAAGGAAGGGTGGATTATCACAAATGACCCTCTGTTTCTGCAATTTGGAGGTGTAGATTTATTTGTTGATTTGGGTGCAGAGAAATTGATTGCTGCCCAAAAAGACAATCAAAAAATAGCTGTTGAAATAAAAAGTTTTCTCAGCTACTCAGTAATTTCCGATTTTCATCAAGCAGTTGGTCAGGTGATGAATTATCGCTTAATTTTGCAACAGGAAGAACCGGATAGGGTTCTATATCTCGCGGTTCCTCTTGATATTTATGAAACGTTTTTTAAGTTAGAATTTACTCAACTGGCTATTGCTAACTATCAATTTAAACTCATTGTCTACGATACCGAGCAGGGGGGAATAGTTCAATGGATAAGTTAGAGCAGTATCAAAATTATATTGAAGATTTATTGAAAGAGTATAGTCAATTTAAGCCACATTATGGAGACGTGGAAGTACAGTTAGTTTTTGATAGGGAACACAAGCACTATCAATTAATGACATTTGGGTGGAATGGAAACAAGCGCATCCACGGGATGATTCTGCATCTCAATATTAAAAATGGAAAAATTTGGATTCAGCATGATGGAACGGAACGGGGAATTGCTGGGGATTTGTTAGAGTTGGGGGTTCCGAAGGAAGATATTGTGTTGGCATTTCAAGCACCCGCGAGAAGGAAGTATACGGATTTTGCTGTAAGTTAAGGTTGGGATTAAGCGAATAGGTCTATTAAGTTTCAGAGAAACCAAACAAACTTTGATAAGTTTTGTAATCTTCAAAACCTCTTACGTACAAATCTACAGCATCAGTATGTAACTCGAATTCGTTTTCTAGTGTGTTTGTCACATCAGTAATTTGTTTTACAACCCAGGTTACTGTTTCTCCGTGTTCGTTTGGATAGGATGTATTTACGGTATTGTTTGCGTGGTTAACAGCTTTTTGTCTAGCTTCCTCTGGGGAAGATGCTTTAATTAAAGTAAAGCATTCCTGATAATAAAGGTTGGCGTCAAGATTTCCTACTGAACTTTTAGAAACAAAAACTGCAATATAAGCACGGCTACCATTTGACATATAATAACCTCCTTAGTTACTTTCTAAATCTACCGTCATTTAATAGTTTGTAAGCTGTCTTCGCATCTCTATCTATGGCTCGTGCTGTGTCGATGAATTCCAAAGTTGTGGTCAAAAATTGACCAGGAAACCTTTGTCTAATAGACCCTTTGCAACACTTGCTAATGAACTCATTAGCAGTCAAATCCAAATTGTCATAGTAAAAACAATTGTTCGCTCCGGCTTGTGATTGTAGTTCTCCAGTGCTAAAAGCTGGGTTGTCTATGTTACTCGAACTTTTGGAATCAGTATACGTATTAGCGACTCCATAAGCGCTGCTAGCCACAATAGGTAAAAGTATAATACCCGTAGAAACAAGGCTAAATATTGGCTTTGTCAAAAATATTGGCATCAATTTTTTCCAAAAAGAAAATTCAGCAATGATACTGGGTATTTATAATAGTCTATTCAATTATTAATCATTGTAGTATAAGTAAATTTTCTAGTATAATATCAGCTTTGAGAACACTGCGGCAATACTACCAATGCTGAAATTTTTAGCACGTATTGGCGCAGCTTCTCGGACGGCTGCCATTGCCCGAATGCCCTACAACAAGCGACTTGCCACCTAGCTGACGTTACTGATTTCCTGAAGTATCCGGTAACTAATAATGTAATTAATTCGCTAATTTTACTGACTAATTGGTGTTAAACTACTCTTGGTTTTGGGTTGCGCTGTAGCCTAACTCAACCTACAACATCCACAATTACACCAATGACCTCCATGAAAAATCTAGCTTTACTATCTGCCACAGTCCTTGCCACCACATCTGGATTGGTTTTCGGGACTGTTATACCATTTTTACATGAAGATGCATTTTGTAGCCTGGCTAGGCAGCCTTGGTTTGTATTGCGATATTAAGCGCAACCTCACAGAGAATTAGTACTACGTCAAAATTGTCCCACCCATCAAGCGATCGTAACGATACTTCAATTCTTCTTTCATCAAATACCAACGCTCTAAAGTTGGATCTATTTCTATCACCTTTTCCGCTGCTTGCCGCGCTAACAATAAAACTTCTTCATCATCAACTAAACTTGCCAAAGTAAAATCTGGCACACCCGATTGACGAGTTCCCAACACTTCGCCGGGACCGCGAAAACGCATATCCATTTCTGAGATGAAAAAGCCATCCTGGGACTGCTCCAAAACCTTCAGCCGCGCTTCTGCATCAGGGCTTCGGGAATTGCTCATCAGCAAACAGTACGATTGCGCTACACCCCGACCGACACGTCCCCGCAATTGATGCAGCTGAGATAAACCGAAGCGTTCCGCATTTTCAATGAGCATGACTGTAGCATTTGGGATATCTACACCGACTTCAATGACGGTGGTAGAAACGAGAATTTGAGTTTGGCGATCGCGAAATTTACTAATTGCCTCGTCTTTATCAGCCGAACTCATTCTACCATGTAACAATCCCACCGAAAACTCTGGAAAAATGCTTTCTTGTAAATTTTGATGTTCCTCCACAGCCGATCGCAAATCCAATTTTTCTGATTCTTCCACCAGCGGCAAAACTACATAAACTTGCCGTCCCTGAGCGATTTCTCGGCGCATTAAATCGTAAGCTTGGGTACGTTCCTTACTCGTCAGCATTGTTGTCTGTATCTTCTGCCTTCCCGGTGGCAATTCATCAATCTGACTCACGTCCAAATCTCCGTGTATCGTCAGCGCTAAGGTTCTTGGTATGGGCGTTGCTGTCATCGTTAATACATGAGGTTGTTCGCCTTTTTGTTGCAAACGCGCCCGCTGTTGCACTCCAAAGCGGTGCTGTTCATCTATTACCACCAAACCGAGTCTATGGAAAATTACTGGGTCTTGAATCAAAGCATGTGTTCCCACTAACAAAGGTAATTCGCCTGTTGCTAGTTGGGCGTGAATCTGTCGCCTTTTTGCTACTTTTGTAGAACCTGTCAGTAATTCTACAGGCAAATGCAGCAAATTAAACCAGCTAACTAACTTCCGATAATGCTGTTCTGATAAAACTTCGGTGGGAGCCATCAACGCAGCTTGATAACCTGATTGAATTGCGGCGATAATGGCAATTACTGCCACAACAGTTTTACCGGAACCGACATCACCCTGCACAAGACGATTCATCGGTGCAGGTTTTTGTAAGTCGTTGAGAATGTCGTTAACAACTCTAGTTTGAGCGCCGGTGAGTTTAAAAGGCAATATTTTGTGGAATTGTTCGATTAACTTACCTTTGGGAGCGAGAATAGCACTTTTTTGAATCGCTCGTGCTTGATGCTGACGTTGTAGTAAACTTAGTTGCAGATAGAAAAATTCATCGAAGACGAGACGACGAC
This sequence comes from Tolypothrix brevis GSE-NOS-MK-07-07A, assembly GCA_019358985.1. Taxonomy (GTDB): domain Bacteria; phylum Cyanobacteriota; class Cyanobacteriia; order Cyanobacteriales; family Nostocaceae; genus Hassallia; species Hassallia brevis. The sequence continues at coordinate 182,447 of JAHHIJ010000003.1, read as the reverse complement.
GGGCAACTTTGAGAGTATCGCTGTCTTTGGGGAAATGAATGTTAGCGATCGCATCTTTCAATTCCATCAAATTATACTTCTGTCGCAACCCACTCGGCAAAGGGTCTTTCATATGTGCCGCAGATGGCAAAGCAGCAATTACTGCGCTTCTAACCACATTCGCCGCTATACCCTCTGTTAAGGAGTAAATCGGCACTATCCGACCAATATTTAAAGACTCAATCGGATCTCCCGGTTGTGCCAAAACTTCTAATTCTGGATTATCCAGCGTCAAGCCGTCTTTACCGCTTTTCACCAACCCACACGCTGCAAGAATACTACCTTCTGCATAACGACGCTTTAAAGTTTCCTGCCAACCGTGACTAGTAAAGCGCGTACCCGCAAAAAAGCGGCTGACTTTGATTTTGCCAGTATTATCTTGCAACTGTATGTTTAAGATCATTAACTTTTTGTTGCGGGGGCTAACATAGCAGTTGCAACTTTTTACCTTTGCCACTATCGTCACCGTTTCCCCCCCCTGCAACTCCCGGATACTCACCTGACGCGCATAATCAATATGGTCGCGGGGAAAGTAATATAATAGGTCGCGCACAGTATATAAATTCAGACCTTGCCCTAAAGCGATCGCTTTTCTGACTCCTATTTCTGGTAATTCATCCAATTTTTGGTCAATTTTCGGCGCAAGTAACCGACTCACCTCAGCAACGACAGGAGATGTATTAGGGAGTGGGGAAGGGGGAGAGGGGGAGGACAAGGGAGATGGGGAAGACAAGGGAGATGAGGGAGAAATTTCTTTTTGTCCCCCCACTCCCCCACTCCCCCTCTCCCCCTCTCTCCCACTCTCCCCCTTTTGCAGTTGATAAAGATACCTACGAGTTTCTGCTACTAAATGTTGTCTGTCTTCTGACACCAGATTTGGATAGCTTGCAAATTGTGCCGCTAATTCTTGCCAACGCCGGCGTTCAGTACTTGGTAGCACAGCGGGGAATTTCCCAAAAGTTAGGGTGAGAAACTCACTGAAACGGTATTGTCTGCCCATCAAGTCTGTAAAGCCTTGTTCTGCTTCTATTGCCAAGGCTTTTTGCAATCGTGTCCAATCTGGTGTGTCATTATTCATTGGTTACAGGAGTCAAAAGTTAAGAGTCAATAGTCAAGAGTCAAGAGTCAATAGTGATGCATTTATGACTCTTCGTACAGACGTTCCGCCGGAACGTCTGTACATAACTCTTGACTAATCTTCAAACCAACTAGCACGCCATGCGGCTTCAGCTTGGGCTACTGTTAGTTCTTGATGCTGTTTTTGATACTCGCGCCCTAGCTTATTTAGCTGAAGTAAGATATTGCGAATTTGCTTGCGTGCAGACGAGAGTGTGAGGTCAGCAAATTCAATTTCCACAAGTCGCATGTTAAGAGCCATAATCTGTGTAAAACTTGATTCTTCCGGCTCTTGTTCATTTTCAATTTCAACTACTAAGTTTAATAGGTTGGGTGGTGCTGGAATTACATCCCCAGATGCTTCTGATACAGCTGCTGCCGCTTCTAAAATCTGTTCTGGCAATTTATTAGGTAATATTTTCGCTTTTTGTAATAAAAGATTTCCGTCACGGGAAAGTTTTTTCAGCCTTTCTTGCGTCACTCCTTCTAATTGGTGTTGCCATTTTGCTACTTCTACTGGGTTGCATAAGTCTTCAGGGAAAGCTGGGGGAATTAGGGTAGAGACTTTCCGACGGAATATATTTGGGGGAATTGGGGGAATTGGGGTAGAAACGTTCCGACGGAACGTTTCTGGGGGAGTAAGCGAGGTGGGGGAAGTTGGGAAAGTAGATAGAGTTGGCAAAGTAGATGGGGTTGGGAAAGTAGATGGAGTCGGGGACAACGAGGAAACTTCTTCATCCTCCTCATCTGCCTCATCTGTCTCATCTGCCTCATCTGTCTCATCTGCCTCATCTGTCTCATCTGCCTCATCTGTCTCATCTGTCTCATCTGCCTCATCTGCCTCATCTGCCTCATCTGCCTCACTCTCCATATAACTGAGTAATTGTTGAGCTGCTTGTTGACCTAACTTGCGAATGGCTTGTTGTAATTGTTGCCGTTGATTCAATGATAATTTTAAAAAGTTGCCGGGATGTCCTTGGGTACACAGGTAATAACTTGCCTGAATCAATTGCTGTTGTACGGATTGCCCCAAGATTGTTAGATAATTTGTATAAGCAGAAAAAAGTTGTGAGGCGATCGCTTCAATCGCCTCTTCCATCGCTATAATATCCCGTTCAATTCGCTCGATCGCTCTCGCCATAGCTTTTCATTATTACCCATCTAAACCTTTTTATGGTACAAATGTACGCATCTCTTTTAAAATAACTTTATCTTATGATTTAATATTTTCAATTGATCAATACATTATACTTTTCGCGCTTCTATAACCAATTATTAACAAAATACAGGTCAGCATAGTTCGCTAGACCTGTATTTGAGAATTATAAGTTATGAGTTTTGAAGCTTACTTCTTACTAACTCCTAACTCTTGGTAGAGACGTTCCACCGGAACGTCTTTACTCCTGGTACAGACGTTCCGGTGGAACGTCTTTACACTAATCAATTTACTTGGTGCCCATTTGTGCGGCGACTTCTTCAGCAAAGTTGCTTTCTTGCTTTTCAATGCCTTCACCTAGCACATACCGAACAAAGCGACGCACTTCGATGTCTTCGCCGACTTGAGCCTTTACTTGCTTCACCAAGTCTTCGACAGAAATACTTTGGTCGCGAATGTAAGGCTGATCCATCAAAGCCATTTCTTTCAGGCGTTTTTCAATTCGTCCCTGAACAATCTTTTCTTTGATGTTTTCTGGCTTGTTACCCAAGTCATCGCGTCCCATTTCGATGTCTTTTTCTTTTTGGGCAACTTCTGGGGGGACTTCGCTAACGTTGACATACTCAACGTTGGGACAAGCAGCAACTTGCATGGCGATGTTACGTCCCAAGGTTTGAAACTCTTCTCGACCGGACGGTGCATCAGTTTTGCTGTTCAGTTCAACCAATACACCTACACGACCACCAGTGTGAATGTAGCTGTCTACAATTCCTTGTGTGCCTTCAATAGTAAATTTGACGAAGCGACGCACCTGCATATTTTCGCCTAGTTTGGCGATCGCTTGCTTGATGAATTCTTCGACTGTCACACTTTTATCTTCAATGTAAGGTTGAGCCAGCAAAGACTCAACGTTCTCAGCGCTTGCTGCTTGCTGCGCTAAGTTCTTCACAAGACTTTTAAAAGCTTCATTACGGGCGACAAAATCTGTTTGGCAGTTGACTTCCAATAGTACACCAACACCACCACCTGGTTGAATATAAGTGTCTACTAGACCTTCTGCTGCGATGCGATCGCTTTTTTTACCCGCCGTAGCGATGCCTTTTTGTCGCAACCAATCGATGGATTTTTCCATATCTCCATCGTTTTCTTTCAACGCCTTTTTGCAGTCCATCATGCCTGCACCGGTTTTTTGGCGTAATTCTTGGACGACTTTTGCAGATATTTCCGCCATGTTGCCTCAATTCCTACAAGACTTACAGTTGTAATCGCTCACGGGTGTTTAGTATTTCTATCTTACTCGGCGCAGGGGTAGAAAATCCCTACGCTCTTGCGGGAAAAATCCGTCTCAAGTGGGTGGGTAAACCCCACCCCTACATTTACGGGGAGCAAACCCCCCCGTAAATGTGTGGTACGAAAAACCCGCATCTGGTAGAGACGTTCCGCCGGAACGTCTCTACATCTGGTACAGACTTGACCGTGGAACGTCTCTTACTACGATCCTTCTTCCTCTTCGTCGGGAATTACTGAGTCAGTATACTCGGTTTCGTCGTAGTCTTCGTCATACTCGCCACCATCGTAATCTTCATCTTCAAATTCTCCATCCAACTGACCGTGACGACCTTCATAAATGGCATCTGCCAATTTACCGACTATCAGTTTGATCGACCTGATCGCATCATCATTTGCTGGAATCGGAATATCTACTACATCTGGGTCACAGTTTGTATCCAACATGGATACAATCGGAATCGAGAGTTTTTGGCATTCTTGAACTGCGTTATACTCGCGCTTTTGATCAACAATTACCACAATATCAGGCACTTTCCGCATTGATTTAATGCCGCCCAAATATTTCTGGAGCTTTGCCATTTCCCGACGCAGCATGGAGGCTTCTTTTTTTGGCAATAAATCCAAAGCTCCGTTTTCTTCGCGACGTTCCAAATCCTTGAGCCGGTCTACTCGTGTTTTGATTGTCGTCCAGTTTGTCAGCATTCCGCCTAACCAGCGCTGGTTGATGTAATGGGAACCACAACGAGCCGCTTCTTGAGCAATGATTCCGGCTGCTTGGCGCTTGGTGCCGACAAAAAGGAATTTTTTGCCTTGTTCGGATTGCGATCGCATGTAGCTGTAAGCATCTTCCATCAACTGTGCTGTTTGCACCAAGTCGATGATATGTACTCCATTACGCGAAGTGTAAATGTAAGGAGACATTTTCGGGTTCCAACGTCGGGTTTGATGCCCAAAGTGAACCCCAGACTCCATCATCTGAGCCAATGAAACAACTGGCATATCTTTTTAGCTCCTATTCGGGTTAATCCTCCATCCAGGCGTATTTCCCTAATTGGAAACACCCGAATTCCCGGATGTGCGAGATTAGACAACCCTACTAGTATATCATAAAAAATTGCCCATTTTTAAAGAAAAAACTATTGTACAGACGCGATGAATCGCATCACTACCCACCAACATTTTGGTGCTGAAGTTCAGCGTAAGCTGCATAAACTCCTTTGACGTTATACCAATTGAGGAAAATTCGGGCTATTTCTAAAGCTAATTGAGGTTTACCTAAATTAATTAGCCATTGCAAAAACGGCGCCATTGTGCGTTCGTTAAGTGTGCCGTTGAGTGAGAGAATTCCCCAAAGTAAGCGATGCAACCAAGTCATTTGAATCATCATTCGCACTTCCCAGGTTGGATGCTTTTGATAAAATAAAACTCCCATGCGTCCGCGTTGAATTTCTTTATCAATTAAGTTCTTAATTTGCTGTAAGTTAAACGGTGGATGCCAATGATAACCGACTGCTTCTGGACATTTAATCAGCTTTAAACCTAGTTCTTTAAGTCTGACGCCTAATTCTAAGTCTTCCCAGCCATAGAGTTGAAAGCGAGTGTCAAATAGTCCAGACTTTTCTAACCAATGTTTGGGAATGGCAACATTACCTGTAGCAAAAAATGCAGCGGAAAAATCGGTGATTTTATAAGGTTCGGCGGTGGGGTTGTCAAAATTACAAGTATTAATAACTGCACCGTAAGTAAAGAAGCGATCGCTTCCTAATTTCTCTTGTCCTTCTATTAATGCAGTTTCATGAGCTTGCAAAAAATTCTCAAGTACTACTAAATCACTATCAATAAAGATAATTATATCACCTTTTGCCTGTTCTACTCCTAAATTGCGAGCAGCAGCAGGTCCAGCGTGGTTTTGTTGAAAAACTCGCACATGAGGAAACTCGCTTTGGTTTGCTTCCAACCATGACAATGTGCCATCAGTAGAACCGTCATCCACCAAGACAATTTCGTAACCTTCTAAAGACGCGACATGTGGCGTCTCTACATCACTCAGTTTCTGCGCTTCTAAGGCTTTAAGGCACTTTTCTAAAATCGGCTGGCGATTGTAAGTTGGAATAACAACGCTAAAAAACACGATTAAACCCACAACACTATGTATCCATCTCCAAGATAGGACATCAGAGGCTCTGAGACTGTTCCTTATTCGATGCGTGGATTTTAAACCGCACATAAACGCGGATAATCAATAGCACTCGTTACACGATGACTGGAGCTAGATTAAATCGTCAAATTCTTGGAAGACAGTTATTCAACTCTCGCTTCGTTGCGATCCTCCCTCAGAATGAATTCTAAGGCTAATAGCTCAAGTCTACTAAAGTAGACTCAAATCATTTATCACAGGACTTACGCAACTGGCGTTGCTCCCGTCCTGTTTTTACAAACATCCTCAATGTGATGAAATAAGTATATTTTGAAGAGCAAATTAGTTAGATAATATTGACTCATTGTGCTATCAGGAGTTTTGAATGGGTCGCGCCAAAAAGGTTGTTCTGGCATATTCTGGAGGAGTAGATACCTCAGTGTGCATTCCCTACCTCATGCATGAGTGGGGTGTAGAAGAGGTGATTACGCTAGCAGCAGATTTAGGTCAGGGAGATGAATTAGAGGCAGTTCGAGAAAAAGCTTTAAAATCGGGTGCAAGTGAATCTTTGGTAGCGGATGTGAAAGACATCTTCGTTAAAGATTATGCTTTTGGAGCGATTCAAGCAAACGCGCTTTATGAAAATCGCTATCCTTTAGGAACTGCCCTTGCTCGTCCGTTGATTGCTAAGATATTAGTAGAAGCCGCAGAAAAATACGGTGCAGATGCCATCGCTCACGGTTGCACCGGTAAAGGTAACGATCAGGTACGCTTTGATGTATCCTGTACTGCACTGAACCCAAATCTGAAGATACTTGCCCCAGCGCGGGAATGGGGAATGAGTCGTGAAGAAACCATCGCTTATGGGGAACGTTTTGGTATTTCCTCGCCGGTGAAAAAGAAATCCCCCTACAGTATTGACAAAAATTTACTCGGTCGTAGCATAGAAGCTGGTGTTCTGGAAGATCCGGCAGTTGAACCACCAGAAGAAATTTATCAGATGACGAAAGCTATCGCCGACACTCCTAATGAACCAGAATACATTGAAATCGGTTTCACTCAAGGCATTCCTACCACCCTCAACGGTGAAGCTAAAAACCCAGTTGCGCTAATTGAACAACTCAACTCTTCAGTTGGCAACCACGGTATCGGGCGGATTGATATGATAGAAAACCGCTTGGTAGGCATTAAATCGCGGGAAATTTACGAATCACCCGCAATGTTAGTATTAATTCAAGCACACCGAGATTTAGAAAGTCTGACTTTAACCGCAGATATCACCCACTACAAGCGTGGTATTGAAGAAACTTATACCCAAATGGTTTACAACGGTTTGTGGTACAGTCCACTCAAAGCGGCATTGGATGCGTTTATTCAAAAAACTCAAGAGCAAGTTTCTGGAACTGTGCGATTAAAACTGTTTAAGGGTAACGCCACCATAGTCGGACGTAGTTCTGAAAATACCCTTTACACACCAGATTTGGCAACCTACGGAGCTGAGGATCAATTCGATCATAAAGCAGCTGAAGGCTTTATTTACGTTTGGGGACTACCAACACGTATTTGGGCACAACGCTTAAGAGGTTAGTAGATAGTGGATGGTGGTTAGAAGTGCTTTTTAACCACCATCCACTAACAAAATTCTCTACTCCCCACTCCCTAATTCCTTAGTTTGCCTAGCCTCCAACCACAGCGGTATAACTATGACTGCAACCAGAATTAGCAAGGCTGCGATCGCAAATTGACTTGCCCAAGTAACCAATTGTTCTAAGGGAACAATTTTTCCCGCAAAGAAAGCTAATGTCACCATTGCACTAGCCCACGTAGTTGCTCCTGCTAAGTTATATACAAAGAATTTTCCAAAGGGCATTTCCACTATACCCGCTAGTGGCGAAGCAAAAACTCGCAGTAATGCCAAAAAGCGCCCAAAGAATACAGTTTTACCAGCATTTTCATTAAATTTATCTTTAATATTCAGTAGCCGCTGTTCAGAAATCCGAAAAATGCTACCAACTCGCAGCAAAAAAGACCAACCGCCAAATCTACCAATCCAATAGCCGCAAATACCACCAATCACAGCACCGGCGATCGCATTACCCAAAACCAGCCAATAATTTAATTCATTACTGCCAGCAAGAAACCCACCGACTATAGTGACGGTTTCACCAGGAAGGGGAATTCCTAAATTTTCTAGCAAAATTCCCAAAAAAACAGCCCAATAACCATAGTGGTGGGCAACTTCCTGAATGTTTTCTAGCGACATAAACTCAAGAGACATCCAGCACCGCCATATGAAACCAATTTTTACTATTATTATCTATCTTTGCTCTTTTCTGAGTGGTGTGTCAATTAAATTCCACTTGTTATGTATAGGACTTACGCAAAAATACCAAAAAACGAACCGCCTTCTCTGCGAGAGGCTGACGCGAACGCGTTAGCGTCTCCCCGAATCGAGAAGGACGCCAAGAACGCCAACAAGTAAGAGTTTGGGAGAGTTATTGCGTAAGTAAGTCCTGATATAGACAAAATTCAATAATTATTCTTCAGTTATATTAGTCAATATCATATCCGCAGATTTACGGCGAGAAAATCCCAAAAATTTACAAAAGATTTATAAATCTCTAGGAAAAATATAAAAATTTTGTAAAAGATACGGATGTTACCGAATTTCTTTGAGGCTTATGCCTATATTAATGAAAGTTAACACAAATTATACGGCATGAATACTGATAATATCTCTTTAAAAAGCATTACTGATTTTATCTTGGTATAAGGTAAACTCAGTGACTTTTAACTGAAAGAAAAGCAGTATTAATGTTGTTTTTCTGTTTTTTTGAAGTTTTCCAACTACCCTCTAAAATTCATGATTACACAAGAATGTCAAGTGATTTTGTTCAAACCTCAAGGAAGCATAGATTTGGAAGGTGGCAAGGCTTTGAGCGAACAAATGGCTAATGTGAAAACCCAGCGTGACCAACTCTGGGTTATTGATTTAGCTGAAGTGGATTTCATGGATAGTTCTGGCTTGGTTCCCTTAGTAAAAGGATTAAAAGTAGCCCGACAAAGCGGTTGTCGCTTGGTTATTTGCAATTGTTCGGCTTCTGTGCGGTTAATTTTGGAACTTACCCAACTAGACTCTGTTTTTGACATTTTTGATACTTACGAAGATATATTCACCATTGCCAAGGATACCAATTTGGTGGTATTAGGCTGAGTTATATCTCGTAGACAGAATAATTGTAAAGCGATCGCGCAAGTTCTGCACTACCAATCACACTCTAAATAAACATGACTGTTTATTTTTGTAAATCTTGTAGGCAAATATTACATTGTCTATAAAACCTATTTAGGAGTAACCCTCAACGGGGGAACTACAACCCCCTCTATCCCTTCCTTAAAGCCATTTATGGTTGTTTAGTTTTAGGCAATAACCAGCAACCACTTCCATAGAGTTAACTATCTTAGCATATTTTTTGTAATTATGCAAAGTTCAATTTTTTCATCGGTCAGATGAAAAAATTGGTACTATAAAGTTTCAAGCTCAGGCATTCTGAGGGGTAGAAATATTTGGTTGATCGGATACTGGACGAGGAAAATTAGGCAAATCAATACCGCTGTGACTAGTTGTGCGGGTTTTGAGTGCTAACCGATAGCTGACGCTTTGCAATTCTGCTTGCAATTGGCGATTTTCCCGTTGTAACGTTGCGACTTTTTCTCTGACTGGAGACATACGTTCCTCAAACTTACGCCGGTAAATTTGCGGCAACTCTTGTACTACTTGTTCCAACATCCGACTGCGATCGCTTAATTCTTGTACTGTCTGCCGTAATTCATAAATCTCGGCATCACGAGTCGTAATCTGCTCTTGATAGAATGTCACTTGCTGCTCAACGGCTTGGAGCTGCTCTCGCAATGCTTGCAACTGACTCAAATCTGGTTCAGTCTCCGACCGTTGGGGCATAAAATTGGTATTGCCCTTAACTAGCCGGAAGAGTTCTTGAGATAATTGTTGCACTAATTGATCGCGAAGAAGCAATTCTTGGCGCAGTTGCGATGCTTCTGTAGAAAGAGTTTGGATGGTAGAGGTATCAGCTTGGCTCACAGTGACTTACGGTTGAGTGTTAAGAATCTTTTCGACCTTAGGTATAACGGCAGTGGTACTACCCTTGGCAAGTACTTGTTAATGTAGCATTCTTACTAAATCCGTAAAAATAAAAAAAGGAAAATTTATTTAAATTTCAAAAAAGATTGGGGAATTGGGCAATGGGCAATTTTGTTGAGGGGGAAAGGGAAAAGGGGAAAGGGGAAAGAATTATTACCAATACCCCATACTTCGACAAAGTGTCACAGAGAGCTTGCCGAACGCGAGCGTACAAGTGCCCTATGACAGATTAATTATGAAGCGACGACTTCTGGTTCTGGTTTTTCCTCAGGGATGTCCTGCTTGATGGTTAGGTAGCGAATTACCTCTTCGCTTAAACGCATCGCACGTTCCATCGGAGCGATCGCTGCTCCAGGTCCAGTGTAATTCATTTGGATGTAGATGCCGTCTCGGTTACGATTGATTTCATAAGCCAGACGACGCTTACCGCGATTTTGAATTTCGATATTGTCTGCACCTTTCTCCCGAAGGAAGTTCTGGTATTTATTGACTGCTTGCTCTACCTGTTCTTCTCCCAAGTCAGGACGCAGGATGTACATTGTTTCGTAAACTATTTTCATGGAATGTGTGTCTCCTTATGGACAAAAAGGCTGCTGATGTCCCATGTCGATTTGGAAAAAGTTCGCTTTGGCACTTTAACCAACACCGATCAACATAGTCACGCAACAAGGAATTATAATCTTAGCAGCTTTCTATTTTAATCAACAACGTTCCTCTTTTCGCCTAGTTCAAATCTAAGAATCCCAGCTTTTAATTACAAATAAGGATATTCATCAAAAGTTATGGCGCAGCGCTATGTGCGAGTTCAAAATCAAGAAGGTATTATTTACTATGGGTTATTACAAATATCCCTAGATGTTCAGGTGTTGGATGCTCCACCTTGGCTGCAAGGACAACCCACTGATTTAAACTTGGAACCAGACAGTTACCAAATTTTAGCTCCCTGTTCTCCCTCCAAAATTGTCGCTGTGGGCAAGAATTATGCAGATCATGCAGCGGAAATGGGTACGGATGTACCGACTGAGCCATTAATATTTATTAAGCCACCGACATCTATCATTGCCTCAGAGACAGAAATTAAATATCCTCGGCAGTCGCAGCGGGTAGACTATGAAGGAGAGTTGGCACTGGTGATAGGCGATCGCACTATTGACTGTACACCAGAGGAGGCGCACTCCAAAATTTGGGGTTACACCATCGCTAATGATGTGACAGCGCGGGATTTACAAAAACGCGATGGTCAATGGACGCGAGCCAAAGGTTTTGATACTTTTTGTCCTCTGGGTCCTTGGATTGTCCGAGAATTAAATCCGGGAGCGAGATTGCAAACTTTTTTAAATGAAGATGCAAATCCTGTACAATCTGCTTGTATCGATCAAATGGTCTTTCCCCCAGATTTTCTCATATCTTATATTAGTCAAGTGATGACACTACAGCCAGGGGATGTGGTGCTTACAGGTACGCCTTTCGGGGTTGGTCAACTGCATGTAGGCGATCGCGTCTGCGTGGAAATTGAAGGTATTGGTCGCTTGGAAAACACTGTAACCAAACGTTAACTTCTAACGTGGCAGTTGCATGTAAACGGCATCAGAAATAGCAGGAATTTCTGCGTAACGTCCCAGGACTGACTGAGCAATAGAATATACAACCCCTCCCATGATGCCGAGAAAAATGGTAGTGGATAGGGTTTGTATCGCAAAACCACCAGCCGGAACTAGCCCAATAATCTCAGTTAAAATGCTAAACAAAAAGATCACAATGTCTAAAAGAATCGCCTGCATTGTGTTAAAACGAACAAAGTGACTGATTTTTTCGTTTCTGATTACAAAGAAAAATAAAGCAAAGAAAATAATCAGTCCGGCATAACTGACACCGTAGTAAATTTTCAACAATGGTATGAGGGGCAAAAATACCAGTTGTAGAGGTGGAAACTGTGCCAGTAAAGAGCTTCCGAATCTAAAAACCTCAATTACAGGCAGTAAATAAGGTAAGCAAGCAAAAATGCGATCGGAAACTGTTGTAGACCCACGCCAAGACATTATGTGTTCTCCTGTGGTGAAATTTTAATAGTCACTATTAGCTTAGGATAACGCAGTTACTCGGTCTATAAGTGCAGATTCGCTTATTCTATATGGGCGATGCGGAAGCCCATCATACACTCGTACTGGTTTGGCTGCTGTTCGCTAGTATTGCGGATAGCTTGTCCGCAACACAGTTGACCTTGACGCCAACGGGGTTGACCGCTTTTGTCAGCAAGTAAACAAGACTGACAAACCTTGTGAGGGTCAAGGATTTGATCTTCCATTAAAATTACTAGCATCTAATCCCTCGTATATATCCTTATTCTTACCGACATTTTAGGGGTAGCGCAGTTTCATGTCGATATGAGTAAAGAACGTTATGATAATTAACGCATTGATTGAGGTTGCATTTAATAATAAGTAAGTCATTGTTAAAATGAGACTAGACAAACACTGCCTGAATGGTGCATTTCACCCATCAACCGTTCGGAAAATTTTCTCTAAGGATAACTTAAGTGACTAGAAATAACTCAGAAATTCTCGCCTTTGCCGATCCGGCGATCGCGCAATTGATTAACCAAGAACTACAACGTCAACGTGATCACTTGGAATTGATTGCTAGTGAGAACTTTACCTCAGCTGCTGTACTTGCGGCTCAAGGTTCAATCCTCACTAATAAATATGCCGAGGGATTACCTGGTAAGCGTTATTATGGCGGTTGTGAGTTCGTTGACAAAATCGAACAACTAGCAATTGACCGTGCAAAAGAGTTGTTTGGTGCTGCTCATGCCAATGTTCAACCCCATTCTGGCGCGCAAGCGAATTTTGCTGTATTTTTAACGCTGCTGCAACCCGGTGATAAAATCATGGGGATGGATTTGTCTCATGGGGGACATCTCACCCACGGTTCACCCGTAAATGTGTCCGGTAAGTGGTTTCAAGCTTCTCACTACGGTGTGAGCAAGGAAACAGAACAGCTTGATTACGAGCAAATTCGAGAGCAGGCGCTTAGGGAGCGTCCTAAGCTTTTAATTTGCGGTTATTCGGCTTATCCTCGTATAATTGACTTTGAAAAATTCCGCAGCATCGCTGATGAAATCGGTGCATACTTACTGGCAGATATTGCCCACATTGCCGGTTTGGTTGCTAGCGGTCTGCACCCCAATCCCATCCCTTATTGTGATGTAGTTACCACAACTACCCATAAAACTCTACGCGGTCCCAGAAGTGGTATAATATTGACCCGTGACCCAGAATTAGGTAAAAAGCTGGATAAATCAGTTTTCCCAGGTTCTCAAGGTGGACCTTTAGAACATGTGATTGCTGGTAAAGCAGTGGCTTTTGCCGAAGCTATGAAGCCAGAATTTAAAGCTTATTCGGCTCAAGTAATTGAGAATTCTCGCGCCTTAGCAAATCAACTGATAAATCGGGACTTTAAATTGGTGTCAAATGGTACTGACAATCACTTGATGTTAGTGGACTTACGCTCTGTCGGCATGACAGGCAAGCAAGCCGAACAACTGTTGAGTGTTGTGAATGTTACCACCAACAAAAATACAGTTCCCTTCGATCCAGAGTCCCCATTTGTGACCAGCGGTCTGAGGTTGGGTTCCCCAGCAATGACAACGCGGGGCATGGGAGTAAGTGAATTTACTGAAATTGGGAATATTATTGCCGATCGCCTGCTTTCTCCAGAATCAGAGACAGTAGCTGCTGATTGTCAGCGACGAGTTGCAGCATTGTGCGATCGCTTCCCCCTGTATCCTCACTTAGAAATTCCCGTACCAGCTTTAGCATAGGGGATTAGCAAAGGGTAAAGTATGAAAGATGAAGAGTAAAAAATCTTAAACTTCATACTTTATCCTTTTTTATTCTCATGCTGATTAATGACCCAAATGTAGTAGATATAGGAAGATATATCCCTTTAGATATTTTTCTCTAGTCAAACTACTTATTAAAGATACAAATGCCTCCTCTGATTTATCATCTGATTGCCTTCCTTGTGGCTGCCGTAGTCGTTCTCTGGACTACGCCTGATGTCAGAAACATTGGCATAAAAAGTGGACGTGTAGACCAACCTGGTGGTCGAAAAGTGCATCAACGCCCGATGGTGCGCCTGGGAGGAGTTTCTATCTTCGCGGGTACTATAATTTCTCTACTAATTGTTTGGTGGTTGGGTGGATTTGGAATTTTACCTCCGGAAAAAGAATGGCAAATTTGGGGAGTTACTTTAGGTGGTGTTGGCTTTTTTCTGATTGGTTTAGCAGATGATTTGTTAAACTTATCTCCCCTGACTCGCTTAATCATGCAAGTTGTCGTTGCCGCTGGTGCTTGGAAAGCAGGTGTAAGCATAGATTTTGTTAGCATTCCCACAGTCGGAATAGTTCACCTGGAATGGCTGAGTTTACCTATCACCGTTATTTGGCTGGTGGGAATGGTAAATGCCATAAACTGGATTGACGGTTTAGATGGATTAGCTGCCGGTGTGTCGGGAATTGCCGCTGTAGTCATGTTGGTAGTGGCATTATTTATGCGGCAACCAGCAGCAGCTTTGATTGCAGCAGCTTTAGCCGGCGCTTCACTAGGATTTCTCCGCTATAATTTCAACCCAGCACAAATATTTATGGGAGATGGCGGGGCTTATTTTATGGGATTCACCCTGGCATCTGTCGGTGTAATTGGTTTGGTGAAAATCCCTGCTTTCACTGCCGTATTATTGCCTTATCTGATTTTGGCAGTGCCAATTGTTGATATGTCCGCCGTCATTTTGGCACGACTACGCCACGGAAAATCGCCTTTTAGTGCAGATAAACGCCATCTGCATCACCGACTGCTACAGGCTGGTTTATCCCACAGATTGACGGTTTTATTCATTTACTCTTTAACTTTATGGGTGGGAAGTTTGGCATTAGCTATTGCTGGAATTCCCAGTGGCATTGCTTACGCCTGTGCTACCACCTCTTTGGTATGCTTAATCAGTTGGCGAGTTTGGAAACACGCTCGACAATCTTAAAGGATTGGTTAGGGGTAGAGACGCGATTAATCGCGTCTCTACAATGTTAGTCAGAAATTTAACCAACAACTATCAACTATCAACCAACAATTATCACCTAACAATTGTAATGAGTGCAGAAATTATTTGTGTTGGTACCGAATTGCTGTTAGGAGATATTCTTAACAGCAATGCTAAATTTTTGGCACAAGAATTAGCACAGCTAGGAATTCCTCACTATTATCAAACGGTGGTGGGAGATAATCCAGAACGGCTGAAACAAGTTATAGAAATTGCTATTTCCAGAGCGCAAATTCTTATTTTTACTGGTGGTCTTGGTCCGACACCTGATGATTTGACGTGTGAAGCGATCGCTGATTTTTTTGGTGTACCCTTAGTAGAACGCGCTGACATCATCGAAGATATTACTCGTAAATATGCTTTGCGCGATCGCATAATGACTCCCAGCAACCGCAAGCAAGCTTTAATTCCTCAAGGTGCAGAAATTTTGCCCAACCCCACTGGTACAGCACCGGGTATAATTTGGCATCCCCGTCCCGAATTAACAATTTTCACTTTCCCTGGTGTGCCTAGTGAAATGCATCGAATGTGGGAAGAAACCTCAGTACCTTATCTCAAAAGCCAAGGTTGGGGCAAGGAAATTATTTACAGTCGGATGTTAAAATTTTGGGGCATTGCTGAATCTGCTTTAGCAGAGAAGGTGTCATCCTATTTGAATTTGCCTAACCCAACGGTAGCGCCTTATGCAGGAAAGGGGGAAGTACGCTTGCGAGTTTCTGCAAAAGCTGCTTCACAATCCGCAGCCCAGGAATTGATTTCACCTGTTGAGAAACAACTTAAAGACATTGGTGGGTTAGATTATTATGGTGCTGATTCCGACACCCTTGCGTCTGTGGTGGGTGAGTTATTGCGATCGCATGGGGAAACGCTTTCAGTAGCAGAATCCTGCACAGGTGGCGGACTGGGGCAGATGTTGACGGACATTTCTGGTAGTTCTGAATACTTTTGGGGTGGGGTAATTTCTTACGACAACTCGGTGAAAGTTGGACTGCTGGGGGTGAACCCGGAAGACTTAGCTAAATTTGGGGCAGTAAGCGCTACTGTAGCAGAACAAATGGCAATTGGAGTGCGATCGCGTCTCGCGACCACTTGGGGACTAAGTATCACTGGTGTCGCAGGACCAGGTGGGGGAACTGATACAAAGCCCGTAGGTTTAGTTTACATCGGTTTAGCAGCAGCAAATGGCGAAGTGGAAAGTTTTGAATATCGATTTGGTGCAGTGCGAGGTCGGTCTTTAATTCGTCACCTCAGCGCGTCTACAGCGTTAGATAATTTGCGACGGAAGTTGTTGAGTAGGGTTCTTCCATAACAATATATGACCAATGAAAGCGATGGGTGACGAGGGACTCGAACCCGCAACCAATAGATTAAGAGTCTACTGCTCTACCATTGAGCTAGTCACCCACGCCGCCTTTAACTATAGCATACTTCGTCTCGGTTGCAAAGTCAAATGCATTTTGGTGCAAAATTTAAAACAGTTCTACACCTTCAAACTGCTGCTTACTTGCAGAAGCAGCTTCACCACAAGTACGTGGGGTGGGAAAAATCTTTCCAGGATTTGCTAAACCTTGAGGATTAAAAACTTGCCGAACCCATTGCATAGTTTCTAAATCTATCTCGCTAAACATATCTGGCATATAACATTTTTTATCTGCACCAATGCCATGTTCCCCAGAAATACTCCCACCTACTTTCACACAAAGTTTCAGAATTTCTCCACCAAGTTCTTCCACCTTTTCTAATGCTCCTTCAACGGAGTTATCAAAGAGAATTAGTGGGTGAAGATTGCCATCTCCTGCGTGAAATACATTCGCAATTTGATAACCAAACTTTTGACTTAATGCCTCAATTTCTTGCAAGACGTAAGGTAATTGCGTGCGGGGAATTACGCCATCTTGAACATAATAATCAGGACTTAAATGTCCCGCAGCGGCAAAAGCGGCTTTGCGTCCTTTCCACAATTTTAATCGCGTTTCTAAGTCACTAGCAGAAGTAATGTTCCGCGCACCATTTTTTAGACAAATTTCCGCAACCCGCTGTTTATTTGCGGCAACTTCCACTTCTAACCCGTCGATTTCTACTAACAAAATTGCCGTAGCATCGCGAGGATAACAATTAGTAGCAACTACATCTTCCACAGCATTGATGCTGATATTATCCATCATTTCCATCCCCCCAGGAATAATTCCGGCGCTGATGATATCAGAAACACTTTCTGCTGCTGCTTCAACTGTGGTAAAATCTGCTAGAAGGACGCAAATTGATTCTGCGCTTTTGAGAATTCGCAAAGTAATTTCTGTGGCAATTCCTAAAGTGCCTTCAGAACCAACAAATATACCTGTTAAATCATAACCAGGCATTTCCGGAATTTGTCCGCCGATATCGACAATTGAACCATCAGGTGTGACAATTTTCAATCCGAGAACGTGGTTAGTGGTGACACCGTACTTCAAGCAATGCACTCCTCCAGAATTTTCTGCCACATTGCCACCAATTGAGCAGATAATTTGACTTGAAGGATCGGGAGCATAGTAAAATCCAGCACCAGAAACGGTTTGTGTTACCCAATTGTTAATTACCCCAGGTTGAACGACTACGCGCTGATTTTCTAAATCAACGTTGAGTATTTGCCGCATTAAAGAAGTGACAATTAAAACAGAATTTTCAATTGGCAAAGCACCACCAGATAAACCGGTACCAGAGCCACGGGCAATAAAAGGGATAGAATAGCGATCGCATATCTTCACCAATTGGGCAACTTGTTCTGTAGTTCTTGGCAAAACTACCACAGCTGGACGTTGACTATAGCTAGTCAAACCATCACACTCATAGGTGATCAGTTCTTCTCGACGCTGTACTACCCCGTTTTTGCCCAGTACAGCCTCAAATTCTTTGATTATAGGTTTCCAGTTGCGTTGTTGTTTATCTTCAATAATCATGGGTGAAATGCACTAATTTTCAAGTAGATTGTTACACAATATCCTTGGGAGGTATATAGCAATCCTAAATAAGAGCGTGAAAACCCCTCTACTTGTAGAGACGTAGCAATGCTACGTCTGTGAGCGAGTTTTTATTTTTCATGAATCATCTAGGATTGCTATACGATATTATCCGACTACAGAAAGTGTGATAACCAAAGCATAAAGGCTGATCGCACTTTTTATTCTCCAATCATCTAACCTAGAAATAACACTTGAAATTGGTAAATCAACTTATGGTTGAGCAACTTTTGATCAATAATGATGATTATTATGTACCAGATGCTAACCAGCTAGTCACTGAAGACGATACCCCTGTGGATAATTTCGCCTCTGCTAAACAACAACGACTCGCAGTCGGTTCTCTTTACAGTTCTCGACAAAATCAAACTTTTCTAGCCGAGGCTAATGTCGGCATTTATCATACAGACGGTGAGCCTCCCATTGTACCCGATATTTTCCTCAGCTTAGATGTACAAGTGCCTCAAAATTGGTGGGAAAAGCAAAATCGTTGTTACATGGTTTGGCGTTTTGGTAAACCACCAGAAGTGGCAATTGAAATTGTCTCAAATAAAGAAGGTAATGAACTGGGGAAAAAACTAGAAATTTATGAACACATGCGGGTGAGTTACTACATTGTATATGACCCCACTCAGCAATTAGGACAATCGCTACGCATTTATGAACTTAGAGGAAGGCGTTATTTTGAAACTACAGAAACTTGGTTAGAACAAGTTGGTTTAGGTTTGACTCTCTGGGAAGGAGAATTTGAAGGTAGACAAGATATTTGGTTGCGTTGGTGTTACAAAGATGGGAATATTTTGCTAACTGGCGATGAACGCGCTCAAGAAGCTGAACAACGCGCTCAAGAAGCTGAACAACGCGCTCAATTACTAGCAGAAAGGCTGCGTGCTATGGGCGTAGATCCAAATAGCCTTTAGAGACATTTACTTCAAGAGGCTCGACTGGTATCGGTAGTTTATATTTTTTGTATTGCAACCTGTTCTACTTTTTGAAACTAAAAAAATAGGGCAATGGAAAGTACCAGAATTACCCTAATCAAAAGTTATGAATTGTTAATTAACTCGTGTAAGGGCGGGATTTCCCCGCCCTCGATAATTACGCAAACGCAGCGGTTTTTACATCGTTGCTCACGAGGATTTCTTGCAACTCATCAGCATCCACAGTTTCCTTATCAACGAGCATTTGCGCGATGAGATCGAGAATGTGACGGTTGCTAACCAAAACATCTTTAGCACGTAGATAAGCTACATCCACAAGTTTGCGGACTTCTTCATCAACTGCTGCGGCTGTTTCTTCCGAGAAATCGCGTTCTGACATGATATCCCGACCGAGAAACATGTTACCTTGTTGACGACCAAGGGCAACTGGACCCAAGCGATCGCTCATGCCAAATCGTGTTATCATCTGCCGAGCAACACGCGCTACTTGTTGTAAGTCGTTAGAAGCGCCTGTAGTCACTTCCTCTTCACCAAAGATGATTTCTTCAGCAATCCGACCACCCAAAGCTACAGCCATCTGATTTTCCAGATAGGAGCGGCTGTATAAACCAGTGTCCATCCGGTCTTCGCTGGGGGTAAACCAAGTTAAACCGCCTGCACGACCGCGAGGAATAATGCTAATTTTTTGCACTGGGTCATAATCTGGCATCAAAGCACCAACTAAAGCGTGACCAGCTTCGTGATAAGCTACCAAAGTCTTGCGCTTTTCGCTCATTACTCGGTCTTTCTTCTCTGGACCAGCCAACACGCGATCAATGGCATCGTTGATTTCGTCCATTGAAATTTCGGTCAAATTCCGTCGTGCTGCCAAAATTGCCGCTTCATTCAACAAATTGGACAAATCCGCACCGGTGAAACCAGGGGTACGACGGGCAATTTTATCCAAGTCCACATCCTTTGCCAAAGTCTTGCCACGAGCATGAACTTTGAGAATTTCGCTGCGTCCAGCATAATCCGGACGATCCACCACAACTTGACGGTCAAAACGACCGGGACGCAACAATGCTGCATCCAAAACATCGGGACGGTTGGTAGCAGCAATAATGATAATGCCGGTGTTGCCCTCAAAGCCGTCCATTTCGGTCAGCAACTGGTTGAGGGTTTGTTCGCGCTCATCGTTACCACCACCTAAACCGGCACCCCGCTGACGACCTACAGCGTCAATTTCATCGATGAAGACGATACACGGAGCATTAGATTTAGCTTGCTCGAACAAGTCACGGACGCGGGATGCACCTACACCGACGAACATTTCCACAAACTCGGAACCAGAGATGGAGAAGAAGGGAACACCCGCTTCACCCGCTACAGCACGAGCTAGTAAGGTTTTACCTGTACCCGGAGGACCAACTAGCAGGACACCTTTAGGAATTTTTGCACCAACGGCGGTAAAGCGATCGGCGTTTTTGAGAAAGTCTACAACTTCGTTTAATTCCAGCTTCGCTTGGTCGATACCCGCAACATCACCAAAAGTGACTTGGGTTTGTGGCTCCATTTGCACTCTGGCTTTAGACTTACCAAAGTTCATTGCTTGGCTACCGGGACCATTTTGGGCACGACGTAGCAAAAAGAATAAGCCAACCAAAAGCAATACTGGGAAAAATAAGCTGCTGAGTGCCTTAAACCAAAACCCTTCATCGGTTTGCGGCAAGACAGAAATATCAACACCTTTAGCGCTGAGAGTGTTAATCAAGTCTGGATCGTTGACCAAGGTGACTATAAACTGGGTTCCTTGATTCGACTTCACAAGAGCCGTAGATCGATCTGCACTTAAACTGACTTTTGCAACGTTATTGTTTTCAACTTCTTGAATAAACTGGCTGTAACGCCATGTTTCTCTGCTTTGGGGTTGTTTGTCAAAGAATGCTGTTCCTAATGCTATGACAACAATAAAAAGCAGTGCGTACAGCCCCGCATTTCTCCATCTTTTATTCACGCTTGGTCAATCCTCCAATACTTTTTGTGCGTAGCTTCCAGCCGGCGTTTCGCGCCATCGCGTAGTGTCTCGGTTAAGAGAGGGCATTATAAGAATTATGTTAACTTATCTTAAGGTATATCAGATTGCCGCACCCTCATGCTAGATAAAGTTCCCGTAATTGCTGAAAAATTGGATGTCTGGGATCATATTCTAGCTTTCCTGTCGGCTGAATGACGGTGTGGATGGGGATAATCTCGACTACGCAATTACTGTAAGCGATCGCCTCAAATTTTTTGACTAACTCTGGTGTCCAAGGTTCCTCTCTCACTACTTGCTGCTGAGTGTGAAGGTAATTTATTAATTGCGATCGCATAATTCCTGGCAAAATTCCTTCTTTTGGAGGTGTCCACCAACAGCCGTCAAGCCATCCCCAAAGATTGCCAGTACTTGTTTCTAACCAATTTCCCGCTGACGAAACTAAAATCGCTTCTTGAGCATTCAACTTTTGAGCGCTATTTTTTGCCAACCAAGCACTCAGGTAATTTCCAGTTTTGTGAATGGGAAGACTGCGATAATATTCTGGTAGTGAAAGGACGCAAACAATACCATATTGTTGCTTAAAAGTCAAACCCGGAATTAATAATCTGCCAGTTATCCACTCTCGTCCATCAGAAAAGACAGTAATTCTCAGAATAGGAAAGTGTGCCATGATAGTTTGTGCACCTTGACGCAGACGCTTCCAATCTGGTTGCTGCCAACCAAAAGTTTGTAAACTAGATTTTAGGCGATCGCAATGTGACAGCCAGTTAGTTAAACTACTATCTAGCGAGTTGTCATAAACCCGCATCGTAGTAAAAACCGTCGCTCCATAAAGTAACCCTGGATCGTCAATTGCTAACTCTAAGGTTTGAGACTCAATTATTTTGCCGTTATACCAAAACAAAGCAAGTGTGAGTAGTTAGTGGTTAGTAGTTAATATTAGCAACCAATAGCAATTCTCTGTAAATATACTCTTAAAAAGCCCGCCTACGCGGGCTTTGTTCGTTTAGCCCCAGGCTTCTAGCCGAATGGCTAAACGAACGCAACTCGTAGAGACGTAGCAATGCTACGTCTCTACGGATATACCATTTTTTACCACCAACTCCTTAACTGAATTGCATTGTATTAAAACCAACAATGAGCAACTAACAACTATTCAATCTTTATTCGGAAATTTAATTTGGTTTCCTTGAGGAGTACTGATTACCTTTCCTCCCAAAGCTTCGATTTGTCCAATTGCTATTTTTCGGGTTTTCTCATCAACATGATTAGTTAAAACCATTGCCCATGAAGCAATTTGAGCATGTTTACTATCAGGATTATCACTGAGAAACTCAGCGGTTTGCTGAGAAAGAGTTACAACTTGTCTACTCTCTTCATCTGAATAGTTATTCGCCCAGTTTGCCGCCGTTTCAAAAGATTGTATTGCGGCTGGAGAATTACCTAAAAATAATAACTCATCAATTGCTTTATAACGCCACACATAATAAGACTTTTCAGGAACCCAAGGAGATAGTGACTTTAAACTTTTCTCCATTAATGCAACAGACCTTTTTGGCATGGCAGCATACATAGAGGTACTAGTAGAAAGACCAATATAAGCCGTTAAAAATCGCGGATCGTTTCTCAAGATAACTTCAAAATATTCTGGACTTAGACTATAACCTGTTTTTTCACGAATTTCATCATCACCAAAGTATTGCAAAAAATCGAGATATACCCAATTGGCAATTAAGTTTTTATAGCCAAAGGTGGGCATTCTTTTCAGGAAATGAAGGCGCATTTTTTCGGAATTAATTTCTCTTTCTATTTTTAAAGATGCAAGTTTATTGCTACTGTTCTGTTTTTGCAGTCGCGTAAATTGGATTAATCCAACTCCGAAGATACACAAAAATAGTAAAAAAAATGTATTAACACTTTGACGAGATAAAGAGAACATTCTGGTTACTGGAAAATAGTTATCAAACTACAAGTACATAGTTCCCAGAAATACTGTCCAAGTAACAGGCTTTGTATTAAGTCAGTCAGATGGGTGGGAAAATTTACAAGTACGTCCCAGACAAGCGGGGAGCAAGGATTTCAGCGACTTTACATTTCGTTGCATAGTTAGGTTTATTCGTGCCTACCTACTTAGTGCCAGCAACACAGTCACAGTCAACGGTGCTAAAGTCGTTCAGGCTGACATTTCCGCTAGCAACAGCATTGTGCATATAGTTGACAAAGTAATTGTGCCACCAAATTTTAAGTAAGTCTTAAGCACAAGATAGCAAATATAGTTAAGCCAACTAAACAACCCTCAGTTGACGCTTCGCAGTAATAACTGAGGCTTTTTCGTGCCTTGGTTTTAAAAGAAGTACACAAAAATCTTGTTTGAGAAAAATTCTTATTAAATAGTTTTATTAATGCCCTTTACTTAATTATTATCTTTAACCATTTAAATGTGAAAAACCCTGCCAGTTGAACTTTTGGAGCTGAAAAATAAGGCAAACAGAAATATAAACTTATTCACAAAAAGGATTTTTTGTCAAGTTTTTCTGGAAAAGATTCATGATTTTCCGTAATTTGGTTAAATTTAGTGCAAGTTAGGCAACCCTACTACTGAGGCTCTAATAAGAGCGATGGAAGTAGTCTAAAGTTTAGTGATCGCTGGTTCACCGGAGCATCTACTCTAACTAACGCGCTCTGCCTTGATCTGATCCTAATCTTTGGTCTTGGCTCAAATTTCTGGCTTTTAAGCGTAAACAGCAGCTTGTCAAAAACTTGTTAATATCTTCATCTGCTGTAACATAAGTGACAATTTCGCATAAATGCCATGCACTTTTGACGCTTTGTAGGCTAATATCTATAATCTGTCGTGTCAAATCTTTTGTGAATTGATTAAAATATCCTTGTATATGATAAGAACAGTTTGTCAAGTTTCATAAGGCTGAAATTTCACTTCTTGCGCTAAGGTGTGATTAACACCGAATCGAGGGAGCGGTGATTCTGCCCAATACCTTAACTCCTCAGTTCAGGTGATTGGAAAAAAGCCAGATGAGTGCTTGAAGATGAGCAACATAACTGTTCAGTTTGGAAACTGGTGCTAGGGTAAGCTTAATCAATGATAAAGAGAGAAGCACTCGATGAAGCACTTGTAGCGTCTCAAAAGTTTAGCTTTAAGGCGATGTCTATAGGAGCAAAAATTATCACTCAGTAAGATATGAAGTAAATGTAAAAAGAGATGCACTCAAACATCTAAACTGAGTTAACATTAAATGCCCGATTTCTAAGTAGCTAATGTTTTACATCATACTTAGAAATTAAGTAAAGGCAAGTAAACCTCAGTTTGAATGTAATGATAATGCCACTGTAAATCCCAAAAAGATTTGGCAAAATTTAAGAGTATAATTACTTTTTTCAATGCTTTTTAGGTAGAACAGGCTCAACTTTACTTAAAGACTTCATTGTAATTACACAAAAAGAGTGCAATTTCTGTGAAACAGGCTACAATCGGAACAGTCTTTACATAAACATCTCCCAACAGCCATATAAATTTTATATGGAGTGGTGAGTTTTTTAGGAAGATGAGTCTTTTTTAGACCAGTTAGTCAAAAGTGATGTGCAACACCAACACTTATGGCGTTTACTTTCATCATGAGAAGTCGGTTGAAATAGCGGCTTCGCATTTAAACTAGAAACACCTCCCAAGGGAGGCTTAAAAATTCCGAGAATAATTAGTGGCTTTCTCCGACTCGCCCTATATTTTCGGTTGTCAAAAAGCTCATTTATAAGAGCAGTAAAAACATCTTTCGTGAATTGATTCTGCAAGGAGCATGAGGAACGCGGCATGAACCAGGCTAACAACGTACTCGAAAGCATTTATCAGCCTGACCTAGAAAGAATGAATCAGCCTGATCTCGAGTTAGAAGAACTCTTAATCGAGGATGAAGAGGACTTGCTTATTAACGATGAAGGCGACGATGAATTTTTAGAGCCTCAGTCTGATGAGGACGACGCAAAGTCTGGGAAAGCCGCTAAATCGCGTCGCCGGACCCAAAGCAAGAAAAAGCATTATACCGAAGATTCGATTCGGCTTTACTTGCAAGAAATTGGTCGTATTCGTCTTCTTAGGGCAGATGAAGAAATTGAATTGGCACGAAAGATTGCCGATTTACTAGAGTTAGAAAGAGCACGCGAAACACTTTTAGAGCAGTTAGATCGCGATCCTAAGGACAGCGAATGGGCAGAAGCAGTGCAACTGCCGCTACCAGCATTTCGTTATCGCCTGCATGTCGGTCGCAGGGCGAAAGATAAGATGGTGCAATCTAACCTGCGCTTGGTAGTTTCAATTGCTAAGAAGTATATGAATCGTGGCTTGTCCTTCCAAGACTTAATTCAGGAAGGCAGCTTAGGTTTGATTCGCGCTGCGGAAAAGTTTGACCACGAAAAAGGTTATAAATTTTCTACATACGCTACGTGGTGGATTCGTCAAGCAATTACTCGTGCGATCGCCGATCAATCTCGCACTATCCGACTTCCGGTTCATCTTTATGAAACCATCTCTCGGATTAAGAAAACCACCAAGCTGCTTTCTCAAGAAATGGGTCGCAAACCCACTGAAGAAGAAATCGCTACTCGTATGGAAATGACCATCGAGAAGCTACGGTTTATTGCTAAATCTGCACAACTGCCGATTTCTTTAGAAACGCCTATTGGGAAAGAGGAAGATTCCCGACTCGGCGATTTTATTGAGTCAGATGGCGAAACCCCAGAAGACCAAGTTTCCAAAAATCTTCTGCGCGAAGACCTTGAAAAAGTCCTCGACAGTCTTAGTCCCCGCGAACGCGATGTATTGAGACTGCGCTACGGCTTGGATGACGGTCGCATGAAGACTTTAGAGGAAATTGGACAGATTTTCAACGTTACCCGCGAACGAATTCGTCAAATTGAGGCGAAGGCACTCCGCAAGTTACGTCACCCAAATCGCAACAGCGTTCTCAAAGAGTATATCAGGTAGTTAAGATTTAGAGTCAAAAGTCAACAATACTTCGGCTATTTACTCTTGACTCTGGACTATTGACTAAATATTGTAAAAAACCTGGAAGTGTTAATTCACTTCCAGGTTTTTTGTTTATTAAGATATTGATCGTTTCAAATGTTACAGGATGCCCCAGTAGTGTAGAAAGCCTTTACCAGAAAATATCTCAACTAAAGCAGCGGCTGAAAAGCCAATCATTGCCAAGCGACCGTTCCAAATTTCTGCTTGTGGGGTGAAGCCCCAACGCCAAGCATTGCGATCTTCGATTACGGGGGTAGTAGTTTTTGTAGTATTTGTAGTCATAGTTGGCGCTCCAGAGTGGATTTACGAAACTTTGTTACTCTATGTAAACTAATATAACAATATTTTTCTAAAATGCAACATGATATTTAAAAAACTGTGATGTTTTGTTGACTTTGATAGCAATCACTGATATTAAGAATAGACTAAGAAATCTATTTGAAGGTGAATCATTAAGGCTGAGGTTACAGAGCGCTTCAGTTTTGCTTTGTCAAAACGAATGAGATTATTGAGATGTAGTGTCAACTAGTATATTTGATTGTGTTAAATATTAAGACTTTTTTACCTAATCTTTGATTTTCTGTGTGAATGTCGGTATACACAGTCCTTTGAAATATTAGTAATAATTAGCAAGAAGAGACGTTCCACGGTCACGTCTCTACTACTGAACCAATTTATCGCCTTGCTTAAGAACGCACTTGGGCAACGGTGATGATTTTTTCATCGCGGTTAAGCTGGAGAACGCTTTCACCGGTAGCATCTCTGCCTAATAAAGGCACGGTTTCTACACTTAGACGCACTACCCGCTCTCGATTTGTGACAAGTGCTACCTCAGTTTGTGCGATCGCTATTACCATCCCAGCTAAATTGTCAGTTTTACCTTTAAACTTCAGCGCTTGCGTACCCAAATCACCGCGATTAGCTAGTTTGAAATCTTTCACTGCTATTCGTTTGGCATATCCTTCTTGAGTAACCAACAACAAATTACTATCCTTGGCAAATGTGACAAAGCCGACCATTTGCTGATGTTTCAACAGCCGTAATGCTTGCAACCCCATAGCAGCACGACCCATAATCGGTAGTTGTTCATCATTTACCGGAAACCGCAACAGACGCCCACCGGAACTGGCAACAATCAGATGTTCTCCAGGAGTAGCAAATTGGGTAAATAACAATTCATCATCGTCTTTTAACTTTAAAATTGTAATTCCGCGACGAGTCAGGTTAGTAAATTCCTCAAGGGAGAGGCGCTTAATTCGTGCCTGTTTCGTCAAAAGAATCATTTGGGAGGTTTCGGTGTTTTCTGGCAGTACAAAGCGGTTAATAACAACTTCTTGAGAACCTTGAGCGGTACTACTGAGCATGGTTATCAGGGGTTTTCCCCGTGGAGAACGTCCCGTAGTTGGGGGAATATCTCCTACGTTCACAGGGTAGACTTTGCCACCACTATTTAACAGGATTAACTCTTTGTCTGTATGAGTTACTGCTGTTTGGATAATGAAATCATTATCCGGCAAACCGTTGTCAGCTTTCGGCTTTTTAGCTGATGGCTGAGTGCGACGCACATACCCCCGCTGACTAAACTCTAAAATAACTTCTTCTACTGGTTCTTCAGATTTGGGATTTGGGATTTGGGATTTGGGATTCTCCTCCTTATTGGTTGTCTGGTTGTCTTCAACGAGTATATGATTCTGGGTATCAAGAGCCAAAAGTTTGGTACGACGAGCATCGTTGTACTTCCGCTTGAGACTACGCAAGTCTTTTTTCAGCGCTTTGAGTAACTCTTTTCTGTCGTTGAGCAACCGTTGTAATAAGTCAATTTGGTCAATTAATTGCTCAAATTCCCGCTGTAAATTTTGCTGTTCTAAACTGGTGAGACGTCGCAACGGCATAGCTAAAATTGCATCTGCTTGGACTTCAGTCAAATCAAGCAGGCTACACAGATCTATTTTTGCGCTAGCACCATCAGCCGCTTGGCGCAAAATGAAAATCACATCATCTAAGTTAGATAATGCTTTTAGCAAGCCGTCGAGCAAATGTAGGCGACTTTCTGCATTTTGTAATTCATTAGTGTAGCGACGGTTGAGAGTCTGTTCGCGGAAACTTAAAAACTCTTGCAGGAGGTGACGTAAACTGAGTTGTCTTGGTTGTCCATCAACGATCGCTAAAAGAATTGCCCCAAAATTAGTTTGCAGAGCAGTTTGGTGATACAAATGCCTAAGAACATCCTGTTCGTTAGTATCGCGTTTGAGTTCAATGACTACGCGCATACCTTCGCGATCGCTTTCATCCCGCAGATCGGAAATTCCTTGCAAGCGACCTTGATTGACTAATTCCGCTACTTTTTCAATCCAGGCTGCCTTATTCACTTGATAAGGCAATTCGGTAATAATAATTGCTGTTCGCCGTTTGCTACCCCTAACTGGCGCCATTTCCTCTATTTGGGCAACTCCTCGCAGCACAATACTACCCTTACCTGTGGTGTATGCCTCGCGAATGCCAGTATTACCAATGATTTCCCCGCCGGTGGGAAAATCTGGACCCGGAATTAACTCAAATAATTTTTCGTCACTCAAATCAGGATTGTCGATTAGGGCAATTAACCCATCAACAACTTCTCCTAAGTTGTGCGGTGGAATATTCGTTGCCATCCCTACCGCAATACCCGAACAGCCATTTAGCAACAAGAACGGTAACTGTGCTGGTAGCACTGTTGGTTCTTGTTGGGAATTATCGAAATTACCGATAAATTCCACCGTTTCTTCACCAATTTCTGCTAGCATTCCCTCATGGCTGATGGCTCCCAGACGCGTTTCTGTGTAGCGCATCGCTGCGGGTGGGTCGTTATCCACACTGCCAAAGTTACCATGTCCTGACAATAAGGGATACCGACTAGAAAACTCCTGCACCAACCTTACCAAAGCATCATAAACCGATTGGTCGCCGTGGGGATGATACTTACCTAGTACGTCTCCGACTACACGGGCACACTTACGATAGGGTCTGTCGGGGGTTAAACCAAGTTCGTGCATGGCATACAAAATGCGCCGATGCACTGGTTTTAAGCCATCACGCACGTCTGGTAACGCCCGCCCGACAATCACACTCATGGCATATTCTAGGTAAGACCTTTGCATCTCCGTGTGCAGGGCTGTGGTGATTACCTGTCCTGTTGAAAGAAGATTTAACTGTTTTGCCATGAGTTTTTTCCCTGAATTTTCACTACACAAAAATCTCTATAAATGAACACAGCAGCAACCACAGCATAACGGATGGAATGAAACTCTTAACAGAATCTTGACAGTCATAAGGGAAAAATCAGTTGTATTATCCGTCATATCATGGGTATACACATTGATTTTTTTTAAGTATGTAGACAACTGTTTTGATTAAACTGGTAATTTCCCTCACCCCTATAAGTTAAATTCTGATGAAAACTGTTTTGATTGTCGAAGACGATCTAATTAATGCTCGTGTTTTTTCCAAAATTTTGACCAAGCGCGGTGGCTTGGAGGTGAAACATACTGAAAACGTGGAAGAGGTAATGAAAATTGCCTCTTCTGGTGAAGCAGACATTATTTTGATGGATGTTTCTCTTTCAAGAAGTGTTTACCAAGGTAAGTCTGTTGATGGTATCAAGATTACACAAATGTTGAAATCAGATCCACAGACAGCAAATTTACCTGTTATTTTGGTAACGGCACACGCGATGGAAGGCGATCGCGAGAACTTTCTCAAGCAAAGCGGTGCTGATGGTTACATCTCTAAACCAGTTGTTGACCATCAACAGTTTGTTGACCAAATCATCGCACTGCTACCCAAACAGGACAATTGACAATTCATTTAGTAACTGTCGCCCGTCAATATGTTGGGCGACTGTTTACTTTTTACACTTTAGTATATATGTACTGTTAAATGGTGCTTTTAAGCAAGAGGGTATTTGAAGAGGGGAAAAGGGAAAAGGGGACAAGGGGACAAGGGGACAAGGGGACAACGAGACAGGGAGACAAGGAGATAAAAGGACAATTCTTTCTCCCTCATCTCCCTTATCTCCCTCATCTCCCTCATCTCCCTCATCTCCTCATCTCCCTCATCTCCCTCATCTCCCCCTCCCGCTTTCTCCCCCTCCTCTTATTGCGGCTGTTTATTGACTGACGGGGTTTCTTTTGGCTGAAGAGCGGCTTGAATACGAGGTAATTCCAGGAATTTCTTCGTATCAGCGAGCAAGCGATCGCCCCAGAGATTCTCCTTAAGGAAATTCAAATCACCATAGCGATCGTCAATTCGCAGTGCAGCTTCTCCCATTGCCAAACCGGAAGCGCGATCGCCTTTAGTATACAGTGCCACTGCCAATGCTAATAAAGGTTCTGCGGCTTTTTTCTCAATGGCAACAGCGGTTTGCCATTGCTTAATTGCACCGGGAATATTGCCTTGTTCGTAGTTAATTAACCCAACGTTGTTAATCGCAGGCCAGAATTTTTTGTCGGCGGCTACTGCTTTATTGTATTGGGCGATCGCTTCTGGCAATCTATTCAACTTATAGTAGGCATTCCCTAAATCAAACAATCCCTCTGAGTCATTGGGTTTTAACTTCAAACCCGCTTGATAATACTCAGCCGCAGCTTGGTACTTTTCCTGCTGAAAATTAGCTGAACCCAAAGCAAACTGAACGTCAGGATTTTTGGGGTTGAGAGATTGTGCCTTATTTAAAGCAGCGATGGCGGTATCAAACTGCTTGTTTTGCAAATACAAGCCACCTAAGAGAAACCATACCTTATCGTTCTTAGGAGCAAGTTGAGATGCCAACTTTGCTCGTGGTAAAGCCATTTCCGTCTGTTGAAACTGCGCTAGTTGAGCCGCTTCTTGTGCCAGACTCAACCCCTGCTGCTCCAATTTGGCTGTATCAAGTTGCAGTGTATGAGGAATCAATGCCTGTGCATGAGCTTTATAAGGCAAACTCCAGAAACCACAGGCTACTAAAAGCGAAATTAATCGAACTAATTTGGGCACACTAACGCCTCTTAACCATAAATCTAAAGATTCTTTCAGCTAGCTTAAACGATCTAAGCTATGAGCGACAGCTAAATTTTGGGCTAGGGACTGGGGACTAGGGATTAGAGATTAGGGTAAAGTGCGAGTCATGAGTGCTATGTATTCCCAGTCCCCAGTCCCCAAGTTGCGTAACTCATCACTAAAGTCACCCATTCAGGTGAAGTGATTTGTAAGTACATAAGGTTAATATGATAAAAAACTTAACTAAAGGTAAATTACCTTTTATCTTCCGAAATCACGGGATTTTCGATTTGTCTGTGATACGGCAAATCCAGAAAATCATCCTTATACAACTTTTGATTGGTAACTCCCTCAAGTTTTTGAAGCGCTTATCAACCACCAAAGAAGAGCATCATTTTTCATAGGCTATATATGACTACGCAAATAGAAGTCCCCGTATTTGGTAAAATAAAGAATCCATTTCCCTGGTTGATTGGGTTGATGGCTGCTGGTGTGGTGGTTGTTGGCGGAACGACGACATACATCTTTGTAAATCAGGGTACAGGAAAAGAGGATATTACGCAACTAACTGTGCCAGTGGAAGCGAAAAGCGTAACTTTGCGGATTACTAGTAGTGGCAAGGTTGTACCAGTTCAAAGTGTGAATATTAGCCCGAAAAATCCGGGAATTTTAAAACAATTGTACGTTGAGCAAGGCGATCGCGTGCAAGCAGGAAAAATTCTTGCCCGAATGGATAGTGCAGATATTCAAGCGAGAATCCAGCAATTTAGCGCCAATTTAGCTCAATCTCAGGCTCAATTAGCCGAAGCCGAAGCCGGAAGTCGTCCTCAAGAAATCGATCAATCTAAAGCGCGTTTATCACAAGTCCAAGCGCAATTTGCCCAAGCACAAGCAGGAAATCGTCCTCAAGAAATTGCTCAAGCTCAAGCTTTGGTAGATGCAGCTCAAGCAAAGGCGAATTTTAGCAGCAAAAAAGTCAAGCGTTACCAATATTTATATCAGCAGGGAGCAATTCAA
Source organism: Tolypothrix brevis GSE-NOS-MK-07-07A (assembly GCA_019358985.1). Classification (GTDB taxonomy): domain Bacteria; phylum Cyanobacteriota; class Cyanobacteriia; order Cyanobacteriales; family Nostocaceae; genus Hassallia; species Hassallia brevis. Next base: position 150,428 of record JAHHIJ010000003.1, on the reverse strand, counting down.
AAACAAGAATTAGATCAATTTATCAGCGAAGATAAAAGCGCGATCGCGAATTTGCTTGAAGCACAAAAACGATTATCGCTGCAACAAGCTGGTAGTCGTTCCGAAGAAATGGCTCAACGCAAAGCAGTAGTAGAAGAAGCAAAAGCGCAGTTGCAGTTGATGGAAAATGGCACCCGTCCGGAAATAATTAATCAGCGGAAAGCAGGTGTAGCATCAGCACAAGCTCAATTGAAGGCGGAGCAAGTTAATTTAGAAGATACGATTATCCGCGCACCTTTTGCGGGAATTGTCACCCAGAAGTATGCTAACATCGGCGCCTTTGTCACCCCGACAACTTCTGCTTCAAGTAGTGCGTCAGCAACTTCTAGTTCAATTGTCGCTGTGGCACGAGGTTTAGAAGTGCTAGCGCAAGTGCCGGAAGCTGATATTGGTAGAATTAAACAGGGACAAAGTGTGGAAATTGTCGCTGATGCTTATCCAGATCAAGTCTTTAAAGGAAGTGTACGCTTAATTTCTCCAGAAGCAGTGGTAGAACAAGGTGTAACATCCTTTCAAGTACGGGTTGCATTGGATACGGGTATAGATAAACTGCGTTCTGGCTTAAATGTTGATTTGACGTTTTTAGGCGATCGCTTGTCAAATGCTTTAGTATTACCAACGGTGGCGATTGTTAGCGAAAAAGGTCAAACTGGTGTGTTAATCCCAGACGCGAAAAATAAAGCGCAGTTTCGCGAAGTCACAATCGGTTCCCAAATCAAAGACCAAACTCAGATTTTAGAGGGAGTTAAAGCGGGCGATCGCGTCTTTATTGACCCTCCAAAAGAATATACAATTGAAAAGGCGCGAGAACAAAAGAAATGAACATTCTTGAAAGCGTCAAAATGGCAGGGACAACTCTGCTATCAAATAAGTTGCGTAGCGTCTTGACAATGTTAGGTATTGTCATCGGGAATGCCTCAGTGATTGCGATGATTGGCATCGGGCAAGGTGGACAAAAGTACGTTAATAAACAACTGGAGTCCTTGGGACCAAACATAATATTTATATTTCCTGGTAATCAAGAAACTCAGCGCGTATCCCGTGATATCCCAAAAACTTTAGTTTTAGAAGATGCGGAAGCGATCGCTTCTCAAGTCCCAACTATAGCAGGTGTGACGGCGGAATTAAACAGCAGGCAGGTGGTGACTTACCGCAACCGCAACACCGATGTCAATATTATCGGTACGACTCCTTCCTTCTCGGTGGTGCGCGATTTTGAAACGGCAAAAGGACGATTTTTCAGCGACATAGATATGAAGCGCAGGAACCAAGTTGTAGTTTTGGGTGCTGATTTGGCAGAAAAACTCTTTGGTAATGCTAACCCCATCGGGCAGCAAATGCGAATCAAAAATGCCAGCTTTCAAATAATTGGAGTATTAACACCGAAAGGTTCCAGCGTCGGTGCCGATTACGACGAAGCAGCATTAACACCCATTTTCACCGCAGCAAATCGCTTGGTGGGGAAAACTTCTCCCTACGGATTGGAGCTAAGTTATATTGTCGCTTCGGCAAAGAATTCAGACAGTGTAGATGCGGCAAAGTTTCAAATTACTAACTTGCTGCGACTGCGACACAAATTAATCAACGAAGATGATTTTACCATTCGCACTCAAAAAGATGCACTGCAAACTGTCGGTCAAATCAGCGGTGCGTTAACAATTATGCTCACAGCAATCGCCGGCATTTCCTTATTCGTCGGTGGCATTGGCATCATGAATATTATGCTTGTTTCCGTCACCGAACGCACTCAAGAAATTGGATTGCGAAAAGCGATCGGCGCAACTCAACAAGATATTCTGCTACAGTTCATGATTGAGGCAGTAGTTCTCTCAGCCGCTGGTGGTTTAATTGGCACTGGGATTGGTATCGGTGGCATTATGCTAGTAGGAGCGCTGACTCCTTTAGAAGCGGCAATTTCTCCGGTAGCGATCGCTCTTGCCGTTGGCGTTTCTGGTGGTATCGGTTTATTCTTTGGTGTTGTACCGGCACGTCGCGCTGCTCAACTTGATCCAATTGTTGCGCTACGTAGTGCTTAAGGATTTACGCAAGTGTCACACAAAGAACTTAAATTAGGCTTATTTTAAGGACTGAAGTGCTTACTACGGTTATATTCACGCTTTAACCTGAACTTTTAAGAAAATCTTTATGACAAACACTTTATCAATTACCGATTCCCGTATTCCCAATCCTACTCCTAAAAGTGCGATTATTCGCATTGAGAATGTCTTTAAAATTTATGGTGCTGGTGAAACAGAAGTCAAAGCGCTTAATGATGTCAACCTGATTATAGAACAGGGCGAATATTGTTCGATTATGGGACCTTCTGGTTCTGGTAAATCCACCGCAATGAATATTATCGGTTGTTTGGATCGTCCGACATCAGGACATTATTATTTAGATAACGTTGATGTCGCACAACTAGACGATAGCGCTTTGGCACATATTCGTAACAAAAAGTTAGGGTTTGTGTTTCAACAATTCCACTTGTTATCTCAACTATCGGCATTAGAAAATGTCATTTTGCCGATGGTGTATGCTGGTGTGAGTAACAGTGAAAGACGCGATCGCGCAGCCGAAGCACTTGGTAGAGTAGGCTTAGAAAAACGACTCAACAACAAACCAAATCAACTATCAGGAGGACAACAACAAAGAGTAGCGATCGCTCGTGCGATCGTCAACCGTCCCGTCGTCCTCCTTGCTGATGAACCCACCGGCGCACTTGATTCTCGCACAACCCAAGAAGTATTAGATATCTTCACCGAACTTAACGCTAGTGGCATCACCGTCGTCATGGTAACTCATGAACCAGAAGTTGCCCGTCAAACCCAACGCATAATTTGGTTTCGTGATGGTCAAGTGATACACTCCAACATGACACCATCCGACTTAGCTCACATGCAGTAAAACGAAAACTTATTCTTTCGTGCTTATACCGTTTCTTTATGAAGATGCGTCTAATTAGCCCACGTAGGTGGGCTTTGTAATTATAGCCCCAGGCTTTCAGCCTGAGGGTATAATTACAAATATTAAAAACTTGACGTTTTACCAGTTTGTGCTTGCGTCTCAATCGGTTTCACATCGGTGTAACCCATTTCATTGGCAATTGTCCGGAATATAGAAATTTGCTGTTCAAATTCTAATCCTTCTACTTGTGAAAGCAGATTATTTATCGCCTCACTAGCATTGTAATTTGCTGGCATTCCAACTATTTTTTTCTCATCCATACCGATTGCCCAAGCATACCAAACCAATAGCTGGTTATTTTCTTTGATAGCACCATAAGCACGAGAATATTCTGTATCTTCACGATTCACAATTTCCCGCATCACGTTTAATTGCTCCTCTTCAGATAATTCATAATAATCTCCTAACAGCCTTGGTGCTAGTTCTGGTTCGGCAGCAGCGGGTGCCGCAGGAGTAATTGAACTACCCATTTTTTTATAAACAAAATAAAACCAAGCTAATTTCCCATCAGTATCTAGCTTGTTAAATGCCTCCACCACTTTTTGAGTTGTCTTGCTCAAAGCTTGAGAATCGGCTTTATTGTAACTTGCAGTCATAATTTTTCTCCGAAGTTATTAAATCAAAAAGTTCAAAGTGATACCAGTTTTACCTTGACTATTAATGACTTTATTATCGACCTCCAAGAGAAAGAGTTTTACAAATTAGAGTTCCAAAAATATATCTATCTTTCAATAGAGGTAAACATCTATCTGTAGATACCAAGAACATGAGACATCACTTTGTTAGGATTACCTCATAAATAGAAAAGTTACTTAAGGGGTTAGTTATGCCTGATGAAATAAAGCCCAATGTCGCGGAAGCTTCAACCCAAGACGCACAATTAGCTGCTGAAAGCATCGCTAGTGGTGAAGAAAAAGCACCAACAGTCGATTTCGAGGGAGATTACAAAGCTGCACAACAATACAGCGTCAGTGATATTGACCGTACAAAAGAAGGTGAGGTAGCTGCCAACGCTGCAACTGCACCTAAGTTTGAGGTATCGAAACAAGAAGAAACAAAAACCCAGGCAGAATCAACTAGTAATCCCGCTGATTATATGAACATGGCTAAAGATGTTGGTGGATCTGCGAATCAAGGTGTAAGTAATGTGAGTGATGACCTGATACAAGAAGCTTTGGAAAAAGGTCAGCCCGGAAAGTAAGTTTTTATGCTTACTGGTAATTGTTAATAGGTGATATCATGTCCGTTTAATTAACAGTAATAAAAACCTATCGTCGTAGAGACGTTCCGGCGGAACGTCTTTACTAATTACCAAATTACGATTAACAATTTTTTATCACTTCTAGCAGTTGACTTGGTTGGTCAATCAAAAAATTGGGATTTTGCTTCCTTAAAACTTCCTGCGAATTGAAACCCCAAGTCACTGCAATCACTTTGATATTTGCTTTTTTGGATGCTTCTATATCTCTAGTTTCATCACCAACATAAATAACTTCTTGAGGTTTTAGTTGTTTTTGTCTTAAGACATTATTAATTATTGTTGTTTTACCAAAAATTGTCACCCCTGAGTAGATAAACTCAAATAAGCCATCTAAGTCGTTTATTTGCAGAAAGTCTTTGACATTATCTTTAGAATTAGAGGTGATAATTCCTAGCCTATTTCCATCACTTTTCAGTTCTATTAATGCTTCTTTAATTCCGGGAATTGGTTTGAACTCGTGTATTTTATCTTTTAATTCTGATTTCACCTTTTTGACTAAAAAAGGAATCTTGAAAACCGAGATACCTGAGTACTTAATAATTTCCCTAGAAGTAAAATTCCTCAGAAGGGCAAGTTCCTCTGGAGTGATTTGTATATAACCAAACTCTACGGCTAAACGATTAGCAATACTTACTAGAGCATCTACTGTATCGGCAATTGTGCCATCAAAATCAAAAATAATTACTTTCTGGGTCATCTGAAGTATAAAATATAAAGTATGAAGTCTGAAGTTGACTTCATGACTGAATGTAAGCCTTTACCTTAGCTTGCTCAAGTGCGCTACGCATCTAGTTTATTCTCTAAATTAGCACGGGCATTTCTTCGTAACATTTCTGGTTTAATTCGTCTGAATGCGGATGCCGGAAATTGTCTATCCCACTCCTCATTTGAGATTTTGGCTAATTCTATCAGCTTGGGCGCAAGATTCCCAGAGTAGGGTTGAAACTCTGCCACATCGGTTGTACGAGCAAAACGCTGATTCCAAGGACAAACATCTTGGCAGATATCGCAACCTGCAACCCAACCTTCTAAATGAGGTGTAATTGTCAGAGGCAATTTTTCCGCCCGATTTTCAATTGTATGATAAGCTATGCAAAGGTTGGCATCTATTACAAACTCTTGAGTAATTGCACTGGTAGGACAAGCGTCAAGACAACGAGTACAAGTACCGCAGTGTTGTGTATGCGGACGATCGCTCTCTAACTCCAGATTAGTCAACACTTCTCCCAAAAATACCCAAGAACCATACTCCCTAGTTATCACATTACCATTTTTCGCAATCCAGCCAATTCCCGCTTGTTGTGCCCATACTTTATCTTGCACTGATCCTGTGTCTGCATAACTAAGCGCTTGAATACCAATTCCAAGTTCCTGCAACCAAGTAGTCAGCACTTTAAGTTTTTTGTGCATGACTTTGTGATAATCTCGTCCCCAGCCATAACGCGACATTTTAGCATATTCTTCACCTTCGGGACGTTGGTGAGGTGTATAATAATTTAAAGCGACACAAATAAGCGATCGCACTTCTGGCATTATCAACCGAATATCCTGACGCTTCGGCGAAGCCATCCATTCCATATCGGCATGATAACCCAGTTCTAACCATGCTTGCAACCGCTGCGCGTGTGTAGTATCCATCTCATCTACAGTTGCAATTCCAACTTTGTGAAACCCTAATTCTAAGGCTTTTTCCTTTACCACACTGCTGCTGGTTGCCGGAAACTGATTCATTTTTCTTATCTAAATTTGTCCAGTGAGCGGGATTTCTATTCTACATCATGCTGTCATCTGAAGTATGAAGAAGAATGTAGAGACGTAGCACTGCTACGTCTGTTGGGGTTTTGGATAACGCATATTTAAATTAGGTCAATGTCTAAAGGTTTTGAAATCACGCAAAATCATTATTCACACCCTAAATTCAGCGGTGAATACTTTAGCGCTGAAGCGCTAACTACGAATTCATCTTTATTTAGCTACAGTTTTGCTATTTTAAAAATACAATATATAAAAACAGCGAATTTGTCAAGCAATTGAATCAGGATCTACACCAAGCGCTCTCAACCTTTCTGCCAATATCTCGACAATAAAAGCCTCGCAACCTTCGTAAAGACGTTCCGCCGGAACGTCTTTACATCATAAGTAATTTTCCGGACATGATATCATACATGAAATCAGCAATGCCTGATTATGAGTTTGGTTTAAATATTTAGCCAGTTAAAGACTTGCTCGACGGTTAGGGATAAGTCAATATTACTAAGCATGGGGAGTGCGTCGATACCTGCAAGCAATTCAATGCGTTGGTTGGGGTATACAATCAAGATGCTGGTTTCATCTGGAAGAATTAACCACCCTAGTTCTGTGCCATTTTTACAGCAGTGCAGCAGATTACGGAGAACTTTGGTTTGGCTTTGGTCTGGTGAGAGAATTTCTATTGCCCAGTCGGGATGACTTTCAAAGCGGTTGGCGATTCTGCCTAATTCAGTGCGGGGTATGTGTTCCCAGGGAAATACGGTAACATCGGGAACTATGGTAGCACCGCCAAAAGTACAGCGCAGTTCGGGTAATGCAAGAGCGATTTTTTGAGGTTCTGCAACTTCGTTGATGGTAGTAACAAGTTTACCTTGAAGTCGGCTGTGTTCTCCTTGTGGCATGGGTTTTTGATAAATTTGACCGTCAATGTACTCAGAAGGGGGTTCGGCTTCTCTTAGTTGCAGGAATTCTTCTAAGGTAATGGGTTTGACTGCTGTAGCCATGATTGTTGATCGGCAAATTCTCTGACGAAATTGATTGTGGGTGTACTGCTATTAATTAATTTGTGAATGTATATCTCATTTTACCTTTTATCTTACACCGTAACTGTGGCACAATGAAAAATTGTAATAAGAAAAATATTGATAAGGTAATAAGCGTGAGTCCTACAACTCAAACCACGGCTAATACGCGTCGGGTAGTGTTTCCATTTACGGCAATTGTCGGTCAGGAAGAGATGAAACTGTCGCTGCTGTTAAATGTGATTGATCCGAAAATTGGTGGTGTAATGATTATGGGCGATCGCGGCACCGGCAAATCCACAACCATTCGAGCGCTAGCTGATTTGTTGCCAGAAATTCCCGTGGTTGCCAATGACCCCTTCAACAGTGACCCCAGCGACCCTGATATCATGAGCGATGAAGTTCGTGCTTTAATTGAACTTGGAGCCGAAATTCCTGTAGTTCAGAAAAAAGTCATCATGGTAGACTTACCACTAGGAGCTACAGAAGACCGGGTTTGCGGTACTATCGATATTGAAAAGGCTTTATCTGAAGGTGTAAAAGCCTTTGAACCGGGACTTTTAGCAAAAGCTAACCGGGGTATACTTTATGTGGATGAAGTCAACTTGCTTGATGACCACTTGGTAGACGTGCTACTAGATTCTGCCGCTAGCGGATGGAACACTGTAGAACGTGAAGGTATTTCTATTAGACATCCGGCGCGTTTTGTGCTAGTAGGTTCTGGAAACCCGGAAGAAGGTGAATTACGTCCTCAATTGCTTGACCGTTTTGGAATGCACGCCGAAATTCGCACCGTCAAAGAACCAGCTTTGCGAGTGGAAATCGTCGAACAAAGAGCGGAATTTGACCAAAATCCTCAAGAATTTGTTGATAAAAACCAAATTAGTCAAGAAGCACTACAAGAGAAAATTGTCAATGCTCAGAAGCTTTTGCCTTCGGTTAAAATTGATTATGACTTGCGGGTAAAGATTTCCGAAGTTTGTTCGCAACTTGATGTAGATGGCTTGCGTGGTGACATTGTAACCAACCGTGCCGCAAAAGCGATCGCTGCATTTGAAGGACGTACCGAAGTAACAATTGATGACATCCGTCGCGTAATTACTCTATGTCTGCGTCATCGACTGCGGAAAGACCCTTTAGAATCCATTGATTCTGGCTACAAAGTCGAAAAAACCTTTTGTCGCGTCTTTGGCGTAGAGGTAGCCGAAGATACTACACAAGCAAACGGTACAGTTCAAAAATCAGGAGTTAGGTAGAGACGTTCTGTCAGAACGTCTATATTGTAGAGACGTTCCGATGGAACGTCTATATTGTAGAGACGTTCCGTCAGAACGTCTATATTGTAGAGACGTTCCGTCAGAACGTCTATATTAGACAAGGAGTGAAAATGAACTATGCGTTGTTCACAACCCTTGATTAGACGTAGCAGTGCTACGTCTCTACATTGTTTTCCACTCCTATGTCTATTGTAAAGACGTTCCGTCAGAACGTCTATATTTAGGTAGAGACGTTCCACACCAAACGTCTATATTTAGGTAGAGACGTTCCGTCGGAACGTCTCTACGATATTATTTGTCCCCATTTCCCAATCCCCAGTGATGAGATTTTGGCATTTTTGGTTTCAGACTTTTGTGATATCTAGCCAATACAATCCACCTCGGTTTGTAGAGCTATTGATGTTGATGTTAGCGATCGCTATGCTAGCAATTGCGACTGTTATACCCGATAGACCTTTTTTGATATTGGGTTTGAGTTTAGTAGTTGGAGCGTCTATTTCTATCTTAGTGCGAGAAGCGATCGCTCCCTCACCTCAGACGCGAATCACCCAAATTACAGCACTGCTATTGCTCATCATCAGCATATATGGCTTTGCCGACATCATTAAAATGCTTTAAAATTAGTCAAGAGTCAAATGTCAATGGTCTTAACTGTTGACTCTTAACTTACCAACCCTGGATTTCCACTAATTCCATACACAATTCGTTAATTTGCTCTAAATCAGGTTTATGTGGCAAACTTGATTCTTGATAAACACTTTCCATTTCCGCTACTAAATCTTCTGCCATTTTCATTACCTGCTCATAAGAATACTCACCATTGATAATTGCTCTTAAATCTTTTACATCACCAGCAATTCGTCTATCTACAATCACTTCTCCTGTACGTAAAATTTCTACTCCACTACGTAGCAAGCGAATACAGTGCATCCCATGTTTGAGGTCAAAACCTGATTTTCTCTCCATTTCGGCTCTAGCGGGATTTCTATTTTCCTGCCAGGATAAGTAAGCTTTCCATTCTCTGAAAGCAACTTGATAACTTTGGCTTTTTTGAAGCAAGCGAATAAAATCTTTGCGGCTATTTGTTAAGTTTTGTGTATAGTCTAAAGTCTCATCGGGTAGAGTATATTGTTTCAGCACTCCTTTGAAATCAATATCAGCCGTCAATAAATGATATAGTTGTTCTGCTTCCTCTAAAAACTCGATTCTTCCTCTAATTAAGAGATAAAGATACTCCAGAAAGGCGTTTAACTCATCTTTGCTGAGAGTTGTTTCTTCTTCTATGCCAAAATCAGATGGTACTGGTTTATTTTGTGGTGGATGTAACAACCACTTGCGATGACTTTCCATTTTTTTGATTTGAGCAAAAGCGTAACCAGAATAAGTATGCTTGACCTTTTTGCTCAAAAATAGCTGTTTATGGTTAATTAAATGCTGTCCTACCTTCGTTAATACAGGATATTCATTCAACCACAGCAATTCTAAAACGTTGGGATTTGCTCCGGATAGTAACTGGATGATTTTTCTTAATTCGTAGATAACGGTGTCTTTGTTTCCATCTAAAAAGGGAAAGATTCCTGGTTCATCCCAATCACCATCTTTTTGTTCAATGCGGTCAAATCCTAAATAATATCTTTTGGGTGCGATAAACACCCCCCGATAATCATAATCTGAACTGGGACGATTTAAACCATAGCCGTGGCTACCAGCCAAACCGATAAAAATCGCTCTTTGTTCAACTTCGATTCTTTTCATAGTGAGTTAAATAAAATATAGCACTACTTACTCATCAGTTTTGAGAGTATGATAAAAAAACTGAGCAACAGTTAGTTTCTGCTACTCAGAATTTACGGTGTTGTTCTGTGTCTCTGATAGCTACACGCTCAAAAAAGAAGATTTCGCCAAAAAAGTGAAATTAATGGAAATTTGTTCTGTTGAAATTTTTCTTGACTTAACGATAAAGTATAGGTATAATAGTAAATTGGCTGTTTAATTCCTGCTCGGATCAGGTAGATACACAGCAAAAGCTGGATTCATGCGGTTTATCGCTACTCCACAAGAGATGAAAGCCAGCTACCTGTACGGCATCTTCAAGGATAATTATTCCATGACCTACGCAATCATTGAAACTGGCGGCAAGCAACTAAGAGTTGAACCAGGTCGCTTTTACGATATTGAACTACTTCATATCGAAGCAGAAGAGAAAGTTACTATAGATGCAGTGTTGTTAGTGCAGCACGATGGTGAAGTTACTATTGGACAGCCGTTAGTGACGGGGGCAACTGTAGAAGGAACAGTGATGCGACATTTTCGCGATCGCAAAGTTCTAGTATACAAGATGAAGCCGAAAAAGAAAACCCGCAAAAAGCGCGGACATCGGCAAGAAGTCACTAGGCTGATGATTGATTCTATCAACTTGAATGGTACGGTATTTACTGCTCCAGTTGGTACAACTGCTGAAACTGAAGAAGAAGAGGCAACATCGGTTGAAGCAACTGTTGTTGAATAATTGTTAGTTGTTGGTTGTTGGCTGTCAAAAAGTACTCGTTACAACCATCCACGCTCCCACTAACCACTATCCACTACACAAGAGGAAATTATGGCTCATAAGAAAGGAACAGGTAGTACACGTAACGGACGTGACTCTAATGCTCAACGTCTAGGTGTGAAGCGTTACGGTAGTGAAACTGTCCGGGCTGGTAACATTCTAGTACGTCAACGCGGCAGAAAATTTCACCCAGGTAACAACGTTGGTATCGGTAGCGACGACACTTTGTTTGCCTTAATTGATGGTGTGGTAACGTTTGAAAGAAAGGGCAAAACCCGCAAACAAGTAAGCGTTTACACGGCTGCTGTGGCTAGTTAAGGTTAATATTCGTAGTGAGCGCTGAAGCGCTCATTATGAAAAGCTCATCAATTGTTTGTCTGAGCTGATGAGATAATTTTTATCTGGGTAATACTGTTTCTTTGTGAAGCTCCAATATCGGATTCTGATGAAAAGAGACGAGGAATAAGCATGACCCAAGTACTGCCGAAACAAAAACTATTAACCATTCAAGAATTTTTGGAGCAAAAGCCAGAAGGGAATCGCTACGAACTGCATAATAAGATAATTATCGAGATGGCGCAACCTTCAGGCAAGCATGAAAACGTAACAGGTTTTTTAGGTGTTCAGATAGGGGTTGAATTTACCCGATTGAACCGCCCTTACAACATCCCAAAAACCAGATTAGTGGCATTTTCAGATGAAGAAAACGACTTTGCTTACTGTCCCGACGTACTGGTTATCGACCGCACAAACTTAAAAAATGAGGAGTTATGGGAAAAATACTCTACCGTACAGCAGTCGGAATCAATCCCCTTGGTGATTGAGGTGGTAAGTACAAACTGGCGCGATGACTACTACAAAAAATATGCCGACTACGAAAAAAAGGGCATTCTTGAATATTGGATAGTCGATTATGCAGGGCTGGGAGGGCGTGATTTTATCGGAAATCCCAAACAACCCGCTATTTTTGTCTGCGAGTTGATTGATGGTGAGTACGTCAAAACTCTATTTAGGGGCAACGACCGAATCATTTCTCCCTGTTTCCCGGAACTAAAACTTACCGTACAGCAGATTTTTGATTCAGCTTTGTAGGAGTCCTATATATAGGACTCCTATTTAGTGGAAAATGTTAAAACTTTTTTGCAAGAGGTCTATTATCCACTAACCACTACAGCATATTTCAGGTTTAGGAGGTACATGCATAAAACCCAAAACCCGCTCTGAGACGTTCCGGCGGAACGTCTCTACGTGTATTCAATATATTTCAGGTTTAGGAGGTACATGCATAAAACCCAAAACCCGCTCTGAGACGTTCCGGGGGAACGTCTCTACGTGTATTCAATAAAAACGCAATCTGCTGTATCCACTAATTAAACTAAAAATGGACGAGCTAGCATAAAGCTAGAAATCGATTTAGCATCTACAAGTTCACCGTCGAGAATCGCTTTCTCTAGTTCTTCGGGGGTGAAAAAGACAGTTTCGATATCTTCGTCCTCCTCTTGTGGTGGTGGTGTCTCTAACTTTTCTAAATCTTGCGCTAGAAAAGCATAGATAATTTCATCAGAATAACCGGGAGCGATAAAAAATTCTCCTAGTTTTTCCCATTTGTTGGCACGATAGCCAGTTTCTTCTTCAATTTCTCGCGCAATTGTTTCTTGAGGTTCTTCATTCGGTTCCACTGTACCTGCCGGAAATTCTAATATACGTCCTTGAACTGCAAAGCGATACTGGCGCACAAGTATAAGTTTACCGTCTGAGGTTACGGGTACGGCTAAAGCCCCACCAGGGTGACGAATACATTCCCATTCTCCTTCCGATTTGTTGGGTAAGCGCAAGCGATTGACTTCAAAATTGAACTTGCGTCCTTTGAAGAACAAGCGTTGTTTCAGCAGCTGCGGTAATTCTCTACCTAATGGCATAGTGAAGTTATATTTTCTAATAATACACAGATAATTCTGGAGATGAATTGTCAAATCAGGCTTTTTCTGGGTTTATCGATGGTAATTTTAATTGCCCATCCATAAATGTACATCAGAACTGTCTACCTTTTTAACCAATTCTTTAATTTCACATTCTCGAACTGGTTCAATTAGATTTGGGGCAATTTCCGCTAGAGGTACTAGCACGAAAGCTCTATCGCACATTCTCGGATGGGGAATTTGGAGGTCTGGTGTATCCAAAATTAAGTCATCATATAATAACAAATCCAAGTCAAGCGTTCGCGCTCCCCATCGCTCAGTCCGAATCCGCCCAAATTTGCTTTCAATCGCGAACAAAGTTGCCAATAACGCTTGCGGTGTCATTTCTACTTGCAGAATAGCCGCGCCATTCAAGTAATCTGGTTGTGGTGGTCCTACAGCTTTGGTTTGATACCAACTTGATGTAACTTCTAGAATAATACCTGGTGTTCGCGCTAAAGTTTCCACAGCATCTGTTAAAATTGAACTTCTATCGCCCAGATTGCTACCGAGAGCGATCGCACTTGTGTTCATCAATCTTTATTTCAGTGTGAAAAATAATCAAAATTGGTGTATAAAATTAACGAGTACAATACACCAATCATCAAAAAACATTATTTCGTAATGAATTCAGTTAATTATTTATGGGATATTATACTAACACAAACATGGTACGCTAATCCCATTTTTTTCATCGTGGTTAACTTGTAACTACTTTGGGCGAGGAAATGACGTGGCGAAGTTTACATCCTGGTTCAAGGAACGATCAACTAAATTGAGTAACACAGACACAGAGAAACCGGGATTGCCTCACGGCAATAATACGGAAGAATCCTCTGCCGATTTGATACCTCCAGGTAATCAAAACCCCAGGGAGGAATCTACAAATGAAACACCAAGCAAGTTGGGGAAGGTAAAGCAGTTACTGAGCCAGGTGAGAAGTGTATCATCTGGAATAATTGCGAAACTTCCCGGTGGCAATAAACCATTTTATCGTCGTCCCTTGTTTTGGTTAGGTTTGGGTGTGAGTGGTGGAATTGTAGGTATCAGTCATACTGTGTGGTCAATAGATCGCACTTTGCCGGATAAATCTGAGTTGAACGTCGTTGTCCGTGAGCAAACACTGACCATCAAAGCTAGTGATGGTAGTATTTTGCAACAGCAAGGAGAAGCGACCAGAGAAAGGTTAAATATAGAGCAAATTCCTGAGCAGCTGAAAAAAGCCTTTATTGCCTCAGAGGATAGAAGATTTAGGCAACATCATGGAGTAGATGCTCAGGGAATCGGCAGAGCAGTTTTAAATAACTTGCGATCGCAAAACGTGGTAGAAGGTGGTAGCACCATCACCCAACAACTAGCGCGAATTCTCTTTCTCAAACAAGAAAAGACAGTTTTGCGTAAGCTCAAAGAAGTCCGACTCGCACAGAAAATGGAGCGGGAATTATCTAAAGACCAGATTCTAGAACGTTATTTAAATCTAGTTTATTTGGGTTCAGGAGCTTACGGAGTCGGTGATGCAGCTTGGGTATACTACAGCAAGACAGTAGATCAACTGACACTGCCAGAAATGGCGACGATTGCCGGATTAGCGCCAGCACCAAGCGTTTACGCTCCAGATCGCAATCCAGAAGCCGCCAAACAACGGCGAAATCTGGTATTGCAACGGATGGAAGAAGATGGTTTTATTACAGCCGCCGAAAGGCAAGCAGCGAGTAGTGAATCAATAAACCTACAAAGCAGTTTACCCAAGCGATTACAAGTAGAAGCACCCTACTTTACCACCTACATTCAGAAAGAATTACCGAAGTATGTTTCCCCCGATGTGCTAGCGGGTGGCGGTTTAGTGGTAGAAACTACTATTAACCCAACTTGGCAAAAAGCCGCAGAAAAAGCAGTTGCCAAAATACTGCGAAATGAAGGACGCTGGGAGAACTTTAAGCAAGCGGCAATGGTTACTATTGACCCCCGTACCGGTGAAGTTAAGACAATGGTGGGGGGAAAAGATTTTGGCAAGTACCAATTTAACCGCGTTACCCAGGCACAGCGTCAACCTGGTTCAACATTCAAAGGATTTGTTTACGCGAGTGCGATCGCAAGCGGCAAAAATCCTTACGATACTTACCAGGATGTACCGTTTGTAGTTGATGGCTATGAGCCGAAAAACTATAGTGAAAGTTTCCACGGTTCAATGAACTTGATTGAAGCCCTCACCAAGTCAATTAATATCATTGCAGTCAAGGTGTTAATTGATGTCGGATTTGAACCAACAATTAAACTAGCTCACGATATGGGGATTAAATCTCCACTTAAACCGACTTATTCTTTGGCTCTTGGCTCTAATGAAGTGAA
The DNA here is from genome assembly GCA_019358985.1 of Tolypothrix brevis GSE-NOS-MK-07-07A. GTDB lineage: Bacteria > Cyanobacteriota > Cyanobacteriia > Cyanobacteriales > Nostocaceae > Hassallia > Hassallia brevis. The sequence continues at coordinate 135,261 of JAHHIJ010000003.1, read as the reverse complement.
TTTGTTGGAGTTAACCAGCGCTTACGGCACTTTTGCAAATGAAGGTTTACATACAGAAGTTCACGGTATTAGCCGCATCCTCAACCGCCAAGGCAAGGAAATATGGAAAGCTAGTTATCAACCGGTGCAGGCTCTCGACCCTGATAGTGCTGCTATCATGACCTGGATGCTGCGGAATGTGGTAGAAGATGGGACAGGTCGCGCTGCCCAAATAGATCGACCCGTAGCTGGGAAAACAGGCACTTCCGATGAAGCCCGCGATTTGTGGTTTATTGGTTATATTCCCCAATTAGTTACAGGAGTTTGGCTAGGTAACGACGATAACAAACCTACTTGGGGTAGCAGTAGTAGTGCTGCTTCCACTTGGCATGATTTTATGGAAGTAGCTGTAAAAGGAATGCCCATAGAAAAGTTTCCCTCTCGACCGAAATTAGAAGGTCGTAAAGGCACCATCAAAGCGCAGCGCATTAAAGCGAAGCGAATTGTTAATCGCTCTATTCGCGAATCGGATGATTCTGACAATAATAATAGAAGGCGAAGTGAGGGAGTAAGGTCTGATAATTCTGATTATAGCGATCGCTCATCCAGAAGACGCAGATACAGGAGAAGTGATTCTCAAAACAATCAACAACAAGACGATACCCCAAGACGCAGCCGAAGACGTTATCAGCAACAAGATGATAATACATCTTCATCGAGTTCATCGAGAAGACGTCGCTACAGAAGCGAAGAATCAAATTCTAGCGATTCCTCCTCTGGGTCTTCTTCACGACGACGATCTCGACGAGTAGAATCAGATTCTTCCTCACCTAGAAGAACTCGCACCTCTGCACCAGAGTCAAGCAGCAAACCCAGTTCCTCAAATTCCTCACCAAGTCAGTCTTGGCGGGATAGACTAAAACCCAGCGGATCTTCCGAAGGAAATTGATCGGGGGACTAGGGGGACAAGGGGAAGAAAAAAGAATGTCTCCCCCTCTCTCAGGGCAAACCCTTGAGTATCAATAAAAACGTCTCAATAAGTTAACGTTATTGACAAGATTTTAGGCGTAGACAAAGGAGCGGCAAGCCTGTGGCATCGCTTTGATCCGTGGAAAATAAATCAAACGACGAATTCTGATTTTTTTGTAGATTCACTAACCTATGTTTTTGTCAAGACTAATTTAGATAAGTTTACCTAGCTGAAGTTGTTGTGAAGCGACTTTGAAAAGTCAGTGATTGCCCCGATCGTCTACATTGGCTCATTGTAAGATGGGTATGTAGCAATCCTAAGTGAGTTGTGAAAATTTAGGACTGGTATATATCGAATTGTATCTTCTAAAAGTTTGAAAACAGGGGATAATAATGGTAAATCCACGTAAAGCTGTATCGAAATTAATAGCAACTGCGATCGCATCTGCTTCAGTGCTGGCAATGGCATCAACTGCAACCGCAGCATCTTTGAAAATTACTATCGAAAACTTAGCACCAGAAGGTGGTAGTCTAATTACCCCCTTCTGGTTTGGCTTGCACAATGGCAGTTTTGATCTGTTGAACGAAGGTCAAGCCTTATCGATAGAACCTTTTGAACGTTTGGTCGAAGATGGTTTAACAGCACCTATTTCTACTTATTTCGCTAACAGTGGCACTGGTAGCGTCCAAGGGGTAGCTTTTGGCGGACCTGAGCGTCCAATTGCTCCAATTAGTCCAGGAGCAAAAGCATCAGCGATCGTAAACATTGATAATAGTATCTTGAGTACGCCCTACTTCAGCTATGCCGGGATGGTTATACCTAGCAACGATGCCTTCTTTGCTAACGATGATCCTTTAGAACATAGGCTGTTTGACCCTCGTGGTAACTTCATCGCCACCAGCTTTGATATTTTGGGGTCGGAAGTCTATGATGCTGGTACAGAAGTCAATGATGAAGCCCCAATTAACACCGCATTTCTACAGCAACCAGACCCAAACACCGGCACAACCGAAGGTGGGGTAGTCAGCATCCACCCAGGATTTAGACCAGCAGGTACTGGTGGTGTCTTGGATGCGAGTAGACCTTTTAGAGGTAGAACCATTAATTTTGCCAACGCAGACTTCAAAGCCCCAGGCTATCGCGTTGCTCGCATCACAATTGAAAGAGTTCCCGAACCATCTACATTAGCCATACTCCCACTGACTGGGCTATTTCTCCTGTATCGTAAAGCTCGGCGTTCACTGTCGAAAGCATCTTGAAGAAGATTTCAGAAGACAGAATTCAAAAATCGGCGTTGCTGAATTCAGGTATGAATCCCCATGTAGAGACGTAGCAATGCTACGTCTAATCAAGGGTTTTGACCAGAGCGCACAATCATTTTCATACATCTAATCAGCAACGCCCAAAAATCAATTAGCTAAAAGCGGCAGCGTCGGGAATTTTAAGAATACTATAGGGGTACATCAAGCGAGTACCCTTATAGGTTTATCTATAATTCCCAATAGACATCGACCGAATTTAATTATGCGTTGCCCGAAACCCTTGATGAGACGTAGCAATGCTACGTCTCTACGTCTTTTATGGAGATGTTTGATGGTGATTCACCAGCAGTATTGCAAAGATACCTGAGTTTCAGCTTTGGCTGGTAGAGAGTTGAACGAGCAAATTGCACTAGCAGTAGCCGAAGCCAATAGTTGCGAATACTGCGCGTCTGTCCACACTGGTTTTACTCACTTCAAGCCTTTGTTAGGTTGGAGTTTATGCGCTCTGAAAAGATAATTAGCAATTGGTACGAAGTACAAAGGAATCTGTTCACAATAGTAGTACGTGAGCATATTTTTGCGAACCTTAGTAGCTATGGCATTGCCTAAAATCCATGAATAGTGCTTTTCGTCAATACGTAAGTCCTATGTCGCTATTAATTAGCGATCGCCTAAAAGTTTTCTCATTGACGCTTACTACACTTGTTGCCTATTTTGTCAATGCGTAAGTCCTAATTTCTTGGGTCTGATAATCTAGGAATATCAGCTTTTCTTGCTTTTTCAGCAAACCCTAATTAGAAGAGGACTGAAGTCCTCACTACGAATTTAAAAAATATCGCCTTCTTCATCAGATTGAGTGGGAGGATATCCAGAAACGACAATAAAACCAACAGAATCAAGGCGAATAGAAGGATGGCGAATTCCTTCTATAATTAGTTGTATTAAATCAGTTTCTGTTTCAATTTCTTCTCCTAGCTCAGAATTTGACCTTTCTTTGTTTTCAACAAGTTGATTAAGCCGCAGTTGTAATTGTTCAACGTGCTTATTTAATTTATCTTCAGCAATTTTCGCCTGTTTTTCGCACAATTCCCGAAAATCAGGACGCTGCTGGAGTAATTCCAAAGAAGTTTGACGCGCTTGATAACAAAAGTCTTGCCATTTATTAGCTTCAACAAAGTTATCAATTATTGATAATCGAGTTTTCGCTAAATTATAATCACGATATTGAATGCCACCTTTACCCCTATAAGGACGCTGCAAAATAGTTAATAATTCTTCATTTTGCACTATAGACATAGGCTCAACTGCATCAACGAAAATCGACTCGACTATTGGGGTAAATAAGCCATCAGCGCGACGCTTGAGAATTTGATATTTGGTGTCTTCTTTAAGGTAAGTTAAATTGGCTTCAATTATATAATTGAATCTAAAACCAAACCATTCCTTACCTGGACTCTTATCCCAAGATTTATCAAATCGCCATAGTGCAAAAGCTTGACCTCTATCATCCCAGTGAATATAGGATGCTAATGATTCCAGAAATTCTTCACCAATTCTATAGAGATTGATATCAGAATTTTGATTTGCTAATTGGCGGTTAAAAGTACCAAATGTCTCTGCAAAAGTGTTGAAGTAAGTTCTCAATTCATCTACTGGAAGCAAGGTACGCATTGTTGGTTGGTAGCGCTGTATTCCAGTGAAATCGGTTTTATAAACTTGCTTAAATTCTAAAGCATCACAAATCCATCCTTCTACACATCGCTGTATTTCTTGATATTTAGCATCATAATTATCTAATGCTAGAAAATACTGGGTAGCATCTTCGTCAAGAATATCAATCTCGTCTAAAACATTTTGCTGGCTCAGTTTGATTTTTTCGGCAGCTATTTCATGTTGGATTTGTTCTATACTTTCTATTAGTCCATTTGCTCCCGTTTCAAACAGCTTTGCTTCGAGTTGCGGCAATTTTTTATCTAGAGAAAACTGAAAATTGGTAATTGATTGCCTAAAGATTGTTAAAGCTTCTTTTAACAAACGATACCAAGCATCGTGCGGACTATCTTCTAAATCTGCACCTGCAAATACTGTTAACTCACTTTTCTGTGTAGTGTAGATGCTGTCTATCCTACTGATTCTTTTTTCCAGGCTATTTGGCGACCAAGGAATGTCAAAATGAATCATCCAGTCGGCAAATTGTAAACTACGACCTTCTTCGCCACTAGAATCACAAACAAGAATAAAACACTTTGGATCGTTTTTGAATTGTTTAAGATTCTTTTCAACTTCAGCGTGAGTTTGTCCGACTTGATGAGTAGCGACAGTTGCTTTACCAAAACTGCTTCTCAAACAACGAACGATTTCGGCTCCAACTAGTGCAAAGCTGGTAAATACAACAATTTTTGGTAGTATATCACCCGGTATTGGTCTTATAATCCGTCGCTGTACTTGTTCGAGTAATTTGCTGAGATTTGACCGATAAGATTGTAAATTAAAGGGTTCGCTGAGGTGGTAGAGTAATACTGTTTTGAGTAGTTCGATGCGATCGCCATCTTCTGATGGTTGTCGAACAATTTTCAGCAAATGCTCTAAAATCTCTTCTTCATCAGCAAATTTCGGAGTATCGGTAAGCATGGAAATGCTTTCCTCATCAAAGTCTTGAATTAACTCTTTGCCAGCTACGTTCTTTAAGCGTGCGGTGATAATCTGTTCTAAAAGACCCAACCATGTTCCAGAACCTAGAAATAAAAGCAGAAATATGCGCTGATACTCTTTTTCATTAGGAGCAACGCTACGCCACTTTTGAATTGATTCGTGAATATCTATTGAACGCTCATCTAAATCATACTCGGCTTTGGGTGTAATATTTCTCTCAAAAATTACATCTTCTACCGAAGCAAGACGATTGCGAAGGATTCGTCTATGAAGTCGATGCGTGTCGCTGATGTGAGTGCGAATTGCTCTAATGATTTTATCTTGGTCGGTAGCTGTTTGGAAATTTTCTAGCTGGTGTGCTAAATCAAGTAAATAAGTATCTTTGGGAAAAAGCTTTCGGAGTTGATTTAAGTTGTCTTTCAAAACAACAGAATCTGCATCTTCCAAGGAAAGTAAAATTTTACCAATTGCGACGCGGTTTTGCACTTTAGCACGAAAGGCTTTTAAATCATCCATCCGATAGATGTCAGGATCTAACAGATGTAGCATCGCCAGATAATCCCGCTCGTGGTTTAATAGTGGAGTACCAGTAAGTAAAAGTAGGCGATCGCATTTATGAGCTATGTGTTTGTAAACCGCAAAACTCTGGCGTTGTGAAGCGTCAAATGAGTACGCCATTGCAGCAATTTTTTCAGCTTGATCTAAAATTAAAAAATTTATATCTGCGTTGCGGTTAATTTTCTGCACATCTTCCACCGCTACCACTTTCACTCTATCAGGAAAATGAGAGATATAAAATTTATTTTCTAACTCTTGATGCCATTGTTCTAGTAAATATTGCGGTACTACTACTAAAGCTTTTCCCTGGGGTTCATCTAACAAATATTGGCGAAGAATAGCACCTGCTTCAATGGTTTTTCCCAACCCTTCATCATCTGCTAATAAGTAGCGTTGAATTGGGTCTTCTAGGACTCTGCGGATAACTTCAACTTGGTGGGGATAAAACTTAATGTTAGCAGAAAGTAAGCCTGTCATCCCCCGACTGACAGAGCGTTGGGACATCAAACAATTAACTAAAGCAAGTCGTCTTTCGTGGAAGTAGGGCGTTTCTTGACCCTTCATTGCTAAAATATCAATTGGGTCTTCAATTGGCAAATCACAACGCACGTAAACATCTTGTTCAGTTACTAAAACCGTCTTTTTATCTGGTAAATCAACTTGATATAAATCGTTGTCTTCATCCCAAGTGAAAATTCTACCGATTCCCCATCTGTCTTCATTTTCTAATTTGATATAACAGCGAGTTTGACGCTGTATTCTCACTTGAGACAGCGAAGCTAAAGGTAACGTATTTTGAATTTGCTTTCCCAAGGAGCAAAAATATTCTACAATTACCGATTGCTCGGATATTTGAGTAACTTTGCCTATTCCCAGATTGTTATTGCGCGATCGCACCAATGAACCAACTTGAATCATTTCCCCAGTCTCATAATTTCATCACCGTCAACTGCTTTGATAAATTTACTCAAAGCAGCAAATTCACGCTTTTCGCCAAACTTAATAATAGTTTATATATTTGTGGTGTAACCAAATATTTCCTAAAAAATGCACATTACAATCTATTCTGTATTGGTAATTATCCCCATTCTACATTCGCCATTCCGAACCAGATATAAATGTTGAAAACACTGGAAACACTAACTATGACCGAGTTAGCAACCTGGGTACAACAAGCTAAAATTCAGGCTAATCAAGGACTAGTTGCTAACCGCATCCCTAAATTGGCTGTTGTCGATCCTCATTGCTTTGCAGTTCACATTTTTTGTAAATCAGGACAAGCTTATAGTACAGGGGATACAAAGTGTGTTTTTCCGTTGATGAGCGCGATTAAGCCGTTTTCTCTATTATATCTACTAGAACATTTGGGGTTGGAAACAGTTTTTCAGTGGGTTGGGGTTCAGCCATCAGATGCTCCGTTTAATTCTCTCACGCAACTGGTTCGCGATCAAGGATTTCCTCGCAACCCGATGATTAACAGTGGTGCAATTACTCTTGCTGATAAATTACCAGGAAAAGACCCTCTTTGTCGTACACAAAATTTATGTCAATGGTTGAATCAATTAGCCGGTTGTAACTTCAAGTTGGATGAAGCGATGTTAGCTTCAGTCCGTTCAGTTAATTCTCAAACTAATCAAGCGATCGCTCAATATCTTGCTTTATCTGGATATATAGATGATGTGAAAACAGCCATAGACACTTACGAGCAAATTTGCTGTCTTTCTGGGACAGTTGAAGACTTAGCTTGCTTAGGAAAGATTTTATTCCTTAGGGAAATTATACTACCACAAAATCGCCGCTGTGTCAATGCCCTGATGTTAACGTGTGGATTGTATGAAGCATCTGGCAAATATAGCATCCGGATTGGATTACCGATGAAATCAGGAATTAGCGGTGCCCTTTTAACGATAGTACCAACATTGGGAGCGATCGCCACCTACAGTCCCGCCTTAGACAGTGTAGGTAATTCCGTAGCCGGACTTGCCTTTATCGAAGCTCTATCTGAAGCCCTTACCTTAAGTCTACTGTAGTTAGCGCAGTATCAAGGATTGACCAACGACCTATCAAAAGGATAATCTGTAGAATTCACTTCTAAACTTGGCTGCAATATTATTATTCAATTAGATAGACGGAATTTCAGAACATTCTATTAGCTAGATAAAGGATTGACCTGAGCTATGGCAGAAGAAACCAATCAGAATCAAGCGGGAGACGTGGTTAAGGATACTGTAGATCCCGAAACCGCGAATCCAGAAGTAAACCCAAATGCGGCTAAAGCTAAAAAGCCTGCTGCATCAAAGGGAGAAAAGCCGGCAGCTAAGGAAGGATCTGAAGACAAACCCGCAGCGGCTAAAAAAGAGAAACCCCCAGCTCTTGAAGATAAGCCTTTTGTAGAGTTTGTGGAGGAATACTATTTGCCAGCTTTGCAGAAAGCGATCGCTCAACAAGGTGTGCAAGATGTACAATTGAGCTTTGCCAAGCAGAAGCTTTCCATTGTTGGCTTTGATACATCTGAAGAATGCTGGCAAGTTCTGGGCAAATTGCAAAACGGTCTGCGCCAGTTTAACCTATATTTCTTAGATGAAGATATTCAAGGGAAAAAAGGGTTTTCTTGCAACGAAGGCAAAAAACCTAGCACTCTTGAGTCATTCTTAATCGATGAGCGCAAAATGACACTTGACTTAATGGTATATGGTATGGTGCAGCGCTTGAATGGTCAAAAGTGGTTAGGTAGAAATTAGTTAGTTGGAGCGTTGTTCAGGGCTATTTCATTCTTGACATAACTTGCCCAGAAATAAATTTCCGGGCTGATAGCCTAAGTCCGTTAAAACGGACTAAAATATTTATCAATAGTCGGTTTTAACCGAGTTGAGCTATCAGCCAGGAATTTTAATTCCTGGTGGGTTAGTCGATTAACCAAGAATGAAATAACCGTAGTTAGTTATTGGTTGACAGTTAACCATTATCCAATAACAAAATTATTAAATTTCGTGAAAGTGATAAATGACGGCTCCGCTAACGGGGTCGTTATCTATTTTGACATAACCTGATTTCAGCATTTCCTTAAGCAGAGCTTCCACTTCTGTAAAGCCGGCTCCAGTTGCTTTTACACCTTGGGTTACAGTTAGCGTACCACCGCGACTTTCTGCGGCTTCCAACAATTTAACCATCAATTGATTGCCATTGGGTTGATAAACTTGGGAAGCAACAGCAGCTTGAGTCAACGGTACACCTAAGGGAGATAAACCTGCTTTTAATCTGAGTTTTTGATCGTGTTCTTCAACCATATTAGAGATGAGGAACAAATCTACAAACTGTCCAACACCAAGTAAACCACCGGTACACAGCCAAAACAAACCCGTCCCGATCTTGCCATTATACAAACGATGCAGTCCTCCCAAACCGACAAACCAGGCTGCATTCAAGATATAAGAAATAATAATACGATCTTTTTTATTGTTGCTTTCCACGTTCATCTTGGTTTTGTTCCCTTGGATTCGCTCTAGTTCTATTTACGTTAGGTGCGTGCTACTATACTTCCTACAATCGATTCACCCGAACAGGTGATTTTGGCGGTTGGTAGATAATCCAAGGAATAATTACCGATTAGCGATCGCCAATTCCGAAAAAATAAATATATATTCTGTTGCAAGTCTTAATCTCCACCCAAAGAATTATTTAGGGTAACTAACCACACTTTGAACCTATTGTCAATTGTCAATTCTCTATAATGCCCAATGCCCAATTTGTTGCAACTCTTAACGTAGACAGTAGCTTTCACTACCCCCGCCTTGGTAGACTGATGTTTATACAAATTGATTATTTCCTTCAATTGCGCCTTGTGAGAGCGTTACCCAAAGCGTTCTCAGTCGCTCAAAAGAAAAAAACACTTCACACAATCAAGAGATGGTAGACTCCCTAAAAAAACCAGGCTTTGACGAAATGCGTCCAGGGATTAAAGTCCCGGCAAAAGAAACCCTGCTGACACCCCGGTTTTATACCACTGACTTTGATGAAATGGCGCAGATGGATATTTCCGTCAACGAAGACGAGTTAAGAGCGATTCTCGATGAGTTTCGGGCTGATTACAACCGCCATCACTTTGTTCGGGATGCGGAGTTTGAACAATCCTGGGATCATATTGACGGGGACACTCGCCGATTGTTCGTTGAATTTCTCGAACGTTCTTGTACGGCGGAGTTTTCCGGATTTTTATTGTACAAAGAACTTGGACGCCGCTTAAAGGACAAAAGCCCTGTTTTGGCAGAGTGTTTCAACCTGATGTCACGGGATGAAGCGCGTCATGCTGGCTTTTTGAACAAAGCGCTGTCGGACTTTAATATGTCGCTGGATTTGGGCTTTTTAACCAAGAGCCGTAATTACACCTTCTTTAAACCGAAATTTATCTTCTACGCTACTTATCTTTCAGAAAAGATTGGTTATTGGCGATATATCACGATTTTCCGCCACTTAGACGCACATCCAGAAGATAGAGTTTATCCGATTTTCCGCTGGTTTGAAAACTGGTGTCAAGATGAAAACCGCCACAGCGATTTCTTTGATGCGATAATGCGATCGCAGCCGCAAATATTGAATGATTGGAAATCGCGTCTGTGGTGTCGGTTCTTCTTATTATCGGTGTTTGGCACGATGTATTTGAACGACATCCAGCGCAAAGACTTTTATGCCTCCATTGGTTTGGATGCGCGAGAATACGACATTCAAGTGATTGAGAAGACGAACGAAAACGCAGGTAGAGTCTTCCCGATAATGCTGGATGTCGAGACACCAGAGTTTTATCAGCGGTTAGATGTTTGTCTGAAGAATAATGAGAAATTGGGTGCGATCGCTAACTCCAGCACTCCCAAATTCCTCCAATTCTTCCAGAAGCTACCGCTATACGTCTCCAATGGCTGGCAATTTGTACGGCTGTACTTGATGAAACCAATTGATACAGCTGCTACTCATGGCGCAGTTCGCTAAATTATAACAGATTTGCGAAAGCTTTAGTGGTTCTGTACTTAACAGAACCATTTTTTTATGGGAAATCTTAGTCAGCGCTTCAGCGCTTTCTTATATCATGACAGGTTTATTACTTACAATGTAAAGACGTTCCGGCGGAACGTCTCTACGACGGTTGCGTTGTTTTTATTACTGTTAATTAAACGGACATGGTATTAAGCACTCTTCGTGCTTACTACGAAATAAATTAAAGATCGTAGTCCTCAGAAGTGTGAGGTTAACTTTTGTTAACGATATATCGTGATATGTCTACAATGGAATTACAAGCACATTGAGAGAAAACTTATATGTTTTTAGGACTTCATAGACACCGCCACTTTTTTGAGTCTGGATGCGACGATATGCCACCAAAAGGACGGCATCACCACCGTCGCGGGAAAAGGCGAGATTGGGGAGATGAGCAGAGGACTCCTCGTGGTGACATTAAATACATATTGTTGGAGCTACTTGCAGAGGAACCCCGGCATGGATACGAATTGATTAAAGAATTAGAAGCGCGTTATGGTGGCTTCTGGAAACCAAGCCCAGGCTCAGTTTACCCGACTCTGCAACTGCTTGAAGAAGGGGGTTATCTCACCTTTGAACAGATAGAAGGGAGGAAAGTATATACCATTACCGAAACTGGCAGAGAATTACTGAGTGAAGGTGGCGATCGCCTTCCATCGATGGATAAGGGAAACAGATCCCAAGAGCTAATCGAATTGAAAGAGGCGATCGCACAGGTTGGTGCAGCAGTAATGCAAGTAGCTCGCAGTAACAATGCCGATAAAGTGACCAGAGTACGCGAAACTCTCAACCGAGTCAAACGTGAAATTTACAGCATCCTAGCAGAAGAGTAGAGACGTTCCACGGTCACGTCTCTACAAAAGTCAGGAGTTAGGAGTTATACATTTCCCTATAAAGATGAAGCTCAAATCAGCCCACGCAGTTGGGCTTTGTTCGTAGAGCCAGCGGCTTCCAGCCTGTTCGCGCAGCGTGCGCTCGGCGCAGGGCATAGAGAATTGGTATAACTCACTACTTTTAAAGTGCTTCCGGGGGAGCAATATCAGAGCCGACACTGACACCAGAACTACTAGATCGGAGTCCGGGTATAGTAGTTGGTTCCATTCGTTGGGATGATTTTGAAGCACTGGATGGCGTAACCTCGTCTGGAATCAGCGCTCTCTCAGTATTTGCTTGCTGAGACATGAAAGATAATCCTCCGACTGCTCCTGCAACCAAAGCTGTATAGCCGACATACAAATGCACGGGACGTACATCTAATCCCAATCCTGGGGAACTATTTTTCAGCCGAGAACTGATGGGTAAAATTGCTTTCGTGATCTCAGGTACAGGTAAAGCCGCAATTAAAGTTGTGCCATTTAAGCCTAAAGCATTTCCCATCACGCGGATAAAACCACGTAGGTAGACATCTTCTGGCAATAACTCAAGGTTGCCATTCTCGATTGCTTCCATATGATGGATGGGGACGTGAGTGTAAGCGTTAAGTTGCACAAGAGAAAGACCTTGAGCAAATCGCGCTTGGCGTAATTGTTCACCGATTTGGCGCAGAGTTTCTATGCGTTGTTCAGCCGCAAATTCCTTGGCTATTTCCGCTTTAGAAGGCTTAAGCCTGCGTTTGAGCCAATGCGTTGGTTTTTTGGCGATCGCATCCCGTGAGAAGCGTGCTGCACCAGAAGGTATCGCTTTATCTTCTTTGGCTTTGGGAGAATTGTCGGCTACTTGATTATGCGATCGCAAATTACCTTCATTTGTCTCTGGATTGTTTGTGTTTAATTTAACAGTACTTAAGCACTGGGATAAGTCGCCGTTTTCTGATTCCCCAGATGGTGAAACATCAGCAGTTAGCTTTTGTTGATTATCTGTAACTTTAGCTTCCTGTGTTGCAAATTGCTGAAATGATAAAGCGATCGCTTCTCTGCTAATAACTTTAAACAAGACCTTAGCTTCTTCAGATGAAGGACCTAGTAAATTTTGTAACGTAGCCAAAGCATTGCGATAAACTTTACTGCGGTGCAATTTCGCTTCTATTTGACCTAGAAGCGATCGCAATTCATCTTGAGAAATTTGAATAGAAGAATTTCCAGGAATTGTTAATAAATATACAGGTGTGGTAGTCATATTTTAAGCCTCTGCCAATCGCTCAAAAAGTTGTTTTACATGTGTAATTTCTTCGATCCCTTCATACCCAATCCGGACAGTTAAGTATCAATTTTCTACCCTCATTAACAAAGTTTTAAAAATATTTTGCTGTGTTCATGATTTATTTAGTCTTTTAAAGCCTTACGCCTTCAAGACAAGAGCTTTCTCCCAGTATTGAACCAGTCGCGAGAACCAGTAGATGCTCCAAACCAAATGTTGCATCTAAGTACGAAAGTATTCGTGAAATGAAATGGTAATTTTTTTACGAATTGACGCGGTGTGCAACTTACTCTGAAACCTAACCCCCTTCTTGTTTAATTTGTTCCACAAAAGACTGCACCCATTGCAAATATTGCAATCCGGCAACATCTGCTGTATTATTATGTTCTGCACCAGGAACAAAAATCAATTTTTTTGGTTCTGGTGCAGCAGCATACAGATTTTCACTCATGAAAGCCGGTATAGTTGAATCGGCTGTGCCGTGAATGAATAAAACTGGCATTTTCAAGCGTGGTATTTTTTTAATTGATTCAAACCGCTGTGTCAGGATTAAATCGACGGGAAACATAGAAAACATGTTCCTGGCAGTTACTAACTGCTGAATCGAGGTAAAAGAGCTTTCCACAATCAAACCGGCAGCATCTGGCTGTTTAACAGCCAAATCGATGGCTATTGCTCCTCCTAGAGAATGTCCATAGATATAAATTTCTTTTTGCGGAATCTGTCGCTGCTGCACGAGGTAGTTCCAAGCTGTAGCTGCATCTTGATAAACCCGCATTTCGTTAGGAAAAGTGCCTTCACTGCGACCATAACCCCGATAATCAATCAATAAGACCGAAAATCCTAGTTGATGAAACCGTTTAGCATGAGCTACATTTGCACCAATATTGATACCGTTACCGTGCAAATACAACAATACCTTGGGGTTGAGTTGGTTTGCTTTTATCCACCAACCGTGAATATGTTCCACCTTTCCAAATGTGGCTGGTATGGGTAGCCAAACTTCCTCGTAAGGAAGCTGAAAAGTTTCTGGTGTCTTTGCGATAATAGAAGAAGGAAAGAAAATGAACCGAGGTTGGTAAAAATAAAGAGATAAACAAATAGTACAATAGGCGATCGCCGCAACTAATCCCAGCCAAAATAGTAATTTGAACAACACTTGTATTATAAGTTTCCGTTTTTTTCTTCTCATATACGCTATTTTATATTTTGAAAGGTATTTATAAATACAATAGCCGTTGTTTAATTGGATGGATTAATATGTTAAAATTATGATTTTGTTATGTTGGTAAGTATTTTTGATAAGTTTACTAAATAAGTAGACTTGTATACATTTGTTTAAGTAGTTTCTCTCTTTAAGAATAATGAGTGGATATCAGGAGAAGGCTGTGACACTTTTCAACGAGCCTCAACAAGAGCAACTCAAGGAAATAGGTGCATATTTAGGGCAAGTTCGGCAAGAAAAATCCATCCGTGTAGAAGAAATAGCTGCTAAAACTTTGATTCGACAACCTTTTTTAGAAGCTTTAGAAGAAGGACGATTTGAAGATTTGCCAGAGCCTATTTATGTACAAGGGTTTATTCGCCGCTATGGAGATATTTTAGGGTTAGATGGTACTTCTTTGGCACGCTCTTTTGCGATTAATTTTTTCCTTTTTGACTCGGAAAATGATAGTAGCAATGTAGAGAAAAAACCAAGTCCATTAAACATACCTCTGGCAGTACCTTATATCCTCTTATTAGCAGCAGCTTCTTTTGGATTGTTTTATATACTCAATCCGCGTCGTCCAACTCAAAAAGTTAGTCAAAAACAAAACTCCTCAATTGTAGCCAAACAAAAAACACCATCGATACCAAAAGTAGCCAAATCAACAACATTACCTTCACCGACAGCATCTCCAAATGCTGACACAAATCCAACAGTTGAAGTAACTTTAGAACTTCAAGACAAATCATGGTTACAAGTAAAAGAGGACGGTAAGACGACATTTGAGGGAAATTTAGAAAAGGGAGCGCGGAGAACCTGGACAGCAAAAAAACAGTTAACTATACGCTCTGGTAATGCAGGTGCTGTATTAGTAACTGCCAATAAAAAAGAACCCAAAATTTTAGGAAATATTGGTGCCCCCAAGGAAGTTACTTTCACCCCAGAAGTCAATAGTCAAGGGTCAAAAACCAACGACCAATGACCAATGACGAATAACTAACTTAATTGCGGTTTACTCAAATGCCAACTTGTTGATTGCTCGTAAGCATAAGCTACTTGAAATAGTTGGTCTTCTCGCAGCACATTGCTAATTAACTGTAATCCAATTGGTAAACCATTGTTATCGAAACCACAGGGTACGCTTAAACCTGGTAAACCAGCAAGATTTACGGGAATGGTCATCAAGTCAACTAAGTACATGCTCAAGGGGTCGGTAGTTTTTTCAGCGGCTTTGAAAGCAGTGCTGGGAGCAGTGGGACACACTAACACATCAAATTTCTGAAAAGCTTTTTCAAAGTCTTCTTTAATTAGAGTGCGGACTTTTTGTGCTTTCAGATAAAAAGCATCATAATAGCCAGCAGAAAGGGCATAAGTGCCAATCATAATTCGGCGTTTGACTTCAGCACCAAAACCAGTGGCACGAGTACGAGTATACATTGACAGCAGATTGTCAGCATCGGGAGCGCGTAAACCGTACTTAACACCATCGTAACGAGCTAAGTTTGCTGAAGCTTCACATGGGGCGATGATGTAATAGCTAGGTAAACCGTAGCGGAACCGAGGACAGGAAACTACATCAATTTCGGCTCCTAAATGTTGTAGTTGCTCGATCGCTTTATTCACAGCTTCTTCAACTTGTGAATCTAAGCCTTCGCCAAAAGTTTCTTTAATGATACCAATTCTCAGCTTATCTTTGAGTTTGAGGTCTGGTTTTAAGCTGGCAGCGTAGTTGGGGATTTCAACTTTCAGACTGGTAGAATCTTTGGGATCGTAACCTGCGATCGCCTGCAATAATATTGCTGTATCTTCAACGCTGCGTCCAAATGGTCCAATTTGATCCAAAGACGAAGCGAAAGCCACTAACCCGTAACGCGAAACCAGTCCGTAAGTTGGTTTCATCCCGACAACACCACAAAACGATGCTGGTTGACGAATCGAACCACCAGTATCAGAACCGATAGAAACTACACATTCTTCCGCTGCTACTGCTGCTGCTGAACCCCCAGAAGAACCACCAGGAACCCGCGATAAATCCCAAGGATTAGCGGTGATATGATATGCGGAGGTTTCTGTAGAACCACCCATTGCAAATTCATCTAAATTGGTTTTACCCACCATCACCGCATCTGCATCCGCTAGTTTTTGCGTCACAGTTGATTCATATGGCGGCACAAAATTTTCTAGAATCCGAGACGCGCAAGTAGTGGGAATACCCTTGGTACACATATTGTCTTTAATGCCTATGGGAATCCCCGCCAGCATCCCTATTTCCTGTCCGGCGGCAATTTTGGCATCCACTTCCCGCGCTTGCACTAGCGCCCGTTCTGCGGTGACGCATAAGAAACTGTGCAATTTTGGCTCTAACGCTTGAATTCGGTCTAAGGCTTCTTGGGTAATTTCAACGGCAGAGCGTTCTTTTTTGATTAGCTGTGTGTGCAACTCGCGGATCGATGCCATGCATTGCTTCCTTTGTGACTCAAATCTCAAATTTTAGTACAATTTAATGATTATTGGTACTGGAGTCTCCAGATGTATGGTTAAAATTATTGCACGTAAATCTCTAGAAACGCAAAATGTCTATGACATTGGCGTAAGTTCCGACCATAATTTTGTCATTAAAAATGGTTTAATCGCTTCTAATTGCTTTAATAAATCTCACTCGACGGCATATGCTTATGTAACTTATCAAACTGCATATTTAAAAGCTAATTATCAGTTAGAGTATATGGCAGCACTGTTAACGGCTAACAGTGGTGACACAGACAAGGTGCAGAAGTATATTGCGAGCTGTACAAGTTTGCATATTGAGATAGATCCGCCAGATATTAATATTAGTCAAGTGGATTTTACACCGCTTTCAAAAAATATTTTATTTGGATTTAGTGCAGTGCGTAATGTGGGACAGAATGCGATCGCTTGTATTTTGTCAGCGAGGAACGAAGGAGGATCGTTTAAATCTCTGGCTGATTTTTGCGATCGCGTCGATTTACGTGCTGTTAATCGTCGCGCTTTAGAGTCGCTAATTTATTGCGGAGCTTTTGATAAAATTGAATCTAACCGCCATCAGTTAATCAAAGACCTGGAATTAGTATATGATTGGGCGCAATCCCGCGCTAGAGATAGAGCTAGCGGTCAAGGAAATCTGTTTGATTTTAATGGTGGAATTTCTCAAAATAACAAAGCAAGTAAAGCTTTTGAAACTGCCCCGAAAGCAAATCCTGTTTCTGATTTACCCCAACCGGAAAAGTTACGCAAAGAAAAGGAACTTTTAGGTTTTTATGTATCCGATCATCCGTTGAAATCTATACAGCAAACAGCGCGATACCTCGCTCCTATTAATCTGACACAATTTGGCGAACAAAAAGAAGGAATGATGGTTTGTGCGCTTGTCATGCTAAATGGGGTGAAAAAGGTAATGACAAAAAAAGGCGAACCGATGGCGATTTTGCAAATAGAAGATTTGACTGCACAATCGGAAGCCGTAGTATTTCCTAAATATTATGAGCGCATAAGTTCACTACTTCAAGTTGATTCACGCTTGATTATTTGGGGTAAAATAGAGCAAAAAGACGATAAGCGTCAATTTATTGTTGAAGATGCCGAACAAGTAGAAACAGTACAACTGGTAATGATGGAATTAACTTCTCAACAAACGGCAGATATCCAAGAACTTAATCGCGTCAGAACTATTTTGAAAGAACATTCAGGAGACAGAGAAAAAGCAAAAGTGCCAGTGATAGGTATTATACAATCCGTAAATTCACGTCAAGCTGTTCTTCTTGGCAGACAATTTTGGGTACAAGATTCTATAACTGCTTTTCAAGCTCTCAACAACGCTGGATTTCCAACTCAGGTAAAACAGCTTAGGGACTTGCGCGAAAATAATATATCAGCTAACAATGAACCAGAATAAAAGGGATAATATTTTTTATTTGTGTTCATAATTTGGGAGCATTCCTGTGCGGTACTAGGGTGTCGGGTAAAATATTTGTTCAAAAGTGGGATGCTCCCCATAATTTTGTCCCTGTGTTGTTTTATCAACAGGACTTACGCACAGGCTACGTATTTCCGTCATTGCGACGCAAGGAAGCAATCTCAAAGTCTTGTTTTCTCGTAGCGAGTGCGTAAGTCCTAATCAACTTCAATATGGGTAGTATAAACTTCGCATAAATTATCAAGAAATTGGATGAATTATTTTTGGTCTATTTCAAACCCTTACTCCCAGAGTATTTGCAAATCTAAAATAAAACCTGGTAAAACATCTTCTCCTGATAATCTTTTTGGAGATTCGATTATTTCTACTGGTTGTCCTTGACGATAAATTTCAGCTTGACGTGCTTTGCGATTAATTAGCCACCCAAGCTTCACTTGGTTCTCTATATATTCTTGCATTTTAGATTGTGTTTCTTGCAATCTATCAGTTGGTGACATTAACTCTAAAACAAAATCTGGGGCTATTGGTGGAAATTTCTTTTGCTGTTCAGGGGTAAGTGCATCCCATCTATCTTGTCTTATCCAAGAAACATCGGGAGAACGATTTGCACCATTGGGTAGTTTAAAGCAGGTGGAAGAATCAAAGCAAACTCCAAGTTTTGTTTGTCGATTCC
Source organism: Tolypothrix brevis GSE-NOS-MK-07-07A (assembly GCA_019358985.1). Classification (GTDB taxonomy): domain Bacteria; phylum Cyanobacteriota; class Cyanobacteriia; order Cyanobacteriales; family Nostocaceae; genus Hassallia; species Hassallia brevis. The sequence goes on along the minus strand of JAHHIJ010000003.1, from coordinate 116,862 downwards.
AAATAACAAAATCTGTCGCGATTTCAACATTACAGTTTCCTGTTTCTCCTCCAGTCGGTGACATTATAAGTAATTCTCCTTTGGCATTGCGTTCAAATTTGACATCAGGGTTTTTCCGACATAGTTGATAAAAGTCTTCGTCTGTGAGTGTAATGATGGAGTTGAAGTTTACAATAATGTCTGTCATGGTAATAAAGAATTTTAGAGTCAAGGGTCAAGATTTTTTGGGCTGTTGAATGCGTGACTATTGACATTCTCGAACATGAAAAAATATGACACTTGTGTAAATTTTATGGATAATTAAGCGATCGCTTTTATTCTGACACTAAGTGTTATACAGCAGATTTCACTCCTTAGGAGGTACATGAGTAAAACCCAAAACCCTGTAAAGACGTTCCACCGGAACGTCTCTACGTGTATTTAATAATAACGCAATCTGCTGTAATTTTCTCCTGAGCATCATACTATATTGCATAAGTCAATATATCTAACGATAAAATGATGAAATATTAACATTAAAAAATCTCAAACATAGAATTTAGGAGCAATATAGATGATAAGACCACGTAAGAACTTTGCCCAACATTGGCTAAAAAGCGAAAAGGCACTTCAGTCAATAGTAGAAGCAGCTGAATGTCAAGAAAGCGATCGCATTCTGGAAATTGGACCTGGTACCGGCATTCTCACTCGTCGTTTATTACCAAACGTCAAATCTTTACTCGCAGTGGAAATTGACCGTGACTTGTGCAAATTATTAGTCAAACAACTGGGTCAAAGTGATAAATTTTTACTTCTGCAAGGAGATTTTCTCACTTTAGATTTACCATCTCATCTTGCACCTTTTGAAGCGTTTCAAAATCCAAATAAAGTTGTAGCTAATATTCCCTATAACATCACTGGACCAATTATAGAAAAGCTCCTTGGTACCATCAGCAAACCAAATTCTCAACCATTTGATTCAATAGTACTACTAGTACAAAAAGAAGTAGGAGAAAGATTATATGCTAAACCAGGCTCGAAAGCCTTTGGAGCATTAAGCGTGCGGGTACAATATTTAGCTGAATGTAAGTTAATTTGTACAGTACCCGCAACTGCATTTTCCCCACCTCCGAAAGTAGATTCAGCAGTCGTGCGGTTAGTTCCCTACCAAATAGAACCACCAGCAAATGACCCGCGACGATTGGAAACTTTGGTAAAGTTAGGATTTGGGGAAAAGCGCAAAATGTTAAGAAATAATTTGCAGTCGATTGTAGAACGCGCCAGCCTGACACAATTACTAGAACAATTAGAAATAAATCCTCAAGTCCGTGCTGAAGACGTTAGCGTTTCTCAATGGGTAGCACTGGCAAATCAGTTAGTAAATATTATGAAGTCTGAAGCGTAAAACTTTCATTTTTCATCCTTTATCCTTTTCAATATGCATTCCTACACCTTAATTGCTCCTGCTAAGATCAACTTGTATTTGGAAATTATCGGCGATCGCTCTGATAACTACCACGAGTTAGCTATGATACTGCAAAGCATCGACTTGGCAGACGAAATCGAGTTGCATTCTATCAGCACTGACACGATTCGCGTCCGCTGCAACCATCCTCAAGTACCGACAGACCAAACTAATCTGGCATACCGAGCAGCCGAATTAATGGCAACGCAATTTCCTAACATCTTTGCTAAATACGGAGGTGTAGAAATCACGATCACCAAACGCATTCCTGTAGCTGCTGGTTTAGCTGGGGGTTCGACGAATGCAGCAGCCGTTTTGGTAGGAATTAATTTATTGTGGAAGTTGGGATTAACTCAGTCAGAATTAGAAGAACTTGGAGCTACTTTAGGTTCAGATGTACCATTTTGCGTTGCCGGTGGAACAGCCATCGCTACAGGTAGAGGTGAACAACTTTCTCCTTTGCCAAGTTTAAATAACATATATATAGTATTGGCTAAATACAAAAGTTTAGAAGTTTCTACACCTTGGGCTTATAAAAGCTATCGACAAGAGTATAGCGATTCTTATATTAGAGATAGCGATAATTTAGCGGTTCGTGCGTCAGCAGTCCATTCAGGAGAAATGGTAAAAGCAATCTTACATCAAGATGCTAAAGAAATTGCTCAAAGACTGCATAATGATTTAGAAAAGGTGGTATTACCAGCTTATCCGCAAGTATTGCAGTTGCGAGAAACTTTTGTAAATGCAGGAGTTTTGGGAACGATGATGTCTGGTTCTGGACCAAGTGTGTTTGCGCTGTGTGAGTCTCAAGAACATGCAGAACAAGTTAAGCAGCAAGTGAAAACAGCGACGCAGAATGAAGATTTAGAATTGTTTGTAACTCAAGCGATCGCCCATGGAATTCAGATAGTATCTTAACAGAACATAGTCCTATGAATTCTCCATTTCCAGGGATGAATCCTTATCTGGAAAATCCCGTATTTTGGTCAGAAGTACATCATCGGTTAATCGCAATTATAGCGGACGAGATTGAGCCAAACATACCTCCTCAATATCGAGTTGCCATTGAGCAGCGTACTTATTTAAGTGATGAAGAGGATTCTCTCTTGGTAGGTATTCCTGATGTGACTATTTTTTCTCAACAATCAAATCAGAAAGAGCATTCATCAACAGCTACACAAGTAGCTACTACAGATGGGGTAACGGTGACAATACCCATGCCAGAAAATGTCACAGAAAGTTACTTAGAAATTCGAGAGATAGACACGGGATTTGTGATCACAACAATTGAAATTCTCTCTCCTAAAAATAAACGAGCAGGTGAAGGAAGAAAAGCTTATGAACGAAAGCGAAAACAAGTTTTAGCTAGTTTGACGCATTTAGTAGAAATTGATTTCCTCAGAAATGGTCGGCAAATGTCTTTATTAGGAGAAGTGCCAGCAACAGATTACCGCATAGTTGTTAGTCAAAGTGAAATTCGCCCTCAAGCTAAATTATACGGCTTTAGCGTTCGCGAAAAAATTCCTCCTTTCGTGTTACCTTTGCAATCAGGAGATAAAGAAGTGATTTTAGATTTGCAACCTTTATTAAGTCGAATATATGCGCGTGCTAGATATTATTTAACTATTGATTATAATCAAGAGCCAATACCACCACTAAAAGCAGAGGATAAAGCATGGGCTGATACAATTATACGCGGAATAGGGACTAGGAAATAGTACCGCAAGGGGGAAGTCAAAGGTCAAAAGTCAAAAAGCTTATAATTCAGCTTTTTAACGATTTCCTTGTCCTTTTCCAATTCTCAATTACCAATCTAAAATCCTATGAGTGATCCAAATTTAATTCAACAACCAGAGACAGAAAAAAATACAGCGACTCCATTACGCTGTTTAACTGGGTCAATAATTTCTGGAGGACTAGCGATCGCAGTATACTCTCTACTAAATGCGATCGCTATCAGATTTGCCACAAACCCCATCCATTCACAAAACCAATTGACTATCAGAATTTCCTCCGCAGTGCGTACCCTAGTTCTAGGTGTATTCACTTTAGGAACAGCGGTATTTGCCATCGTAACCCTTGGTTTGTTCGCTTTAGGAGTGCAATTATTGATACAGCAGTTGAGACAAAAAAGTTAAACTGCGCTTTTGAGATAATGAATTATCTCTGAATCTAAAAGTTAAGAAAATCCGTCCTATAAGGACGGGGCTTTAAACCCCAAATTCTTGGTAACGATACTGAGATTAGACATAAGAACAAAGAGACGTAGCAATGCTACGTTTCTACTTTGTCATTTTACAACTTTTAGGACTAGGGCTAGTGAACAATTATGAAGTTTTGACAGCATTACCATTTCTTGTTCTTTTTGCGACGCGGGTGTTACTGCCTTTTATCAAAGCCGTGCGTCAACCAGCCCTAGAAAAATAAGAATTGTAGTCAAACCAGGGGGTGTTGTAATCAATGGTCTTATCTGCTACGTTAAACATGAAGACCACTAGTTTAAATTACGGATGAATGGTTTTAAATTTGTTGTGGATTTTAATGGCGATGCACGAATCTTCGCAGTAACTTAAAGCATAAAAGTGGCAATAATAACTATAAATAAGAATGAGACAGAGTTGACACTTATACGGTGACTGCAACAAATTAACTAGCGGAGATCCCACGGATGATTTATCAAACAAAAAAATAAAAATATACTTTCTTCTTACCCGAGTCCAAATGCCTTTATTTTTAAGATAGATTATGCAGATTCTGATTTATTCTTACAACTATGATCCAGAGCCAATTGGGATTGCTCCTTTAATGACTGAACTGGCAGAAGGACTAGTGAAGCGAGGTCATTCGGTTCGGGTAATTACAGGTATGCCCAACTATCCTCAACGCCAAATTTACGATGGTTATCGGGGTAAATGGTATGTGACAGAAGAAAAAAATGGCGTCACTATCCAACGTAGCTATCTGCGAATAAAGTCTAAACCCAACCTCCTAGATAGACTGCTACTAGAATTAAGCTTCGTTTTCACAAGTATCCCCCAAGCTTTAAACGGGTGGCGACCCGATGTAGTTCTTTTGACGGTTCCGCCACTGATGATTTCCTTGCCAGCAGCTTTGCTGGGTTATTTATATAACTGCCCAGTGGTGCTGAATGTACAAGATATTTTACCAGAAGCTGCTGTACGTGTTGGGCTGATCAGAAATAAATGGATGATCCGAGCCTTGGAAACACTAGAGAAATTTGCTTACTGCACAGCAGACAGCATCAGTGTTATTGCTGACGGATTTGTCGAAAATTTAATAAAAAAGGGAGTTTCGCCTAGTAAAATTAGGTGTATTCCTAATTGGGTAGATGTAAACTTTATCCGTCCTTTACCAAAAGAAAACAACCCTTGGAAAAAAGCCAATAAACTAGATGATAAATTTGTAGTTCTTTACTCAGGTAACATTGCGCTGACACAAGGTTTAGAAACAGTAGTAGAAGCAGCAGTTCTCTTGCGTCACATACCAGAAATTGTTTTTGCCATCGCTGGGGAATCACAGGCTTTAGAAAGATTGGAGAAATATTGCCAAACTTGTGGGGCAGACAACGTAGTACTCCTACCTTTAGAGCCGAGAGAAGAACTACCCCAAATGTTAGCCGGTGCGGATATCGGTTTGATTGTGCAGAAGAGCAATGTAATTTCCTTCAACATGCCTTCCAAAATACCATTATTATTAGCAAGTGGTCGGGCAATTATTGGTTCAGTTCCCGCTAGCGGAACCGCAGCCAAAGCAATTCGCCAAAGTGGTGGTATAGTAGTGAAACCAGAATTACCGTCAGCGTTGGCAGCAGCGGTTATGGACTTATATACCAATCCTGTGAAAAGAGAAATGCTAGGTAAGAAAGGAAGAGAATTTGCCATAGAGCGCTATTCTTTTGAGCAAGCACTCGATCAGTATGAACAGCTATTTGCAGATGCGATCGCACTCCCTAGCATTAGATTTAGATATTTTGCCAAAATTCACTTATAGCGAATCACCAGTTGATATTTGATATCGCGTAACCAGTTTCACCCACCACAGATGAGATGATGGAATGAATATTGATACGAGAGAAAATTTATGAATACACCAGAAGATGCGCGACAATTTGCACCAGCAACTCAACGCAACCGCGAAGTTATCCTAGAAATACTTTTACAAATATTACCTGCAAGTGGTACTATATTAGAAATAGCCAGCGGTACTGGGGAACACGCAGTATATTTTGCACCACACCTCACCCCTCGAAAATGGCTACCTTCCGATCCTAATCCGCGATCGCTAGCTAGTATTGCTGCCTGGACTGCACATTCCCCATCTGATAATCTTTATCCACCCATAGATTTAGATGCTAGTACATCTGTTTGGACTATACCAGATACCACCGCAATTACAGCCATAGTCAACATCAATATGATTCACATTTCTCCTTGGGGAGCGTGCCTGGGATTAATGGCTCTTAGCGATCGCATTTTACCACCGGGCGGCATCCTTTATTTATATGGTCCCTTCAAACAAAACGGAGAACATACCTCACCAAGTAATGCAGCTTTTGACAATTCTTTACGCGCGCAAAATCCAAACTGGGGTGTACGTGACTTAGACGACGTTGTAGAAGCGGCAAAAGCACGAAATCTCAACTTGATAAATACTTACCAAATGCCAGCGAATAACCTTTCCGTAGTCTTTAAACATACTTAATAATGGAGGTTAGCGGACTCGAACCGCTGACATCCTGCTTGCAAAGCAGGCGCTCTACCAACTGAGCTAAACCCCCATAAAAAGAAAAAAGCAAGTAAACCAAACTGCTATTCTAATCTTAGCATATATTGTTTTTTTAACGAAAGGGGGACAAACAAATGATATTAGTTGTAACATTCTATAAATTTGTGAGCTTGCCAGATTTTGCCGAAAAACAAAGCATTCTCCTGTCTTATTGTCAAGCAGAAGAAGTGAAGGGGACAATATTGCTCGCAAAAGAAGGCATTAACGGTACAATTGCGGGTTTGCGTGACAGCGTTGAGTCAGTTTTATCCTTTCTGCGTTTTGATCCGCGTTTGGCAGACTTAGAACATAAAGAATCTTATACTTATACACCGCCATTTGAGCGGATGAAAGTGCGCTTCAAGCCAGAAATTGTGACTTTGGGTTTGCCAGAAGTTGATCCAAATCAACAAGTTGGCACTTATGTTAGTCCTCAGGATTGGAATGACCTAATTAGCGATCCAGAAGTCACGGTGATTGATACTCGCAACGATTATGAAGTAAATATCGGTACTTTTCAAAGAGCGCAAAATCCGCAAACTGATATATTCCGGCAATTTCCCGATTATGTTCGCGACAACCTCGACCCCGGAAAACACAAAAAGGTAGCATTATTTTGTACTGGGGGAATTCGCTGCGAAAAAGCTTCTTCTTTCTTACTTGCTCAAGGCTTTGAGCAAGTATATCATCTTAAAGGTGGCATTCTCAAGTACTTAGAAGAAGTTCCCACAGAAGAAAGCTTGTGGGAAGGGGAATGTTTTGTTTTTGATGAACGAGTTGCCGTCCGTCACAACTTGGAACAAGCAGCTTACGAAAGGTGTCCCAACTGTGGAAATCCAATTTCTGACGAAGATAAAACTTCCCCAAAATATGAATTAGGCATTTCTTGCTCACACTGTTTTCATAGCCTTACTGAGGATAAAAGATTGCGGTTGCAGCAGAAGCTACGCCAGTTAGAATTAGCTAAAAAGAAGACTGGGGAAGCTTTAACGCCAAAGTCAAACCATCAGCGATCGGCACAAGGCTAAGAGTAATTCGGGAGTCTTGATGTAGCTTTTGATTTAGGGCGCGAATCGTGTTCGTTCTGTTGTCTTGGACTTTAAGATCGGCGACGCGCCCTGACCATAGTACATTATCGATCGCGATCAATCCACCCACACGCACTAATTGTAATGCTCGTTCATAATAGCCGTCATAGCTGCTTTTGTCTGCATCGATAAAAGCAAAATCAAAGGTTTGCGCTTCTCCATTTGCCAGCAATCGATCTAAAGTATCCATTGCGGGAGCGATGTGCAAGTCAATTTTATCAGCCACACCTGCTTGCTGCCAATAACGGCGTGCGATCGCAGTATACTCTTCACTGACATCACAGGCAACAACTTTACCGGATGCTGGTAACGCCAATGCAACTATTAGCGAACTGTATCCCGTAAATACCCCTACCTCTAAAGTTTTCTTTGCACCCATCAACTGCACCAACAAAGCCATAAATTGTCCCTGTTCGGGAGAAATTTGCATTTGTGAAAGCGGGTGTTGGTTGGTTTCGTGACGTAATTGCTGTAATATTTCTGGCTCTCGCAGAGATACTGACTGCAAGTAGTCATAAATATTTTGTTCCAGACCTAAAGTTTGTTTTCCCATGTTTATGCGATCGCTCTTTTCATTACACTTTGACAGAATTATAGGAATCCGGTTTGATTTCTGAAAAAAATTAACTATAATCAGTCATCTCCTGGGAGTGAACAGTTCTTGTAATTTTATTATTAGCAAATCTCCAGAAACTCTATAATGGGAATTGGAGGAAGCAAAATTACGGTAAAGTTATGCTACGCACCTTTAAAGCAACCTTAAGAGGTGACTCTTTGAAATGGGAAGACGACGCGGGGCAAAATTTGAGAGATCTATGCCTGCCAAGGATTTTTATCATGATACCGTTGTTCAAGCCCTAATAAATGATGGCTGGGAAATTACCGATGACCCCTTGCTTTTATCCTATGGTGGTAGAGACCTTTATGTTGATTTAGCGGCAGAAAGAACAACAATAGCAGCTCAAAAAGATCATTTTAAAATAGCAGTTGAAATTAAAAGTTTTTTGAAACCTTCGCCAGTTCGGGATTTAGAAGAAGCTGCTGGGCAATATGGTGTTTATCAAAGCATTCTGGCGGAAATAGCATCGGAACGAATACTTTACCTAGCTGTTCCCCAGCGTTCCTACGAAAGTATTTTTACAGAAAAATTAGGGCAATTAATCCTCAAGCGCTTAGAAATTAAACTTTTGGTATTTGATGAGCAACAAAGGAGTATTGTGCAATGGATACCTTAAACCGCTATCGTCAAATAGTCCGGGACTTAATCTATGAATATGCCAAATATAAACCATCCCACGGTCAAATTGAAACGGAGGCAATTGTTAACGCAGAAACAGATCATTATGAAGTGATGCACGTAGGTTGGGATGGGCAACGTCGGGTACATGGTTGTGTTGTACATATCGATATTATTCAAGGGAAAATATGGATTCAACACGATGGTACAAATCGTCCGGTTGCTGAGGAATTGTTAGAAGCTGGGGTTCCCAAAGAGGATATTATTTTGGGTTTTCATCCACCTCAAGTACGTCAATATACTGATTTTGGTGTAGCTTAATATTCAATAACATTAATGGTGTTAGAAATTATGCCATTTCGGGAACTCTAAGTTCACAAGAAAAGGGAGTATTAATGGCATGACGGCGATCGCATTTGTGGGAGCATTAATTACTGGGTTATTGACTGCGGGAATGCTGTTACCAGCAATGGCTCAGGTGACATCCGATAGTACTACCAACACCATTGTCAACCCAAATGGTAATAATTTCACAATTCTTAATGGTATTGAAAAAGGTAATAATTTATTTCATAGTTTCGGTAATTTCTCTGTGCCTACAGGTAGTTCGGCAAGATTTGATTTAACAAACACGCCAAATATTTCTACCATATTTAGCCGAGTTACAGGTGGAAATGTTTCTAATATTGATGGCTTAATCCGCACACTTAATAGTAATAACGCGGTAAGTTTGTTTTTGATGAATCCGGCGGGGATTGTGTTTGGGCAAAATGCCAAGTTAGATATTGGTGGGTCGTTTGTAGGGACGACGGCGAATAGTATCAAGTTTGCTGATGGCACTGAGTTTAGTGCGGTTAATGCTTCTGGGAGTCCCCTACTAACAATGAGTGTACCCATCGGTTTGCAGATGGGAAGTAATCCCGGAGCAATTGAGGTGCAGGGGGTTGGACACAACTTAACCGCCCAAGACCCTTACTTTACACCTTATTTCCCTAACACCCAAGGCATCATTGGTCTAGAATTCCGCAATACCCTGACTCCTAGAACCGACCTCACCAATGACATCACAGCCAGTTCTCAATTCAATGTCAATGGTACTGTGCAAATTAATAATATCGGCGTTGATCTCAATTCTGGTTTAATCGAATTACCAACAAATGTCACCGACCCATCGCAACAAATTGCTAGTGGCTGTTCTGCAAATCAAGAAAGTAAATTTGTCGCAACTGGACGGGGTGGAATAGCGCAAAATCCAACGCAAGAAATTGGGAGCGATCGCACTTGGTCTGATATCCGCGACATCTCTGCGTATCGCACAACACAACAGGTAAAAGTACAAATACTTAAATTTCCAGAGGTGCTTGTCCAAGCCACAGGTTGGCGACGCAATGCTGATGGCAAAATCGAGATATTTGCAGATAAATCTCCTACGATTGTGCAACAAGCATTAACCTGTGCGGGAATTTCCAGATAAGCTGGTATGCATTTAATTTGTATACCAAACGCGGGCAAGATGCCCACACTACAGTTATTCTAGATTGTAGAGACATAGCATTGCTACGTCTCTACATACATAATTATGGTTCCAATGTATCAAAAAAGAATGCGATCGCTCGAAGTTAAGAATAAGTATTACAGCACTTATTGCGGTAACATGGGCAGAGTAATAATAAACTTTGTCCCTTCACCAGGCGTAGACAAGCAGTTGAGTTGTCCATTATGTTTATCAGCAATAATTTGGTAACTGATCGCTAATCCCAACCCGGTTCCCTTGCCCACGGACTTGGTTGTGAAAGATTGCTCAAAAATTCGGGCTTGCACAGATGCAAGCATACCGGGTCCGTTATCTTGGATGCAAATTGTGACGGTTTTTTGCTGAGGATCAACTGATGTCGTAATAGTGATGATCTTCGGGTAAGCAGCAATCTCTTGATCAGAGTGGTTTTGATGGAGTTCATCAAATGCATCAATAGCATTGGCGATGATATTCATGAACACCTGGTTTAGTTGTCCGGGATAGCAACTGATTGCAGGTAACTCACCGTATTGTGTGATAACCTGGATTTTAGGGCGATCGCCATTACCTTTGAGTCGATGTTGTAACATCATTAAGGTGCTATCGATTCCTTCGTGAATCTGAAACTCCACCTGACATGAAATATCTGCGCGAGTAAAAGTTCTCAGAGAGAGACTGATATCTTTAAGACGAGTAATTCCCTGGTGCATTGACATCAGTAGCTTCGGCAGATCCTCTATCAGATAGTCCAAGTCGATTTCTTCAAGAAGCTCTTCAATTTCCGGGTCTGGCTCCGGTAGTTTCTGCTGTTGGAGGTTCACCAAGCGAAGCAGATTATTTACATATTCCTCAATATAGGATAAATTTCCGCTAACAAAACCAACCGGATTATTAATCTCATGACCAATACCTGCAACCATCTGCCCTAGAGTGGACATTTTCTCACTCTGGATCATTTGTAGTTGGGTTTGCTGTAACTGGTGTAAAGATTGAGTTAATTCTGCGGTACGCTCTTGCACACGTTCTTCTAATGTGCGGGTGAGAAGGGAAATTTTCAGGTGTAACTTTAAACGGGCAATCACCTCTTCCTGTTGGAAGGGTTTGGTAATGTAGTCAACTGCACCTATTTCCAGTCCCGCTACCTTGTCTGTAGAATCGGAGAGGGCAGTCATGAAAATCACCGGAATATTCTGAGTGATGGGATTGATTTTCAACCTGCGACAAGTTTCAAATCCATCAATACCTGCCATCATCACATCCAAGAGAATGAGATCGGGATGGGCATATTCTGTTTGTTCGATCGCAGACTCTCCATCTGTTGCCATGAGCGCTTTCCAGCCACACCCCTGAATAGCTTCACATAGCACCTTGAGATTATTAGGATTGTCATCCACCAACAAAATATATATGGGTTTCGAGAGAGGAACAGCGATCATGGACTTAACTCCGTTGTGACAAATGATTTGAGGAACTTACGGATTTTTGCGGTTTGGAAACTGGTAGTGAGTTTGCTTAACTCTGCCGCAAAGGGAGCTAGCTGACTGTTTTGCTCAATTTGCTCTCCTAACATTCCCTCCATCGCCGAGATATCCCCCATCATTGCCAGATGATAAAGTTGTTGCAAAACATCCTGGGATGGTAGAATCCATTCATTACCAGTTACCTGCTGACCTTTGGGAGACGAAGATTCGGCATAGATCCACTCCACTTTCAACAGCGATCGCAATTTATTCAGTAGTTCCTCAATCTGGAGGGGCTTGGGCAGGAATGCTGTTGCCCCTGCCTCTAAACTCCGTTGGCGATTGGACTCGAAGATGTTGGCACTAGAGACGATAACCGGAATAGAACGGGTTTGCGGATTCCCTTGTAACTGAAGCATTAGCTCAAAACCATCCATATTGGGCATAGCTAAATCGAGCAGAATCACATCTGGATTGTTTTCAGTTGCCACCTCTAGCCCATGTTTGCCATCGGTAGCTTCCAGGGTTCGACAGCCAACTTCTTGCAGCAGATTGGTCAACATGGAACGGTGATTGCGATCGTCATCGACAATGAGAATCTGAGGCGCACTACCGCGAATCCCGGTAATTTTCTGCGGAGTTGGGGCGATTGCTCTTCCATGCCAATCATGAACAAGTGGTACTGATACTGTCAAATCCAGCCAAAACAGACTTCCTTCGCCCAGATGACTCTGCACCTGAATTTGGCTCCCCATCAATGCCACAATTCTGTGGCTAATCGCCAACCCCAAGCCAGTACCTTCAGATCGCTGTCTTGCTTCACCCACTTGCTCAAAGGGCAAAAAGATTTTATCGAGTTGGTTTGGTGACATGCCAATACCCGTATCTTCAATCTGAAAACGAATCTTGGCGATTGGAGATTGGGAAGACTCTTGCTCAGTCTCCAATAATTCTACTTTAAATGTCACACTACCACTGTCTGTAAATTTGATCGCGTTGCCCAACAAGTTAATCAACACTTGCCGTAGCCGTTTTTCATCGACTTCAATGGCAAGTGGTAGGCGATCGCTAATTAAAATATTAAATATAATCCCTTTCTGTTCAGCCCGGATACCACAAATCTCAGTCACACCATGTAAGAAGTTGGGTAGATGTACACTGGTTGCAACCAAATCCAATTTCCTTGCTTCTATCTTCGAGAGATCGAGAATGTCATTGATCAACATCAGCAGGTGTGATCCACATTGGTATATAATTTTAACTCCCTTGGAGATTTGTTTGACTTCTGATTCCACAGCAGGCAAAGCACCAAAGCCGGCGCGAGCTTGGCTAATACCACCGACGATCGCACTGAGATGATTTCGATGAAGCGATCGCGTAGCCATGAGTTGCAATCCTGGTGAAAGCGCCACAGCATACTTCTCGATCAAATATTGCTTACCGTCAGAAAGAGCTGCTATGGGAATGTTCCGCAACCGACCATCCAAAACAAACACCAATGTCTTAGTATCAATAAATGCTTGCTCTGCTTCCGCTGGACGAATCAACCAATCATAAATCTGTTGGGAGAAGCGATCCTGGTCTTTGGAATCTGAGACAGGGTTAAGAGCAACCAAAAAGTTGTCTAGAGTCTGCTCAATTTCAGCTTTAGATTTGTGAGTGACATAGGAACGCAGTGGTTGCCCTGCTTTCGAGAGGATTACTGTTAAACGATCTGGCAGGATGATCGGATAAATGACGATTGCAGTGGGATCAATGCAATTTTCTTAGCGATGGCTAAACTTTGCTCTAAAACCTGTTGACTTTTGTCATCGCCAATCATTTGCAAGGCTAAACCAAGCGATCGCAACCCACTGACTTTGATTTCCGAATCTGGCATTGCTCCCAGCTTTTGAGTCAATACCTCCAACTGTTGTTTAGAACGGCGGTAAAATCCTAAACTTTGTAATGCTTGTGCCTGGTTGATTTGACTACCCAGACTGCCCATTTTGTCGCCTGCTTGTTCATAAAATTTTTCAGCTTTTTGCCAGTTTTCGATGGCAGTTTCAGCTTTACCTGTATGAAGTTGCAAATTTGCTTGGGTATTCAGTATTTGTGCCCAGATAATTGCATCAGCAGAGGGTTTATTTGTTTGCAACAGTTTCAGACTTTGCTCAATAGACTGTTGGGCTACTTGCCATTGGTTAAGTTCTTGTTGTGCCAGGGATAGGTAACTTAAACTTAGGGCTTCATTAATGCGATCGCTTTGAGTATGATACTGTTGTGTTGCCGTTTGCCAAGCCGTAATAGCTTCCGCAAAACGTCCCGATTGGTAGAGGTTCCGTCCTTGTTGTAGCTCGTTGGTAGGTTGAGAAGAAGAGAGAACAGGGGGTTATTACTGGTGGTGGAGATGCTTTTACAGGTGTAATGATAAATGCTAAAAACAAAGTTAAAATACTGAGGCTGACATATAGCCAACGAGTTTGTTTAATCCCAAAAGCCATAAATAATTACCAAGATTTTATTTTGAACACTCACAGTAAAGGTATTTGAGATATCAACAGAGTTATATTGCCCAAGTTCTAATGGGATCTATCACGTCGTGGGCGATCGCATAAAATTAAAATACTGTGTCATTCCGGGTTAACCTATGACGACCTTCTTTCGCAGCGATACAGATTTGCATTTCCCTGACAGCGACGGCAAGCCAATGGCAGACAATACCGAACAGTTTCGTTGGATCGTCCTAATTAAGGAAAATCTGGAAATACTATTTGCTGATGAACCTAACGTGTTTGTAGCGGGAGATTTGCTCTGGTTCCCGGTGAAATCGCGCTTAATCTCACCCGTTGCACCGGATACAATGGTAGTGTTTGGTAGACCTAAAGGACGGCGGGGGTCTTACAAACAGTGGCAGGAAGACAACATTGCCCCACAAGTGGTATACGAAATTCTCTCGCCTAGCAACAATGCAGAGGAGATGGAACGCAAGCTAGAATTTTACCAAACTTATGGGGTAGAAGAATATTATCAGTATGACCCAGACCGCTATGAGCTAAAAGGTTGGCGACGGCAAGATGAACAGTTGTTACCGATTGCTAATATGGATGGGTGGACGAGTCCTCTGTTGGGGATTCGGTTTGCGGTGGGCAACCATGAACTGGTGATTTACCGACCAGATGGGCGGCAATTTTTGAGTCCAGTGGAGTTGGAGCAACGGGCAGAGCAGGAACGTCAACGAGCAGAACAGGAACGTCAACGGGCAGAGCAGGCGGAGCAACAATTGCAAGATATGCAAGCACTGCTACAGCAGTATCGCGATCGCTTTGGGGAATTAGATGGTTAGTTCTAGAAAAATTAACTCCTGGAAACAGCAACACAGGTTAATGTTTGTTGCACCTGAGCTTTATTGCTCTACAAAGCACCATTAAAAATCTGATTAGCAGTCAGGTTTAAATTGGGAAAAGTAGGGGATATAATAGGTTCAAAATTTCTAAATTGAGCGACTTGATATTCTTCATCAACTAGATGATAAATAGAAATCGTTGGTTGTTTAGGATTACCAATAAATTTTCTTGCCCCCAAAGCTGCATAATCAACGATCCAATATTCAGGAATCTTCATTGCCTCGTAATTACCTAATTTGGTGTAATAATCGTCTTCCCAGTTTGTACTCACAACCTCAATTACCAAGGGAATGGATTCACTTTGAGTCACGGTAGATTCTTTTTCCCAAAATTCCTCATTGTGTAGATTAGCATCGTTGATTAAAACCACATCTGGCGAGTAACCCGAAGATTTTCTCGGTGGTTTCACTAATGCTGTTTTGGGGATAAAGTAGGGCAATTTTAATCGCTTATATTCAACGGTAATTTCCCCTGCTAAAAATCCCGTAACTTTTTCATGTTTTCCACTCGGTTGAGACATTTCTACAATTATCCCATCGTGTAATTCATAACGCTTAAGAGTGTTTTCCGGCAGCCATGCGATAAATTCTTCAAAGGTAAATAGTTTGGGTAAAGCTTGAGCCATATCAAAACCTCCGCTTGTTTTGACTTTACGGTATCAGTTGTTTATGTTTCTAGAAAAATACCACTAGCTAAAATACCGAGAATTTTATTCACATCTTTGAGATAATATTCACTCAAATCAATCGTTAATATTTGTCCTTCCAGTTTCAGGAATTGCCAAATGCTGCCTGTTGTCACTGCACCGTAAATTGTTTTAATTTCTATTGCCGCTTGCTGATTAAAAATTTGGGCTGCTACCATTTCTGCTGCACATTGACCAAAACCTCCATTAATATTCTCTTTTTTCGCTTCTACAACCGTAATTACTGGTGCTGTCACAATCAACATTTCTGGAGATTGGGTAATGATAAAATCACAAATACCATTTAATCCTTTGGTTTCGTCAACAGTAAAATCTACCCCAGAAAATAAACTAATTTGCTCGTTTAATTGTCGGCGTAAATCAACTAAAATTGGCGCAATAATTAATTCAGAACGGGCTTTTTCACTGTTACTACCCAAGGCGATCGCCTTGTTATAATTGAGTGTCTCTGTGAGTAAATTACTGGCAGCTAATTCGGCAACCGCAGCGAAAATATCGCGTTTTTCTAACGTAGTTAAGCCAAAAGCTTGTTTGGCTTTAGCTAGACTAAACTCGCTGTAAGACATAGAGCCATCACTTTGTTTAGAAGATTTCTAATTGAATACAGTATTATGTTATCTGGAAATCCCTATAATTAAAGCAGATTGTAGATTTAAGTTGATGTTACCGCCTGTATTAGAAGCTGTATTTGCAATCAGTTTACCCTGATTATTAACTAGTAGAGAAGTAGCATTTATATCTAAATTTCCAGTATCCCCACGTCCAAAGTTGACGGTATTAATTCCACCTCCATCTGTAAGAGCTATATTTGATGCAACAATATTGAGATTGCCAGCCCTTCCAGAATTGAAATTTGTTATAGTATTAGTTTTCCCTCAAAAGTATGATTTAGAACATTCAAAACTAATTAATAAATTTGTACTACAAAAATAAATTTAGGCTCTAGTTGGGCGATCGCTTTCTTTTTGGCTGCGATAGTATAAATGAGCAATAGCGGTCAAAACTAATTATGAATCGTCCCCAGATTCTTCAGCCTAACCAAACCTATACCTTTAGCAAATATTTTGACTTGTCTTTCTCCCCGGAAGATATCCTGGCTGAACTTGGATGTGGCTACAATCGCGAAAGATTGCAATTACCAACTTTGGAAATTTCAGAGGATGCGATCGTATCCCTTACTAGTATTATTAATCGCAACTTTGCACGGGTAAAATTATTAAGTGAGGATGCTCGTAAACAAGCAATTATTGCTCCCATTCTCCTAGAAGTATGTGAAATTACTCAAACTCAGTTAAATATTGAGTATCCAATTAATGTTAATGCGCGATTGCAAGGTCGTTTGGATTATTACATGAGTCAAGGCAAGGAACTACTAGTAATAGAAGCCAAGCAAGCTGATTTAAGTCGGGGATTTACTCAGCTTGCAGTCGAATTAATTGCTTTAGACCAATGGACGCGATCCGAAACACCTATTTTATATGGAGCAGTAACTACGGGGGAAGATTGGCGCTTTGGTATTTATCATCGTCAAAGTCAGCAAATTACTGAAGATTTGAAGTTGTATCGAGTACCAGAAGAAATCACCATATTAGTAAGTATTTTGGTGGGAATATTGAATAATTCGTAATTACGAATGAAGAATTATTACAGCAGATTTCACTCCTTAGGAAGTACATATATAAAACCCAAAACTTTGTAGAGACGTAGCACAGAATAGTCTCTACGTGTATTCGATTAAGGCGATAGGGTGCTGTATGACTACTTAAAACGGCGAATAGCGCACCGAGAAATACAGCCCATTTTCCTGGAGCGATCGCTTTTCACCGTCCACCGATATCAGGGGAATACCCCAATCTAAACGGGCTGAAAAAGTATCACCTTGTTTCCACAACAGCCCTAACCCAGTACTAACAAGCGTACTCGGTGATGGATTTTCGCCCCCTCAAATTCCAGCCTTTGCCAACATCAACGAAGGGTGTCAATTGCAGCACTCCGCCAATCTTATTGGTAAAACTAATATTAACCCAGTAAACTATCCTAACTGTCCTAATGGTATTTGATGCTTAGGAACAACCCCAGGTCTTAGTTTTTGTAGAGCGATACCCTTCTACGGTATTGCGATATTAAGCGCAACGTCACAGAGAATTAGTGTTAGTTAAGGTCAGGGTTTGAGTGGTTGAATTCTTGAGACTTAGCTTCTGCTGCTTGATATGCATCTAAGTAGTCTTTACCACCTAACATCACATCACCATAATATTCATAAGGTGCTGCACCATAAACTGGTAGTGGTTCATCTTCTGGATAATCTTCTTTCGATTCTTCGATTATTGCTTTCAGTTTTTTCACGCTCAAGCTTTGTGCTGGAAAGTACCAAAACTCCTGCTCATTTTTATTCAGGTGCGGTAGGGTAGGATCGATAATGCTGACAACAGAGTCGTTGCAGTCGGTATTGCTTAACTCAATCCAAGCATGTTCAATCGGTTGGTAAGACTTGCGACCAATAACTAAAAAGCCCTGCACATAAGTTGCTCCCTCAGTCGCTAATGCTGCTTTGTAAGCATTGTCAAACGGAGTTCTAGCTTTGCTTTTTACGCTTTGAGCAATCTTGATAGAAAGCGTTTCATCTAATGCTTTGTCCATTTACAGCGGTAATTAGAGCGCCGACTATAATATCCTAACACTTCAATACTCTTCATTTGCCACTGTAATCAGCGTGTTGCTAGACAAAAATACGAGATGCAAAAAACTAAGTACGGCTTTTTTCACGCTCGAAAATATTTCTTTAGTAGCAGGTTTTCTGTAGCTTTTAATTCTAGATTGATTAAATCTTCACTTGTATCACCATATGCTTTCAGAAAAATCAACTATTGCGACTACGCAAGCTGATAAATTCCAGATTGAGGGAATTACCGAACCTGTGATACTGCGTTATTTTGAAAGTTTAAACGCAGGAGAGTTTGATGAGGTTGCTCGCTTGTTTGCGTCGGATGGTGTGATGCAACCACCGTTTGAGTCTGGTATTGTGGGGCAAGATGCGATCGCTACTTATTTAAAACAAGAAGCTCAATGCATTAAAGCCGAACCTTGTCAAGGAATAGCCGAAAATTTGGCTCATAATCAAATCGAATTTCACATAAGTGGAAAAGCACAAACTACTTGGTGCGGTGTCAACGTCATGTGGCTGTTTATCCTCAACCAACAACGGCAAATTCAATTTACCAAAATCAAACTTTTAGCTTCTCCTCAAGAATTGCTAAATCTGCGACGATGACAGTATACAGCAGATTCCGTTGTTATTAGACATCTCCAGAAAACAATGTAGAGACGTAGCAGTGCTACGTCTCTACAAGGGTTTGGGGCAACGCATAGTTCATTTCCACGCCTATGTATATTAAATACACGTAGAGACGTTCCGGCGGAACGTCTCTCAATATATAGAATACGTAGTAAGCGATTTATCGCTTTATTTGCGCACTGAAGTGTCCACTACGAGAGCATAGTTTTTCTAATCTTCTGGCTTATTTGCCTAGTTCAGGCAGAGTGACTTCTAACTTGAGACAGTTACCACCACCACTCTGCAACTGGTATTCTACTTTATCCATTAAACGATGCATAATCAGCCAACCATAACCACCTTCTTGCTTGTCCAGTGGGTTGGGAGGAAAGTAAGTAGACATATCAAAGCCTTCACCGCGATCCCAAACTTCTAGGGCTATATCTTGGTCTTTGAGTTCCAAGCGAATTAAAATCGGCGCATTGGGTTGATCTTTGTGAGCGTGACGTACTGCGTTTGAGTAAGCTTCCACCAAAGCTAGCCGCAAACGATTTGATAACTGTGACCAATCAACTGTTTCTCCTAGCTGGATTTGTAAGCATCCTAATAGCCAGTTTTCAACGATACTTAAAAACTTCAAATCACTTGGTACATGAAGCTCACTTTTCATTAGTTACATAACCTCCAGTGAGAGAATAGTTTGGTCATCTTCTTGAAGGTTGTTGTCTGCTTGGATGCGGGCTAGCAAGTGGTTGAGAGAAAGTGGTTTAGGCTCACTTTGTAAGAGTTGCCAAAGACCTTCTTGATTCAACATAGAATGGCTAGTTGGGTGTGTGCCATCCACAATTTTTTTGTTTAACTGCGTCTGGTTTAAGATCATTGCTTCAGTAATACCATCACTGGCAAGTAACAAGGTATCTCCAATAGAAAGAACTAATTGACCAGACTCTGCTTGCCATTTGGGTAAAATACCTAAAGGAATGCTGCGTACCTTGAGGTAATTGGGATTTTCTGCCAAATTTGCCGTTGCTGTCCAATGCATGGGATAGATGTGACCAGCATTTGCGTAAAGTAGTTCCCTAGTGGTGGGGGTATAACAAGCTAAAACGAGGGTGATAAAGCAATTGTTGCTGATCAAGTCCTCAGATAAAGCATGGTTGAGATTTTGCATAATTACGTTTGGCGTCGGGGGCAATTCTAC
Organism: Tolypothrix brevis GSE-NOS-MK-07-07A; assembly: GCA_019358985.1. Taxonomy (GTDB): domain Bacteria; phylum Cyanobacteriota; class Cyanobacteriia; order Cyanobacteriales; family Nostocaceae; genus Hassallia; species Hassallia brevis. The sequence continues at coordinate 96,765 of JAHHIJ010000003.1, read as the reverse complement.
AGATAATTCGCGACGCAAAACCGAAATAGCACTTGACATGAATAAAGCTGCCGGGACACCTTTGCCGGAAACGTCACCGACTGCTAACCACAAGTCACCTTTGGGATGAACAAAAACTTCAAAAAAATCGCCTCCTACTTCGCGAGCGGGGTGGCAGCAAGCTTGGATTTTCGCGCCTTTGATTTCAGGCAAGGTTTGGCGTAGCAGGTTATTTTGAATTTGGCGAGCAACTTCTAACTCGGTGCTGATTTGTTGTTGCTTTTCTTGGAGACGTTGATAGAGTTTTGCTTGGGAGAGGGCTAAAGCTGCTTGGTCGGCGACTCCGGCAATTAGTTGGATATCTTCATCTTGCCAAGTGCGATCGCTTTCTTGTTGATATAAAGCAAGAACTGCTAGCAAATGTTGCTGATAGCTTATAGGCACAACTAGTTGATGATAGCCACCGTGTTGTGTATCTTGAGATACCTGACATTGATGTGTTTCAATAACTTTTTCAATCAAAAAGCTGGGGTCAAAAGTACAGCAACTGATAGGAACTTTGGAGTTTTGGTAAGAAAACTTATCTTGGGTGAGGCGATCGCTTTCCACTGGTTTGAGTAAACAACAAGTTGCTTCAAATCTCTCTCCAATGGTGGTGACAATCTTTTGCAGCATACTGCTATAGTCCAGAGACTCGCGAATTGCTGTTGTCACCGCATTAAACAAAGATTCTCGCCGCAAAGCGTTACGCAACTCCTGGGTGCGTTTCTTCAACACCAGATATGTATCAATTGCTTGCCCAACTATTGCTTTCAGGCGATCGGGATTCCAGGGTTTAGTGATGTACTTAAACACCTGACCGGAGTTGATCGCGTCTACCAAATCTTCTACATCAGTAAAGCCTGTCAGCAAAATCCGAATCGTATCCGGAAAGCGATCTACCGTGCGACTAAAAAATTCTGTGCCGTTCATCTCTGGCATTCTTTGGTCAGAAATAATTACAGCCATTTCGCCTTCTCTGTCTAAGATTTCGATGGCATCTAGTGCGTCACTTGCTCTATATACTTGAAAATCTCGCCTAAAAGTGCGGTAGAGTAAATCTAAGTTATCTGGCTCATCATCTACCACCATGAGCTTTAGTTTGTCTACATCTGTCTCACTCATATTTGACTTTATTTTTCAGATTCTTGAATGGCGAGATGCTGAATTATTTATCTCACTCGATAATTAACCTCGTTAAAGAGAAGATACCCACTTTAAAGGTATAAATTCGTATAAATTTACCTTTAATTGCCGAGCTATGCTTTGCGATTAACTTTATCCCACTAAGCCAGAACGCAAAGCGCGGACTGCTGCTTGGGTGCGGTCATCAGCGCATAGCTTATTCAAAATATTTCGGACATGAGTTTTCACCGTTCCGACAGTGATGTATAGTCTTTCGGCGATTAATGCATTACTGCAACCTTCGACGATTAACTGTAACACTTCTAACTCTCTTTCTGTCAGGGTGTATGGGTCAATAATTGCATCATTTTCTTCAGAATCAGAGTTGAGGGCAAAACTCTTGCTATGTGCTGATAGCCCTTGTGGCTTGGTTGGATTTTGTTGTGCTTGTTGTAAAACGATGCGAGCGATCGCTGGATCGATCCAAGAGTTGCCATTATAAGTCACTCGCACTGCTTCAAGTAAATTATCAAACCCGATATCTTTCATGCAGTAGGAATCAGCCCCAGCCGCAAAAGCTGCCAAAACCGCTTCTTTATTATCCCGCAATGTCAAAATTAACACTTTGACTTCTAAGTTTTCTTTACTACCAGCCGATTTGATTTCGCGTGTTAGCTCAATGCCATCCTTATCTGGTAAACCAATGTCTATAATAGCTATGTCGGGATGTAACGTTTTTAACATTTTCATTCCTTCAGCCGCAGTCGCAGCTTCGCCGACAACTTCAACTTCATTCTTTTGTAGTAGTGCTGTCTTAATACCCACACGGGTTAGGTCATGATCTTCAATCAGAGCCACACGAATTTTACTCATAATCAACTTTCACACGTTACACTACTTTAGCTGTAAAATTGAGTTTACTAAAAAGGTTGCCCGTGTTTTAGGTATTTCTTCTTGACGCGAACATGACTAACAATAAAATCAGGGCTACTTTGCCACAAACAGAAGCACTCAATATCAATTAGTTTAACGGCAATGGGACATGGGGAGGACAGAATCTTTGTAGGGGAACTTTTCTCCGTGGGGAGATTCCTGACCTTGTTCGCGTAGCGTCTCCGACAGGAGAGGCGACTGGCGCTCTTGATGGGGAATTTGGAACAAATTTGATAGACTATCCTTCGATAAACTTGGTGTGAGGTTAATCAAAAATAGGGTATGTCTAAACGCTATAAAGTCTTTTCGGTTTTGGGACTACCGATTCATTTAATGACTAACTATCCCAACTGGTTGCTAGAGCGACTGCAACAAGGTAACGGAACTCATGTGGTAACGCTGAATGCAGAAATGACTATGCAAGCAGAGCGGAATACATCTTTAGCTAAAGTGATTCAAGCTGCTGAATTAGTGATTCCAGACGGAGCGGGGGTAGTTCTGTATTTACAGTTACTATTAAGACAAAAAATACAACGTTGTCCAGGAATTGAGCTAGCAGAAAAACTGTTGCAAGAAGTTGATCGTCATACTGACGCAAAAGTGTTTTTCTACGGAGGTGCGCCAAAAGTGGCTGCAACAGCGGCAGAGTTTTGGCTTTCTCAATTACCGAAATTGCGTATAGTAGGTACTCACTCCGGTTATCATTCGCCAGAAGAAGAAGAAAAATTACGACAAACTCTTAGCCAATTACAGCCTCAAGTGATTTTTGTCGGTTTGGGAGTGCCGCGTCAAGAGTTATGGATTGCTCAAAACCGACATTTGTGTCCGCAAGCCATTTGGATCGGCGTTGGTGGTAGTTTTGATATTTGGTCGGGGACGAAATCTCGCGCTCCTGCGTGGTTGGGAGATAATAATCTCGAATGGCTGTATCGGCTATATCAAGAACCTTGGCGCTGGCACCGCATGTTAGCTTTGCCGGAATTTGTTTGGAAAGCTGTAGTTTATCGGTTAACGGCAAAAGGCGCAATTAGTTAATAATCGCCCTGCGCCAAGAAATAGCCCTCAGACTGGAAGTCTGGGGCTATAGAAACAAAGCCTGCCTACGCAGGCTATAAAATCTTGGTAGAGACGTTCCGCCGGAACGTCTCTACAATAAAATCTTGGTAAAGACGTTCCGCCGGAACGTCTCTACAATAAAATCTTGGTAAAGACGTTCCGCCGGAACGTCTCTACAATAAAATCTTGGTAAAGACGTTCCGCCGGAACGTCTCTACAATCGTGTGGAATGATAAATTTGGAATTTTTGGTGTTGAATTTGTGATTCCCAGGTTCTGCCTGGGAATCCTTATTTTAAAGCTAATGTGTGGGGAAAATCCAGCAATGCCAGTATTAACACAGAAAGAAACCACTGAAAAATCTGTTCATTTTCAGGAGAGGGAAACTGCTGTACGCAGTAAAAGTAGTGTGCCGATAGTGCAGTTGCGTTCCGTGACAAAAACTTATAAGAATGGCTCTCAAGCGTTGTTTGATTTGAATTTGGAGGTAAAACAAGGAGATTTTCTGTTTATTACTGGTGCTAGTGGTTCGGGTAAATCAACGCTGTTAAAACTGTTGTATGGTGAGGAGTTGCCAACACAGGGAGAGGTGATTGTTGATGAGTATAATGTGGCAAAGATGAAAGGCGATCGCTTGTCTTTTTTGCGGCGACGTATTGGTATTGTATTTCAAGACTACAAGCTAATTCCCCAGCGGACTGTGGCGGAAAATGTCACTTTTGTACTGCAAGCTCAAGGATATACCCGGAAGGAAATTCTACGCCGCTTAGAACCAACTTTAAAGCTGGTAGGTTTACTTTCCAAAGCTGACTGTTTCCCCGATCAACTTTCTGGGGGGGAACAACAACGGGTAAGTATTGCGCGAGCGATCTACGAAGGCTACAAGCGTTTACCTGACAACTACGAGAACGATACCAGTCTTTACGTTCGGCTAAAGCGTGGTTATAAACTCGTCGATGAGTTTCTAGCCATTCTTCAAATATTGCTATTTGATTTTGGGTTGGGACTATCTTGAACTCGTAAGTTAGGTTAAACACTTGCATTACCTCCTGATTGCAGTATACACCAAATCTACTATTCGCCAAGACGGTTTAGAGAACTGCGACTCAAGTCGCAGTTCTCTAAACCCCCATGCCTAAAGTCAGGGGTACTGTGCTCGTTTTTCGGTAGTTGGTTGTTAGTTGTTGGTTGTTGCTTGTCAACAAGTACTCGTTAGAACTAACCACTATCAACTATCAACCATCCACTAACTAATATGTATGCTGTTTGACTTTGGTGGAGAGAGGCTTTAAAGGAGTTGCGGGACTGGATGATATTTGTTCTCCTAAATCTAGTGCTTGCAAACTCTCAAAAGCAGCTTCGCGAATCATGACTTCTTCTTCGCGACTAATAAAAAGTCGTAAGCATTCGATAATATTTTGCTGTACAGAAGAGTCAATGCGGTTATTGGTCACGAATTTGGTGAGCCGACGCAGGGCAATCAAACGCTTGAGGGGGTCTTGTTCTGTCAAGGAGAGTAATAACCGATCTAGTTGCTCTTCTTCTCGAATGCTGTAAAAGCTGACGATTTGCCACACTAATAAAATTATAGTTAATAGTGTCCCCAAAGCTTGCAAAATCGCACCCGCAGCAATCCAACGACTGTTGGAGTCAACCCAAATCGCAGCAGCCATGTAAGTACTGAGGGTGGCAATACCACCACTTGTAACTGATAAAGCTAACCGACGATTGGGACTGTTAAATAATTTACGAATTTTTGACCAGTGCGATCGCCAATCCCACCGCTGCATTGAGTAGACTAACACCATTATCCCAACGCCGACAATAATTGCCAACAGAAGTTTCCAGTTCCACAAAAGCATCGCAATGACAATTGTCAAAAACCCTAAGTATCCTCCAGGTTCTCGGTATAGTTTAAAATTTCGTTGCTTTGTGGCTCTCCCTGTCTTGAATAAAAGCGACCACTTTGCAAGCTGGTTGAGCAATTGCTGCCAAGAAGATGAAGCCTCTGCCACTGTGTTTACCTAAGGGAGTTACAAAATTGCCTAAGATATCAGTGAAAACTGATATCTTAGGTCTAGTTCACAATCAATATACTCTACAAAGATACCTGTCTTTAGTCTGCTATAAAGGTTTTGTCAAGGAGTTTTTACAGTTTTGTTTTAAAAACAGAAACTAAAGTCATCAATGATAAATTGACCATCAAAAGCGCTGAAGGTAAGGCGGTAGATGTCGTTCGCTTTTAAAGATAATAACGTGCTGGGGGGCAGCGCCGAGTCAGAGTTGGCAAGATTAGCTGCTGGTAGTGCTGTTTGGGTGAGTAGTTGGTTGTGGCGATCGTAAGCGCAAAGTACTAACCGCTGGGAACTTGTGACAAACATACTAACCAGGCAGACAGGACGCAGAAAAGTAGCTTCTAAAAATCCGCTTTTCGGCGATCCCATCAACACTGTTATTCCCGAATTAGTTGGAAATGCTGGGTTTGAGGGTTGTATTGCGATAGAGTTATGAAATATTACACCCAAGTGTTCATATTGTTGCTCCACAGTTTCAAAGCATTTTAAATCTTCTAAATTCAAACAAATACAAGTAGGTGCGACTGCCTGTTCTTCGTCAATATCTATTTGATTTTGACTTAGCGAAGCTGAATCTATTGTTTGTTTTTCAAGACTTACGTATTTTCCGCGTAAGAATTTACGGTCTTCAAACGTTCTTACTTTATTCGATTGAAGAGTAGCCTCCTTTATCATGACGCCCCACCTTACTATTATTTAGAGAATAATTTAGTTACTAGCTACATCGGGAGATGCTATTTCTCCGTACATAACTAGAGTTATTAATTGATATTACTGGTGTCAATGAACACTCCGAGTATTCTTGACGCTCAAAATTATCAGTAATGTTTCTGATATAATACCATAAGTATTTTATCGAGTCCTTCATCTCTAAGTAATACTCACTAGAGATAGAAAACCTTTAGTGACGGTATTTTCGGGCATTAATCTTTGTAAAAAGTGAAAAAAAATCACAAAGTCTTAATAAATAAGCCAATAGTTTTACATTTACCTTAAACAGACGCAGATGAAGGAAGAGGGGAAGGGGCAAGGAAAGAAGTTTTTCTGGACTTTTAACGGTTTAGCAACCATAATAGAAAATACAAAACACGTATGTTTCAGCCATTAGGATTTGAGCAACGCTCCGTAAATACCTCACTAGGTAGGATTGTCTATTATACTGCTGTCGGTTCGCCTTATCAGGATGAGATAACTGCCCGCACAGAAAAGGAAACTTTAGTGTTTGTGCATGGCTTTGGTGGTGGTTCTTCTGCATATGAGTGGTCAAAAGTTTATCCTGCTTTTGCTGCCGAGTATAGAATAATAGCACCAGACTTGATCGGATGGGGTAAATCTGAGCATCCAGCGCGAAGTTATAAGATTGATGATTATATAACGACGATTCGGGAGTTTTTAGAACAAACTTGTACGGAACCGGTGACAGTAATTGCTTCTTCGCTCACAGCTGCGTTTACAATTAGAGTAGCGATCGCTCATCCTGATTTATTCAAGTCGCTGATTCTCACTTTACCAGCGGGACTTTCCGACTTTGGCGAAGACTACTCCCGTAGCATTTTTGCCCAAATTGTCAGCGTTCCCATTCTCGATCGCTTGCTGTATACTACCGCACTTGCTACTAGTTCGGGTATTCGCAATTTCTTAGAAAAACGGCAATTTGCCGAATCTAGTCGCGTGTATGAGGAAATTGTCGAAGCTTATTTAGAATCTGCGCGTCAACCGAATGCTGAATATGCAGCACTATGTTTTGTCCGGGGTGATTTGTGCTTTGATTTATCGCTTTATATTCAACAATTGACAACTCCCACAGCGATAATTTGGGGGCAGAAGTCGCAGTTTACTGGTCCAGAAATTGGTCGTCGTCTTGCTGAGATGAATCCACAAGCAATTCGCGTTTTTCTAGAGTTGGAAAATGTCGGATTAACCCCACAGCTAGAATTGCCGGCGGTGACAATTGGTTTAATTCGCCGATTTTTGCCTTTGTTGAATAGTTGATGAATATATAGCAGTTCAGAAATTCCAAAAGATCCCCGACTTCTTTAAGAAGTCGGGGATCTGAATCTGTCCTACATTTTCAATGTCCGTTTAATTGACATTAATAAAAAATCCGAAATCCTTGTAGAGACGTAGCAATGCTACGTCTCTACATCATATGTAATCTACCGGACTTGATATTACTTGTCTTTAAATCTTAAATCGATAACAGTAGCATTAAAGTTGTAATTAAAGCCTTCTAACTCAAAAGGCATCCCAATTTTAACTTTACTGTTACCTAAAACTAGTCCATTTTCAGTGATATTCGCTCTGCCTTCTAAAGTCAAAAGCATATCTCGGCTAAAATTGTTAGCTCTGGGATCGGGCAATTCTTTGATGGAACCATCAGGTTGAGGAACTCCTACAGTTCTGGGTAATTCTTGAATAGATTTAATTCCAATTTGACCGTAGGGTTGATTGCGGATAATAACGTTAGTTTTGCCACCTTTTGCAAACCCTTTTTCGTATAACTGTTGCGGATTGCGTACATTCAATCCGCGAACAATTAAATCGACCTCTATCGGTACTGCTTTCGAGTTAATTTGAGCAACAGAGCCAGAAGTTCCGGGAAAGACAAAGATGCCGAATATGACTAATAAAATTACCAGCGCGGCACCAAAATCGAGAAGGTTGATTTTACCAAATAAGCGACCTTTGGAATCTAAAAGAGCCATAATCAGTTTTCAATTCTTAATAGCGGAATAATTGATTGTTGCAACGCCGTGTATAGTATAGAACCGCTTACACTCGTTGCCTGTTCTAAAAGCGGCTGTGATTCTCGGTCATGCGACAGTGTATCATGACGTGCCCAAAAGATGTGCAAAGCAAACAGAATTAGTATTAGGTAAAATGCAACTTAGAATTGCATAAATCCGTCCTCTAGTTTTACGTTCTCCTAAAATACTCGCGTTTGCCGGATTATGATGAATTGGAAAGGCTTAGTAAATTACCGTTTTTGGCGACATCGCTTGATTTATCCGTTGATTTCGGTGGTAGTTGCCTTGAGTCTTTGCTTGAGTACACCTCTACCAGGGAAGGCTATAGATTTATTGCCTCTCATTTTCCAAGGTGCCCAGTTATTTCAGCTTTCTAATATATCCGATTCCCAAGAAGTTGATCTTGGTAAACAGATTAATCAGCAATTACAAGGCAGTGATATTCGTCTTTCACGTAATTCACAAATAAATAACTACGTCCGGCAAATTGGACAGCGTTTAGTAGCATCTAGCGATCGCCCCGATATTCCCTATACTTTTCAGGTGGTTGACGATGACGCTCTTAACGCTTTTGCCACAATGGGAGGCTTTGTCTATATCAACACCGGTACAATAAAAACCGCAGACAATGAAGCGCAACTAGCAAGTGTAATCGGTCATGAAATGGGACACATTGGTGGAAAGCACGCACTCAAAGAGATGCGGCAAAAAGCACTTCAAAGCGGATTGTTAACAGCAGCTGGTTTAGATCGAAATCAAGCGGTAGCTATTGGTGTGCAAGTAGCGAGAAACCTTCCCCGCAGTCGTAAAAATGAATTTGATGCCGATCAAAGAGGATTAAAAACTTTAACACGCGCTGGTTATGCACAGTCGGCAATGCCTGCTTTTATGCAAAAGTTGGTATCAAGGAGTTCTACACCAGGATTTTTGAGTACCCATCCCGCAACAGGCGATCGCATTGAAGCTCTCAAACGTTCCATAAACGCTCAACCGAGCAATCGCAGTGATGGATTGGATGGTGCAGCTTATAAAGCAAATATTCGACCTTTACTGCGTTAATCCTAATCCCCCTTGTCCCCAATTTCCGCCGGATCGATGGTATACACCGCTTCTTCTAAGGTTAGAGTGCGAACACAAAGCTGGTTGACATTAACTTGATAAACTAAGTTATTGGTAATGTCAAGTCCCGTCAACCAGCCACTTTTGTGATGATAAGCTCCTGTATCTATATTTAACCATCCGGGTCCTTGTGCCAATTTACCGGGTGCAACCCCAGGTAAAGTAAAAGTGATGGTGTGACCGACAATAATTAGTTTATCTGCAAAGTAGGGCTTTTTCATGCTGTGAAATGGATCTCGCACCCAGCAAAACTGATCGGCTGTTTGTTTTTCCAAAGGAATTAACGGATCAATACCAGCATGAGATAACCAAATATCTCCTAAGTCCAGATGTGTAGGCAAACTTACCAACCATTCAAGATGATCGTGAGGAATAATCCCTTTTTGATAACTGGCTACAGTGGCTTGTCCCCCCTTGTCAAGCCATGATTGCATAATTTCAGGGGTGATGCATCTTGAAGTAAGAATATTTAACAACATCTGCTCGTGATTGCCAAGCAGACAATGATAGCGATTTTCTTTAACAAAATTTATTACTTGGCAACTCTGAGATCCGCGATCGATTAAGTCTCCGAGAAAATAGACTTTATCGTCTGAATGCGGGGCGATCGCCTGCAATAATATCATTAAAGCATCATAGTAGCCATGCACATCCCCAATTATAATCCGGCGGTGCTTGATTTCACTCATCGGTTTCTGGCTTGAATAACTTTGCTTAATTAAGCTACAGTTTTAGCTCAACAAATTTCGGATTCACAGGTAAAAAATATTTCATATCTTTTATTTTTATTTAATGAAAATTAGGAAATGCGATCCCGGAGCGATCGCTTGTAAAAAAGCTACATAGAAAGCGATCGGTGAACATTTTCACACCTAGCAAGTACTACATTTAGTGAAAATAGTATAAGAAATAACTATAAATTACCTAAAATAAATCAGATTCCCACTATCTTAGGATACTTTTGGTCATTCTTTAGTTTAGAATCCCATTAGACATCTGTTGAAAAACAATGTAGAGACGTAGCACTGCTACGTCTTGTAAGGGTTCTGGATAAAGCATATTAAAAGAGCGCTCGATGTCTATTACCATCAACAAGGAGTTTCGCCATGTCTGAACAATTCTCAACTGAAATTAGCTCACGCATTTGCAATCACATGAACCAGGATCATGCTGATGCTATAGTTCTTTACGCTCAGGCTTTTGGTGGGTTAGCGGATGCCACAGCAGCAGAAATGCTGGCAATTGATGCTCAAGGTATGGATTTGAAAGCAGAAGTCAATGGAGAACCTGTACCAGTTCGCGTTCAATTCGACCATATTTTAGCAGATGCCCAAGATGCTCATCATACATTGGTTGATATGATCAAGCAAGCGCGAGTTAAAGCAAAGTGATATACAGCAGATTTGAGGTAAATGAAGTACATATATAAAATCCAAAACCTTGTAGAGACGTAGCACTGCTACGTCTCTTGTATTCGATGAAAGCGGAATCTGCTGTAAGTCATTCGTCTTGTACTGGGGGAAAAAGACTAATTTGTATTTATGCCAAAAATTCGGTTTGTTGATTTATTTTCCGGAATCGGCGGAATTAGATTAGCTTTTGAAGAAGCTGCTAATTCTTTAAATATAAAAACCGAATGCGTATTAAGTAGCGAAATTAACCCAGATGCTCAATTAGTATATGAAAACAACTTTCAACACAAACCTTTAGGTGACATTCACCTAATAGATAAACTCCCAGAACATGACTTTTTATTAGCTGGGTTTCCTTGTCAGTCTTTTTCTCATGCTGGCAAAAAAGAAGGCTTTGGAGATACGAGAGGAACGTTATTCTTTGAAATTACCAGATTACTTGACACATATCAACCACAAGCTTTTCTGTTTGAAAATGTGCGGGGACTTTATAGCCATGATAACGGGAAAACCTTAGCAACGATTAAGCATGAGATTAAAAAGAGAGGTTACAGCTTTGATGCTTTTTTGCTCAACAGTGCTAACTTTGGTTTACCGCAAAACCGTGTCCGAGTTTATCTTTTAGGAATTTTGAATGCTTCTCCTAAGTTTGACTTGATTTCAGATGTTGGTTTTAAAGATTCTCACTCCTACAATACTCAGCAACTATCTTTATTTTACTCACCCAAAAAACATGTTACTGTTGCCGATATTTTGGAAGATAATCCAGATATAAAGTATGATTGTTCCCCCAAATTTGTCAATGCTTTAAAACAAATCTACAATCAAGATTTAAATCAATTGCATGGAGTGCGACTAATTGATTATCGTGGAGGAAATTCAATTCATTCTTGGCAATTAGGATTGCGGGGAAAATGTAGTTTAGATGAAATTGAATTAATGAACCGTTTTATTTTAAAAAGACGGAATAAAGAATTTGGTCAAGAACAAGATGGTAAGTTATTAACTAAGAAGCAAATAGCTAGTTTTTTTGAGCATCCTAATTTAGAAGAGATATTAGATGCGTTGGTTGCTAAAAAATATATTAAGCTGATTAACGATAAATATAAACCTGTTTCTGGCAACTTTTCTTTTGAGATTTATAAGTTTGTCGATCCAAATAAGATTTCTGTAACTGTGGTTGCTAGTGATGCTAATCGGTTAGGAGTATATCATAATAACAGAGTGCGACGACTGACTAAGCGTGAAGTCGCACGTTTACAAGGTTTTCCCGATAGCTTTATATTACATCCCAATGATGATAAAGCTTACTATCAATTGGGAAATTCTGTGAGCATTAATGTAGTCAAAGCTGTGGCTGAAGAATTGATTACCAAAACATTGTATGATGGTCAAGAACAAACAGAGAAAGTTGAGCCGCACTCATGCCTACTTTAAACAACAAACCCCAGAACGACATTTAAAGCTGTGTGAATAATTTATATTACACCCCATAAATAAAATATATTATTGTAGAGACGTTCCAGCGGAACGTCTCTACGGCGGATATGATATTATTCCCTGGCATTAATGCCATCCCCGACGACATTATCCCAAGCAGCAATTTCAGCTTGATACTCTGGATCTTCAGCATCTTGCTTGAGTGCTGCTATCATTTCTGCTTCTAAAAGCCTGCGACGATGTTCTGACAGCAGCGCATTAATGTATCCACTGCGGTTTCCCTGTGCTTGTCGATCTATAAACTGGAGGATGTCTTCTTCCAAGGTAATTGTGACTTTCACCATCAGTGTTACCTTATAGTCTTACTCAACAATCATACCATACAGCAGATTTCACTCCTTAGGAGGTACATGAGTAAAACCCAAAACCCTGTAAAGACGTTCCGCCGGAACGTCTCTACGTGTATTTAATAATAACGCAATCTGCTGTAATTCACATAAAATAGCGATCGCTCATTCTATCTGTAATAACCAAAATCCGGTATAAGTGATTCCCGAATCATCAGGTTGAACTAACAAAAAATGCAAGCCTTTACTTTGTTGTTTGCGCTGTTCAAAACTTTGAGCAGATGCGGCAACTTCTGGATCTGCAAACGTCGCGACAATAAATCTATCTACCAAACCTGCTTCTAATATTAAACCATCGGGGGCACCTGCAATGTAAGAAAGTGATACGGGAGAACCTGATTGTAACCACCGTGCCAAACGCATCGATTGCCTTCCAGCATAGATTATCACACCGGGGACGGGCAGTGTTGACGGCAAACCGAGATTTATTGGTTTGAGATATTCTGGCATATTTAAAATGGGAATTGGGCGATCGCTAAATGCTTCTTCAACATCAGCAGCACTCAAAGTCGCAAAACGCCATTTTTCTCCCCAGAGGTTTTCTGGTAATGGTGTTGGGGGTGGTTTATCCAGCGCGAAAGGATGTTGTTCTTGTAACCACTTTTTCAAAGTCAAAGTGCGTCTAGTTGGTTCAATATTTATTCCCAAACTGCGTCCAGCAGCTTCAATTAAACTTAAACATTGAGGACGAAATACTTGAATTATATCTGGTAGATGTTCGCCAGCCGCTTGTTGAATTTGCGAAGCAACCCAAGTAGAATTTGCTTCTGATTGAAGACAGCTAGCTTGATATTCAAAGCTGCGAGTTGCGTCACAAATCAACAATTGCCAAACTGTATCCCCTTGGGGAAGACGATAAAAATCAGCTTGCCAAATACGCATTTTATCTATGTTAATACCTTGAACTAGGAACGTAGTAATATCATATCCGATAAATCACATATACTGTAAAGACGTTCCGCCGGAACGTCTCTACGAGTTCCGCCGGAACGTCTCTACGAGGGTAGGTAGGTTTTTATTAGTGTTAATGTTCAAGACATGATATAAGATTAAACTCCTTTAAATCCAATGTTGTTTTCTATTGTTTGCTTTTCTTGTGTGGAAGATTGATGCCAAATACCAACTTGACTTAAAAATATACCAAATAAAATCACGCTACCGCCAAGATATTGAGCCTGTGTTGGAACTTCACCTAAAATTAAATAAGCTGCCAAGATGCCGATGATGGGGACAAACGAGCTAGTTAAAGAAGCCATAGATAAGGTGCAAGCTTTCAATCCCCTAATCCAAAATGACTGACCGACTACGACAATTATCCCAGCATAAAGAAACATCCATCGCCACAAAAATGGTGAGAATGCATCCATAAAATGGTCGCTACCATAAAGCTTTAAAGCCAAGAAGAAAAATATTACAGTTCCTAACGCGGTGCGAAAAATACTGGAAATTCCTGCGGGGATCTGCAAGAGATGTTTTTTGGTAATAATTATAGAGACGGATAAAGCTACAGAGGCAACCGCAGCCATAAGTTCTCCAACACCTACATGGAAACCTCCCCCACTCATCATCATTGTATTTGTTGGGGGCTGAAGGGCAATAGTTAAAGTAACACCAATAAAGGAAGCGATCGCTCCCACAACTTGCCAAAGATTCACTCGTTCTTTCAACAACCAAACAGATAAAGCTAAAGTCAAAGGTGGTTCTAAACGTCCAACTAAAACGATATTATTAACTTGAGTTAACGCCAATGCCTGAAAAGTCAAACCAGGGGCAAGCGCTCCAGATAGAATTGCTACTATCGTCAGATTAAACCAATTCTTAAATGAAAGTTGCTTCAAAGTCGCTTTGTTCCAATCTCGCCAATAAATTATTATTAGAAGTATTAAAGCGCAGAGATTTCCTACGAACAAAACATTACAAAGAGAAATTGGATTGGTACCCCCGATAAAGTTCTGGGCACCAATTTGTGTTATCTTCCGCGTCACTGCGCTAGATACGCCAAAAATGAAAATCGCTAGCCAGAGATAGGTTTGTCCCCCAATTCTAAAGCTTTGACGATGGGAGCTTCTCAGTTTGGTCATAGTAACATCACTGTAATGAAAGCACCATTAACAATACTATACTTCAGTGATGAAATCAGGGTGAGGTGGATCTGAAAAAATTCTTAACTCTGGAGTGCGATCGCCACTCGTTAAATACTAAATGAACGTAGAGACGCGACCGGTCGCGTCTCTACAAGGGCTTTGTGGTAATGCATCAGAAAATAGCCCTGCATCTAATTATCCCGCAAAGCATAACCCACACCGCGCACAGTATGAATCAAGCGTTTTTCGTTCTTTTCTTCTAGCTTGAGGCGTAGATAACGAATGTAAACTTCGATAATATTAGAATCACCCATAAAGTCATAACCCCAAACTTTTTCTAGAATTTGGTCTCTAGTAAACACTTGACGGGGACTACAAAGAAGATATTCTAATAAATCAAATTCTTTTGCTGTTAAGTCAATTGCTCGTTTATCCCGAAAGACTTGACGAGTGCGGCGATTTAAACTTAAGTCTTCAAACTGCAATAAATCCTCATCTGTTTCTTGAGTACGGCGTAAATGTGCGCGAATTCTTGCTAGTAATTCTTCAATACTAAAGGGTTTAAGTACATAATCATCGGCTCCAGCATCCAAACCGGCAACGCGATCGCTTACTTCATCTTTTGCTGTCAATAAAATCACTGGTACTGAGCTACCCGTCGCTCGCAAACGACGACAGATTTCTAATCCTGTTAATCCTGGTAACATCCAATCTAAAATCGCTAAATCTAGGGCTGTTTCTCGTGCAAGTGTTAAACCTGTTACACCATCATGCGCCACACTGACAGTGTAACCTTCGCTACTCAATTCTAATTCAACAAATCGCGCTAATTTAACTTCATCTTCCACTAACAGAATGTGTGCGGTCATATTTTTACTCTTAAACCAGGTAGAGGAAATTTGTCAAGCAGCAAACTAAAGCACGCTTAATGTATTATGCCTTATCAATCTCCGTTTCTGAAGAACTGTTGAGGATATTTGGTAACATTTGAGCAAAATAATTGCGATTTAGGGTAACGAAAATTTGTAATTTGGTGTATTAGTATAATAACCATACAAGAGTGTGACGCTATCTAACCAGTTGGGAATCTGTGAGGATTCTTTTAATATCGGATGTGCGATCGCTCGATTGAAAACCCCATAACTACTGTGAACAAAAACCAACAATGGCAACGTGAGCGACAGGCAATGGCACTTTTGTCTTCTTTGAACTACAGAACTGGCGAATTAGCTAGTTATTTACACAATATTGCCTGCGGAATTAGCGACCTAATTAAAATAGATTGGACAGTAGTGACGCTCTGTCGAAAAGGTTTTGAGAAGGTATTAGCAAGCAGTATTGATATGGGTGAAGGGGAGCATGTTTATTCACTACATGGTTCCCTAGCTGGCACTGTAGTAGAAACGGGTCAGTTATTAACAGTAGAAGATGCTCTTAAATCTCCAGAATATGGAGAACCTCCCGAAGGTTATTGTTCATATTTAGGAATACCGTTGCGAACGGCAGAAGGTGAAGTTATTGGTACTGTCTGCGGTTTTCATCACCACTCACGGGAGTTTACACAAGAAGAAATTCAAATTACTCAACTGTTTGCCGATCGCGCGGCTACAGCAATAGACCATTATCACCTTTATCAAGAACAATGCCAATTTAATCAAGTTCTAGAGGAAAAAGTAGAACAACGTACCGGAGAACTGCGAGTAGCGCAAGCCAAGCTTGTAGAACAAGAACGGTTGGCAGCAATTGGTGAATTTGCTGCCATAATTGTACATGAGATTCGTAATCCCCTCACTACCGCAATTATGGGATTAAAGTATTCTCAAAAAAACCTTTTAGGTGAAGCTGCTCAAGAGCGAATATCATTAGCCCTGAGTGAAGCTAGTCGTCTTGAGCGATTATTAAGTGAAATTTTACTTTACGCTAAACCCCAAATGTTGCAATTGTGCGAATTGGATGTAAATGAATTTATAAATGAGTTGCTAGTAACTCTTTGCGAGATGCCAGAAGCATTATCACGGCAAATCGAATTTATTCCGGCTTCCAGAGCAGTAAAATTCCTGGGGGATAAGGATAAAATGAAACAAGTTTTGATCAATATTGTTCGCAATGCTTGCGAGGCTGTCTCACTAGGAGATGTTGTCAAATGCGAAGTAGATTATTCTTCCGTCGGTGAAGTTTGCATTCATGTCTGCAATGGCGGCGAGCCAATTCCCCCAGAAGTTCTTTCAAAGCTCACTCAGCCGTTTTTCTCCACAAAATCTAGTGGTAGTGGCTTAGGACTTGCTATTACTAAACGTATTGTCAATGCTCATGGTGGAGAATTATTCATTCAGTCTGACGTGGTAGGTGGTACCAGGGTAAGTGTAAAATTGCCTGTTGTTAATTAGGAGGCACGCTCCCAGGCTAGAAAATTTAAAATATATATTAGACATCTCCGAAAAAGAGGTAAAGACGTAGCAGTGCTACGTCTCTACAAGGGTTTCGGGCAACGCATATTTAATTGTTGGAGATGTCTATTAGACATATGCTAGAAAAGACAAAGATTTTGGGCGTTGCTGATTAGATGTATGAAAATGATTCTGCGCTCTGGTCAAAACCCTTGTAGAGACTATTCTGTGCTACGTCTCTACATCCGGATTCATACTGCGATTCAGCAACGCCAGATTTTGGGCAACGCATAATAAGCATAGCGGTCGAATATATATGATTAACTCCCGTCAACTAGCTTTTATTGCCTTGCGAGAGGTTCACAAAGGGGCTTATGCTGATGTTGCTCTCGATAGAGTGCTGCAAAAAGCGAAGTTGAGCCAACGCCAATCTGATGAAGAGTTGAGCGATCGCCGTTTTGTCACAGATTTAGTTTATGGTAGTACCAGAAGGCAACGGACTCTCGATGCTCTCATCGACCAACTTGGTAAAAAGAAATCCCACCAACAACCTGCATACCTCCGCACCATTTTACATCTAGGTTTATATCAACTGCGCTATCTAGAACGGATTCCGCCATCAGCTGCTGTTAATACCACTGTCGAGCTGGCTAAAGAAAATGGCTTTTCTGGACTGACAGGTTTTGTTAATGGTCTGTTGCGAGAGTATATCAGAAGAGGAGTGGGGGAGGGGGAGAGGGGGCGACAAGGGCAACAAGGGGACAATTCTTTCTCCCACTCCCCCCATCCCCCCCTCTCCCTCTCCTCTCCTCCCCGTTTTCCCTTACAATTGCCAGAAAATCCGGTGGAACGCTTGGGTATTTTGCACAGCTTTCCTGACTGGATTATTGAAGTGTGGTTGAAACAGTTTGGTTTTGTCGAAACAGAAAAATTATGCGAGTGGATGAACCAGACACCAGTTATTGACTTGCGGGTAAATTTGCTTCGCGCTTCGGTTGAGGAAGTTGAAACGGCTTTGCAATTGAAGGGTGTTTTAGTCAAGCGTGTTCCTCACTTACCCCAAGCTTTGCGATTGATTGGTAGTACTGGTGCTATTCCAAATTTACCTGGTTTTAGCGAGGGTTGGTGGACTGTGCAAGATAGTAGCGCTCAGTTGGTCAGTCATTTGCTTGACCCGCAACCTGGTGAGGTAATAATTGATGCTTGTGCTGCTCCGGGAGGAAAAACAACGCACATTGCCGAATTGATGCAAGATAAAGGGATAATTTGGGCAGGCGATCGCACTTCTTCACGTCTTCGCAAACTTAAGGAAAATGCTCAACGCCTAAATTTGCACTCTATTCAAAGTTATACTGGCGACAGCCGCAATCAACCCCAATTTCAAAACATCGGCGATCGCGTGTTACTTGATGCACCATGCTCTGGTTTAGGAACTCTGCACCGTCATGCTGATGCTCGTTGGCGACAAACACCAGAGTCGGCTCAAGAACTCTCGACACTGCAAAAAGAATTATTAGCGCATACATCAACGTTTGTCAAGAGTAATGGCATATTAGTTTATGCAACATGTACATTGCATCCACCAGAAAATGAAGATGTCATTGAGTCCTTTTTAGCGTCGCATCCAAACTGGCAAATAGAGCCTCCTGATGTAGATTCACCAGCCGAATTGTATTCTGCACCACAAGGCTGGATTAAAGTATTGCCTCATAAACAAGAAATGGATGGCTTTTTCATGGTGCGCTTAAGAAAAACCAATGATTAAAGGTGAATGCTGTTTGTGATTTTAATATTAGTCAAGGGCTAAAGGTCAAAGACTGAAAAATCAAATTACAAAATTAAATGACAAAGGACAAAGCAATGGTTGCTAATTCCAGTGTGAAAAACTTAGTTAAAATCCTGATTGGAGCGGCTTGGATTGATGGTAAAATTCAAGCCGAAGAACGGCAATATCTGCGCGAAATAGCTCAAGCAAAAGGTTTAGCAAGCGATCCAGATATTAAGCCTTGGTTGTACGAATTGGTTCCCGTGGAGCCAAGCGAGTGCTATAAATGGGTGAAAGATTATTTAGGCGATCATCCCACCAACGAAGATTATGAAAATTTGATTGAAGCCATCAGTGGCTTAATTTACAGCGATGGTGAAGTAGCCATCGAAGAGGCAAGACTACTAACGAAGTTACAAGAATTATCGACGGCAAACGATTCGACTCAACCCGGTCATAATGCCGTTCTCAAACAAATTCAGAAACTTTATAAACGTTGGGTTGATGTTCAGAACTAAAGTCAAGAGTCCATAGTCAAGAGTCAAGAGTCAAAAGTCCATAGTCAAAAGTCAAAATTTGACCATTGACCATTGACCCTTGACCATTTAAGACTTCGGTTCACCCACGCCGGAA
Source organism: Tolypothrix brevis GSE-NOS-MK-07-07A (assembly GCA_019358985.1). GTDB lineage: Bacteria > Cyanobacteriota > Cyanobacteriia > Cyanobacteriales > Nostocaceae > Hassallia > Hassallia brevis. Next base: position 77,565 of record JAHHIJ010000003.1, on the reverse strand, counting down.
GTTTCTTCTTTTTTGAGTTCAGGTACAATGTCAGGACGCTCTTTGCTTTCCCAACCGGGGGGACGCTTAGAGTTGTACCAAGCGATGGAACCAATCGTAACAGCAGCAATAAAACCAACCACATATACCAAAGCGGCAGCTATGGGAAAATGGGGAGCGTTTGCAGCTGCGGACGCAGCTGTTTGCATTAATAGATGCATGAGTATTTTCTCCTATTGTCGGCAACACTACTTATTAAGACCCTACAAAAAGAGCGTATCATACGCATCCACCGTAGGGGAGAGGGAGTGTGATCAACTTGAAAAAGGACATCATCTCACTGAAATCCGCTCAATTTGCTTCACCAATATTTCGGGTATCTACTTTCGCGGGTAAAATTATTATAGAGTAGTGCAACAAAGATTAAAACTATTGCCCCAAAAACAGTGGGAAACAGCAGAAAGCTCCATACTGGTTTTGCCAGGTAAATAATAACTGGATTGGAGCCTGCTGGTGGGTGAGTTGTTCGGGTAAGCATCATCACAGAAATGGCAGTACCAACAGCTATAGCAACTGACCACCACGTTGCTCCAAAAAGCGTCAGACATACCAAACCAATCAAGGAACTCAAAAAATGACCTCCAAGGATGTTTCGCGGTTGTGAAAAGGGTGCATCTGGAAACCCAAAAATCAAAACGCAGGACGCTCCAAAAGAGCCTAGTATAAGTGTTACAGAAAATGTATTGGAGAGAAGCGCGATCGCACTGATTGTTACAAATCCTCCTAACCAAGCAAGTATTATTGCTTTAGCCGAATGCTTAGCAGGTAATTGAGTATTATCCCCTTTTAGCTTCTGAAAAAAAGTTATCCAAAACGCTGTTTTTCTAAGGGAGCATCCCAAATGTCTAGGTTGTCTCAAACCCAGGTTCTGAATTGTCATTGCGAATGCAGCATAGTGAAGCGAAGCCATCCCACATTTTGCGATTGCTTCACTACGCTGTTGCTTCGTTTGCAATGACAAACATGTTCCTGCAGAATTGAGACGCTCTCTTTTTCTAGTGCTACCAGCATAGTTGTTCGATTGCTTAAACATGGACATTCTCCCTCAAGTTGTTAGTTTGGTTGTACAGACTGGTCTGTCTAAGACAACTAAAAAAATAATGGTTAACTCATTAACTGCCTAACTGCTTCTCGTGCAGCTTGAATAGACTCTGTTGACCTATAAATTTGACTCTTAGTAATTGCTCCTTCTAACAAAAGATGGATGACATCTGCAAGCATTGTTGTGCTATTTTTCTCGGTTGAAATATTCAACCTATCAACAAGTTGCCCAAGAATACACTAGACAGACTTGTCTGTCTAGTAATGTATATCTTTAAATTTTAAGTTCGCAGCGCTGATCTACCTCCCTTGCTAACAAGTCCTTGCGAACCTTGCCCGTTGCCGTCTTGGGCAAGTCCGTGAAGCAAAACACTTGTGGTTGCTTGTAAGGAGTAAGTTCAGACTCACAAAAATGGCGCAAATCTTCTTTGGTGATGGCTTGGGAGTCCCCTGGCTCGATAAAAGCCACCAACAGGGTGCGGTTTTTTCCTAGCTCTTCGGGTGAGATACCGATGACTGCCGCCTCTTTTACCTGTTCGTGCTGGCACAGCACATTCTCAATCTCGATGGAGGAAATGTTCTCCCAACCGTAGTCAGTTTCTACGTAGATTAAGTCCTTCAGGCGGTCTTGAATCTCCAGATAGCCATCTGGATGGATAATTGCCATGTCGCCAGTGTGGAACCACCCATCCCGAAAGGCTTTTTCGGTAGCTTCGGGATTGTTGTAGTAGCCCATCGCTACTGTATTACCAGCAACGATCACTTCCCCCAAAGTCCGACCGTCCCAAGGAACCTCTTGTCTATCAGCATCAACCACCCGCAACCCGGTTCCGGCATGGATAGTTGCCACTCCTTGGCGGGCGCGTTTCCGGGCGCGGCTGGAAGGGGGCAATGCCTGCCACTCTTCTTGCTCCTCACAGACGACGTAGGGACCGAAGGTTTCATTTAACCCATATTGGTGGATGAAGTTGATCCCCATCTCATCTAATCGCTGGATTAGTGTGGGAGCAGGAGCAGCTCCCCCTGTGGTAATCGTCAGCCCTCGAAATGCTTCTTTGCTACAAGGGGCTGATGCAAGCGATCGCACAAGGCGAGGAGCGCCAGATAGGTGGGTAATCTGGTACTGTCCGAGTGCCTGACACAAATCCGCAGAACCATCTCGGATTTGGTCAGATGCCAGGACGACTTGGGTCGCTCCCACGGCGACATTTGCCCACATATGTCCCCACCCATTAACATGAAACATGGGGAGCAGCCACAGATACTTTGAGCTTCGGTTGATTCCAATCATCAGTGCTTGCCCCAGTGCATGTAGGTAAGCGCCTCGGTGACTGCACATTACCCCTTTTGGACGACCAGTGGTACCGCTCGTAAAGTTGATGGCGAGGGGATCAAGTTCGCTGACAACGGTTTCATCCAGCCTAAAATCCCCATTTTCAGCCGCCAAACAGGTTTCGTAATCGAGGACTCCAGAATAGATTGGGTTGGCAGCACCATTGATAACGATAACTTGTTTCAAGTGTGAAAAAGCAACCTCAGGGTTCAAGAAAATTTTCTCACAGAAGGAAGCATCCACAATCAAGACTTTCGCCTCGCAATAGTCCAGCAGAGACAGGAGGTCTTGCGCTGCCAGCCAAGGATTGAGTGCAACGATTACAGCACCGATCGCTGGAATGCTAAAATGAGCTTCAATTGTCTGTTGATTATTCTCTGTCAGGAGAGCAACTCTCTCGCCATATCCCACCTGGAGTCGCTTCAAGACTTGTGCCAGACAACGAGAGCGGTGCAATAACTCCGCGTAAGTAACTATTCCATCAGCATAGGCGATCGCGCTTCGGTTAGGAAATGCCCGACCACTGCGCTCTAAAAAAGTGGTTGGACTCAAGGGTATATAAGAATGCATAGCTTTTCTTTCTCTTCTAATAGGAACTGATATCATGTCCGGGGGTATGACGAAGTGCGTGCAAAATTACCCACGTTGCAGAGTTTAGTAACACAAATACTCAAAACACATTTGGTTGCGATGTCGGAATATATTCGTAACCAAAATAAAGAAACTACTTAATCTGAAACCCTTGTAGAGACGTAGCACTGCTACGTCTCTACATTCATTTTCGCAGACGTCTAGAGTACTTCACATCAATAACTATCTTGAAACAGGCTCAATATCTTCGTGCAGTACAGCAAACTCGTTCCACAAATCAGGTCGCTGCTTGACCTTGATATAACGCGTAGCCAAAATGGTGCAGCCATTGACGGAAGCCATTGTATGAAAGGTGCCTGGTGAGCGAAGTATTAATGATCCGGGCAAGAACGTCACACCATTCTCGATATAATCCCCGGTTAACACCACGACCATTTCATACCCTATATGTTCATGCAAGGCAATAAATGCACCTGGCTCATATTTAAGAATTGCGGCATCGGGACCTTGGGGGTCTTGGTCTACTAGACTAAAGATTGTGTGAATTCCAACACCTTTTCTTACATCTAGTTGATAGTGTACGAACTCAAGATCATCCGGTAAGGAAACATTTTCCATACCCTGAAACTTTATAACTCTGTCGTTAATAGAATTGTATGGGAATGGATCGAATTTTACTTGTCCATTGCTCATCAATTCGCCATCTCTTGAAATTGGATCGTCACTTTTCTTTTTGCCGTTGTATCCCAATGGGGATCTTTTTGAGATTTGATCTTGATTTAACATTTGTTTCTCCATATTTACGTTGATTGAATCTTTCTTTGTTCTTGGCTAAGACCGTTGTAACCCCAGCTTTTTCCATCTATTTCTTGGATCGAAATATAGTTTGGGTGGGTAGCACTGCCCAGAACTTCTGTAAGCAATTTCCAGGCTTGTGCTATCCAAAGTGCTTTTTCTTCGTCGGTATTTGTCCCTTTTGTGACAATAATGCTCAACTCAAAAATTGCCTCATCATCACTTTTAATCGCACCCCCTACATACCATTGCGCTTTTTGATCAGCAACTTCAAAACGAACAACTATTAATTGCTTATTTTTGCGAAGAATTTTCTCAGTTATCAAAGATAAACTTTCAGCAAGGCTGCTTCTGATTTTCTCAGAAGATATCTTATTAGCCCTTAGTGTTATGAGCGGCATAGCTTGCATTCCTTCTCGTTCGGTTGGTAGCTGAAACCGTAACTGCAAAGACAAATATGGTTGGCTTTTGGGTGTAAGGGTTACACAGTCAAAATTATGACCTGCTCCTACACCCTGACACCCCTATACCCTTTTATCAGAAATTTGGGTTTAAAACCCCGTCCTTTAGTACTCGCTTTATATTTACCGAAGATATATTTTCCAGTAAATATGCTAAAATAGTTGGCAGAGGGATAGCCCTCATTAGTACCGATGGACAGTCGGGAATCCAAAACGCCTATGCAGACGGTTTGCCGGGGATTGAGATATTTCAATCTAGGTCAAAGTCGAAATCCCCCAAGGGAGCAACTAGGAATTCTAAGAAGTGATTCTTGGAAGCTCTGCGGCTTTAGCCCAGAGTCATGTCACCTGTGACATGCACGCGGTGGAGAGTCTTTTGCTCTGTTTGGTTGCGCCTTTCCAAAATGCCGTTGAGAATGCCGTCATAAACTCCGGCTCTAGCTTCGAGCATCCGCATCGCACTAGAGAACACCTTTTGTAGGTCTTCAGAGGTTTGCATATGAGGCATTCCCGCCGCAAACCACCCTTCCCCGTGGTCTTCATCGAGTTCACAGTGAACGACAAAGAATTTCACCATGTCTTCACTCAAACCGCGACGGCGCAGATGTGCCAAAACTCGGCGCTGTTGCAGGGGAATTGCCAATTCCAAAGCTCCCATCCCGCCAATGCCGTAATGGAGTCCATCGGCAAACCAGCAGAGGTTCATCTTGGTATTGAGCAGGTTACAAGTTTCTGGGTTAATATCGTCTTCCAGCGCTCCGCCGAAGTAATTCATTAGGGGTTCAAATAAATTGGGGTGAGCCTGGGCGAAATCCCCCTGACCAAACTCGTCATGAAGATTGTGATATAGTTCTTCGCGCATCTCAAAAGGCACAATCAGGCTGAAGGCAGCAACGTGCAGGTGGAAGCGTTGCATGTTGACTCGGTAATTGGCAAGGAAGTAGCGGACTTCTTCGTCGCTCAAATCATCGCTATCGAACAGGTCAAATAGTGGATGGTGGTTGACGCGATGCTTGCTAATCCGCTCTTTCAGCCACGGCATGAAAACTTCAACGTTAGCGAGTTCAGGGGATAGTTGCTCTTGGGGTAGGTATTGCTGCTCAACTTGCTCAATCAGGTGGCGAATTTCCCATTCTCTGAGGAAGCGGGGAGTTGCTAACCCAAATCCCTCTCGCATTAACCGCAAGTTCATGTCAAATAAAAGGAACTGAATTTTCTGCCAAGCATAACCTCCTTTATTTTGAAAAGCTTCATGTACCAAACTTTCAACTTGTTCAATGGAGTATATATTCTGCTTAATCATTTCCGAATAATTAATCTGTGCTAAGTCAGATTTTCCGGATACTATTTTGGCGTAATTCAAGTTAAACATTGTCCTTTCTCCTTTGTTTTTTGTGGATTCAATGACTTCATTAACTACATTTGCTTGTCGATTAATTCCTGAAACTAATTTAGTTTATTTCTGGATTTAATGACTTTGCTAACTACATTTGCTTATCGATTTATTCCTGAAACTAATTTAGTTTATTTCTGGATCTAATGACTTTGCTAACTACATTTGCTTGTCGATTAATTCCTGAAACTAATTTAGTTTATTTCTGGATTTAATGACTTTGCTAACTACATTTGCTTATCGATTAATTCCTGAAATGAAGTGTTTATTTTTGATATAAATCTGACTGAGATAATAATCTTAGTTTTACGCAAAATTAAGCCTAGAGAAGCTTTTGGAGTGTTACTGCTCTAGACTTAGGATAAAAATATGGCTGGCGATCGCACCAGTAATCCACCTATTTTATCAAATAATAATTATTTGATAATACTAATTAATTACTAATCAAATAAAACATTCTTGTATCGGTGGTTTCATTTTAAAAATTAACATTTCTAGCGCGTCTAGAAAAAGTTTGCCGCCACCCAACATCTAGTAATGGACAAGCAGCTAATTCAGCAGCCACATCTCGGTCTTTATTATGAAAATAAACTTCCAAAACTCGAGGAATTGTCCATTGCGGAAATGTCCGCTCTAAAAGTTCTAAAGTTAAATTGTTTTCGACATATCCCTCGACGAGAACACGAAAATACCAACCACTACGACCAGTGACTATAACTCGTCCAGGTAAATCGTTCATCTGCCATTTTCGGGCAAGTTTCCAACATGGCATTCGAGGTTGTGAAACTTGTACCTTAACTTCACCAATAGCATAAATATCCCCAATACAAACAGAAGCCTCGGTTTGTCCAGCAATTGTGAAATTCTCACCGAATGCACCGTATGATAGTTCTAAAGGAGCTAGTTCTTCACGCCATACTAAATAGTGGTCAGCTGAGTAAGCAAGTACAGCCTTGTCTGGACCACCGTGAACCGTCAAATCTGCTTGACCGTCACCAGCAAGATTAGTTTTTCCTAACCAAACTGATCCTTGCATGGGTTCCTTAAAAATGCCGGTTGTCCAAGGACGATTATTAGGGTCGATAGCATCTTTATCACCCAGTTGTTTGGGTAAACCGACTTGAATTGAAAGCAGGGTAGGAGTTTTCATGTTCAATTATGCTGACAACAGCGATGATTTTTGCATGATTTTCATAGATATCAGGACTTACGCATTGACAAAAAGTTGATTATGTGAATCAGACTTATTTGCTTTCTTTCCTTCTTTAATTAAACGTAAGCAAAATCAACTTATGCAATGGCTGACTGATATCTTGCACCTTGGGGGTTGGATAGATAAGCGCGATCGCTTCGACTCTAAACACCAGTGCCTCAACAATTGAGGGTATTGCTACTCCTGCCCGTTTGCCCAAACCCCGTGGAAAGTCTCCAGGCTGGGAACCAGGAAAACCACGACAAAGTAGAATTCGCTACCCAGTAGTAAAAAAAACTACAACTAAGCTACGTAAATAACAAGCTAAATCCGCTTAGTATCAAAGATTTTTACGCTTGAACATTGTATTTCATCAACTTAGCACTGCTAGTGGTCTGTCAAATTTATTTTGACGGTTAGAGAGACGCGATAAATCGCCGTCTCTACAGCGAAACTATCCGTCAATTAGTTCTTGACAGACTACTAGGTCATTTTCTGCTGCTTAGTCTAAACTCCAGAAATTATTCAACCTCCTCATTAACCGGGAATCTGTCAATCAAGTGCATTGCCCGCGAAGCATTGCGGCGCAATGATTCTGGGTAATGGGGGACGTGGGGTATCTGCGATAATAAATCTAAAGTGCGGCGCAGCAACCTAACTACATCACCTTCATCTAAAGTGGTATGTTCGCACAGTTCTGTCCACGGCATACCCAGCGCCCATTGTTCAATAATGGAAATTAACTCAAATTCCAACCACATAGGCAACGCTACGCTATATCGGCGTTGTAATTGGAACATTTGGCGGCGAATTCCTCGCAATTTTCCTAGTGCTTCTACTACTTCATTACTCAACTCGAAGTGTACCTTACTATCTGGACGCGGGGTTTCTGTCACCAAAGCCGCAGCTGCTGCTGCTAAATGGTGCGGATCTAAATTATCGAATTCTCCACTAGAGAGTGCCAAACCCAGCCACAATTCATTTTCTCCGCGCATAGCGGCGGCGATTTGCCCTAATTGAGTTGGGACTAAGTTAACCAATGCGTTAAAGTGCTGCAAAATTTCAATTAAGTTGACAAATTCTTCCCAATGACGTTGGGATTGTTGCTCAACTTGTTGTTGCATCAGTTGAATTTCGGCTTCAAGTTCGACGCAGCGGGCTTTGCGTTTAAAAATTGCTGGGAGATTGCCAGCTTGATGCAAAGGATGAACTTCTATTTGCTCTTGCACAGCAGCAGTGCGGCTAAGTTGTTCGGCTACCTCTGGAGGTAATTGCACAAATTCGCTCGGATCGGGAATTGTGGAAGCGATCGCTGCTGTTTTTTCATTACCCCTGCGTGATTGTCCTGGTTTTAAAGGCATTTCCGGCGGTGGTAACAAATCAGCCTCAACTTCAACTCGCGGTAGTTCCGCATACAAATCCACAACATCCCCAGTCGTTGCCACGTACCAGCGGTTATCTTGCCCCAAGCATACCAAGTAAGGCGATTGACCAGAGCCTGGGGTTTTCCCTACTAACACTGCTGTTACAGGTGTAGATACGGGAATATTTTTTCCCTTCAAACCTAAAAGCGTCCCCGACACTGCAAAGCTCAACATCATGCCCAATTCTTCTTGCCGATCTGACTGAGCTTGTTCTTGCAGAGTTTTCAACAGTTGCCGTTCCACTTTTAGCCGTTGGCGCAATTTCTCATAAACAGCAATTTCCTTTTCATCTATTGCCGCTATTTGCGCCTGAAGTTGCGCCAATTCTGCTTGGAGTTCCGCAATCTCCTGATAATCTGGTCTTAAATGCAACGTCGCCATATACTGTCCAAAACTGCGCTCAATTAGTTCCTTAGCTTGTTCTAAGGTGTGAGTTTGCAGTAAATTCAGTACCATGCCGTAACTTGGTGTAAATTGGCTCACCAAAGGGTCAGGTTTCGATGTTGCCAGATACGCCGCTTCTTTGGCTCCTTCAAAGGGAGTTTGCAACGTCACCACGTAACCTTGTTTGTCCATCCCCCGGCGTCCGGCTCTTCCCGCCATTTGCAGAAATTCGGAAGCGTTTAATAAGCGGTGTCCGCTGTCGGTACGCTTGGAAAGGGTGGAAATCACAGTTGTCCGAGCCGGCATGTTAATTCCTGCTGCCAATGTCTCGGTAGCAAAGACAACTTTAATCAGTCCTTGCTGAAAAAGTTCTTCTACCAAGGCTTTCCATGCTGGTAAAATTCCTGCATGGTGTGCGGCAATTCCCCTGTATAAAGGGGCAATTTGTCCAGAACGTCCGGCTTCAGGATTGCGAGTTAAAAAATCGTCAATTTGCCGCCGCAACACCTGTGACTCGTCATTATTCACCAGCCACAAATCACCCACCTCAGCCACAGCTTTATCACATCCCCGACGGCTGAAGATAAAGTAAATTGCTGGTAGCATATCCCTTTGCTGTAGCTGGCTTAGGGTATATTCTATGCTGGGAGCTTCTGGTCTACCACCTCTACCTCTGTCTTGCGGTCTGCTTTTTCCCCTCTTAACTAAGCGGGGGTTAATTTTAGTATTGCTTTCGTTCAATAAGGGAAACAGTCCCTTGGGATTGCCAAAGTTAAATTCCAAGGGGACTGGGCGAAAATCAGAGTAAATCAGGTCAGTTGGACCGTGAACTTGATTTAGCCAGTCGGTGAGTTGGTCACTGTTAGCAACTGTGGCAGAAAGGGCTACGAGTTGAACTTCACGGGGGCAATAAATAATCGATTCTTCCCAAACTGTGCCCCGTTGACGGTCGTTCATATAGTGGCACTCATCCAGCACCACCACCTCAACGTCTACTAATGAGGTGCCGACTTGCCCGATGGGTGTGCCATAGAGCATATTTCGGAAAATTTCTGTAGTCATGACTACAATTGGCGCATCTCTGTTGACAGAGGTATCACCAGTTAACAGTCCGACGAGATCAAAACCGAATTTTGAGCGAAAATCACGTAACTTTTGATTTGAGAGCGCCTTTAGAGGTGTCGTGTAAAATACACGCTTACCCCGCGATAAAGCGCGATAAATAGCGTATTCCCCGATTAAAGTTTTGCCGCTGCCGGTGGGCGCACAGACAACAACGGAGCTTCCAGCGTTCAGCGAGGCGATCGCTTCCTTCTGAAATTGATCCAACTCAAAGGGAAATATCTTACGAGGGTCAAGTTCTGGAGACAGCGCAGGATAATTCACGTATGGGACATTTGCAAGCAGTCTGTTTACTATATTAACGGCTATTTTGTCAACTTTGTTATTTAGTCAAGAGTCAATGGTCGATGGTCAAGGGTCAAGAGTCAATGGTCAATGGTCAAGAGATAATATATTTTCTGTTTTGACTGTGGACTTTTTGACTCTTGACTTTTTGACTGTGGACTATTTCCCCAATTCTTGCGATCGCGCTGTGGCAGCAATGACAGCTTCAATTAAAGCTGAACGAAAACCAGCTTTTTCTAGTTGAGCAATACCGGCGATTGTTGTGCCACCGGGACTGGTAACGCGGTCTTTGAGTTCTGCTGGGTGTAATTTACTTTCATGCAGCAGTGTTGCGGTTCCGAGTACCGTAGAGAGAGCTAATTGATAGGCGATCGCTCTGGGTAAACCTGCGGCGACTCCACCATCTGCCAATGCTTCCACCATCAAAGCCACATAAGCCGGACCACTACCAGAAAGTCCTGTTACTGCGTCAATCAAATTTTCGGGAATTTCGACAACTTCCCCGACTGCGGCAAACAGTTCATGTGCTTTTTTATAATGTTCGACATGTGTATATGCACCTAAACAAATGGCGGTAATTCCGGCTCCCACAGTTGCTGGGGTATTTGGCATTGCCCTAATTACTGGTAACTGGGGAAATCCGGCTTCTAGCTGAACCAGGGGTACACCTGCCAAGATAGAAATTACCAGCGGTGAGGAATTTGTACCGATGACATCTGCTAACTCTTGAGCAATCGCGCTGAATACCTGCGGTTTCACTGCTAAAAATACAACTTCTGTTGCCGAAGTGAAAACCAAGCGATTATCTGGTGTTACCGTCACAGCATATTTTTGCTCTAAATAGCTCCTCCGTGAAGGTTGGGGTTCACTTACTATGACTTCTGATGCTTGGTAAATACCTCTAACAATGAGGCGGGATAACAGCGCTTCTCCCATTACCCCACCACCAATTAAGCCAAATTTAATAGTCATTCGTTAATAGTCAAAGGTCATTAGTAAAAAGTCAATAGTCAAAAACTATAAGCTCTGGACTTTTGACTTTTGACTAACTCTATTGTGCCATCCGATTGGCTTCATTTCCCCAAGCGGGAGTTGTACCAGGACGTGCGGGACGAACTGGTGGTTGAGGTACTTCGTGAAGTACGCCACCATGAGTGCTGACTTGTACACAGCTTGGCGTAAACAAAAATATACTTTCACCGATGCGCTCTTGATGTCCATCGAGTGCGTAAGTTCCACCTGCGACAAAATCGACTGCACGTTGTGCTTGATCCGGGTCCATAATTGTCAGATTTAACACTATGGACTTACGTTCTCGCAATGCTTGAATTGCCTGGGGCATTTCCTCAAAAGTGCGTGGCTCTAGCACCAATACTTCAGAAATCCCATTTATTGCTCCTGGCATCCCAATAACATTACTCATGTTTTTTGTACCTGTCGCTACATCATTTTCCATTGTAGACACGGATTCGCGCCAACGTCGATTTTGTTGGCTTTGCTCTTCTGGTGCTGGGGAGACGTTTTGTTCTTGATATATATTTTGGTAGCTTTTCGTATCTGGTTCTTCTTCGTAGTACTCGTATTCGACTTGCTCATTCAGCCCAACGAAGTCTCTGAGTTTGGAAAATATATTGTTCATTGTTTACGCTCCTAAAAAAAACCATTTTTACTGATGTGACAAAAGTTGATTCACTCAACTTTCATCGCTACAAAGAACTGACAGATATGCAACTTCTCGCTATTTGTAGCATCTATTACAGGCTCTAGTCATCAGTTGAAGTATAAAGGATGAATGTGTCATTTGGTATAATTACCGTCCGAGTTGCACGCCAATGTAAATTTTTTTTAGTTCAAGCCCCATCCGTTTACGAATGAGGTGTTTTACCCTTCATACCTGAGCCTTCAGTTGACCTTGCCTTATTGCAATAATGAGTCAAAATTATATACTAATAGTTGTCCAAAAAAAACTTTTTATTATCCATATTTTAATTTTTCTTTGCTTTTGTTCATAATATATCTTTTATGTTGCCTACACAAACCACTTAGTTAAAAAAATTCTCTATTTAGAGGCAATACTGCTCCAAATAGCTGGTGAGGTGAATATTTTACTATTAGCGATCGCCAAACAAGATCGTTCCCAATCTCACCATCGTTGCACCCGCCTGCACTGCTAGTTGATAGTCACCAGACATCCCCATGGAAAGATGCTGCATTTTTATATTTGACCAGTTTTGTTTGTGTATTTCTTCTGCTAGTTCGCGGGTACGATTAAATACAGATGTTATTTCTAGATTATCCAATCCAGCAGGAGGAATTGTCATCAAACCTTGAATTTTTAAATTTTTGCATTGATTGAGCGCTGGTAAGTCAGCTAATAATTGTGGCGTACTCCAACCCGATTTGTTGTGGTCAAGAAGAATTTTCACCTGTAGACAAACTTGGGGACTCACTTCTAACTCTTGCGCCAATTGATTTAGGCGCTGCGCCAGTTGTAAATTATCTACAGAGTGAATCCAGGTGAATTGGGAAAGCGCTTTTTTAGCTTTATTGCTTTGCAAATGTCCAATAAAGTGCCAGGTGATACCTGTTAAGTCTTGTAATTCAATTTGTTTGCTGGTAGCTTCTTGAATACGACTCTCAGCAAAATCCCGTACACCTGCGGCATAGGCAGAACGCATTACCTCGGTAGAAACTTGCTTGGTGACAGCAATCAACCGAACTGAATCAGGAAGTGAGGAGCGAATTGTGGTAATGCGTTCGTCAATCAAACTACTCATTGGAAAGTGCGTTGAAAAACACCCTGAAGCTGATCATACTCCTGAGAGTGTCCAGCGCGCCGCAGGGTTCGCAAGCGACTTTCCAGCATCATTCGAGCTTCGGTACGTCCTATAGACTGAAATTTGATACCTTTAGCATCTGTTCCCACCAAAAAAAATAAGCGTTGAGCGTACAGTGTAGTAAACATCTCTTGGTTTTCATCAACCATACAGATTCTGTAGAGCAAACCCCAAGTTGGATGATTTATGTAAGTTTCTGAGTTTTCTGAGTTCATTTAATAATGAAGGTATAAGTACATATATCTTCTCGCCATGAAATACAAACATCCAGACGATAATAGCCTTATCTGGACACAATATTTGCTCAAAATGCGAGCATATAACCAACTTTTGATGTCCACGAGCGTTCATTAAGACAGAGTGGGCTTTTGTGAGAATAAAAGTAGCGATCGCTTTGCAGGACTGCGGTACGTTTAAGGCATAACCATTGTTATAGCTAAACTCAATTGCTATTCCGAACAAAGCAGATAATAGTCCCTACCCTATAACCATGCTGCCATAATTGCTGCCGCTTGCGTGTGCAAAATTGCCAAAAATCTACCTGAAACTTCAATACTGTGAACTGGTAGCAGGAAAGCTAGTGCAGTAGTTATAAGAATGAGGGAAAAACCGTCATTTTGAACACTAAGCTTGCTTAGTGTTCAAAGACTTGATCATACCGTTTAAGAAACCTCACTTCCTACAGCTAGCCGCACTCCCCAAAATAAAATTAAAGTTGCGATCGCTACCCAATCACGAGTTTGAAACCGTAATTCATGCCATTGTACGCGATGTTCGTTAGGGCTGGTAAATCCGCGCACCATCATTGCGCTAGCCATTTGTTCTGCCCGTAATAGCAAATTTTCTAACAGTCTTTCTGCTACCAACAGCCAAACTTTAACGCTTCCTTTCAATCCTAGCTTTTTCCAATTTATTGCTCTTGTCATCACAGAGCGAATTAAATTTTGCACTTCTTCTAAAACTAGGGGAATAAACCGCAAGGACAAAGTTAAAGTCAAAGTCAATTCGGTGACAGGTACTTTCAAACGTCGTAGCGGTTGCATTAAGTTTTCTATAGCAGCAGTAATTTCTTCAGGTGCGGTTGTCAGCAGATACAAGTTGGTGCTGTAAATTAAAATAAACAACATCGTACTCAAGCTGATTGCCAAATCTAAAGAGCGACGAGTTACTTTGACTGCTCCGGCTTCAAAAAGTACGTAAGTATATTCTTTGGGATTCTTAACTTGTTTTTTTGAGCTTTGCGCTTGTTCTGAATTGGCTTTGTTTAATTGTGAACTATCCACAGTGGGAAGACGCGGTTGATAATTTACACCCAATCCATCCGGACTGATAGCGGCAATTAAAAGTACAAGAAAGGAGACTGTTAACAGCCAACCCATTTGCTGTTGCCATACTCGCACAGGAATTTTGGCTATGAGGGTAGCGACAATTAAAATTAATACCAGTGATACCCGCCACTCGTTTCTAGAGTATATATAGGTAGTTAAAAAACTCATCAACCAGAAAAACTTAACACGCGGATCGAGTTTATGCAGCCAAGTTATCGGTTGTTCGAGGTAAAGACCAAGTGGAAGCGATCGCAGTAAATCCATTATAAACTTAGGACTAGGGACGCGAGGAAAATCGCGTCTGTAAAGAGTTAGGAGTTACTTTGTTCAAATTTATAACTCATAACCTATTTTACGCGAGTTGCCCGATTGACATTACCACTTTCCATGTCACGCACTTTCTTACTCCGCCACAATAAACGAATTGGTGTGCCTTTAAATCCTAATTGTTCCCGGAATTGGCGCTCAATGTAACGCCGATAGTTTTCGTTAAAGCGTTTTGCTTCGTTGACAAACAGCGCTATTGTTGGTGGTCGGCTGGTGACTTGGGTGCCATAATAAATCTTACCTTGGCGTCCGCCGCGTGAAGCTGGGGGGGAATGTCGGCTAACTGCTTCTTCCAAGACTTCGTTAATTACCGATGTGCTGACGCGACGTTTATGGGATTCGGCTGCGGTATTCACCAATTCTAAAATCTTTTCTACGCGCTGTTTTGTGACGGCACTGACAAAAATTGTTTCTGCCCAATGGGTAAAATGCAGGTTTTGTTGTAAAACTTTTTCGTAATCGTAGATGGTGTAAGAGTCTTTTTCAACAAGATCCCACTTATTAACGACAACAATACAAGCTCGACCTTCTTCAATAATTCGCCCTGCTAATTTTTGGTCTTGCTCGGTGACTCCATCTACAGCATCTATTACTAATAGAACCACATCGGCGCGGCGAATCGCTTTAAATGCGCGGTTGATGCTAAAGAATTCTGTACCGTATTCAATGTGTTTCTTTTTTCTAATTCCGGCAGTGTCAATTAAGCGGTAGGGTTGTCCATCACGTTCAACGACGGTATCAATTGCATCGCGGGTTGTGCCAGAAATCGGACTAACGATCGCTCTTTCTTCACCAACGAAAGCATTCAATAAGCTTGATTTACCGACATTTGGACGACCGATAATTGCCACATTTATTTCATTATTGTGTGGTATATTTTCGACAATTGGTAGATGGTTAATTAACTCATCGAGTAAATCACCTGTACCATTACCATGAATACCAGATACGGCGAAGGGTTCACCTAATCCCAACTGCCAAAATTCTGACGCTTGAACTAGACCTTGATCTGGGGATTCACATTTATTTACAGCAACCAAAACGGGTACACTTTGGTGACGTAACCATTCAGCAATTTCCTCATCAGCCGATGTTAATCCACCTTGACCATCAACAACAAAGATAGCGGCACTTGCTTCTGAGAGTGCCAAAGTTGCTTGTTGGAGAATCAGTGGTAAAAATTCTGTTTGATCGTTAAATACTAAACCACCAGTATCGACTACGAGATATTCGCGATCGTTCCAGTAAGCTGGTAAGTAAGTGCGATCGCGTGTCACTCCTGGTTCATCGTGAACAATCGCTGACTGTTGTCCAGCCAAACGATTGACCAGAGTGGATTTGCCCACATTCGGGCGTCCGATAATTGCAACAATAGGTAACTTCATCTATAGAATGCAGAATACTGCAAATTCCTATTGTAGCGAGTTTGGGTAACGTTGTACCGAATTGAATTGAGTTTTAGGAGGGTGTGCAAGTGTTCTTGTTATTAAACTAAGTTAAATTACTGTTTTCGTAAAGTTTTATGATCTAAAATTAAGTATTATTGCTGCCTCAATTGTAGATAAGTATCTTGTTATTTTGTGATTTTTTCTGATGACATTTGGGCTGGATTTTTCAGACAGTAAAAAATAAATGTTATCTAGACAAAATAACAAAATGATAATAAATTTACCAGACGACAAGATCGTATACAAACAATCAGCCAACACAGAAAGGTTTTTTGCAGAAATGGTCAAGAAGCCTTTTTATGAACATCCTCAAACAGAAGCTTGGCAAAGAGAAGTTTTGCAATCTTACATAAATAGAGATTTTCAAACAATTCGAGATATTGTAGGAGGAGGACAGGCAGATTTTAATACACTATTTAATGGTTTAACTCCAAAAGAAAGAGTGCTAGTTTACTGTTACTACAATATGCAACAGCACGTTGTGAGTCAAGAGTATATTTTTCAAAAGCACAAAGATATATTTGATAAATATATTTTTGATCCAAATACAAAATTGCTATTTATTGATTTTGGTTGTGGACCACTCACTTCTGGTATAGCACTTGCGCTGCACTATGCAAAATCACCAGAAAATTCCGGACAAAAAATAAACTTTAATTACATTGGCATGGACAAAGCAGAATCAATGCTCGACAAAGCACGCGAATTTAGTTTGTATTCTGGTCTTTTTCACAGTAATACTACATTTAATTTTTTTAATACTTATGCTAGGTATTCACCTAATATCAATGAGGTTTTATGTGAATGTATAGATAATTATATTTCTGACAAGACATTGATAGTATTAAACTTTTCTTACTTATTCGCAAGTCCTTCGCTCAATGTTGATAAATTAATTAGGTTTATTAATAATCTGCTGAATAAGTATTTATACAACGAAGTATGTCTGATTTTCCAAAACCCACAAGCAATTAGCTTAAATAGTAATTGGCACTTGTTCAAAAACGAAGTATTAGAATTAACTACAAAAATAAATGGCTCAAGAAGCGATACATTTAAATATTTTGATATTTACAGTAACCGATTAAGAGAAACCAAACTTTTCTATGACATATTATTTAGATAAATAGGAGAATTAAGAAATGCTGAAAAATAAAAACACAGAGCAACTATCCTCACGAGGCATCCAACTGGATCTGTTTAGCACAATTCCTAAAAATGATGTAGCTGAAGAAATTATCAACAATATAAATTTCAATGATGCAGAACTAATTCAGATAGATGAAATTAATGGCTTGACTTATGTTCGTAATTTCATCTGCCAGTCTGAGCATGACTTACTATTGCAAAAAATAGATAGTGAACCTTGGTTAACTGACTTAAAGAGAAGAGTGCAACACTACGGTTATAAGTATGATTATGCAAACCACAAGATTAATAGAGAAATGTATATTGCACCCTTACCTGATTGGGCTTTAGAGGTAGCAAATAAATTACATCAAAGTTATAGCCAAACTCTACCAGACCAAGTAATTATCAATGAGTATGAACCAGGTCAGGGGATAGCAAACCATACAGATTGTAAGACTTGTTTTAGAGATACTATCATCTCACTAAGTCTAGGTTCACCATGTGTAATGGATTTTATTAATACTAAGCAAGAATTAAAAAAATCACTTTTCTTAGAACCGAGAAGTTTGATTGTATTGCGAGGTGAAGCAAGATATGAGTGGAATCATGGTATAGCTAAAAGGAAAAGTGATAAGTGGCAAGGTGAAATCATTAAGCGAGAAAGACGGGTTTCATTAACGTTTAGGACGGTAATACTTCCAGATTAAGATCCCTGGCGATTACGAATATCGCCAGAGCTTTATAATTTAAAGTTGTTAGACATCGCACTCCTCCTCTCGCGTTCTTATTTTAACGTCCCACCCAAATAACTTAATACTATGACACAAGCAATCCAAGCAAAAGATATAGACTTACGCTACTTAATCGATACATTTGGGATTCAGCTAGTTGAAAATGACCAATTCTTCCGCGAGTGGCAAGATAATCTCCCAGAAATAACTGATTTAGACAAACAGCTTTTAGACAAAGTAAAAGCAGGTTTTATCAATCTTCTGAATTACCCACCAATGCTTGAAGATATCGTCAGAATGGCGGTACTTGATCCAATTTTGTTTATCGCCGACTTCTACTTAAATCCTTTTTATGTCAAATCAGAAGAATCTGTTGATATTCTCACTGAAGATGAAGGTGTAATTATCAAAGGAAGAATTGGTACTTTAATTTTAAAAGACCAATTTTGGGTGATGGTCATTGAATCCAAAAGAGCATCTTATTCTATTGAAGAAGGATTAGCTCAAATTCTCGCTTATATGTTAGCAAATCCTCATCCTGAAAAACCTTGCTTTGGTATGATTACGACAGGTGGAAGTTTCATTTTCATCAAATTAGTTAAAGGTGAAATTGTACAGTATGCGACATCAAAGTTGTTTGCAATTCGCAACCCTGGAAATGATTTATATGACGTTTTCAGAATACTTAAACGTCTCAGCCAATTAGTGATTAATGCTTAATATGGCTTTTTTCCCGAAATTCAGACTTTGCAGTATGTAGTTATCAGAGAAATACTTGGGAATTTTTACGTATATGCAGAACGAAGAAACAATCTGGATCGTCACTGATGAAGAAGGATTAGACGAATATACAGAACTTTTGAGACAAGAAGACGTCAAATGACCTTTGGAAAAACAAGATACCCGACTTCTTAGAGAAGTCGGGTATCTGAAGTATTTCAAATCAATTCTGCCTCTTCAAAAATTTGCCTGACTGTTAACTCCAAACCAGGAAACAGCGCATCAACAATCGGCATAGTATCTGTATAAACTTGACTTGAATCAGCCGAGAAAAACACTTTAATATTTATCGCATCCGGATCTACAATCCAAACTCGTGACACTCCAGCCGCAAAATAATCCTTAGCTTTTTCTTCAAATTCCTTCAATGTTTGGTCTGGAGAGATAATTTCAATTACCAATTCCGGAATTGCTGGACAAGCTTCATTACGTCTCCAACTTTTCGGCAATCGTTCATAAGAAATATACGTCACATCGGGTAAAGGTGCCCAATCTTTACCCCGACGCTTTAACAAAATAGCCCATTCTGAAACTACTCTACCTTTACCTTTGCACCATATATCTAAGAGGATTAATAAAGCTCTTTGCAAGGTCGAATGAAAATACTTTGGTGACACCTTCGCTACTACATAACCATCAACAAATTCATAGTTTATATCACCTTCAGGAAGCGCCAGAAATTCTTCTAAAGTAAGTTGTTTTTCTATGCTTACCTTAACCATAAGATGATTCCTCTCAAGTTAAAATATTTAAGTTGTCCCAGCCGAATTTAAACTTTCTTCCGCTTCTACTTGCACCTTCTGCCCGATTTTTGGTTCTGTACCAGCAAGCAAACGCTCAATATTAGCGCGATGTCGCAAAATCACATACAATCCACCCGCGACACTAAACAAAATGTAAGGCAAAGGTTGATGTAAAAGTGTCATGAAAATTGGAACAGCTACAGCACCTACAATCGAACTCAAAGACACAATCCGCGATATTGCAATTACAACCGCAAATACCCCCGCTGTAGCCAAACCAATCTGCCAATTCATCGCTAATAAAATACCCAAACTGATCGCAACTGACTTACCACCAGTAAACCCTAAAAAAATTGATTTACTGTGTCCTAATATCGCTGCTAACCCAACTAAAGTTATTACCCACGGTTGCCATAAATTTACATCTACCGTTGGGGGGATAAAGTTTTGTAAAGGCACATAGTTAAATAATGAGTAAGCGATCGCTAACGCTAATACTCCCTTGAAAGCATCAATCAGTAAAACCATCGCTCCCGGTACTTTACCCAAAGTTCGTAACACATTAGTTGCCCCAGTTGAACCAGAACCAACTGAGCGAATATCAATACCTTTCAACTGCTTGACTGCAATGTAACCCGTGGGAAATGAACCCAGCAGATAAGCTACAATCACAATCGCTCCGCACAAAGTCAACCAAATAGCCATAAACAATATTTGTTAGTTGTTGGTTGTTGGTTGTTAGTGGATAGTGGTTGGTTGTCAAAAAATACTACTATCCACTAATTCCCGTAGAGACGTTCCAGCGGAACGTCTCTACCTAAGTCTTAATAGTCATCATCAGAATTTCGCATCATTTTCGGGTCAGGAGCAAATGCTAACCAAAGAGGAAATTGTAATAATCCTAAACTGATTTGCTCCTCAGAATCGTCAATTATGATTAAAGGTAGTTGATTGGCTTTTGTCAAGCGATCGGCTTTTTGCGCTAGCGCTTCGGCTGTTTCAAATAATACCATGCCTTTGTCGGGTCCAAAATCTGGGCGACCGATTCCCAAGCAGTCTTGCAAGCCGCGTCGCCAATCACCTAAGCGTTCTGGTGTATTTGCTAATACTAAAGTTCGGAGGCGATCGCCATACAATTGGTATAATATCGAAATCACCGCTGAGGAAATCAGAATATTTTGCAATCGGCTATTCATCGTCCGCAAAGCACCGCGTCCCCCTTGGCTGAAAAACCAGTTAGAAACTCGTTCGGCATGTACCGGCTCAAAAGTGCGGCGCAGTTGCCAAGCTGGTCCATAATAATCTGGTTTGGTGCGGTATTGGTCAATCAAGCGGCGAATTTGCTTTGTGGTATCTTGAAACTGTTGTTGAGCAAATTGAGGGATTCCTGGCTCAATATCTACTGATTTAGCTTGTTTTACAGTTACTTTTTCTCGTTCTCTAACAGTCGGCATTAATTGCAACTGTTCTGCGGCTGATGCCAAATCTTGTAAACTACCGGTGAGATAATCTTTAAAACCCTGTACGCGGATTGCCAAATCTTGAGAAGCACCTGCAAAAGTGGTTCGCATTTCGTTGCGGATGCGTTCTTGACGCCTTTCCAATTGTTCTACAGAAATTTGTAGCGCTTGTTTGCGTTGTTCTAATTGCGTCAAGGCTTCTTGCACTACTTTTCCCATAGTTATTTGGGTATCATTCACTTGCGCTTGAAGAGTTTTGTAAGAAGTTTGCAAGTTAGCTATTTCTTCTTTTAGCGCTAGTTCAGTAAGTTGCAATTCTGCTAATCGTTGCGCTGCTGACTCTATCAGTGAATTATCTTTTGATGCTTCTATTTCTGACTCTAGCGCAGTAGCTGCGGATGAATTTTCTGTTGGTTCAACAGTCAGATTTTGCCCTTGCGGTGTAGGCAAATCAAAATTTGAGTTTTCTGGTGTTTCTGTTATCTGACTTGTTGTTTGAGTTTCATTCACTAACTCAACAGGTGAGTTTTTTGGATGTTCAATTACAGGGCTAAGTTCAAGTTTCTCCATTAATGACTCATTAATAGGTTCTGGAGTTTGAGATTCCTCTGGGTTCATAAACAATAGTGCAATATATAGATAGTTAGGAGTGATATTACAATTCATATCATGTCGGTTTAATTAACAGTAATAAAAACATCACAACCTTGGTAGAGACGTTCCGGCGGAACGTCAATACAATTGTAAGTAATTTACCAGACATGATATCACTTGCGATCGCACCTCATGAGTCAATGGTCAAGGGTCAATGGACTGCTGACTTTGGACTTTACAGCACTCAGAACTAAATACGTGGACAACGTTCTTCTAGACAACTTTTTAGGGTGTTGGGGTCAAATATAATCGGTAAAAAGTGAATACTTTTGACTTCTTTAAAGTAAAACAATATAGGAACCCCATTCCAGAAGATACGCCAATTTTGCCATTCCTGGTAAGGAAAGCGGCGAATTAATTTTTCACCTCTGTAAACATCTAAGTCTGTGGTGGTAAATTGCAAACGCAGAGTTACTGCTTGAAACATGAGAAATAAGCCAAAAAGGGCTAAAGCACCTGCGGCTATCGGTTGCACCCAAATCAGAGGAATGGCTGCAATAACCAACACTACAGGTATATTGTAACTAGGCTTGAGTTCTACGGTTGATACCGCGTATTGAGCATAGGTTTTAGTCATAGTCTCAAACTCTGCTTTCATTTTAATGGTAGATATTATTCATATTCTAGGGCGCTTAGACACAATCGCGTACTAGTTAATGCTCCTGTAGAACCGTTACCCTAATCCCTTGCCGGTTCCCTGAAACATTAACCAAGAAAGAAAGAAGTTGAACACAAATATCATCAACAAAGCGGTAACAACCGCAGTTGTCGTTGATTCTCCCACTCCTTTGGCTCCTCCGGTTGTCGTCATCCCCCAACTGCAACCAATGACAGCGATTAAAACTCCAAAGCAAGCCGCTTTAATCAAAGCGCTGCAAATATCCCAAATGCCGAGAAAGTTACGAGCGGAGTCTAAAAATGCCGTTTCCGAGAGGTTGTATATATTCGTAACAATTATCAATCCTCCCAACATGCCTGTGACTAAAGACAAAATAGTTAAAATTGGCAGCATGAAGCCGCAAGCAATTACCCGGGGAATAACTAGATAATCAATCGGATCGGTTTTTAACATTAGCAGGGCATCGATTTGTTCTGTGACGCGCATGGTGCCGATTTCCGCTGCAAATGCCGAACCGACTCGTCCTGCCAAAATCACCGCTGTTAGCACCGGTGAGAGTTCTCTTGTTAAGGCGATCGCCAACACTCCGCCGACGACGTTTCCTGCCCCAAAATTGATAAACTCCCGCGCTACCTGGATGGTAAACACCGCACCTACAAAAACAGCCGTCAATAAAGCAATAAAGAGCGAATCGGGTCCAACCGTTGCCATTTGCTCTAAGGTGTTGCGCCGATTGATTTTGCCCTTAATTAGGTGAACTAATACTTGTCCACCTAAAAGAATTGCTGCCAGCAATCGCTGACTCCATAATCCTAAGCTGAATTTGGATGTAGTCTTGCTCAAAGTTTACAAGTTAACTCGGTAACTGCCTTAAGAATAGCGAAACTCAGTTATTTTTAGTTAGTGGTTAGTTGTCAGGAAGGATTATCTCCCCCACATCACCCTTCCCCCACTTGGGCGAAATATTAACTTAGTTTAAAGCTCCTCTCAGAATATTAAGCGTGTCTGAGGTTGCTTGTAAGACAATTAAATGTGGCAATCTTTCATGGGAAGCTTTATTTTTCCAGGGTTCTAAGAATTTTAGATATTATCGATGCTCTCAGCATCTAGTAAAAGTGATAGATAATTATTTTAATGAAAACTTAAGATTTTTGACATATTCTCTGTGGCAGGGCGATCGCACTTATTGTAGAAAGTGACATACAGGTATATAGCTTTTACCGATTCACTTACGGAGCCTGTCCGAAGATGACTATTTTTACTAACTTTCTCCGCTCGCTGCTGCTGACGATTATTTTTAGTTTTGTCGCTCCTTTGTTTCTAGTGGGGGTTTGTTTGTTTTCTCTATCCCTCATCGGTAACTTTCCAGGTATACAAGATGTCAGTAGTGCGATCGCACTTGCTATTATCCGTTTTCTTGCAACCTTTGGCAGTGGGACTCCCTTACGCGGAATATTTGTAATTTGTTTAACTTGTAGTTTCGTTGGTGCTTTATTTGACATGTATGTTTATTACAGGTGTCAAATTTTACGAAGCGATTCTTAAGTGCGAGAAATAGTATTTGAGAAAGCTGGTAAATTGTATAACTTATAAAAAATAGATAAAACAAAACTTGAAAAAGCTGCTAATCCTTATCTGGAAAGGGATTGGTAAAATTTAATTATTATTTAAAAGTCATCATTTACCCAAAACGCACAATTCGGTTTAAAGGCTTGACGCAGCTTTGTACAGATTACTACGAGCTGTAAGAGATAAGATAATAGATATCCCACCACTATGCTTATTATCCGTTGCCCGAACCCCTTGTAGAGACGTAGCAATGCTACGTCTCTACGTCTTTTCTACCAGATGTCTAATAAGTAAAGATACCCACAGAATCACAAAAATTCAATTAAAATGCTGATAGCACTGCGGCTTGCTCGTTGTTAATTTATATCGATTCATCAAGTCAGATTCGCGCTCTGGCATTTTATATTAAGTTTATAATGAGGTTTTTGACTGCTCATGGTATGGCCCTTTAAACCCAAGTTTCGTAAACAAATTGCTCGGATTGAAATTACCGGAGCGATCGCCGGTGCTACTCGCAAACGTGTTTTAGAAGCCCTAAAAACTGTAGAGGAACGCAAGTTTCCCGCCTTGTTGCTACGCATTGACAGCCCTGGTGGTACAGTAGGAGATTCTCAAGAAATTTACAGCGCTTTGAAGCGTTTGCGTGAAAAAATCAAAATTGTCGCTAGTTTTGGTAATATTTCCGCTTCTGGCGGTGTCTATATCGGCGTGGGAGCCGAACACATCGTTGCTAACCCTGGTACAATTACGGGTAGTATTGGTGTAATTTTGCGTGGTAATAATTTGGAACGCTTGCTAGAAAAAATCGGTGTTTCCTTTAAGGTCATCAAGTCCGGTCCCTACAAAGATATTTTGTCATTCGACCGGGAACTGACTGAACCAGAAGAAAACATCTTGCAAGAGTTAATTGACACAAGTTACCAACAGTTTGTGCAAACAGTAGCCGAAGGACGCAATTTAGCCGAAGAAACTGTAAGAAGTTTCGCCGATGGTCGGATTTTTACCGGACAGCAAGCTTTAGAGTTGGGTGTTGTTGACCGACTGGGAACAGAAGAAGATGCGCGACGTTGGGCAGCAGAACTAGTTGGTCTTGACCCCGAAAAAACACTCACTTACACCTTAGAAGAACCTAAACCGTTATTGAGTCGCTTGCTACCAGGTAGCGCTCAGGTTTCGTCAGTACTAAAGGCTCGGATTGATTGGATGGAATTTGAAATGTCCACCAGCGGTCAGCCTTTGTGGTTGTATCGACCATAAATGGTTTAATGGTTTAATGGTCAATGGTCAATGGTCTAATGACTGTTGACTAATGACTGTTGACTAATGAAGGAGGAAATTGGCGTGGAGTGGCGAATGCGGGCGATTCGCGGAGCAACAACTGTTGCTGAAAATAACGTTGAGGCAATGCGTGAAGCGGTTATAGAACTCTTAGATGAACTAGAAAAACGGAATCATCTACATCCAACAGACATGATTAGTGTTACTTTCTCAGTGACACAGGATTTGGATGCTATTTTTCCGGCAGCGATCGCACGATCTCGTCCTTGTTGGGATAATGTGCCAATGTTAGATGTGCAGCAAATGCACGTTGAGGGTAGTTTGCAACGTTGCATCCGTTTTCTAGTTCACGCTTATCTGTCACCCTCTGAGCCAATTCACCATATCTATTTGCGTCACGCTGCTAACTTGCGTCCAGACTGGAATTCGCCCTAACTTCTCTAGTTAATTATAAAGTTTTATGGCTCCTAAACGTAGTAAGGACTTCAGTCCTTAAAATCTTTGTCATGAGCAGTAAACTGCTCACTACGAATTAGGGGATAAACCCAGCTTGAGCGATCGCTTTTTTTCCTTGGTCAGTCAGCAAAAGTCTAGTATAAGCTTCCCCAATTTTCTGTTCTCGACCCTTGTTTTGCTTAATAATCACAAACAATTTGCTCTTTATTGGATAACTACCGTTCTTGAAGACTTCGGTGTTAACTTGATTGCGCTTTTGTGGACATTGATTTGAAGGTATCAACGGTTCACGATAAGGAGAAATTAGCTGCGTAGACACCTGACCAAGGGGTAAAGCCTTTACCGTACACTGAGGTACTACACCTCGCGCAGAACCGTAATATACAGCACCAGGAGTTTTACTGACTCGGCGTAGGGCTTCCGTGGTAGAATAGACATACTGAACATTAGAACCAAACACCTGTTTTAACTTGGGCTTATCAGAAAATAATACTGTATCTGCGTTTTCCGGCTGTTGAGCCAAAGGGATAATCGCTAAGTCTACTCCACCTACTTGCTTCCAGTTAGTAATTTGTCCTAAATAAATTTGCTTCAACTGCTCAACTGTTAAGCCTGGTAAATTAAGTGCTTGGTTAACTACTACTGCTACTCCATCAATAGCAATTTCATGTTGCTCAAGTGTAAAACCTCGCTGTTTAGCTAGAGCATATTCTTCGGCAGTCAGGGGACGGGAAGATTCAGCAAAATCTAATTTCCCATCAAGCAACATTTTAATACCTGCTCCGGAACCCGGGCTACCATTAGGAGGGTCTACATATTGGAGTTGTAGTTCCGGACGAATGTTTTGAATATAAGAATTTACCAGTTGCCTAATTGGTGCCCAAGTCGTACTTCCACCGTATTTAAATGCTCCAATGGGCACATCACTAACAGTTTGAAAGCTGGAATTAGTAGAACTAGAGGCAGTGTTTGCACCTTGATCAGAGTTCGTAAAAGTACCATTGTTGACCCACAATCGCGGTCTTAGCCACAACCAGAGTCCACCAATTATTAGAATTGTAAGTAGTTCGCCAAATATCAGACCTCTGATCATTTGCTGGGCATCTTTGCTTAGTGGGAGACTTCTTTTGCTAGTATTCTTCATTTTTTCTTCCTGCAATTTAGTTAGTCATAAACAGGGTTTAATGAATACTTAATCTCAGTTTATAGTTCAATGCTCAATTTACCTAATTGACAAACCTCCTGCAAAACATTAGATACATTTTTTATGAAGTTTAAATACAAGTGTAGATAATTTCCGTAAATCTTCTTAGATAAAAATTATATATTAATTTTAGAGAGAATTTTGTTCAAGTAAAATTACTTAATACAACCGTTAGGTAGATCGTAACATGTTAAGCCAGCTACTCAAACAACGTTACCAGGTTGTCCAAGTTTTAAGTCAAGGTCTATTCTGTCGAACTTACATGGCTCAAGACACTCATCTACCTGAGCATCCCACCTGCATTATTAAACATTTTTTACCTAGCAGTGAATGTTCTATCCCGTTAGAAATTCGTAGAAGGATATTTACTAGAGAAGTAGAGGCTCTAAAAAAACTGAACAATTATGATTTAGTTCCTCATCTTTTGACTTCTTTTGAAGACAATTTTGAGTTCTACCTAGTGCAAGAGTTTATTGAAGGACATCCCTTAAATACAGAATTTATACCTGGCAAACGTTGGTCGGAAAAAAAAGTTTTCCAACTCTTGCAAGAAATTTTGGATATCCTGAATTTTATTCACAGCCAGGGAATGATTCATCGAGATATCAAGCCAAGTAATATTATTAGAAGAAAGCAGGATAATCGGTTAGTGCTGATTGATTTTGGTGCTGTTAAGCCAATGGGTAATCAATCGATTAGAGGTCAAGAAAACTTTATTCCTGTTGAATATTCTACCATTGCGATCGGCACTCCGGGCTATATGCCGCACGAGCAACAGCGAGGTAAACCACGTCCTAATAGCGATATTTATGCTTTAGGCATAATTGGCATCCAAGCTTTAACGGGGATACATCCAACACAATTACCAGAAGATCGTAATACAGGTGAGCTAATTTGGCAACATCTAACTCAGGTTAATTCTCAGCTAGTCTCGGTAATTAATAATATGGTGCATTATCACTTTAAAGATAGATATAAGTCGGCAAGAGAAGCGCTAGAAGCGCTTTTGCTAGTGAAAAATTTATATATGCCACTGCATGAGTCAGATATTACTCTACCACCAGAAGACTTTACATTTGAAACTCAAATACCTTTATCCACAGACAACACTAACCAAGTTTTGGAATCGGAGTTAAACAATTATACAAATGATACGACTCTTTCTATTTTTCCTAGTAAATCTGCTTTAATGATGGGCTTATTAATCGGCGCAATTTCTGGTTTAATTCTTATGTTTGTAAGTTATTGGTCTTTGCAGATAATTGCTCCTGCTCAAGTCGAAAATTCCCAGCCTAAACCGTCAGGGCTTTTTCGTTAACATTGGCTAATTATTAAACCCAATTTGTGTAAAGATAGGAAAACTAAATTAAACGTAAACTTGTAATAAAGGGTTTTAGTGTTTAAAATGCTTGCCGAGAGCGATAAATCGCTCACTACGAACTCTTCTTTTATATCTAAGTAGGTAGGCACAAATAAAGTCAACTATGTAACAGAATGTAAACACCTCAGAACCCTTGCGATTACTTCGCTTCACTCCGTTACGCTCGTAATGACATACCTGTAAATTTTTCTGCCCACCTACTTAATTATGTCCAGCTACTTACTTGGTTTTCTTGACTTTGTGATTGATTTTGATTCAATTCTGTACTATCTCTGTGAATCAAAAATGCCACAATTGCAACTACAAATAAGTTGATAACTAAAAGCCCAATGGCACTCCACATCCAAATTTTCATTTTTCATTACCAGTGCTTTCTTAAAGAGCGTGAACTATTACAAAGTATTTACCTGTAGGTGTTTTAGAGACAAATAAGTGATCGTAATTAAACATAGAATATACTCATACGTAGTGAGCGGTTTACCGCTCATAATATTTTAAGGGCTTCAGCCCTTACTACATTTAAGAGCATTTATTTACTCTTCTTATATTTTAACTGGCGATGTTTCGTAAAGACGTTCCGGCGGAACGTCTCTACCCGATTATTCTACTTTTTTGTGATGAAAGCGAATACCTAAAAAGATGTCGTAAACGAACTCAAAAAAGTCTTTCTTTTGTAACAGTCCAGAAGTTTGATAACAACCTTTTTCATCTAAAAGCGGTTTCATCATATAATATGTGGGCTGGTAATTATACCAAGGAATAGAGGGCCACAAATGATGAATTAGGTGGTAATTCTGTCCCATAATTAGGAGATTGAGAATTCTGTTAGGATAAACTCTGGCATTTTTCCAGCGATCGCGTTCTTGATGAGGACGATGTGGTAGATAATCAAAAAATAATCCCAGTGCTAACCCAACTACCGCTGAAGGTATAAACCAAAAGTTGAGAAGATAACCCAAAAAGTGGTATCGAACTGAGATATAAAAAATTACTGCCACAAACAACCGACTGAGAAACCATTCCAAAAGCTCATTTTTGCGCCACAGTTGCCGCTGAAAGAAGAACACCTCATGGTATAAAAAGCGGACTGGAAGCAACCACAGCGGTCCTCCTGTAGAAACATAATGGTCTGGGTCGTTTTCTGGATCGTTCACATGAGCATGATGCTGCAAATGTACCCGCGTAAACACAGGAAAGGCAAAAACTAGCATCAAGGCACTGACATGTCCCAGAATGGCATTAATTACCCGGTTACGATGGGCAGATTGATGACAAGCATCGTGAATTACAGTGCCAGCTATATGCAGAGCGATCGTATTGATAGTAAAGCATAGCCAGTGCTGCCATTGCCACAGCCAGTAACCGAAGTTAGATAAAACAAACATTGTCACTGCCGTTAGCAACATTAGCAGCGTGGGATTAAAATCACCCGGAGGCGCCAAAAATTCTTTCGGTGGGACTGTCAGTGGCTTTTGTGCCTCCAAAGTTACCATTTTTAACTCTTTGTTAATCAAATTTTGTAGTTGCTACGATACAAACTCATTAATAATAAAGTTTTGTGTAGCAAGATTTATCCCCATTTTAAGATATCTGTAGCTGAATAACGATATGATTCTGTCACAAACCCTTTAGGGGAAGATGAGGAGATGAGAGAGATGAGGGAGATGAGGGAGATGGGGGAGAGGAATTTTGCCCAATGCCCAATGCCCATTGCCCAATGCCCAATGCCCAATGCCCATTATCATCTTCCCAAACTGCTTGGATATAGCAGCGACTGAAATATAGATCAAGTTAACTTAGTATGACTCCCAGGATAGATCGCTAGATTCAGCTTATATGCAACTAAGAGATTCTCTACGCCGGACAAAAATTGTGGCTACGATTGGTCCTGCTACCAGCAGCCCAGAAATGCTCAAAGCTATTATTGAAGCTGGTGCAACGACGCTGCGGCTAAACTTTTCCCACGGGACTCATGCCGATCATCAACGCAGTATTCGCTTAATTCGGCAAATTGCCTTTGAATTAAATCAGCCTGTGGGTATTCTCCAAGACTTGCAAGGACCAAAAATTCGTTTGGGTAAGTTTGAGAATGGATCTATAGTTGTGGCAAAAGGCGATCGCTTTACTTTGACAAATCGTCCGGTGATTGGCACGCAAGATATAAGTTGCGTCACCTACGATTATTTAGCAGAGGAAGTCCCCCTTGGCGCAAAAATCCTTCTTGACGATGGACGAGTGGAAATGGTTGTGGAGGAAATTAACCGCGAAAAAGGCGATTTGCATTGTCGCATCACCGTGGCTGGTAAACTTTCTAACAGCAAGGGTGTGAACTTTCCCGGAGTTTACCTTTCAATTAAAGCGATGACTGACAAAGACCGCGAGGATCTGATGTTTGGTCTAGACCAAGGTGTAGACTGGGTAGCACTTTCCTTTGTCCGCAATCCCCAGGACATGATAGAAATTAAAGAGCTAATTTCTAGCATGGGTAAACAAGTGCCAGTTATTGCCAAAATTGAAAAGCACGAAGCGATCGAACAAATGGAAGCAGTTCTGGCTTTGTGTGATGGTGTGATGGTGGCTAGAGGCGACTTGGGTGTAGAATTACCCGCAGAAGATGTTCCTATCCTCCAAAAGCGGCTGATTGCAACGGCAAATCGCATGGGAATTCCCATCATCACCGCTACCCAGATGTTAGACAGTATGGTGAATAATCCCCGTCCGACTCGCGCTGAGGTGTCGGATGTGGCAAACGCGATTTTAGATGGCACGGATGCGGTGATGCTTTCTAATGAAACTGCGGTGGGTGAATACGCTGTGGAAGCTGTAGCGACTATGGCACGAATTGCCGAGCGGATTGAGCAAGAAGAAGCGCGAGAATCAAGTAATCGTCTCTCTAAAGATACCAGGCGATCGATTCCTAACGCCATCAGTCAAGCGGTGGGGCAAATTGCCGAGCAACTCGGAGCAGCGGCAATTATGACTTTAACGCAAACCGGCGCAACAGCTCGCAATGTCTCCAAATTCCGTCCGCAAACGCCGATTTTGGCTGTAACTCCTCACGTCAATGTGGCACGGCAATTACAGATGGTGTGGGGAGTAAAACCCCTGTTGGTGCTAGAATTGCCTTCCGCCGGTCAGACTTTTCAAGCCGCAATCAACGTTGCTCAAGAAAATAAACTTTTGTTTGAGGGGGATTTGGTGGTAATGAGCGCCGGCACTCTCCAAGGAGTTTCTGGATCGACGGATTTGATTAAAGTTGAAGTCGTGACGGCGATACTAGGTCAAGGAATTGGATTAGGACAAGGTTCCGTCAGCGGTCGCGCACGAGTGGGTAACACTGGAATGGATGTAAGTAACTTTAATCAGGGAGATATTTTGGTTGCTCCCAACACAAGTGCCGATTTTGTAGAGGCAATTAGGAAAGCCGCAGGTATTATTACTGAGGAAGGAAGTCTCACAAGTCACGCTGCGGTGATTGGCTTGCGTCTCGGTGTGCCGGTAATTGTTGGTGTGAAGAAAGCTACGCAAGTAATTCGCGATGGGGCGATTTTAACAATGGATATGCAAAGGGGTTTAATTTACTCTGGGGCAGTGAGAACGCCTTAAATTTGTTAGGAGTTAGGAGTTAGTGGTTAGTGGGAATTTGAAGAGGGGTAAAGGGGAAATGCCTAATGTCCAGTGCTCACTAACAACTAACAACCATGTAGAGACGTAGCACTGCTACGTCTCTACGTGTATTCGATGTTTAGCGAGGCGCTGGAAGAAAAATAATTTTTATAATGTCAGGTAGTACTGAAGTTGAAACAAACAACGATTGACTCATTGAAACAACTGTACGAGAAGCTTGAAGTAATAACAAGAGAATTATATAATCTTGCAGAAATTGAGTTGGAATTAGAAGATTTTGATGATGCTAGTTTACTTCAAACTAGAGCGAATATACTGTATGAACAAATGGAAAATTTAGATGTTGTAATCTCAGAGCTAGAAGGTTAAAAAATGGAAGAACTGAAAGTCAAAATCAAAGAATTAGGTAAACTAGCTGCACAATTAAGTCATCAATCCGTAGAAGTATCACGCATTAACCGCAAACAAGGTCTTGATTTAATGAGACAAGCCAGAGATGCTAGTCTTCAATGTCAAGCCTTAATACAAGAGTTAAAACGCGAAGTTAAAAGTTAATGACTATAAACAGTATACTTAACTATAATCCGCTACTAGAGTGGGTTTTTTATTGTACTGACTTGTAAGCAAAATTAATGGGCGATCGCCTTCAACACTTCGACGGTGGCAAGTCCGGTTTTTTGCCAACTGAAGATGAAGGTCTAACAAGTCACGCTGCGGTGATTGGCTTGCGTATATAGTCTTGAGACATATTTTCTATATATCTTTTAACTTCAGGAGTAGGCACTGCAAGGTTGCCACTAGTATTATTAATCATCTGATGATCTTGGTTATAAGGTTCTGGAGCAAATAGCACTCGATAGTCCTCAGTGATAATCTCCTTGTCACATTTGTCCCAACCTCTAGAGTAATCACAAGCATGATCTTGATTGTTCAAGCCTCGCAGTTCATAGTATTCTATGGGCATGGGGTCGTTAAATATATGAGTAATACGTTGAGTTATAAGAAGGTAGCATAGAGTCCAATGATGTCCGTACTCATGGGCTAATACTTTTTTTAGTGTGTCAAGTCTTTGTTGCGGAGCCAACGTCCTTACATAAAAATAATTCAAAACAATTACGGCGGCAAACCCGTTAATTTGATTGTCAGCATCAAACTTTGATGTATATGTCCAATATCCCATGATACGATTGCGACCATCATCACGAATTCTAATGACATCAAGCCATTCAACATCTACCTCAGTAGAAAGTAGATCGTTGGAAACAAAAGCTTCTAAATTTTGTAGTTCTGGCTGACTAAATATTCCAGTGCGATCGTCTATACGCATATATACAACGGATATTCTCTATTTATTAACAATAAAATAGCATGGTGTTGCACCAATTGAGGTATGAATACACATGTAGAGACGTAGCAGTGCTACGTCTCTACAAGGATTTGGGTATTAGATAAAATCATATTCATATATAAAATCAGCAACAGGAGTAGCCTAGCAAATAAAAGGTGACATTTGCTAGGCAGGTTACATTTTTTAGTTTTTTCAAGTTACTCTATGGTTTGGGGCGCAAAAAACCTTTCACAGGCTTCAAGGTGACTCCCTCGAAATCATCATCATCCTCTGGCGAAAATGGGGCAGTTGATACACAGATAACTTTCGTACCGTCACTTTCAGTTTTTTCATAACTGAAAGTTGTATTTGCCCTACTCAACAACTTTCCAGACTCGATCTCTGATAACTCTTCTTGAAGCTCTTGTATTTGAGCAGGATCAGCACCAGCATCCTTAGCTGCTTGAATCAAATTTTTGATGTATTTAGCTGTTACAATCATTGTTCTGTAAGGGTTTATGGATTAGGACAGAACTAAAAAGCTTCTTAATTCCTTAAGTAAAAACTGATACAGCTGTATTGAGATATAGCCAGCTATATGCGTTACTTCCACATTCCACCCAAGGTGTATGAGTTGCTGCCAAACTTGTCGAACTTATGTCGAACTTATGTCGAACTTAATTCTTATGAGTGATAAAATTAGAACAAAGTTCATCCTTGGGATAGAAGACCAGCTATGCCGCGATCGCTCCAAGTCGCCTCGGAATACATTAGTAAAGTTAGATTGGCTTTACAGCATAAAAATTTTCCTCGCCAACAGGATTTGGCAGAGGAACTAGGGTTGTCAAGAGATACTGTTAGTAAATTTCTCAATGGAAAAACAGTTGATTATCTTAATTTTCTAGAAATTTGCCGAAAACTAGATCTGGAGTGGCAAGACATTATCGATCTAGATAGTAATACAACCCAAGCGACAGACCTGGGTGTATCTTTTTTCTCCTATGACTCTTCATATTGGGTAGGTCGAAAAGAGCTAGTTGAAGAGCTAAGTAAGAAGATTCGAGGGTCATGTCGTCTTTTGCTGATTCTAGGACTTACAGGAATAGGAAAGACTGCTTTGGCTGAAAGGTTGGTAGTTGAGTTGCAAGACAGGTCTTCTGGAGA
Source organism: Tolypothrix brevis GSE-NOS-MK-07-07A (assembly GCA_019358985.1). GTDB lineage: Bacteria > Cyanobacteriota > Cyanobacteriia > Cyanobacteriales > Nostocaceae > Hassallia > Hassallia brevis. The sequence continues at coordinate 43,441 of JAHHIJ010000003.1, read as the reverse complement.
CTGTACAAATAACCTTCTCAGACTTAATTTTGATAACAAAATGGAGTCCACAGACTTTGCCACTGTTGCAACTAAATGCTTAGAAGCATGGAGAGAGGAAATTCCATTTGACAGTAGCAAGCCGCAGCTATTATTACAGAGACTGGTAAAATATTTACAGGAGAATCAGGTGCTAGTGCTGATTGATTCTCTTGAGCGACTCCTAAAAGGGAATAAAAAAGAAGGATGGAATGGCATTGATGAATGGTGGGAGAAATTTTTTCTGGGTATATTATCAGCCGAATCTTGTCAAAGTAGATTAATAGTTACTTCGCAGGACTTTACTTTTAATATGGAATATTACCGCTATAAAAACTTTTGGCATCGTGAAATCTTGAATAGATTGAACGAGTCAGAGCAGAGCGACTTATTCAATAAAATCTTGAATAGATTGAACGAGTTAGAGCAGAGCGACTTATTCAATAAAATTGGGTTTAATTCAGCGCAGGAGCAAAAATTATTACAAATTTGCCAAGCTTGCAGAGGTTATCCGCTAGCTTTACGCGTGATTACTACAGAGCTTATTGAGACTTTTGATGGAAATGTAGAGTCATTTTGGAATAAATATAGTGATGAAATAGAAGAGATAGAAAAAGCTCCAGAAACCATTGAAACTAATCAGTCAATTGTAAATTCTCACAAAACTATATGGAGAAAAGAATTGACAATTTTCTTAAACAAATTATTGAACAAAAAAATATTGCAGGATAAATTTATGGCAGATCAGAAACTTGATCCAATTTATAACCGTGATGTGTTTATGCTCATAGACCAGTCATTCTCTATGTCGAAAACAGAGGTTGGCAGCGATCTCACACGTTGGGAAAGTCTTCAGGAGCTAGTTATGAGCGACGCAGATCGGATACTTAAACAAAATATTTCTGATTCAATTTCGATCTATTTGTTTAGCAGAAACGAGGTTACAAATAGGTTTTTTGAAGAGATTGAAGATGCTGACCAAGTAGAAAATATTTTTACTGAGAATAAACCTGATCGATCAACGTTCATTGTGCCCACTTTGGAATATTGCATTCATGAAAAATGGTTCAAAAATAGATATCAAGCTAAGACTCAAGGTGCCTTCTTCATTATTTATACCGATGGAGTGTTTGATGATAAAAGCGCTTTTGAAAGGCTAATTCGAGACACCTGTCTAAAAATCGATAACCAACAAATTATCAAGATTTTTATTATCGGAGTTGGTAGTGAAATTAAGAGTGAGAAGAAAAGAAATGATTTTGAAGCTCTGAATATAAATGCAAAAAAGAATGTAGATAAAAATGGGAAACCATGTGACATTGTTGGTTTCGCACTTGCTGATGAAATGGAAGATATTATTCAAGTTCTGAAGGATGAACTTAAACAGGATGCGAACACTTAGAAAGAATTGATATATCTTGATTAAACATCGACCGAATTTAAATATGCGTTATCCAAAACTTTGTAGAGACGTAGCACTGCTACGTCTCTACATTCATTTTTGGAGATGTCTATCACAGCCTATCATATACTTAGATTTTTTCAAAAATAACATCGGATTGTTATATCAACCAACAACTAACAACCAACAACTATCAACTAACAATCACATATACCTTTTCAATACTTCGACAGTCGCAAGTCCGGTTTTTTCCCAACTGAATTGATTTGCCCTGGTGATGCTTTGGGCAGAAAGCTGCTCGCTTAACTCTTTATCAGTAGCAATTATGTGCATTCCCTCTGTAATTTCCCTGGTGTTGTAGGGATTAATCAAAATCGCTGCATCGCCGGCAACTTCTGGTAATGAGGAGAGATTTGAGGTGATGACAGGAGTACCGCAAGCCATTGCTTCTAAAACTGGGAAACCAAAACCTTCCCAAAGACTGGGGAAAACGAGGGCGATCGCATTATTGATTATTTTCGGCAATTCGCTGTAAGATACATAATCCAGGAATTTTATGCGATCGCTTATGTTCAATTCTTCGGCTTGCGATCGTAAAGCTGGGGTGTAACGCGCATCGGTTGATCCTGCTAACCATAGTTCGTAGTCTTTGCAGTTAGGTATTGCAGCAAAAGCAGCAATTAGCCTATGGAGGTTCTTGTAAGGGTCGTGTCGTCCAATATAAAGATAGTAGCGATTATCTCCCCATCCCCCAAACAAAGGGCGAAAATGATTACCATTATGTGCTAAGGGAATTGGCGTAATTTTGCTAGCAGGAATTTGACAAAACTTAATAATGTCGTTTGCTGTAGCATCAGAATTGCAGATAACGTGTTGTGCTTGAGCAACGACTTGGGGAATGTAGTAGCGATGATATGGTAAAAGAGGTGAAAAGCGTTTGGGAAAGCGCAACGGGATAAAGTCGTGAACCATCACAACAAATCGACTGTTAGAAAATAAAGGTGCTTCCGGCAGAGGAGAAAATAAAAGTTGAGATTTTAGCTTTTTATATATTTGTGGCAGTTCAAATTGTGTCCAAATTAAGCGATTTAAATGCCCTTTTGTGCCTTGACTCGGAGTCAGATTATCTGGTACTGGATAGCAATTAAATTCAGGATAATTTTGAGCAGTTAATAAAGTTGGGTTAAGAGCTTTTAAATAGGGAAAAAGATTTGTGGCATAGTTACTTATGCCTGTGGGTTTGGAAAAAACAATCGATAAGTTAACTAATATATTGCTCATTTATTCAAACTTAACTCGCTCATAAATCTGACGGTGGGGAATTTGACATTTAACTGAAACTAAGTTCAAAATTCCATCTTCAACATCAGATTCCGTAAGTAACCAGTTTCCCTCTGGAGTTTTGCTAAACTGCTCGATATGTACTTGATATTGGTCTATCAAAATATATTCTTGAAATTCGCTAATTGAACGGTAGAAAGTGAATTTATCACCTCTATCGCGACTACTTGTAGATTTGGATAAAACCTCAAAGATAATACAAGGATTTACTACAGTATCGGTGCGTCGTTCTTGAAAAACGGGTTCGTCTTTGATAATTAAAATATCTGGGTAGGTGTATTCGTTATAGCGAGGAATCCACAAGCGTAAGTCATTTGCGTAAACCCCATAATTTTGCTCGCGCAGAATAAGGCTCAGAGCAATTACTAAATTTACAATAATTTGGTTATGATTTATTGAGCCTCCTGTCATGGTAACAATTTCTCCATTACGGTATTCGTTGCGGTACTCGGTAGTTTCCTCAAGAGCAAAGTACTCATCAATTGAGTAGTGACGGGGTGGGGTTTGTACAACCATAGCATCTGTAATTTGATAACTGAGTAAGATAATTTTAGTTTAGCATTATTGAGAAACTTTCAAAATATTATCGCCGCCAATAATTTAACGTGCCGTAAAGTTTACCCAATGCGATCTGAGGTTTGAAAAATATCAATAATATGGCATAACAAATTAATCGAATTAATCTCAAAAGATAAACTAACTTATTTGTATGCTTCTCTAAAGTCAATAAATAACTGTATGTACTATGTTTTGTTTTCAAAAAAGCATTTCTATTAGTAATTGAGGAAGGCTGATGCAATACATCAAACTGCTTTGTTATTGCAATCAAATATCCTTCATTAGCATAACGTCTGCAAAATTCAAAATCTTCATAATAGAGAAAGTAAGCAGGGTCAAATAAGGGACATTCGCGAAAGTTAGCAAGATTGATGATTAAACTACAGCCAGAAACCCAATCACAAGCTACATATTCGGCATCAATATTTGTTAACATATCTTGAGTGCTAATTGAGCCAGTTGCACCAATAAAGCGACCCCCAGCAAACCAGACTTCACCTGTGGGAGTATGAATAATTGTGCCGAGAATTGAAATTTCTGGATGTAATTTGAAAAATCGGTTAATATCTAAAGTCTTTTCTGGCAGATAGGCATCTGGATTAATTATCCAAATAATTGCCTCAGTATCCTGAGTGTAAATCCATTGAATTCCTAAGTTGCAACCATTACCAAAACCAATATTGCTTCCGGCATCAATAATCAGAACAGATTCACTCTGAAGATTATGAATAGAACCATCTTCTGGTGAATTATTAATGATAACTGTTTGGTACTGAGTATTTGTGCAAGACAGAGAATTGATTAATTGAGCAACAAGATTCGTAGAGTAATAATTAACTGTTAAAAAATAAATCACGTCAGTTCGATGTGACAGTCATCTCCAATCATAAATCGTAAAGCTTTGGGACGACGGGGTGCAATTGTTAACTGTGCGCGTTGCCCAATTACACTATCAATAATACGTTGATGAATACCGACTATTTTTGCATTTTCTAAAACAACGCTATGTTCCAAATCGGTATCAATTAAGGTTGCATTATCGGCGATGCTACTGTAAGGACCGATAAAGCAGTTTTCTAAATAACAATCGCTACCAATCACTACCGGTCCGCGAATTGTGCAATTAATTATTTTAGACCTTTCACCGATTTGCACTCGTCCAATAACCTGACTTTCGGAATCCACGATACCTAAAATTGATTTTGTCAGATAGGTGTCAAGAATGATTCGATTAGCTTCTAGTAAGTCATCTTTTTTGCCAGTGTCTAACCACCATCCTTCAAGTTGACAAGCCATAACTTGCTTTTTCCGGTCAATTAAGCATTGAATAGCATCGGTGATTTCTAGCTCACCTCTGGTAGAAGGTTGGATATTAGCGATCGCCTCATGAATGGTATGAGAAAAGAAATAAACTCCAACTAATGCCAAATTAGAAGGGGGAATTTTCGGTTTCTCAATCAACTGTAACACCCGTCCTGTTTCATCTACCTTTGCCACCCCAAAAGCGCTAGGATTGGCAACTGGACGCAGCAGAATCAAGGCGTCTTGGGGTTCTTGGATAAATTTCTTCAAAAAGTAACTCAAGTCCCCTTGTTGAATCACGTTATCCCCCAAGTACATGACAAATGGGGAATCTCCCAAGAAGGGACGGGCAACTTGCACTGCATGAGCAAGTCCTGCTGGCTTATCTTGTAAGATGTAGGTGATTTTAGCTCCGAAACGTTCTCCATTTCCTGTTTTTGCCTGAACTTCTGCCCCTGTTTCTGGGCTGATGATGATGCCAATATCAGTAATACCAGCAGTTACCATTTCTTCGATGCCATACCATAAAATTGGTTTATTGGCAATTGGTACGAGTTGTTTTGCACCGGTGTAAGTAAGGGGACGCAAGCGTGTACCTTTTCCACCAGAAAGAATTAGTGCTTTCATAAGGGTTAGGAGTTTTTGTTCAAGTAAGTAAGTCCGCGAGAAAAATTCAATATAAAAAAGAGACGTGTTCAAACCCACGTCTCTAAGTGATGGGAAATTTTACAAAATCAATACAAGTATTGATTAAATCTTCCACTCCCGCGACTGGTAAAATTTTTGTATTCAGTTGGCTAGCTACCTCTTCAATGCTCATATCATCTAAAAATATCAATTCACCATGTTTGAGCATAACTTTTGGTAGCAAGATTCCTTCTCCTAAATCTTGCCCTTGTAAGTTTAAAAGCAAATCATGACCAGTTAGCAACCCAGTCACGCTGATATTCTGTCCCCAATAATCGCTCTTCAAAGCACGCATATTTACTTCTAAATTCTCTACAGAATTCAATTGTTGTAAAATAGGTTGAAATGCTTTTTCAACTGCATTGCCAACTACCCAAGTAAATTTTCGCGCTTTCGAGATTTTTGGCGGTAATAATTGGGCAGCAGCGATCGCAAACTGCTTGAGAAATAAACGAATCGAACCGACACCGTTATCAATTTGCGGATAGTCATTATATTCAACTTCGCTGGGTAATTCTTCACCAGCAATCAAAAACCACTCATCAGCTAACCAAGCTACGTTAGAACCGTATTTTTTGCTAAATTCTTTTTGAAGCGATCGCACTTGGGAAATCACTTCTATGGCTTTTTCTTCACTTACTGGTATAAGTTCATCTTTATCTAAACGAAATCGCGTCAAACCCACTGGTACTACTGCTACAGATGCTACCCCAGGAACTTCCCCAGTAGAAAACGATGCTAAATCTCGCAATGTTTGTTCTAAATGTTTTCCATCATTTATACCAGGACAAACGACGACTTGAGCATGAATTTGCAATCGTCTTTCTTGAAACCATTTCAGTTGTTGTAATATTTGTCCTGCACGGGGATTTTTCAACAATCTAATTCTAACTTCTGGTTCGGTAGCGTGAACCGAAACATATAAGGGAGACAACCGCATTTTTTCAATGCGCTGCCATTCTCGTTCTGGTAAATTGGTAAGAGTTAAGTATGAGCCATACAAAAAACTCAAGCGATAATCATCATCTTTAAAATACAAGCTTTCTCGCTTGCCTGGTGGCTGTTGATCGATAAAGCAAAATGGACAGCGGTTATTACACTGAATTAAGTTATCAAACAGTGCCGTTTCAAATTCTAATCCTAAATCTTCGTCGTAATCTTTTTCGATTTCAATGTGATGAATTTTGCCTTTTTCGTCTAAAACTTCTAATTCGAGAACTTCATCAGCGCACAAAAACTGATAATCAATTAAATCACGGGGATGCGTACCATTGATAGCAACGATCGCATCCCCTACCGCAAAGCCAATTTCCGCAGCGATGGAATCTGGTAATACACCAGTAATTCTGGCAGGATTAATGGTAGACATGGGTAAATGGTCAATGGTCAAGGGTCAATGGTCAATGGTCAATGGTCAAGGGTCAATGGTCAATGGTCAATGGTCAAGGGTCAATGAAATTTGGACTTTAGACTTTGGACTATTGACTCTTGACTTTGGACTATTGACTCTTGACTTTGGACTATTGACTATTAACTATTCTTCAACATTCCAGTTGCGATCGCACTCAAGATTGCTATCCCAAATACCAAGCGATACCAAATAAACACCCATGTGCTTTGAGTTTTGAGGAAGCGCAACAAGCCGGCGATGGCTATATATGAAAATACGCCGGCAGAAATTACACCAGCAACTAAAGGAACTATCGCAGCACTACTTAACCCTAGTGAGAGAATATCTTTTAACTCGACTAATCCAGCAAGAGTAATAGCTGGAATCCCTAACAAAAAGGAAAATCTTGCCGCTGTCTCTCTTTCTAATCCCATAAATAGTCCTGCTGTTAAGGTAGAACCAGAACGAGACACTCCAGGAATTAATGCTAGAGACTGCGCTAAACCCATCAATAAGCCATCTCGCATAGTCAATTTCTCAAAGTCGCGTTGGCGTAAGCCTAATTTTTCGGCTACTCCGAGTAATATTGACATACCAATAGAGGCAATAGCGATCGCTGATAAGCTTCTGATGGGTGAATTATCAAAATCGGGAATAAGCTTTTTAATCAAAAGTCCAAAGAAGATGATCGGCAGCGTTCCTAAGAGAATTCCCACACTTAGACGAAAGTCAAAGTCATTGTAATCTTTAAGAGCGATCGCTCTTGTCGCCCCTTTGATAATTCGCACCAGATCCTGCCAAAAATACCACACAACGGCGGCGATACTACCGAGTTGAATGACGGCTGTAAAAGCTACCCCCGGATCACCCCAACCAAGTACCACGGGGATGGCTTTTAAATGTGCTGTACTACTGATCGGTAAGAATTCAGTCATTCCTTGCACAAAGCCTAAAATAATCGCTTGAAAGATATTCATTTGTTGCACCCCTGATGCTGCTGCATTAGGTTGGGTGCTAATAGCTTTGAGCGGGAATGCGGCAAACGAGGTTAAAGCGGATGCTGCACTTAAAAGAACAAATAATTGACGTTTTGATCGCATCGGATAGTTAAGGATTTAAGGTTAACAGTTATTAGGTACGTAATCTTACCGAATTATCCAACTTTACGCCTCTGTTGTGGTTGTGTCCGGTTCAGATAATTTTAGCCAATCAAAATTAAAGTAAAATAAGTATGCCCCCCCAGGGGATTTATTGTTGTGATATCTTAAATAATATAAAGTTAAGTAAAGAATATTAAAAACTTTGATTAATAATAGCTTTTCTTCTTACGCAGCTTCTGATCCTTTAATTAATGCTCTAAAGACGGAAACGGTACAAAAAAGCCGAGAAGAGTTAGAGACAGTACTGTCTTTGAGTCCCTCATTGGCAGTGATGGCATTGTCTGGGCAAGGTTGGTTAGTGTTTGCGGCTGCGGTACTTTTGGTATCTGTGCCAGTGTTTATCGAAGCGCCGTTAGTGCGATCGCTACCTTTATTAAGTTTTGTATTAACAGGGTTTTGGGTTTGGCTGAGTTTTAGATTAATGTCAAATTCCGCAACTTATATTTGGGGAGATTTACTCTTAGGATTCAGCTGGAGTTGGTTAGCCGGCTCAATTTATTGGGGCTGGTTGCGTTGGGAACCGTTGTGGCATTTGCCAGTAGAGTCAATTGGGCTACCATTTGCTTGTTGGTGTTTAATGCGGAATTGGGGCAAAGTCGGTAACTGGTTTTATTTCGGTTCTTTACTGGGTACAGCTTTGACCGACGTGTATTTTTACTTAGTAGACTTAATGCCTTATTGGCGGCAAATCATGAGTGTCGAACCAGCTTTAGCATCACCAATTCTGCATAGTGCAGTGGCGCAAGTACAAACACCTTGGGGAGAAACCTGGGCGCTAATTCTCGCGGTAGTTTTGTTGATTGCTGGCGTTTTGCCGTTAGTTAAAAAACAACGGCATTGGTACGCCTTTAGTGGAGCGGTGCTGAGTACAATTTTGGTAGATAGCTTATTTCTGCTAGCTGCCGTTGCCTCTTAAACCGGACTTACGCCAAAACCCTCTACAACTCTCATTCATTGGCGTACTTGGCGAGTTTAGCCCCCGTCTTCTCCCTCATAGAGAGGCTAGCGCCAAGGCGGTTTCCGTCACGTTCGCTCTGAGCGTCTCCCCGAATCGAGATGGGGGACTGGCGAACCCGTTCCGCGCAGCGTCTCCGCATGTGAGAAGGGCGGTTAGTTTGCGCCAAGATAAAAAAATAAATACTTTTGCGAACGTAAGATAATTTTTAGCAAAAGTACAAGCAACAACGGTAGCAGGAAATATTGTGGATATTAATACGCTGTATATTAGTTTCTGATGACTGCTGTGTTGATTTCCGTTATGAGCATAAGATTGAGGATTGTCCTTTGTCGTTTTTTCGACGAATGGCGATCGCTCTTTAGGACTGCTCTAAGCTTAAAACTTTTATTTCAGTTTGATGGAGAGGTAAAAAATTGTGAAAAGATTGGTGCGTTTATTAACAGTGTTTAGCTTGTTGTTTGGCTGCTGGGGATGGTTGGGAACAACTCAGATAGCCCAAGCTAGCAATATCAATGGTGTCGGTTTGCAACTTGTGCCTGTTCTTGCAGTTGAGTACACTCAAGCAACGCAAAATAAGGCAGACCAAAAACTAGCAACGGAATTTGGTAAAAAACTTGACTTAAATAACACCAACGTGCGAGCTTTTCAGCAATATCCAGGACTGTATCCTACCCTCGCTAGGAAAATCATCGAACATGCTCCTTACCAAGAGCTAAATGATGTGTTAAACATTCCCGGATTAAGCGATCGCCAAAAACAAATCCTGCAAGCCAACCTAGATCACTTTACCGTGACCGAGCAGGAAGCCGTCTTCAACGAAGGAGACGATCGCTTTAACAACGGCATCTACAGATAAAAACTGGGTACTAGGGGACTAGGGGGAGATGAGGGACAAGGAGAATAATTGTTCTTTCCCCTCCCTCCACTTCCCGACTTCCCCAACCTTGTCCTTTACAAAATATCAACGTCTTAGTAGTCGGTACTGGTGCTGCTAAATTATACACGGGGCTTTGTTTCCCAGATTTGATTACGCGCAGGCGCAGGTTTATGCGGTGGAATTTCTCGCCGAACACCCCAGTAGAAAAAAGCAACTTATCTTAATTTGTAAATTTTTAATTTCTTAACGTGTGCCAGTACCACGTTGACTGTCAGGACTACCATTATTTGGCGGTTCGTAAGTATCACTACTTGATTCAGTCTTTAATGTCTGAGAACTCCTCTCAATTACCCTCGCACTATTACCAGCCAAACGGCTTAAAATTGTTGTTGCATCGACAATTCTAGGTATTATCAAGGCAGAGCCAATACAAAATACTACAACACTAGCAATTCTTAAACTTGTTTCTATTTGTCTCGGTATATTCCCTTGCATTTGATTTCATCCTGTTTTTATTATCTTCAAGAGTCAGATTAATTTTTTCGGTAAATAACTAAATTTTTATTTGCCATATCATCGATAAAAATACGCAATACCTGACTGCTTAACTTCAAATAATCTTAGGACTTACGCAATCGTAACCAGAAAACAAGACTTTGAGATTGCTTCCTTGCGTCGCAATGACGTAACTGCGTAGTCCTTGCGTAAGTCCTGATTCTTAACATTTAATAAATACTCTAAAAGTACTGTTTTTGACATCAGCCCAAAGTTATATCTATTTATGACCTTGTACTTAATGATCCTGCCCTTGACATCAGCCAAAAGATATATATTTACTAAATAAATAAATAAATAAATAAATAAATAAAAAGAGAAATACCCTATTACAGCACGGCGTAAATAAACCAACCATTTAAAATCTGGAAAAAACCCATTCCATAATACTTTTGACTTCCGCGCAGCGGTACTATGCCCAATTCAAGCAAATTCATAGCGATTTTTACCTAAATGCTTGGCACAATACATCGCGATATCTGCTTGTTTAATCAAAGTTTCGCAGTCGTGGCTGTTAATGGGATAGATACTGATACCAATACTGGCGGAGAGTCTGGTAGTATGTTTGTCGAAAACAATTGGCTCGGTAATAGTTTTGAGAATTTTTTCGGCGACTCTTGCTACAACTTTGATATTAGAAATTGCGCGTAAAATCACCGTAAATTCATCTCCACCCAAACGGGAAACGGTATCAGTACCGCGCAAAGAGTTGTTCAGTCGCTGGGCAATCGTCACCAACACGCGATCGCCGATCTCGTGTCCTAAACTATCATTAACTTGCTTAAAGCCATCTAAATCAATAAATAGCAGCACTAGTAACAAATTGTTGCTTCGCGCCCATTCTAGCGACTCGTGAAGTTGTTCAGCGAAATATTTGCGATTGGGTAGACCGGTGAGGGGATCGTGATAGGCAAGATAACGCATCTGGTCTTCTTTGCGTTTTAACTCATCGTTTGATTGGGATAACTCCGTGTTTGATTGGGATAACTTAGCAGCAGTGTCCTTGAGTTGTTCTTCCATCAACTTGCGTTGTGTAATATCACGGATGACCCCAACTAAATAGAAATTACCAGCAGCATCTTTGTGAAGCGATCGCTTAGTAGCAATCAGATAAGTCTTACCAACAGCATTGGTAAATTCTTCTTCATGTTCTTGGGGTTTTTGACTCCAAAGCACCTGATTATCTTGTCGGCGAAAAACATCAGCTTCATGTTTTGGGAAAAAGTCATAGTCTGACTTTTCAATTAACATGGTTTTCGGATAACCTATAAATTGACAATATGCCTCATTTAAAACAATCCATTGATGTTTTTCATTTTTGACAAAAATTGGATCAGGAATCGTATTAATGACTTGTCCTAAAAAATCTTTAGAGCGTTTTAATTCTTCTTGTATGTGAGCAAGTTGATAAGTCAGCACAACAGCTGAACCGCAAAAGGTTAGCAAACCAGGAAAAATTGGTATCCACCAACCATCAAGAAAAGCAACATAAGCATAACCACTTAGCAGCAAACAACAAAAAACTATACTCAAGCCACTAATAGAAGGGCGTTGTATTCGCCGTCTGGTAGCAACTCCCAAATAAGCCCAAGCGAAAATCCACAAACATTCGATCTCATCAGACCAAACTTTCAGTAAAGGTCGTCCTTCCAGGGCGGCTGCGATAAACTCACTGATAAAATAGGCTTGTAATTGAATGCCAGCTACAGGCTGAACCGTCCCCATCAAACGGCTGGAGTATGGTATTAAGACATCATCTGGGAGACTTGGTGCAGTCGAACCAATTAGCACAATCGAATCGCTAATCCAGTCTTTCGGTACTCGATTAGCTAGCACATCTATAAGAGAAACCTGACGAAAAGGACAGGATTCTACTTGCAAGTTTTTGCAGGCTGGTTTAGGAAAGTTAGATAAAATTTGGTAGCCTCTAGCATCAGCTTCTACATAGCCACCATGATTCGGTTCAAAAGGATGAAACACCGCTTTACCTAACTGGAAATACTTCTGATTGCTGGCTGTTTGCTTGGGAGTAATACCCTCGTTCTTTAAATATAGTAAAGCCAGCTTCAACGCAAGACTTTCATGTAATTTACGATCAACGTCATGCCAATACAACAAGCTGCGGCGGATTTTTCCATCACCATCTAACACCACATTATTAAAACCAACTTGATGGCGATCGCTTAGTTCCCGTGGGGCTGAAACAATAGTATTTTTGTTATGTCCCAATAATTCAACGCCAACCAAGTTTGGTGTAGATTTATAAGCCTCAATTAGCTTTTCATGTCCTGGCTCAACTGGCAAATCTCGATATATATTTAAACCAATAGCACGAGGTTTGTGGACTTTTAGTTTCTCTAACACCGAAGCGATCGCTTTATCTGTAATAGGCCAAGAATTTAGTTGGCGCAAAGAAGCTTCATCAATCGCTACAATGGTAATATGGTTTTCTAGCAATTCATCTGGACGTAACCGAAAAAATTGATCCAACGCTGCCCACTCTAAGGATTGTAATAACCCAAAAGAGCGCAATACTAAGATGCAGACTGCTACGCAGAAGGCAGTAATCAATTCTCTGTATTTTCGACTAAGCGGTTGTTTCTGTCTAAATAGTAAGTTCAAAAAAACCTTGCCTAGCTGCTTAATCATTCCCATTACCTAATGTGGGACAAACATTTTATCTTTTTTATAGCCATAAGCTACCTATATATAGCTAACACACAAGTAACCTATGCATTTTCAAAATGTTGTCAACACTATAAGTGTTTTACCATTAAATATAGGCGTGGAAATTAATTATGCGTTACCCAGAACCCCTAAAGACGTAGCATTGCTACGTCTCTACTTTTCACTTTGTATGTCTAATTACTTAAAATACTTGAAATTCGTAGAACCTGTGTAACCAGAATTTGTTGCTAGTTCTTGCAAGTTTTGCACTCCCCCATAGCTTTTTCCATTGATGATCCAAGTGGGGAAACCTTCGATTTTAGCGGCTTTACACAATTCTGGTTTACCTTTTGGACTATCACCAGCACACTCAACTTTGAGATTACCTGTCTCGATTATCTGTTCGGCTTCTTTACCGAAAAGTAGCTTCTGTTCGTGGCAGTGAGGACACCAATAAGCACTGTATTCTTTCGCGCCGATTTTCACCAAATGGCGTGCTAATGCTAATTCTGATTCACCAGATTTGGTGGTAATTTCCCAACCGAATTCGGGATTTGGTGCTACTTTTGCCGTAAAGCTAATTTGTACCGGTTTGCCAGAAGTTGATTCAGCGATCGCACCTGATGGATTGACACCAGCATAAACGCCTAAAGTGCCAATTAGTGTCACCATGCCAACAATAATTGCTGTAAAAAATATTTGTCCCAAATCTTCCCAAACATGACCGATAAGTGTCAGCACCAAAAGACTCAGAGAAAATAAAGCTGAACCAATACAGTAAAGACAAACGGCTTTGATTTGGAAGAAAAGCACGTACATTAAGTAGCTGCTAAAAACTGTCATAGCGATCGCTCCTGCCAATAGCAGCAACCATGTAACATTTTCTAGCTTTTGACGCTTGTCCTTATTTTCCTTATTTTCAGCTCCATTAATTGCTAAGGGAGCCAAAGCAAATATCAACATGCTAGTGTATGCCAAAAATCCAAACAAGGCTAATGGCTGACCAAAAACTGTTCCCCAAGGACTAGAAAGAACATCGTTACAGCCTTTGACACCAGCCTGTGCTACACAAGCGGCTTTGCCTCCTGTTAACTTTTCAAACGTAAGATAAGCTGTGGTCAAGGCACCACATGCTGCGATGGCGGCAATCAAAATGCGCGACCATCTTTGAATCCAAGGCGTAGAACGACGGCGAATCATAACCTAAACAACAATAAATGAGGATTGGGATATGGTTGGTTGTTAGTTGTTGGTTGTTAGTTGTTGATTGTTGGTTGGAAAATCCCTAACCACTAACTACTAACTACCAACTCCTAACCAATTAAAATTGATTTTTTTTCCGCCCTAGAGTTCCAACTCCGATGTGCGGCTTCGACAAATTGACTTACGCGAATCGGGTCAATTGGTTGCTCGATACGACCGTGGCGTTTTAGAGAACTGGAAACAATCACACCATCTGCTGTCTGCAACAGTGTAGCAATATTTTCGCAATTAGCCCCACTACCGATAAATACTGGGGTATCATTTGCGGCATCCGAAGCTAATTCTAAATCTTCTTCGTTCGGAGGACTACCAGTAGCCCAACCAGACAAAATCACGGCATCTGCTAAACCCCTCTCAATTGTATCTTTCACCGCGACGGTGAGATTTGGGGAACTTAAAGGACGGGCGTGTTTGACCAACACATCAGCAAAAATTTTCACATCGCTGCCTAACTCCCGTCGATAGCGCAATAATTCATATGCTTCACCTTCAATTAATCCTTGATCGGTTGCCATGACGCCTGTGAGGACGTTGACACGGATAAATTGCGCCCGGACACAGGTGGCGATCGCCATAGCACTTAATCCATCATTTCGCAAAACATTTAAGCCGATAGGCAGTGTCACCAAATTCTGTATCCGCTGCACTACCACAGTCATGGCACTTACAACCGCCGGATCTACTTTATTTTTGGTAAACGGCGCATCGAAAAAGTTTTCTACAATAATCCCATCAACACCTCCACTCGCTAGGGCTGTCGCTTCTTGTTCCGCGCGATCGATTACTGCCTTTAAGCTACCTCCCCAACGGGGGGAAGTCAGCAGCGGTAGTAGGTGAACTACGCCAATAATCGGTGTTTTGGTTTTAAATAGCTGATATAAGTCCACGTCTTTAACCCGCTTTGCGGAGTCCACAGTCAATAGTCTAAAGTCTAAAGTCAATGGTCAAAAGTCACGCATTCAAAAGTCACGCATTCAAAAGTCAAGAGTCTCTTGACCATTGACCATTGACCATTAACCATTGACCCATTACCAATGACTGATGACAAATTTGTTTAAAACAGTTTGTTTTATTGCCTCCCCCTTAAGATGGAAATTGCTGTAAAACATTCCATAAGATATGTTAAGATAAAACCTGGCTACAAGAGGAGTTTGCCACTCACAAAACGCGAGGCACTTTCTTTGTAGTCTAGGTGTCTTGCCGACCTATCCAAATAGGAACGCAATACCTGAGTGCAAGGTCAGCTTACCGCTTTACAGGCGTAGTCGCGAGTTCGATTTCCCATCATTGCGAGCGACTTCTCACAAACAGCCCTTAGGGCGGCTTCCCGATGGGTAAATTAACAACCCACACCCTGCGGTAGTGTAAAATACAACAGGCTATTTGTTAAAATATATTAAAAGTGTTTTATTTATCCGAAGACACTTTAGTTTGACCCTGGGAAACAGATTAATAAAAGTATCATAGCACGATCTCTATTTACTAAATAGAGTCAAAGTTTTGTGGGCATTTGAGTGCGTCAATCGCCTTCACAAGTGTCCCTAAGAAAGGGTGCGTATGACTTAAGAACTCACAAACACGATCTAGTAGTTGAGTCTTGAACAAACAAAGAAGATTTTTGATAATATGGGTGATAAGCCAACAATTGCAATTTCTCACCTGGGCTGCGAGAAAAACCGAATTGATACAGAACACATGTTAGGACTGCTGGTAGAAGCAGGCTATGCTGTAGATAGTAATGAAGATTTAGCAGATTACGTTATTGTCAATACTTGTAGTTTTATTGAAGCAGCAAGAGAAGAGTCGGTAAGAACATTAGTAGAACTAGCGGAAGCGAATAAAAAAATCGTGATCGCAGGTTGTATGGCGCAGCACTTTCAAGCACAGTTATTGGAAGAGTTGCCAGAAGCAGTAGCGGTGGTAGGTACTGGCGATTATCACAAAATTGTTGATGTAATTAAGCGAGTACAATCGGGAGAACGAGTTAAGCTTGTTAGTGCCGAACCGACCTATATTGCTGATGAAACCACACCGCGCTATCGGACGACAAGCGAGGGTGTAGCCTATTTGCGGGTAGCGGAAGGATGTGATTATCGTTGTGCGTTTTGTATCATTCCTTATCTACGGGGAAATCAGCGATCGCGTACAATTGAATCCATTGTCAAAGAAGCACAACAGCTAGCAAGTGAAGGTGTAAAAGAAATAATTTTAATTTCTCAAATCACCACCAATTATGGATTAGACATCTACGGCGAACCAAAATTAGTCGAATTACTTCGCGCTTTGGCAAAAGTAGATGTACCGTGGATAAGGATGCACTACGCTTATCCCACCGGATTGACTCCATCTGCTCTTAAGGCAATAAAAGAAACACCTAACGTATTACCTTATTTAGATTTGCCCTTGCAACATTCCCATCCAGAAGTTCTGCGTGCCATGAACCGTCCTTGGCAAGGACGGGTAAATGATGGGATAATTGAGCGCATTAAAACCGCGCTACCAGAAGCAGTACTGCGGACAACATTTATAGTTGGCTATCCTGGGGAAACACAAGAGCATTTCGAGCATCTGCTACAGTTCGTCCAGCGACATGAATTCGATCACGTTGGTGTTTTTACGTTTTCCCCAGAGGAAGGAACTCCTGCTCATAACTTACCAAATCAATTGCCCCAAGAATTGATGGAAGAACGCCGTTCAGCATTGATGGAACTTCAACAACCAATTTCTTGGAAGAAAAATCAACAGGAAGTGGGGAAAGTTGTTGATGTGCTGATTGAGCAACAAAATCCGGAAACTGGAGAATTAATCGGTCGTTCTGGGAGATTTTCTCCAGAAGTCGATGGACAGGTATATGTAAAAGGCGAAGCGAAGCTAGGAGAGATTTTCCCAGTCGCGATCCACAGCGCTGATACATATGACCTTTATGGTCAAGTTGTCAATAGTCACAAGTGAAGTGTCGGTTAAAGAGTCTAAATCAAAATAAGTCTTAGGAGAATTAATGAATCTTTTTGTAGAATTAGGTATTTCTGTTGAACGCTCGGAACAACTAGAAAAACTAGGTTTCACTACACCAACCAATATTCAAGAGCAAGCAATTCCTCAACTATTAGCCGGTCGTGATGTCGTTGGTCAATCCCAAACAGGAACAGGCAAAACCGCAGCATTTTCATTGCCGATTTTAGAACAGCTAGATGTTAATCACAGAGCTGTGCAAGCCATAGTTTTGACTCCAACTCGTGAATTGGCAATGCAAGTTCACGACGCTATCGAGCAATTTATTGGTAATGATGGATTGCGCGTTTTGGCAATTTATGGAGGTCAATCAATTGAGCGCCAAATGTCGCAACTCAAGCGCGGCGTTCACATGGTCGTGGGGACACCAGGACGTGTGATAGACTTGCTCGATCGCGGCTGTTTAAAGCTGGATAATGTCAAGTGGTTTGTGTTAGATGAAGCCGATGAAATGTTGAGCATGGGCTTTATTGATGATGTAGAGAAAATTCTCGCACAAGCACCCAAAGAACGGCAAACAGCTTTATTTTCGGCGACAATGCCGCCTTCGATTCGCTCGTTGGTAAATAGATTTTTGCGATCGCCTGCGACAGTCACAGTCGAACAGCCAAAAGCCGCACCAAATAAAATCAATCAAGTAGCTTACTTGATTCCTCGTCACTGGACAAAAGCTAAAGCTTTACAACCGATTCTGGAAATGGAAGACCCAGAAACAGCTTTAATCTTTGTTCGCACTCGACGCACAGCTGCCGAACTTACCAGTCAATTGCAGTCTGCTGGTCATAGTGTCGATGAATACCACGGTGACTTGTCGCAACAAGCGCGGGAACGCCTATTAATTAGATTTCGCAATCGTCAAGTGCGCTGGGTGGTAGCAACTGACATAGCAGCTCGCGGTTTAGACGTGGATCAACTATCCCACGTCATCAACTTCGACTTACCCGATAGCCCAGAAACCTACGTTCACCGAATTGGTCGGACAGGTCGCGCCGGTAAAGAAGGAACCGCAATATCTTTAGTGCAGCCGTTTGAAAGACGCAAGCAGCAAGGTTTTGAGCGTCATGTACGCCAAAGCTGGCATGTATTAACGATTCCGACACGCGCTCAAATTGAAGCGCGACATATCAACAAATTGCAAGATCAAGTGCGGGAAGCCTTAACTGGTGAACGTCTGGCTTCATTTTTGCCGATTATCAGCGAATTAATTGAAAAATACGATCCCCAAGCGATCGCAGCTGCGGCATTGCAAATCGCTTACGATGAAACTCGTCCCGCTTGGCTGCAACAATCAGATGCGGACATTCCAAGTGAGGATATGTCCGGTCCCAAGCCGAAGTTGGTTAAGCGTCGTGAAGGTTCGAGCGATCGCCCACGTACTTCTTGGAATAAATCTGATGGTAATTCTGAAGAAGAAAGACGTGGTAATCCCAAACCCAAACCTCGCACAACCCGTCGCGACGTTTCCATGACACCGAAAAAGCTTGGTTCACCTGCTAGAGAATCCGCTTCTTAATTAGTTCTAGAGTCGTAGAGACGTTCCGCCGGAACGTCTTTACAATAATAAACGCCGGACTCCTTATGATGAGGACAGAAGTATTTTTGGTGGTTTTATGTTCACTGTTACAGACATTACCAGATTTATTGCCGGGTTGGGAGCTAACAGTATCAGAACTGTGGCCCCCTGTGTTTGAATAATTTAGGATTTAAACGCAAAGGAACGCTGAGGTAAACGCAGAGGATCGCAGAGTTTTATCTGTACTTAATGCAGCCAAGGACGGCTAATTTCGTCTAGCTGGGCAACTTCATCATCAGTCAATTGCCAGCCTAAAGCGCCGGCATTTTGTCGTACTTGTTGAGCGTTTTTTACTCCAGCAATGGGGATTGTGTTTCCCTGAGCAATTAACCAGTTGAGAGCAACTTGAGCGGGAGTGCGATCGCGTTTTTCGCCAATATTGTGTAGCAAAGAAATCACTGGTGCAATCTTCTCCAAGCCCTCTTTATTAAATCGCGGGTCCATTTTTCTAGCACCGTTGGGAGTTTCCGCGCTATCAGATGTGTACTTGCCTGTAAGTAATCCCTGGGCTAAAGGACTGTATGCCAAGATTGTTACACCTAACTCACGGGCAGCGGCAAAAATGCCATTACTTTCGATTTGCCGCGTCAGTAAAGAGTAGCGTACCTGATTCACAGCTAAAGGTACACCTCGTTTAGCCAAGATATGATGCGCCTCTCGCATTTGTTCTGCCGAGTAATTACTGACACCAACTGTCGCGATTCTGCCCCGTTTGACTTCATCTGCAAGGGCATTCATGAGAGTTTGTTGACTCATAAAAAAGGCGAAAGGCCAATGTACTTGATACAAAGCAACTCCCTCGACTTGTAAGCGTTTGAGGCTGGCTGTTAAGGCATCGGCGACTGATTTCGCTGTAAATCGCCAAGGTCCAGGACCATATTTGGTAGCAATTTGAACTTCTTGGGAAGTCTGTTGCATAAATTGACCCAAGAATTCTTCACTCATTCCGAAGCCGTAAATTTCCGCAGTATCAAAGAAAGTGATACCAGCATCTATTGCTGTGGTGAAGGCTTCTTTGAGTTGTTCGGAACTGTAGCCATTGCCATAATTCCAAAAAAATTTATCACCCCAAGCCCAAGTGCCGATACAAAGAGGTGTTACAGCCGGTCCGTTTTGTCCTAATGTGATAGTTGTCACTTTTTTAGCAAGAATAAAGAATTTTAAATAGACAATAATTACTTTTTATTTCGTAGTCAGCGCTGAAGCGCTGTAAATAAGCACTTCAGCGTTTACTACCTCACCTATAAAGTTTATCGTGGAAAATAGATAAAAAATCCGATTAATCTCGAAAAAGAATATGGCAAGCGGTGATTTATCTGATTCGGGGTCAGCTTTTGTGAGTATCCCGCGAATCAAAGTGTTGACGATGTTTCGGCTGGGCTTATTTCAGATGGGGTTGGGTATTATGTCGATTCTCACTTTGGGAGTGCTGAATCGAGTCATGATTGAAGAGTTGAAAGTACCGGCGTTAATTGCAGCTGGAACCATCTCTATGCATCAATTTGTTTCACCGACGCGAGTCTGGTTTGGACAAATGTCTGATTCTAAATTGCTGTTTGGCTATCACCGTACTGGTTATATCTGGTTGGGTGCGGTTTTGTTTGCGATCGCTTCTTTTTTAGCGGTACAAGTCGTTTGGCAACTTGGTTTGACTTTACAAGGGGGAATTTGGACTACTCAAACTACAATTTGGGCAATATTTCTCGCTTTTATCTTCGCACTTTACGGTATAGCAATCGGTTTCAGTTCCACACCTTTCGCAGCGCTGTTAGTTGATGTTTCTGATGAAGACAACCGCTCAAAATTAGTTGGGGTTGTTTGGTCAATGCTGATGGTGGGTATCATTGTCGGGGCAATTATTAGCAGCGGCTTACTCAAGCAAATTGCTTTAAACGCACCGTTAGATGTACTGCGATCGCAAATTAACCGTTTGTTTTTAATTGTACCGGCAATTGTCGTCGGCTTATGCTTTCTCGCGACAGTTGGTGTCGAAAAAAAATATTCTCTATATACTACTCGTTCGACGGTGGTTGAGCGGGAAGATAAAATCACTTTGGGCAAAGCGCTGCGAGTGCTAACAGCAAGTCGGCAAACTGGGATATTTTTCAGCTTTTTGCTACTAATGACCACCAGCTTGTTTTTACAAGATGCAGTATTGGAACCTTACGGTGGTCAAGTTTTTAAGATGACGATCGCTGAAACAACAAAGCTGAATGCTTTCTTTGGTACGGGGACGCTGATTGGTTTGAGTGTCACCGGCTTTTTGATTGCCCCGCGTATCGGAAAGAAAAACACCACCAAGCTAGGATGTGTGGGGGTAGCAATATGTTCGCTCTTGATTATTTTGGCGGGAACAACTGCAAATCCAAAGCTGTTGCAATTAAGTTTAATTTTCTTTGGTTTTGCTTCTGGTGTGACGACAACCGGAGCCTTAAGCTTGATGCTGGATTTGACTGCTGTGGAAACTGCGGGGACATTTATCGGTGCTTGGGGATTAGCGCAAGCAATGGCAAGAGCGTTATCTACGGTATTTGGTGGAGCGCTGTTGAATTTGGGGAAAGCTTTTTTGACAACGCCACTTCAAGCTTACGGATTGGTGTTTGCCACGCAAGCTGTAGGTATTTTGCTCGCGCTGTGGTTTTTAAGTCAAGTGAATGTTACAGAATTTCAGAATAATGCAAAGCTTGCGATCGCCTCTATTTTAGAAAGCGATTTAGATTAATTTTGTTTTGCGCCAAGTCCCAAAAGCGCGAAAATAAAATTATGAGTGATTTTTGGACAACTATTCTCGAATTTGCCCAAACCACTACCACCAGGGTAGGTAAGCAGCTACTGCTAGATTTTGGGCAAGTGCAAGCTTCGCAAAAAGCTGATGGTTCTTTGGTTACGCAAGCTGATAAATGGGCAGATCAGACAATTTGTGATGCGATCGCTTCCACTTTTGCTGGTTATGGCATTCTCAGCGAAGAAGCTGATAAGGTGTTTCCCGGTACAGATTGGTGCTGGGTAATTGACCCTCTCGATGGCACAACTAACTTTACACGGGGTATTCCTATTTGGACAATTTCACTAGGTTTGCTGTATCAAGGCGTACCTGTTTTTGGCTATGTATATGTGCCGACAACAAATCAAGCTTTTCACGGCTTTTGGCAAGGAACATCTGAGTTAGCAACTCCTACCGGGGCATTTCTCAATCATCATCCCATCCACAGCAGTACTGATGACCCTAGCAACAATCATTTTTTTAACCTTTGTTCTCGCAGTACAGCAGCCATCCAAGAAGGTTTTCCCTGCAAAATTCGCATGTTAGGCGTTGCTAGCTATAATTTTCTCACAGTGGCGACAGGGGCAACACTAGGCGGTATGGAAGCGACACCAAAAGTTTGGGATATTGCAGCCGCTTGGGTAATTGTTCAGGCAGCAGGTGGAAGTTGGGTATCGATGAAGACAGAGCCGTTTCCTTTGTTATCGGGAGAAGATTATAGCGATCGCTCTTTTCCCACTCTTGTTGTCAGTCGTCCAGAATTGCAACCTGTATTTCAGCCCTTTGTCGATAAAGTAAAAATTTGAAAGTTCGTAGTAAGCGCTTTAGCGCTTTAAATTGAGCGGCTTTAAATTGAGCGATAAATCGCTCACTACATAATTTTTCCGGAGTTTGAGCATCAGAAGGTCAAACAAGGAAAACAGCTTCTTTTGCAGAAGGTTGCCGTTGCCCAATGCCCATTGCCCATTGCCCAATTAACCGATATGCAAATCGAACAGACAGATGTGATGATTTCCACCCCCGATGGAGAGATGCCGGCTTTCTTGTGTACACCTACTGAACCTAACCGCAAACCAGCCGTCCTGCTTTTGATGGAAGCTTTTGGCTTAACGCAGCACATTCGAGACGTGGCAGCGCGAATTGCCAAGGTAGGTTACGTAGTGATCGCGCCGGATTTATACTATCGTGAGTTACCAAATAACAAATTTGGATACGATGAAGTTGAGCAAGCAAGAGCGATGATGTGGTGTCTCGATTTTGGCAAACCCATAGAGGAGGATATTCGGGCAGCGCTGGTTTATGTGAAGTCACGAAGTGATGTAAACCCAGATAAAGTAGGCGTTACAGGGTTTTGCTTGGGTGGTGGATTGACCTTTCTCACTGCTTGCAAAATGTCGGACGCGATCGCCGCAGCAGCTCCCTTCTATGGTATGGTTTTAGATGAGTGGATCGAGGCAGTAACAAACATTACTGCACCGATATACTTATTCTTTGGTGGTGTCGATCCATTTATTCCTCAGGAACGTGTTACAGAAATTGAATCCCGATTCACAGAACTCGGTAAAGAGTACACCTTGAAAGTTTACAGTGATGCCGACCACGGGTTTTTCTGCAACGAGCGTTCTAACTATAACCCCTTGGCAGCCGAAGATTCTTGGCGAGAACTTACAATGTTCTTTGATAAACATTTGTAGGAAGAAGCCCCGACGATTAAAATCGCACGCCAGGTGCTTCAACGCTCTTAACCCGCGCAACGCACTGGCTTGGCTACACAAACAAAGTCCGCCTGCGCGGACTAACCTGGAAATAAGGTTTCAAATTTACTCTGATAAGAGTAAGAAAAGAGTGCTATGAATACTGTAATTACACCAGAAAAAATTCAATTGCCTGTCGGTGCTGTGTTGAAACTTCTGGGGAACTGGCAAGAGTACCAAAGGATGCTTTTACAGTTAGGCGATCGCTCTCTCCCCCGGATCAAATACCGACCAGGAGAAATTTTATTGATGGCGCCTTTACCTGAACATGGAAGAGATGTAAGCTTGCTCTCTTTGGTGATGATAACTTTACTTGACCACTTAAATCGTAGGTACGACTCGTTTACTCCCATAACCATGAGTTTGCCAGAAATAAGTGGCATAGAACCAGACTATTGCTTTTACATTGAAAATTGGAGAGCAGTAGTCGGTAAGAAGCGTATCGATTGGGAAAATGACCCCCCACCAGATTTGGTAATTGAAGTAGACGTTACTAGTTATAGCGATATTAATGATTATCTGGTTTACAAAGTGCCAGAGGTTTGGCTGTTAAAGAATAAGCATTTGTTGGTTTATAAATTGCAGGGTGAAAGTTATGTGCTTGGAGAAAGCAGTTATTTTCCTAATGTGAGAGAAATTGTCCAGCAGTGTTTGCAAATTGCGAGTGAGCAAACAACAAGTGAGGCGATTAGGTGGTTAAGGAACTTTTTGCGGTAGACACCGGCATTGAGCATTTGTTGCCCTATTTGGCATCGTCTGCATATAGATTATTCTCTGTGCGTGACAGTACGATAATCGGCATTGCTGAATTAATGTATGAATCCACATGTAAAGACGTTCCGCCGGAACGTCTCTACGGTCTATATCAACTTTTATATATAACAAATAACAATGAAAGGACTCTGGCTAGAAAACAAGCAACTACAACTCCGCACAGATATCCCCATTCCTCAACCTCCACCAGGAGAAGCACTAGTACGAGTTTTGCGTGCGGGTATCTGTAACACTGACTTAGAATTGCTCAGAGGCTACTATCCCTACAGTGGCATTTTAGGACACGAATTTGTCGGCGTCGTCGCCCAAGGACCAGAAAACCTAGTTAATAAGCGGGTAGTCGGAGAAATCAACGCAGCGTGTGGAAAGTGTCGCTTTTGTCGCAGCGGACAACCAACGCACTGTGAAAACCGCACTGTCTTGGGTATTGTTAACCGCAACGGTGCTTTTGCAGATTATCTCTGTTTGCCGATAGAAAATCTACATCCTGTACCCGATAATGTGCCTACAGAAGTAGCAACATTTACCGAACCTATAGCCGCAGCTTTGGAAATTCAACAGCAGATATCGTTAAGTGTAAATGATCGCGTGCTAGTGGTAGGAGATGGTAAATTGGGACAACTTGTAGCCCAAACACTCGCTTTGACAGGGTGCGATTTGTTAGCTGTGGGGCGTCATCGTGATAAACTCGCTAATTTAGAAGCACGGGGAATCAAAACTGGATTTGCAGAAGCGGTTACAGATAGAACTTTTGATGTTTCAGTAGAGTGTACTGGCAATCCCGAAGGATTTGCGATCGCTCGTCGTGCTTTACGTCCCCGTGGTACATTAATACTCAAAAGCACCTACGCAGGCAACCTCAGCCTTGATGCTTCTTCTTTAGTCGTAGACGAAATCACCCTCATCGGTTCCCGTTGTGGTCCATTTCCTGCCGCACTCGACTTGTTAGCAGCCGAAAAAGTAGACGTACAACCGTTAATTGACGCTACCTATCCCCTCAGTGACGCCCTTGCCGCTTTTGAAAAAGCTCAACGTAAAGGTGTTATGAAAGTGTTGTTAGAAATTAGTTAGTAGATAATGCCAACGAAAGGAACCGACACCCTGAAGGGTGCGGCGTTGTGCGTACAAAGCCTACGAAGGCAGGCTTCAAAGATTTATAGCCCAGGTCGGTGGGCTTCGTTTGTATAGCCCCAGGCTTCCAGCCTGAGGGCTTTTTGACACCCAACAACCCCTAATAAAGCATCGGATTGGTTTTCGGTTGAAAATCAAGACAATTTATCGCATCTTCTGTATTCGCAACACTGGGATGTACAGTGCATTTGAGACGGTAGTCGTCGGTAAAAAATTGGCAGCCAGTACAAGGGATTTGATGCATCTGCTTGGCTACACTGACACTATCTCGCGCTGTCGTCCAAAGACTCCAAACAACAAGAATAATTAATGTCCAAGCAGTAACAAAACAAACCGGCACTACAAGCGGTTGAATAGTATGAATTAGGAAATAAGCTACTTTTAACACGAGCAATTCCAATCTAAACCTATAAATTAAGAGTGAGAAGTTTTGAAGTTATGTTAACTTCTTACTCCTCACTCTTATGTTCTACTTAAGAAGTATAAATCAAATGCCGACATGATGACCGAGTGCGATACCAGTCACAAGCATTCCCAAAACGAGAAACGGTTGAGCGCTTGCTTGGTATTTGACGTCATTGTTTATTGGATCGCGCAGGAAATACATATCCTGGAGGGTGATTTGGGGGATGATTAGCAGTACGAGAATTGCTGCGTATAAATTTTCATGGATGCTGACGAGATAAGCTGCAATCAATCCTTGAAATAAATCAATCATCACCACACAAATGAAAGCAGCATTGGTGATGCCAAACATTACAGGCAGTGATTGTAATCCCAATTGCCGATCGCCTTCGACACTCTTAAAATCATTGACAATGGCAATGCCTAATCCAGCTAAACTGTAGAACATTGTCAAAATGACAATAGTTAAATTCAGGTTGCCAAACAAAGCATGACCAGTACACCAAGGAAAGGTGATATAACTTGCACCCAAAGCATAACTACCTAACCAGCCGTTTTGTTTCAGCTTCAAAGGTGGGGCAGAGTAGATATAGCCGATGAAAGAGCCGATAATCGCGATTGATGTAATTGTGGGAAATTCATTACCAGCCCATTTATCTAGAGCAAAGGCAACCGTCAATCCTGCAATCAGTAATACCCAAATCTGCGTAATTACCTGGGGTAGAGGAATTGCTCCAGAAGGAATTGGACGGTAAGGTTCGTTAATGGCATCGATTTCGCGATCGTAATAATCGTTGGTAATTTGTACGTAACCTGCCATCAAAGGTCCTGATAGCAACATACAAAGTCCAGCCTTCAAGACATTTTCCAGCGTCCAGGTATAGTTTCCACTGGAAGCGGCACCGCAAACTACACCCCAAATCAAGGGAATCCAGGTAATCGGCTTCATCAGTTGCAAGCGGATTTTCCATATCGAGGTTTCCCCTGCTGCGGCGCCTTTCATCCCCAGGAGTTGCCTAGTTTTAGAACCGCTTTCAACAACAGCTTTTACTTCTTCCGAGGCATTAATTGCCTCGGTAGACTCAGAATCTGGAGTAATGGGAGTTAATTCAGACATAAAGCATACTGGTTAATTGGTAATTGGGCAATGGGCAATGGGCATAGGGCATGGGGCATGGGGAATAACCTTGTTACCTAATCTAATTGTCCCTAGTCCCCAGTCCCTAGTCCCTAGTCCCTAGTCCCTAAAAAGAAATTATCAAATAATTATTCGCAAACTTGGCTCCAGCAACAGATTTGCCACTTAAAGCCGGAGGTAGAACAATATTGCGTCGTTGATCTCCGGCTTCTATGGTGACTTCTGGACCGAATTGAGTTAGCTTGACCTGTTTTTTATCGAATCCAGGCAAAAATAAGCGTACCTGACGACTTGGGACATCAATTTCAATTGGTTTGGGAGCCTGTACTGCTTGCGTTACAAAGTCGGGTAGGGCATTCATTAGTGGTTGCCAATCTCCTGCTTTCAGGTCAGGAATAACACTAATTGGCAGGGGAGCAAATTCCGGCGACAAATTCGCACCTGTGTCGGAATTAACTAACAGGACACCACCAACAGTTAAACCAACTTGTTGAGCGCTACCCCACAAATAACGGGCAGTGGCAACTTCTATGGGATCTGGTGTTGTTACCAAAAAAGCCGCCATCCGCTTCGGTTCTGCAACAGCGGCTTTACCCTTTTCCAGAAAATTATTCGCGGTGTTGGTGGGTTGGGCAAAATTATCTGCTGTCCAATTGACATTAAAAAAGCTACTAACTAGCGGTTGAATAAAAGGTGATTCAGAGATTGCCTTTCCTAAGTCGGAGTTGACAAATAATTGCCGAAATCGCCGCAAATACCAACTTAGAGACTCTGGCAAACCGAGCGATCGCAAAGTGGAAGAATCGCCAGTGCCGTTGTATACTATCGTTTCATATTTACCACTTTCGTCGTACTCACGAATAGCATTCAAAGCCAGGGCGCTGTCCATCCCTGGTAATACTGCCAGCTCTTGACCAAAAACCTCTTTGAGAATTGGTGTGCGGAGGTATTGAGCCTCAAGTTTTTTCACTTCCTCCCAACTGCGTTCTAACAGTATAGATGTTTGAAACTGCACGACTTGTAAATTGGGAGCGATTTCTTGGGGATCTGCTGCAAAAGTCGTACCGAGGAGAATTGCTAATTCTGGTTCTGCTAGTCCTGCTAGGAGTACCCGCTTTCCTTGGCTTGCTAATAACTTGGCGGTGGCGATCGCGCATTTGGTACGAGCAGTGCCGCCTTTGCCCAAAAATGTCAATATCTGGGTCATTACTTGATTCTCTTTTCGGTGCCGTTTGTGTCAACTCCAACTTAGCACTCGGCAAATAATCTTTCTTTCTGCCTTGAAGTGCAAAGCAGAGGCTTCCGGACGAACTTTCGAGCGGAAGAACTCTATCTTTGGACTTCAGTTTGCGCTTTAGTTGGATCTATTGTTCCAGTCTAAGTTCATCTTCAAAAAACCAAGTGGCGAAATTGTCTTCAAACTTAACCACCACACCGACACCGCTAGCATCAGTCATTCTGAAGCCTTGGATGACACCAATTTGTCCGAGTCTTTTGACTACAGGAGGAGAGACGCGATCGCGCAAACGACAGACTTTAACCTTTTGTCCGATTTCCATGCCTATTTACAATGCAATAAACCAAGTCTCAGTGTAGCTGAATGCGTGACTCCAAAGGGAGTAGTTAAAAGGCACCTCTGTAGAGACGCGATTTATCGCGTCTTTTTCCATCGCGTCTTTTTCTTTTGAAATTGCTTAAGTAAGGTTTTTCTATAACCACCAACAACAAACAGCACACATTATAAGTAAAATTAAATCAACAACCAAGCAGGTACATATCCATGTTTGTCACAGCCCAACAGCTAGAACAACAAATGCCCGATGCAACTCGGTTGTTAAGTGATGAGCCAGAAATGGAAACTTCGTTGCATTACATGCAGCTACTGCTGCTGGTGACTTGTTTGGAGTGGTTGTATAGAGAGCGCAATGACTTCTTTATTGGTGCGAATCTGACAATTTATTTTAGCCGTCAGCAGTTGCGAAATCGAGATTTTCGTGGTCCGGACTTTTTCTTAGTGCGAGACACCGAAAAACGACCCCGCAATTCTTGGGTAGTTTGGGAGGAAGATGGACGTTATCCAGACTTAATTATTGAATTACTTTCTGAGAGTACGGCTGAAATTGACCGGAATTTGAAGAAAAATCTTTATCAAAATCGATTTCACACCCCAGAATATTTTTGGTTTTCGCCAGAAAGTTTAGAATTCGCTGGTTTTGAATTGATCGGCAATCAATATCAGCAAATTACACCAAATCAGCGGGGATGGCTTTGGAGTCAAGTGCTAGGTTTGTATTTGGGTGTGGAGGCGGGTAAACTGCGATATTTTACACTTGATGGGGATTTAGTGCCGACACCAGAAGAGGTAGCAACTGCCGAGCATAAACGAGCATCTGAAGCACAGCAACAAGCAACTGCTGCACAACAACAAGCATCTGAGGCACAACAACAAGCATCTGAGGCACAATTGCGTTTACAACAGGAACAGATGCGATCGCAAAAATTAGCCGAACAACTGCGATCGTTGGGAATTGATCCAGATACTTTAAACAACTACTAACCGTTACTTATTATAAATTCCTATGCCAATAAAAGTGGGATTTTTTGTCAAAATCCCCTTTATCGAGTCGATTCATTGTATAATCGTCAAGATAATTTTGGTGTAATTTTTTGCTAACTCATTAATGTACTGCAAGAAAAGAAAACGGGAACTTTAATCGCAAGCTTGGCTTCATTGAGAAAAATTGGGTGTGTACGTAGTGACAAAGGGAACAAAAATTGTTGCAAACAATGCGAGGGTTTGTCCGTAAAGCTCTTAAACTAAGGCGCTGGCTGCCAGTTAATCAGCGGTGGTGGGCAAAGTTTGATTTACTCAGAACTTTAGTCAGGCGTGACTTAGAAGCCCGTTACAAAGGTTCTGTTTTAGGAAATTTATGGCCTTTGCTAAATCAACTGTCGCAGTTGCTGATATATACTTATGTTTTCTCGGTAGTCCTGAAAGTTAAGTTGAGTCTGAAAACTTTACCAGAAAATAATTTAACATTTGGTTTGTGGCTCTTTGCCGGATTGCTTCCTTGGATTGCCTTTAGTAGCGGTTTAACTCAAGCGGCAAGTTCGGTGGTAGGACAGCCGAATTTGGTCAAGAAAGTGGTGTTTCCTTTGGGATTGTTACCATTAGTACCAATTTTATCAACGTTCATTGAAAGTTCTTTTGGTTTAATGGCGTTGATTTTTTTTGTAGCCGCAACTTCGCATACTTTACATCCCACTTTGGCACTGTTGCCCTTAGTCTGGGTTCCCCAGTTATTGTTAACAGCAGGTTTAGGTTATTTTACCGCAGCAATTACCGTATTTTTACGAGATATACCGCAGACATTAGGAGTAATTTTAAACATTTGGATGTATTTGACACCAATTATTTATCCAGCAAGTGCAATTCCAGAGCAATGGCGGGGATGGGTATTTTGGTTAAATCCAATGACAGCGATCGCAGAAGTCTATCGTGACTTAATATTAGTTGGAGAAGTCAAACACTGGGGCGAATGGGGAGTTTCCTCACTAATTGCCTTAGTAGTTTTTTGTGGCGGATTGTGGTGTTATCGGCGTCTGCGTCCGGCATTTGCAGATGTGTTGTAAGTATTATAAGTATTTAGCTGGGAGTGCGATCGTATTTTAGCTTTAGTGTGTTGTGTGAGTTTTGAGGATTGACGGCAAAGCTATGGGTGAAGTTGTAATTAAGCTAAACAATGTATCTAAGTGCTTTAAGCGGTATGCTCGTCCTGTAGATCGCCTCAAAGAAATTTTGCTACCAGGAAAAACTTACGCCCAAGAGTTTTGGGCGCTGCGAGATGTCTCTTTCGAGGTGATGAGGGGAGAAACTCTGGGCATAATTGGACGTAACGGTGCAGGTAAATCTACTCTGTTACAAATGATTTGCGGCACTTTGACACCAACTAGTGGAGAAGTCCAAGTTAATGGACGAGTTGCAGCCCTACTTGAGTTAGGTGCTGGATTTAACCCTGAATTTACCGGACGGGAAAATGTCTACATGAATGGGGCAATCATGGGGCTTTCCCGGCAAGATGTAGATGAGCGCTTTGATAGAGTTATTACTTTTGCCGATATTGGAGATTTTATCGACCAGCCGGTTAAAACTTATTCTAGTGGTATGTATGTACGGCTAGCTTTCGCTTCAGCAATTCACGTCGATCCAGATATTCTCATAGTAGATGAAGCGCTGTCTGTAGGAGACATGTTTTTTCAGGCAAAGTGTATGGCTAGAATGAAACAGATGATGGATAGCGGAGTTACAGTGCTGTTTGTCAGCCACGATATTAGTTCTGTTAAAAGTCTTTGCCGTCAAGCAATTTTCTTAAATCAGGGAGAACTGATAAGTTGGGGTTCATCTGACCAAGTAGTTGAAAAATATTTCTCGATGAAGGTTGAAAGTGAGCAAAATATTATCAAGTCAGATAAAGAAAAGAAGGATTTAATTAATAAAAAAATAATCAACCTTGGCACTAGTTTATTAGATAAAGAATCTGGCTTTATTGAAAATAGTGCATTTCAAAAAAGAGCGAGTTTTCAAAGAATCCAAAACGGCAGAGCTAATTTTGTAAATGTACAACTTTTAAACCAGGAAGGAGAAGAAACCTCAAGTGTTGATTATGAAGAAAACGTTACTTTAAGAATGGCTATCGAAGTTTATGAAGATATAGAAGAGTTAGCATTTGGTTATCACATTCGAGATAGAAATGGCATTGATATTGTTTATTCTGATAGCGTGATTGAAGAAAAAAATCTTCATTGTGTCAAGCAAGGAGATAGATACATTATTGATTGGCAGTTCAGAGCTTCCTTGATTCAAGGAATGTACAATATTGCCTGCGTTCTTTCAATACCAATTGTTATAGAAATCGGTCAAGTCGATTTTTGTGATTTTATTCCCTTAGCTGTTCAGTTTAGCATGACACCACGGAAAGACTCTTCTTTATATGGAATAGTACATTGGGATAATTTAGTGAAAATACAAAATTATCAACAACACAAATAATTATTTAGTTAAACAAATAAAAATATTTTTCCAAAATATTATTATGAACAAATATGATATCCCCCATGTTATCACTTTTGAATATACAAAAATAGTCGGTATAGAAAATATAGAATTTGGGAAGAATATCATTATTGATGATTTTGTTTTTATCTACGCTAAAAAGAGAATAAAGTTAGGTAATAATGTTCACATTGCATCATTTACATCCATAAGCGGAGGTGAGGAATTTATAATGGAAGATTTCACAGCACTTTCTTCTGGAGTAAGAATTTTTACGGGAACAGATGATTTCAAAGCATGGGGATTCGGTAATTCAACAATTGATGAAAAATATAGAAATATCAAAAGAGCACCTATTCATATAGGTAAGTTTGGCATTATAGGTGCTAATAGCGTTATTTTACCTGGTGTGGCTATTGGAGAAGGTGCTACTGTAGGTGCAGGCTCAGTGATAACGAAAAATTTAGAACCTTGGGGAATTTACATTAGTAATCGCAAAGTCGGAGAAAGAGATAAAGAAAGGGTGCTAAAAAATTACAATAATTATTTGCTAGAAACAAATAGCGATTTAAATAACAATGACTCGGAAGCAACCATTTAAAAAACCGATTTATGTTACGCGTCCACTGCTACCAGATTTAGACAAGTTTAACCAAAAGCTTCAGGAAATTTGGAATAGTCAATGGCTAACAAATAACGGCAAGCAACATTTAGAACTGGAACATAAATTACAGCAAATATTAAAAATTCCCTATTTATCATTATTTAATAATGGCACAATTGCACTTATAGTTGGTTGTCAAAGTTTGCGTCTTTCGGGAGAAGTGATTACTACTCCTTTTACCTTCCCCGGTACTCCCCATGTTTTAACTTGGAACAATATTAAGCCGATATTCTGTGATATTGACCCTGTAACCATGAATATCGATGCTAATAAGATTGAGTCGATGATTACTCCCCAAACAACCGCAATTTTAGGGGTTCATGTATATGGTACTCCCTGTAATGTAATCAAGATTCAAGAAATAGCTGATAAGTATGGCTTGAAAGTAATTTATGATGCTGCTCATGCTTTTGGAGTGGAAATTAACGGTGTAGGAATTGGTAACTTCGGTGACTTGTCGATGATGAGCTTTCATGCTACCAAGCTGTTTCACACAGCTGAGGGAGGTGCTCTACTATTTCGGGATCATAATTTAAAAGCAAGAGTTGAACTGCTAAAAAACTTCGGCATTAAAAACGAAGAAGAAGTAGTCATGCCGGGAATAAATGGTAAAATGAACGAAATTCAGGCAGCTCTAGGTATAGTTTTATTGGACTATATAGAACAGGAGAGATATCAAAGACAACAGCTAGTAGAGACATACCGCAGATATCTAAAATATGTTACAGGAATTAGTCTGATGCCAGAGATTTCCGGTGTTATTAGTAGTTACCAGTATTTTGTAATACGGATTGAACAGGAACTTTTTGGTTGCGATAGAGACTATGTACATAAGCAGTTGAAGGAATATAATGTCTTCACTCGCAAATACTTTTATCCGCTCTGTAGCGACTACCCACATTATAAGTACCTGCCATCATCAAGTAGCACTAATCTGTTAGTTGCAAATCAAGTAGCTAAACAGGTTTTGTCATTACCGTTGTATGGTAGTTTAAATGTTGATGACGTAGAAAGAATTTGTGAAATGATTATTGAAATTAAAGGTTAGAACGCTATGCCAAAAGTCTCAGTTATTATTCCATCTTATAATCACGAAAAATTTGTAGCTGAAGCTATTCAAAGTGTCTTAAATCAAACATATCAAGATTTTGAAATTGTCATTACAGACGATGGTTCGGCAGACAACACTGTCAACATTATTAAACAATTTACAGACCCCAGAATTAGATTATTTTGTTTTGCCAAAAATCGCGGTGCTGCTGTTGCTGCTAATAATTGTCTGAAAGAGTCTAAAGGCGAATATATTGCTATGTTAAGCTCTGATGATGTTTTTGTTCCGGACAAACTGGCAAAGCAAGTCAGCTTTTTAGAAGAACATCCAGAGGTTAGTGCTGTTTTTAGTTATGCTCAGATAATTGATGAAAATGGTAATGATTTTGCTCAAGAGAACCACTTCTATAAACAGATTTTTATCCAACCTAACCGCAATCGTTTTGAATGGTTAAATCATTTTTTCTATAAAGGAAACTGTTTGTGTCATCCCAGCGCATTGATTAAGAAAAAATGCTATGAAGATGTAGGTAAGTATGATGAGCGATTTGCTCAGTTACCTGATTTTGATTTTTGGATCAGGCTTTGCATGAAGTACGAGATTTACATCATGCCAGAAGAATTGATAAAATTCCGTATTCGTGATAACGAGGCAAATGCTAGCGGCAATAGACCAGAAGCAAGAATTCGTCATCAACTAGAATATAAGCAAATTCTAAATAATTATTTTTCGTCAGAAATACGCAATGACTTTTATAAAATCTTTCCCGAAGCAGGATTAGATATAAACAACAATCAAGATGATGAAGAATCAATTTATTTGCAAGTTGCTCTGTTAGCAATTAAAGTAGATCTTCCCGAACACCAAAGTTTTGGAATAGACAAGCTTTATGAGTTACTTGATAGTCGAAAAGAAACTAATGCAAAAATCATGAGAAAGTACGCTTTTGATTTTGCAAATTTAATTCAGATAACGGGTCAATATGATGTTTATGGCATTATCAGTAAAGAAAATTTGCATTTACAGGTTGGACAAACTCAGGTAGAATTAGAGCGATCGCACTCTCAACTACAAGAGACTCAGACAGAATTAGAGCGATCGCACTCTCAATTACAAGAGACTCAGGTAGAATTAGAGCGATCGCACTCTCAACTACAACAAACTCAGGTAGAATTAGAGCGATCGCACTCTCAACTACAACAGACTCAGGTAGAATTAGAGCGATCGCACTCTCAATTACAAGAAACTCAAAGAAAACTGGATTTTCTTAAAATCACCATTCGGATCAGATTTTTGAATAATCCACTAATCAAAATTATCACAAAATCCTCTAAATTCCATGAAATATCTCCCTCTAGATATCTGCAAGGTAATTTAGAAACACCAAGTACTCAAGAAAATAACATTAATGATACCTTACTAGTTTCAGGCTGGGTTTTCAGTAGAGAAGCCAAAATTAAATCTCTCATCTTGGTGAAAGACAACTTGCTAGAAAATCAAATTGAGTACGGATTTTCTCGTCCTGATGTATCTCAAACATATCCAGATGTGGAAAATGCAGATTCATCAGGATTTGTACATAATTTGATTTTAAACAATCAAAAATCTGGCTACATGGATATTCAAATTTGGGCAATCTTTGAAACTGGACAACCAATTTGTTGTTTTGCCAGACGTGTTAATTTTCAAACTTCCAATCGAGGTAACTATATTAAAAGTCCAAAAAGTCAAATAAATCTTCTTTTCTTTATGCGTAGTGTGGTAATCAAGGCTATGACTGCCTATAAACAGGGAAGATTACCACTTTCTCCAGCTTTGTGGATTTATTATCTACGACGTTATTATAGGCAAATTCAGCATTTTCAAAATACAGATATAAAATACTCAGGCATAATTCATCCCTGGCAAACCCAAGATTTATATCAAAGATGGCTTCAGACTAATGTATTGTCATCAAATCTTTTAGGCAAGATGGGAGAAGATGCTGAAAAATTGACTTCAAAAGGAGTCAAAATCAGCGTTGTTGTACCTGTTTACAATACTCCCAAGCATTTTCTCAAAGAAATGATTGACTCAGTAAGAAGTCAAATATATCCAAATTGGGAATTATGCATTGCTGATGATGCCTCTACCAAGCCTCATGTCAAAGAATTGTTACAACAAGTAATAGCAGAAGACTCACGGATCAAAATCGTTTTTCGGCAAGAAAATGGTCATATTGTAGAAGCTACTAATTCGGCATTGGAAATTGCCACTGGTGATTATGTAGCGTTGCTGGATCATGATGATATTTTATCTATTGATGCCCTATTACACGTTGCCGAATGTATAAACAACCATCCTGAAGTTGACTGGATTTATACCGATGAAGACAAAATAAACGAATCTGGATACCACTTCGATCCACAAATGAAGGGTGCGTGGAGTCCTGAAATGGCAATTACTCACAACTTTACTCATCACCTAACAGTTATCCGCAAAACTCTAATTGATCAACTTGGAGGAATGCGAAAGGGGTTTGAGGGAGCGCAGGATCTCGATTTGTTTTTGCGTGTGAGTGAGAAAACAACGCCAGATAAAGTTCATCACATCCCCTATATATGCTATCACTGGCGAACACACCCTGGCAGCACCGCCTCACATGGCACGCAAAAGCAATATGTATTTGATAGTGCATACAATGCTATTGAAGATGCAATTCAACGCCGGGGTTTAAAAGCTAAAACATTTTTACCCTCAATTGCTAAACAATATGGCTTATGTTTGCACCAGATCAAATGGGATAATTCCCTAATAGCGGAAAATCCTGTCACAATTGTTATTCCGACAAAGGATAGAGTAGACCTCTTAAAAAAATGCGTTTCCAGTCTAGAAAAAACCGTAGATCCGCGCTTTGTCAAACTATTAATAATTGATGACTGCTCAACAGAAAATTCAACTCACCAATACTTTAAAAAATTACAACAAGACTGTGTATTGCAATGTCGAGTTATTCGCTCTGAACGTAAAATAGATGTTTTTAATTATGCCAAATTAATGAATTTGGGTTGCGAGCATGTCGATACACCGTATATGCTTCACCTTAATAATGATATACAAGCTTTAGAGCCAGGTTGGTTAGAAGACATGGTTGGTTGGATGTCCATAGATGGTGTGGGTGTTGTGGGTGCTAAACTTTTATATCCCGATCAAACTATTCAACACGCTGGAGTTGTAGTCGGATACCACAATGGACTAGCTGACCATTTATTTCATCGTTTGCATAAAGATGAAATAGGCTATATTTGTTTACCCCATGCAGCACGCAACGCTTCAGGAGTGACAGGTGCTTGTATGCTAACTTCAACCAACCTGTATCGTGAACTTGGTGGCTTTGATGAAGATAATTTTGCAGTTGAATATAACGATGTTGATTATTGCTTACGTGTGTTGCGATCGGGAAAACGTATTGTTTATACACCTCAAGCCATCCTGATACACGAAACTAGCGCATCTAGAGGTAAAAGTTATAACCCTAAAGAACATATTAACTTTATTGAAAAATATCAGGATTTTATAGATCCATTCTTTAGTAAAAATTTAGATATAAATTCTATGCTTATGGCTATTAATCCTTCCCATTATAGTTATGTAGATAGAATATCAACAGCAAAAATTCTCTTCATTACTCACAACCTAAATCTAGAAGGTGCGCCACTAATTGTTTATAATTATGCTCGTTATTTTGCAACTAAAGGTGGGTGTGAAATATGTGTAATTTCTTCTATGGATGGAGTTTTGCGACAAGAGTATGAGAATTTAAATATTCAGGTGAGGATTTTTCAAGAAACATTGCCTTTACAGCAGGAAAGTTTAGAAAAGTATCGCCAGCGTCTCCAAGAATTCGGAGATGACCTGAATTTAAATTCATATAACTTAGTAGTATGTAATACGTTACTCAGTTTCTGGGGTATAGAGTTAGCGAAACTCTTTAACTTGCCAACTATCTGGCATATTCATGAAAGTCAAAGTTTAGATATGAGCATCAATAATTTCTTTGGTCATGCATCTAAAGAAATTATGCAGAAAATATTGCCAGATTGTTTCGTCAACGCCACAAGAGTAATTTATCAGGCTGAAGCTACGCGCAGAATTTTTCATCAATTTGATATCAAAGGTAATTTCCGAACCATACCAGGAGGAATTGACTTACAAAAAATAGAAGATTTTCGGAATACCCATAAGAAATATCAGTTGCGAGATAAATATGGAATTAATCAAGAGCATCTGGTAATTTCCATAATTGGTACTACCTGTCAACGGAAAGGTCAACACATCTTTATCGAAGCTATTAAAGAGTTAGAAAAACTTTGTAATGACAAGTTTGGCAATATATCTTGTCTCATAGTAGGTGCAAGAAATACTACATATATAGATAGTAACTATTTGGAGTTATTGAAGGGTCAAATAAAAGACTTATCGCTCAATAATGTTTCTATTTATTTTGAGACTAAAGATGTTTATGATTTTTATGCCTTGAGTGATATTTTTGTCTGTGCATCTTTTGAAGAATCTTTTCCAAGAGTATTGCTAGAAGCAATGGCATTTGAATTAAAGATTATCAGCACTGATGTATTTGGTATTCCAGAAATAATCAATGACCGGGGTGAAGGCTATTTAGTACAGCCAGGGGATGCTAAAGCCCTAGCTGGTGCAATTCATAAATGCATAGTTGAGCCAGATATATCAGATCGTTTGGCAAAAAATGCTTACGCGAAAATGTATCGATTATTTGATAATAATAATCTTCTTCAACAGCATTGGTTACTGGCAAAAGAAGTTATTTTGAGCCAGTCTTAAATAAAAGTTACAATAGATTATGTTCAACAAACCTATTCCATTCCAAAAAAGCAGCGTACTCTTATTAGTTGCTTATTCCCTACCAGTTATTCTACTTTTCTGGTTTGTTACTAACTTTAGTGTCAACGTACCCTTTTGGGACGATTGGGCATTGGTAGATTTTTTTGGCAAAATTTATAGCGGTACTGCAAATTTCGGAGATTTTTTTACCCAACACAATGAGCATCGCATCTTTTTTCCAAGAATAATATTTGCCATCCTTGCATTCTCCTCGAAGTGGAACATTAAATTGGAAACTTATTTTAGCTTTTTACTGGCTTTAGTAAATTTCATTTTTTTATATAAAATTGCAGCTTCTACTTACAATAAAGATAAGAAAATATTATTTCATTTATTTAATTTAACAACTTGTATTGTAAATTTTTCTTTAATTCAGTACGAAAATTGGCTATGGGGATTTCAAATATCTTGGTTCTTAATAAATACTTTCCTAATCCTAGCAGTTTTCATTCTTACTGTACCAAAAAATGTACATCCCAATTCCAGACTATCACTTGCATCTCTTTGCTGTTTTATTGCTAGCTTTTCGTCGGCTCATGGATTACTGTCTTGGCTAGCATTACTACCATCAGTATACTTAATTGAAGGGACAACTAAACAGAAAAAAATCAGGATTTTGGGATGGATCGTACTTTTTGCTTTTTGTGTTGCTATTTACTCTATTGGTTATAAAAAGCCATCTCAACATCCTAGCATCTTCTTTATTTTACACCAGCCATTAATTGCATCTCAATATTTCTTCTCTCTCATAGGTTTTTCGTTAGGTAAAAATGTTTGGAGTCCTGTAGTTATTGGGTTAATAATATTATTAATTTTTTCATTTTTTAATATTTTATGTTTAAAAAATTATCAATCAGAGTTTATCAATAAAGCAGCCCCCTGGCTATCATTGGGTTGGTTTGCCATTTTGTTTGCATTAATGACTACTGTTGGTAGAGCTGGTTTTAGTGTTGGGCAAGCTATAGCACCAAGGTATGTAAGTGTTTCGATGTTATTAGTCATATCTTGCCTACAATTGTGGCGATTATGTATTTTATATAAATGGCAAGATGCAGGCAAAAATACATATATACTTTCACGATTCTTCCTGGGATTTATAATATCCATTTTTATTTTTAGCTCTACCAATAGCATTGTAGAAGGCAAAAATATTTTTATTCAAAGGAAGGCAGGTCAAAATTGCTTAGAAATTATAAATTTTCTAGATAAACCTATTAGTAATTCACCTAGCAAGTGTTTAAATTTTATTTACTCAGATGAATTGCAGATACGAAAACTGAGTAAAACTCTTGAAAAATTAGAGTTTAGGGATTTTCCTCGAAATATAACTTTTATTACTAAAGCTGAGAAGGTTCACGGTTCCATTGACGTTCCCCCAACAACAGAACAACCTTTAAATTTACGCAAGAGCGATACTTTAAAGTTGTTTGGCTGGGCTATTCTCCCTGAACAGCAAGAACAACCACCTATAATTTTACTGTCCTATGGTAAAAATCAATCATTTTTTGCTACTGGGCTTGTAAATTCAAACAGACCTGATGTTGCTACAGCTTTAAACTCAAGTCTTTACAATACATCAGGCTGGGAAGCAAATGTTTCTCTAAGTTCTATACCAACAGGTGAAACTGTAATTAAGGCTTGGGTTTATGACCGAAAACGCCAAGAGTTCATACAGTTGAATGGTGAACCAAAGATAAAAGTGCTGGAGTAAAAAAGAAACCTAGTTTAGAAACCATTGCATTTATTATTGGGAGTATAAAGGGAGTAATAGAGCCAAAATGGCAAAAAAGTCCATACCATTATTGACAGCTTTTTGGTGCTTTCAGAAGTTGCGGAAGTTCTCTACAAAACTACAAATTACTATAATTTCCAAGACAAGCTGACAAACTCAGGTAAAATTTGAAGAGCAGAAGTTGTCGTTAAAAAACAGTAGTCATGTCCACAGAACTTCCCTTTCTTAAAGCTATCTGCTGGCAAACTGCTGACATCAAACAATTAACTCCAGCAGAAATGTTGAGT
This sequence comes from Tolypothrix brevis GSE-NOS-MK-07-07A, assembly GCA_019358985.1. Classification (GTDB taxonomy): domain Bacteria; phylum Cyanobacteriota; class Cyanobacteriia; order Cyanobacteriales; family Nostocaceae; genus Hassallia; species Hassallia brevis. The sequence continues at coordinate 3,026 of JAHHIJ010000003.1, read as the reverse complement.
CGCTACGAACAAGGATGGCACTATCGAGGAGTATTAGGACAACCCAGCGCTGAAGAATTACTGTGGATAGCAGAAATCATCCAGAGCTATGGATCTTGGTTAGCCACAGAGGTAAAAACCAAATATCCTCAGTTAAAAAAACTACCAAAGGGGGAAACAATTCCAGGCATGATGCAGCGGGATATACACCAAAAAATTCTCATCATTCTCTCGAACCTCAAAGCTGAATTTTTCTCTGAGTGTGGTGCTTTTTTTGGCGATCGCACATTAATCAGTTTACAACATGGGGAGTATCGAGAAAGTAAAGATATTGACTTTCTCTGTCCCGTTGGTGCAGGATACCGTATACTCCGACAAGAAGTCGCAAGAGAGGGATACGATGCTTTATTCCAAAGCCAGAAAGACATCACCAAATAATTATGGAAGGGTTATATTTGCTAGCTGCTGATTTCGCTGTAGAATTAGCCCCTAACCAACAAGAGTAAACCACTGTGAATATCATCCCCACTGAAATCCCCGACATCCTGTTGATAGAACCTCAAATATTCCAAGACGATCGCGGTTTCTTTTTTGAATCCTACAATCACCAAAAATTTACAGATAAAACAGGTATAAACTTAAACTTTGTCCAAGACAATCACTCGTTGTCTAAACAAAACGTTTTACGCGGCTTACATTACCAAATCATACAACCGCAAGGTAAATTAGTGCGTACAGTTGTTGGCAGTATCTTTGATGTTGCCGTTGATATCCGCAAAAGTTCCCCCACTTTTGGTCTATGGGTTGGTTACGAACTTAGCGCTGAAAATAAATGTCAACTTTGGATACCACCAGGCTTTGCTCACGGCTTTTTGGTGTTTTCAGAAGTTGCGGAAGTTCTTTACAAAACTACAGAGTATTATAATCCCCAAGGCGATCGCTGTATTCTTTGGAACGATCCAGATTTAGCTATAGATTGGCATCTTGTCACATCACCAATTTTATCTGGTAAAGACAAAGCTGGGAAAGCGTTCAAAGATGCCGATTTGTTCCTATAAAAAGTAAGCTACTATGAATGAAATTTCTATTGTTTCATCTGGGCAATTTGCGTTCTCAGTGTTTGCCAAACGGTTAAATTAATAGATATGTAGATAGCTTTGAAAATCCTTGCATGAATACACCAGTAAAACTTCCCAGTGGCAAAATCTTAAATTTAGCTCGCTTTATTGCTTTACTTCCAGTTACCACTACTACCAATAATGAGTATGACCTAATTTTAGAGGGCTATTCTGCCCCAATTAATCTAGAATCAAGGGATGCTGATGCTCTTAAACAACTGCTCAAATTAAATGCGGATATCTCAGGATGGGACTCAAATGAGCAGTTACGTCAAAATCAACCAGCTATAGCACTCTTAGCTAAACGTATAGAACGTAGTCAAAATATTTCTCAAGCAGAATCACTACAAAGGAAACAATTATTTGAGGACTTCAAGCAAATAATTGATGCAGAACGACTTTCCGGACAGCAGTTATATTCACAATCATGATTGTTTTTATCGATTCTGGAGTGCTGGGAATCCTTGCCAATCCTAATAAATTTGGCGAAGCAAATGATTGTGAACAATGGCTTTACAGGTTGCTCTCCCAAGGAGTTTATGTATGTTCTTCTGAACTGTGTGATTATGAAGTAAGAAGAAGTCTGGTTTTGGCATCTCAGAAAAAACCCGAACTTAATAGTATTCAAAATTTAGACGAACTTCGAGAAATCATTTGTTTTTTACAGCAGATTTCAGGTAAGTGAGGTACATGCGTAAAAACCAAAACCCTGTAAAGACGTTCCGCCGGAACGTCTCTACGTGTATTTAACGCTCTTCTATGACTCTGGAGAAAGAATAATAATTATGAAGCCCCAAGGCGATCGCTGTATTCTTTGGAACGATCCAGATTTAGCCGCAGAAACCTTTGAGAATTACATCGGATTATTTTTGTAACTTTCAGGTACACCGATCGCCGACAAACCAGCGATCGCTCGTAAGTTTTGGCAGCGGATTAATTCGCTAAAATTTAAACCGGAACGTCCTTCAATTTTGGCAACCGTCTCAATTGCAGTTAATAGATTTTCTGCGGCTTCAGCTTCTGAATAACCCCGACGCAGTGCGATTCTAATTGCGGCTGTATCAGCATTTAATTCTAATTCTTGGGAACTATTAATGCGCCAAATGCGAATTAAGGCGATCGCACTTAATCCCCCAGCGACAACTACACCTACCGCATCTTGTTGCGCTGATTCCACGAATCCGCCTAAAATACCTGCTACCACCACACCTTGATAAATGTTGGGTTTAAACCACTTTACTCCGGTCAACCAACTAATTGTCCGCAACAGCAGCAAGTCGCGTTGCTCTTTCTTTAGGCGACGCCACAAATCAAAGTTAATATATATTGGTCGCTCCTGATTCCAGGGTAAGGGAAAAGAAGCATCAATCACTTTTGGCTGTTCTGGTTTGTTGACGAGTTTTACTGTCATTCTACCAGAAGCCGGCATCACATCTAACAAACGACGAATTTCAACATTAGGCTCCATGATTAATATTATTAGGCATAATGAGCAATGAAAGATCGAATTTTTGCTACATGGAAGCTTTTGCTCTTATCCCACCTGAATGGACAAATCAGGCAATTCATGCTCATAAGTTTTGTTGTCCTAGCTGTAACGCAAGTAGCTTAGAAGCAGAACAAGTTTGGTTGAATCGGCGATCGCCTGTGATTACAGAAGAAAATCGCCGCAAATGGCAAGAATTTTACCATTGTAACTGTGGTTGCGTGTGGTGGGCTTGGAGTAGCGATCGCCCTCCAACAGATTTATCGAATCAACAAGATAATCATCCCATATAACCAAATTTTTTCAAACAAAAGCCCGCCGATTGAGCTAATCTCGAAATAACGGAGTATAATGGGGTCAAATGTATTCAATCTATTTAAATGAAATACTTAACCCCAGATCAAGTTTATAAGCAATTCGGCTATCATCCCAAAACAACCGCA
>JAHHIJ010000001.1 GCA_019358985.1 Tolypothrix brevis GSE-NOS-MK-07-07A | reverse complement strand
GACATTGAATATACTTACAGGCTATACAAACGAAGCCCGCCTAGCCTTCGGCAACGGCAAAGCCGAACGCGGGCTAGAATATCATAGCAAACATCGTAGAGACGTTCCGCCGGAACGTCTTTACAATGGACTAGGACTTACGCACGCTCTCAAAACGACCATCTTGTGTATTAAGGTAAATACGTTGTTCCAGGCGTTTGAATGTCACTTATGATTGTTGGCTTACGCCAACAATCAATTGAAAAATCTAGCTAGAAGCCTGGAAAACTATACCTGTCATTTTGGCTTTTTTGTCAATGCGTAAGTCCTATAATTTACTTTTATTTACCAAATACACCAATACCGTAGTAACAATTCCTGGTATCGCAACTAGCCATATCAACTTTGACTTGATAGGTTCCACTACGAGAAGGATTTATGGTGATGGCAGGAATATCATCATCTTGCAAATCGGAAGCGATACGGTTTCCACGACTATCGTAAAGTGCAATATCTAAATCTCGACAATCGCGATCGCACACGCCAACTATGCCGTATGATGTACCTGCACGCAGATTACAACTAATATCATCTTCCCAATATTCATCTAACCGATTTTCCAACTTTAATTTACGACTAACAGTTACACAAAACCAACGCAGGAATTTATCTAAGTTGGTAAAACATTGATTGTCTGCTTCCTTTAAACTGATATAAACAGTGCGATCGCCTTTAGAGAATTTGCTGCTACATCAGTAAATTAACTATTTTTTTCTTTACCCAGTTGAGTAAATTGAATTTCAATTCGCCGACGTTTCGCATCTGGGTACTGCTTTAAAAATTAGATTAAATACGCCGTAAGTAGGTGAGTACAAATAAACCTAACTATGTAACGAAATGTAAAACACTCAAAACCGCAAGCGAATTGCTTGTCTGCGACACGCTGCGCGAACGTCGTGCCTCCTTGCAATGACAAAATATAGTTATGTTTTTTAACGCCCACCTACTTAATCTGAGTCATTATTCTTATGACAGTAGTGATTTGTCAAAAAATCAATATTTAGGATAAATTAAAACCCCGACTGACAGAAATTGTCGGGGTTGTGGGAAAGTGAATAGTTAAAGATATGTGGAAATATTTACTTTACGTTTGTGGTGACGAATGCGCGTCTTCATAATAAGGACGCTGATTCCTTACTACAAACCAGTAAAGTTGAGTTGTCAAACCACTATCCTTCAGGTTAAGTCTGATTGCGCTTATCAGATGCCTTAAAACTGCTGTAATTGTACCTACCTACTAAACCTCTATGAATTTTTGAAAACGGTTTTATCTGGGTTTAATCGTTGAAGCTAAGTTCAACCCTGCCTTTGCTTTTTAGTTCCTCCAGTATATCGGAAGGAATATTAGTTACACGTTTCACTGCGGACTTGGCACTAACGGAAAATGTTTTCTCCTCCCGTTTGACATACGTCATAATTTCGATAAAATCTTTTCTGTTATCAATAACGATTCGACTAGCGAGTACTGTGTCACCACTTTTTTTCAGGCTTTTATGCATCTCGGCAATATCTTGTTCGATGAGATCAAAGTTTAATAATCCTTGTTGCACACAAGTAAGTTGCCTATAATCTTGTTGCAGTCCCTCTTGAATTGCTTCAGAGAATTTGTTTGGAATACTAGTAATAGTTTTAGACAGCCTGCCGAATTTGGCATTGAGACTTTCTTCGTTTTTCATAATTAGCTCTTAGAGATACTGTATTGTGCAGCCAACTTTTTTTGTTTGTGATCCAGTTCTGCTCTTGCTTCGTCAGGCATATCATATTGAGAAATTTCTTCTTGTCGATACTCAGCTCGAGTACCGCCAGTTATCACATTTCTTACAAAGACTTCAGAACGTTTGTAGATACGTGTTCCCTGTTTAAGGACATAGACGTAAGCATCCGATGTAACTTCCACCGCCCAGTCTATTGTGTCAATTATGTACCCGATCGCTGGGACAGCCCAAGCTTTGATCTCCTCCCAAAAACTGGCAACCGCCGCACCTGCTACCGCTCCAGCAAAAAATATTAGCGTTAAGCTGATTGGATCAATCATGAAATTAATTCTCCTGTGATAGTGTTGTTGAAATTTCTTCTAAATGCTTCGGAATTCTGTAAACCTTTTGTCTTGTTTTTACCTCCTTATAGTTTTCAATTAATTCTTTCACCACAGACTCATCAATAGTGTTAATTTTTTCAGTCAAAAGCCTTAAACCTAACTTAATAGTGATATTCCTTATGTCTCCTCCACACAAACCATCACTAATAGATGCAAGGGCTTCATAACTTACGTTTCTTGGAACAGATTCAGCTAAATGAAATTTCCACAATTGAATTCTCATGGTGTGATCTGGAGGTAGGAATTCTACATTAAAGATGATTCTCCTGAGAAATGCTTCATCATAGTTGTCGAATAGATTTGTTGCAAAAACAACGATTCCATTAAATTTATCTAGCAATGTGAGAAGCGTACTTTTTGCAGAATTGACACCATGATCAGCAGCTTGAGACAGGCTAGATATTCTTCTACTAAGCACAGCATCAGCTTCATCAAAGAAGAGCAAGCTTTTGGTATCTTCCGCCAGTTTAAATACATTCGCTAAATTTTCAGATGTACCACCAAACAAAGAAGATTCAAGTTCTCCATAGTTTGCCCTAATGATCGACATTCCTAGATTTTTGGCGATTGCCTCTGCGGTAATGCTTTTGCCAGTACCAGGCAGTCCAAAAAAATTGACACTTAAACCCTTGCCCGCCTTTAAAAAGCGATTAAACTGCCAATCGTACAAAAGCTTGTCTCTCTTCTGAATATAGACCACCATCTCTTCAATTTGTTGAACCGTATCTTGGGAAAGGGCTATTTCCTCTAAAGTCCATTTCGGGTCTTCAACGAGAGCGTCAGGATTACCTTTTTTTGCTGATGTAGTTGAATCTTTTACAATCTCATACTTCATAAACTTACCATTGAGTAGAAATTATCGGATTGTACATGCCCTAATTCTTAAGAAATATGAACATAGCAACTGTAACTCAATTGCTACAAGACAACGAAGCGTAAACGACAAAACTATATGTTCAAAACCTCAATCCACGTCCGATGCACAGGCTGATAGACTACCAATCAACTTCCCGACTATCTCTTCCTAACCAACACCCGTATGGATACTTAAAATACCGTAGTATTTATCTAGCTAATGCCAGTATATACCAGCAAAAAGCTAATTATATGCTGATAAATATCAGGACTTTAGTTAGAATTATATCAGTAATTAGTGAGGATAATACTGATGGCAACTACTGATGAGTATTTTACCCAAGCAGCGAATCACTGGGATTTAGAGACTTTATATACTGACTTAGCGTCTGCCAAGGGAAAGCGCTTGACACCAGTAGAAAAGCTTCATTTACGGGGTTTGCTTTGTGGTCATAGCCCTGGGGAAATTGCGGAAAAGCTGGGTAAAAATGCGAAGGGGGTGGAAACTGACCTTTGTGCAACTGTGTATAAATACGTTAAGGGTTTGGTGGATAAGGGTAATGGGAAGGTGGAAAATTGGCGAAATATTTCTGAGTGGTTGGAGGAGGCTGGTTATAAAAGTTTGTCTTCTGTAAAGGCGCAGGGAATGGATTTGTTACCAGAAAATAGTGTAGTTAATATTACAAATATCAATATTGAACACAATCAATTAGTAATTGTTCTTAACCTACGAATTCCAACTAAATTAGCTTCAGAATTGATGAAAGATGAAATAAATATTGATAGTAATCAGGCGAAATAAATATTTTGCATTCAGATATTATCGGCTAGTTGATTCTGGTTTCAGCATATCTAAAGTTATACAGCGATCGCGTTTTGGTTTTTGAAGAGTGTGATCGCGTTTGGTTTTGGGGATTGCGATCGCGTTTGTTGGGTTTGTGAGAGAGTGCGATCGCATTTATGATGTTAGGGAAGTGCGATCGCATTTGTGATGTTGTACAAGTGCGATCGCATTTATGATGTTAGGGTGGTGCGATCGCATTTTGGTTGTTTTGGGATTTATGCGATCGCGCTCATTGACAAGTTGAGATAGGATTGAAAAATAGATATATAGACTGTGAGCGCGATCGCCTGATATTATGCAACAAGTAGATATTACAGACACATCCGTTACCATAAATCAACTGCTTAACCAAGTTAAAAATGGGGAAGAAATAGTGATTATTAGTCATGGTAAACCCATCGCTCGGTTGTCATCAATCTCACATACTCCTCAACCTTTAACATCTCGTCAAAAACTAAGAGCGACCCAATCTCAGACACTAACCAGTAATGTAGAAATGATCCAAAGTTTACGCCAAGAGGCAAGATATTGATTTATCTAGACACAAGCTTTCTTGCACCTTTCTACATCCAAGAAGCAACTAGTACATCAGTTGAGACAATCCTGCTTAATATACCTACTGATAAATTAGCAATTAGCGATTGGACAACCGTCGAGTTTACCAGTCTTGTGTCCCGTCGCGTTCGTATGAATGAGTTGAATCTAGAACAAATGGAAGCAGTAATACACTCATTTAAAGAAGATGCATCTCAATCTTACACAGTTTTTACGGTGACAACTGCTGATTTTATTCTCGCAGCTGAATTTATCCAGCAATGGGAAACCGGATTGAGAGCAGGAGACGCTTTACATTTAGCAATCGCTCGCAACCACAGCATAGAAAATCTTCTCTCACTCGATCGTAGACTTATTGATGCTGCTAGACAATTAAACATTCCCTCAGATTCTTGTGGACTTCTTTAAGATTGAAGCACAAATTATCATTGCGTTTCGGGTTTGTGGGAAAGTGCGAAGTTTGCCCGACGTGAGTCGTTCGCATTTGTAATGTTGTAGAAGTGCGATACTCCTTCGGAGTCACTTCGTGATCGCATTTGTGATGTTGGGGAAGTGCGATACTCCTTCGGAGTCACTTCGTGAACGCATTTGTGATGTTGTAGAAGTGCGATACTCCTTCGGAGTCACTTCGTGATCGCATTTGTAATGTAGGGGAAGTGCGATACTCCTTCGGAGTCACTTCGTGAACGCATTGGTGATGTTGTAGAAGTGCGATCACCTTTGTGATGTAGGGAAAGTGCGATCGCATTTATGATGTTAGGGAAGTGCGATGTCTGACGACAAGCCTGACGGCTAGGCACTACCTGTCATCGGACGGATTGGAGAGTTCCGCTAAAATAAGTAACACAGTCATGAGCAAAGCTATGAGCAGTCAAGAACTAGAGCAACAACTCCTCAGCCTCGACTTAGCAGAAAGAATTCGTATCCTCCAACTTTTGGCTCAAAGCCTGACAGTGCCATCATCACAGCCATCTCAAACTACTGATGAAATTGATTTAATGAGCGATCGCAGCCCTCAGCATCCCCGCAATATAGAACTTATGACCTGCGATCAAAAAATTCTCAACTATCCACACGTCAAAACACTTTGGTAAGTGCGATGTCTAACGACAAGCCTTACGGCTACGTATTTGTGATATTGGGAAAGTGCGATACTCCTTCGGAGTCACTTCGTGAACGCATTTGTGGTGTTGGAGAAGTGCGATACTCCTTCGGAGTCACTTCGTGAACGCATTTGTGGTGTTGGAGAAGTGCGATACTCCTTCGGAGTCACTTCGTGAACGCATTTGTGATGTTGGGGAAGTGCGATCGCGTTTGTTTTAGCCTATTTTCTCTAATAGTGCTTCATTGATAACCGTTTGGTAGCCTACCCCTCGTTTTTCTGCTTCTTCTTTTGCCCAGGCTATGATTTTAGGATGAAATCTGATAGAAATCGGTTCATACTTTTCCTCTTCATCCTTAGCTGGTCGTCCGCGTTTCCTTAGTGTAATTCCAAACTGATCTGCGATCGCATCTCTCCCTAACCCTGCTTCTGTTTTCTCACCATTGTTGCAAAAGGCAAACTTAAAAGATTATAAAATAGTATTATTCAAATAATCTTAATGTAATTTTATTTTGTAAAACCTATGGTTCCAGTAATTTCGGAACATATTGAACTTACACATGGAGTATGTGGTGGTAAACCGCGTATTGCCGGACATCGCATAACTGTACAAGATATAGTGATTTGGCACGAGCGGTTGGGAATGGTGCCGGATGAAATAGTGTCACAACACCCAAGTATAACTCTAGCAGATGTGTATGCAGCATTAGCTTACTATCATGATAATTTAGAAGGAATTAGGGCTTCTATAAGGGAAGACGAAGACTTCGCAAAGCAAATGCAAACACAAACATATTCTAAACTTCAACAAAAGATAGGAAATCGAGATGTCGGAAACAATTCGATTTCATCTTGATGAGAATGTTACTAATATTGTTGCAGAAGCTTTGCGTCGTCGTGGTATAGATGTAACTACTACTCCAGAGCAGGGATCAATTTCCGCATCAGATGAAGAACAATTAGCATTTTCCTTATCTCAGTCAAGAGTCATTTTTACTCAAGATACAGATTTTTTAAGACTTCACAATGAGGATGTCAGTCACACTGGCATTATTTTCTGTAGTCAGGGAAGCCGTTCTGTTGGTGAAATTATACGTAGCTTAGTATTGATTTGGGAATTATTAGAACCCGAAGAAATGCGGCAACATCTTGAATTTATTTGAGACAAAAAAGCAAAATTTTGCTCATGCTCTACTTCAATAATGTTGATTATAAAACTGTTAAATATAAAGTGAGCATATTTGCTAATGTACAGAGCAAACGTTAATAATAGCTATTGCGTTTATTAGGTTTTGGAATTAGTGCGATAAGCGTAGCGATTAGCCTTGTCCTGTCGGACACGCTACGCGAACGGCTATCGCATTTGTGATGTTAGGGAAGTGCGATCACATTTGTGATGTTGTAGAAGTGCGATCGCATTTATTGAGTTGAGGGGAGAGTGCGATCGCATTTATTGAGTTGAGGGGAGAGTGCGATCGCATTTATTGGGTTGATGGGAGAGAGTGCGATCGCATTTGTGATGTTAGGGAAGTGCGATCGCATTTATTGAGTTGAGGGGAGAGTGCGATCGCATTTATTGAGTTGAGGGGAGAGTGCGATCGCATTTAGTAGGGTTGTGGCAATTGTGCGTTAGCGAAGCTGAACGAAATTCTAACTTGCGCGACGTAAGTCGTTCGTGTTTTGGTGGTTTTTGGGAGAATGCGATTACCAACGCTCTAAGATCAAGCCATCAACATAATCAAAGTCTGTATCATCTGTCACTAATATCCAACCCTGCTCTAAACATTGTGCCGCAATCCAAACATCATTCATTGGAATTGGTCGCCCCTTCTTTTTCAAAGCCAGTCGAGTTTGAGCATATACTGCTGCCGTTTCTCGACTTAATGGTAGAACTACACAAGCCTCAATAAACTCAAGATAACGAGGTAAATTTTGTAATGGACGAGTAGAGTTTTCCGCGCCAAAAAGTAACTCACCCACTACTACGGTAGGTAGAACCACCTCTGGAAATGCTAGCACCCGTGAAACGATCGCCGTGTCCCCATTCAAAAAACGCACCGCTACAGAGGTATCCAGAGCAATCTCACCACTCATTCACATCCACCTGCCGACATTCGACTGCGATCGCTCGTTTTAATTCTTGGGCTTCGACATCACTTAAAATCCCTGCAAATTTTGCGAGGGGATGGGTTTTGCGTGTTGCTTTTACTCTATGAAAAAAATCCAGCACTGACTGGACTATATCATCAGGAGCTTGTTCGAGTTCCTGGATCAATTCTTCACGATTTGTCATGCATTCAATTGTTTTTGCTTAGTTATTTCTAATTTGAGTATATCCAAAAGGGAAGCTTGCGAGATGTAATGCGATAGCTTGCGCGCTCCGTGTCAGTTCGCGTTTTGGTTGGTTTGGTTGGGAATGCGATACTCCTTCGGAGTCACTTCGTGAACGCATTTGTCATGTAGGGGAACTGCGATCGTATTTATTAGGTTTTGGGATTTATGCGATACTCCTTCGGAGTCACTTCGTGAACGCATTTGTGATGTAGGGAAAGTGCGATCGTATTTATTAGGTTTTGGGATTAGTGCGATACTCCGAAGGAGTCACTTCGTGAACGCATTTGTGGTGTTGGGTAGAGTGCGATACTCCGAAGGAGTCACTTCGTGAACGCATTTGTGATGTAGGGAGAGTGCGATCACGATCCGGATGAATCGCATAAATTTGAACTTTAGATTTATTACCAAGCGATCCGAACCAAACCAGACTCAACTATATTTTTGTCACAGGACAATAACTGTACTGCCTCACCTTTGTTCGCTAAAAATATTACAGTTGCGACAATTTGGCGATCGTGCATTTCATTGATTGCGGATAAATTGATAGTTATTTCAATCACATCTCGATCCAAAGGATAAATTATCACACGAGAATCTGCTTCGACTGCTGCGAGCAAATCTTGAGCAGAAGAAATAGATGTTTTCCCTTTTTCAACAATCCAAACAGCTTCAGCTAAGGTCGTCGCAGGGATAACTAATCTAGAATCAGGATGAGAAAGAATGGTTTTGGCATTTGCACCCAAACGTGGGTTTCCTTCTAAAAACCAGATAAGAGCATGGGTATCGACAACATATTTCATGGATTATTTTGACCAGTCTAAGTAATCTTCCTTATCTCCATAAAATTCAGCCATACCAAAATCCTCTTCCGTCGATTGATTTTTCCCTGAAAACATCCCAAATGTCATTATTTGTGAGTGCTGCAAAGAATTTCTTGACTCTAAAAAAGTTACAATGACCCGACCTTCTAATACATCTGATGGTAGTTCGATAAATTCAACCTTACCATCTTTATAAATTCCTTCAATCGATTGCAACATAAAGCTTTACGAGTGATTTATTTACGCTAATTAATTATAAACTAGGACAATAATACATTTGTGCGTGATTGAGAGATTTTTACGCGATCGTGAAAATTACAGTGATTGCGATGTCTGGGTTTGATGGGATATGCGATCGCATTTATTAGCGTTGATGGGAGAAAGTGCGATACTCCTTCGGAGTCACTTCGTGAACGCTTTTGTTAGGTTTATGGGAGAGAGTGCCTTAGCGCAGCTTAACGAAGTTATCGCCTAAAACAGAGTTTTGCTTACCGCCACAACCACTCATGCAAGGATATAACATCTAAAATACTAACAATGCAAAACAGGAGCCAGAAGAATGAACTATCACTACAGCATGGTAATTCAATGGTCGGAGGAAGATAGACTTTTTTTAGTACACTTACCTGAGTTCCCCTGGCAACAATTTCATACGCATGGTAGGACTTATGAAGAAGCAGCAAAAAATGGTCAGGAAGTAATTGAGACTTTTGTAGAAATGTTGAAAGAAGAAAACAAACCACTACCAGAACCGAGAATGCTTCCTAAAAAACCGTTGCAAGTTGCGTAAGTTAAGTGGGGGCTACGCATTTATTGTAGTTGGGGAAGTGCGATATGCATGATTGCATTAAGCTCCACATTGTTTTCTGGAGATGTCTAATAATAGTAGAGACGTTTTACCGTAACGTCTTTACAATATATGTGATTCCCCAATCTATTTATTCGGGGTGTAAATTTGCACAATTGGCGCTGGTGCAAGTTCTGGCAAATTAACCGATTTTAACAACTTAGCCCAATCTTCAAGAAAGACATTAACGCCTGGATTATTACGCCGTAATTCTCCTAAATTACTAACCGCATCATACCAAATATTATTAGCGATATAAACTTTGTACTCCCGTGATTTGGCTTTATTTAACTGTTGTTGCAGTTGGGGGGTTAGTGTCACTCGTCGCACCCACGCATCAACAAAATACACAGAATTCTTTTGAGTTGGATTACAATAAATGTTGAAATACCAATGATATTTCAAGTTTGGCTTGAGAGCGTATTGAGAATTTCGCGGCAGTTTGACACTAATTGCTCCCGCTTTTCCTGTTAAGGTAATTGGTGTACGCCAAATATCGTTACCTTTTTGATCCTGCAAGACAAACTCTCCAGAACGGATATCGCTGGGTAACTCTGGAATATAAACCCAAAAGCTAGGATACTCGCTGATAGTTGTTCCCAAGAAGGATTTATTGTTAGTTTCCTCACCAGGAACTAAAGCTGTCAATGGCATTTTTAAGATAGGACAATCACCACGCCGGCTTGTTCCTCCTCGACGCCTACCTGTAGGATCACCATCATCGGGAAATTGCTGATCGGCGGGTTTATTTTGTTTGATAGTGAATGATTGTGCTTGAACTTGTGATGTTGCCAAACTCAAAAATAGTAAAGTAATAAAAGTCAGTTTTAAGTAACATAAAACAGACCTAACCTTCCAATGAGGGAAGGGGGAGTTAAAGCCTCTCTCCTTGTAGGAGAGAGGTTTGGAGAGAGGTCTTACATTTAATTTATTTTTACTCATAATCACGAAGTTAAATGTTTTTTGTTTATACGGGAACGCGGTAATATTTTCAGGACAACTGCACTAATAATTAACGCCAATGCTGATGGAATAAGTGGTATCCACCCTGCTAATGTAAATATACTAAAACAGATGCTAAAAATTGCGATTAACCCTATAGCGATCGCTAATCCTAAATAAAATGGTTGTTGAATCCTCCAACTAATGATTCCTCCTAACAATGACCATCCCCATACCCAAAGCGCTTCCATCCATCCAGACCACCACCACAATAAAGGTCTTTTGTCAAGCACTGCACTGAGAATTTGGCTAATCATCTGTGCTTGGACAAATACCCCCGGAATTTGCTTATCATTGTCTGCTGCGTTGCTGCTGTAGGGGGTTTTCCAATAATCAGAACTACTTGAAGCTGTAACCCCAATTAAAACGATGCGATTCTTCAGTGATTCGATTAACTCAGGCTTAATTTGGTCGCTTAAAATATCTTTTAAAGCTACTTGCCGAGCAATCTTTTGTGGAGAAAGTAAAGAACGATAATTCAGCAATATTTGATAACCGGATGCATCAAATTTTTGATAACCGCTAGTACGGGATTTTAATTCCTTAAATTCTACATCGCCAATCTGTAAATTTTTGTTTGAATTGATTTTCCATCTAATACCTTGTGCGTTCAAATAATGTTGCGCTAGCTGAAAGTTAAAAGAATGTTCTGCCACACAGGTCGATTTCGCTGGGGGAGTTAAGTGTAAAAGTTGACGACGAGCAATATCACCTTCATCGGCGACAAAATCACTAAAACTCTGGCGTTGTATTGGGACATGAGGTGGTGGAGGAACGCCATCCTTTACTTTATCAATGGGAGCAGCAACTTTACAGACTGCAAACAGGCGATCGTCCTTTTTTAAGCGATTGATTAAATCAGGATATTTGCGGTCAAAAGGGAAATCATGATATATATCTATACCAATAGCTTTGGGTTGATATGAGTCTAATTTTTGCAAAAGTTGATTGAATGCTTGATCTGATAGCGACCAACGCAGATTCATTTTTTGCTGTATTTGATATTGAATATCTGCTTCATCAATTGTGACGATTAATAAACGTGAATCTGGCTTTTCATCAGGCGATCGCAACTGCATTAAATGGTCATAAGATTGCAATTCCCAAGGTTGCAGCACCCCTAAATAGCGTACTCCCATAACTAAGGTTCCCACAAGTATACTTGCAATCAAAAGCGTTGACAAGCTATGCTGAAATCGAATTTTGTCGCTTTGGGTAGAAATAACCGTTTTCGCCGATTGTGACCAAATCATCGGGGCTACGGCAGGGTTTTGACAAATTACAGGTAGCCAAGTAGCGCAGGGATATTCTTTTTCTAATCCTTGCAATCTTTCTCTTGCATAACGCACTGCTGCATATAAAGATTGTCCCCTGGAAAATTCCGCGAGAAAATACTTTAAAAAATTTTGTGCTACCACATCGGGAACTGGTTCTCGCATGACAATTACTTGGGGAATCTGCAAACTCTGTAATTGCTGCGCTAAACCCAAACCATCGCAGGAGTTAAAAATTGCTAACTTTAAACCGCGTGCGATCGCTTGAGACAGAGCATACTTTAATTGATTTAAAGTTAAACTATCTGTGTGATTAAGTTGCAACCATCCTTTTTCTTTAGTGCAGCTATGACCGGCAAAAAAGAGAATATCCCAATTTTGTTTCCAAAAGCGATCGTTTAAATCGTTTAACGATGGTTCTACTAAAAATTCAATCTCTGCTTGATGCGATAATTCTTCTAAAAAAGTTCGATCTTGACTAATTTTAATTCCTTGACTATCACCAAAAATAGCCAAAATCTTCACTTTTTCTTGACTTATATTAGCAGTAATTATATTCGGTTGTTGATATTCGGCTGCACTTAAGGCAACTTCCGCACAAGGATAATCTGTAAAAAAGTTCCACAAATGCCAAGGAAGATGCCGCAATTGATTATCATTGGTTTCAATAATGAAGCGAATTTCTGCGGATGGTTCTAATTGCGTGCGTAATTGTTGGTCAATTTTGTGAAACTGCGTGGAATTAAGCCATGTATTGATGCTATTGTCTAACTGTTCGCATAAATCGTGAAGATCAACTTCAGAAATATTAGTTACATAATCGGATTCAATTTCAAAATCGTCGTCAACTTCAGCTTCGGCATTCAGACGCAAACCGAGACGTTTATGAAAAAGTAAATAAAGCGATCGCCAATTGCTGTATATTATACTAATTTCTGGTGCAGCTGGCAAACTAGCAGTAAACTTCATTCCGTAGGGGTTGTTTTGTTCCCCAAGCTGGACAGTTACCGCTGGAAAGCCATCCTCTAAGTTACCCTGTCCTAAGCTTAAAACAACTAACCTACTCATCTTTGTCTGACAAAACAACGGTTAGATAATAGATACCCCAGTTAAATTAGCATTTCCGCAAATTGTTTACATCAGCCTTGCGTTAGATTTGTCAAAATTAGATTATCTTCATTACTGATATGAAATTTTACATATAACCAGGAATAATTTAACAAATATTAATCTTCGTCACTTTCCGCAAAATTTACTTGCTCGTAAAGCTCGGTCAATACTATTTGAAAATCAATTGTTTCAAATGATAAAATTGCAAATTCACCTTCAATTTCATCAAAAATCCATTTACCATCATCAATTTTTAGATAATGCATCACATGATATTGATATTGATCGATTAAAATATATTCCTTAAATTCAGGGATAGAACGATAGTAAAGAAATTTATTACCCTGGTCATAATTTTGAGTTGATTTAGATAAAACTTCCGCAATTAGTAAGGGATTCATTACAGTTGTTGTACTTGTTCCCGTATAAACAGGTTGTCCTTGAATTAGCATCACATCTGGATAAGTATGTTGTCTATACTTCGGTATCCATAAACGCACATCACCAATATAAACTCGATAATTTTGCCCTTTTAGGGAAAATTTTAGGTTTGCATAAAAGTTCCCTGCAATTTGATTATGATTTGTAGTGCCACCTGTCATTGGTACAATTTCTCCATCACGGTATTCGCTTTTATATTCTGCCTTTTCTTCCAGTTCTAAATATTCTTCAGGTGTGTAATGGGGTTTTTGTGTTTCTAACTGCATAAAGATATCACCTATAAACAGAGAAAGAGAGTGTTTTACGCTCTTATTTAAGATTGTTATCTAATAATCTTAAATATTATTTTTTCATCTTTTCCGGAAAAATGCAAGTATTAGTTGTTTAATATTTAGAGTCATCATCGACTAATTATGAAAGAAATATTTATCTCAGACAAAATTAAACGTCGTGGGTTAAAAATAATAACATTGTCGGCGATTTCTTTAGGTTTATTTACCTGCTTATTGGCTGATGTTTTCAGAACGAGAATTATAAATGTTGATAAGTTGCTGAAACAATTAGAAGAAAAACAAGTAGATAATCCTCGTTTGATTCAGAAAATTGCGGTACAAAGGGGTTTTGAGTATGAAAAAGGACTTGACTTTAAATGTTTATCATGGACTACATATCCGGTAAGTAGTGGTTGGACAAATGAAATAAGCGATCGCGATTTTTTTATCGATTTTTATATTCCACCAAACAAAAAAGCGATAATTTGTACAACTCCAGTTTTAGCAGCTGCGTTAACTGCGGAAACTCAGAAACCGTTTTTGTATGAGGTTTACCCAACTGATTACGGTTTGCGTGTTCGCATTACCATCGGTCTTTCTGAGGTTGCAGATGCTTGTAAAAGTTTGACGGGTAATGTTAATTGTGCAAATTCTATATTATCGCGTCAGGTGATAGTACGGTATGAGCCGTAGAAAATTAGTTGTTAGTTGTTATTGGATAGTAGAGACGCGATTAATCGCGTAACTTGTAGAGACGCGATTAATCGCGTCTGTTAGGAGTTATTGGATAATTGGATGATATCATCTCCGTCTTGATATTAATTTTTTGCTCATAGCGATCGCATTAGCGATCGTTGTGATGACTGCGTGAATTACTTAAATTAGTAAGCAAACTGGGGTTTGAGAAAGTCAAAGCTTATTTTGCTTGCGGAAAACACCGAAATGAGTAAGTCAAATGGCATTTTGAATAAGTCAAAGCTTATTTTGCTTGCGGAAAACACCGAAATGAGTAAGTCAAATGGCATTTTGAATAAGTCAAAGCTGCTTTTGCTTATTAAATTCGACTTTAGCCATAAATCTGACACGAGAAGAATTATTAGCCGATATCCGCAAACATCCTCGTCGGTGGAATTTATAGCGCTTCTCGTTTGAATCAAGTACAGATTTATCTGCGTCCATCTGCGTAGCCTTCGGCAAGCCGCTTCGCGTCTACATCTGCGGTTCCTTAATTCTTTGATGTATTGCACCCAACTGATAACCGCTATAATTCTCTCAATCCATCTCTGCTAATTCCATCCAACGTTCAGTCGCTACATCGATCGCTTGCTTGAGCGTTTCTACTTGATCATACAATTTCTGCACTTGAGTATAATTCCCTGGTGGGACATTTGTCAGTGCTTTTTCTACTTCTGCTTTCTCATCTTCTAACTGAGCAATTTTTACTTCCAATTGCTCAAATTCTCGTTTTTGCCAACTTGATAGACGACGCTTTTTATTTTCTGTATTTTTCGGTTCAGCATCTACAGTTTTTGGCTTTTCTTTAGCGGGAGCGATTTCTTGTAGTGCTGCTTCTTCGGCTTTTTTGTAGTCGATATAAATTGAGTAGTTACCGGGATATTCACGGAAATTACCGCCATCTTCCAAGGCAAAAACTTTGTCAATTGTTCTGTCTAAAAAGTAGCGATCGTGAGAAACTACAATTACACAGCCAGAAAAATCTTCTAAATATTCTTCTAGCACAGCCAATGTTTGCACATCTAAATCGTTTGTCGGTTCATCAAGAATCAAGACGTTAGGTGCGCTCATGAGAACGCGTAATAAAAATAAACGCCTTTTTTCACCACCAGAAAGTTTATGAATTGGTGAATATTGCTGGTTTCCAGGAAACAAAAACCGCTCCAACATTTGCGAAGCTGTAATTTGAGTTCCATCAGAAATTTTGACAAATTCTCCTTCTTCTTTGATATAGTCAATTACGCGTTGATTTTCGTCTAAGGCTGTGAGTAACTCTTCCGAATGTTGGTCAAAATAGCCGATGTGAATTGTAGAACCAATTTCTACATATCCAGAATCTGGCTCAATGCGTTTGGTGATCATATCCATTAAAGTGGATTTACCAGCACCGTTAGCACCAATAATGCCGATGCGATCTTCTGGACTAAATTCGTAGGTAAAATCTTTAATTAAAGTGCGTCCATTGTATGCTTTGGATATATTATTTAGTTCAATAACTTTTTTGCCAATGCGACGACCGACTGTAGATATATCAACTTTACCCTGAACTTGTTTAAACTCAGTTTCTTGCATCGCATGAGCGCGATCAATTCTCGCTTTTTGCTTCGTACTTCTTGCCTTGGGTCCTTTTTTTAACCATTCTAATTCGCGTCGCAATACACCTTGATGTTTGCGTTGACTGCTAACAGCAGATTCTTCAGCTAAAGCCTTCTTTTCTAGATAATATGAGTAGTTACCTGCGTATGTGTAAATGTCGCCTCGGTCAATTTCAATGATACGATTGGTAACGCGATCTAAAAAGTAGCGATCGTGAGTTATTAATAAAAGTGCGCCACGAAAACGATGCAGGTACGTTTGCAACCATTCCACAGAAAGAGCATCCAGATGGTTTGTCGGCTCATCCATGAGTAAAACATCCGGTTCTGATAGCAAAGCTGTTGCTAAAGCAATTCGCTTGCGATAGCCTCCAGATAATGTGCCGATAATCGCGTTAAAGTCGGAAATTCCTAACTTTGTCAGGATGATTTTGGCGTTAGTTTCTAACTCCCAAGCACCAGTCGTTTCCATCTTTTGCATGACTACAGACAAGCGAGACATTAATTGATTATCTTCGCTATTGTGAGCTAATTTATCAGAAAGTTCTTCATACTCACGCACTAAAGCCATTTGGTCACCGCTGTCCGCAAAAACTTGCTCTAAAACTGTGCGATTGTCGTCTAAGTCTGGTTGCTGGGGAAGATAGATAATTTTAGAATTATTAACTAAAATTTGACCACTATCAAGGGGTTCTAGTCCGGCAATCATTTTTAATAATGTTGATTTGCCAGAACCGTTAGTGCCAATTAAGCCTACTTTATCAGTAGCATCGAGACTAAAGCTGGCATCTTTTAAAATTTCTTTGATGCCAAAGTCTTTACTGATTGATTGTAATGTAATAATACTCATGTAAATGGTTAGTGGTTATTGGATAGTAGTAGAGACGTTCCGCCGGAACGTCTGTACGAGATTGCCGGAACGTCTGTACTGGTTATTAGATAGTAGTAGAGACGTTCCGCCGGAACGTCTGTACGAGATTGCCGGAACGTCTGTACGAGATTGCCGGAACGTCTGTACGAGATTGCCGGAACGTCTCTAGGAGATTGCCGGAACGTCTGTACTGGTTATTAGATAGTAGTAGAGACGTTCCGCCGGAACGTCTGTACGAGATTGCCGGAACGTCTGTACGAGATTGCCGGAACGTCTGTACGAGATTGCCGGAACGTCTGTACGAGATTGCCGGAACGTCTGTACTGGTTATTAGTGAGTAGGGTGAGCATTGCCACCCTACGTTTAATAAAGTTTATACAAATAAATCCAAGGGCAAATGTCCATACATTTCGTTAATTCCCCCTTCATTATAAGATTGGCAAGACACCAATACGCCTCGATGATGTCCTGGGTAGGAATCAAGATAACACAAGCCATTTTTGCCGTTTAATTTGATGTAAACTGGACCTTCAATTGGTGGCAAATTACTTGGTACTTCATAACCCAAAGCTTGGGAATAAGTTTTCGTGGCAAGCATTCCTTCTTTTTCTGTATCAGCGCAAATTCCTAAAATTTGATAATCAGAAAGGCTGGTTAGCAAAAGTAACGCCTGACGGATTAAAACTTTTTCTGATGGCTTGATAACAGGTGCGATATCCAGACAATTGAATTTATTCAGGATTTTTTTCGCTTCTGAGACAGTGAGATTCGTGTGATTGGGTGTTGACATAAATATGTTTATTATGTCCTTGGTGTTTATGGTTGTATTTTAGTTGAGGATTGCTCACTTTAATACCCTAAATTAGGGTTCATTTTGAAGATTGCCCATATTGAAGAGAAAAGGCACGCTGCTCTTAGAATCTCCACTCATAACGAGGACTTTGGGCATTTGGGCACCACCGCTTCTCCAAGCTTCAATGGCTTCTTTTTGTAGAACCAATTGCCCACCTTGAGCTTTGAGAGTCTCTGCTAAGAGTTTTTGAGCTTCGGCTCTGCCTTTTGCGCGATTAACATCTGCTTGGGCTTCTTGTTCGGCTTCTCGTGCTATGTAGACGGCTCTTTGCGCTCGTTGTTCCGCGATTTGTTTCTCCTCAACTGCTTTGGCAAATTCTGGTGAAAAGGTTAAGTCAATTACACTTGTATCTAATACTATTATTCCATATTTTTCTAGGCGATCGCTTAACGCCTGATCAAAATCTTCTTTCAACTCAGTTCTTTTGGTAATTGCTTCTTCTACTGTTCTTTTTGCTGCCGCTATTTTAAAGGCTTCTTGTGTCTGGGGAGCAATGATTTTTGAGACGATATTCTCTAAAGTTCCTTGTTTCCTTCTGACTTCGACTACCTTGACGGGATCAAGACGAAAGTTGATAGCGAATCTTGCAGTTAAATTTTGCAGATCCTTAGTAGAACTTTCTGCCGGCACTTCAAATTTTTGCACTGTCAAATCATACACATCTATTACTGAGATAAAAGGCGGTCTTAGGTGGATACCTTCAACTAAAGCACCATCTTTGGCTTTACCCAAGACACTAATCACGGCTGCTTGTCCTGGGTTAATAATGATAAAAGCATTCAAGCTCATAATAACAATTATTGCCGCGACAAATCCGGCTACTATCGTTTGCCAATTCACTACTTGCTGATTTTTCAATTTTTTTCTCCTGAGTAATACTGAGAAATAAGTAAAATACTACGCATTAATCTGACACTAGCAAATAGTTCAAACTTCTGCTAGTTCAAGAGTATCATCAGTTACAGAAAGTCTTGAGTTCTCAATAAAGTCTTCCATTTTCATAACTCAGTACCTAAGAGTCAAGACTCAAGACTTTCTAACGTGGTAATATCAATGCTCACTCACCTGTAAACGGCTGTGTCTACTGTATTAAAATCTCGTCGGATGTTAAAAAGGCGTTGAAATTCAATACATCCTTTCCAGCGCTTGCTTGATTATGGATTTGTTAAGTAAAAAAATCGCTATTCATCCGGGAAATGTGCATTTACCTGTTGATAGTGATAAGCAAAGAAGTAGTCTTTAAAAATGTCAGTTTTGTTTATCAAGATAAGCAAGGGATAATTGAAAATTTATCATTACATATATCGGCAGGAAAAACAATTGCAATTGTGGGTTCTACCGGTTCCGGCAAAAGCACTTTAGTCAAACTTTTGTTACGATTTTACGAAGTGCGATCGCGAAATATTACAGTAGATGATATTGAATTACAAAAATTGAATATTAGCTATTGACCATTGACCATTGACCCTTTTAAATTGCTTATGATGTTTGGTAGTACCCAGTCTGAATCAGGAAACACCAAGTGGCGTCGCCAGTTGGATAAATTTGTCAAAGCAAATAAGCTAGAATTAGCGGCGTTATCTTGGGCACTATGGTTAGAAAATAGTGACACTCAGGGTACTATCGGCATTGATTTACAACCTCAGCCGCATTTTGTTTATTGCCCCAAAGAACAGGTAGAAAAATTAAATGATAGAGTTGAAAATAGGCTTCAGGAACTGTTAGGAATTATTGATCATTATCAACCGGAAATAGAAGTTGTCATGATTGGTATTGGTAGCGGTGAAGTGAAGTTAATTCAGTTTGCATCTGAACCTGCACCACCGAATTGTTTTGAGCAAATTGGTAATGATGTAGATACTTTATTACAGCTTTTAGAACAGCGCATGAGGGAGGAATTTTCGGGTTGAATAGCCCTCAGACTGGAAGTCTGGGGCTACAAGAACAAGGAACACCTGCGTGGGCTAATAATGTTTTCAGGCTGCGTAGGCAGCCTTCGTTTGTATAGCGACACCCTAGAAGGGTGTCGGTGTCGGTGACAACAATAAGGATGTTTCTTATCAGCTATGCCAAGCTTTGTAGAACTCAAAAATTAACCTACTTTTGCCATCCACACCAAAAAGCTGAGAATTTGCTCGATAGGAGGAAGGGAATAATCCGTTAAATCAATTGTTACTATTTGTCCCTCTAATTTGAGAAATCGCCATTGCGTTCCACTGGTGACAGTACCGTAAACTGCTGTTAAGGGTTGTTCTCTTTTTTGATTAAATCGCTGTGCAGCTACCATTTCTGCAATGCATTGTCCAAGTCCAGATTTTATATCTGATTTTTTCGCCTCAACAATAACAATAGCAGGTGCTTCTACCGTTAATTGTTCGGGTGAACGGCAAACAAGAAAATCACATACACCGTTGAGTCCAATACTTGCATCAATGTTAAATTCTTCTCCCGAAAACACGCTGATTTGTTGATTGAAAATACGTCGCACTTCTAGTAATATAGGATTGATAATTACCTCTGAACGTGCTTTCTCAGTATCCACTGCTAAAGCCCACGGTAAATCCTCTAAAATAGCTTGTAGTCTGGAACTTGGAGTAACCGATTCAATTGAGTCTGGGAAAAAACGAACTCCCTCTACAGTCGTTAATTGAAAATCTTTCTTTACTTTTTCGATGGTAAATTGACTATAGGGCATAGTAAAAAACTAAATTAAGTGTTTTAGCTCTAAGTATAAAACATCTTGCTTTCATTCTTTTTATAGTTTTTCTTCGCCTATTTGTGTCCCAGTCGCCTCAACGGGCTGGCTTATCCTTGTGTGAGATAAATTTCCTTGACGATAAGTAAAAACACCGTGTTGGGGACTGAATAAAAATGTCAAGAAAAAGAATCCTGATACTACCAAAACGATCGCCGGTCCAGATGGCAAATTATAAAAGTAGCTCAGGTACATACCGCTAATACTAGAAATTACGCCAATTATTGCCCCCAAAATCATCACTTGATGCAAGCGTTTAACTAATAGATAAGCAGTTGCTCCTGGTGTGATCAAAAGTGATAAAACTAAAATTACGCCTACAGCTTTCATGCTGGCAACAATTGTTAAAGCAATCAGCAGCATTAAGCCAAAATTCAGCCGATTTACTGGCAATCCCGCAGCTTGAGCGCCTAATGGGTCAAAGGTGTAAAATAACAGTTCTTTATATAATAAAAAGACGACTATTAACACTATTGCGGCAATAATTGATGTGTCCCTAACTTCGTCAACTGTCACACTGAGAATGTTACCAAAAAGAAAGTGGTTGAGGTCAATTTTGTTATCTTTTTGAATGACAGTAATTAGAGTGACTCCAAGGGCAAAAAACGCCGAAAAAACTATCCCCATCGCTGCGTCTTCTTTAATAGGCGATCGCGTTTGAATCCAAGCGATCGCCATTGTACTGATGACACCGGCAATAAATGCCCCAATAAAAATATTCCCACCCAACAAAAAGGCGATCGCTAATCCTGGCAAAACTGAGTGACTGATAGCATCACCTAGTAAAGCTAATCGCTGCACCATCAAATAACTACCAACAATCGCACACAACAAACCGACTAAAATCGCAATTACAAGCGATCGCTGCATAAAGCCATATTGCAACGGCTCAATTAATGATTCAAGCATAATAATTTGTAATACGAACCGCTTGAGGGGGAGATGAGGGAGATGAGGGAGATGAGGGAGAGTACCCATTACCAATTCTCAATTCCCAATTTACGCTGCATCAGAAAAGTAAATAACTTTCCCACCATAGGCACTTGACAAATTGTCTTCAGTTAGTACTTGTTGGCGGCTTCCGGTGGCGATTAAGTCCCGATTTAACAAAATTAAATCGTCAAAGTGGGTGATTGATTCGCCTAAATCGTGGTTGACAACCAAGACGATTTTACCAGCGGCAGCGAGTTCACCAAAGACTTGAAAAACTACTGACTGGGTTTTCTGATCTATCCCTACAAGCGGTTCATCAAAGCAGAAAATCTCGGCTTCTTGGGTTAAAGCACGGGCTAAAAATACCCGTTGTTGTTGTCCTCCAGAAAGCTGTCCAATTGGGCGATCGCTATATTGGATCATGCCAACTCTTTCTAAGGCACTTTTGGCAACCTGACGGCTAACTGTTGAGAAGTTACGAAACCAACCTGTTTTCTTGACTCTTCCCATCATTACCACATCCCAAACGGTTGCGGGGTAAGTCCAATCGATTTGCGATCGCTGTGGTACATAAGCAACTTTATCAAGTTGTTGCATCAACGCTTTACCGTGATACAACACCTTCCCACTACTAGCAGGAACCAATCCCAACATCGCTTTCATCAGCGTACTTTTACCTGCACCGTTAGGACCAAAAATCCCTGTTAGTCGTCCTGGTTTGATAATACAATTAACGTCTCTTAGCGCTTCTTGTGTGCGGTAATATACCCCTAAATGAGCAATGCTAATCGCTTGAGTGGAATTTGCCGAACTTGTGACAACTTCTAAAGGCATCTTACGTGGGTTGTTTTTGGATAAATCAAAGTTTGGGTAAGGGACAGTTTTCATAACCAAGTTAAATATTGCTTTCCTTGAGCTTACTATAAATATGAGACAAATATGAAAACATCTATAATTGGAAATAATATCACAGATAAATGAAACTAATACCCCAGACAGAAGTTTGCATCTCTAGCCAGACAAAACCTCAAAGGCTGAAAACAATCCTTACTTTTACCCTTTGCCTTTTACCCTTTACCTTACTTAGTTGTAGCCAACCAAATAACCGTAACACCCCAGAGGCAGATGGCAAACCTTTGGTAGTAGCGACAAGTACCATCATTGCTGACTTAGCGCAAGATGTTGGGGGAGATGAAATCAAGCTAAGGGGAATTCTCAAACCCGGTACAGATCCGCACGTATATGAACCAAGACCAGAAGATAGTAGATTTTTAGAAGAAGCTAACTTGATTTTGTATAACGGCTACAACCTGGAACCGGGACTGATTAAAATTATGAAAGCTACAGGGGGAAAAGCGCGTCAGGTTGCGGTAGGGGAAGTTGTCAAGCCTTTGGAATTAGATAAAGGTAAAGGTGAAATAGTACCAGATCCGCATGTTTGGGGTAACGCAGAGAATGCAGCAGCGATGGTAAACGCGATTCGGGATGCTTTAATAGAATTATCCCCAGAAGATAAAGAGAAATTTACCCAAAATGCGACGCAACTAACTAAAGAATTACAGCAGTTGGATAGTTGGATTAAACAACAGATTGCTACTATCCCAGCCGATAAACGTAAATTAATAACAACCCATGATGCCTTTCAATATTATGGACGTGGTTATGGAATAGCGATCGCCGGAACTTTAATTGGTATCAGCACTGAAGAACAACCAAGCGCTCAAACAGTACAACGTTTGGTAGAATCAGTTAAAAAGATTGGCGTTCCCGCAATTTTTGCCGAAACAACGATTAATCCAGCTTTAATTACCACAGTTGCCCAAGAAGCCGGTGTCAAATTAGCACCGCGTCAACTTTATTCTGATTCCATTGGCACCTCTGGAAGTGCAGGGGATTCCTACATCAAAATGATGGAAGCAAATACCCGCACTATCGTCGAAGCTCTTGGGGGTAACTATACACCCTTTCAACCTCAAAAATAATATAGTACTGCCATAACCTAATAGACATCTCCAGAAATTAATTATGCGTTGCCCCAAACCCTTGATTAGACGTAGCAGTGCTACGTCTCTACATTATTTTCTGGAGATGCCTAATAGACACAGGAAATTGGAAATTATTTAACCATTACCCGAAATCCTTGTAAAGACCTAGCAATGCTACGTCTTATTGGGGGTTCTGGATAACGCATATTTAAATTCAAACGAGTCTAATAAATTACTCATTTAGTCGTATACTCAAAGTCTTTCTTGAGAAGGAACTCTTCACGGCTTTGATTCTATAAAGTGATGTTAGTAGATAAATTCTGGAAAATTAAAGATTATGGCTAATCAATCAGAAAATGAAATTAAGCAACCAGTAAGCCCAACTATAGAATCCAGAGAAGAACCAACACCTAAAGAAAAGAACGCGACAGTCAATCCTGGAGATGTGATTGACGAGTCAAAATCACTTGAAGAAAAAGCTCAACAAATTGCTGTAGATTCACCAGACATTACAGGTGAACATATCACAGTACCAACTTACTTCGTTGTCGATGAACCCAATGGTGAAAAAAAGGCGCTTCATCACGTAAAAGATGCCGAAGAAATTTCTGATGTGATTCGTCAAGCAAGAGTTGACGAAGACGGAAACCGGATTTGGTAGATAAGTATTTGGGCAAAATAAACGTAAAATATTCTCTAGGTAGTGAGCGGTTTACCGCTCATAGTTTCAGTTTTAAGCGGCTCTATCCCTTACTACATTAGAGCAGATTTATCTATGCCCATCTAGTTATCAACGGTCATATTTGACCGTCGCTTCATACGAACATTCACGCATTCACCCATTCAAAAAGAATTAAATAACCAACGACTCAGTAACGTCTTTAGGCATTGCTGAGTTTTGTTATGCAATTGAAGCAAAATAGATATATAGCTTGTTACAACAAAGGCAAGAACGTGCCTAATAATCTCCAAGAAACTCATTTAAACCGCGCTCGTGCTAGTCTCAGACAAGTGCTGTCTTGGTATGGATATCTTCGTAAGCCAGGACAACCACAATCAAATCTGGAATTAGCATCTTTTGTCAAACCAGAATTAGAGATATTGACAAATACTCTTAATAAACTCGACTCTAACGTAATTAGAATTGCTGCTTTTGGTTTAGTCAGTCGTGGGAAGTCAGCAGTGTTAAATGCCTTAGTGGGGCAAAAAATTCTGCAAACAGGTCCCCTTAACGGTGTAACTCAGTATCCTCGTTCCCTACAGTGGACTCCTGGTGGAAAGGTGCAGGTAGAATTAATTGATACCCCAGGATTAGATGAAATTCAGGGGGAAGTTAGAGGGCAAATGGCGCTAGATGTCGCACAGCAAGCTGATTTAATCTTGTTTGTGGTGTCAGGTGATATTACGAAGACTGAGTATCAAGCGCTGCTAGAATTGCGCCGATCGCAAAAACCCCTAATTCTTGTATTTAACAAAATAGACTTGTATCCAGATACAGATAAAACAGCTATTTATAAAAATTTGCAACAACTGGGTGCAGGACATCCCCAAAGTAAGCCGTTATTACCCGATGAAATTGTCATGGTAGCGGCAGAACCTGCACCCCTGGAAGTGCGAGTTGAGTGGACTGATGGACGTGTAACTTATGAATGGGAGACACCGCCAATTGAAGTAGAGGAACTCAAACAAACAATTTTAAATATTCTCAATCGTGAAGGGCGATCGCTTCTCGCTTTAAATGCACTAATTCAAGCAAGAGATGCAGAAGCTGCGATCGCGCAAAAAACCATCGACTTACGCGAACAACAAGCAGAAGACCTCATTTGGCAGTTTACCAAATATAAAGCCTTAGGAGTAGCGTTAAATCCCATCGCCTTTTTAGATGTGGTTGGGGGAAGTGTTGCCGACTTAGCGTTGATTCGCTCCTTAGCAAGATTATACGGCTTACCGATGACCGGTTACGAAGCCGGGAAAATTTTTAAGACGATTTTATTTAGTTCTGGGGGTTTACTTTTGGGAGAATTAGGCAGCAGCTTGCTTTTAGGTTTAGGCAAAACTACCGCCGCCTTAGCCAGTGGTGAAAATCCCACCAATATTACAGCCTTTGCCGGAAGTGCGATCGCTCAAGCTGGTATCGCCGGTTATGGCGCATATGCCATCGGCAAAGCCGCACAAGTGTATCTGAAAGAGGGCTGCACTTGGGGACAAATGGGCGCTAGCACTGTCATTCAAGAAATTCTCTCCCAAGTTGACCAAAACACTATTTTGTACCGCTTGCAGCAAGAATTAAGGATTGGGGAATAGGGCAGGGGGCATTGGGCATTGGGCATTGGGAGGACTTGCTGCTTGTCCTTCATCCCCCTCATCCCCCTCATCCCCCTTATCTCCCTAGTCCCCTGTCCCCATCCCCTAAATGACGGTTTTCCCACCGGCATTTTTTGTTAAGCCTGTCTAAACTGGAAATTAAGCTGTTGAAATAATTCAGAAGCTGGCAGTCGATTTCTAAATCAACACACAAAGGTAAGTATCATGACTGACATCTCAAACGTACTCCAGATTGCTATTAACTCCGACGATAATCAAACTCAAACCCTTGAAGAAGCAATATTTGAGGCTATTGCAGAAGCCCGCGAAACCTGCGATTTAAACGGTAGCAATTCTGCTAACTGCGCTGTAGCTTGGGATATCGTGGAAGAATTGCAAGCTGAAAAATCTCACAAAGAGCAAGCAACAAAAAGCAAATCTTCTTTAGAAAGCTACTGCGATCGCCATCCCGAAGCAGTAGAATGTCTAATCTACGACCTTTAATTTCTTAATTGGGCAGCAGCAGATTTAGTAACTTGCCCAACAGCTTCTAAATTAGGCGGTGGTGTTTCGCTTTCTATATCCAGCCACAAGAGATATTCTATATTCCCAGCAGGACCAGTGATCGGCGACCAAATTAAACCCTTGTAGTTCCATCCTAAATTTTGAGCAGTTTGCAAAACCTGAAAAATTGCCTCAGCTTGGTCAGAAGAATCACGAACAACGCCTTTTTTCCCTACACGAGACTTCCCAACCTCAAATTGTGGCTTCACCAGTAAAACAGCTTCTCTTTGAGATTGAGTTAACTCCCACAAAGCAGGCAAAATCTTGGTTAAAGAAATAAACGAAACATCCACCACCGCCAAATCAGCTTTTTCTGCCTCACCATATAACTCATGGGGTTGCAATTGTCGTAAATTAGTGCGTTCCAGCAATTTCACCCGCGAATCATTTCGCAAACGCCAATCAACTTGACCATAACCCACATCAACCCCGTAAACTAGCTTTGCCCCAGCTTGTAAAAGACAATCAGTAAAGCCTCCTGTGGAAATACCGCCATCCAAACAAACGCGTCCTTCCACAGAGATAGCAAAAAATTCTAAAGCCTTCACCAGTTTCTCACCACCACGAGAAACAAAACGCGATCGCTCTTTAATCTTAATATCCGCCGCAACATCAACCTCCGTCCCCGCCTTATCCACAACCACACGATTAACCTGAACTTCCCCTGCTTGAATCAACCGTTGCGCTAAGGCGCGGGAAGCACACAAATTTAACTCTACTAATAATATATCAAGTCGTTGTTTAACCAAGTGAACTACCCCAACTTGCCGAGTACGGCTGAAGTTGGGGCTTCTGTACTCATAGGCGAGTGCCGCAGCTTAGACTTTCGTCCGAGCTTTGGTCTTACCTCCCCTCCTACAGCAGAGACGGCTGAACCTTCCGCCTTTATCATTCTGATCCCCTCGGCTCTAATGTTCTGCGCGGCGTTCCCGTCCCTGTCATGGTGAGTATTGCAATGAGGACAAGTCCATTCACGGACATCTAATGGCATCTCACCTATTTGATAGAAACAATTAGAACAGAGCTTGGAACTAGGAAACCATCTATCAATTTCAACCAACTTTCCACCTCTGCGTTCTAGCTTATAAGCTAGAAAGTTAGTGAATGTTCCCCAGCCCACATCAGATATTGATTTCGCCAATTTGTGATTACGCACCATGCCTTTGACATTAAGATTTTCTACTATGACCACGAGGCTATCGCTGACCAACTTGTAACTAAGTTTATGTAGAAAATCTTGCCTTGAGTTGCTAACTCGCTCGTAAACTTTGGCAACAACTTTTCTGTATTTATTTCTTGAATTGCTTCCTTTTACTTTACGTGCTAATTTTTTTTGTTTGCGCTTGAGATTTTTTTCATGTTTTCCAAGGTGTTTAGGGTTATCGTATAAGACAACTTTCTCGCCATCGGTTACGACAGCAAAGTGTTTTAGTCCTAAATCAATGCCATAAATTTTACCTTCTGAAATAACCGGATTTTCACCTTCAACTTCAGTCAGAATGGATGCAAGGTACTTCCCTGATGGTGTTTTGCTTACAGTAACAGTTTTGATTTTACCCTCAATAGGTCTGTGTATTTTGGCTTTGATTTCTCCTGTGTTACCAGGAAGTTTTACATTACCATTTACAATCTTGACGTTTTGAGGATACTGGATAGACTGTTTTCCGTGCCTTGATTTGAATTTAGGAAATCCTGCACGTTTCTCAAAAAAGTTCTTATATGCAGTAGTTAGATTGAGTGTTGTAGCCTGTAAAACTTGGCTATAACAATCAGCCAACCAAATAGTATCTTCAGCTTTTTTGAGTATAGGGAGAAATGCGTTGAGTGCTGCACGTGTAAGTCCTTTTCCTGTTTCTTTGTAAGTCTCAATTGACTTATTTAGGGCGTAATTCCACCACCATCTAGCACACCCAAAACATTGAGCCAACTGGGTTTCTTGCTCTTTTGTTGGATATAAACGAACTTGGACAGCTTTGTGCAACACTTAACATCACCTCCTTGATGTGTTCATCTTACCATGATATATATATATTGTTAAGCTCCTCAAATAAAATAATTGGTGACTTCTCAACCACCCCACTCCATAAATCTTCCTGCGGTTAATATTAGTCGGAGGTGTTTTCGTAGTCAAGAAAGCGTGATGCACCCCACCCTATAGACGGATGGGGAATTCCGCCGAATTTGTTAAACCTAAAGCACGATTGAGAATTTCTTCTTGGTTAACCAGCTTTTCCAATTCCTCTGGCTCATAACGACCTTCTTCAACTTCCAGGGAAGCTTGATCAATGGCATTTAAATAAGCTTCTACTAAAGTTTCCCATAGTTCTTCTGGTGTGAGATAATAACCTCCAGCCTTACGACGCTTATTTTCTCGCTGAATTTCCCTAACTGAATTGCGAATTGACACATCCCAAGAGCGAGTCGTGCGATTTTCAGCTTGTTGTTTAATCAAATGCAACAGGAGAATTACTGCATAGCTACGAATCGTCTTGATGATATCATTTCGGCTCATTTCGGTTAATTCTTCCACAATCATCAAAGCACCTTGAACATCGCCTTGAACCAGCAAGTCTTTCAGGGTTAATAATTCTTCCATAGCTAGCGCCTCAAATATGGGCAACTTCTATTATGGTCGTTTTTTTGCATTAAAAAAAGTAAACGCACCTTGCCAATGAAGTCAAAGTGCGATCGCTATAATCTTTTTACATTTGCAGGGGAAACCCCAAGATAGCACTGGCTCAACTTTTACCTTGTGCCACTAAATATTCTGCTCGCTCAACTCCCGTGTCATATAATCAAAAGGCTCATCCAAAAAAGCAGTATTAGCAACACCAGCCGCCGTCACTTGCTCCTTGATAATATCCTTCATAATCTGGATACCGCGAACCGTCGGACTAATAGGCACACCCAAAGAATTGTAAGTTTCCCGCAGCCCTTGCAGCACCCGCTCATCTAGAACATCCATACTACCAGCAACCAGCGCATAAGTAGCGTAGCGCAAATAGTAATCCATATCCCGCAAACAAGCCGCATAGCGACGAGTAGTGTAAGCATTTCCACCAGGACGAATCAACTCCGGCTGTTCTTCAAATAACCGAGAACCAGCCTGTCTGACAATAGACGCTGCATTAGAATTAATTGCCCCAGCTGCTTGTACTCGTGCTGTACCACTTTCAAAGTAAGACTTGAGGCTGTCTATCGCATTCCGGTCAAAATACCGTCCGGTTACGTCATAATTCTTAATTAAACTTGTTACTGCATCCCGCATTCCGTTTTCTCCCAATCAATCCTATTTATGGTTTGATATTTATCTAGCTGCTTTTATGCGCCTATAAATTTTTGTGCTGCGGCAAAAGTCTCAGCACAAACATTAATCCATCGGCTACTTAAAGGATTCTATGTCAAAGTTGACCCTGTGAAATGAACTATGAAGTTTTGTGAAAGTCGTTAAGCAAAAGTAAATATAAACTTTAATCTTGAGGTTTTGTTGCATAAGCTACAAAACTACCTAATGTCCTATCTCTAGGATATTTCAGGGATCTCACAATTTGGTTTCACCAAACAGGGTCAGAGTGAATGCATTGAAAATTTCAGTTCTACCCTAGTAAATAGGCACACAAGGAGTAATCATGACAACCCCCAAAGAAGTCTTGAAAATGATTCAGGACAAGAACATTCAGATGATCGATCTGAAATTCATCGATACGCCAGGAACTTGGCAGCATCTCACGATGTACTATAACCAAATTGATGAGACTGCATTCACTGACGGCGTGCCTTTCGACGGTTCGAGTATTCGGGGTTGGAAAGCTATCAACGAATCAGACATGTCAATGGTTCTCGACCCAAACACAGCCTGGATCGATCCGTTCATGGCAGAGCCGACACTCAGTATAATTTGTAGTATCCAAGAACCGCGTACAGGTGAACCTTACAATCGCTGTCCCCGCGTTATTGCTCAAAAAGCAGTAGACTACTTGGTTTCTACAGGTGTTGGTGACACAGCTTTCTTTGGTCCAGAAGCAGAATTTTTCATCTTTGATGATGCCCGATTTGACCAAACCGCCAATTCCGGCTATTATTATGTAGATTCTGTAGAAGGTGCTTGGAACTCCGGTAAAGAAGAAGGTCCTAACCTCGCATACAAACCACGTTTCAAACAAGGTTACTTCCCAGTTGCCCCCACCGACAGTTTCCAAGATATCCGCACCGAAATGCTGCTAACAATGGCAAAGTGCGGCGTACCAATTGAAAAGCAACACCACGAAGTTGCCACCGGTGGACAGTGTGAACTCGGTTTCCGCTTCGGTAAATTAATTGAAGCTGCCGACTGGTTGATGACTTACAAATATGTCATTAAAAACGTTGCTAAGAAATACGGCAAAACCGTTACCTTCATGCCTAAGCCCATCTTCGGCGATAATGGTTCTGGGATGCACTGTCACCAATCTATCTGGAAGGATGGTCAGCCCCTGTTTGGCGGCGATAAGTACGCCGGTTTGAGTGAAATGGCATTGCACTACATTGGTGGCATTCTCCGTCACGCACCAGCACTGTTAGCAATCACCAACCCCACCACCAACTCTTACAAGCGCCTAGTACCTGGTTATGAAGCACCTGTAAACTTAGCTTATTCCCAAGGTAATCGTTCTGCTTCTGTACGGATTCCTCTTTCTGGTAATAATCCCAAAGCAAAGCGCTTAGAATTCCGTTGTCCGGATGCAACATCTAACCCTTACTTGGCATTCGCTGCTATGCTTTGTGCTGGTTTAGATGGTATCAAGAACAAAATCCATCCTGGTGAACCTCTAGATAAGAATATCTATGAACTCTCCCCAGATGAGTTGGCTAAGGTTCCTTCTACACCAGGTTCTTTAGAATTGGCTTTGGAAGCACTAGAGAAGGATCATGCTTTCTTAACAGAACCAGGTGTGTTTACCGAAGACTTCATTCAAACTTGGATTTCTTACAAGCTAGATAACGAAGTTAACCCAATGCGTCTGCGTCCTCATCCTTACGAGTTTGCGCTTTACTACGATTGTTAAGTTAGTAAGGGTTTCAACGCTTAAATCTTAGTTGTAGTAAGGGTTTCAACGCTTAAATTGCGTTATTTGAGAACATAATTAAGCCACCTACGGGTGGCTTTTTTTTGACTAGCATCTTGGGTTGTTCTGATTAAATTGAGCGATAAATCGCTCACTACGTTAATAAAGTCCCTAGCTCATTGTGGCATTGCTGCGATCGCAAGTCATACGAACGGTAGGATCTATCTTACCTTGAATTGGGTTCCAGTAATGGGATGCTTTGCCAGCAGGAAGACCTAGTTCTTCACCAACACGTTCCAGCATCGATTGTTGACGATTTTTTACCAACTGATAATGACGCATCATTAAAGCACGGGCTTTTTCTTGGGTAGACATATCAAGTTCCTCTTTATTGTCTTAATGATTTATAGATTCATTTTTCATCTACAAAACCACTATAGCAAAAAATTCTGTAACCAAAGTTACAAAAACGCATTTGTTACAAAACTTAATATTTGTCCGCAGCACTAAACTCTGCCCCGGTTAAAATAGAGTGTTGGTAAAAAGTTGTTGTCAGCGGCGTTTTTCGGTAAAAATAGCTTATACTCCCCAAGTAAAACACCGCTAGTTTATGCAAGTTTTTTTGCCACTGGAACTCGAAGAACTCGTCAGAGCAACTATTGCCAGTGGCGTGTATGCTTCTGAAAATGAGGTTATTTGTGCCGCTTTGCAGCTTTTGAAAGACCATACCGACTATTTGAAAGAAGAACTGCTACGGGGAATTGAGGAAGCAGATAGGAAAAATTTCTCCATGACCTTGGAAGAACTGAAAGCGGAAGGACGGCGCAGACAAGCCTTGCAGAACCATTAAACCGCTCTACATTTTCACTTCCTTGTAGGGCGATCGCTACAAGTTATAATGCTCAACCGAACTAGCACTAAGTTACTATCAAAATACTGGTTTACAAAACTCAATAAAAACTATGACTGTTGCTTACCCACGTAAATTTCAGAATGCTTTGGGTGCGAGAGATATTTTAAAAAGGGTAGTGAGCGATCGCGAAATTCATTTAATTACCCTCAACCGCTACCGTTACAGCGAACAACGCAGCTGCAAAGACCTGACTGAGGTAATTGAAAGACTCAATGGCAAGCCACCAGAACTCGTGCGGGATTTGTCACATCATATTTCAGATGAAGCTCGTCACGCTATGTGGCTAACTGATTTGTTGATTGATTTGGGAGCTGATATCGGAACTCCTCCTGGTTCATCCTACATTGATGAATTTGAAAGGCTCTTAGACAGTGACCAAAAAGATCCAGCTAAAGACCTTGATGATTTTGTAATTTCTACCCTCGCAGCAATTAACGTGACTGAAAAACGAGGTTGCGAATATTTCTCAGCACACATTTACGCTCTCAAACAAGCACCGCAAACCGAAGAAAATATTAAAATTCGGGAAACCATTGAGAAAATCTTTCCAGAAGAAGCAGGACATGTCCGCTGGGGTAATCGTTGGTTAGCAGAAATTGCCCGCAAAAGTCCAGAACACCAACAAAAGGTGGAAAAGGCAAAGCGGAAATATGCAGCAATTGAACAAGCAGCCTTTGAATCGGGAATGGATATCACCTTAGGAGCCGAATTGCGTGGAGTAGCCAACTTGGTAGAAGTGGCAAACACAATGCCTGTTTGGGAACGTCCCCAGTATTTAATGGAGCGTTTACCGCAGACTTTGTTTGCACCTGAGTTGCAGTTTACCAGAATTATGGCAGCACAAAAGGCTTGGCAGCGCGATCCACAAGGATTTATGGATAACATCGTGCCGATGTTCCTTAACGGCATTAAGGCGCAGAAAACAACCGCTTAAGCTTATCCTGGCTAAATGGGGCTTTGGCGTTGATTTTTGTAGAGAGGTAGCAATGCAGAGACGTAGCATTGCTACGTCTCTACATTTTTATATGTATTGCGATCGTGAAATGGTATTAAAAATTATTAGCACTTCCTGCGCTGAAGTACTGAGCGATCGCCTGATTTTTTGTATCTCTAATGCTATATGTGTACTAAGGGTGTATGTATCAAATGTATGAGGCATAACACCCTGTTTAACTGCATGAAGATTTTCTTGCTACAAGAAAATTGTCGTTTTAACAAGTTACCTTCCCTTATAGTTGTTAAACAGCAGGATATGTCTGACCGACATATTGGATTAACTCTCTACGTCCACTACCCCGATGAGGTATTGGCTCTTCTGGTTGGTTTGGTCTGGTTTTGGGCTTGGGTTTAGCCGATATAAATTGTTCGGAATCATCATAGGATAGCAACAGATTAGATAAGCTATTTACGATCGCTTGGCAGTTAAAAGCTAAGGAGCCGAATACTAAACTAGCAATTAGAAGTGAAATAGTAGCACGCATAATAAATGTCTATTTTGGAACTATCTACTTCACTGATACTTAGTTTTTTTTACTGCGTCCGGACATTCTGACAAAAGTAACGTTTTTGACTGAAAAAAATGTTTTGATTATTCCTGAATATGTTCAACTAATAACCAATTACCGGCACGATTCCAGTAACCGCAAATTTGTAGCGGTTGCTGACGGGTAAAGTTTTGCAGTTGCTCGTCTATATGCGATCGCAAAGTCACAATTTGTAAAAGCAATTGCTTTTGAGTTACTGTAGTGATGCTAAATCTGTAATCTTGCTGATCTTGGCGATGGAAGATGCCCCGTAAAGTTGTTTTATTAAGTGATTGTACGTATTTATTTTGCAAGTCTTTGTAATGAAGATTAGATGAAATAGGACAATTTCCAGTTGCGGGATAAGCATCTGGGTTGTCTAAGTAATACAGCTGCCAGTCCAGCCATTCCGGATGATCTGGCGGTAAATTGAATAAGGGAATGATTGCCGCAGGAGAGCGTAAGTCTTGCAACAAACCATTTTGCAGCATTCTGACAGGTAAATCTCTCGGCTGAATGTTCAACTCAACGCACATAGCTGCTGCCATTCCTGCCGCTTGACCGATGCCCATAACTACAGGTTGCAATCTCGTTGCACCATTAGTTATATGCGATACAGAGATATTTTTTTCACACACCAATAAACCATCCGTTTGGGCAGGAATTAGACAACCGTAACCAATTGTGAAGGGAGTTCCTGTCCAACGTCCCCCCCAGCGTATAGATTTGGGTTGTAGCTGGTAGTTGATTCCGGGATAATGGTGGTCATTGGCGTAATTACCAATAGCGATCGCTTCGCAAACGCCAGGGGCGAAGCGATCGCTATTTAAAGATGCAACTCTACCCCCAGAAGAAGGCAAAATATCCTGTTCTCGCATAGTAGTTAGTCCCACCAAACGCCGGCTTTCTCGGTAGTAGGGATGTAGGGCGTAAGCCGTGCTGAGATTTCGGTATTCGGGAAAAACTTGTTCTGCCAAGCCATAGCGATCGCCTAGTTGATTTTGGATAAAATGGGCAAAATTTTGGCTGTGCCAGCGACATTCTTCTAAAAATTCACTTTTTGATGCCTCTGACTCTATCAATCGCCCGATTTCTTTGCCGTAGTCATTGCCACAGATGGGCCAATTCATCATGAATAGCCCCCCTGGCAAGCGTCCGTAATTCAAAAACTTCTCGGCACCATAATCATCCCAAGCCCCTGCAAACTGTGATAAATCTTGATTGGGTGCAGGGGAAATTTCTGGGGCTTTTTCTTCCCCAAAATCTTGCATTATCACAACCCAAGTCGGCGCTTGCACGGGATATTTTTGTGTGATATAATTAAAATCTGCTGGGGCGCTTGGTTCTCCCCATTGAGATTGTAATTCCCAACCCCAGCGGTGAGGTATTTCCCCCAAAGCCAATAAATCTCCTAATTCTGTGCCGTCGAGAATAATCTTTGCTTTGACAGTAAAATCAGCAAAGCAAACGCCAGTAATACAATCTGCCTGTCGCAAAACCGATAACGGAACTTTGCCGGCAATCCAATGGAGATTTGGTAATTCTCGCACCCAATCGGCAAAAATCGCTGCCCCAATACGCGGATCGTAACTAAAAAAGCTCACCCAACTATTGTCTAATCCTCCTGGCTGTCGAGAACGCAATTCTCGCAAAAACTCACCCCATAAACCTGTCTGAAATGCTTCTAATTCATTACCATCGGGTACACTTACCCCCGCTGAAGTCAGCATTCCCCCTAGCCAAGGAAATTCACTCACCAGGATAGTTTTTGCTTTAGACCGTGCTGCTTGAATAGCAGCAGCAGTTCCGCCGGTTCCCCCACCAACAACTAAAACATCAGCCGTGTATGTCTGATTAATCATCTATTCACCTTGCGATCGTTTCTATACATTAAACATCTCCAGAAAACAATGTAGAGGCGCGATCCGGAAAAGTTTCTACAGCGGGTATGATAAAACTTTACTAAAAATCTAGTCTAATATAGCCTTATATTTACAAAAAAATGCTACACTCTGACTGAGCGTTCTCATTGAACTACCTCAAAAAAGATTAAGCAAACCTTAATCTCAAACTAAAAGTAATCCCAAATCAACTAACGGCGTTGTGGAGGGATAGGGGATGTCTGGTAGTACATCCAAGGCGGATAACTCCACTATTTAAGCGTGTCCATGCTGAAAGTAGAGTTGCTTAAACCATCCATTGCATGTGTCTGACTAGATTTGACTATGTGATGAGTGAACTATATGATATGACAGTTGTCCAACTGGACACAATTTTCTTTCTTTAGACATCTCCAGAGTCATACGTAGAGACGTAGCAGTGCTACGTCTAATCAAGGGTTGTGGACAACGTATAGTTCATTTTCACTCCTATGTCTTTTGGGCTGTTTTATCGCCATGAAAAAACGCCTGGGAGTGTTACCGTGTTTCCACCCCAGGCGTTTTTTACTTTTAACTTGCTCCTCACACACGATTTAAGAATATCATCAGTTGTGTCAAAATGCAAGTATATCGAGTGACAGTTGTCCAACTGGACACAATTTTTTTTCTTTGGGCTGTTTTATCGCCATGAAAAAACGCCTGGGAGTGTTACCGTGTTTCCACCCCAGGCGTTTTTTACTTTTAACTTGCTCCTCACACACGATTTAAGAATATCATCAGTTCTATCAAACTGCAAGTATATCGAGTGACAGTTGTCCAACTGGACACAATTTTTTTTCTTTGGGCTGTTTTATCGCCATGAAAAAACGCCTGGGAGTGTTACCGTGTTTCCACCCCAGGCGTTTTTTACTTTTAACTTGCTCCTCACACACGATTTAAGAATATCATCAGTTGTGTCAAACTGCAAGTATATCGAGTGACAGTTGTCCAACTGGACACAATTTTCTTTCTTTGGGCTGTTTTATTGCCATGAAAAAACGCCTGGGAGTGTTACCGTGTTTCCACCCCAGGCGTTTTTTACTTTTAACTTGCTCCTCACACACGATTTAAGAATATCATCAGTTCTGTCAAACTGCAACTACTTTAAGTGACGATTTGTGAACTGACTATTTTTTTTTCAAATACAGCAATTTTCGGGTAAATAGAGGCGTTAGATGTAACGTCTCTACATAGGTTTTAGTTTTTGATGTGTGGTTCAAATAGATGAAAGTTATTGTAATTTAATCTCATAGTGAGTGCCTAATAGACATCTCCATAAATTATGCGTTGCCCGAAACCCTTGATTAGACGTTCCGCCGGAA
This sequence comes from Tolypothrix brevis GSE-NOS-MK-07-07A, assembly GCA_019358985.1. Lineage (GTDB taxonomy): Bacteria > Cyanobacteriota > Cyanobacteriia > Cyanobacteriales > Nostocaceae > Hassallia > Hassallia brevis. The sequence continues at coordinate 260,358 of JAHHIJ010000001.1, read as the reverse complement.
CGTCTTTACGTATGAATCTGGAGATGACTAATATAACCGATGAATCGGTTACTACGTGTGTAAGTCTCAATTAATGGAGAAAGTGACGCATACCTGTGAACACCATCACCAAACCGAGTTCGTTTGCAGCTTTGATTGAGTCAGCATCTCGCAAGCTGCCTCCTGGTTGAACGATCGCACTAATTCCCTTCTGTGCAGATATTATCACCGAATCATCAAAAGGGAAAAATCCATCGCTAGCTAAAATTGCACCTTTGGCTTTCTCTCCAGCTTGTTCTAAAGCAATTTTAACTGAACCGACGCGGTTCATTTGACCGGCACCGACACCTAATGTTGTACGATCGCTACTAACCACAATCGCGTTAGACTTAACGTGTTTGCAAACTTTCCAAGCAAACAGCAATTCTTCTAACTCTGTTTGGGTAGGTTGGCGATCGCTGACAATTTTCCATTGACTTGTATCAGCTATCATATCATCTGCCGCTTGCACGAGAAAACCGCCGGCGATCGCTTTGACTGTTTCTTTCGGTCCGCTGCTCAAATCAGGTAAAATCAAAATTCGCACTTTAGATTTTGCCCCAAGAATACTTAATGCTTCTTCATCACAACTTGGTGCAACTACACATTCTAAAAATGTCTTGGTTAACTCCCTAGCTGTATCCGCATCAATGGTTCCGTTGAGCGCAACAATTCCCCCAAACGCCGAAGTTGCATCCGCATTAAAAGCTTTTTGATAAGCTTCGTTAAGATTGCTTCCCAAAGCCACACCACACGGATTAGTATGCTTAAGAATCGCCGCAGCGGGCGTGTCTGGAAATTCCGAAATGATCCGCCGTGCAGCTTCTAAATCAACTAAGTTGTTGTAACTAAGTTCTTTGCCTTGAAGTTTAGTTGCAGCTGCCCATCCAGTGGTCGTGTTTGCCGTTTCATACCAGCCGGCGCTTTGATGGGGATTTTCGCCATAGCGCAAAGCTTGCAATTGTTTGCCAGAAAGGGTGAATTGTTCAGGTGTTGATTCGGTTTTCTGCTGCTGGCTGAGGTAGGATGCGATCGCTTGGTCATAACTCGAAGTATGCAAAAATCCTTTTAAAGCACAGTTAGTACGAAACTCTAGAGAAACTTCACCTTTATTTTCCCGCAATTGCTGCAAATAATCGTGATATTGAGCCGGATCGCATAAAACTGTCAGATGAGCGAAGTTTTTCGATGCCGCTCTCAACATTGCTGGACCACCGATATCGATTTGTTCAACTGCTGCGGCTAAAGTTACATCAGTTCGAGCGATCGTTTCCTCAAAAGGATAAAGGTTCACCACGACTAAATCAATCGGGCGAATTTGATTGTTTGCCAAATCAGTCAGATCCTCAGGCACATCCCGCCGTGCTAAGATTCCTCCATGAATTCGGGGATGCAGCGTTTTGACTCGACCGCCTAAAATTTCTGGTGAGCCTGTGTAATCGGCAACTTTTGTAACTGGTAATCCAGCTTCAATGATAGCTTTGGCTGTTCCCCCACTGCTGATTAAATCAAAGCCAAATTCTTCTACCAAGCTACGGGCAAGGTCAATTAAACCAGTTTTGTTAGATACACTCAGCAGTGCCAGACGCGCCATAATTTCCCAGTTTTCTTTCTAAGATGCACTTTATTCTACCGAAGAAAAGGGACTGGGACGCTTGGACTAAGGACACTTAAATTCTCCGCGTGCCTCTGCGCTTACCTCTGCGCTCCTCTGCGTTTAAATTTCAACCCTCAATTCGTCACAATTTTACGCAAAGCTGAAGGTTATTCCCCAATCCCCAATGCTCAAAAGAAGTAATATCTATGAATAGACTTTAATCGCTGGAGAAAATATCTATCGCGTGGAATTTATCACCTTTCCGCCAAAAATGGGTCAAATACCTAAAGGCTTAATTGTCAGTTTGCACGGTTGGGGTGCAAATGCAGACGATTTAGCGTCTTTATCACCCTTTTTCAATTTGCCAGATTATCAGTTCATTTTTCCCAATGCACCTTTTCCTTTTCCTGATTCCTCTTTTGGTAGAGCGTGGTACGACTTGAGAAGGGAAAATATGTATGAGGGTTTGGGAGAAAGTCGGCAAATACTCATAGATTGGCTAAAAACCTTAGAAAGTAGTACTGGAGTACCACTTTCGCGAACAATTTTGAGTGGATTTTCTCAAGGTGGTGCCATGACTTTAGATGTCGGATTAACATTGCCCCTAGCAGGTTTAATTTGTATGAGTGGATATTTGCATCCAGATGCAGCAAAGAATGTAGAGACGCAAAATATGAATTCTTTACCGTCGGTTTTAATCACCCATGGTAGACAAGATACAGTGGTGCCATTGCAAGCTGCGATGAGGGCAAGGGAAACTCTGGAATCTTTAAAAGTAGCCGTAGAATATCATGAATTTGATATGGGGCATGAAGTTCGTCCAGAAATGTTAGAGATAGTACGGAATTTCGTAGTAAATCTGTAAAAGTCATAACATTATTTTATCAACTTTGTAAAGTTTTTACGAATTCAGCTAAAAATCCGGAAAAATTTTAGGAAATCAACGCCCCCGAATGAGTAAGATATATTGGGTGGCTGCGTCAGCACGCAACTCAATTCATGCGCTATGGCAAATGCTGCATAAGGGAGGGGCAAACAGAATGAAAACTCTAAACATTTCTAGACAAGATATTGCTGTCATGACTGTACAAGAGGTGGAAGAGTTAGCAACACGCTTGGAGCAAGATAATTATAGCAATGCTTTTGAGGGTTTGAATGATTGGCATCTGCTGCGAGCGATCGCATTTTCACGTCCAGAGCTAGTTGAATCCTATATCCATCTTTTAGATTTGGAACCCTACGACGAAGCATAAGGACTTGAGAGTTAGAGGTTATGAGTTATGAATTAATAATATTAACTCATAATTCCTAACTTTTTCCTATGCCAAGTGGTAAATTGACCAAAAGGGTTTTAGTTGGTGTAGGTGGTGGTATCGCTGCCTATAAAGTTTGTGAAGTTATTTCTACGCTGTTTAAAAGTGGGTTGGAAGTGCGGGTGATTCTCACATCTACAGCACAAGAATTTATTACACCCCTAACTTTAAGTACTTTATCCCGCCATCAAGCATACACAGATGAGGACTTTTGGCAAGCTAAATACTCGCGTCCGTTACATATAGAGTTGGGTGAATGGGCAGATTTGTTTGTCATTGCCCCTTTAACAGCTAATACATTAGCAAAATTAGCTCATGGTATGGCTGATAATTTGCTCACCAACACCGTTTTAGCTTCTACTTGTCCCGTGTTGCTCGCACCGGCGATGAATACCGAAATGTGGGAACAATTGACGGTGCAACGAAATTGGCGCGACTTATTGACAGATAGCCGATATCATGGTATGAGTACAGCATCGGGGTTGTTAGCGTGCGATCGCATTGGTGCTGGTAGAATGGCAGAACCCCCAGAAATTTTCGCTTATATCAAATCACTATTACACACCGCAGGCAAGCGAGATTTAACTGGTAAGCGAGTCTTGATAAGTGCTGGAGGAACACGAGAACATCTTGACCCAGTGAGATTTATTGGCAATCCCTCCACCGGTAAAATGGGATTAGCTTTAGCCCAAGCAGCACTTCATCGAGGTGCCAATGTGACATTAGTACATGGGTTAGGAAGTTGGAATGCACCTTTGGGAGTGCAAGCAATTTCAGTTATTAGTGCCGAGGAAATGCAGCAGGTAATGCTGGAATATTTGCCGAATGCTGATGTGATTGTCATGTCGGCAGCGGTTGCAGATGTAAAGCCGCGAGATTATAGTTTGGAGAAATTGCCCAAGCGATCGCTTCCCGAAACTTTACCTTTAGAACCAGTACCTGATATAATTGCCGAATTAGCAAGCCAAAAACAACCACATCAAAAGATAATCGGATTCGCTGCACAAAATGGCGATATTGTCAAGCCAGCTTTAGAAAAATTGCAGAGAAAGAAATTAGATGCGATCGTTGCTAATCCGATAGATGAGCCGGATAGTGGTTTTGGTAGTGATAATAATAAAGCGATATTTTTAGATAATCAAGGTCGGCAAATGGTGATTGAACCTTGTTCTAAGTTAGAAATGGCGCATCGTTTATTTGATTTTATCGGCGTTTATCTATCTTCCTAAGCGGTTAATTTAATATTCTGTACCTCATGAATGTGGGAATCGCTATTTGCAACTTATGAAGCGATCGCACCCACGCACATATAAAATAGTTAAGCGTGTAGGTACAACCGACTAGAAACCTTTTTTCTTTAACCTCTTACATATTTAACGACAGGATCTGTTTGTAAAACTTTGCCATTTTTGAGAATCTCTAGACTCACACCATTGACAACATATTCATATTTTCCATTCTTAGCAATATATCCTGTTCCCTCTTCTGTGTAGGCTGGAAGAGAACGGATACCTTTACCATTAAGCTTGGAAGTGCTTGTATAAAAAAGCTTTCCACTTCTTTTACAAATATAAATAGAAAAATTACGAGTTTCGATATTGGCTTCTAATATTCCTCCTCCTGCATACTTAGGGCAAGTAGATGCCGAGGCTATAATCTGAGTATTTATTGGTGAAGCTTGAGTAGCCACTAATTCTGAGGCTACAGCAGAGGAAGATGTCCCAAATGTTCCAGTCAGTAGTGAAGCTGTAGCCAAAATTAGCGCAAATGATTTGTTCATTGTAGGTATTGAAGTTTGATTACTCTAAGCTTCAAATTCAAGTTGCAGTTTTTCGGATTTTTTGGGCAAACAATTTGATATTGTTGATTTGCTGTCTGAGAAAAAGCGTTGTGAGGAAACCCGCTTCCCTAACACAACGCTTCTTCCGCTTTAAGTCAGACTCTACATTTTATATTTTTTAATGTTGACCTAATTTTTCAGCAAGCCATAAATATTCACTGCCAAAGATAGATTAGAACAAACAAAATAATCCAGATGACATCAACAAAGTGCCAAAACAAAGAAGTTGCATTCACCCCAAAGTGTCCGGAATCGAAATTACCGGGAATGAAAGAGCGTACAAGAATAATCAACTGTAACAAAATACCCGTGAGAACGTGCAAACCGTGGAAACCTGTTAATAAATAAAACGTTCCCCCAAATACCCCGGAAGTGAAACCAAAAGTCAAATTACTCCATTCAATACCTTGTCCCACTAAAAAGTAAGTTCCCATCGCCATTGTTGTAAAAAGATACAAACGATATTGCATCAATTTATGGCTTTGCAGAGCGCGTTCTGCCAAATAAATGACAAAGCTACTAGCAACAAGAACCACCGTATTAATTGCCGGTTCCTTAACTTCAAGTCCAGAAACACCAATTGGTAGCCAATTGGGTGTCGTTGTTTTGTAGAGAATATATCCAGCGAAAAAACTTAAGAAAATAACGCTTTCAGATAGTAAGAAAACGATGAAGCCAAACATCTTGTTGCCTTCTTCATCGTGGGTATGCTCATGCAATTGCTCGGAAACTAAATAACTGTCCATTGCTTAAATTCTCCTTTATCTTGTGTCGAGTTCTGGTTCCCAGTCTGAGACTCTACCGTGTACACACAAATCGGAAAAATCCCCAACCTGTAAATCTTTTCATTTTCTGGCTTCGTTGCGATCCCGCCTTGGAATTAATTCCAAGGCTAACAGCTAAAGTCCTCTAAACAGGACTAAGACACATATTGTAGAGACGTTCCGGCGGAACGTCTCTACGACGGTTGTCGAGAAACAAATTAATCTACACCTGTCAAAGTTGGATTTGCCCTATCATATTGATGACTGTGAGATTGAGCAATTAACGGTTCAGACTTGCCATAACCATAAGGTTCGCTGATGACAATGGGAATTTCTTCAAAGTTCTCTACAGGAGGAGGGGAAGAAACTAACCATTCCAAACCAATTGCTCTCCAAGGATTATCAGGTGCTTTTTCACCTTGCATCCAAGAAACTATCATGTTGAAAATGAAGGGCAAAGTAGACATTCCTAACAGAAAGCCACCGAGACTAGCAATAATATTCCAGAATTCATATCCGGCATCTGGAGCGTAGGAAGAAACTCGACGTAACATACCTTGCAATCCTAAGGGATGCATGGGGAAAAAGTTGAGGTTAGTACCGATGAATGTTAACCAAAAGTGCAATTTACCCCAGCCTTCGTGATACATGCGTCCCGTCATTTTCGGGAACCAGTGGTAAATTGCCGCATACAAGCCCATCGTCACTGTACCGTAAAGAACGTAGTGAAAGTGACCGACGACAAAGTAAGTATTGTTGACGTGAACATCAACGGGTACAGAGGAAAGCATAATGCCTGTGATACCCGCAAACACAAACATAATCAATGCACCCAAAGCAAACAGCATTGCTGTATTCAGGCGTATTTTACCACCCCAGATAGTTGCTACCCAGGCAAATACCTTAATTCCTGTCGGTACAGATACGCACATCGTTGTCAACATGAAAAACAACCGCATCCAGCTTGCTGTCCCGCTCACGTACATGTGGTGTACCCAAACAATACCGCTGACTCCCGCAATTAAAAGCGATGAAATGGCGACTACTTTGTAACCAAATAGCGGTTTGCGGGAATAGACGGGGAAGATTTCCGAGAAAATACCGAAGACAGGCAAAATTATTACATAAACAGCGGGGTGCGAGTAGAACCAAAAATAGTGCTGGAAGAGGACTGGATTACCTCCCTTGCTGGGGTCAAAAAAGGCAGTACCGGCGGTGAGGTCGAGTAACAACATGACCGCACCTGCTGTCAGTGCTGGCAATCCAAACAGTTGGATAATTTGGGCGCTAAACACTGCCCAAACAAACAACGGCATCCGGAAGAAGCCCATGCCTGGTGCCCGCATCTTGACGATGGTGGTAACAAAGTTGACTGCACCCATAATGGAAGACACGCCGGAGATTGCTACCGCCAAGAGCCAGAGAACTTGACCGTTAATTAAGTTACCTGTGGGGTTCTGGAGACTCACTGGCGGGTAAGACCACCAGCCTGCTTGGGCGGGTCCACCAGGGACTGCAAAGCTTGCCATGAGGAGAATTCCGACCACTGGCACCATCCAAAAAGCGATCGCATTCAAACGCGGAAATGCCATGTCGCGGGCGCCAATCATCAAAGGTACTAGATAGTTGGCAAAACCAACCAACGAGGGAAATGTCCACAGGAAAAGCATGACGGTGCCATGCATGGTGAACAAGCCATTGTATACGGTGCGATCTACTAAGTCTGAATCTGGTGTGATTAGTTCTCCGCGAATCACCATCGCAAACATCCCACCGACGAGAAAGAAGATGAATGCGGTAACAAGATACTGGATACCGATTACTTTGTGATCGGTGCTAAAGCTGAAGTATTGTTTCCAATCGTTTGGGGGTTCGTGGTGAGGTGTCTCACTAGGGATTATGATGCCTTCGATGGGGATGTTGGTCATTTGTTTGTTGGTTGATGGTGGTGGGTACTTACAATTAGTTGCTGTAATTGACTAGTGGAGGGGCAGCAGGGGCAATTGTTGCCCAACCTGGTTTGATTGATTGATTTGATGCTTGGGCATATTCAGAGGCTGCTTGGTTTTTGGCGATCGCTTGTTTGTGAGTTGCTGCTTCTGTCAGCCATTTTTGGTAATCTTCTGGTGATTGAACGATTACATCGGCTTGCATGGTTGCAAAGTAGGTGCCGCTATACTGAGAATCGGTCAAGCGATATTTACCTGGACGGATGGGAGTAAATTCAAAGTTGATGGTTTGGTTGGGAATTATGTCTTGCTTGAGTCGAAAAGCCGGAATATAAAAGCCGTGGATAACGTCTTGGGATTGCATTGCTAAACTTATGCGGCGATCGCTTGGTAAATGCAGTTCGGTACTGGTGACGTTTTTTTCTGGATAATGAAATACCCAAGCCCATTGTTTAGCAAGTACGTCAATTTTTTCTAATTGTTCAGTTGCAGCGTCTTTTGGTGCAGCATATGCCGATTCTATTCCCATCGGATTAGGCAAATGTACATGCTCCATCGGACCTTGAATTCCCATTTTCTCGTAGGTTTGGTAGCTATAATTTGCAATCCAAAACACTAACAAAACTGGGATGACTGTCCAAACAACTTCCAAAGTTATATTACCTTCAATTGGGGGACCGTCGCTGTAGTCATCTTTGATTGCGCGATGGAAAATAACCGAATACATCACAGTTGCGGTTACTCCCAAGAAAATGAATGCACCCAGCGTCACCAGGAAGCTAATCAAATCATCAATTAGGACAGATTCGGCTGCCGCTTGGGGAGGAAGCCAAAAGTAAGCTTGTTTGCCGATCCAAATACTAGTAAAAGTGAGCGCGATCGCGCCTGTAATTAATGTGAAAATTCGCAATATTTTGTGCATAAGTTGTTGGTTGGTTGATGGTTATTCTACTAATTCATAACTTCCGTACAGACGTTCCGGCGGAACGTCTCTACAAGTACAGACGTTCCGGCGGAACGTCTCTACAACTCCTAAAACATTCCGTTCAAATCTTTGCCCGATCGCAGCAAATTATCTGCTGTATTGTGTACTCCAAATTCTGTTGCTAATTGCGCTCCTAATGTGCCGTGGAGGAACATAATAAACATGATTATCATGCCCATTAATAGATAACTTAATTGCACTTGTCTATCGGCTTCCTTTGACCAAACGAAGCGCTGCCAACCTCTCCAAACGGTCATCCCAACAATTAACGCTAATAATAAGACTCCACCGACACCATGCCAAAGCATAGTTTCCATTGCTTGCAATCCCCAAGCGCTTTTCACATCTGCCGGGGGGTTTGCCAGCATCATTTCATAAAAACCTGCTCCGACTGTGAAAAATGTAATCACAGATGAAGCTAGCATGTTGTACCAACCAACATCAAAAAAGCTGGCACGTTCAACAGGAATTGCTAAAGATTTGAAAACCCATTTTTGGAAGGGGAAAATTACACCAAGAATATCAAAGGTAATCCCAATAATAAACAAACCTAAAGTCAGATGTACTAAGTTGGGATGAATGGGAATGGTGTAAGGTAATCCGTTCGCACCTAGTTGATTGCTTAATTGGTCAATTAGTTCTGAATTCATGGCAAAATACTCTCTTTTACTGCTTGAACAACTGGTACTGTATGTAGTCCATATACCCAAACAAGTTTGTCACCAAGATATACTTGGAAGCCAACTACACAAGTTAAAAGTAGTCCTACTCCGAGATAGTAAATCGATATTTTCTGTGGGTTGCGGATACGCAATACATAACGCCATGCTGTAATGGCTGCGATGATTCCTGAAAGTGACCAGCCAATCAGTGTATGCATACTCAAAACTGATTTAACGGCGTTATAAGGTTGTGCCAATCCTGCTTCAAATTGTCCGAAAATGACAGCAAAAAAAATAGCGATTGTGGCGAAGAACATATTCCACCAACCCACTTCAAAAAGGCGAGTTTTCCCAGTGAAATAGCCGATTACATCGCAAAAAAACGCAAATAATACCAACGCGATGACGAAGTGGACGACGATGGGATGAATTGTGTCAGGATACGGTAAGTTGTGGTCGTTCAATGAGGTAAAGTACTTCAGCATGATAATCTCCTTAACATATTTATTCCACCTAAATTTCCATGATTGTCACTTACTAAAAGTTTTCAGATATAACCGGAATTTGTTGACCTTTTTGTAGCGTTATCCGGTAACTGAATTTTTAGATTTTTCGCAAAATTAGATAAATTTGCTTTTATTTTTAGTAAGTAATTTTTATTTCAATTCATTTGTTTCTGCCTAAATATGGCTAAGAATAATTTCTCTCGTAAGGAGAATTAGCGTTACCTAACTTTTAGGTTATGCAATATATTAAGTTTTGTCAAACAAATCAAAATAAAAGTTTTAACTGTAGCTTTATATCAGACAATTATTTTAATAATGTATCTAAATTAAATTGTTTAAATAATAAGATTGTAAATTAACTGACAATTATAAGAAACCTATTTGTGATGAAAGACACAGATGAGGAAGTAAGTCAATAAAGTTGAGGCGAATATTTTCACTTTAATAGTTTTTATGCAGTGGTGAACAAAGTTTGTAGTAGGCGTTTTAACGCCTTATCGACAATGCGATATTGACTTACAGCAGCCTATCGCTCTAATCGAATACACGTAGAGACGTAGCATTGCTACGTCTCTACAAGGAGAGGGGTTTTATATATGTACTTCCTAAGCGTGAAATCTGCTGTAGTTCGGGACTGGTAGAGATCGCTCCACTAGCAGTAAAATCAAAAAGCTCTTTGCGTTATGTCTATTTAGGACTTATACCAATTTAAGATGAAGCTGCGCCTAATTTAGCCTGAGGGCAATAATTTTTTTTAAACGCAGAGGTACGCTAAGGAAAACGCAAAGGTACGCAGAGTCTTCCTTCATATTTTTGTTATGAACTTGTGGCAAAGATGTTTACTTCATTCTCATCTGAAAAACGCTTCTGGATAGTCCGGTTTTTTCATCTTCTTCATGTGCAATTTTTTCCACGATAAAGAAATCGGGAATTGTCTTAAAAAGTTCTAAATTACCCAGATTGGAATAACTAAAAAACACATCTCCTTTGGGGGCAAGGTACTTCGGAATTTGTTTGATAAAGTTAATGAATATTTGACCATCTAAATCGTTGGTTGCGACTTCTACACTTGCCTCAATCTTTTTGTCTAAAAAAGGCATATTAAAAAGGATCACATCAAATAAGATATCAGGTAAGGACTCGAAGAGGTTGGAATGGTATATATTGGGGTACATGTAATTTAAAAATGCATTAATCTGGGTGCAAAATACAGCATTTTCGTCTATGTCAGAAAGGTACAATTCTTCTACATAATCATTACAACATAGTCCAATAACGCCTGTACCACAGCCTAACTCTAGTAGCCGTCCTTTCTTGCTGTTGAGGTGTTGAAATTGTTCCCGAATAGTTTTCAGGAAAAACATGCTGCTAGATTGTGGCTCTGGATGATATGTATTTGGGAGGGCAATGATATTAAGTCCATTAATATTGTAAGTACTAATGCTAGACTGTTTAGAGAGAAATTCGGAATGAAGTTCTTGGAATCCGGGTACTTGTAGATGCAACTTAGTCATTTGGAAGAGTAATAAAAGTAAATTTACAACAACTCAAATATACCACGTTATTGCTCATCTAATTATGCGTTGTCCAGAACCCTTGATTAGACGTAGCAGTGCATTAGACGTAGCACTGCTACGTCTCTACATTAGATATTTCCGAAAAGAAACTATGCGTTGTCCAGAACTCTTGATTAGACGTAGCAGTGCACTAGACGTAGCAGTGCTACGTCTCTACATTCTTTTCCACTTTCTTTGTGTCTAATAGGGAAAGATGAGAAGCGCGAGTTTAAGTCTTTTGATTATCTGACTTAAATCGACCAGCCAGAAATTCTCGCTTGTGCAAATGTTTAGTATTGCGTCCTTCAACACGTTGACGCCACATCCGAAAGCTGGATGGCTTCATTTCCCGACGCATGAGGGTAATAACTTGTTGTTCTTGTAAACCAAATTGTTTTTCAATTGCTTCAAATGGCGTTCTATCTTCCCACGCCATTTCCATCGCTCTGTCAATGGTTTCTAAATCTAGTTCAGGTAGCTTCACTTTAGTTAGTTTAAAGGAGTTTGACACAGATGTCTCTAAAAGTTTAATAAAAATAACAGAGAATCGCCATCATCCATAAGGCGTGGACTTGCGCGATCTCACACGTAGTAAGAACTTAAGTGCTTTATTTTAAGCGCTTCAGCGCTGACTACGAGAATAAATTCAGGAATAAGGAGACTCGCAACCAACGCCCTATATTATGAAAATATAAGAAAAAATATGAAGTCGCCAGACTTAAACGTCATAACATGGGCAGTATTTGGGAACTCGATTATTACTCCCGTCCGATTTTGGACGAGAACAACAAAAAAATTTGGGAGGTGTTAGTGTGCGAGAGTCCTTTGGATACGCGCACAAAAGCTGATTCTTTATTTCGCTATGCTCAGTATTGCCCCAGCACGCAGGTAAATTCCGGTTGGTTGCGGACAGCGTTGCAAGAAGCAATTAATCAAGCTGGAGTTGCACCGCTGAAAATCCGCTTTTTCCGCAGGCAAATGAATAATATGATCACTAAAGCTTGTCAGGATGTGGGCATTCCCGCTCAACCTAGCCGTCGCACTTTAATGCTTAATCAATGGCTGCAAGAGCGGAACGAACAGGTGTATCCTCAAGAAGTTGGGTATCAAGAGGGAACTAATACTTCAGTGCGTTTGGAAAGTCCCTTACCTCAACGTTTACCAGATGCTTTGGAAGGGCAGCAATGGATATTTGTTACCTTAACTGGTGCGGATTTTGCAGAAATGCATGAGTGGGAAATCGGCTTTGGCGAATCTTTCCCCATAGAATTTGCGAATTTGTCACCGGAAACCCGCATTCCTGGTGTGTTAATTTTCTCACCAAGAGCGCTACCTTTAGCGGGTTGGATGTCTGGTTTGGAGTTGGCTTGGTTGAGACTTGACACAAGTAAAGGGACGAGATTAGTTTTAGAAACTGGTGCGACTGAAAGCTGGATTTTGGCGAATATCAAAAATCCCCAAACTATAGTAGAAGCTAAAAGTTTTGAAGAAGCAAAGCAAAAAGCTAACGGAGTTCATTTTATCGGTGTGCAGTCCGATCGCCAAGCCGAATCTTTTGCTGGCTTCTGGCTGTTGCAAGAGGTCAATTTGCCGTAAATTTAGTTAGGGAATTGGGCTTTTTGAGGAGGGGAAAAGGGGAAAGGGGAAAGGTATGGAAATAAATACGGATTTATTCACTATAACTCTATATTTCTTACCCTTTCCCCCTTCCCCTTTACCCCTTACCCCTCTTCAAATTACCAATGACTAATCCAAAATTCATCAAAGGTCATGGGTTCTGAAAATTTGTCACAAGATACACTAGCAGAACAGTTGCTGGAACTAGCTATCAAGTCGGGAGCGGAGGCAGCTGAGGTGTATCAGTCGCGATCGCACACTCGACCTGTGTTTTTTGAGGCAAATCGTCTAAAACAGCTAGAAACCAGTCAAGCGGAAGGTACAGCACTCCGATTATGGCGCAATGGTTGTCCAGGACTTACAGTAGCTTACGGTTCTGTTACCGCTGCCGCAATGGTGGAACGGGCGCTGTCTATAAGTCAATTAAATCAACCAGAAACTATAGAATTAAATAGCACGTCTCAATCTTTTTATCCAGACTTGGGGGAAGATGTGCCGATAGAGATGTTGGTAAACTGGGGCAAGGAAGCGATCGCTATCATTCGAGATGCTTACCCAGATGTTCTCTGTACGGCTGAGTGGGAATGCGATGTGGAAACTACCCGACTCGTCAACACTAAAGGTTTAGATTGTTACTACACCGACACAACTCTTAATTCTTATGTAGAAGCTGAATGGGTACGCGGTGATGATTTTTTAAGTGTCGCTGATGGTCAAACTCAACGGTATGATTTGCATCCTGAGAAAGTAGCTAACCAAATTTTACAGCGGTTGATTTGGGCAAAAAAAAATGTCTCACCTCCTAAGGGTCGCGTTCCAGTATTATTTACTTCTAAAGCCGCTGATATGCTTTGGGGTACTGTGCAAGCTGCTTTAAATGGTAAACGAGTGCTGGAAAAATCTTCTCCTTGGGCTTCCCGGATTGGTAAAACAGTAATCGCACCAACTCTAACTTTATACCAAGACCCAGTTGCCGGACCATATAGCTGTCCTTTTGATGATGAAGGTACACCGACTCAGCTTTTGGTGTTTATCGAAAATGGAGTTTTGCAAAATTTTTATAGCGATCGCACTATTGGAGCGCAATTAGGTACTAGTAGCACTGGTAACGGTTTTCGCCCTGATTTGAGTAGCTATCCTACCCCTGGTTTATTTAATTTCTTAATCGAGCCTAGTTCAGCTTCCCTACAAGATTTGATTCAAAAGTTGGATTATGGCTTGATTGTAGATCAAATCTTGGGCGGTGGTCATGGCATTTCTGGGGACTTTTCCATCAATATTGATTTGGGCTACCGCGTCCAAAATGGTCAAGTAATTGGGCGAGTTAAAGATACTATGGTTGCAGGTAATGTCTATACTGCTCTTAAACAAGTGGTTTTACTTGGTGGCGATGCTGATTGGAATGGTTCTTGTTACACTCCGTCTCTCGTAGTAGACGGACTTTCCACCACCGGCAGAAAAACTTGAAGTACCGCAATGGTCAATGGTCAATGGTCAATGGTCAATGGTCAATGGTCAAGGGTCAAAAAGCTTATAATTTAGGCTTTTTAAGGATTTTAAATGGTTGCTTTATTTCTGCCGATTAGCTTACTAGGGATTAAGTAAGAAGGCTATTCCCCAATGACTCTTGACTATTGACTATTGACTATTGACTATTGACTCTTGACTATTGACTCTTGACTCTTGACTTTTGACCCTTGACCATTGACCCTTGACTATTGACTTTTGACCCTTGACCATTGACTTTTGACTTTTGACTAATGGGTGTTTTATACTTTAAATCTTTAATTTTATGTCGCTTGCTGTTCTGACTCAGCGCTTTCGCAGTTTTTGGCAGCCGAGAAGAGGTTTAGCGATCGCCGAAGCTTGTTTAATTGGTGTCGTTGCCGCTTTATCTGCTGTTTTCCTCAAATTTGGTGCAGGATATTTGGGTACATGGCGAGTTCATACATCCCATATTTTCCCAGCGTGGATTGTATTACCCGCAGTTGGTATGAGCTTTGGCTTTATGGCTGGCTTTCTAGTGGAAAGATTTGCACCTGAGGCTTCTGGTAGTGGTATTCCTCAAGTTAAAGCTTCCCTTGGGAATGTTCCAATTAACTTATCATGGCGCGTGGCAGGTATCAAGTTAATTAGTGCAATTATTGCTTTGGGATCGGGAATAACTTTAGGACGACAAGGACCTACCGTCCAATTAGGTGCGGGTTTAGCTGCGGGAATGAGTCGCTTGGTTCCCACTTCTCCAGATCATCGCCGACAAATGATTGCTGCGGGTGCCGGTGCGGGTTTAGCAGCAGCTTTCAACGCTCCCCTCGCTGGGGTATTCTTTATTGTGGAGGAGTTACTTCAAGATTTATCAGGATTAACTCTAGGAACCGCCATCATCGCTTCGTTTATTGGTGGGGTAATATCCAGACTGTTGGGTGGTGGCAGTTTGCTACTTAATCTAGAATCGATCAAGTATTACGCCAGCTTCTCGATTCAGGAAATTCCCTTTTTCGTACTATTGGGAATTTTTGCGGGGTTGCTAGGTGCGGTATTTAGTAACGGCTTAATTGCAAGTATAAAATTTTATCGCAGTCTGCATATCAGCTTACCATTGCGGGTGGCGTTAGCTGGTTTAGTTTCGGGAATTATCATGGCAATGTTGCCTGCTTACTTTCGTGATAATACTGGCTTACGAGAACAGATAATTACTGGTAATGCTAATGCTTCATGGGCAGCGATCGCTTTTATTGCTCAGTTTATCTTAACTTTGATTGCATTTGGTTCGGGAGCGCCAGGAGGCTTATTTGCACCCAGTCTCATCTTAGGTTCTACTTTAGGCTATTTAGTCGGTGTAGGCGAGTTTCACCTTTTGGGTGTAGGTTCTCCCACAACTTACGCACTAGCGGGAATGGGAGGATTTTTCAGCGCGGTTTCTAAAGTACCAATCACCGCAATTGTGATTGTATTTGAGATGACTACAGATTTCAATCTGGTGCTACCTTTAATGATTGTTTCTGTGACATCTTACTTAGTTGCTGATAAAGTTATGCCTGGGTCATTGTATGACAAACTATTGTTTATAAATGGCATAACTATAAATAAGCAAGCTTCTAGTGAAGGAATATTGACACAGTTAACTGCAAAACAAGTAATGCAGGAACGAGTGGAAACTCTAGAAGCAGAGACAACTTTAGAAGAAGCAATGCAGGCATTTGCCCATTCTCATCACCGTGGTTTCCCGGTGGTAGAAGAAGGGAAGTTAGTTGGAATTGTCACTCAATCAGATTTACTCAAAATACGCGATCGCAATCTCGCAAATGATATCCTTTTAAAGGAAATCATGACCACCAGTCCGGTGACAGTATCACCCACCCACAACTTAAGCAATGTACTATATTTACTTGATAGGTATAAAATCAGTCGCTTGCCGGTACTGCAAGGACGAAGGCTGATTGGGATTATTACCCGTGCAGATATAATTCGCGCCGAAGCAGATCATCTTAATTGTACAAATCCATCGTCAGGACCGCAACCAGAACCTTCTTATATAGTTTATCAAACGCGATCGCCTAGCATTGGCAGAGGCAAATTATTAGTACCCATCGCTAATCCCGAAACAGCAGCAACTTTATTAGAAATGGCTTTCGCAATTGCTCGCGATCGCCATTATGAAATAGAATGCATCCAAGTAATGTTAGTATCCCGCCACAGTTCCCCATCAGAAACAACAGTCAGAACTGCAAAAAGTCGCCGCTTGCTTAGACAAGCCGAAGTTATGGCGAAAAAGTGGGAAATTCCCCTACATACACAAATTCGCGTTGCCCACGATGCAGCACAAGCAATTTTAGAAACTATCAACGAACAATATATAGACATACTTTTAATGGGATGGAAAGGAAATACATCTACCCCAGGTAAGATTTTTGGTAATGTTGTCGATACCTTAATTAAGCAAGCTACCTGCGATTTGTTGTTGGTGAAGTTAGCGACGAATGTTGAGACAAGGGAACAAGGGGGACAAGTAGGACAAGGGGGACGACATGAAAAAATTTCTCCCTCATCTCCCTCATCCCCCTCATCCCCCTCATCTCCCTCATCCCCCCCTCTCCCCCTCTCCCTGTCTCCTCATTTCAACAGTTGGTTAGTACCAATGGCAGGTGGTCCCAATGCTTTATTGGCGATTAAATTGCTACCTGCGTTAGTCACGTTGGGGAACGATCCACAAATTCGTCTCACACGGGTGTTCAAACCATCTGAGTTAAAACCAGACATGACAATTTTAGAACAATCGATTCGCCAATTGATTCGTCGTCGCAAGTTGTCTAGTACTGTTACCGCTGTACCTGTGAAAGCCGAATCGGTTGCGGAAGGAATAATTAACTTAGTAAAAACCGAGGGTTATGATGTAGTGGTTTTAGGTGCTTCGCGAGAAGGAATGTTACAGCAAGCAATTCAAGGTAATATTCCCGAAGCGATCGCATCCAGTGTAGAAAGTACAGTGATTTTAGTCAGAGGTGCCATTAACAGTTTCTAACCTCAGTATGGTGTGTTATGGACACGCCGAAATAACAAATGGGTTCCTCAAAACGATTATTGGGTTCCTCAAAACGATTATTGGGTTCCTCAAAACGATTAATGGGTTCCTCAAAACGATTATTGGGTTCCTCAAAACGATTATTGGGTTCCTCAAAACGATTATTGGGTTCCTCAAAACGATTATTGGGTTCCTCAAAACGATTAATGGGTTCCTCAAAACGATTATTGGGTTCCTCAAAACGATTAATGGGTTCCTCAAAACGATTAATGGGTTCCTCACAATACGGTTCGGTTAAGGCAAGAGACGCGATAAATCGCCGTCTCTACAATTGTAAAGACGGCGATTTATCGCGTCTTTGTGATCTATGATTTTCATTCAATTTACCTTATCCAAACCGTATTGGGGTTCCTCAATACAACAATTTAGCTTTGTCACGCCAGCGTAACGCACCGCAAACCTTTGGTGGATGGAATTTTTCCGACTTGTGTGTACACCGTAGCCTTAATTAGTGACATGACTCCGACCGTCGCGGACGGAGCTTCTAAGAATCACTTCTTAGATTTCCTAGTTACTTCCTTACGGGTTTTCGACTTTGACCTAGATTGAGTTGCCTCAATCCCCGGCAAACCGTCTGCATAGGCGTTTTGGATTCCCGACAGCCCATCGGTACTACACCGTTTGCAACGTTTGCCCGGACACCACGTTGCTAAGACGTGTTCGGTTGAGTCAAGTTGCCCGTCGGCTTTGCGGTATATACATACTACCACGCAAAGCCGGGAAACGAAGCACAGGGTTTTAAACCCATTTTTCTGATAAAAAGAGGGGTAGGGGGTGAATTAGATCGGAGGAAATCGGATATTATTTAATTTTCGCTCCTAACGTTTCCACGCTAACCAAGCCGAAGATAACTTCTTCACACTGTGCAAACGGGCAATGCTATACTTATCAGCAGCCTTGCGAATAGATTCGGCTTGGGTAGGATAGGGATGAATTGTTTTAGCGATCGCATTCAAACCCAAATTATTAGTTATTGCTAAGGTCACTTCGCTAATCATCTCACCGGCATGTCGAGCGACTATCGTTGCTCCTAAAATCTTATCTGTTCCCTTCTTGACATATAACTTAGTAAATCCCTCAGTTTCCCCATCAACGATTGCTCGATCCACATCCTTAAAAGCAACGCTAAATGTATCAATCTCAATACCCTTTTCCTCAGCTTCTTGCGGATACATCCCTACATGGGCTACTTCTGGATCGGTATAAGTACACCAAGGCATAATTAAAGAACTTAGTTTCTTACGTCCCACCCCAAGAATCGAAAACAGGGCATTTTGAATTACAATTCTAGCAGCAGCATCAGCAGCATGTGTAAATTTCCACTTCATGCAAACATCCCCTACTGCATAAATGCGGGGATTAGTTGTCTGTAAGTAGTCATTGATTATAATGCCTTGCTTTTCATCATATTGTACACCCACAGCTTCGAGATTCAAATTTTTTACATTAGGCGATCGCCCAGTCGCGACTAAAATTTCATCAACTCCAAGCACTTCCTCTTGTCCGTTAATCTCGTAACGAATGACTTTTTCTACATTGTCGTGTTCAATGCGTTTAATTTTAGACTCAAAACGTAACTCAATACCCTCGCGCACAAAAGCTTTTTGAATAATCTTTGCTGCTTCTGCATCTTCACGACTGAGTAAACGCGAACCTCTTTGTAGTAAAATAACTTGTGAACCTAAGCGTTGAAAAGTCTGAGCTAATTCGCAACCGATGTAACCTCCGCCAATTACCGCTAATCGATTTGGGCATTGTGTCAGAGAAAACACGGTTTCATTAGTCAGATATTTTGTTTCATTTAAACCATCAATGGGTAATTTAGTGGGATGCGAACCTGTAGCGATCGCAGCCTTTTTAAAGTGTAAAACACTTTCGCCCACTTCTACCCTATCACTATCTTTAAATCGAGCCTCGCCAAAAAACACATCAACACCAAACTCTTCTTGAAAGCGTTTAGCAGAATCATTGGGACTAATTTCTGCTCGGATTCGTCGCAACCGCTCCATCACTGCGGGAAAATCAATGTTAATTTGATGACGGTTGTCAATGCCAAATTCTTGTGCGTAATAGACATCTGCAACTACCCGTGCAGAGCGAATCAGAGTTTTTGATGGTATACAACCCACATTAGTACAATCACCGCCCATCAAGTGCTTTTCTATCAAAGCCACTTTCGCACCTAACATTGCGGCACCCGCAGCAGTCACCAACCCAGCCGTACCTGCACCAATTACAACCAAATTGTAACTCGGTGCAGGTTCAGGGTTAACCCAATTTGGAGGATGAAGATTATCAATTAACTCCTGATTATACCGATCCATCGGGGAAACGGTTATGGTGCTAACTGCTGTGGTCATCATGATGCACTTTTTGTGACAAGAACTGATTAAATATGCTACACAGAAAGTGATTAACTTTCCTCTAGCTAAAGTTAGTTATATTAAACTTCGGCTAAACTCTAATCCAATACCGTTCGTATTAAAGCTAGTTTCGATGATAAAAGCCGATAAAAGTTGATTAAATATCTTGCTTTATCCGCGTTTATCCGCGTTTATCTGCGGTTAATTATTCTTCTCTGAATTATATTTAGCTCTAATCGTCTCTATCCGTTTGCGATTTACACCCAAATCGCTTTGACCTAAACGCGACGCCGAGCGTACTTGAATAACGTTAGCTTTGCGGTCTAGATAAAATTCTACATCATCGACAAATCCCATCAACGCGCTTTTAAATTCTGCATACAAATAATCGTTATTTTCTGTGACGATTTTAGTTCTAGGCAAAGATTGAATCACACCTTTAAGTTTAGCGATCGCTTGTTCTGGGGTAGAGTTGTAAGTCAGGGGTGCAATTGCATGACCGACATCTGAACTTTGACTAGAAACGCAGTTAGGGCTATTAGGACAAGGTGCTAATTTACCATTCTTCACACCTAAATTGTTTGGTGGTTTGCCAGCAAAAACCATAATTCTGCTCCCATAAATAGATACACTGTATATTACTCTACAACGTAGTGAGCGATTTATCGCTCAATTATATTTAAGAGGTTGTTTGAAAAGCGAATATAATTCGCGGCTACACAAACAAAACCCACGGAGGTGGGTTGAAAAGCCAAGATGTTTGTGTTAGTCCGCGTAGGCGGACTTTGCCTGTGTAGTAGCGAATTACATTCGCCCAAAACTACTTATCTGCGTCCATCTGCGTTTATCTATCTTCATCTGCGGTTAATTCAATATTCTGTACCTCATGAATAGCTGCATAATTACATCGACCGAAATTAATTATGCGCTATCCAAAACCCTTATAGAGACGTAGCACTGCTACGTCTCTACATATTTTTGGGAGATGTCTATTATGCAATGGGTTTATTTTCATCACTATAATGTGAGAATTCGTTTTGATGTTCTTTACCTCCTCGATGCCTAATAGGACAATATTTGGTGCTAGCACTAATGCAATCCATATGTGGTGTTTTCGCACACACTACTAATAGCGTACCAAGAATAAATAACAAGCCACACATTGCGGCTGTTTGCATCCAAGAAATTTCTAACGCTCCGTGAACAACTATTTCTCGCAATACAGATACAATTGTGACTTCCACTGCTACACCGACAGAAATGCTATGTTCTTGTAAGTAAACCATGAGCAATCGGAATAACTCAACCAGAATCAAGATAAATAGCATCTTGGAAGTCACATGTTTATAGTCTAATGCAGTTGTGAGGGCAGTGAATATCCCCCACAACTGCATTACCATCACAACGAACAAAGTCAAACACAGAACTATAACAATTAAGTCTTGGAAAGCCTCCATGTTGCGAACAATTGCATGTCGATCAAACCAGCGATCGCCAAATAAAAATTGACTCTTGAGGCGCTTTTGCTTGTACATTTGTATTCTCATGGGAACAATTTGCGACGACACCAGTCAAACCAATAATTCTATTGTTACGCAATGTGAAGCAATCGCACCTTAACGGGGTTGATAATTTAAATTCTGTACTTGTTGTAACAATTGTTCGGCATTTCTTGCCCACAAAGTATTATTCTGAGAATTATATAAATCTCTGGCATATTGTAATACCTGTGCAGCTTCCGGATATTGTCTTAATTGCATAAAAACTAACCCCGCACCGTAATAAGCATTGGGATAATTTGTGTTTGCCTCAGCAGATTTTCTAAATGCTTCTAAAGCTTCTTTTGGTTTCTTTTGGTTATACCAAATTGTTCCCAAACTGTAATGAGCTTCGGAATATTTAGGATTAATTTTCACTGCTTTGCGAAATGCATCTTTTGCTTGATCAACTTTGTTTTGCTGAAGATAAGATATCCCCAGATGATAAGCTGGTTCTGGTGCATTTTTACTATATTCCATTGCTTTTTTAAAAGATGCGATCGCTTTATCCCAATCGCCTTGTTGCTCTCGCAGCAAACCAAAATTATAATGAGCAAAACCTAGCTTTGAATCAAGTTGTAAAGCTCGTTGTAAGTAATCATTTGCCTGTTGGAAATTATTACCTTCCAACAACGCTCCCCCCAAATTAGCAAAAGCGGGAGCAAATTTAGGATCAACTAGAGTTGCGCGATAAAATGCATCTGCCGCAGGTTGTAATTGTCCCACTTGTCGCAGGGCTAACCCTAAATTATAATGTGCTGGTGCCAAATTCGGGTCTAGCTTAATTGCTTGGTTAAAAGAAGCGATCGCATCTTCTACTCTGCCGACATTTATCGCCTGCAAGCCTTGATTTAACCAATCTGTAGCACTTTGATTACTATTATATTGCGCCAACTTCAGGGGAGAAGGGAATTGTAGAGACGCGAAATTTCGCTCCTGTAGAGACGCGAAATTTCGCGTCTCTACAGGAGTACCAGAAGCAGGGAAAGACGGTAAGATAATCCCGCTACCCAACAAAATCAAACTTATCAGCCTTCCTATGGGATATTTATAGAATGATAATCTCATGAATTTTCGCTCCTCGTAACACCTTTAGTGACGTTTTATTCACAAAAAGTTTTGTTTTAACTCAATGTTTTTACAAAACTTTGGAAATTTGTATCAAAGTTTGTACAACTTAAATTTTCTTCAGATAAATCTTACAACAAGCTACGATTTTTTGTTAACTAGGTTAAAAGAAGGATAATGACAAATTAAAGAGGGGATAACAATCGTGTATCAAGATTTTTATTCCCAAATAAATCTGCATATGCGGCTGGTTAAGCCACCGCAAAGGAGGTTTTATGAACGAAAAAGTAAAATCAGGTTCGCGAAACGTTGCAATAGTCGGTCCTTATTTAAGCGGAAAGACCACATTACTAGAAAGTTTGTTATTTGTCACAGGAGCAATTTCCCGCAAAGGCAATGTCAAAGATGGTAGTACAATAGGAGATGGTACCGCAGTAGAACGCGATCGCCACATGAGTGTTGAAGTAAGCACAGCAACCACCCAATACAACGATATTCGCTTTACCTTTATTGATTGTCCCGGTTCGGTAGAATTTGCCCAGGAAACCTACAACGCTTTAATAGGAGTCGATGCAGCAATTGTAGTTTGCGAACCGATACGCGAACGTGTCCTTACCCTAGCACCTTTATTTAAATTCCTTGACGATTGGGAAATACCCCATATCGTCTTTGTGAACAAAATGGATCGGGCAAATATCCATGTTTTAGAAACTTTACACGCTCTCAAAGCTGTTTCTAGTCGTCCTTTGGTAGCACATCAATATCCCATCATGAATGGGGAACAGCTAACCGGCTTTATCGATTTAGTAACTGAACAAGCTTATCAATATCATCCGGGGGCACCTGCCGATCCCATCCCGTTTCCCGAATCTCTTAAAGAAGAAGAACACATAGCACGAGCAGAAATGCTCGAAGCTTTAGCAAATTTTGACGATCATTTACTCGAAGAACTTTTAGAAGACATCGAACCATCCCAAGAAGAAATTCTCAAAGATTTAAAACTTGAATTAAGCGCAGATTTAGTAGTACCTGTTTTCTTTGGTATTGCCGAACTTGATTATGGTGTGCGACCTTTATTAGAAGCTTTATTACGCGAAGCACCGGAACCAGAAACCACCGCAGAACGCCGTTTAAAAGACCTTAAAGGCAATACTACCATAGCGCAAGTTATAAAAACCTATTACACTCCTCAAGGTGGCAAACTTTCTCTAGTGCGTGTTTGGCATGGTAAACTAACAGATGGTATTCTCCTCAACGGTGTTCGTGCTGGGGGAATTTATCGCCTCATGGGACAACAACAGAAATCGCTTCAAGTAGCTGATGCGGGGGAAATCGTCGCTTTAAGCCGTTTAGAAAATGTCAAAACTGGGGATACACTTTCTACACACCAATTGAAAGAATTACCAAAAGCTGAACAATTAGAACCAGTTTATGCTCTGGCAATTACTCCCGAAAAGCGCAACGATGAAGTTAAACTGAGTAGTGCGATCGCTAAGTTGTTAGAAGAAGATCCATCTCTTGCTTGGGAACAACACGGTGATACTCACGAAGTTATTCTTTGGGGACAAGGTGAAATACATTTGCAAGTCGCTTTAGACAGACTGCACCGCAAGTATAATTTACCAATGACAACTCAGTTGCCGCAAGTACCTTATAAAGAAACCATCCGCAAAGCTGTAGAATCGATTCACGGGCGCTACAAACACCAAAGCGGTGGACATGGACAATTTGGCGATGTTTTTCTCGATATTAAACCTTTAGGACGCGGTGAAGGCTTTAATTTTAGCGATCGCATTGTCGGTGGTGTCATTCCTAAACAATACATTCCTGGGGTAGAAATGGGTGTGCGGGAGTTTTTAACACATGGTCCCTTAGGCTTCCCTGTGGTCGATGTAGCGGTAACTTTGACAAATGGTTCCTATCATAACGTTGATAGTTCCGAACAAGCCTTTAAGCAAGCTGCCCGATTAGCAATGCAAACGGGAATACCTAAAGGAGAACCCATTTTGCTAGAACCAATTCTGCATGTGGAAGTGACAACCCCCAGCGATTTTACCTCGAAAGCGCTGCAACTTTTAAGTGGTAAACGGGGGCAAATTTTGGGTTATGAAGGAAGAAACGATTGGCAAGGATGGGACAATATTTCAGCTTATTTGCCCCAAGCCGAAATGCACGACTTTATAGTAGAGTTGCGATCGCTTACTTTAGGCGTCGGTTCCTTCCACTGGCAATACGATCATTTGCAAGAGGTGCCAGAAAAACTTAGCGATCGTATTGTGACTATTAATGGCAACGGTAACGGCAAGTAATTTTGAATTTGCAATTAGTCTAGAATCAATATTAGCCCGGAACTTTAAGTTCCGGGCTAATGGTTGAAAGTCCGGTGCGGCAGTCACTTGAAAGACAGATGGGAGGTATAGAGTAGTCCAATGAGTAACTTTGCCTCCCTTCAAAATCGTGCATTCCGAGGAGAATTAGAATAAAGTGCCAGCCAGAGACTCCATTCACGAAACTGTTAAAGAGGCAATTATCAAAGACGGTTGGGAAATTACGGACGATCCCTATGTTATTTCCTATGGTGAGCGTTTTTTATTTGTGGATCTTGGTGCAAGCGGCTTTATTGGAGTTCGACAGGGGAATAAACACATTGCCATTGAAATCAAGCAATTTCGTGGTCGATCTCAAGTAGCTGAGTTAGAGCAAGCTATTGGTCAATATACGCTATATCGCATGTTACTTAATCAAGTCGATCCAGAACGTGACCTTTATCTTGCTGTTTCTGAAGCAACCTACAGCGACATATTTACTGAACCAATTGGAAAACTAGCGATCGCTCAACTACCTTTAAAGCTAATTATTGTAGATTTAGAGAAAAAGGAAGTAAGCCAATGGATACCATCACCACAAGCAGAGAAATCGTCAAACAGGTAATTAGTGATTATGCCAAACTACGCCCATCTCACGGTAACATTCGCTTAGATGTCATATTTGACGAGATGCGCGATCGCTATGCTCTGATGCAGGTTGGTTGGGATAGAGGAAAGCGGGTACGTGGCAACCTGATCTATGTAATTATTGAGAATGGGAAAGTAATAATTGAATACGATGGTATGGAATGTGGAATTACTCAGGACTTAATTAATAAAGGTATTCTTGAGCGTGATATTGTGCTAGCTTTTCTACCGGATTCGCAGTCTGTTTCTATAGCTTGAAAATCGGGAGAGCGATCGCAGAGTAGGAAAAAATTTCAATAAAGATGAAAAGCTTATTTTATAAGCCTTACATTATTTAGTAATAGTGCGATCGCTTACTTTAGGCGTCGGTTCCTTCCACTGGCAATACGATCATTTGCAAGAGGTGCCGGAAAAACTTAGCGATCGTATTGTGACTATTAATGGCAACGGTAACGGCAAGTAATTTTGAATTTGCGATTAGTTTGAGATCAATAGACATCGACCGAATTTAATTATGCGTTACCCGAAACCCTTGTAGAGACGTTCCGGCGGAACGTCTTTACGTATGAATCTGGAGATGTCTAATAGACATCGACCGAATTGAACTATGCGTTGCCCCAAACCCTTGATTAGACGTAGCAGTGCTACGTCTCTACATTGTTTTCTGGAGATGTCTAATAGGGACACTCTCTTATGAGTGTCCTTATACCAATTCTGTATGAAGATGCGCCTAATTAGCCCAGGTCGGTTGGGCTTTGTACGTGTAGCCGCGAGTTTACTCGTCGGGTTATTAAGCGCAGCCTCACAAAGAAATGGTATTAGTTATTTTTACAACTTGACTATTAAGGTAGCAGCAAACGCTGAAAGCCTTCCTGCTCAAAGTGGTGATCTGTCGTTAGTGCTTTATTAATCCCACGGTCACGCATTAGCACAAAGCTAACAGCATCACACAATCAGTATCAATGCTTTCATTGTCTACTCCTGTAGGGTAGCCCAAGTCAATACTTCCAGCATGTTGACGGAAACGCTGACGTGCAGCTTCTTTTTCTACCTCATTTTGCTGTTTTTTCTGCAAACCGGATTGTTGTTCAAGAGAAGTGGCTATCCACTCTGATATGGATACACCTGCAACTTCAGCTTGTTGCTTTAAGAATGTATACATCTCATCGCTTAATTCCAGCGTTAAAACTTGGCTCATTGCAACCCCACCTCTGCTGTTATCTTCTGCTAGCGTAGCATCAGGTTAAGAGCCTTGTGCATTAACATAATTTTACATAAGGCTTTGCCGGAAACAGATTTCATAGGGATAATTCAATCAACTGTTTATCCGCTTCAAGTTCCTCATTCTCGCTACCAACTTCAAGCCAACCTTGGATCGCGTCTTTAAGCATCTGTTGCAGTGTCGTGTTATATATTTTAGCGCAACAGTTGCGATCGCTCCTTGGACGAGAACGAATTAATTCAGGACTTACGCAAAAATCGTCAAAAAGCTTAATTTATCGAACCGCCAAGAATTCGTAGAGAGTGCGTAAGTCCTATAATTGATCAAAAACTGCGATCGCACGTTCTTGTTTTGCGGTATCAAACGGGTCATAAATGTAAACCAGAATATTCGTATCAATTAAAACCCTATCGTTCATAAAGGTCTTCACGCTGCCAATCTCGATATCCAAGTTTAACAGGTCGAGTTTTGATTTCTTTTATAAATTCTTTTTCCGCTTCCCATGCTGCGATATCAATCTGGGGTGCAGTGATTCTACTTAGATGAAGGTCAATACACGAGGGAATAACTTCTGCTTCACTTACACCAGCTTGTTGAGCGATCGCTTTTAGCAGATGTTCTTGACGCGGTTCTATATAAATCTGCTTGGGAATTTTGTTTGACACACTTTGTTTTTAATAATATATACATCACATTATATTGAGAACATTTCGGCAGTGGGTTAGACTTGATAAGCACGACCCGCAAGGAAGGTTTTAATCCAAACAATGATCGACTTAGCAAATATTAAAAAACATTACAGGAGGCAACCATGCCAAGACTTGAACCTAAACCCCTTGCCTCACTAGCTGAACATGATGAAATGTTCAAGCAACTTGAGGAATTTTTCGGATTCCTCCCCAATGACTATCTCACAATGGGGCATAAGCCTGCGGTGATGAAAGCGGTGGTTGAATTAACCGGCGCAGTTTTGCTTGCAGAGGGAAAAACCCCTATGCCACTTAGATTGCTAGTTATGTATGTTGCCTCTCGTGCGGCTGGTTGCATGTATTGTACTTCACATTGTGCAGTGCTGTCTTTGAAGCATGGTTTGCCGATGGAGAAGATTCAAAACATTCATGATTACAAGACTCATCCCAGTTTCTCCGATGCCGAACGCGCAGCGCTCAATGTTGCAGAAAAAGCTAACAGGCTTCCCAATGCAGTCACAGACGAAGATTTTGAAGAACTGCGTAAACATTATGGAGATGAGGCTATCGCTGAGATTGTCAGCCAAATTGCCATGATGTCTTTTTACAACAAGTGGAATGATACAATGGCTACGAATATAGAAAAACCACCTTTTGACATGGCTTCTAGTTCCTTGTCTTGGTGGAGTGCTGGCAAACATTCACTCAGCTAACAACCTTGGGCACTCTAGTCGAGTATTAGACATCTCCAAAAAACAGAAGTGAAACCGTGGTTGATTCTGAGTCCCTGGAGATGTCCATAAATTATCCGCAAACACAAAAAATACTTAACTTCTGTTGGTGCAAATCAAGTAAGGGCTAAAGTTACGATCGCTCCAGATTAAATCAGTCATTCTGAACTATCTTGAGGCTAACAGCATTAATATCTATCACAGATGCGATCGCTATGTGCCAACTACTCGGAATGAACTGCAATGTTCCCACAGATATTTGCTTTTCTTTTGAAGGCTTTTCTGCACGGGGAGGAAAAACTGACGACCATAGTGATGGTTGGGGGATTGCTTTCTTTGAAGGCAAAGGATGTCGGCTTTTTATCGATGCTAAACCCTCCATTAGTTCTCCAATCGCAGAGGTAGTACGATGCTATCCTATCCACTCTACCCATGTGATTGCCCATATCCGCAAAGCCACTCAAGGGGAAATTAGTTTAGAAAATTGCCATCCTTTCCGTCGGGAATTGTGGGGAAAGTACTGGGTATTTGCTCACAATGGAGATTTACCAAATTTTCACCCTCAATGTATGGGGTTTTATCATGCTGTCGGCAATACCGATAGTGAAAGAGCGTTTTGTTTGATACTAGAAACGTTAAGACAACGTTTTCCATTATGTCAGCCAAACGTTAAAGAACTATATTTAGCGCTTCGAGAAATTACCGATTCAATTTCTATTTATGGTACTTTTAATTACTTGTTAACTGAGGGAGAGCATTTTTTTGCTCACTGTTCAACCAAGCTTAATTATATTGTACGGCAAGCGCCCTTTGCTGCGGCTCACTTGATTGACCAAGATGTAACTGTAGATTTCCAAGAATTGACTACTCCAAGCGATCGCGTTGCTGTGATCGCTACTACCCCCCTCACTGACAACGAAGTTTGGACGCAAATCAAAGAAGGAGAATTACTAGTATTTCAAGACGGTTTGCCGCTAAAATTTGGGTAATAGAGATTTCGGTAACGGCAAGATAATATTGCCCCAAAACTACCCAAGACTAGGGTTGTATAAATTAAATATGCTTTATCCAAAACCCTTGTAGAGACGTAGCACTGCTACGTCTCTATATTATTTTCCACTCCTATGTCAATTTTATTTTGACGGTTAGAAAGACGCGATAAATCGCCGTCTCTACTCTTAATCTATCCATCAATTATTTATTGACAGACTACTAGCTCCTATGTCTTGTGTCTAATGTTAACGCGTCAAGATGCATTTAAAAACGCTCGCTTATAAATCTCCCAATTCCCTATAAAAAAAGTGGAGATTATCTCTTGCATTTTTACTTCCAGCGCTGTAATATCTATTGCACGGTATGTATATCAATAAATAGTAGATTCATTAGGAGCATAAGAAATGAGTTTTTGGCAACGCTCGCTGAAGCAATCGGGGTTTACCATTGAGCATCTGAGATGTAAACTCAGATTGCGTTCTTTCAAAGGCTTTGTATCGATGTTTTTGGTGGGAGCGATATTGAGTGTTGCGATCGCCTCATGTTCTGGTGGAAATGGCGATAATGCTAATAGCAGTGCGGGTTCTGGTGCTAGTCCTGTTGCAGCTAACAACAAAGACGTTGAACTAACCCTCGTTTCCTTTGCAGTCACCAAAGCCGTTCACGAAGCAATTATTCCTAAATTTGTCGAACAGTGGAAAAAAGACCATAACCAAAACGTCAGCTTAAAACAAAGCTACGGTGGTTCTGGTTCACAAACTCGCGCAGTTATCGACGGTTTAGAAGCCGATGTCGTCCACTTAGCACTAGCATTAGACACCCAAAAAATTGAGAAAGCTGGATTGATTCAACCAGGATGGGAAAAAGAAGTCCCCAACAATGGCATTGTCTCAAAATCAGTTGCCGTCTTAGTCACCAGAGAAGGCAACCCCAAAGGCATCAAAACCTGGGCAGATTTAGGTAAAAATGGCGTCAAACTTATTACCGCTGATCCGAAAACATCAGGTATTGCGCGTTGGAATTTCTTAGCACTATGGAATTCAGTAATTAAAACAGGTGGAGATGAAGCGAAAGCCACTGATTTTGTCACCAAAGTTTATACAAATGTGCCACTTTTGACCAAAGATGCCCGTGAAGCTAGTGATGCCTTCTTCAAGCAAGGTCAAGGAGATGCCTTAATTAACTACGAAAACGAAATTATCTTAGCACAACAAAAAGGCGAAAAAGTAAGTTATATCGTCCCTGATGTCAACATATCCATCGACAACCCCATCGCAGTTGTAGACAAAAACGTTGATAAGCACGGCACAAGAGAAGTAGCAGAAGGTTTCGTCAAATACCTTTATAGCCCCGAAGCACAGCAAGAATTCGCCAAATTGGGATTCAGACCAGTTGACGAGACAGCACCTGCAACTAAAGAACTTGCCGGCAAATATCCCAAAGTCAAAACCCTCGGTACAGTTGGTGACTACGGTGGATGGGATACCGTGCAGACAAAATTCTTCGCAGATGGTGGTCTTTTCGACAAAATTCAAGCTCAAAAGAAATAGTTATTTTTCAGAGGGGTAAAGGGTAAGAAAAAAGAAATATTTCTCCCCCTTCTCCCAATACGGTTCGGCTAAGGCAGGAGACGCGATAAATCGCCGTCTCTACAAAGGACGGATCTATTGTAAAGACGGCGATTTATCGCGTCTTTGTGATCTATAATTTTCATCAAAAAACCTTAACCGAACCGTATTGCCCCCCTCTCCCCCCTCTCCCCCTCCCCCCTCCCCTCTCATCAAAATGGCAGTCTCCTCACCTCCCTCCCCTCGGCAACTCATTCCCCCAGAACCTCCGGTTTGGAAGAGATTCTTAAGTAATTTGTCTAGAATTCCTTGGACATGGCGAATTACTGTGGGATACCTCACGGTAATGTTGTTTATCCCTATAACCGCGATGTTTCTGAAAGCGGGTACCGAACCCCCGGCTAAGTTTTGGGAAATCGCGACTAGTCCCATCGCATTGGCAACCTATGATGTCACTTTTACCACGTCACTAATTGCATCTCTGCTGAATGGAGTCTTTGGTACTCTCATTGCTTGGGTTTTAGTTCGCTATCAATTTCCCTTGAAACGGATTGTTGAAGCTTCGGTAGATTTACCCTTTGCGCTGCCGTCAGCGGTTGCGGGGTTAACTCTGGCAACAGTTTACAGCGATAATGGCTGGGTTGGTTCGTTGCTGGCACCCTTAGGTATCAAAGTATCTTTCACTCGTTTGGGGGTAGCAGTGGCAATGACCTATATATCTCTGCCCTTTGTCGTGCGGACAGTGCAACCTGTACTTCAGGAAATGGAACGCGAAATTGAAGAAGCTGCCTGGAGTTTGGGAGCAAGTCAATGGGAAACTTTCTCGAAGGTGATTTTTCCACCTTTATTTCCGACCATTTTAACTGGTATTGCCTTGGGTTTTTCCCGTGCAGTTGGGGAATATGGTTCAACGGTAATTATCGCTTCCAATACTCCGTTCAAAGATTTGATTGCACCTGTACTGATTTTCCAGCGATTAGAGCAGTATGACTATTCTGGGGCAACTGTAATTGGTACTGTGTTATTGCTGATTTCCTTGGTGTTGTTAATCGGAATTAATCTTTTACAAGCTTGGGCAAGAAGATATGACACAAAATGAAACCTCTTTTCCACCCCGGATTCATTCAGGTGCCACAGATCCAAAACCCCAAAAACCTGTAAAATCGAGAAATTGGGTGCCAATTATTTTGATTGGGATAGCGATCGCTTATTTAGGCTTAGTTCTCTACATCCCTGCTGCTAACGTCTTTTTCCAAGCTTTCAAAAAGGGGATTGGTCCATTTCTATCTAACCTAACCCATCCTGCCTTTCTTCATGCAGCTTGGTTGACACTAATACTAGCTGTAATTACTGTACCTTTAAATACGGTATTTGGTTTATGTGCAGCTTGGGCAATCACCCGTCACAAATTCCCTGGTCGTGCTTTCGTCCTCAGCATTATTGACCTACCTTTTTCGATCTCGCCGGTTGTCGCAGGTTTGATGATTGTACTACTCTACGGGCGAAATGGATGGTTTGGTGGCTGGCTCCAGGAGCATGGCATCAAGGTTATCTTTGCCTTTCCGGGAATGGTGCTAGCCACAGCATTCGTCACAATGCCCTTTGTTGCCCGTGAAGTAATCCCAGTTTTAGAAGAATTCGGCAAAGATCAAGAAGAAGCAGCCAGAACTTTGGGTGCAGACGATTGGCAGACATTTTGGCGTGTCACTTTGCCAAGTATTCGCTGGGGTTTATTATATGGCGTAATTTTGACAAATGCCAGAGCAATGGGTGAATTCGGAGCTGTATCGGTAGTTTCCGGAAACATCGGTGGCAAAACTCAAAGTTTACCTTTATTTGTGGAAGACGCTTACAAGCAGTATGAAACCGAAGCTGCCTACTCTGCTGCTGTATTGTTAGCATTGCTAGCAGTTGTCACCTTGGTTTTGAAGGAGATTCTCGAACGGAAAACCCGCATTAAAGATGTTGAATAGGTTCTTGGTTGGTTGTTATATCATGTCCGGTAAATTACTTACAATTGTAAAGACGTTCCGGCGGAACGTCTCTACTAGTCTGTCAATTTGATTTTGAGGGATTGTTTGTACTATCCGAAACCTTGTAGAGACGCGAAATTTCGCGTCTCTACATCCTTCATTTTTATGTTGACAGACTACTACGACGGTTGCGTTGTTTTTATTACTGTTAATTAAACGGACATGATATTAGTTGATAGTTGGTTGATAGTCCTAGCGTTATAAAAAAAGTGGCGTTGCTGATTTCATGTATGACGCAGGATTTTACATAATACCAAAATCCTTGATTAGACGTAGCAGTGCTACGTCTCTACATCCAGATTCATACCTCAATTCAGCAACGCCAAAAAAGTACTCTTACCCTGCTATCCACCATGCACTATCAACTAAACGGACATGATATAAATCCTAATTATTTAACAATTTTGAGACTTTTCAAACTAGTATCTGCACAACCACTAATCATCCCACCCATTGCTAGAATCTTTTGTAAATAGGCGATCGCATTTGCCGTAATGGTTTCTCCTGGCATTAAAATGGGAATTCCTGGGGGATAAGGGCAGACAATTTCTGCACAAATGCATTCCCTAGTCTCTTCTATGTGCCTTGTTTCACTTTCAGCAAAAAAAGCTTCTCTAGGCGACATCCGCACAGAATTATCCATACTAATGAAATCATCCCACACAAGCTTGGGCAATTTCAAGTTTTTTTTATTTTTGTTAACTGACATCATCTGAGCAAGAGTCATGAAACCTTGCACCAATTGCTGAATATCCTCCCCAGTGTTACCCAAACTGATAATAAAGGTGAGATGTTGCATTGATGCAAATTCTGCTGTCACACCTAGTTGATCAAGAATTTCCTCAGCTTCAAACCCAGTTAAACCTAAGTCAGAAACCGTCACAGTTAACCGCGTTTTATCTAAAGCTACGAAGGAGGAGGGAGAAATTTCCAAAACTGACAATCCAGGAATTTGGCTGATGCGGGTTCTAGCTTCATCTGCAAGTTGCAAGGTGCGAAACATTAACTCTTTGCCATGTAAAGCCATTTGCTGACGTGCAGCATCTAGGGAAGCAAGAAGTATGTAACTAGGACTGGTAGATTGTACTAATTGCAAAGCTTTAGTTACACGGTTAATGTTTATCCTGTCGCCTTGAACGTGCAACATTGATGCTTGAGTCATCGCCCCAAGTGTTTTATGAATCGATTGTACGCTTAAATCTGCACCTGTGGCTAAAGCTGAAATCGGCAATTGGGGATGAAATGCGAAGTGTGCGCCGTGTGCTTCGTCTACCAGTAAAGGGATATTGTATTGATGGGTAATGTGAGCGATCGCATGAGCATCTCCACAAACGCCGTAATATGTAGGATAAACTATCATCACCGCTTTCGCATCGGGATGCTGTTCTAATGCTGCTTCCACTGATGCAGGGGTGATACTGTGAGCAATATCTAAAATTGGGTCATATTCAGGATTAACAAAAATTGGCGTCGCACCAGAAAGAATTAAACCAGCGATCGCAGAAGAATGCACATTTCGTGACAAAATAATTTTATCGCCCATGCCACAAGTCGCGAGAATTGCCGCCTCAATTCCACATGTGGAGCCATTGACAAGAAACCATGTTTGTGAAGCACCAAAAGCTTCAGCCGCTAATTGTTGCCCTTGCTGAATCACTCCTTGGGGTGCAAACAAATTATCTAACTCTGATAACTCAGTTAAATCAGCGCGAAATACAGCTTCACCAAGCAAATCAGTTAAACGGGGTGAAATTCCTTGTCCTCGCTTGTGTCCTGGGGTGTAAAAAGCCGCGTGAAGACGCGCTGCATTGGCTTTTAAAGCATCTAATAAAGGTGTTTGGTTTTGATTCAGCATTTTTGAATAATATTAACCGCTGGGGAGATGTCGGCAGTATTGCTTGTCATCTAGGTTGGGAAAGTCGAATAATTTAATTAGACTTATCATGATTTATCCCACTGCTATTTCTATACCCGAACCACAGATTCCCACTCCAGAAACGAATCCGCTACCTAGTCCCACACCTAATCCGGAACCAACGATTCCCCAACCAATACCTGAACCGATACCACAAACTGTACCCGCTCCCATTCCGCAGCCTGTTCCTAGTCCAATTCCCCAAACAATTCCTGAACCTGTTTAAAACTAATTCTTGGTAGTTTGTAAGATAGTGATTGGACTTTAATCCAAAATCTAAAATCTAAAATCCAAAATGCTAAGAGCCGGAATTGTTGGACTTCCCAACGTGGGAAAATCTACTTTGTTCAATGCCTTGGTGGAAAATGCCAAGGCTGAAGCTGCTAATTTCCCTTTTTGTACGAAAGACCCGAATGTCGGCATTGTTTCTGTGCCAGATGAACGTTTAAATGTTTTGGCAAAGATTTCCGTTGCTAAAAAGATTGTCCCGGCTCAGGTGGAATTTGTCGATATAGCCGGTTTGATTAAAGGTGCAAGTAAAGGAGAGGGAATGGGAAATCAATTTCTCTCCCACATTCGAGAAGTGGATGCGATCGTTCATGTGGTACGGTGTTTTGATAATGATGATATTATCCACGTTGCCGGTTCAGTAGATCCAGTGCGGGATATTGAAATCGTCAATTTAGAACTCGGTTTAGCTGATTTGTCACAAATTGAACGTCGTATTGAACGCACTCGCAAACTAGCGCGTACTAACAAAGAAGGACAGATAGAATTAGCACTTTTAGAGAAATTAGCAGCAACATTAAACGAAGGCAAATCAGTCCGTCAACTTAGTTTGACAGAAGAAGAAACCGAGATAATTAAAGGATTGGGATTACTCACAGGTAAACCGATTATTTATGCGGCTAATGTATCTGAAGATGACTTGGCAAGTGGTAATGATTATGTGGAAAAAGTTCGCCAAATTGCTAGCCAAGAAAATGCTCAAGTTGTAGTGGTTTCCGCTCAAGTTGAATCAGAATTAATTGACTTACCAGAAGAAGATAAAGCTGATTTTCTCGCATCTTTAGGCGTAGAAGAAGGTGGTTTAAAATCTTTGATTCGTGCAACTTACACGCTTTTGGGTTTAAGAACTTATTTTACCTCTGGGGAAAAAGAAACCCGTGCTTGGACAATTCATGCTGGAATGTCTGCACCTCAAGCTGCTGGTGTAATTCACACTGATTTTGAGCGGGGATTTATTCGCGCTGAAACTGTTGCTTACAATGATTTGGTGACGACTGGTTCGATGACTGCGGCGAAGGAAAAAGGGTTAGTTAGAAGTGAAGGTAAAGAGTATGTTGTGCAAGAAGGAGATGTGATGTTATTCCGCTTTAATGTCTAGGAAGAGTATTATAAATTAAGTTTTTTGTTCAGACACTCCTAACAAGGAGTGTTATTTTTTAGTAAATATTTTATTATATCATTTTCGCTAAATTGCTTCTCATGTAAAGACGTTCCGCCGGAACGTCTCTACGACGGTTACAATGTTATTATCGTCTACAATATTGGTTTATCAAATAGCAGCAAAGCTAAAACAAAGTCAATCACAAAAATTGACACCCAAGTAGTAACAACTGCCGCTGTTGCTGATTCTCCTACTTGTTTTACTCCTCCTTTGGTAGTTAGTCCCCAACTGCAACCGACGACAGCAATCATTGAACCAAAGAGAAATCCTTTCAGCACAATAATCACCAAATCTGACGGTTCTAAAAAACTTCTAACTGATTCTAAAAATGTTTCCGGCGCTATCTGGTAAAATTGGAAGGCGGCAAAAACTCCGCCAGCTATGCCGATAACTAAGGCAAAAATTGTTAATAACGGTACCATCAAACAGCAAGCAATGACCCTGGGAAGAACTAAATAATCAATTGGATCGGTTCTCAGCATATAAAGTGCATCAATTTGCTCTGTGACTCGCATTGCACCAATTTCTGCCGCAAAAGCAGAACCGACTTGTCCGGCAATTATACAACCTGTCAAAATGGGAGCTAATTCTCGGCAGAAAGCTAAAGCAAAAGCACCACCAACAGCATTTACTGCACCAAATTGGACTAATTCTCTTGCCGTCTGAATGGTAAAAATCATCCCTGCAAAACCACTCACCAGCAAAACTGGAAATATAGAACCAGGTCCTGCTTTTATCATATGTTCCATAATATGACGGTTGTGCATTTTTCCTTGGAGTAAATGCAGCCAAACTTGACCAAAAAGCAGCATAGCAGCTCCAAAGCGTACAATCCACGATCGCTCTAAATAATTTTTTGGTCGCAATTTCACTATTATCCCATCCTACTTTCTCGCCTTGGGTGCAGTCAGATCTCGTCAGTGTCGATTTGTGTAAATATCCAAAACCAACTTTTTCGATCTGAAACACTAACTACTCACGAGTCTAGGAAAGTGTCGCGTGCAAAAGCATTTAAGTTCCAGTTATAATCTAAATGACTGATTGACACTCTCCATTTTCTCAAGCGATACACTCTCCAATATAATTTTCTTGGTTTAAATTTACTTAGCGCGATCGCCCCTTAGAGATGGAACTGTATTTGAGTGTAAACTATTTGGGAGCGCAGTCAGTTTTAAACTACTTCTGGATGCTATCAACCGTTGAAGCCGCTAATTTTATTAAATCTTATCATTGCTTATGCGATGGGAAACTTGTAAGACGTTCCACCGAAACGTCTCTACAATGTGTCTTTTTTAGTTTCTAACATTTGCAAGATTTTTTCCACATTATCCAGATTACCAACCATTCGCCGAATTGGGTGGGGCCAAACTTTAACTAGAGTGGGAGTTGCTGAAACCTGATCGAGTTCTGCTTGTTCAGGATTTGTCAAAACATCAACAACTTTTAAAGTGTAAGGATACTTAAGCGATCGCTCTAACAATTGGTGTAAATTTTTAAGGATGCGCTCAGTGTTGGCACTATGTCCGGCAACAAATAAGCGAAGAACAAAGCCTTGGGTTTTCGCTTCGGCTTTTTGGATTGCAGTGATCGGTTCTGGAGATACTTGAGCTTCAGAGAACTCTAAACGCACAATTAAATCATGGTCTTGCCAAAGTTGCTCAAATGAAGATCGATAACTAGATAATACCATGCGATCGCACAATCCCTCTTGCCACGGAGAGGAATGCCAAACTAAATTCCCCGTGCCAAAAATAGCATTCAGCACAGCTTGATGTCGCATTACCAACGGATAAGCTTCCGCAAAAATTCGTACTTGCTGAGTGCGCGGATCTAACCAATGGTCAATAGTTGCCGTGTAGCAAGGCACTAAAAAATGAGGCGGTTCTGGCAAGCCTAAAATTTCTTGTAAAAAAGCGCACAAATGCGAATGCCATCGACCTTTTTTGGCAGGGTCGATGCAATAAATTAAATCTCCTCCAGGTGTAAATAGCGCAATGCCCTTAAACAACTGGGGTAAAAGTGGTTTATCTGGATTCAAGGGATTGGGGATTGGGGGAATAATGATCCGTTATCTGAAACCATTGTAGAGACGTAGCACAGAATAGTCTCTACATTCATTTTCACGACGTTTGTCTATTGACTTTTGACTCCCCCTCCCTAATTTTTAAACTCGACCTCGGAGAAACTGTGCCATTTCGTTAGGAGTTGGTGACATCTCCAAAGCTGTTTCTTCAGTAATGCGACCTTCTTGATAAAGATTTAGCAGAGACTGATTCATTGTAATCATGCCATCAAAACCAGCTTGTTTCATCAACTCGCCAATTTCATCATATTTACCGTCTTTCACCCATTCTTTAACTGCGTCGGTATTAATTAGGATATCGTGGAAAGCAGCACGCTTGCCATCAGTGGTGCGACACAAACCTTGAGCAATGACTGTCACCAAAGACTCAGCAAGCGCTACCCGCATGGCATCCTGTTCTCCAGCAGAGAAAAGATTAAGAATCCGCTCAATCGTTTTCACCGCGCTGTTGGTGTGGAGGGTTCCCATGACCAAGTGACCTGTTTGAGCGGCTTTTAGGGCAGTGTTCACCGTTTCTTTATCCCGCATTTCCCCGACCAGAATCAAATCTGGGTCTTCCCGCAAAGCTGCTTTTAAAGCGTTGTCAAATTTTCGGGTATGCATTCCTACTTCCCGTTGTTTAACCAACGATTTTTGGCTTTTGTGGACAAATTCTATTGGATCTTCGATGGTGATGATGTGTTTAGCCATCTCCCTATTAATGTAATCAACCATCGCTGCCATTGTAGTGGATTTACCAGAACCAGTGGGACCCGTCACCAAAATCAAACCTTTATGGTGGTGGCAAAGATCGCGAAAAACTGTAGGCAAGTTCAATTGTTCCATAGTCAGGATTTTCAGCGGAATTAACCGCATCACCATCGCATAGCCTTTGAGGGAGTCAAAAATATTAATCCGCACGCGGGCAAAGTCGTACTGAGTTGCTCCGTCAAATTCGAGATTTTCTTCAAACTGCTTCATTTCTCCTTCTGTCAGCACCTCCCGCACCCAACTGACAAAAGTCTCTTTATCCGTTTCTGGATATTCTGTTTGCATCATTTCTCCTCGGCTGCGGAAGCGAGGCACTTCACCCACACCCAAATGAATATCAGAAAAACCTTTATCGAAAGCTTCTTTAATCAACTGGGATAAAGTCATTCCCGGACTGTTTTTTGATCGAACTGCACCGGGCATTGGGGGTGGAGTACCCGGACTCGGAGAGGCAACAGGTACAGAACTTGGTGGGGGAGGTGGTGCAATATTCATCGCGGCACGGTTAGCAGTCTTTTCTAGTGTCATGTCCAGCGTTTGCGTAGCCTGACGCTGGGTGCTTAAGCTTGCTGGTGGTGGTGGGGGTAGTGGTGGGATATTACGGGTTGCGATCGGTGTCGAATTTGCTGGACGCTGTGATTCTGTCATATATCTTAAAATTAATCTGCGTTTTGTTTCATATGTGGAATTAGCGGTTAGTTTTGGTTCTAAAAATCGGCATTTCATGAGGTAGATGTGGAATTAAAGCGGGATCGAGTGCGATCGCACCTAATCCCGCTGACTCATTTGGGAATGGGATAAGCCAAATAAATGTTTATCGCCAGTTCTATCTTTTTCCCCTTCACTTGTATCCGTTTTTTATAAACTCGACTAACTATCAGTTCAACAAAAAAATTATTATCCCTGATATAGACTGGTTTAACACATCAATGCCAGACAATACACTCAGTAAATACAAGCAGAAAATTATGTATTAAATATAAAATAATTTGTTCGTGTAAATATACTTATCTAAAGATGAGGAATTTGTGTCAGGCATTTATACGCCTATCTAGCAAATAACAGCCAAAACAATTGTTTATCCTATACAAGAGTGATTATGAGAATCCGCCTTGTTATTAATAAAATATGTTAAGCAAGAATTATGTCTAGTGCTAAAAACGTATCCTAATTAACTAATACGTTTTAGCTTCTACTCCTTAAGACAGATGCTAAGAAGGAATAGTCAAGAAAATGCTTATCACATCATTTATCCATGATCCCCAGAGCTTAATTGTAAAGTTTATTAACTAAATGCTCATTTACCCGATTGGCTTTTATATACTGAAAGTCATTACAGGCAGATATCGAATTTGCTTTAAACAAGCAAGATAAATATTTCAGACTTTATTGGGAGGAAAATTCATGGTCATGGTTGCAGTTCAAAGCTCTAATAATAGCAAAACCGAGTCTTTGTTGATGATCAAAAGCTTTTTAATCTGGTCTTTCACATTGGCAGTATGCTTGCTCGTTGTTGGCTTTCCTTTAGTTGTCTTGATGGCTACGGTCGGATGTTTATTGTCGATTGTCTTACAATCTGTGATACCTGTTAGTGCTGTTTTGTTAGTTGCTGGTGGTTTGATTTTGTTTAATATAATGGCTGTTGTTTTCGCTGCTGGGATGTTAACTCTCAAGGGTGTTCATCCAAGTCAAGTCAGCTGGTTAAGCTGGCTACATGGAGAGGCAGATGAAGCACATACTACCGTCTACGCTGCTTGTCCTTTAACTTGTGATGTCAAAGTATAATTATCACTACCAAATTCGACAAACAGTGCATCTGCCCGGTCTTGCCGGGTTTTTTCATGCTTACTTTTCTACCTAATAATGTGCAACAAAACTAACCAAAATACCAAGAACTTGCTCAACTGGAGGAAGATTGTATTCTAAAAGTCCAATAGTTACCGTATTAGATTGCAGCTTGAGAAACTTCCATCTATCCCCGGTAGTAACTGTACCAAAAATAATAGGAACCGACTGATTATTTTGTTCATTAAAACGCTGTGCTGCAATCATTTCTGCAACGCACTGACCTAACCCTCCATTCAAATCTTCTTTTTTCGCTTCCACCACAACTACCGCAGGTGCATTAATAAACAACTGTTCGGGAGAACGACTGATCAAAAAATCACAAACACCGTTTAGTCCTACTGATTGGTCTACAGAAAAATCATTTCCAGAAAATAAACTAATTTTCTGGGGAAAAATATCTTTAAGTTCCAACAAAATAGGACATATAAGCATTTCTGACCTAGCTTTTTCAGTATTTAACGCTAGAGCTAAAGGTAAATATTTCTCCAAAAATTCTGCCAAAAAAGGACTTGGCTGTTGTGATTGGATAGATGTTAAAAAAGTTGTTTCTTCAACGATTGTTAAATTAAAATCTTGTTTGACACGTCGTAACGTAAAGTCGCTATAGGACATTTGTTTACCTTTTTGCTGTGTCGATATCATCGCCGTAGCGAATACCAATATCGTACTGCAATCAGCGATTATCAAAAGCAGTATTTACAGTATTTTGTGTAATTAATTTTGTTTAACTACTTAGTTGGATCTCCTATGACTTCTTCAATTTGGCTAACTTCAAATATTAGCTTAAAAGGTTGCCCCATTTCTTTTGCCAAAAAAGCTTCTAACAACCTCACCTGTTTGGGGGAAATAGGTTCTTTTGCCCGCACGCTTAATCTAACTTGTGGGGGATTGGTTAGCCAGTTAGTATCGCTTTTAAGGAAACTCAAGCGTTGGAAGGTCACAGTTCGGTTTAGCAGAACCTTTCTGAGACTACTTTCTAGCCGTGCTTGTCTGACTAACTCAGAAAAACTGACGCTCAAAGGAATCAGCAAAGCACCTGTTAAAGTTAGTGCCCAAATTAACGGGGTTCGTGCCCTTTTCAGGGGAGAATAGCCGATCGCCAGAAAAGTCAGCATACACGCTAAAGTAATGCCTAAGAGGTTAGTAAGGTAGAGTAGAGTTGCTCCCTGACTAAGTGCCCAGTTTGCTTGGGACAATCCTAAACCGATGACACAAACTGGCGGCATTAAAGCAACTGCGATCGCAGTTCCTGCTAAACTAGTAGAGATTTTGGGTTGCACCTTCGCATAACCACTAATCGCACCAGCTACCACCGCAATACCCAAATCTAGCAAAGTAGGTTTAGAACGAGATAGCACTTCACTACCAAAATCAGAAATCCCAACCAGCGAACCCAGAGTATAAGCGATCGCAACTGCTAGCAAAGTTCCTATGACTAACGCAATTAAACCGAGACGAAACAACCTAACATTACCTGCCAACGCTCCAAAGGCTAAACCCCGAATTGGCAGCATCAATGGTGCAATAATCATCGCTCCGATGATGACAGCAGCGCTATTGGTAAGTAACCCAAATGTAGCGATCGCACAAGAACTAACAATTAAAATCAGATAAGTTGTGTTCGGGGTAGATTCTTCTAATAAGTCTGTTTTTAACTGCTCTACCTGGGTTGGTTCTAAGCTACGTTGTCTAAAGTTTCGGAAGCGATGGCGAATATCAAGCATTGCACTTTCCTAAAATTATTACTTTAGCTTTAATCTATTAATTACGATCTCGTCCATAGGGAGGTTTTATATCACAATAATTTGATTAAAATTAACGCAGAAGTTTAACTGGAATTTTAGCATGGCGATTGAATCAGCAATTGGAGAAGCTGCAATTGAAGAAAATCTCAAACAATTTCTTCTGGTACTTTCGGTTTCTCTGAGTGTGGCAACGCTACCACAGATATTTAGCTGGTTTCGTCATATTCCCTACACTTTACTATTAGTTATTGTGGGGTTAATGCTGGCATTGGTAGATGTCAGATTAGTGTACCTTTCACCTAGCTTAATTTTGTCGATTTTTCTACCTCCCTTGTTGTTTGAAGCTGCTTGGAACTTGAAATGGGCAGACTTAAAGCGGGATTTAGTACCAATTTGTTTGTATGCGGTAATTGGGGTGGTAATTTCCATTGCCGGAGTTGCGTTTGGGTTAAATCAATTTGCCGGAATTTCTCTGACAACTGCTTTGCTAATTGGAGCTTGCCTTTCTGCCACCGATCCGGTTTCAGTCACAGCGTTATTTCGGGAATTGGGAGTAGAAAAACGACTCACAATTTTGATGGAGGGGGAAAGTTTATTTAATGATGGCATGGCAGTTGTTGCCTTTGGTTTTTTAGTCGCGCTGTCGTTGGGAACCACTGAATGGGGACTCCAACCAATTTTGGTACAGTTTTTGACAGTTGTCGGTATCGGTGTAGCGGTGGGAGCTTTAATTGGGTTTGGCATCTCCTACCTAACTCAGCGCTTCGATTTGCCCTTGGTGGAGCAGTCATTAACCTTGGTTTCCGCTTACGCTACTTACCTCATAACTGAGGATTTAGGCGGTTCTGGAGTGATTGGAGTCGTTACTTGTGGTTTAATTCTGGGTAACTTTGGCTCTCGCATTGGCATGAACCCGCGTACACGAGTGATTGTCACTGAATTTTGGGAATTTTTGGCATTTTTTGTCAATTCGATTGTATTTTTGTTGATTGGGGAT
This sequence comes from Tolypothrix brevis GSE-NOS-MK-07-07A, assembly GCA_019358985.1. Lineage (GTDB taxonomy): Bacteria > Cyanobacteriota > Cyanobacteriia > Cyanobacteriales > Nostocaceae > Hassallia > Hassallia brevis. The sequence continues at coordinate 217,022 of JAHHIJ010000001.1, read as the reverse complement.
CAGATACAGTTTGCGATTTTGAAAGACAATTTAGATGCGATCGCCATCACAGTTGTAGCGATGATTGTGACACGAGCGATCGCTATTTATGCACTGAGCTTTGTCAGTAATCGTCTCGCTAACTCGGAAATCACTACATCAAAGCAAACGGTGCTTTGGTGGGGTGGTTTGCGGGGTGCTGTTGCCATTGCCTTGGCTTTGAGCGTGTCAACCAGTTTACCAAATCGCGAAGCATTGATTGCTACAGTTTTTGGCGGAGTATTGTTTACGCTGCTCGTACAAGGATTGACCATCCAACCTTTATTAAAAAAGTTGCAATTGCTCGGAGATGGACCTCTGCGGCAGCAATATTTAGAGGTAATTGCCCGTCAAACTGCCCTCAATTGAGTACTACAACACTTAGAAAAACTTGAGCAGCGTCCTGGGATTGAACCAGAGTTTTGCGACTACCAGAAAGCGCTGATTAAAGGAGAGCTTGAACGTCTGCAAACAGAAATTGAGAAATTACAAGATGAATATCCAAATATACGGGACTTTACACTTGAGCAGTTGCGTTCAGAACTCTTAGCAATTGAAGCAGATACTTATGCTGAATTTGTCCGCTCAGGTCGATTGAATCGGGAACTTGCACCCTCTCTGCAACAGTTTATCGAATAAAAACACCTTTTACTCGGCAAAGTCGCGATCGCATATAGACTAAACTAAGTCTAGCGATATTATTACGATCGCATAAAAAACTTCACCTCTGACAAGTGAGGAGACTGGGGTGAGTGCTGATCGATACCAAGAATATTTATGGGAGATGGAGATGCGATCGTTTAACATAAATTGTCTATTCGCCCAAAACCCTCGTTGGTAGAGACGTTCCACAGGAACCTCTCTACAATAAATTAGAGATTTTATGCCTTAATTGAGCAATGCCGATTTTATTTAACGACCGACTTAATGACTAATCAAAAGCGAGTTTACATTATCTTGGGTACTCGTCCGGAAGCAATTAAACTAGCTCCGGTGATTCAGGTATTCCAACGCTCAGATAGCTTCGACACGCAAATAATTTTGACTGGACAGCATCGCGAAATGGTTGAGCAAGTGATGCAACTGTTCAACTTAAAGGCAGATCATGACTTAGAGATTATGCAGCCTCAACAATCTCTAAGTGACATTACCTGCCGTAGTTTACGAGGTTTAGAAACGTTATTTCAAGTAAGCAAGCCAGATTTAGTATTAGTCCAGGGAGATACGACAACGGCTTTTGCCGCGACTTTGGCAGCTTTTTATCAAAAAATTCCTGTAGGTCATGTAGAAGCGGGTTTAAGAACTGATGAATTATTTAATCCTTATCCAGAAGAAGCTAATCGTCGGTTGATTTCGCAACTTACTCAGTTGCACTTTGCCCCAACTCCTTTAGCCGTGGAAAACTTGCAACGTTCTGGGGTTTTAGGTGAAATTCACCACACGGGTAATACGGTGATTGATGCATTGTTAAATGTGGCAAGTCGCCAACCAGCTTGCAACATACCTGGTTTAAACTGGGATTCATATCGCACACTTTTGGCTACAGTGCATCGTCGGGAGAATTGGGGAGAACCGTTACAAGGAATCGCCCAGGGATTTTTACAGATTTTAGATAAGTTTCCCGATACAGCTTTGTTGTTGCCATTACACCGTAACCCCACAGTGCGAGAACCATTGCAAGCGCTTTTAGGAAATCATCCGCGAATTTTCTTGACAGAACCGCTAGATTATGCAGAGTTAGTGGGGGCAATTGGGCGATCGCATCTTCTCCTCACAGATTCCGGTGGTTTGCAAGAAGAAGCACCCAGTCTGGGCAAACCTGTATTAGTTTTGCGAGAAACCACCGAAAGACCAGAAGCAGTCGCGGCAGGAACAGCCAAACTTGTGGGAACAAACAGTGAAGACATTTTTGCGGCTGCAAGTGATTTACTGAGTAATTCAAGCGCTTATGAAGCAATGGCAAATGCGATTAATCCTTTTGGGGATGGTCATGCAGCAGAGCGCATCTTGCAAATTGTCCAAAATTATTTGATTATGGGTTAAGAAAAATTATGGCATGATTTCAATAGACATAGGCGTAGAAATTAATTATGCGTTGCCCCAAACCCTTGATTAGACGTAGCACAGAATAGTCTTTACCTCTTTTCCAACAGATGTCTAATATAATAGACATCTCCATAGATGAACTATGCGTTACCCAAAACCCTTGTAGAGACGTAGCATTGCTACGTCTAATTATTCTATTTTGGGAGTTAGATTAAATCAATAAATTCTTGTCTAAACTTGTTCAAGTCTGATCATCAAGATCAGCTTTACTTTCTAACCATAGTTCAATAACTTCTAGGCGTGATGTGACAGACTACTAGTATTACCATAATTTTGGCACGAATCCCAAAGGGCACCTTTATTGTCAACGGTTTGCGGTCACTTGGTTCGCGAACTCTAGGTAAAAAACCTTTCGGTTAGTGATTTTTCTCAAAAGGCATTGTTTTAATTTTCAGATATTGGTACATTAATACAAACATCCAATATAGAGACATGTTTGCCATCAAGCGAGAATTAAAACTAAATAAAGTTGAAACCTCCTTGATGCGCGGGCTAGCTGGGTTTAAGCGATTTGTCTACAACTTTGGGTTGGACTTGCTCACGAATTCTTGGAGTCTCGAAAATCTAAAAGCCTCTGACTCTAAGCGAATTGATACCATCAAGAAAGTATTTACCCAAATCACAATGCAAAAACCTGAATATGCATGGATGAAATCATATCCATCCACTGTTTATCAGTCAGCATTCATTGATTTAAAAAAGGCTTTCTCAAGATGGCGTGATTGTTTGTCAGGCTTTCCAAATAAAAAGTCAAAACATATGGGTGACTCCTTCGCTGTTTACAAAACCTCTGGTATTTATCCAGAAAAAGGTAAACCTGCATTACCCTTTACTAATCGAGTCGTAATTGAACCAGGTAAACGAATTAATTTGCCTGGGATGAAAACATTCAGAATTAAAGAACGAATCAAGTTTATGTGTAGTTCTCAAACTTTTACAGTTTCAAGAACTGCCAATAAGTGGTTCGTTTCTTTTGTTTTGGATGCCGAAAAACTTCCACCCATTATTCACCCAATTGAAAAGATTGGCGTGGATTTGGGCGTAAAATGTTTAGCTTATTGTTCTGATGGTTCAAAATACGAGATGCCTGTTTCTACCATTCGTGCGAAAACCAAGCTCGGCAAGATTCAATGGCATAACCGCAATAAAATCTTAGGGGATAAGAAACTTAAGGTTGTTGCATCAAAAAACGCTCGTAATTTCTATCTAAAAGTGGCTAAGTTGAATGCACGTATCGCTAATATAAGACAAGATACAACGCAAAAGATGACGACTTCTCTAAGTCGAAAAGCTTACATAATTCGGATTGAGGATCTAAATGTCAAGGGGATGATTGCCAATCACAAGTTAGCGAATGCTATAAGTAACAACTGTTTTTACGAAATCCGTCGTCAGTTTATTTATAAGCAAGCTCACTTTGGAACAAAGGTAGAACTTGTGGATAGATGGTATCCAAGTTCTAAAACTTGTTCTAAGTGTAATTCTATCCAAGATATGAAGTTGTCAGACCGAATATTTGATTGTAAGGTTTGTAAGCATTCTCAAGACCGCGATGAAAATGCTTCTATTAATCTTGAGAATGCCCCTAAAAATAAAGTACGGTTGGCTTAACCGGAACTTAACGCCTGTGGACAAGAAGTAGCCGTCTACCTTGGATGAAGCAGGAAACAGACCCTCTAGGATTAATTCCTAGTTGAATGGTGAGACTTAAATAAGTTTAGCCAAGTTTTGTGAAGCAGATGTGATGAAGAAAGCACCTATGAACCCCCCCTGCTTGCCCTACCCAGCAATCTTGGCTTGGTCGAGTACTCGGCTTGGAACCCATTCTGGTCAAGCTACTGGAGGCAGTGGCTTGACCAGAGGCAGAGCCTCTCAAAATACATTCCCAACCTTCAGGCTGGGAACGAGGCGACACAAGCCTTTGGGCTTTCAATTTAATTTAGGAAACCGTTTCAGCATTCCTAAACCACTCAATTAAGTTATGTAATTTTTATCAAACTAAATCGAATAATGACCCCCTTGTCCTTTATGATTATGAGAACTTTGTAAGATTTCATTAAGGAAAGGGAGATTTTGTAGTCGTGGCAATTCCTCTTTTAGAATATTCGCCCATTTCTCAAAACCAGCGGGTAGCAGGTTATGAGGTTCCTGGAGATGAGAAACCCCGGATCTACTCTACAGAGAACCTACTTTCCCCAACAGACTTGGACACTCTGATCGAAGCAGCCTATCGTCAGATCTTTTTCCATGCCTTTGTTGCTGATCGTGAGCGTTTCCTAGAGTCCCAGCTCCGCAGTGGTCAGATCACAGTACGCGATTTCATTCGCGGCTTGCTGCTATCTAATACCTACAAGCGCAGTTTCTACGACCTCAATAGCAACTATCGTTTTGTGGAACAAACGGTGCAGCGGGTTTTGGGTCGTGATGTTTACGATAACCGGGAAAAGCTTGCCTGGTCTATTGTCGTAGCGACAAAAGGCGTTAAAGGCTTTGTAGATGACCTCCTCAACACTGAGGAGTATCTGGAAGCCTTTGGTTATGATACATTACCCTACCAACGTCGTCGGGTACTCCCCGGTCGCTCTCAAGGTGAACTGCCTTTCAACATCAAGTCTCCCCGCTATGATGCATACTATCGGGCTCAACTTGGCTTCCCGCAGATCATTTGGCAAACCACTGTTCGTGGCTATACTCCTCCAGACAGTAAGTCTACAGCAGGCAATCCGGCTCTGTTCCTTGAGATGGCGCAGAGTATCAACCCAAGAGGTAACACTCCTCCACGTCTCTCAGTAATGAATATTGATATCGAAAAATCAGTTCCTTATCGTAGGTAAGTTGATCTAAAAAGTCAACCATAGCGTATGTCGTACTTGAATAAAGATACGGCATACGCTTTTTTCGATTTCAAAAAGTCAGGATTCTCGATTTTTCTCTGGAGAGGCACTCAGGCACATTCATCATTCTCTGGGCAAAATCCTAGTTCTAGAAGAGCTTTGCGGATTTTGGCTTTAGAAGGACGGATTTTTGGAGCGGCTAATCTCATTTCTCTAGCAGTCTCAAACAAATCCCGCATCAACATATCGAGAGAATTATCATTAGACTCGTCCGGAAGCTTCTGAATTCTTGCTTCGTAGGCTAGCGTATAAAGCTCCAAGTGATGTTTACCCATCACTCTAGCCAATTTTCTTAAAGTTTCAGGCGTAGGACAGGTTCCCTTAAAGCAAGCACCTCTGAGTCTAGGTTGAGGAACACCAGACAAATCCGCCAGACGGTTCATACTGATACCCTGTTCTTCCAAGTATTGAAGAATGAATCGTCCTAAAGGGGAGCAATCTTCAGCTTTTATTTGCAACCTTGCTGGCATTGTTCGGTATCAGGAAAATCTAAATATCTACAATATAGCAATAGACATCTCCAGAAAACAATGTAAAGACGTAGCAGTGCTACGTCTCTACAAGGGTTTGGGGCAACGCATAGTTCAATTCGGTCGATGTCTAATATATAGCAATCCTAAATAAGAGAGTGAAAACCCCTCTTTTTGTAGAGACGTAGCAATGCTACGTCTGTGAGCGGGTTTTTATTTTTCCTGAATCATCTAGGATTGCGATAGCGGACTCAAAGCGATTACGCATGATATAGAAATCCTCGATGTTGCTGAGTGAAAGTATAAATTAGCTTTACGCAGAGCCTGGGAACGAGGCAATATGAGTCCTATATATATGTAAAATGTAAAAATCTCTGAGGGTCAAGCTGAACAAATATAGCCAAGTAAGTATAAAAATATATGAGTCAAGCCTTAACCAAACCGATAACATTTGATGAATTTATCGAGTGGTATCCAGAACATTCTGAGGTACGTTACGAATTGCATGATGGGGTAATTATTGAGATGGCGAAACCGAGAGGAAAACATTCGAGAGTAACTGGTTTTACAATTAACCATCTCAATATAGCTATTAAAAATTTAAATAAAGAAGAGATTTGGTTTATCCCCAGAGAATCAATAGTCAAAACATCAGTTGGTAAGTCGGGATACGAACCGGATATTATTGTTTTAGATGAGGAAGCTCTCATTAACGAAGCAAGATGGGAAAGTGAGTCAATTATTGAAATAGCTGATTCTGTTAAATTAATTGTTGAGGTTGTCAGCACAAATTGGCGCGATGATTACTCCAAAAAATCTGCGGACTATGAGGAAATGGGGATTCAAGAATATTGGATAATTGACCATGAGGCTTTAGGTGGTAAGCGATTTATTGGCGATCCAAAACAACCAACTATCTCAGTTTATCAACTCATTGATGGGGAATATAAAATTACTCAATTTAGAAATAACGATCAAATTATTTCTTCAACATTTCCTACTTTCAATCTCACTGCCAACCAAATTTTTAATGCTCGTCTGTAATTTGATCGTGATATCATGTGCGGGAAATTACTTACAATTGTATTGACGTTCCGCTGGAACGTCCCTCAAAACCGCAAAATCTCTTCAATCATGCGATTCCCTTGGGAAGCATAACCGCCACCAAATAAATTAAAATGATTGAGAATGTGATATAAGTTATAAATAGTCTTTCTTTGTTCATAGCCTGATAATAAAGGAAAGACTTCGTTATATCCATGATAGAATGGTGCTGGAAATACGCCAAAAAGTTCCGTCATAGCGATATCAACTTCGCGATCGCCAAAATAAGTTGCAGGATCGAAAATCACCGGTTCTCCTGACACAGTACACCCAGCATTTCCCCCCCACAAATCGCCATGCACCAAGGAAGGCTGCGGTTGGTGTGATAATAACTTAGGTATAGCTGCGAGTAATTTTTCTTGTTGGGGAAAATTGCCACCGCGCCGAATTGCAAGTTTAAATTGATACAATAGTCGATTTTGAATATAAAACTCTGCCCAGTCTGCCGTCCAAGTATTAATTTGCGGCGTGGAACCGATGGTATTATTAATTTTCCAGCCCATACCTTGACTGCTGGTGTAGCAATGCATCTCGGCTAACTTGCGTCCCATCTCTTCCCAAGATTTGCTATTACCTTGATTCATTTCCAGCCATTCCAAAACCATGTAGCTGAAATTATCTGCTGTCCCCCAGCAAATTGGCTTCGGGACACGTATGGTATTTGATTGTCGTATTTCTTGCAAACCCAGCGCTTCAGCCTCAAACATGGCAATTTGCGCTGCTTGATTTAGCTTGACAAAGTAAGTGCGTTCGCCTCTGGCGTTGGCTTTGCCATCGCCACTACTAACAGCATAACCTTGATTGATGCATCCACCACTTAGCGATCGCCTACTCTGATTCTCAAATTTCTCACCAGTCACCTGGCTAATATCAGCATCAATTTTAGTCCACATTGTTTGATTGGGGAATTTCATGAGGGGAAAAGGGCTTTTTTAAGAAGGGAAAAGGGTAAAGGCATGGGAATAAAGAGTTATTTAAATACATATATTATATTTTTCTTCCCCCTTCCCCTTTCCCCTTTCCCCCTTCCCCTTTGACTAAGCTGGTTTCATGACAACAACACCGTAAGCATCTGGTGAAAGATACTTTTGGGAAGCTTGCATTAAATCGGTTGCATTTTGAGCCTGAATGTGATTAGGATAATCAAAGGCTGGTTCTAAGTCTCCTACCATAGATTGATAGTAACCGTATAAACCAGCGCGATCGCTTGGTGTTTCGTTCCCAAAAATAAACCTGTTAGCGACACGCTTTCGCACGCGCTCAATTTCTGATTCGGCGATGAATTGGGTTTGTAGTCTGCTAATATGTTGAGCGATCGCACTTTCCACGGCTGGCACATTTTCTACAGCACAATGGGCGGAAATATAAAAAGTCCCCTGTAACCGCTGCGTCATATTACTCACAGAAACCGAAGAAACCAATCCTCTTTCTTCGCGCAAATCTCGCACTAACCTTGATGTGCGTCCATGTCCTAAAATTCCTGCCAAAACATCCAGTGCGTAAGTTTCCGGAAGCTTAATTAACCCAGGAACTCGCCAAACCATCACCAACCGTGCTTGAGTTAGGCTTTCATCCACATATTCTTGGCGGACAATTTCTGTAAATGGTAATTCTTGAATAATTTCTAAATGCTGTTCAGGTGGGGTTATCCGGTCTTTTTTGGTAAATCCTTCGGCAACAATTTCAATTAATTCTTCTACCGGCAAATTACCCACAACCGCAGCTGTCATTGACTGTGGTTGATACCACATTGCGTGAAAATCCCGCATCTGCACAGGCTTTAGTTGAGAAATGACTGTTTCTGGTCCCAATACCGAACGACGATAGGGTAGTTGAGCAAACGCTGTTTCCATCGCTCGTTGAAAGGTGCGCCGGCGAGGATTATCATCACTACGGCGAATTTCTTCTAAAACTACCAATCGCTCTCTTTCAAAAGCTTCGTCAGGAATACTGGCATTAGTTACTATATCAATTTGTAATGGGGCTAGCTCCGCAAAATCTTTGGGAGCAGTTGTCACATAGTAATGAGTGTAATCTTGGCTGGTAGCGGCATTAGTCACAGCACCACGCTCTTCAATTTGACGTTCAAACTCGCCGCTAGTTTGTTGCTCACTGCCTTTAAAAATCATATGCTCTAAAAAGTGAGCCATGCCGTTAATTGCATCTGATTCTACGGCTGAACCAACTTTAACCCACAAGTTTAGGTTAACGGCTTCAATCGCCATTTGCTCTGCTACTATTGTCAACCCGTTGGGCAAGATGTGCAGCTTTGGGGCATTGAGACGAGGAAAATTCACCAGGGTTGAAGTCATTGGTCGTTGTGAAGTGAAAAGCTTTATTACTTCTTTATTTTACCTAGAACTTATATAACCAGCCAAGTTTACACTTTTTGAGTTTGATTTTGCACCTATTGCCTGCACAATTTTTTTCTTCCTTCTATAGAAGGATTTTTTCGCAGATATAACCATAGTCCCAATCTGAAGAACGAGAGCGATCGCTTTCATTATGTCAAAATACCTAAATCCTGCCATGCCATTACATATAGTTGATTTTTCCGTAGATTCCTGTAATATGTAATTAATGTTTATGGTAAAAATAAGTAATTTCATGTAGAAATATTTTCTTTTTATTTTCGCACTTTTTGCCAGATTTTTATCTATTTTCTATTTTTGGCTAATTTTTGAAATTCTTTAACCAACATTTGCTATGTTTGTGAACAAAATGAAGGCTAATCTGCCCTTTGTTTCAGTTATTATTCCTGCTTATAACGCAGAGGCATTTATTGGTCGGACATTAGAATCTGTCCTCTCGCAAACTTACGAAAATATCGAAGTTTTAGTAGTTGATGATGGTTCTAAAGATAGAACTGCGGAAATTGTGGCGTCTTTTGCCGAAAAAGACGGTCGTCTAATTTTATTTAAACAAGAAAATGCCGGAGTTGCCGCAGCGCGTAATTTAGCAATCGAAAAGTCTAGAGGGCAATATATCGCACCCCTCGACGCTGATGATATTTGGTATCCCTCTAAGCTTGACAAACAAGTGCAATGCATATTAGAAGGGGGTTCATCTGTAGGATTAGTTTATGCCTGGTCGTTATTCATTGACGAAGATGATGTAATTATCGGACAATATTCACCTTATGATTATTTGAACATTCACAGCGTACAGGGAGAAGTTTACCCAGCTATGCTGTTTAAGAACTTTATTGGCAATGCGAGTTCGCCATTGATCCGCCGAACTTGTTTTGATAAAATTGGTGGTTACAACTGCGAACTTAAACAGCAAAATGCTCAAGGTTGCGAAGATTGGGATATCTACTTAAAAATTGCAGAATGTTATCAGTTTCGGGTTGTGCCTGAGTTTTTGATTGGTTATCGTCAAGTAACTGTTAGTATGTCTAACAGCTGTAAGACAATGGCAAAGTCTTACAATCTAGTTATGGGAGATTTCCAAAAACGACATTCGGAAATTCCTGGTTATATATATACTTGGTCTGCTAGTGCTTTTTACGTCTACCTTTCATGGAAAAGCAGAGCTTGCGGCGATTATTGGACTACTTTGGGATGGATATATAATGCTGTAAAATTGGATTATAGTCCGCTTTTGTTAAGACCAATTTATCAATGCATTATCGAATGTATTTTAAAAATCACATTTAAACCCATAACGTCTTTGATTTGGTCAGATCATCACTCTTGGTTGCAGTTTTTAGAAAAATTTAAACTTGTTCGGAAAGTATCTGTTAATCCCAATATTACAGTTACTGAGATTCAGGGACAAATGTATAAACCATACCAATACCCCACCAAACCTTACGCAAGAATTATGGGACAAAGATGGTTGCAAGTGTTACAGCTTTGCCAGACGATATATGATTGACATCCTCCCACCACTGATTCGGAGTACCGGTGCGATTCGTTGATTAGTAAATCACGGTAATCAGTCCGGTGCGACCTGAAAAGGTTGTCTAGCAAGGGAAGCCCACTTCCCTAGAGGTTTCACACCCTCTACCCCCATGTAAAAGATTTATACAATAAATCTGGTCACGTCCAAGTAGGTAACGAAACAGACGGAATGCAGACCACAAATGTAATTTATGCTACTAGCCTAAAGCGGTATAAATGCTAGGGGAAATTCTTCTATGGTGAACGAAAGTGAATTGCTAATAAATTGCGTGATGTACCAAAGAGCCAAATCAGGCTGACAGGCTCTACCCAAAAGGGATGTGGAAGGATTAATGATTCGGGCTTTCATTAATCGTGTGAACATAATCTCCACCGCAAGAAAGGCAACACCTAAAGAAGAAAAGATAGCTAAACAATACAACAGGGTAAGTCCTACAGAGTCTAGAAGAGGTCGATATGCCGAATAATTCTGCCTATTACCCGAAAAAGGAGAATAGCCAGAAAATTTCTTGATATCCACCTATATTTAGGTAGTTATCTGGAAAAATTCTGTATAATAGTGGATATTGACGATATCCGGAAAAGTTCTTGATATTATGACTAAATTATCTGTAATGCTTAATTTGACTGGATTTATTTGGCTGATAGACGGAAAATTTCGGGTTAATAAATAGTTGGGCTGCTTTGACTTGTCAGTTGGATAAATAGTTTGAGATTACTCGTCAAATTTGAGACTCAGGTTACTGCGAAGTTTCTGGTGAGGTAGTATTTCTTCAAAAGTTGTTATCCTAGGTTTTTCCATTTCACAAGATTCAAAGAATTTTGCGATTCAATTTTCTGAAGATAGAAGCTGTGTCAAAAACCACAAGTGATCAATTGAAGTTTATTGAGCATGGCAGCGAAGAGTACAGCCAAGCTGCCCAACTTCGGTATCGATTGTTTTATCAGGAACATGATATTCCGTTTGAATTGATCTTTGACCCTCAAGAGGAACAAGACTTGCATCTTGCCATTACAGCTAGTCCAGCAAATCGCTTACTGGCGTATGGTCGGTTAGGTCAGAATAGTTTCAACGAGTTTCAGATTTATCAAATGGTTGTTGTGCCGGAGTACCAAGGGCATAGACTGGGGATGCGCTTGGTACAAGGTTTGCTTGAAGCGGCGATTGAGCGCGGAGCAAATCTTGTGATTCTCAATGCTAGAGTTACGAAAATGCAGTTTTATCAAAAGTTTGGCTTCAAGCCTGTTGGTGAAGTATTTGCTTCATCAATGACAGGTGTACCGCATATTAAAATGCAAAAAGAGATCTTGCGGTAGTTCCAGCAGCCCAACAAGGGTTTGCAGCGGAACGGAGTGATACGCTATGAATGTGCCTCAAAATATATCGCCGTCCGCTGAAACCCCAGCCGTTACCAATTTTCAAACTAAATTACGATCGCCTCTGGCGCTCCGCGCGATCGCGTAGCATCCCCTTCAGGAAAATGCCTCTAAATTAGCAGTAGACATAAATCTTTGGGTAAAACAAACAATCGCAAAAGAAAATGGACTGTAAAGGGTTTTAAACGATACCTGAGCTTCTACCGATATACTGATGAATATGTCGAGGTAGTGCGGGTAATTCATGCAGCACGAGATATTCCATCTACTTTTAGAATAACAGCGAATAGCGATCGCCGCCCCACCCCAGCGATGCAAAAGGGCGATCGCCGTATTGAATGAGCGCGGTGATAGAATAGAATTACTAGGAGGCAATCGTGATGTCACAAACCAATGCCATCGACAGTATCAACTCACTGCTCTCGAAGCTCCCTGAAGCACTCCAAGTCGAGGCATTGCACTATATTGAATACCTCGCCTCCCGCAGCACAAATCGACCCTTACCATCCGTTCTCGAACCGCCAGCCCTAACCCAAAAGCGAAACGGCTTCGGCATTCTCAAAGGCAAAGTCAAGATCGCCGATGACTTTGATGACCCGCTAGAAGAATTTGCCGATTACCAATAATTTATGAACCTCCTGATCGATACTCACATTCTGATTTGGTATATTGCAGGACATCCCAAACTGAACAAAACCATGACTACTCTCCTAGAAAATACTGAGAACAACCTCTTTATCAGTGTTGCCAGCCTCTGGGAAATTGCGATTAAAATCGGCAAAGGTAAGCTGAATCTAGGCATTGAATTTCATGAATTGGAAATGATTTTAAATCAACTCAATATCCAAATTCTTCCCATTCTATTTAGCGATCTCAATATTCATCTCACATTGCCGTCTCACCATTCTGATCCGTTCGACAGAATCATCATTTCCCAATCGATTAACCAAAATTTAATTCTCATGAGTGCCGATTCAGAATTTAGTGCCTATCCGATACAGAATATCTGGTCAGAGCTTTGATCCTTCCAGGCACTGCGTTGGAATGCGATCGCGGTTCGCTGGCTAAACTGGGTGAGCTATGATGTATTTTCCAGGTAGTATTGAAATGCAACTTCAAAGTCAAGTAAAAATTGCACACATTATTGTAGAGACGCGAAATTTCGCGTCTCTACAATTGTTCCATGACACTGGTTGCGATCGCCCCAAGAATCCAAATTTCCTATTTTCCTCAAATAATATAAAATTATTAATATAAATATTAAGAAATATATCATAAGTATCTATGCCAAGCGATCGCGTCATCATCATCGGTGCAGGAATCGGTGGACTCACTGCTGGGGCTTTATTAGCTCATAGAGGTTACAGTGTATTAATTTTGGATCAAGCTCTCGTACCCGGAGGTTGTGCTTCTACCTTCAAACGCGCTCGCTTTACCTTTGATGTGGGAGCAACTCAAGTAGCGGGGTTGGAACCAGGAGGTATTCACCACCGTATTTTCTCAGAGTTAGAAATCGAGCTTCCCGAAGCAACTCCTTGCGATCCCGCTTGTGCTGTATATCTTCCTGGGGAGAAAACACCGATAAACGTTTGGCGTGATTTAGAAAAATGGCAAGAGGAACGGCAACGGCAGTTTCCTGGTAGTGAACCATTCTGGCAATTAATGGCAGCTTTATTTAAAGCCAGTTGGAAATTTCAAGGACGCGATCCGGTGCTACCACCGCGTAATATTTGGGATTTGTGGCAGTTGACTAAGGCGGTTCGTTCTGGTACATTAATTACGGTGCCTTACACTTTGTTTACAGTGGGAGATGCTTTACGAGCTTATAAATTAGGAAGCGATCGCCGTTTAAGGACATTCTTGGATCTGCAATTAAAGCTGTATTCTCAGGTGAATGCAGAGGAGACAGCATTACTTTATGCAGCCACAGCATTGAGTGTATCACAACTACCCCAAGGATTGTTTCATCTTCAAGGTAGTATGCAAGTATTGAGCGATCGCTTAGTTTCAGCTTTAGAAAGAGACGGTGGTAAGTTGTTGATGCGCCATACTGTAGAACATATCCAAGTCAAGCATAATAGAGTTGTTGCCGTCGTCATCAAAAATCAGAAAACTGGCGAAGTCTGGACAGAACCAGCCGACCATATAGTTGCAAATGTCACCGTACAGAACTTAGTGCAACTATTAGGTGAAAAAGCTCCTCGCGGGTATAAAAAGCGAACAGAAAAACTACCACCCGCATCTGGTGCATTTGTAGTTTATTTAGGTGTAGACGAAAGCGCGATTCCTTCAGGATGCCCGCCCCATCTCCAATTTATGTATGATGCTAATGGTGAGATAGGGGAGAATAATTCGTTATTTGTTTCCGTTAGTCATGCGGGGGATGGACGGGCACCGTCAGGTAAAGCAACAATTATTGCTTCTTCCTTTGTCGATCCGTTACCGTGGTGGGAGACTGAAGATTATGAAGGCTTAAAACAAAAGTATACAGAACAAGCGATCGCTCGTCTTTGCGAATATTTCTACCTGAAACCAGAAACGATTATTCATGTAGAAGCAGCAACACCGCGCACCTTTGCTAATTATACAGCACGCGATCGCGGTATTGTCGGCGGTATTGGTCAAAGGATATCAACTTTCGGTCCCTTTGGTTTCGCCAATCGCACACCAATCAAGAATTTATGGTTAGTGGGAGACTCTACCCATCCAGGGGAAGGTACTGCTGGGGTGAGTTACTCAGCACTGACTGTAGTTAAGCAAATTGAAGCTGCTGGGTAGATCGATTGTAGAATGATTACAGCAGATTGCGTTGTTATGAAATACATGTAGAGACGTAGCATTGCTACGTCTCTATAGGGTTTTGGGTTTTACGTATGTACCTCATTTACCTGAAATTTGCTGTAACAAGTCGTTTGTGCATGGTAAAGTAAATTGGAAAGATCAAATATTAGACAGCTACTAAATTATGTAGTTGTTTTTCGCATTCTTGGAAGATGAAATTTACAACCGTAAAAAGTTTATCTAATTCGTAAATACTGTAAGGAACAATATTTCTGATAAAGTTATTTCCTTCTAACTTTCCAAATTGCCAAGTCTCTCCATTAGAAGTAATACCAAATATTGGAATTGGATACTCAGCATTTAATATTTGTGCTGCGATCATTTCAGCTAGACACTGCGCCCAACCTGCTTCAAAATTATCTTGCTTTGCTTCCACTAAAATAAAATAAGGTTTATCAAAAACGATTTGACCCAAAGGGGATCGCTTGGCAATAATATACTCAGGAAAACCTGATAATCTTTCATCATAATTAAAAGATTGGTGGCTCCAGATTGTGAATTTAGTTTTATACTTCTTCCATACTTCTTTTAAGACTGGATAGATTAAATTCTCACATATTGCAAATTCTGAGTTAGAAAAAACTCCATCCTGCATTACTTCATTTAAGTCTTCTCGGAAGTAATCAGGAACATTAAAGAGTGTTTGTTCAACAAAGTTAGCTTTGTTATAAGTAACTTGATACTCCTTCAGAACTTCGCCGATGATTTTGAAATTACTAAAAGCCATATTTAACCCTTTGATATCGGTGGTACTTTTATTCGATTTACTATTTTTCAGCTTATCAATTAATTGTTGTACCCAATGGTCTTTAAATTCCCGCGCATCCTCGTAAGCACTTTTATCACCCATCACCAGCTTTGGTCTCTCAGTAGTACTGCCTCTGTCAGACAGACTACTGCTAATACTGGGGATTCCAGGTATTTGTACCCCAAAAATGATTAATCGCAAATAAGTAGACTGGAAAGGGGATCTCGAATTATTATGGATGACTGAGAGTTTTTTAAATAGACTATGAACGCGCAAGAAATAATCCGCTCCATTGAAGCGGAACATCTAAAATCTAATTTGCCCGAGATTTACGTGGGCGACACAGTTAAAGTCGGTGTCAAAATCAAAGAAGGCGAGAAATACCGCGTACAACCATACGAAGGCGTAGTAATTGCCAGACGCAATGGCGGAATTAATGAAACCATTACAGTCCGTAAGGTATTTCAAGGTGTTGGCGTTGAAAGAGTGTTCCTTTTGCATTCTCCGCGCATTGACAGTATCAAAGTGATGCGTCGTGGTAAGGTCAGACGTGCGAAACTATACTATTTACGAGATCGCGTAGGTAAAGCTACCCGAATCAAACAACGGTTTGACCGTCCTTTGTAGTTCGCTCCTCACAATTATGGGAGAAATCTCCACTAATAAGCGGCTCCTGCCGCTGATTTGTTCCATAAGCTCGCATTCGGTTGAAATAAAAGTCAAATTGCGTTAGACTAGATAAAGTTCAGCGCAATCACTGAATTTATTTGACAACGCAGCTTAACTTGTGCGCTCTTAGTTCAGTTGGTAGAACGCAGGTCTCCAAAACCTGATGTCGGGGGTTCAAGTCCTCCAGGGCGCGCTCTGAGAACAACAAAATTGCCCGAAACAAGTACACAACTGCTAATTCTTCAGCAAGTACGGAAAGTTTTGGGTATACTTATATTTGCAGCCTTTTTTTTGACTTATCACCCCTAATGGAAAGTCATAGACAATAGCTGTGAATAAAAGCTCGTCAAAGAATCGCGGAGATAAACGACTGTGGCAAAGAAAAACGAAGCAGAAATGCCAGAAACCACCAATGGCTTAAGCATATCCAATTTTTATCAAGGTCTTAAAGAAGAGCTGGATAAAGTGGTTTGGCCCAGTCGCCAGCAGCTGGTGAGCGAATCAGCAGCTGTGTTGCTGATGGTAACACTCTCCGCATCTTTGATATATTTAGTTGATGGATTGTTTACTTGGGCAGCAAAACAGGTGTTCTGATGGTTGGTACAACAGACGAACCACGCAACTTAGAAGAAGCAGAAACAGCCCTGGATGCTTTGCAAGAAGCACGCTGGTATGCAGTACAAGTAGCTAGTGGCTGTGAAAAGCGTGTAAAGACAAACTTAGAACAGCGCATCCAAACATTCGATGTTGCTGATAAGATTGTCAAGGTGGAAATTCCCCACACGCCGGCAGTGAAAATCCGTAAAGACGGCAGTCGCCAAAACACAGAAGAAAAAGTGTTTCCTGGTTACGTGTTAGTCCGGATGGTTATGGACGATGACGTCTGGCAGGTAGTGCGAAATACATCCCATGTCATAAACTTCGTGGGAGCCGAACAAAAACGCGGCACAGGCAAAGGTCGCGGTCACGTCAAACCAATGCCCCTGAGTGCTTCAGAAGTAGAACGGATTTTCAAACAAACCGCTGAACAAGAAGCAGTTGTCAAAATTGACATGGCGACTGGTGATAAGATAATCGTGCTGAATGGTCCATTTAAGGACTTTGAAGGCGAGGTGATTGAAGTCAGTCCAGAGCGGAGTAAGCTGAAAGCTCTGCTTTCGATTTTTGGACGAGATACACCAGTGGAATTGGAATTTAATCAGGTTGAAAAACAGAGCTAAATAGAAAATGGCGAAAAAAGTAGTAGCGATTATTAAACTGGCTTTGAACGCTGGGAAAGCCAACCCAGCACCGCCAGTGGGACCTGCGCTAGGTCAACATGGTGTGAACATTATGATGTTCTGCAAAGAGTACAACGCCAAAACAGCAGACCAAGCTGGGATGGTAATCCCGGTAGAAATTTCGGTTTTTGAAGACCGGAGTTTTACTTTTGTACTGAAAACGCCACCAGCATCAGTGTTGATTCGCAAAGCAGCGAAAATTGAAAAAGGCTCAAACGAACCCAACAAAAAGAAAGTTGGCTCCATTACCAAAGCGCAATTGCAAGAAATAGCCCAAACCAAAATGCCTGATCTCAACGCTAACGACATCGAAGCGGCAATGAAGATTGTGGAAGGTACTGCGAAGAATATGGGTGTAGCGATCGCAGATTAGTTGTTGGATAGTGGATAGTAGATAGTGGTTAACTGTTAATTCTTGAGCGTCAACCAACAACTAACAAAACAAAAATTTATCGGGGGAGAGAATAAACCTCGCTAATTACCCCAGGAGAGAAAAATGACCAAAAAAGTATCACGCCGATTACAGGCACTGCTAGAAAAAGTAGAAGACACTGATTATGCACCGATGGATGCTTTATCGCTGCTGAAAGAAACAGCAACAGCAAAGTTTGCTGAAGCAGCAGAAGCGCATATCAGGTTAGGAATTGACCCAAAGTATACAGACCAACAGTTGCGAACCACTGTAGCATTGCCCAAAGGCACAGGACAAATCGTCCGGGTGGCAGTAATTGCGAGAGGGGAAAAAGTCAACGAAGCAAGCAACGCGGGTGCTGATATCGTCGGTTCGGAAGAACTGATTGAGCAGATTCAGAAAGGCATGATGGACTTTGACAAGCTGATTGCCACACCTGATGTGATGCCACAAGTAGCAAAGTTGGGTAAATTGCTTGGTCCGCGTGGTTTGATGCCATCGCCCAAAGGGGGAACGGTGACATTTGATGTCGCAAGTGCGATCGCTGAATTCAAAGCTGGTAAATTAGAATTTAGAGCTGATCGTACTGGCATAGTCCATGTTATGTTTGGTAAGGCAACCTTCTCCCCCGAAGATTTGTTAGTAAACTTGAAGGCGTTGCAAGAGACGATTGACCGTAACCGTCCTTCAGGAGCCAAAGGTCGTTATTGGCGGACAATGTATGTGTCTGCTACTATGGGACCATCGATTAAAGTCGATGTCAACGCCCTACGCGATTTGAAACTGAGCGAAGCCTGATAATGGCTAGTGGGTAATCGAAGCAATTACCAATTGCCAAAATTGAATAGGCAAAACCAAAGACAGCAGGTGTTAATAGCTTAATATCCTGCCGAGGTTTGCACTTTGATTGCTTGAAGTTGCACTTCTAAAAAGTGTCATGACAGCATGAGAAATATTGCAAAACCCCGGCTGATATAGCTGGGGTTTGTTGTTTTGGGTTGGTCAGAAAAAAAATGCTTTCTTTAGGGAAAGCCAAAAATTGTTTAAGGAGGTGAAACAAAGATGGGAAGAACGATAGAAGATAAAAAAGCAATCGTTGCTGACCTCAAAGAAAGTTTGAGCGAGTCAACTTTGGCACTGGTAATTGAATACCAAGGGCTAACAGTTGCCGAAATCACTGACTTACGGCGGCGGTTACGTCCGAGTGGCACTGTTTGTAAGGTGGCAAAGAACACCTTGATGGGCATTGCCATTGAAGGACAGGAAAAGTGGCAACCAATGTCCGAGTTGCTCAAGGGTACCTCAGCCTTTTTGCTAGTTAAAGAAGATTTTTCTGGCGCAATTAAGGCTTACCAAGACTTCCAGAAAGCCAGCAAGAAGACAGAACTTCGCGGCGGCGTTATGGATGGTCGCCTGTTAAAAGAACCTGATGTCAAGATACTTGGAGACTTGCCATCTAAGGAACAACTCATGGCGCAAATTGCCGGAGCTATCAATGCCTTGGCTACCAAGATTGCTGTGGGTATCAACGAAGTACCCAGTTCCTTGGCGCGGGCTTTGCAGGCAGTTGCTGACAAGGATAAAGGCGACAACGCCGAAAGCGACAACACCGAAAGCGAATCGTAGTTGGGTAGAGACGTTCCGGTGGAACGTCTGTACGGGAGTTAGAAGAAAAGATAACAACTAACAACTATCAACTAACAACCAACAATCAACCAATAAACAAATTACAGGAGTTATATCAATGTCTGCTACAACCGATCAAATTTTGGAACAATTGAAATCCTTGACTTTGCTGGAAGCATCTGAATTAGTCAAGCAAATTGAAGAAGCTTTCGGCGTAAGTGCTGCATCCACTGGCGGTATGATGATGATGGCTGGTCCTGGTGCTGCTGCTCCTGTTGAAGAAGTAGTAGAGCAAACCGAGTTTGACGTGGTTCTAGAATCAGTTCCAGCTGATAAGAAGATTGCCGTGCTGAAGATTGTCCGGGAATTGACCGGTTTGGGTCTCAAAGAAGCCAAAGACATGGTGGAAGCTGCACCCAAGGCTGTTAAAGAAGGTATTGCTAAGGATGCGGCTGAAGATGCCAAGAAACGCATCGAAGAAGCTGGTGGTAAGGTGACTGTCAAGTAGTCAAAATTCCATTAGACATCTGTTGGAAAAGAGGTAGAGACGTAGCACTGCTACGTCTCTACAAGGGTTTCGGGCAACGCATAATTAATTTATGGAGATGTCTATTGTAGAAAAAATGTAGAGACGTAGCACAGAATAGTCTCTATGGGTTTCTAGGGGGAGCATAATTAATTCCATGCCTATGTCTTCTGCTAGAAGCGATCGCACAAAACGAATTTTGGACGTTTCAAAATAGGGAGCAACGCGATCGCAATCGCTGCTAATTACCGGGTTAGAGTTTTCTCAATGCGGCGGTCAGGGATAAGCCACATGACCGCAACTAGAGTATATAATATGCAGGCAAACCAGGAGTTAACGAAGGAAAACCCAATTGCCACGGCATAAATAAACAGCGATACTTTGTCTTTAAAGTCTTCAGCAAGTGCGATCGCGAGAGCGGAATCTTTACCGTGGGAAGCAATGAGGACGCGGGTAAGGATGAAATATGCGATCGCACTACACAACAACACAATGCCGTATAGAGCAACCGGTAAGGTGGCAAAGTAGTTTTCACCCATCCATCCAGTGACGAAGGGAATTAGTGACAAACAGAACAGCAGATTTAGGTTAGCCCACAAGACACTACCATTAACGTGCCGAACTGCCTGTAATAAATGATGATGGTTGTTCCAGTAGATGCCGAGATAGATGAAACTCAGCATGTAACTCAGAAACACTGGAATTAGCTGACGCAGGGCAGCTAAATTGTCTCCATGAGGCACTTTCAATTCCAGCACCATAATGGTGATGATAATAGCGATTACAGCATCGCTAAATGCTTCTAACCTTCCTTTCCCCATATGCTAGCGTACACTCCTGTTCTGCTGAATTCAACTTGAGTTTGACAGCGATCGCCCTCTCATTTTCTCACAAAAGATGGCTCGTAAACGCTGGTGTTTGGTGTGATTCCAGCTAATCTAGTTTTCTCGATCAAGGGCTGTAACTCTGTCGCAGATACTATATCTGCGACAGAGTTACAGCACCAACTTAATGATTTACTCAAGCAACTATCCCACTAATTGCTAATCGATCGCAAGGGTTGCCAACAGAATTCCTAAGAGGCGATCGATAGGTGTAATATCATATTCAGTAATATCAACTACAAGTTCAGTCCCTGAGAGCTTGAGGAATTTCCAACTACTGCCGTTGGTTACACAACCGTAGACAGAGGGAATAGCAAGATTGTGGGTTTGATTAAACTGTTGTGCTGCTACCATAGCGGCAGCACATTGTCCTAGCCCATTTTCTAAAATGCCACGTTTGGCTTCCGCAATCACCACAACTGGAGCTTGAATCACCGACTGAATGGGACTAAGGCTAATCAAAAAATCACAGTAGCCATTTAACTTCCGTTCCGGGTCTACGTTAAATTCTTTACCAGCAAATACACTTATCTGCTGCTGTTTTATCTCTCTCACCTCCAGCAGCACTTGGGCAATAATCCCGCTATAACGAGCAATTTCAGAACCCACTGCAATAGCCCAAGGCATTTCCCGTTCCAGAATCGCCACCAGTAGTTCCGTCGGTTGCACAGGCTGACTTTGAATTAGCGAACGAGTTTCCTGAATCGTCAAGTTGAACTGTTCAAGCACCATCTCCAGCGTAAAGTCACTATATGCCATCGTAATATTGCTCCTCCATAATCTACTTTAGAACATTAAACCGTTGGAGGCGATGTCTTTGACAAGCTGCTAAATCCTACTTTCTGACAAAGTTAGATGGGTCTTGATCTCGTCGATGCTTAGTGGGAATGGGGGCTGGCTGTCCATCACCGGCAAGGGCTGCGGTTTTCTCCAGGGATTCCCTCAATCGCTTGGCTGCGTAGATGGACATGTCTCGCGGTACATTAATGCGATCGCGCAAATATCGTAGAGCGACATCAGAACCCGATGGAGGTACACAGTTTTCACCAGTCATCATGTTTGTTAAAGCACAACGGAGGGCTTGATCGAACAATTTATCATCTAAGGGGTTGACTCGGATGATATTGATGCGATGCTCAATAGTTCGTTGCAGAGCTTCCATGCGAGAGTTTTCGGGTTCTGGATAAGTAACATCTGGTAGCCCAAACCAGGGACCGTTATCCACCCGCGCTTTATTCAGAAGCATCTGGGTTTCACCGTTTTCCCAACAACCCCCCATCTGGGGTGGCAAATCATGTACGTGGGTGTGAAAATCGCTCTGGGTACCGCAGTAGGTCGGTCGGCTTTCCATTGCCGCAAACCATGCCCTCAAGCGAGGGTTTTCCTCCCGCAGGGAGTAGCCTTTGTAGTAGTAAAGGCTGGCATTCATCCGTTCGACATAGGGTGTAAAGATGACATCGACGGTGCCGAAGTCCGATAGGAAATAAGGTCCTGGAGTACTACCGAGAGCCTCCTCCACCCTAGCCACCACTCCTACAAATTGTTCTCGGTTGCGTTGTTCTTGTTGAGAAGAACCTGCTGGGTAGCACAGCCAAGCGCACCAGGCTCTAAATAAAAGTCGTTCCAATTGACGTAGGGGAAGCACCCTGCGGTCTTCCATGCCTTGGCTCAATGAACCAAAAACCTTTTCCAAAGCGAGCAAAATGTCATCGCTTTCCTTAATAATCCGCCCATCTAGCTCGATGGCGGGGAGCATTCCTGATGGAACTTTACGTTTGTACCAGCTTTCTTTTTCCCCATAGCAGAACATTGTCACTTTTTCGATGCGGTAGGGTATCTGTTTTTCCTCTAACCATAACCAAATTTTTTGACAATAAGGACACCAAGCATGGTTATCGCGGTACAGCGTTACCCGCACATCAGATTCGGGTTTTCCAAACAAGCGCAACCTGGCTTTAGCGTTGGTGAGACCATTAACAGTATCTATTTGATAGTCCGTGAGGGTTTCTAGTTCTTGCCAGCTTAGGGGTGCGGTAGTCATAGGGTGAGTTGCGTTTCGTATTACTGAGGACTTTTCTTGACTCTACAATACTTTCAATTACACCAAGATTCTACTGCTTAACAGCCTTTATCGACAAACCAATCCGCGTTTCATCAAGTACTGCAACTTTACATGCAGTTCTAAGCCTCGGATCTATCGCCAAAGTTGGTTTCATTCCCGTCGGCGCTCCTAGTAATAACTCTCGCAGATTTGTTTCAAATGTTTTAATTGACTCAATATCTGCATAAAGTTTCTTTTCAGATATTACCTCATTTATCAAATAATTTTTCATCAGGCGATTGAATGCATCTTTGAGCATACCTTGATAAAATTTTCTAAATTACTTTATTACTTTATTACTTTATTACTGATTGTGAAACTAATGCTTGTCGGTGTCCAAGCTGACAACCGCGTCTAATAAGGAGATGCACCGATTGAAGTGTTGATTTGGGTAATTAACCAGTGTATGCCCATATTACTAACGATTTAGCATCAGTCTGATGAAGCACAAAGCATATATTCTCCAATGGTTCCGTGCATATCTTACTACTGAACTTAGAGATCGTTTTTCACGAATATATCAACGCGATCGCAGCAGTTAATGCACTATCAATAGTTTCCCAGCTTTTTAAGTACCTTTATACTGGCTCTTGAAAAAACCTAAAAAACCTTAACTTGTCACGAATCATATTATACAGTGCTGATAGATATTTTTTATACTTAGAAATGTATCAAAATATTCTAGTAATTATTAATTGACTAATGTTGTGATTTATGGGGTATTATGTATTTGAAACAACCAAAAAACAGGGAACAATAATGCTCTTCTGTCTAGAACCACTCTACTTGCCAATATGTATGCAAACTTGAAGGTTTTCTAGAAGTGTTGAACAATTTTGTGAAACACCCAATCTATAATCTGAGGTTTCAACCAGATTTAACAGCACATATAGAACACCTTTTGCCGATAATTAATTAGGAGAAATTCATGATTCCCGTTCAAAGCACTCGCCAAGCTAAACACTGGCTTCGTGTAATTTGCTTTATCACTGGTTTCACCGCTTCCGTGCTTATAGGTGGATTTCTAAGTTACTCTGCCCACCCATATCAGCCTCCTCTGACTAGTATTGTCTATACAGAAAGCAACATTCCAACTGAAAATGGTAACTCTATTCTTGGTTTTCTGCGTGATGTCGATGGCAACCTAACACCATTACCCACTTCCCCCTTTGCCGCTGGGGGCGCGGGAATCGCTGCTGATCCCACGTTTAGATCTCTGCAAGTATTTAGCTCAGATCAGAATATTGTCGTCAATCCTGAACATACCCGCCTTTTTGCTGTCAACTCAGGATCGAACACCATCGCTGTCTTTGACATTGATCCCGATGGCAGTCTTTCTCCAGTGTCTGGTTCTCCATTCCCTTCGGGTGGAGTGAACCCAGTCAGCGTGGGTTTGGGAAATGATTTTCTCTTTGTGGTCAATAAGAACCGAGATCCCCAGAACCCGTCTCAGGAGGCAAGCAATTCCCTGCCCAACTATACTGTCTTCCGTGTCACTCGTAGAGGCAGGCTCATTCCAGTTCCAAAGTCTACTGTCTCGCTTCCAGAAGGCTCTGACCCAACTCAAGCGCTGCTATCAATAGACAAACAGCTGCTATTTGGTGCAGACCAATTTGCTGGTGCGCTTCGGTCTTTTAGGATTCTGCCGCAGGGTCGCCTGTTAGAAAGCCCGAATTCACCACTAACACTCCCTGCATCAGAATTTTCTGCGAGCGGCCGACCGCCTTTCCCACTGGGACTCCAGGTTCACCCCAGACAGCCAATTTTGTATGTTGGCTTCGTGACAATCAATAAATTGGCAGTCTACACCTACGTTCCAGCTACGGGGGCGCTAAACTTCCTGAAGACCGTACCAAATTCAGGTCAGGCACCCTGCTGGATCATTACCAACAGAGCCGGAACCCTTCTTTACACAGCGAACACTGTTGACAACAGTGTTAGTGTCTATAACCTTGCAGATCCAACCACGCCAGTAGAGATTCAAAAGGTGACGCTTAAGGGAGTTGGTAGTGCCACCCAACTAGCTCTAGACCAAACAGAATCCTTTCTGCACGTCGTTTCGCGCCGCAACTCGCCCAATATAGTTGAGGGCAATGGGCTACATGTACTCAAGGTGAACGAGGACGGCACTTTAAATGAGGTAGATTCCTCGCCCCTCCCACTCCCGTCAGTTGAGAATAGTTTCTCCCAAGGGATTGTTGTGCTGACAAGTAGAAAGTCGGATCAACGTATCTTACCTATACTTCCAGAAGGCAACAGGAGATAAGGCTGGGAGTGTAACGTAGAACCGATAATTTTATGTTGAATTGAGTCTACTTACTTATTGCTCATAAGTCTTGAAATTGTCAGACTATATAGTTCAAAAAACAACTTTTAACAGGATGTTAATTATGTTGAATCAGACATTTTCCAATTCCGATGAGATAGTTAAATTGTTCCTTGGAATACTTTTTGTTTCTTTGATTGTTTTAAGCGCTATCTTGATATATGTGATGAGTAAACAACAAGCAAAAAGTACACTAACAAAAATTGATGTGCCGATAGTAGTGGCTGCAAGATTCAGAATAAAACCCGATAAAAGAGAAGAATTTATAGAGCTTTCGACTTCTGTTGTAGAGCCGACGATTGCAGAAACAGGCGTAATTAGTTACAGTTTTTATGAGGATTTAAATCTCAATAATCACTTTATATTTTTTGAGGAATGGAAGAGTCGAGAGGCACTTGAATTTCACCTAAGGACTCCTTATTTAGAAAGACTGATGCAAAAATTTCCTGAGTTTATTAATGGAGAGCCAAATATTAGGGTATATGAAATTAACAAGGTAGATTATGAACTTCCATCTACCACAAATTAAAAATCAAAAACTGTAATATTCGGAGGATATCATGGTTAACAAAAATGCAGTTCTAGACGATCAAGAACTTCAAAATGCTTTAAAAGACATCAACCCGAAATTTGGTGATTTTTGCACCCGTGTAGCAGGTGAAGCGTGGGGTCTTCCGTTAATTGACCAAAAAACCAAAGCTTTGATCACCATCGCTGTTGATGTTGTGAATCAGGATCAGGTAGGACCGGGTAGTCCTTTTGCCGCCCATGTAAATATGGCTATTAAGCAAGGGGCTACTCGCGAGGAAATTGAGGAAATCCTACTATTCATGTGCGTTTATGCAGGATTCAATAAGGCTGCTGGTTGCTTTGGCAGCCTAAATGAGATTCTTGGTTAACCTGCATAGCATTCTGGCAAAACAGCTTAACTTTTACCATTCCAGTTTGACACTAGTTTCCTATTGGAGGTTTCACATGAATAAGCGAATTAATTACTACAACGATTTAGCGGCTGATTATTCCAAGCCGGAAATTGTTCCTGATGAGCTAAAGAAAAAAATGATTGAGGACTCGGAGAAATATATTACTCTCCTAGAAGGAACCCTACCTCTAATTAGTTCTGAATACGATAAAGCTCAAATAGAACAGGAAAACAAGGATTGGTGGCCAACCCACTGTGAAGCCCTGCGACAAGGTAGAGGGGACCTTTTAGCAGATGAATACCGCGATGAGCTGGTTTACTTCTGTCAGGATGGACCCTTCTATGGTAAAACATCAGGAACCCAAAGAGAGAAAAACTGGTGGGCAATTATCGCTCAACCGGGAGTTACAATGGTTTGGCCTATCGTTATGTTCGATGGGGATGTTATTTACTTTGAGTGGAAGTGTCTTGACGAAGAGACACATGAAACGATCGCTAAGGGGAATGTGACATTCCTTCGACGTGGTCATAGAGGAGGTGTTTACTTGAAAACAGAGCAACTTACCTTCTACCGAGATGTTTTTGCATCAGATGAGTTATTGAAGTTAATCACAACCTAGTGGGATAGGTAATAAATATGGTTCTTCAGCACGTATTATGCTGGACTTTTAGTTAAAGTTCGTAACTTGCCTTGAAAATCAAGCCTTACAGGCAGTTATAGCGTCAATTTTAAAATAAAGCTTCAAACTCTAAAATTAACGGCTGTTATGCTTGTCTAACAAAGGGTTTAAGCTTATTTACAGATGTATTTAGCATAAGAAGTAATGAAGAGCCATAAATATTTGGACTAGACTGACAAAAAATAAAGGGTGTCATGAAAACGAATGATTTGCAGGTAAAAGGGAAAATTGGTGTGTTGATTGAAGCACACTTCGATGAACATGAGTACCGGAGATTCAACGAGTTATTCCCTGAAAATGGCTACGATGTGGAATACATTTCCCATCTTTGGGATCAAGAGCAATTGACATTTAAAGGAAATGATTTTAGCGAAGAAGTCACAGTCAAAATAGAAGTCAATGATGTCGATCTGGCTGATTACAAAGGTATTATTCTCATCGGTGGATATGCTATGGATCGCCTTCGATATCAACAATACCCCAAAGAGGGTCAGCCTAACCAGGCTCCTGCCGTCGCATTTCTCCGAAAAGCTGTTAAGGCTATGGATCAGCATGAATTAAAAATTGGAACTATCTGCCATAGCTTGTGGCTGTTTTGTGCAGAACCAGAACTTCTTAAGAATCGTAAAGTTACTTGTGCTCACAACATTATTTGTGACGTCGAAAATGCTGGTGCAATTGTCATGTACGATGGCAATGAGACAAAAAATACATATATTGATGGCAATCTAATCACGGGTAAACATCCAGGCGTTATCGAGGAGTTTATGAGTGTTTTCTTAGAGGAAGTCGGTAAATAGTAAAACTCAATTAGCTGCTGAGTGGTAGCTGACTGATCTGACAATATTTGCTGCTTTCTTCAACAAGCATAAAGTAAATCCAACCATGAATAAGATAAAGTTTTCGTTTTCGGATATGATTGCCGGATACGTCACCGATGTTGACTTAGAAGAGGGAAGATTTTGTCTGAAGACTGCGGATGAGAGGCAGTTTCAGGTTACATTAACTCCCACCACCAATGCAGAACTGATGCGGAATCTGGCAGAGCCTTACCAAGATGCGACGGTAGAACTTGGAGTAATGCTGATCCCCAATCGATATATTTTTGCCTATGGTGTTTTCTATCCTGAGGCTGACCAGTACAAGTTTGAAGTCAAGCATATTGTCTTTGTTGGCAGGAAAGAGGACGAATACCTTTTCGAGAAACCATCCTGGTGGGTAAATCAGATCAATGCTCTGGGCAATTTTTACCTGCGATCGCAGTTTGAAGATGGCGAAATTGATTATCGGCATTATCGCACCAGTCTAGTCGTAACAGGTTCAAAAGCTGGAGACTTTCGCCAGGAAACTGACAGCATTTCACGCCTCGTGTACGGTTTTGCCACAGCTTATATGATGACTGGAGACGATCGCTTTTTGGAGGCTGCTGAAAAAGGAACTAAATATCTGCGTGAACATATGCGGTTTTTGGATCTAGACGAAGGGATCGTTTACTGGTATCACGGGATTGACGTTGAGGGAGCGCGCGAACAGAAAATCTTCGCCTCAGAATTCGGGGATGATTACGACGCTATCCCAGCCTACGAGCAGATTTATGCTCTAGCCGGACCGATTCAGACCTACCGAGTGACGGGCGATCCCCAGATTTTGAGCGACGCAGAGCTAACTATCAAGCTGTTTAACAATTTTTTCCTCGACAAAACGTCTAATGGTGGGTACTTCTCACACATTGATCCGGTTACGTTAAATCCCCACAGTGAGTCGTTAGGACGGAACCGGGCGAAAAAGAACTGGAACTCTATAGGCGACCATGCCCCCGCCTATCTAATCAATCTTTGGCTGGCAACGGGCGCACAAGAATACGCCGACATGCTGGAGTACACCTTTGACATCATAGAAAAACATTTCCCGGATTGGGAGCATAGCCCGTTTGTGCAGGAGCGATTTGAGGAGGATTGGTCTCACGATACAACATGGGGGTGGCAGGAAAACCGCGCTGTAATTGGTCACAACCTAAAAATCGCTTGGAACTTGATGCGGATGTACAACCTGAAACCAAAAGACAAGTATGTTGATTTGGCAAAAAAAATTGCAGAGATTATGCCGGGAGTTGGCTGTGACCAACAGCGTGGCGGGTGGTATGATGTCCTAGAGCGCTACAAGAGCGAAACACAAGAGTGTCACCGCTTTGTGTGGCACGATCGCAAAGCTTGGTGGCAGCAAGAACAGGCTATTTTGGCATACCTGATCCTGTCCGGCTCCTTTAAGAATCCCGAATATCGCCAGTTGGCACGGGAATCAGCGGCATTTTATAATGCCTGGTTCCTAGACCATGACGACGGAGGCGTCTACTTCAACGTTCTGGCTAATGGACTTCCCTACCTAATGGGAACTGAGCGATTCAAGGGCAGCCATTCCATGAGCGGTTATCACTCGTTTGAACTGACCTATCTGGCTACAGTCTATAGTAATCTACTAATTACCAAGCAGCCGATGGATTTTTACTTTAAGCCAATGTTAGGCGGATTTAAGGACAATATTCTGCGGGTGCAACCGGATATTCTCCCTGCGGGTAGTGTGTATATTGGTGCCTGTTGGGTCAACGGGGAACCTTATTTCGATTTCAACGCGGATGCCCTGACGGTAAAGCTGCCGATCGCTCAAGAACAACTGAAAGTCAAGGTTCAAATCGTCCCTAAATAACTTAAGAAGGAAGATGGACATTAATATTAAGACCATCAAAGAAGTAACGGTAGTAGAGATTGCTGGTGAAATTGATGCCAATACGGCTACGGGAATCACGCAGATAGTGCTACCGTTGGTTCAGCCACACTGCCGACTTCTTTTGGATATGACTGAGGTCCTCTACATGTCTAGTGCGGGGTTGCGAATGCTGTTGTTAGTATATCGGCAGGCATCCAGTCAAGAAGGGCGCATGGTACTAGTGGGGCTTTCTCAAGATATTGAGGATACCATGTTCATTACCGGTTTTCTCAACTTTTTTACAATTTGCAAAACTCTGGATTTAGGATTAGAAACTTTCCCGTCCTCAGGGAATTTCTCATTACTTTAAGTTATATGGAACGAATAGATATTTATCCTACCCACACCTACGGCGACTTCAAGCTGCGCTGGGGGCGACCATCTCCTTACGGCGCTACTCTTGTGCCGGGGGGGGTTAACTTCTCGATATTTTCACGCCATGCTAAATCCTGTACTTTGGTACTCTTCAAAAAGAACGCCTTTGAACCAATGGCAGAAATTCCCTTCCCGGACGAGTTCCGCATCGGGAATGTCTTTAGCATGGTCGTATTCGACCTAGATTACGAAAACACAGAATATGGTTACCGGATGGACGGACTTTTCAACCCGAAGGACGGTCACTGGTTTGACGCGGGTAAAATTCTCCTAGATCCTTATGCCAAGAGCATCGGGGGGCGAGACATCTGGCGCCAGACGCCAGACTGGAATAACGTCTATCAGCATCGTGGACGCCTCTCTTTCGACGACTTTGACTGGGAATCAGACCGTCCTTTGGAAATTCCGATCCAGGATCTGATTATCTACGAAATGCATGTGCGGAGCTTTACCCGCCATCCTTCATCTGGGGTGAAGCATCCAGGGACATTTGCCGCCGTCCGCGAAAAAATCCCCTACCTTAAAGAGTTAGGCGTCAACTGTGTAGAACTGATGCCGATCTTTGAATTCAATGAATTTGAAAACAGCCGTCTCAACCCGTTATCGGGGGAAATGTTGGTGAATTACTGGGGCTACAGCACTGTCGGCTTCTTTGCACCCAAGACGGGCTACGCGGCGACCGGCAAGTTGGGGATGCAAATGGATGAATTCAAAGCGCTGGTCAAAGAACTACACAAAAACGGCATTGAGGTGATTCTGGACGTTGTCTTCAACCACACAGCTGAAGGCAACGAGTACGGTCCCACAATATCCTTCCGAGGGATTGACAACCAAATATACTATATGCTGACGCCGGAGGGGTACTACTTTAACTTCAGTGGTTGCGGCAATACGCTGAACTGCAACAACCCAATTGTCCGCGACATGGTGCTGGAGTGTCTGCGCTACTGGGCAGCTGAATATCACATCGATGGCTTCCGCTTTGATCTGGCTTCCATCTTGGGACGCGACCCTCAGGGGGCACCGCTGACCAACCCGCCCCTCTTGGAAACCCTCGCCTTTGAGCCAATTCTGGCTAAGTGTAAACTGATTGCCGAAGCTTGGGACGCTGGCGGTCTTTATCAAGTGGGTTCCTTCCCAGCCTTTGGGCGTTGGGCTGAGTGGAATGGTAAGTACCGCGACGCTATTCGCAAATTCCTGAAGGGGGATTCTGGCTTGGTGAGGGAAATGGCACAGCGACTACAGGGTTCGCCAGACCTGTATGCATCGGCGAACCGGGGACCTACTGCTTCGCTCAACTTCATTACTTGCCACGATGGTTTTACCTTGGCTGACCTGGTTTCTTATAACCAGAAGCACAACGAAGCTAACTGTGAAGACAATAAAGATGGCACGAATGATAATTACAGTTGGAACTGTGGCTGGGAAGGATCCACCGATGATCTAGAGATCAAGACCTTGCGGCTGCGGCAGATGAAAAATGCTGTGGCTATGCTAATGGTGAGCCAGGGCATCCCAATGATTCTCATGGGGGATGAGGTAGGGCGGACTCAGCTTGGCAACAACAATACTTACTGCCACGATAATGAACTCAACTGGCTGGACTGGACATTATTAAAATCCCAAGTGGATTTATTTCGGTTTTTCAAACAGTGCATTGCCTTCCGCAACGCCTACCCTATATTGAGAAACCGTTTCTACTTCCAGAATGTAGACTGCGCTATTCGTGACTATGGGAATATCAGCTGGCATGGCACCCAAGCTTGGAACGCTGATTGGTCTGGCGAAAGCCGTACCCTGGCGTTTATGCTTTCCGGGAAACAACTAGATGAGGAGACGCTGACCGACAATTACATCTATGTAGCCATGAATATGCATTGGGAGAGTCACTGGTTCCAAATCCCAGATTTGCCAGACCGAATGCAGTGGCATGTCTTTACTAACACTAGTGCGACTCCACCTGAGGACATCTGGGAACCGGGAACCGAACCGGTGCTGGCTTCACAACGCCAATTCCTTGTGGGGAATCGGTCGGTAGTTATCCTTGTAGGGAAAGGTTGAAGATTATGACGTTCAATGCAACCATGGAAATGACGGGCGCAACAGCTAAACTGACTTTGTCCGGAGAACTTGATGCAAGTACGGCACCGATTTTCAAGGACGCAGTGGAAAAAGTGCTAAAAGATCAGGTGAAACGCCTCGTTCTGCTGATGCAAGACCTGGAATATATGGCTAGTGCTGGTTTGCGGATACTCATCTTCGCGAAGCAAAAGATGGGTGCAAATGTTGACATTTATATTGTTGGCGCTCAGGAATTGGTGATGAGTACCTTGGAGAAAACTGGATTCCTTCACAGTGTGATTGTGTGGGATGAATATGACGCTGACGAGATAGAAAACTTATCTAATAACTAATTGTTAATAGCTAATCAAAGAGATTAGAAAATGGAACCTTTAATTGTATCAGGAACGCTGAACTCTTTGAGCGCGATCGCACAATATGTGAAGGCAGCTGCATGTGCAGCTGGTTTGGATGAAAAAGCCTCCTACCGTCTCCGCCACGCTGTGGACGAAATCGCTACTAATATCATTTTTCATGGCTATAAGACACCAGGTAGCGAAGGGCTATTACACTTGCAAGCTGACATAGACCAAAAAACTTTAACAATCTCCATTCAGGATACAGGTGTAGCCTACGACCCCTATCAGACTCCGACCCCGGATGAGAAGGAATTACATCTGCCACTCGAACAACGACAACTTGGCGGGCTGGGAGTCTATCTCGCCATTCAGGGTGTTGATAAGTTCATGTATAACCGGGTAGGAAATGGGAATCAAAACATTTTTGTTGTGTATCGACCTGTCAGTTAGCAGGAGGTAAAAAGGGGTAGATGACTGTTGCCTAAATATATAGATTTATTGAAATTTAGAAAATAAAATTCTCGATAAATCTATATATTTATTCACCTCTTATTCTTTTTTCGGCAGTTTTTGTGCCAAGTTTCGGAGATATTCTCTGAATACATCATTCTGGGTTCTGGAGACGGAAGTACAGTAGGTTAACCATAGTTCTTTCTCTTCTAGTGTCAGACGAAAATTAACGGTTTCTGTAAGTTGAGCCATTGTTTTGTAACTGGAATTGCAGTACAATACAATGATAAACACATTGAGAGGTCGGTCAATGCCCACCTTAACTTATTGCAAAGGATTGCCCACGCCAGAGTCAGAGATGAACGCACTTGGGCAAACCGAACTTGAAATGTTTCTTCTTGCCTATGCACCAATTTTTCGTGCTGCTGTGATTGAAACGCTCAATCATTTGTTGTCAGCACAAGAATTTAAGAAGTCTAACTGGAATTCACATTTACAGAAGCAATACGCCATCAATAAACGACACGCTAACGGTGTAATCAGTTTTGCTTATTGTAAAGTAGATGGGGCGAAAGAACATAGGCAACTGCATATAAAAACTACTGAGGGTAAAATCAAATCTATCGAATCGCGGCGTTGAACTTATCACGGTGAACCCAGCCTATTCCAGCTTGATTGGATTAGTTAAGTACATGAAAATGTACGGACTGTCTAGTGATTGTGCTGCGGCGTTAGTAATTGCCCGTCGTGGGATGAAGCTATCTGAACGATTACCCAGTGCCATAACCGCCTACTTGTCAGTGAATGACGAGAAGCACGTATGGCACTGGTGGTCACAACTGAATAAAAAAATCAAACGCTCCAGTCAAATAAATCGGCGACACGATTATTTTACTGTTTCTAACTGGAGTTTTCTAACCAACCCCAATTTCGGGGAAGCATCGCATTAGAAAAGAGCGTTTAAAACTTACACCGCAGAGTTAATCTAGATTTGCATAGATTTTTATAAGCGGTCGGGCATTCAATTAGGAGAGGAGGATTTTATGTTAGCTACCTTTCGGTCTTTATTACCTTTATTTAAAGCTCGTTTGTCTCAGCCTATTGTCCTTTGGGTTTTTTATAGCCTTGTTGCTATTGAACTGATTATCCTAGTCCCGTCTTATCAAATACGTAAACATCAGCTTTTATCCCAGTTAGAACAGGTTGGTTTAGCAAAGATTTCTCAAATTCTGCGCTTAATGACACCAAAAATCACCCAAGACCAACTCCTCGACATTTCAAAAAATATTACCTACGATTCTCCTGTTGTAGGAGTAGCCATCTACCAATCTAACGGACACCTGATTCAAACCTTTGGTGAGTCTTTTGGTCTCTCCCGCTCTTTCATAAACAGTGGCAATGTTGTTCGTGTCCTGAGCCAAGATGGTTCTAGATATGATGTAACCTGGCCACCACAGAAAATGAGCGGGAAATATACTGCGAGCGTTCGTCTTGACGCGTCTTCGGTAGAACAGGAGATGAACTTATACACTGCAAACACCTTCGGTCTGATTTTACTGATCTCAGTTTTCGTTACACTCGTCACGATGTTGGCTTTAGGATCTACAGTGATTACTCCCATTCTTGGTCTCCGCAATGATCTGCTTGCTGTGGGTGAGAATCAACTTAATCCTGAGTTCTATTGTTCATCCGTCAAGCGCAAGGATGAGTTGGGAGACGTCATTGCGGCTTTTAACACAATGTACCACCAAATTAAAGACCGCGAGGCGGAACTGGCAAAACTTTTTCAAGATTTGACTGTGGCTCGCGACCAACTCGAGAAAGCTAACTTCGCTCTGTGCCATGAGATGGAAACAGGTCGGCAGATTCAGCAAGATTTTCTACCCCAGAAACTACTACAGCCACCCGGCTGGGAAATTGCCGCTTTCTTCAGTCCAGCCCATCAAGTAAGCGGCGATTTCTACGACGTATTCCCGCTTCCTGATGATTGCGTGGGGCTAGTCATTGGTGACGTGTGCGACAAAGGGGTGGGTGCGGCGCTGTTTATGGCTCTCTTCCGCAGCTTAATCCGGGTCTTTTCTGATCTAACTCCCTTTGACGGACTGGGCATCCTTGCTGACGACCAAGAGGTGAGCAGTTCGATTGACCAACTGATGGCATCCAAGTTGGCTCACATCAACATTCTCAAAGCTGTTGTTTTCACCAACAATTACATCGTCCAAAATCATAGCCAGATGAATATGTTTGCTACGCTCTTTTTCGGCGTGCTAGACCCGACCACTGGCTTGCTAACCTACATTAATGGCGGACATGAACCTCTAGCTATCCTCGGTCTAAGTGGCGTGAGGGAGCGTCTGGCTCCCACTGGTCCAGCCGTAGGGCTGCTGTCCGGCACAGATTTTAAGATTAATCAGGTTCACATCAAACTGGGTGAAATTTTGATAGCCTACACTGATGGTGTGACCGATGCGCGAGATCCAAACGGCAAGTTCTTCACTGAAAAACAACTGCTATCGCTCCTACAGCAGCCTTTCTCATCAGCCAGTGCCTTGCTTAACCACATCGCAACTCGTGTAGGCATCCACATTGCCGAGAATGACCAGTTTGACGATATTACCATGTTGAGCGTGCGGCGAATTCCCTTAATAATAAAGGAGTGAGAAACATCCTGGTTAGCGCAATTCCATAGAATGCTTATGTTTCAATGCTGCTTGAACACCGAATGCTGCTAAAACTAGCAAACCCACTACATTCGTGGGTTCATCAACAGCAGTCCTAGCTTGACTGGGGACGAAAGTTAGAGCCTGACCATTCAGATTAGGATATTGAGCGAAGACATCAATGAATGCTCCTGTAGCTCCGTTGAAGCGGACAACACTTCCTGTTCCAGTGCTACTAACGTAGAGGTTACCATCTGGTCCAAAGCCTATACCTCTGGGACGACTTAGCCTCTGTCTTCCTTGTTCGTCCACACCAGCGTCGAGGACAGCTAACAACTCTCCGGTTTGGCTGTCATAACGGCGAACAGTGCCAACAGAGTTAGTGGTGCCAAATGGGTATTCACTGCTGACATAGATGTCGCCATCTGGACTAGTTACTAAATCTAGTGGACTGAGCTCAGAGTCGTTGACAAAATTAGGGTTTAGTAGCTCTCCAGTTTGACCGTTGAATTGTAAAATTGTACCTCCACCAGAGCCAGTAGTTGGATCGGCTCCATTTCCTAAAAAAAGGTTACCATCTAGACCAAATGTGAATCCTCTGGGAAATGCTACTAGATTTGGTGGGATAAAGTTATCAATGAATTCCCCTGTTTGTCCATCGAAGCGCACGATAGTACTGAGAGAACGAGCGCCTACGTAATAATTACCGTCCGGTCCAAATACTGAACCACCAGGATTTAGATTAGGGAAAGAAGCGAATGTTCCTAAGAAAGCTCCCGTGGTGGAGTTATAGGTCAGAACTCTGTTATCCCCGCTATTAACATAAACAACATCTCCTTCTGGTTCTCTTAAGAGTATATCTCGAGGGTCAGTTACCCCACCGCCAACAGTAAATTGTCCAAGAAATGTGCCAGTTTGCCCATCAAATCGCAGTACTTGATTATTCCCATTGTTAGCAGCACTAGTAACCACTACGTCTGACTGCACTAGAGATGCTGCATCTGCTGGTAATGTATTCAGAACAATCGCTGTTGCTAGGCAACTTACCCAACCTAAACAACCTTTCCAATGTGGAAGCAAGGCATCTTTGTAAAATGAGTAAAATCGGCCATTCGTCGAAGTGCGAGCATTAATCATGATATCTATACTTTACGATTACGATATGGTTAGAAAATTAATTTAGAAGCCAAATGCTAGAAATCCTCCATCCACTGCAATGCACTGTCCCGTTATGTAACTTGCGATGGGCATACACAGAAATGCCACTAAACCCGCCACTTCCTCTGGTTCACCAACTCGCTTTAAGGGAGTACGAGCTAAAACTGAAGTCAAAACCTCTGGGTTGTTCAACAGGGGTTCAGTGAGCGGTGTACTAATAAACCAGGGTGCAACGGTATTGACTCGGATATGATCGTCTGCCCATTCTACAGCTAAGGATTTAGTCAGTTGTACAAGTGCTGCTTTGGTCATTCCATAAGGTGTTCCAGTGCGAACTGAGGTCAATCCAGCGACGGAACCCACATTCACAATGCTGCTGTTTCCACCAGTTTTAAGTAATGGGTGAACCAGTCGGCACATTTCAAACACAGAGGTCAAATTAGTCTGGAAGATGTGGTCATACTCATCAGCCGTGTATTCCACCGCTTTCCTACGGATATTCGTACCCACATTATTGATCAAAATATCCAGTCCAGACAACTTCTCGCCAACTTGGTCAAAAATCATCTGACGACCATCGGATGTTGCCACATCGGCGGCAATGCCATGTGCTAGCCACCCTTGAGATTGCCAGGACTTAAGCTGCTGCTCAACTGCTTCGGAATTACGGGCAACAATCATCACCTCCCCACCAAGTCCGAGAAATTCAACTGCGATCGCCAGTCCAATCCCCTTAGTTGCTCCAGTAATCAAAGCTTTTTTTCCCTGTAGTGTCCAGCGATCGCGTAATGTCTGTGCAAAAGAGTTATTCATGGTTGTCTGATCACAAATTCAGCTTAGGGGCGTTTGTGTGACAAACGCCCATGAATAGTTTTATTGTTAAGCGTTGCGGAGGTCAGTTGCAGTGATCCCTTCCATTGCCAGACCATATCCGATGCCTTCATTGACCAGACGCTTCATTCGTTGGGTCAGGGCAACACGGGTGTAGCGCAAAGTCAGGGTCGGTTGTTTTGCCAGTTGTCTTGCCAACTCCCACGCACGGTCCATGAGTTTAGAAGACGGCAAAACCTCATTTACAACCCCTAATTCATAGGCTTGCTTGGCAGTTAAGGTCTCTTGGGTCAGCAGGAAGTAACGTCCCCGAGACGGACCTAAAACCATTGGCCACAGTACATGTACCCCATCACCTGGAACTATCCCTGCATTGAGGTGCGGCATATCCTGAAAAACGGCATTCTCCGACGCGAGAACAATGTCCGTGGTGAGGATGTATTCGGTGTGCAGTAGGGCGGGACCATTGACAGCTGTGATCATTGGAACTTCGATATCGAGTAGGTTTTGCAGCACCTTCTTGCCTTCCCAAAAAGTCTTGTCCCACTCACGCGGATTGGTGACATCGCCTAGACTGTTGAAATCAATTTGAGCCATCCAGGAATCTCCTGTACCCGTCAAAATGACGACTCTATTGTCGCGATCGCGGCTGATGTCATAGAAAGCATCGGGAAACTCTCTGTGAGTTTGTCCAGTGAAGACGAACGGTCCATCATTGGTGTGCATTCTGACTTCAAGAATCCCGTTTTCGTCACGCTTGAAGTTCAGGTTTTCGTATTTTGTGAAATAAGCGGGTTGAGTTGCAGTCATCATTTTTCAATTCTCCAATAGTTTATATAAGCCAACACAATCTGCTGATTTTGGTCAATCACAAAGTCAGCCGAAACAGACAATATCTAGTCATCTATGCCATTACTATCTGGCAGAGCGTGACCAAATTCTCTGTAAAGCGCTTTCAACTCATCTGGAATTTCAAACGCGATGTTTAGACGGATGCAACCTTCTATCCCCTATCATTCAACACATCATCTGGAGTATGAAGCTTGAATTCAGTCACCTGTCATCTCCTTTTGTCTTCTTGTAACAATACTTTCGCCAAAAAACGAGGTAATCTAAATTTTTGCTTTGCTTGTTTCAAACACATGATTCCACAAATCAGAACATTAGTCAATTAAGATTTAGTAAAATCTTTTAGTTAAAAAACGCACAACAAAGCCTCGTAAAGAGCAAGCAAAATCTGCTCCACAGCAAGGGAGGAGAGGTAAATACTAAGATTTTACGGGAGCATCCCGCTTTTTTAAATATTCTGTCATTGCGTTCGCGTAGCGTCTCGTAGAGAGCGTAACGAAGTGAAGCGAAGCAATCGCAGGGTTTTCAGCTTAGAACAAGTCTATGCGATTGCTTGTCTGCGACACGCTCCGCGAACGTCGTTCCTCCTCTCTACGAGACGCTACGCGAACGCAATGACAGGTTTATTTTTTTATGGTCGCGAAATAAAAACTGGGATGCTCCCGATTTTACTGCTTAACAGCCTTCATCGACAAACCGATTCGCTTCAATTTCTCGTTAACTTCCATAACTCGCACTTTCACAACTTGCCCCACCTTCACGACTTTATTTGGATCGTCTACGAATCTATCAGCAAGTTGGGAAATATGCACCAACCCATCTTGATGCACACCGATATCGACAAATGCGCCGAAGTTTGCGACATTAGTAATGATACCTTCTAATTCCATCCCTGCTTTTAAATGAGAAATTTCTTTGATTCCCTCTTTAAAAGTGGCATACTTAAATTCAGCACGCGGATCTCTTCCTGGCTTTTCTAGTTCACTCTTGATGTCACGCAGGGTAGGTTCACCGATCGCATCAGTAACGTATTTTTTCAAGTTGGTTTTTTGCAACTTTTCGGCAATTTCCGTTACCTGTTGTATGGGTACACCTAAATCGGATGCGATCGCCTGCACCAATGAGTAACTTTCCGGATGCACTGCGGTATTATCTAAAGGGTTGTCACCACCGCGAATGCGAAGAAAACCCGCAGCTTGTTCAAAGGCTTTTGGTCCCAATTTGGGAACTTTCAAAAGTTGGCGGCGATTTTTAAATGCACCGTTCTCATTACGATATTTAACGATATTATTCGCCACGCTTGAGGTAATTCCCGATACAAAAGTTAGAAGTTCTTTTGATGCAGTATTCAAATCCACCCCAACATAATTAACACAGCTTTCTATCGTTTCATCTAACTTCTTTTTCAACAACTTTTGATCGACATCATGTTGATATTGTCCCACACCAATAGATTTCGGGTCGATTTTTACAAGTTCCGCCAATGGATCTTGCAAACGACGCCCAATACTAATTGCACCGCGTACAGTAACATCTAAATCGGGGAACTCTTCACCGGCTAGTTTGCTGGCAGAATATATAGATGCACCAGACTCATTTACCATCACTTTAATCGGCTTGCGTTCCATTGTTTGCAAAACTTCCGAAACAAATTCTTCTGTCTCTCGCGAAGCTGTACCATTACCGATCGCAATCAATTCTATCTTATATTTTTCCATCATCTTTTTGATGGTTTGTGCAGCTTTAGCGCGTTGTTCTGATGCTTGGTGGGGAAACACCGCTTGATACTCTAAAAATTGCCCCGTTTCGTCGAGTACTGCAACTTTGCATCCAGTTCTAAACCCCGGATCTATCGCCAAAGTTGGTTTCATTCCCGCCGGCGCTCCTAGTAATAACTCTCGCAGATTTGTTTCAAATGTTTTAATTGACTCAATATCTGCATAAAGTTTCTTTTCAGATATTACCTCACTGATTAAAGAATTTTTCATCAGGCGATTGAATGCATCTTTGAGCATATCCTGATAAAAAGTTCTAATTACACGCTGCTTTGAGTGAATTTCCTCCGACTCTAAATAAGAAAGTACCACATCTTCATCAAAGGAAATTTCAAACTGTAATATTTCTTCAGCTTCACCGCGACACAAAGCTAACATATTATGCGGTGCGATATTTGGC
Organism: Tolypothrix brevis GSE-NOS-MK-07-07A; assembly: GCA_019358985.1. Classification (GTDB taxonomy): domain Bacteria; phylum Cyanobacteriota; class Cyanobacteriia; order Cyanobacteriales; family Nostocaceae; genus Hassallia; species Hassallia brevis. Next base: position 176,452 of record JAHHIJ010000001.1, on the reverse strand, counting down.
ACTCTAATTTTATAATCGCGGTACATTTCAAACTTGGTTGTACCTTCAGGATGTTTATCTTTGATGCGAGAGATAAACACTCCTTCTTCTAACAAATATTCCCGCACATATGCCCGCAAATTGGCTTTTTCTGCGACTTCTTCCGCTAAAATGTCACCAGCGCCTTTTAGTGCTTCTTCTGCTGTCTTCACTCCCAAACTTTCGGAAATATACTTCGCTGCTTCTTCTTCCAGTGAAGCTGCTACACCATTCTTAACATTTAGCGACTTGATAAACTCAGCTAAAGGTTCGAGTCCCTTTTCTCTAGCGATAGTAGCGCGAGTGCGTCGCTTTGGTCGATAGGGTAAGTATAAATCCTCAAGCTCAGTTTTTTGTAAACAGAATTCAATTTTCGCTTTGAGTTCATCAGTCAGTTTACCTTGTTCGGCGATCGCTTTGGTGATCGCCGCTTTCCTTTCTTCCAGTTCCTGTAAGTAAGTATACCTATCCGCAACATCACGCAATTGCACTTCATTCATCTCGTCGGTGCGCTCTTTGCGGTAACGTGCAATAAAGGGAATTGTCGCACCCTCTGCAAATAGTGAGAGTGCGTTTTGCACCTGATCAAGTTTAAGGTCTAGTTCAGTTGCCAAGAATTGAGGAATGTTCAGCATTAATTGTCAAGGAACGAAAATATATTTTTCAAGTAATATGCCAAATGGCACTTTCAGTACAAGCCTAGAGTGTTAAGCTAAATTAATCATAATTCCGGAATTGATATTTGAGAGGTTGTAGTTATAGATTAGGTATTGTACTGAAAACATGTTTGGATGTAAAGTAAGTACACTTACCAGAAATCTTTATATCCTCAGAGTAACGTATTTCTAGTGCAGAGGTTTGTTAAAATGACTTTGTTTTTTTTGATACCACTCTTTACATGTTTGATAAGTGGTTACATCTTTAAAAAAGGTGTTGACGAAATCACCTACTTTGCAGGCATACTTGCAGTTATCAGCTTAATTATAAGTTTGGTTTTAGCTCCTTGGCAGTTTCAGCTTTTATTGCTAATTGTTGTTCTTATCAGTACTCAGAGACTTTTAGAAAAAAATGAGTACCAAATCAATAGAGGGCAGAACAGCCAAGATAGAAGAAACTCTCGCAGCTAGAAAAAATTATTTTTATTTAAATTTTTATATCCGGCAAATCAACAGTAATCGAAAACTGTAAAACATGATTATGGCGATTTATTGGATATGATATCACACATCTTGTACAGACGTTACCCTTGTAGAGACGTTCCGGTGGAACGTCTTTGTAGAGACGTTCCACCGGAGAGACGTTCCACCGGAGAGACGTTCCGCCGGAGAGACGTTCCACCGGAGAGACGTTCCACCGGAGAGACGTTCCGCCGGAGAGACGTTCCACCGGAGAGACGTTCCGCCGGAGAGGAGAGACGTTCCACCGGAGAGACGTTCCGCCGGAACGTCTCTACTAAATTGCATCTATCGACTTTTGCTCAAACTTTTTCTTGATGTTTTTTTAACAACAAAAGATATTTATCGTTTGTCTTCGCTTGTATCCATTTTTCTTTAAATATCGCTGCTGACTCGGCTTTCACTGGGTCTACTTCATAAGGTAAAATATCTTTTCTCGCTTGCAGTTGTGCTTCTAGTGAAGCTTCTTTTTGCGGGTTGGTTTTGTATTTTCTGCCAGTTTTGTGATTAGCATAGCGACGCGATCGCGTATAGCCCATTTGGATAAATTTCCGTGCCATATCCGCACCAACAAAATCATCAGCCTCAAGATAAGCAAGAAACATCTCGTAGATTTTTTCACTCGACTCTCTCGCAATATCCGGAGTCTTAAATCGCCAATGGGGAAGAATTTCTGATTTATAGGGTTCTACCAAAAGTACACCCTGTTCACCTTTGCCAACGCGATATAGTTCGGGATGTTGGCGAAAGTCGATATTCTTAAAGTCTAAAGAATAATCAAATTGCATCATAGCTTTTTATGATGAATAATAAACTTTAGAAACGAACTTTGCTTCTATCTTAGGTAAGTAATTGAGTCATACTATGCTTTCTAGCACCACTTCCAATTCTACCCTTGTCACCGGAAATCTGCGCCGCGTGCATCATATTGCCTTAAATGTGCATGATATGCAAGCTTCGCGCCACTTTTACAGTACAATTTTGGGTTTGCACGAACTTACAGGTGAAGAAGTTCCGAAAACCTTAGTTGAGTTGGTAGCACAAGGTAAAGTTGCCAATTTCGTCACTCCAGATGGGACAATCCTCGATTTATTTTGGGAACCGGAATTATCACCACCCGATCCAAATCCAGAGCAGACTTTTACTAGAGCATATCATTTGGCGTTTGACATCGAGCCGCAATTATTTGAGCGAGCAGTGGCAGTAATAAGAGAAAATAAAATAGCGATCGCACACGGTCCAGTCACTCGTCCCACAGGTAGAGGCGTGTATTTTTACGACCCCGATGGCTTTATGATTGAAATTCGTTGCGATCCGGATGATGTAAATGGGTAATGGGGCATTGCCCATTGCCCATTGCCCAATGCCCATTGCCCAACCAACAACTATGCAAATATTTGAAGTCATCGAAGAAGCATTAATCACAAGTCCACCAATTCCACACGATCCATATAAGGAATCATTGAAAAATTGGGCAAAGTATTGCCTGCAAGACAGAGGATTCAAAGTAGTATATGCTCAAAATGCCGACTTTGCTATTGAACCCAAAGGCAGCCCAAAGCTTTATTTTAAAGTGACAACTAATGCGGCTGATGTGGATGATTCTTGTAATTGGATAGTTTGGGATAGTGCAGCAAAAAGCGCGAGCCTCATTCCTCTTTCTACATCAAAATAGAATTATTGCCAAAACCCGAATTAGCATCTTTTGAATCACAGATTTATCTGCGGTTTAATTTCAAATTCTGGCTTTGATGCGTTTCCCCTGACGACTTGATTGAGAGTATGATTGACCACGACCGTTTGTTTAAGGAATTAATATCTACAGTATGTGTGATTATTAGGACATGATATAAAATACATCTATACAATAATGGGGCAGCGATTATTTATAGTCGCTGCCCCACAGATAGCATTACCTATCTAAGCGTTTAATTACGCAGGAATTAACACAGTATCAATGATGTGAATGACACCGTTATCAGCAGCAACATCTGGTGTTGCAACGGTAGCATCATTTATTTTTACGCCATGAGAAGCGTCAATTTTCACATCACTTCCTTCAACTGTGGTGGCTGATTTGAGCTTAACCACGTCAGATGCCATGACTTTGCCGGAAACGACATGATAAGTCAGGATTTTCGTGAGCTTGGGAACATCCTTAAGTAGTGCGTCTACTGTCCCTGCTGGAAGCTTTGCGAATGCTGCATCAGTAGGTGCAAAGACGGTGAAGGGACCAGCGCCTTTAAGAGTATCTACCAAATTAGCAGCTTTGATTGCAGCAACTAGGGTACCAAAAGAACCTGCTTTTACAGCGGTATCAATTATGTCAGCCAATTTTTTAACCTAGTTTTGTGTAATCTACTAACCACTATAGACTAATTTTGACAAAATAGTATTTACTGTTACAAATTTGTCGAATAAAGTTAATTAATTTGGCTAATAAATACTGAGGCTACTTTATACATTAAAAATAATTTTAGATTTTCAGTAGATAAGGTGTCATAATTGTTATTATCACCAGATGCGAATTCTCTCACTAAAACGTTTGAGTGTGTATAGACTATGACAACTTATGCAAATTTAGTTCCCGAATTTGAAGAATTATTTAGACAAAAGTTAAAGCTAAATAATTGTCGGCTGATTAAGAAAAGACAAGAGAATAATTATCAAATTACTACTCCAGCCAAAGACATTTTTTTGCTGTCTTGGCTGGAATTTCCCGACGTTAACTTAATATATCAGCCTGTAGGGGTACGCACAGAGCAAACTTTGGTTTATGAGCGGGCTATTCGTTCTCATCTGAGTTTTTGTCTGAATAGTATTCAAGATAAAGTTGCTTCTTGACTGCTATTATTGCTGAACTTTCAAGAAACACAAAGCAGTTATTCTAAAGGCACAGATTCATGTCTGGGGCTTTTCAAACACCATTAGATGCTGCTGTGGTAGCAAGTTTTTGGTTTCGCGGTGAAGCAAACCAACAGCTTGCATTTCTTTTTTTACTTGTTTCTGACTCATTTTGTGCAAAGCTTTAATCATAACAAAGGGATTTTCGCCCCGATATTCAACCAAAACAACTCTACCACCAGGTTTGAGGGCGCTGACAATTCCTTGCATGACTTCTAGGGGATATTCAAATTCGTGGTAAGCATCGACCATAATCGCCAAATCTACACTTTCAAGCGGTAGGTTGGGGTTATTCACCGTTGCTAAAATCGGTTCAACGTTGCTGATATTTTTATCTTTTTTCAAAGATTTAATAATATCTAACATTTCCGGCTGAATATCCACAGCAAACACCTTTCCTTTGGGAATTAAAGGTGCCATGCGAAAGCTTAAATAACCCGTACCTGCGCCAATGTCTGCAACGACATCGTTAGGTTTGAGGTCGATGGCATTTACAATCTTACTAGGCTGTTCTTCATCCTCGCGGCTTGGTCTTTCTAGCCATGAGGCGCCGGTGTGTCCCATAACTTTGGCTATTTCTCGTCCTTGGTAGAATTTGCCGATACCATCTGGGCTATGGACAGCCTTTTGTTGATATGTTCCTCCTGGGGTAAGTGCAATTGGTGACAGCATAGGATTAAGCAGCCAAAAGCACAGTATTAGTAGGATGCTTACCGTTAAAAGTACAAAGTTATCTTTTAATTTAAGTTTCATCATCTGATTTGTTTTATTTTGTAGTCTACACTTTAGTGCTGAAAATAAACGCTAAAACCCCCATTCTCAAGACTAATCGATTATGTTCGCTTGAATATCGAAACTACATTACTGACCGAGGAGTAATTTAGCCAACCCAAAGTGGCTGTTCCTCTCGCCATTATTCCTGCCAATAACCCAATCAAGCCAAAAAGTGACCAATAATTCAGATTTCCATTGGTCATGAACACAAAATTATTAGCAAGGGTTGCTACTGTATTCCCTCGTGATTCCAGCTTTGACTTGCTCAGAGAGGGCTGGCATCGGCTTTGTTGTAACCAACGCCCAAAAGGTTTGATAATTGTAGATGAACATGGGAATAATCGAGTCTTACAATAGCGGATTTTTAGACGTTGTACCAGAGGGTGAAGACAGCGACTATTGGCAGATTGCAGCTATACACATCAATGGGCAAGCCTACTGTCCTACCCCTCGGCTTTATCGTTCAGAAAAATTGGCACTAGCCAAAGCTGCACAAATTTATGATTGGCTAGCTGACCACGAAGGAGAAGTTAGTAATGGGGTTTGCAACTGCGAAAAATTGAAACTCATCCTATGGCAGCAACCGAAAGTATCTTAGTACAATATTGCATAAATTCATGACGAAAATTTATCAGAAAAACTCTGCGTCACTCTGCGCTTACCTCCGCGCTCCTCTGCGTTAAAAAACGCGGCGTTGCTGATTAGATGTATGAAAATGATTCTGCGCTCTGGTCAAAACCCTTGATGAGACGTAGCAGTGCTACGTCTCTACATCCGGATTCATACCTGAATTCAGCAACGCCCCCCTAAGTAGCGGGCGATAAGGAGTGTTAACATATTTTTGTCATGTTTTATCCTAACGTTTGTCATGTTTTCATGTCAAGGTCAGGGAAACCCCTACCCTTAACCGTCTAACAGTGAGTATATTGACAAATGGAAACGTTCAACTTGCCCCAGTGGTACTGGGGCTTTTATAAGAAGAAATTGATTTTAGCATCAATTTATCTTTTAGGGTACAGCCTTATTTGATTTGGTTGCAGGTAAATTCGTCAACGAGAGAAAAATTCATCATCAACCCCTGGAGCTATCCGCACCACGGAAAGTCTGCCACCACAGCAAAGGCGGAATGTGAGTTATATAACTGCAAGCGGGGTTATTTTGCCCCGCTATCTTGCGGAAAATTTAAATTACAAACGCATCCATTGCGCGATCGCACCAATTTTCTCCAACTCGCTCTGCGACAAACGGTCTGATGATAAACTTGGGTGGGGAACCGGACTGTACATCAATTCGCACGAATGAGTAAGGCAATCGCCTGTGCGGTTTGTAGCCCTCGCGACCAACAAAAAGCAATGAATCTGCAATCTTACGCGTTGGACTGCCGTCAATTTCCTCAAAAGTTTCCATCAATTCTGTTCCCTCTTGGCGTTGGCGACGGGGAAAATGACCGCTACCACCACTGATGATACAGTTGATGTGCGAGTCTGCGTATCCAGTATCAGCGGTGCGGAGATATTCAAAGCAGTGCGCGTGACCGTTTAAGATTAAATCGACTATGGAACGTCCTTGAGTTAGGGAACCAACTTGAAGGGCAACCGCATCAAAACAAGCACGCAAGTGACGACGCACCGCTAATGTTTCTGCTTGATGCCATTTACTGTTTTCAGTGACGTAGGGCGGATGGTGAAAATAAATTATACGTCCGCGCACGTCTGAATTATGCCAAGATTCAATTAATCTTTGTTTCAACCATTCCAGTTGTTCAAAGTCGATAGCAGACGATTTGTCAGATGTGAGTTGTTTCTCAATGTCAAGTTTGATTTGGTTGATTTCCTCTAATTTGGCACTGAGTTCATCAAGTTGTTCTGCTTGTTTGGGGATATCTGGATTCAGGCGATGTCTATCGACAAGCCGCTCCGCGTCTACGCATATTCTCAAAATCTCTGATTCTTCTTGGTCTATTTCCCGCCGACGTTTTTCTAATTCGCGCCGATTAATTTCCCCTTCTTTGGTTGCCGCCAGCGGTAATGGTTCATTAAAAGTATTCGAGTCGAGGGCGAAAAAGTCAATACCGCCGTAACGAAACGTATAATAACGATTGGGCAACCGGGTAAAATGTCCGGGTTGATAACGCAAACAGCGCCCGGTGTCAGTTTTAGCAGTATAATGGGTGTCGAGGTGACGCTCTAACTCCGATAGAGAGGGGATCGCATTCAAATAATCAAGAAATGCTTTTGCATAAGCATTGCCTTGATACGAACCATGCCAGCCAATTTCAATATCTTTATAGCCGAACATACGACGTAGGGGTTGCGTTGTTCCTGTCAGCAAGCGATACATCAACGGTACATCGTAGTAGTCGTGATTGCCAAGCACAGGTAATATTGGTAAATTGAAGACCATGCGATCGTAACGAATGCTTTTAGGATTCTCGCCACCCTCCAAAAATTCGCGGTAAGGCTCAATAAAGTTTGAGGAATAATACTCATGAGAACCCACCGTATAAATTACATCCCCCGTATGCAACACAAAACGGCAAGAGTCACGCCCCCTCAGCATTAATTCGGCAATTTTGCGTTGGGGATGTTCGCCATAATGGGACTTTGTGCCAGTATCACCGATAACCATAAAAGAAAATTCTGGGCTATCGTCTCTACCGTCGTCCAAAACCATGCTAGTTTGGTCAATCAAGCGTGAGACAATACTGGAATGATTCCATCGCACTCGTTCCTTCATCTTTTGGATTTTCACTGGAATCGATGGTTCGGATATTAATTTCACTCTAGATAAATCCTTTTAACTAATTCCTTAAATAGTAGCTTTGCAGCTTTGAAAGCAAAACAGCGCTAGCGCACTAATCCCACTGGACGACCGGCAGCCTTTTCAGTAAATTTTCCTTTTATTCCTCTGGAGATTCAGCTAATCTGACAATAGCAGTTTTAATTCCCAAAACAATGATGGCAAATAGTCCTACAATTCTCGCTTTAGACTTTGATGGTGTAATTTGCGACGGACTAATTGAATATTTTCAAGTAGCATGGCGTGCCTATTGTCAAGTATGGTTGTCAGCTAACCAAACGCCATCAAATGATTTAGCTTCTAGATTCTATCAGCTTAGACCTGTAATTGAAACGGGTTGGGAAATGCCCGTCTTAATTAAAGCTTTGGTAGCGGGAATTGATGATGAAAAGATTCTTCAAGAATGGGCTAGCATCGCTCAACAAATTTTGTTAGAAGACAAACTACAGGCAAAAGAAATTGCCACTAAATTAGATAATCTCCGGGATGAATGGATTGCTACAGATTTAGATGGTTGGCTGAGTCTGCATCGATTTTATCCGGGTGTGGTAGAAAAAATTAAAGCAACTCTTAGTTGTCAAGTCAAGCTGTATATTGTCACTACCAAAGAAGGGCGTTTTGTACAACAATTGTTGCAACAACAAGGAGTTAATTTAACCAAAGAAGCAATTTTTGGGAAAGAAGTCAAGCGTCCTAAATACGAAATTTTGAGAAAATTAATTCAGGCTGCACAGGATAAAGCAGTCAGTTTATGGTTTGTAGAAGACAGAATCAAAACGTTAGAGTTAGTTAAACAGCAAAGGGATTTGGAAAATGTGAAACTCTTTCTGGCAGACTGGGGTTATAATACTCAACCAGAAAGAAACGCGGCTGAAAATGATTCAATAATTCAGCTAATATCGCTTTCTCAATTTGGTCAAGATTTTGATCACTGGGTAGTGGATAGTTGACAATCCGCTTGGTGTTAGCGTCAAAAACTTTAAACTGCGTAGGTTGGGTTGAGGAACGAAACCCAACATTTTCGGGGGGTTTGTTGGGTTTCACTTCGTTTAACCCAACCTACAATTATCCTTAACACCAAACGTATTGGGATAGTTGATAGTGGATAATAGATAATGGATAGTGGTAAATATTAATAACGCTCCAACTATCAACCAACTAACAATTAACAAAATTTTATGCTTGACCTTACACAACTAGCGCGACAAATGCAAGGTTTAAGTCAGCATCTGACTTTAGAAGTTGCTGCAAGTCGTCAGCGTTTAGAATTAGCGCAACAACATTTGAAAAATGCTTATGATTGCCAAGATGATTTAGTACAGCGACAGGATAAATGGCGCGATCGCATTATATTTTCTAATGCTACACCAGTTGAGCCATTAGACAGCTGTATCAATATCCCAACTCCACCGAAGATACATACTGTTATTGCAACCGACGGTTCCCAAATAGCCCCGAATCACCACGAAATTGCTTACTGCTATCTTCTCAACATCGGTAGAGTCGTTCTGCACTACGGACAAAATCTTCACCCGATTTTAGATAGTTTACCAGAAGTATTTTACCGCCCAGAAGATTTATATATGTCGCGGCAGTGGGGAATTCGCACCGAAGAATGGATGGGTTATCGACGCACTGCCAGTGAAACAACTGTGTTAGCAGAGCTTGCTTGTGCAGAAAAGACGAAAGCACCAACATTAGCGATGGTGGATGGTTCGTTAATTTATTGGTTTTTGGAACAGTTGCCAATTGAAGCACGCGATCGCATTTTACCTCCCATCCTCGAAGCATGGAAACAAATGCGCTCTGCTGAAATTCCGATTATGGGTTATCTCAGCGCTTCTCGCAACATTGAAGCGATGAACTTTTTACGTTTAACAGCTTGTTCTCATCCAGTACCTGATTGTAAAAGTTTTTGCCCCAATCAATTAGAAAAAGTACCGTGTAAAATATTTGAACCTTTACGAGATACTACACTTTGGTCAACTCAACTTCAACCAGGACAACGCAGTAATTTATGGCGGAGTAATGCCCACATTTTAGAACAGTATGAAGACCAAAAAATTTACTTTTGCTACGTCCATGTTGGTGCCGAAATTGCTCGGATAGAAATTCCGGCATGGGTAGCGGAAAATACAATCATGTTAGACCAAGCATTGGGATTGATGTTGGCACAAGTGCAGAAAGGATATGGGTATCCAGTAGCGATCGCTGAAGCACATAATCAAGCTGTTGTCAAAGGTGGTGATAAAGCGCGTTTCTTTGCTTTATTAGAACAACAAATGATTAAAGCCGGCTTGAAAAATGTGGCTACTTCCTACAAAGAAGCCAGAAAGCGCGGTAGCATCGCTTAATTGGACGTGATGAAAGTGAATTTTATTTACAGCAAATTTCAGGTAAATGAGGTACATACGTAAAACCCAAAACCCTATAGAGACGTAGCAATGCTACGTCTCTACATGTATTTCATAACAACGCAATCTGCTGTAAAACCCAAAACCCTATAGAGACGTAGCAATGCTACGTCTCTACATGTATTTCATAACAACGCAATCTGCTGTAAGTAGGTGGTTTTTGCTTAATGCATTAAAATTATGCCACCACAAAAGCTAAGGGACACGAAATTATCGTGTCCCTCAAAACATATATGTAACGCCAATAAATTAACGTCGCTTGGGAGTGCGTCGTGTTTCGCGTTTTTCTTCTTCTCGCAAACGGCGATCGCGCCATTCGGAAACCGTCAAATAACCAACACCGCCAGTTAGTGCCAATAATAGCACCAACCCAGACAAAGTTAAAATGCTCAAAAATGGACTTTCCACGATTTTCTTACAGTCCGTTGCGACCCCATACTACCATTGCAATTGACCAAGTGAACACAACCAATAGTGAAACCCAACCCAGTGTCAAAATCGCCATAGTCCTAATTCTTCTACTAATTTAGAAAACGCCTCTAATATTTATGATACTGGAAATGGTCATTAGTCATTTATTTCTTCTTTTGTGTTCATGAAAGATACGAACGATATGGCTGAACGTCTAGAATCTGTCAAAGCTGGGATTTTCGGGGGATTATCTCTTTGCTTAACGTTCCTGATTACCAGTTTTCTTAACAATCTGCTGCTTGCGAAGTATTTTACAGCACTCAGCATTTTCCAGCTAAATATCCAGGATTGGCATTGGTGGATCAGCGGTGGTATATCCTGCTTTTGTGGGTTGCTATTTGGTGTTACCTACCGCTATATCATTCGTTCCGATGAAAACCCACAACTCAAAGCTGGGGGAGTGCTAGCTTTTGGGTTGGTGCGAGGCTTAACTTTGGTGGATGTGGGACTTTGTTGTTATAGTACAATTTTACCTTTTGTCATAGTGGCTGCGGAAAGTATTGTTTGGTTTGCGATCGCTGCGATCGCTCTCAATACCGCCATCAAATTAGGCTGGGTCAAACCTTTTAAATCAACTTAAGTTGTGTAATACTTCCTGATAAAAATCATGATATGAAAACTGATATTTCCTCCTATTTTTTAATAATAGATTTAGAAGCAACTTGCTCTGACGATAATAGTATTCCCCGCCATAAAATGGAAATAATCGAAATTGGTGCGGTCATGCTCAATAGAGCAACATGGGAAATTGATTCAGAATTTCAGCAATTCATTCAACCTGTAATAAATCCGCAATTAACAGCTTTTTGTAGAGAATTAACTAGCATTTCTCAATCAGATGTTGAATTAGCACCAATATTTCCCGAAGCAATGTCTAGTCTAGAAAAATGGCTGGAATCATTTACGAATTATATATTTTGTTCTTGGGGAGAATATGATAAAAAACAATTTATTCAAGATTGCAAATATCACAATATTGCTTATCCTTTTGGCTCAGAACACAGAAATATTAAAAAGGAATTTTCAGAATATCTTGGTGTATCTAAAGGATTTGGCATGGCGCAGGCTTTACAACAGCTTGGGCTAGAATTAAAGGGTACACACCATCGCGGCATAGATGATGCCCGCAACATTGCTGCAATATTCAGACATATGGACAAAAATCAACACTAATCTTGTTTTGAGTTGTTTACAATGAATTAGGACTTACGCACTCCTTACGAGAAAATAAGGCTTTGAGATTGCTTCCTTACGTCGCAATGACGGAAATACGTAGTCCATGCGTAAGTCCTGATGAAAATTGCAAGATTTACACCGAAATTGCGGAACGTCGAGAGCAACCCGATCCAAATCGCGTCGATATTCTCTCCTTACTGATGTCAGCGCAGGATGAAGAAGGAAATCCCATGACCGATCAAGAATTGCGCGATGAATTGATGACCATGTTACTTGCATTTTTGCCCTTCGCACCCTGATGACAATTATCAGTTTAGATGGTTTGCAACCTGAACCGAACCGTATTGAGAGACTTTCCGGTGGAACGTCTTTACATTATATATGACATATAAGACATGATGTCTAAAGTAATTACATAGAATATAATAAAAAATTTTCCCTAATATTTCAATATATTCTCCTAAATATATTTATTTATCGTATTTAAAAATACGTAAATTTATCATAGCTCTTTGGGTAAATAAAGCAGCAGTATAGAACTAAGCATATCAACTTAATTTTGAAACGTAGCTATAAAAGCTTTACAAGACACAGTTTTCAGGGTGCGTCTTGTCAATTTATCTTCATAGCATAGGACGCAGAAATATTTATGCCAGTTGATTCCGCCGGCAATAGTTTAAGTACAGCAAATAAGTTAAAAATTACTTCAATCAACAGTAATATTTCTGATTGGGTTGGTACAAGCGATCTAAACGATTATTACACTTTTAATCTAAGTGGTCGTAGTAGCTTTAATCTTGCCCTTAATGATCTATCAGCCAATGCAGATGTGCAGCTGTTAAACAAAAATGGAGCCGTAGTTACAGGTTCTTATAGTGCTAGTCGCAAGGGTGAATCTATCAGCAGAACTTTAGAAACAGGTAGTTACTACATCCGAGTCTACCAAGTAAATGGTGCGAATACGAGCTACAAATTGAGCGTTTCTGGCAACGAAGCACCGCAATTATTACAATTTGGCACCGATAAAAGTAGTTATCAAGTAGGTGAAAATGTCCAACTTACTAACACTCAAATATTTGATAGCAATGGTGTCAGTGACTTAGCACAAGTAGATTTTCGATTGCAAAAAGATGGTGGAAACTGGGATATCATCAGCAATGTAAACAAGTTCAGCGCTGACAGCAAAGATAACCGTGCTAGCTTTAATTACAGTTTAAGTAATCTAACTGCTGGTAAATATCAGTTATGGGCAAAAGCCTACGATAAATCCGGTGCTACTAGCAACACTTACCAAACAAGCTTTAGCATTTATGGCAACGAAGCACCGCAATTATTACAATTTGGCACCGATAAAAGTAGTTATCAAGTAGGTGAAAATGTCAAACTTACTAACACTCAAATATTTGATAGCAATGGTGTCAGTGACTTAGCACAAGTAGAGTTTCGATTGCAAAAAGATGGTGGAAACTGGGACATCATCAGCAATGTGGATAAATTCAGCGCTCAGGGTAGCGATAACCGCAATGCTAGCTTTAACTACAGTTTAAGTAATTTAACTAATGGTAAATATCAGTTGTGGGCACGAGGATACGATAAATCCGGTGCTACTAGTAACACTTACCAAACAAGCTTTAGCATTTTGCAACCAACTCCTGTAGTTACTAAGGAAGTAGGGGATTGGTTTGACCAGAATATTCAATCTGACGGTATACGTGCAGCGACAAGGTTGCGTTTTGCAGATAACGTGTTAGACCGCAATGATATTATTAGCATCTTGCGTGAAACTAAAGATAACAGTGTAGTTGATGCTATAGAAGTTAAAGACCTTCGTACTTTAGTTAGCAATGCCTCATACTTAAAAATTCCCGAATATGTCCGCGTTTTGGCTAACAAAGTTGTTAACGGTGATGTTGCTAATCAAAAGTATCAAAGTAATACACTCGGTAACTTGGATGTTGGTAGTAGTGACGTGCAGTTAGAGAACTTAATTAGTAAGTGGTTTTATGGTAGCGATCGCCCAACAACACCCTATACTTATCAATATGCTAGTGGTTCTCTGTTCCAAAATGGCATCAGTTATCAAGACATCAAACAAGGTGTGATTAATGACTGCTTCTTCTTAGCAGGTTTATCTCAAACAGCTTTCCGCTCACCTAGCACAATTGAAAATATGTTTATTGATAACGGTGATAATACTTTCACCGTGCGTTTTTGGCAAAATGGGGTGGCTGACTATGTAACTGTAGACAGATATTTACCAACCACTGATACCGGATATTTAGCTTATGCAAACAAGGGCAATTACTATAATAATTCTACAAATGAATTATGGGTAACTCTTGCCGAAAAAGCTTATGCTCAACTCAATGAATCTGGATCGATTTATCAAGATAATACCAATTCTTACAACGGTATTGGTCATGGTGGATATATGAGTGATGCTTTTTCCCAAATCACTGGACGTAAGGTTTCTAGTTTTAATGTTCTTGAGTTGAACTCAATAGTCAATGCATTTAATTCTGGTCAATTAATTGGGTTAGCGACTTTAGAAACTGGAGTTGCATCAAATATCGTCGCTGGTCATGGTTATGCAGTGGTAGGTTACAATTCCTCTACTCAAAAGCTTACTCTTTTCAACCCTTGGGGAATTGATAATAACTCCTCAAAACCGGGCATCATAGAATTGGCTTGGAATGAAATAACAAGCAACTTTAGTTATTGGGATTCTACAAAAACTATATCAACTTAGCCCTCAGATTGGAAGCCTGGGACTATAGGAACAAAGCAGGCACACGCAGGCTTTTAGACATTAAGTCCGCGTAGACGGACTTTATTTTGTCGTCACGACTTTAGTCGTCAAGTAATGATATGATGTCCGGAAAATTACTTACAATTGTATTGACGTTCCGCCGGAACGTCTCTACGACGGTAGGCAATACGGTTCGGATAAGACTTGATCCCCCCAACCCCCCTTAAAAAGGGGGACTTTTATTGGCTCTATTTCCCCCTTTTTAAGGGGAGCCAGTCCGTTGGGCGGGTTTCCCGACTTGAAGGAACTGGCGTGGATAATGGGGGATCTTTAATGACTGTGCATCTTAACCGAACCGTATTGCGACGGTAGGTAGGTTTTTATTATTTAGGCGTATTTTTTATGTCTATTTATTAGTTTCTAAATATAAAAATAAAGACTTTATTAAAATATTTTTTCACTGACAATTATTACTGACATTTTCTTGTTTGTAAGCAAATTGGCATTTTCACATTTAAATCCATAGTAATTATTGGCAAAGGGAAGTAATTTCTTTTTTAAAATCTTTCGACGAAGATTTTAACAGTTTGTGCTGTCAAAAATATTGATTCATATCAGGAAAGAAGACTTATGGAAATTGATTCTAATTATTATGACAAAAAGCTCAATTTCACTCCTCTATCCTCAGTAGATTCCTTTAATCAAAAGGATGATTACAACCTTCATTTTGGCAGTCACAGCAGCTTCAATGCAGCGACAAATGACGTGCAGATGCTCGATTCCTCTACTACTGCGAATAGTGAAAACTATAATTATATTGATGGTTATGGTTTAATTAATGCCGCAGATGCAGTGAGTAAAGCTGCTGGTAACAAGACTTTTGCTGATGTTCCTAACCTTGGTGGAAATAATTGGGGTGCTGACCTTGTAAAAGCGCCAGAAGCATGGGCAAAGGGATACACTGGTAAAGGTGTTGTGGTTGCAGTGGTGGATACTGGAGTTGACCGCAACCATGACGACTTAAAAGATAATATCTGGACTAATACCAAAGAAATTGCTGGTAATGGCATAGATGATGATGCTAATGGCTATGTTGATGATTTCAACGGTTGGAATTTTGACGGCAACGACAACAACACTTTGGATGTAGCTGGTCATGGCACTCATGTTTCTGGTACTATTGCGGGAGAGAAAAACGACTTTGGTGTGACTGGTATTGCTTATGATGCTTATATTATGCCAGTCAAAGTTTTGAATGACTCTGGTAGTGGTTCTTATGATGCGATCGCACAGGGTATTCGTTATGCTACTGATAATGGAGCCAATGTCATTAACCTCAGTTTAGGTGGCGATTATCCTAACAGCGCTTTAGAATCAGCCTTAAAATATGCTAGCAGCAAAGGAGCGATCGTTGTCATGGCAGCGGGTAACGACAGTGGTTTACAACCAGGATACCCGGCACGCTACGCAGACGAAACCGGAATTGCTGTTGGTGCTGTCGATAAGAATAATAATTTGGCTAGCTTCTCTAACCTAGCCGGATTTAACCCACTCACCTACGTCACAGCTCCAGGAGTCGATGTTTACTCGACACTTCCGGGTAATAAATATGCGAATTATAGTGGCACATCAATGGCAAGTCCTCACGTTGCTGGTGTAGTAGCGTTGATGCTGAGTGCTAACCCTAATTTAACAGATGCCCAAGTGCGTCAGATTCTCGCAGATACTTCTGGAAATAGTACACAAGAAAGCGCAAATTCTAACTTCAGCTTAAGTTCTACAACTCAGAGCGATGGACTTTTTGCAAACATATCTACTACCTCATTCCAATCTTCCCCAGAAATAGCCGACGATTTTTTACAAAGTTTTAACAGTGGAATTGAAAGTAATTCTAGAAACCTTTTCCAAAGTTACAAACCCGCAACTTTTAGTCCCACAGATAATTCTATGCAAAAGAGCCAAATCTTGATACCAAAACTTCAGTTACAATCCCAATACTATCAGAATCCTCTCGGCGTCAGCAACATTGACAGCGATGCTGTTGTTGAAAACATATTAAATCAATCGAAAACACAAATCGAAGACTATCGCGATTGGTTGTTTGATATCAACTCGGAAATAGTTTAGAAAATACAGCAGATTGCGTTGTTATTAAATACACGTAAAGACGTAGCAGTGCTACGTCTAATCAAGGGTTTCGGGCAACGCATAATTAGTTTCTGGAGATGTCTAATACACGTAAAGACGTAGCACTGCTACGTCTAATCAAGGGTTTCGGGCAACGCATAATTAGTTTCTGGAGATGTCTAATACACGTAAAGACGTAGCACTGCTACGTCTCTACAGAGTTTTAGGTTTGACCCATGTACCTCCTAAACCTGAAATTTGCTGTAAACTACCCTCCTAATTCGTAGTGAGCGGTTTACCGCTCAAATCTTTAGCATTAATGGCAATACGGTTCAGAAAAGAAAATTAGCGAACCCAAAATTATTGTAGAGACGCGATATATCGCGTCTCTACACCCAAATTACCTCACAGAGAAAGCCTCACTAAATCTACGAGTCACCGGCTCGACGATGAAAGTCAAAATCGACTTTTTCCGAGTGACAATTTCACCATTAGCAGTCATCCCTGGTGTGAATGCAACTTCTTGACCCCGGACAATTACAGAGTGTTTATTCAGCTTAATTCTTGTCGGGAAAACTAAGCCCAAATCTTTATCTACAATCGCATTCGGACTTACTTGCACAACCTCACCATTAACAGTACCAAATTCCTGAAACGGAAAAGTTGCCATTTTCACTTTGGCTTTCATTCCCTCCCGAATAAAGCCAATATCGCGATTTAAAACTTTCACCTCTAGCAATAAGTCCTCGCCTTCTGGTAAAATAGATAATAACTCTTCACCTGATTGCACTGGTCCTTTAGTTACTTTGATTCGGTAGATAGTTCCGGCAACCGGAGCTTTGATGGTTTCGTTATCTTGTTGCTTTCTTGCTTGTTCTAATTGACCTGCAACGTTAGCCATTTCTTCTTTGCGCTTGTTGAGTCCAGTTAAGATTTCACTTTGACGCTCTGATGCTACACGCTGGGTTTGATTGCGGGCGCCTTGATAAGCTGCTTGGATGGAGCGAATTTCTTGCTTCTGCCCAGCGATATCTTTTTCTAAAGACGAAACTTTGTCTTGCTCTTCGTTAATTTTGGTTTGGGCATTGACTATTTCATCTTTTGCTCTAGTTATTTGTGCATTTGCTTGATTGTATGATTCTTGTGCTTGCAAGTATTGTAATTTCGCTACTCCACCGCTAGCAAGTAAAGATCCAAGTCTGTCTACTCTTTCTTGGGCAATCTTCAAGTTAGGCAATGTTTGGTTGCGGACTTGTTTGGCGTTTTCCAGATTATTTCTAATATTGGCAAGATTACTTCTAGCATTATCTAGATTATCTTCCAAACGGGTGAGGCGTACTTTTGATTGGTCTATTAATGCTAATTGGCGGTTGGCGTCAGCTTCAGCAGCAGCTTGACGTGCTTTGAAGTCTTGCAAACGAGAGTTTAAAAGTTCATCTTGGATTTGTGTTCCAGCTATTGTACCACCAATACGTTCTGCATCCAAACGCCGCATGTCTTCTTGAATCAATTTTACAGATTTGCTGAGGCGAGCAACATCAGTTTTTTGCACATCTGGGTCACGTTGAAGCAAAACTTGGTCTTTAGCAACGCGATCGCCTTCTTTAACGTTAACTGCGATAATTGACCCACCACCTAGCGATGTTACCGGTCGCACTTGTGTGGAAGCAATCAATTCCCCTGGTGCTGTTGCTACTTCATCTATTCGCGAAAAATTTGCCCAGGCGATCGTTCCAAATATCACCGCACTAATTGTTCCTGCTAAAATTCTCGTGTATAGCGGTGGTAATTCTTGTACCGCTTTACCTAATTCATAAGATAATTGGTCTTCTGGTTTAGCAAATCTTTGTTTTGTCTGACGTGCTTGAGCAGCATTTGCAACTATGGAAGTTTTCATATTTGTTTAGTTGTTGGTGGTTAGTTGTTAGTGGTTAGTTGTTCTACTAACCACTATTGACTATTGACTATTGACTATCCAGTTAAACTGCTAAATAACGCTTGATGAAACTTTCCAAGCTTTCTAGCTTAAAATTATAAATCGCCTCTAAATTGGCAATTTCCTCACTTGTACAGAAAAATTCATTCGCTAGCAACGTCCGGAAGGTTCCCAAAGCTTTTTGTCCTTCGGAATTAAATAAACCTAATGCACCCCGTAACCCATCAACTAATAAAAGTGGTACGTTAATCAATACTGGCTCTTTGTTGAATATACGTCCAAAAATCAGAGGAATATCTCCTCGCCATAAAATCTCTGGTCCTCCCACTGGTAAAATTTTGTTACGAGCATCTGAAACTGTCACAGAATCTACTACCATTCTTGCTAAATCATCTGTACTCACAATTGAAGTACGATTTTTGGGGTCGCCAATAAGGAAATAAAGTCCCGTTTCCCGAAACCGTTCTGCTAATGGCAGCAAATTTGATGCTAATCCAGATGGGCGTAAAATAGTGTAATTTAAACCACTGGCTTGTAAATAGCGCTCTACTGCTCGTTTTGCTTTGAAAACCGGAGCATCTTCATACCCCCGGTCAACACCTAATACAGAAATAAAGACAAAATGCTCTACTCTATTGGCTTTTGCTTGATCGATTAATTCAATATTCGCTCGGTAATCCAGAGATAAGGCATTGCTCCCAGAACCGTGGGCGCTGATAATATACTGTACGCCCTGACAAGCTTTCTGGATGTCTTTTTCTTCTTGCAAATCACCGATAAAGATGTCAGATCCTCGGTGTTCTAACTCGCTGTAACGTGATGACAAACGCACAAATGACCTCACGGACATCTCTTGTGTACGTAGTAGTCGCACGACTTTGCGACCAATATCTCCTGTTGCTCCTGTTACCAAAAACATATAAATTTAAATTATGTGTTGGGTGTTGGGTGTTAGTGGATGGTGGTTAACAGTCAACAGTTATCCACCATCCACTAACATTGTACAGACGCGATTAATCGCATCTCTACCACATTGTACAGACGCGATTAATCGCGTCTCTACCACATCCTAAAATTTAAAATTCAACAATGACAGGTGTATGGTCGCTGGGTTGAGGTAATTTTCTCGGTGCTACATCAATAGTGCAGCTTACTGCACGCTCATACAAGGGAGGTGTGAGATAATGATGGTCAATTCGCCAACCTAAGTTACGGCGAAAAGCAGCAGCGCGATAGTCCCACCAGCTATAATGTCCGCCTTCTGTGGTAAATTTGCGAAAGGCATCGGCAAATCCTAATGCGAGAATGTTTCTTAAGGCTTGGCGTTCTGCTTGAGATGCCATAATATGATTTTCCGCAATTACGCCTTGATGAATATCTTCAGGCTCTAAGGCTATATTAAAGTCGCCACAGATGCAGATTGTTGTTTGAGATAATAAGAGCGATCGCAAATACTCATAGAGCAATTTTAACCATTCGAGCTTATATTCATATTTCTCGCTTCCCACTGCTGAACCATTGGGAACGTAAAGATTAACGATGCGAATGCCATTATTTACACCTGTAATCACTCGCTTGGACTCATCCCAAGTTGGCTCTATGTTTGCCAAAATTGGTGTAAAACCAGTACTTACATCTGTCAGCGGTTTGCGACTAATCAAAGCCACACCGTTGTAAGCTTTTTGTCCTGATGTATACAAATGATAGCCTAATTCTTCAAAAGGCGATCGCGGAAAGTTACTATCTACAACTTTGGTTTCTTGTAAACAAAGCACATCAACCGGATTTTCACTCAACCAATTAACAACCTGTTCTAAACGAGTACGAATTGAGTTGACATTCCAAGTAGCTATTTTCATTCTTTTAAATTATCAAGATTTATTAAGTTAGTTTTAGTCAACAAAATTCATTTGAGACAAAAAATTGGTATTTTCAGCTACAAAACATCTAATGAAAAAGAGGGGGAAAGGGGAAAGGGTAAGGGGGAAAGGGTAAGAAATATAGAGTTATAGTGAATAAATCCGTTCTTACAAAGGTTGACGGGACGGAAACCGAAGAAAGAGCCAACTTTGCGCTATTTTATTTCCGTCCCTTTTCCCTTTCCCCTTCTTGGTAATATATGATCCCCAAGATAGATGAAAGTATTTAAGATTACGGTGTATATTGACAATTAGGTTGTCTGATACCTCTGTGGTAAAAGTATTTAATTAGTTAATTGTATTTTCAAGGTACGGTTAACCGATGTTGCGGTGTGGGGAGTAAATAAGGTTAATTTAAATTGCAAACGCTTAAGTATAAATGCTCTAAATGCCATAATATTTAAGTGCATGATGTGAGGACTGTTTCAGCAGAACAAGCAAAGCAAAGCAATGAAAATCGCTCAAGTAGCCCCCTTATGGGAACAAGTTCCACCTCCGAGTTATGGAGGAATTGAATTGGTAGTGAGTCGATTGACTGATGAACTAGTGCGTCGAGGTCATGATGTAACTTTGTTCGCTTCTGGAGATTCACAAACCTTAGCTGATTTAAAAGCAGTTTATCCGCGTGCATTACGCTTAGACCCGAATGTCAAAGATTATGGCGTGTATGAAACACTCGAACTCAGCCAAGTTTACCAAAATTCAGGGGAATTTGACATAATCCATTCCCATGTAGGGATTTCGGCATTACCTTTAGCAAGTTTGGTGTCCACACCCACACTCCATACTTTGCATAGTAGATTTACGAACGACAATCGTCACGTATTTTCTTACCACCAAAAGCAGGCATACGTCAGCATTAGTAACGCCCAACGTCAAATCGATCTTAACTACGTCAGCACAGTATACAACGGAATTAATCCGGTAGATTATCCTTTTGTCGCCAAACCTCAAGAACCACCATATTTAGCATTTTTAGGACGCTTTTCACCAGAAAAGGGACCACAACATGCGATCGCTATTGCGAAAAAAACAGGTTGGCGTCTGAAAATGGCTGGAAAACTCGATTTAGTAGATTCTCAGTTTTTTGAACAAGAAATTGCCCCCCAAATCGATGGTCAGCAAATTGAATACCTCGGTGAAATCAACCACGCCGAAAAAGCTGAACTTCTGGGCAATGCTACTATTACGCTTTTTCCCATTACCTGGAGCGAACCTTTTGGTTTAGTAATGATTGAATCAATGGCTACTGGCACACCAGTAATTGCCCTGAACTTAGGTTCAGTACCGGAAGTCATCGCCCAAGGCGTTACAGGTATGGTTTGCCAAAGTTATGATGAAATGGCGGCAATGATTAAATCTGCTTTAGAATTAAATCGTCAAACTTGCCGAGAATACGTAGAAAACAACTTTAGTGTTAGCCAAATGGTTAACGGCTACGAAACGGTTTATGAAAAAATAATTCAAGACCGTATTGATTTAAATGGACGCGTTCGTGTCGGCAAAATCAGCTTTTAATTAACGCTTTTTTTCTACTTAAAACAAACAACGATTTTTATGGAGGACATTCGTATGAGTATGAAAGCCAACACCTGTCCGTGTTGCGGTGCTTCGCTGCTACGTCATGTCCGTCATGGTGAATTATACTGGTTTTGTCAATCTTGTCGCCAAGAGGTTCCACAGCTAACAGTTTGTACCTTGACTAACCCAGAAACCAGAACCACCGGAGTGCTTACCCCTCCACCAGTGAACTCCTTGATTACACAGACTGGTTCTCAAAGTTCATAGTTCCCAAGTTGCTAAAACTCGAGATTAATTAACCTTTATACGTCTGGTAGAAAAACAATGTAGAAACGCGAAATCTCGCGTTTCTACATTGTTTTTCGTGCAACGCAGAATTACAGTAAGTAGATAAGTACGATAAAACCTAACTACGTCCGAAGCGAACGTAACGAAGTGAAGCAATCACAAGGGTTTCGAGGGTTTTACATTTCGTTACATAGGTAGGTTTATTTGTGCCTACCTACTTACAGCAGCCTATCGCTAATATCGAATACACGTAAAGACGTAGCAGTGCTACGTCTCTACAAGGTTTTGGGTTCTATATGTACTTCATTTACCTGAAATTTGCTGTAATTCCCAACAAATATCTTTTGATCAAGTTGTCGCCTTCACCTGGTAAAATCAGGTGGAGCTAATTAATGGGTTTTGGCTGTGTTAGCAGCATTGCTTTATGGTCAGGAAGATTTACGGTTAGAGTCAGTTGCCAATCCTACTCCTGGTGAGGGTGAAGTCGTCATCCAAGTGGGATGTGCCACAACTTGTGGTACAGATTTGAAAGTTTGGCGGCGCGGCGGTCATGCTAAAATGCTTAAGCTTCCAACTTTGTTTGGTCATGAGGGAGCTGGGCAAATTGTCGGATTAGGTGCAGATGTTAGGGGTTGGAAAATAGGCGATCGCGTAGTGGCTAATAACTCTGCCCCCTGCATGAAATGCTTTTTTTGTCAACGTCAAGAATATTCCCTTTGCCCGAATCTAACTTGGAATAATGGTACTTTTGCAGAGTACTTGAAAATTCCGGCAGCGATAGTTCAGCATAATTTGTTGCCGATTCCCGATGAATTGCCAGATGAATTGGCAGCGATGACAGAACCTTTAGCTTGTGTATTGCATGGGGTAGCGCGTTCTAACGTCAAAGCTGGGGATAAAGTAGTCGTATTGGGAGATGGAGCGATCGGCTTGATGTTTGTCGCCAAGTTAGCGTATGATTGGGCTGCTGAGGTGTTTCTGTTGGGTGGTAATGACTCTCGGTTAGAAATTGGGACAAAGCTGGGTGCAGCAAAGACTTTTAATTATCGTCAAATAGCAGATATTCCCAGTTTAGTGAAAGAACTAACTGATGGATGGGGTGCAGATGTAGTGATTGAAGCGACTGGTGTACCAAGCGTTTGGGAAAGTGCGATCGCCTGCGCTCGTCCTGGTGCTACAGTCAACTTATTCGGTGGTTGTCCGCGAGATACGACAATTACTGTAAATACAGAACAGCTACATTACAGTGAGCTTACACTAAAAGGTGTATTTCACAACACTCCGAAGTTTGTGCGGGAAGCTTTATCACTCATCGCAAGTCGGAGAATTCCTTTTGAGTTACTTATTAGCGAACACCGTCCTTTGAAGGATTTAGAACAGGTATTTTGTGATATGAAAGCGCGTAAAGTAATTAAAGTAGCGATGATTCCGTAAGTAGGTAGGTTGAATTAAATAGACATCTCCGACAATTAATTATGCGTTGCCCAAAACCTTTTGTAGAGACGCGATTTATCGCGTCTTCGGGTCATTTCCACGCCTATGTCTAAAATTAAGATTAATAAAAACATTCCAACCGTCGTAGAGACGTTCCACCGGAACGTCTCTACAAAATGTGTGATATCATGTCCGTTTAATTAACAGTAATAAAAACCTACCTACCGTCGTAAAGACGTTCCGGCGGAACGTCTTTACAGTATGTGTGATAAGCCTGTCATGATATGATTTGTCGGACATGATATTACTCAGCTTCACCAATTAATGTAAACGCAGCCCAGTTTACGGGTTTATCATACTGTTTACTTGTTGTCAGCATAGCCTGACGCAAGGCTTGGGCTTTATCAGGATTGCGCTGGAGATTTTTGTAAAATTCAGTCATCAGCAACTTGGTAGAATCATCGGGAACTGTCCATAGGGAGACAATTACACTGGGTACTCCAGCATAAATCAACGAACGAGACAATCCGATAACCCCATCCCCTGTAAGTCTTCCTCGTCCAGCTTCACAAGCGCTGAGAACAAGCAGTTCAGCTTTCAATTTAAATTTAAAATCAAAGATTTCCCCAGCGGTTAGTAAGCCATTGTCTTTTCCTGAGGGAGCCAAAGCAATCCAACTTCCCAGAGCTTGGTTATCATCTACCTGTCCGTGGGTTGCTAAATGAATAATTCGCGCTTTGGATATCTGCTGTAAGATATTAACCTTGGTGGCATCTTTGCCGATAATCGCTTTGGTTTTGAAGAGATCAGCAATTTCAATAGCCTCCTTTTCTGCTTCTGGTAAAGGATCTAACTGCTTAGGTGGATCACCAATCTTGGGCATAATCGGATTACCCACAATTAAGAAACCCTTTCCAGACGCTAACTTTCGTTGCTCACGAGTTAGTTGCAAAACTTGAATCGAGGGAGCTGTCAGGATAGTATGTTGCTCGATGAGGTATTTGCCTTTCTCGTCTTGCAGAGCTGGGAACGGAACCCGGAATAACGATTGTTGGGGAATGAAGATGACGCGATCGCTAGGATCTTTGGGTAATTCTGAAGCAATTGGTTGGATTAGGATTTGATGTAGTTGCTTTAACGGTTTATTCCATTGCGACGGGCTAGTTTGAAGGATACTCTCAACTACAGTTTCTAGAGAAGTATTTTGTTGTTGCCACAGGGGTTTGAGGTCAAGTTTGCGAAATGTGACTTCACCTGTGGGTTTGATCACCCAAATATATAGTTCTGATTCTTTGGTTTGTGGTTTACCTGCTACTTTGAATTCATCGTAGATAATCGAGTATTGTACCAAAGTGGCGTTTTGCACCTTGGCAATTTGTTTAATCTCAGCAATTGTTGGTGGTTTGGGCGATTTCGCCTCAGTGTTACCATTAGCCAAGCGAGATGATATTAACTCAACAAACGCCCTAGCACGACCGCGTTCAGCAATTTCTAGAGCTGTATCACTTTTATTTTCGGCGATGAGGACTTTTTGTAAAGTACGGTAAATATGACGTTGCGTTTCAAAAATCGAAACTTTGTTGGTATCATTTAATTTTTTATCTCGTAGAGATTCATAAACCTTAATTCCTTCATACAGTTTTTTCTCTGCTGCGGAGAGATTACCTGATTTGTAGAACGCAAGTCCTAAATTGTTTAAAGAGACACCCTCGCCAAAACGACTTTTAATCTCCCTGGCTATTTCTAAACTCTGCTGATGGTACTCAATTGCTTTCGGGTAGTCTTCTAGGTTAAGGTAGGTAACACCAAGATTCGAGAGTGCAGAACCTTCATTATTCAAGATTTTTGCTTTCCGTGCGATCGCTAAACTCTGCTGATGGTAATCAATTGCTTTCGGGTATTCTCCCAGTTTATCGTAGGCAATTCCAAGATTTGAGAGTGCAGAACTTTCATTCTCAGGGTTTTTTAATTCTCGTGCGATCGCCAGGTGCTGCTGTTGGTAATCAATTGCTTTTGGGTAGTCTCCCAGGGAAAAGTAGGCAAGACCAAGATTCGAGAGTGCAGAACCTTCGCTGTAACGGTGTTTTATTTCCCGTGCGATCTTCCTCTGCTTTTCACAGTAGTCAATAGCTTTGAGGTAGTTTCCCAGGTAAAAGTAGGCAACACCGAGATTTCCTAATGCAACACTCTCGCCAAGACGGTCTTTGATGTCTCGTATAATTACTAACTTATGCTCTTGATAATCAATAGCTTTCGGGTAGTCTCCCAGAGATAAGTAAGCAATACCAAGATTTCCTAGCGAAATAGCCTCACCTTGACGGTCTTTAATTTCTCGTGCGATCGCCAAACCCTGCTGATTATAATCAATAGCTTTCGGGTAGTTTCCCAGAGAGAGGTAAGCATTACCGATATTTCCCAGTGCAGCAACCTCGCCTTTACGATATTTGATTTCTCGTGCGATCGCCAACCACTGCTGTTGATATTCGATAGCTTTCAAATAATCACCCAGATCATCGTAGACATTACCGATGTTTCCCAGTGTTTTACCTTCGCTTCGACGGTCTTTGATTTCCTGTGCAATTACCAAAATCTGCTGGTAGTAGCCAATCGCTTTTGTATTGTCTCCCAAGTTATTGTAAACTATGCCAATATTTCCCAGTGCTGCAATTTCGTTTTTACGATCTTTGATTTCCTGGTAGATTTTAAGTGCCTGCTGAAAGGACTGTAAAGCTGCTTCAAATTGACTAGTCTCTAATTCCTGAAGTCCTTGATCGTGAAGTCTATCTGCTTCGGTTTTCCGTTGATTTCCTGTTTGCGCCAACACCTGCGACGCTGTAAATACCATCGACCAATTAGGAACCCAAGAAGTCGAGAAAACCACCAACAGACAAACAAACGCACTCAATCCCAAATTGTGTAAACGCATCATAGAGAATTCTGCACAAAGGTTGGCAAAGCGGTCTATAAAAATGTGGTTAATGCAATATAATACCATTTATATAATTTATACTTATCATATTCTGGGATGTCCTTAAAAATGAAATGATGGAAGTAGTATTTGTGCCTGCGTTGGCTAAAAAAATGACTATTTCATCAGAACAATTGGTTCTAACAGACTCAGAAACTTTGGATGAAGTTCTTAAATATTTAGCAGAAAATTTCGTACATCTTTAGTACATAGAGGATTTTAGATTATTAGCTTTAAACATGATATGCAGTCAAAACTGTATTTTTATCAGGACTGTAAATAGATTCAACTCTTGGATAACTGTCGTGTGACCACCATACTTTTATTCTCCCACCTTGCCCTGGTGCGGTTCCTACTTCAAAATATCCAGCGTTAATCATCAGTTTTTCAAACTCGCTTGACGGTAACGTTTTACTGGTAAATGCTGCTATACCCTGTATTGTGTGTTTATTAAGCGTCATAGCTACCCTGATAACTTGTAAATATTTTGTATCCTGGTAGCACTATCCCGATACCTGTAGAACTGTGAATTTTACCCGGATATTTGTAAGGGTTATCATCCGGTATTGCACCGCCAATTCTAATAGTGAAGTATGGACACCAAAAATAGAATCCTAGTATCAGTAAGTCCATACTGTAAGCGATAGCTCTAAGTTTTTCTCGTCTTGCAAATAATTCTTTAACCACTTGTTCCCAAGGTATTTTTGGTTCGTTTATAGCTGCTCTTATGGCTTTTATATCTGATTTATCTTCCAGAGTGTCGATATGTTCTAAATAGGAAAGAATATTATCTAAATCAGTATCATAAGCTTGGTTTAGTAATTCGTTGATAACTTTAATTAGTTCTTGTCTTTCTTGCTCGGTTTTCATAGCTAAACCTCTTTGAGATTGTTAATTTTGATTATTTTCTCTATTCGATTTTTTAGAATGTTTAACTCAGTTTGGTAAGTATCGCAGTCGTTATCAATACCCAATCCAAGAAAACATCTAAGGACTTTATTAATTATGTCAGATTCAGATATGTCTAATTCGATCGCCTTACCTGTGTAAACGCATCATAGACAGGACTTACGCAAAAATTCTCTCAAACTCTTATTCCTCTGTTTCCTCTGCGCTCTGGAGCGGTTCGTTTTTTGGTCTTTTTGCGTAAGTCCTAATAGAGAATTCTGCACAAAGGTTGGTAATTAGCCCACGTTCGCGTAGCCGCGTGCCTCTAGGAGAGCGCAGCGTCTCCGACAGGAGAAGCCCCAGGAATCTGGCGCCTGTTCGCTCGGCGCAGGGCGAATAAAGCGCAACATAATCAAAAACTGGTATCAGCATTTATTTCTGCAAAAAAGGGAAAACTATGATTACACCCTCTATGGAGGGAATCGTAATGTAATCCCCAAAAGAAAAAATGCTAAAAAAACCTTTACTGAATTTTCTGATTGTACCGTGTTCTGTAGTTCCCTTAATTTGCCTGGGAATCCTTTCTGATTCCAAAGTTAATGCTTTACCAGGACAAAGTACAGAAGAAGTCGGCACATGGATTAAAGCTAATTCTACACTTCGTCCCAGCCCAAATGAGCGCTTTTTGATTCAAAAGACTGATACGGCAGCACAGCGATTTAGTTTTCAAGCATCGGTGTTGCCACCTGGTAGAGTCGCTTTTACCAAAGACCGCAGCAGAATACGCACCGAACGGATTGCGATGTATGATGCAATTAACGGGATTACATCTGAACGTTTGCAAGAATCGTTGCGCGTGATTTATGGGTTAGATATATATCAAGATTTCAATCGCGCTCAGGTGATATATGAGTATCCGAACCAAAGTGCGATAAATAGTGCCCGTTTCGCGAAAACTCCCATTAGAGAAGCTTTGCAGGGAGAATTGCGAGTAGGCGATCGCTATGCATATTGGGTAGAAGTTGCCCAACCCAAAGAAGGTAAAGCCTTCGTCGGTCAGATGACAGTTTTACTCAAAACCGATTTAGACAAGCTAGAAGCCGAATTGCGAAATCGTTAATAGACATCTGGTAAAAATTAATTATGCGTTGCCCGAAACCATTGTAGAGACGTAGCACTGCTACGTCTGTTTTCCGGAAAGACGTAGCACTGCTACGTCTCTACATTCTTTTTTACGCCTATATCTAATGTAGAGTTTGCCAATCGCCAGAAAATATACTTTCAACAGCGATCGCAATTCGCAGCAAGTCTTCTTTTAGGAGGGGGGGCCATTCAATTCCAGCTTTACGCCCTACTGCAAACAACTGTTGACTTTTGATGCTTAACTGATACAGCGAGTTAGCTAGTTCTTTGTCTATAATTGTAGCATCCTTGAGTTCTTCAAAAATTACTTTCAACGCCAATAAAATAGAAGTAACGTGACCAGGGATAGGTGGTTTTCCCTGCTGCATCCGCATTAACAGAGCATCTGGGTTTTCCTCGGTTGTCATTGCCTGGTCAATAAGCAATTTGCGAGCAGTTCCGTAATTCATGTTTACAGAGTACCATTGAACCGCACATAGAAGGCAATCGCGCTTCAAGTCGCCATAGTCAACTTGATTTTTTTCCCATGTCTCAAATAGGAACGCTGGGAATAGAGCTTTATATGCCTGCTAGGGAAAATGCAGTTCATTCCGGCTACTTACAGCAAATTTCAGGTTTAGGAAGTACATATATAGAACCCAAGATCTTGTAGAGACGTAGCAGTGCTACGTCTTTACGACTGCTACGTCTCTACGTGTATTGGATTAAAACGCAATCTGCTGTAACATCTTGCCATATTGTCATTAAGTTAAGTTCTTTCATAATCAAAGCCTTGAAACAAATATTTTTATTATTTTTTAAGTTTTTAACTTTATGAAAAGAGTGATTATCTAATTAAGTAGGCGATCGTCAATAAATTTAACTTACTTTTCTTTTCTGCCCCATGCCCCATATCCATTGCCCCATGCTCAATGAGTGATATGTAATTTTTCTTAATCTACCTAGTTACGATTAAGTTGAAGTCAGCGCGTTGCTGATTCTTAATCTTCATCAAGTTATAAATCCGATTATGAAGTTTTTGATAATACTTATGTCGGCTTGTACACTCACGCCCAATTTATTGCCGCAATTGTGTACGCTGAAAATAACTAAGCTAATAATTAGATTGAGGTCTGATGACTCCTACGATTATGCGTCAGCTTTGGACTGTGGTTGAAACAACCCATTCCAAGACCCTCTTGCAACTAGACGATGCTAGCTTGGTGCAATGGTTAGTCAAACAAACCAAAACGCAAGCATTGTTAGATTGTAACGAAACCGATTTTCTCTGTGATTACATTCAAGCCAGGTTAAGCCTAATTCGTGACATCGCCCATGACCGTCAATGTTACGGCTAAGACAATTTTTATTGGTTGGTTGTTAATGGTTAGTGGTTAGTGGATGGTAGTTAGTGGTTAGTGGATAACTCTTAACCATCAACGTTCCAATGCTCCAACCATCAACCATCAACTTTTTCGTGGCAAATAACCTTCTACCAAGCAATCGGAACCTACCACGCGCCAAGTAACACGTTCTAAGGGCAAAGCCTCAGTCATAGTGGTGAAGCCTAAATCACCCACAGGTGTGGGTGCATTGTTACCACCAATGATTTTTGGAGCGATAAAGGCAAGAATTTTTTGTACAGCACCTTGAGCGATCGCACTAGCGGCTAATATCCCCCCACACTCCCATAATACATTGCAAAAACCCCGCTCATACAAGTAAGCCATTACCCGATCTGGCGTGAGTGGCGTTAGTTCCAGCACCTCTACTCCCTGACGAAGCAACAATTCTTTAACGGACGGGTTAGCATCTACTTCTGTTAACACCAAAGTGGGAGCTTCAGAAGTTTGCCACAAGTGGGCATTTTCTGGCAATTTCAGACTGCGACTCATCACCACCCGCAAGGGATTATTTGCCCCTTCTTGATGGCTGGTTAAATAAGGATTATCCTGTCGGACTGTATTCCCACCCACAATTACAGCATCACAAGCAGCCCGCAGTTGATGTACTTCAGTGCGGGCATCTTGATTTGTCACCCAAGCACTGTGACCGGCACTAGTAGCAATTTTGCCATCTAAAGTCATGGCATATTTCAAAATGCCCAAAGGTCGTTTGTAGAGAATACGATGAACAAAACCTTCATTAATTTTCTGGCAGGCTTCCTCTTCAACCCCTGCCACAACTTCTATTCCAGCGGCGCGTAAACGGGCAATGCCACCCCCCGCAACCAGTGGATTGGGGTCAACCATACCTACTACCACTTTTGCCACTCCAGCGGCGATTAACGCCTCCGAACAAGGTGGAGTGCGTCCGTAGTGATTGCAAGGTTCTAAGCTGACATAAATTGTCGCTCTACGAGCGGCAGCACCGGCTGCTTTGAGAGCAAAAACTTCCGCATGAGGTTCCCCGGCACGAGGATGAAACCCCTCCCCGATAATTTCGCCATCTTTGACAATTACCGCTCCCACTAAAGGATTTGGCGAAGTGCGTCCGGTAGCGCGTTTTGCGAGTTCCAAACACCGCTGCATCATGCGAGAGTCAAAGTCATTTCCCACCATTTTCTGTAAGTGTGAATCCAAACCAACTGCCGACTTTACTAAAAGTACATTTTCTTCACTGTAATTATTGTTTGATGCATTTGGTTGATCAACGACTGGGGAATTATCCATAACTTTGGGCAATACAATGATTAAATAGTAGGGAGCAGGGGGGAGTTAAAATTAACAATGCCCCATGCCCAATGCCCATTTCCTCATGACTGTGCCAATTTTATCTGCTGCCACCACCGATTTAAGGGATAATAAATCACAGGTGCCCAAAGACTACTGAGAATAGCAGAGGCAAGGGCGACTTTCTGGTAATGTGTCCAGATATCTTGCATATTGCGATCGCCCATCCAAATTAATAACGACGCAAAAATAGTTTCTTCTAAAACTGTCATTGCAAAGACAATTAAGGCAATAGAAATAAAGTCTTCTTGGATAAAACGTTGTTTCTGCATAAAGCCAGTAATCATTCCCACTATCCCCAAACTAATAGCATGACTTGGGTTGGGCGATGTCATGGCATCTTGAAGCAGCCCCAAAACTATACCTGCTAATGCTCCTTGAAAAACCGTGCGCTTCACGCTCCAAGATACTACCCAAATCAATAGCCAGCTAGGTGCAATTCCCAACAATTCCATCCCTGGAAGACGGGTAGGCAACATCATTAAACATAACAGTACAGACCCAGCCGTCACCGCCAAATCTAACACTTGACGCAAGCGAGGATGCCATTGAGAAAGAGGCTTAATTTTCGGTTTCGATGGTGGTTTCGATTGGGATTTTGATGGCGATTTTCGCTCTGGTGATTTTGGCTGCCTGCTGCGACCAAATGCAGGAATCTTCATTATTTTTAATATATTTGGGAAAATTTTATTAGACTATTACCAAAGAAGGGAAAAGGGAAAGGGGAAAGGGAAAAGGAAGAATTATTTTTAAATATTTCGACTGATTTTAAATGACTCCATCTCCCTTTCCCCTTTTTTCCTTTCCCCTTTCCCCCTCTTGATCATGGTTTTTGATTTGTCGATTCAGGTTTTGCTTGTTGTTGAATTTCCGGCATTTGGTTTTCCGGCTTGGGGTATACAGTTACCCAATCTAAAGACCGAATTGGCGGGAAAAGTTCAATAGTTGCCACTGATGCTGGAAGTTTCTTCAAATTCAGAGATTTCACTCGTCCTACTGCCCAGCCAGAAGGAAACTTCTGACTGTAATTAGATGTAGAAACTAAATCTCCGGGTTTGACATTGGGAACTTTTTCATAAAATTCCAGCACACCATCAGCAGAAGCATCTCCACGCAAAACGCCCTTAGCTCCAGTGCGGCTAATTGTTACACCTACTTGGCTCTTGAGATCGCTAATTAACAACACGCGGCTGGAATTGTCAGTAACTTTTTCTACCAAACCTACCAATCCACCCTCAGCCTTGACAATGTAACCTTCTTCTATTCCGGCACGGCTACCGCGATTGAGGGTTACTTGTTGCCACCAATGGTCGGCACCGCGTCCTACTACCCGTGCCGGAATTGGGCGGGCTGAGAGCGGTTCTTTTTCAATGTAACCCAGTAAGTCTTTTAGCTTTTGATTTTGGCTTTCCAAATCTTCTATGCGCGTTTTCAACTCCAACACCCGCGCATCCTTAACACGTTCTTCTTGAGTTGAACCAGTGTGCAACATTTGTAATGGACGGGTTATTTCTTGATACATATCAAGCAGAAGACCGCCTTGAGTTTGTCGAAGCATCCAAGCGCTACCAACTACTAAACTTAGCAGCCCGATTTGTAATCCTTTCCGCTCCCACCAACGACGCGAAGTAAACATATATACCTTTTTTATAAGAATATTTTTGTAAAAGGTATTTGGATTCTATGATGTAGAACCCAAATATCTAGAATTGTTAATCGGTGTTACATATTGCGAGAACGTCCGCTGAAGACACGTTCCAACTGCTTGAAGTTTTCTAATACACGTCCCGTTCCCAGCACAACACAGCTCAAAGGGTCAGCCGCTACGTGGGTAACAATCCCTGTTTCGTGACTAATTAGTGTATCCAAACCTCTTAGCAAAGCGCCACCACCGGCTAACATGATCCCCCGATCAATAATGTCTGACGCCAGTTCTGGAGGTGTCCGTTCTAGTGTTCGCTTCACAGCTTCAATAATTACTGAAAGCGGTTCCGCCATACTTTCACGAATTTCTGGACCTTTGATAGTGACAGTGCGGGGTAGTCCAGAGAGCAGGTGTAAACCTCGGACTTCCATCATCGCTTCTTCGTCTTCATGAGTGGGATAGGCTGAACCAATGCGAATCTTAATGTCTTCGGCGGTTCGTTCCCCAATCACTAAGTTATGAACTTTTTTCATATAATGCATGATGGCTTCGGTCAGTTCATCACCAGCGATGCGAACTGATTCGGAGATCACCGTACCTTGAAGACTCAACACTGCAACTTCTGTGGTGCCACCTCCAATATCGATAATCATGTTTCCAGTTGGTTCAGCAACGGGTAAACCTGCACCAATTGCCGCTGCTACTGGCTCATCGATTAAGAAAACTTCTCTTGCACCGGCTTGGGTGGCTGCATCCATTACGGCTCGTCGTTCTACACCTGTGACTCCGCTGGGAATACCTATGACAATCCGTGGTAAAACCAAAGACCTGCCTTCATTCACACGCTGAATAAAGCTTTTTAGCATTAACTCGGCTGTATCGAAGTCGGCGATTACACCATCCCGCAAGGGGCGCAGCGCAATCACATTTCCCGGTGTCCGACCAAGCATTTTTTTGGCTTCTTCTCCTACTGCCAGTGCTACCTTTTCGTTTTGATCGATGGCAACTACTGAAGGCTCTTGGAGTACAATGCCTTTTCCAGATACATAAACTAGGGTGTTGGCGGTACCGAGGTCGATACCCATATCCCGCGATAAGGAAAATTTACTGAAAAGACCCACGCCTCTCTACGCCCCCTAATATTTAATACTTTTGACAACTACCATAAGAGCGATTTATGCAGGATTCTATTACGTTTTTTATCCATAGTCTAGTTTACTAGACTATTTTCTCAGTAATATTCGAGAATTTTGACTATTTCAATGGACGATTATTGTTTGATATTCTCCCGTTATATCAGTAGATCCGTATAAAATTTTCAGTAAAATCACGAAAATTTTATCATTTGTTAAATAATTATAATTGTTAATTATCGAACATACAATCAATTGCTTTGCAATTCGCTATTATAATAGTAAGTACGCCTGTACTGATGTACTGAAAGCTGAAAGATATGAGTATCAACGTTGTGACTCTGGTTGGTCGTGTTGGCACTGACCCAGATATGAAGTATTTTGAGTCGGGAAAAGTTAAGTGTCGGTTAACACTGGCGGTAAATCGGCGATCGCGCAATAGCGATGAACCCGATTGGTTTACCCTAGAGCTATGGGGAAAAACGGCGGAAGTAGCAGGTAACTACGTAAAAAAAGGTAAGCAAATCGCCGTTAAAGGTTCCTTAAAGTTCGACTCATGGAGCGATCGCAATACAGGCATCACTCGCTCATCACCAATTATCCAAGTAGACGAACTGGATTTGTTAGGTTCCAAGCGGGATGCAGATAGCGATATGGGCAATGATGAGTGATTCGTTAGTGAATAGTGGTTGGTGGTTAACTCTTAACCATCAACGGTCAACTAACAACCAACTACTAACTAATAACTAATTTGCAGCGTTACCGATGCATCTACTTCTTGTTCACCACCAACAACGGGGGTGGAAGCATCTTGTGCGGTTACTTTGGCGCTACGATAGGCAATAGGCGATGGGGTTGGCGAAGAAGCATTATTAACTTGAATACTGACTATTTCTTTGGATTTAAAACCTAAAGAAGCAAAAACGGCATCAGCTTGTTGTTGAGCTTCTTGAGTCGCTTTTCTGAGTGCTTGTTTTTGCGCTTGAGCGATCGCTTCATCACTAGCAACAAAACTAACACTATTAATCTGCGTGGCTCCCGCTTTCACAGCTTCATCTAATAATGTACCAGCTTTCTCGGTAGCAATCCGAAAACTCACAGTATTCGTAGCCGCATATCCTGTAATTCGCTGTACATTATTGTTGTAGCTATAAACTGGGTTAAGTCTAATACCCGTGGTTTCTAATTTATCTACATTCCGGCTCTTGAGCAACCCTACCACGGCTGATGATTTCCGGGCAGCCTCTTGTTGTACATCCTGTGCAGTTTTACCCTGAACTTCCACACCTAGATTTACTAGAGACAGAGTTGTCGCAATTGATTCCATCCCTCGACCAGTAACGGTAAGCGATCGCAACATTTTTTCTTTTTCTTCTGCCAAACCAGGTTGGGCAAAACTTATAAAGGCAATCAAGACGAAAGGCAGTGTTTTCCACAAGTTGCCACTATTAAACCGAGAACCAGCTAAAACGGCTCTATTCATACTTTATTCCACTCCTCAAACTATTTTCTGTAAACGCTTCAACTATGGCGTCACCAGTGATATATTCCTACTTTCGCATTGCAATAGTCAAAGGTGAGAGCGGTTACATTTTTTGCAACTGAAAATTGGGTAATTGTCAATAGTTGTGTATCTCATATCATAGGGCATGGAAAGAAAACAGCCTTTTTACATTTATTTACATAGATGTAAAAAGGCTGTTTTATATTTTTTACTCCAAAATTTAGTGTTAACCAATATTTTGAAATACTATTTTCAATAACTCAGCTTTTGTAAAAGGCTTAGTCAAATAGCCTGAAGACCTAACGATTTTTGCCTTTGCTCTATCTTTAAAACCTGTTCTTCCTGTTACCATAATTACAGGTATTCTTTTGAAAGATGAATGTTTACGTAATAAACTACATAGTTCATAACCACCTATATTCGGCATTTCAATATCTAGTAAAATTAAATCTGGTTTACTGCGGATGATCTGTGTTAAAGCTTTCAATGGATCGTTAATTCCGATAACAGAAAATATTTGATCATCTAAAAAAAGCTTCATCACATTCAAAACAGTTAAACTATCATCGATACAGATGATTGTGTAAATTTTATCCTTTGTATTTTGCTCTTTTATTTTGGGAGGTTTATTACCATCCATAACAACGTTTTGTTGTGACAATTTTTGTTCAATTTTTGGTTCATCTGGTGGTTGAATTTGGTTTAAAGGTTGAAAATACGACTGTTGAGAAAATACTGACTCGATAATTTTCGGATTTCGTGATTTTGTTTGACACTGTTCAACTAATGAATCCACATCTAGATGACAGAACTTTGGTATATCGTTTAAGAAGTTTTCAGGAGTAATTTCATAATTCCCCTCGTCTAAAGTCATAAATGACTTCAAGACTTCTAATACCAATTCCTTGATGAGGATACTTGCTTGTTCGGAGCTAATATATTTCTGCTTAACTAACCAGCAAATAGCCATATACTCTGGACGTGGTGTTATTTGGTTTTCAACATCAGTTTTAAATATTGCACGCAACTGCTGATTAACTTCACTATTTAAAAAAGTAGGATTTTCTTGACTAAACTGCTGCAACTTTCTATCAAGTAGATCAAACATATTATTTAAATAGCAGGCATAAATGAGTTTTCCCTTCTCTGCATAGATTAACCAAGATTCTGAAGCACTAAATACTTGCAAACAACAAGTAGAAGAATTACTGGTTATTTGACTTAATAGAGATAAAGGTTGTAATTTCTGTGAGATTCTGTATCTAATGATCGGAAAGGTATTCATTGTAAACACTCTTTGCTCAAATTAATATTTGTTTAAAGCTGAGACGAAAAGGGAGTGTTTAAAACATTAAGAAAATTGAGATGACTCCCTTTTTTTATTGGTAAATTTTTCACCCAGAAATTAATATATGATTGTAGAATTTAATCCACTTTGAAAGTCCCAACACTCTTCTGCAATTTGTGAGAAATATCTACTGTTGTTTGCAGAGAAAGGATAACTTGGTGAGATGACTTGCTCGTCATTTCCGATGCTTTTACCATTGCTTTCATGAGATTAGTAACTTCTGTAGACGTTTGCACTTGAGATATTGTTGCAGCAGAAATAGACTGCACCAAGTCATCAATTTGGTGACATACATTAAGAATTTCATTCAAACTTTGTTTTGTATGCCCAACAAGATGTGTGCCTTCAACCACCTGTGCAGTTCCTAATTCCATAGCTTTGATTACTTCGGTAGTTTCAAATTGAATATTGGCAACAATTTCTTCGATTTCAGTGGTTGCTGTAGTACACTGACCTGATAGGGTGGTGATTTCTTCGGCAATTACGCTAAAACCTTGACCTGCTTCACCAGCACGTGTGGCTTCAATGCCCGTGTTAATGGCTAATAAGTTTGTTTGCAGGGCAATCTGGTTAATCAATGACACCACGCGAGAAATTTGCTGAGAAGATTCTCCAAGACGCTTGACTTTTTTAGAAGTTTCCCCTAATGTTTTTCGCAGACTCAAGATATTTTCTACTGTGAGATCCATTGTCGTGCCGCCAATTTGAGCAGTGTGAGAGGCATTCCCGGCAACTTTTGCGGCAATATTTGCACTTTTTGCCACCTCTTTAATCGAAAGCCTCATTTGCTCAACGGAATCTAAAGTGTGACTGATTTGTTCTGATTGTTTAAGTGCTTCAGTTGCAAGTTTATCAATTGCTCCAGAATTTCCGGCGATCGCTTGATTGACCTGAGTCGCGGTAAGCTTTACTTGGGTGACAATCTCTCGCAAACTTTCCACGATAGAATTGAAAAAGTCAGCGACAGTGCCTATTTCCCCTGAAGTAACTTCAGCACGCACTGTTAAGTCTCCTCTGGATGCTCCTTCAATCTGAACCAGCAAATCTTGTAGTTGCAGTTGCAGTTTTTCTTTTTGTTGACGCTCAAGTTCAGAAAATCTTTCTGCTACATCGCGTCCTTTTGCTGTTTGCTCTAAAAAATTGGCTCGTTCTAAACTCAACCCAACAATTCTGGTGAATTGTTCAAATAAATCGATTTCTGACTGTTGCCACACACGAGGTTGAGAACACTGATGAGCAATTAGCAAGCCTAGCACTTTATCACCCTGTAGAATTGGTGCTACCAAATTAGCTTTGACTGCAAATGATTCAAGTAGCTGAATGTAACACTCACTAAGATCGGTTTCGTGAATATTATTGATTGCTACAACATAACCTTGCTGATATTTTTCAATGTACCTCGAGAAACAGGGGTCATAAATTTCTGCTCCTAAAGCTTTAGGAAATTCAGCAACGACTGATTCAGCAATTATTTTTCCGTGCAAATTATCATTAAATTTATAAATAACTGCTCGATCTGCTTTCAAAGCTTGTCGGGTATCTTCAACCGCTAAATTATAGATATCTTGCAAGTTGAGAGTTTCAGATAAATGTATGGCAAGGTCTTTCTGCGCTGTTTGTTGACGTAGCAAGTCTTGCAATTGCTGTGCCATTTGGTTAATGTTAGAACCCAATATCGCAAATTCGTCTTTGCCTTTGACGGGTATACGGGTATCGAGATCGCCCTCACCCAATTTTATCACAGCTGTAGCAGCAATCCGAATTGGCAATGTTAGACGGTGAGCAATAATTGCAGCGATCGCACCGACTAGTGATATTATGACGATTGTGCCAATTGCCAGTATGTGCAATAATATCCTTGATGGTTCAAAAGCGATCGCTGTATTGCTACTCAGAGCTAAGTTCCATTTTAAAGGAGGCAAACCTTCCATTGTTTGCCAAGGTACGTAAGTTACTAATTCCTCAATTTTCTCCTTTTTGTTCCACAATACACGGGCATTTGGCTGATTTTCTGCTTGCATTTCTTTCCATCGGGGAATAACTTCTTCAATGTTTTTACCGACATCTATGTTTTCCTTACACAAGAAAATTTTTCCGGAAGCATCTATCACATCGTAATCATCCTGATTAATTAAGGCTATATTTAATGCATTTTCTAAAGACTTCACAGGTATGACTGTACGAATAATATAGATAGTTTGACTTGTCTCGCTATCTTTGACAGGAGCAGCCATGTAAATTTGTGGCTTATCTCCACTTTTTGTGCTTGAGGGTTTGCTAATATAAGGTGTGTTGGTTTTGAGTACTTCTTTAAAATAATCTTCGTTTTTTTGGTTAAAAATAAATTGTCCTTTTGACTCGGCAATTACATTACCATTAAGATCAAACACAGCAATGCTTTCATAACTATTTTCAATACTTAAATAGTTATTCAGTCGCGCTTGAATCTGTTCGCGAGTCATAGTTTCTCTTATTTTGCGATTTTGTAAAAATATCAGATTAGAAAATATCTGAATATCTCCATACCGTCTTTGCATAAAACGGTTGATATTATCTATCAGAAGAGTGGCTTTTTCTTCTTTCAAGGAGATAATTTGCTTTGTTTGTGATTGGTTGACTAGGTAATAAGCAAATGTTTCTATTCCTAATACTGGTAGCGTACCAAGAGCGACGCTAAAAATAATTGCTTTGCTATGTAAACTTATTCGCTTTAACGCTGAGATTACAGCATTGATTGGGGAAATAACATAACCGCTTCTGGGTTGATCCAAAGTTTCTTTTGGAGAGTAGACAATCATTTGAGAATTACTATTTTTGACTACACCATTTTTGTCAGGACTATTTTTGTTATTCATCGCTTAGTTTTTGTAATTATTTAACCAAATTAGCTTTTACTAGATGCTAGTTAAGCTAAAAGTTTTTTATTCTGCACAACAAAATTGAAGACAATTTTTGTAGTATGGGTATTCTCTTCCTTAATATTAAAATTAAAAGCGTAAAAATTTACAATGAATATTGTGAATGCCTTTTTCATGATTTACAAAGCATTACTGTCCATTGCAAAATAGTCCAAATTTTGGCTCCTAAAAAGATATTATAAAACTCAGCTGATGCTGAGATAAACCTTTTAATGCAAACACACCCATAAGTTGACGCAACATATGCTTGTGTTTCAATTTTAGCACCCTAAGTAGTAGCTGAAAATTAATGATGCTACTTAAAATAAAAGCAAAGTTTGAAAATGTTTAATTCTTAGTCTTTCATGTAGTCGAGAGAGGTATTCAATTATGTTAATTTTTATTACAAGCAATATATAACTGCACATAGCTGATGCCGAGGTTATTCAACCTAGATATTAGATTGTTGAAAGTAAGACTTAGGCTAGTACCGCCATGAAGTCAAAAGTCATATGGAGTAAGCTTTTTAGCGATTGAGAATGGGTAGTTTATTTACGCCGTGCTGTACTAGATTGCTTTGTTAAGCTGACAAACACTTGAGTAAAAATAATTAATAACTCTTTCGTGTGTTGAGTTAGGTAAGAATTTTAGGAGTAATAGTATGTACTCCAATTGAGCATCATCTGGCGGACAAAAAGGTGATGTATTCATAATTTTTGAGATATTATCTAATATTCTTTTGTCATGAACAGTTATCCGGAAGAATTATGAGTGTCAACTTCACTACGTGTATTACAAATAGTAACGTTTTTAAGTATTTAGCTGAATAATCGCAATTTTCACTTAAATAGCAGACATAAAGCATATTACTACAAGTTTACGAAAATATTCGCATAATTAAGTATAAAAATTCCTGATGTTGAATTATATAAAATTACATCTTTATTTCATGATTTTTAGATAAATAGAGATTGGGGACTTAAGTCGGTGTACCGAAAAATTTACAGCTATGTCCGAAGCGAGCGTAACGGAGTGAAGCGTTCGCGGAGCGTGTCGCAGACAAATAATCGCAATGATTATGAACCGTTTATATTCTGTTACATAGTTGACTTTATTTGCGCCTACCTACTTAGTACAACCCTTGCATAAATTCATAACGAAAATCTGAAGGAAGACTCTGCGTAGCTTAATTGTTCGTTTAAATAAAAGAGTAAAAAGTAAAAAAGAACGACTTTCACAGAACCAATGCAGTTTTTAGGTGCAATTAACTTTCCTTTGCCTCTGCTGGCAAGCGCAACAGAAACAGCAGACAGTTCGATGGTACTAGCAGCCGTGCTGCTAAGTTTAGTAGTGATTTACCTCGCCAGCAAAGTTGGCGGGGAGTTATCCAACCGATTTGGTTTACCACCTGTGTTAGGTGAACTCGTCAGCGGTGTAATAGTGGGTGTGTCTGTTCTACATCTGTTGGTGTTTTCCTCTGGTGGTGCAGACAGTTCTAATTTGATTATCACCTTTCTCCAAAGCACTGCGGGTTTAAGCCCGGACGCTGCTCCTGGAGTATTTGCAGCGCAGTCTGAGGTGGTTTCGGTTTTGGCAGAACTGGGTGTGATCATTCTGCTGTTTGAAATCGGCTTGGAGTCGAATTTAAAAGACTTGATGGCAGTAGGCATTCAAGCGAGTGTTGTGGCAGTGGTGGGGGTTGTAGTACCCTTTACTGCTGGCACTGCCGGATTGATGATTTTGTTCGGGATCGATGCTTTGCCAGCGATTTTTGCTGGGGCAGCTTTGACTGCCACTAGTATTGGTATTACTTCTAAGGTATTGTCAGAATTGGGGCGGCTCAATTCTAGAGAAGGGCAGATTATTCTCGGTGCTGCGGTAATTGACGACGTGCTGGGAATTATCGTTTTAGCGGTGGTTGCTAGCTTGGCGAAAAATGGTGCGGTGGATGTCAGCCAAGTTGTTTATTTAATTATCAGCGCTAGTGGTTTTCTGTTGGGCGCCATCGCTTTGGGTAATTTTTTCAATAAATCTTTTGTAGCGATCGCTGATAAACTCAAGACACGGGGCGAATTGGTCATACCTGCTTTTATCTTCGCCTTTCTCATGTCATATCTTGCCGCAGCGATTCAACTAGAAGCGATTTTGGGAGCTTTTGCAGCCGGTTTAGTTCTAGAAGAAACTGATAAACGCAAAGAACTGCAAAAGCTAATCTGTCCCATTGCTGATATGCTGGTACCAATTTTCTTTGTTAGTGTTGGCGCAAAAACCGATTTAGGAGTCTTAAACCCAGCAATCCCCAGCAACCGCGAAGGTTTAATTATTGCAACTTTCCTGATTTTAGTCGCCATTTTCGGTAAACTAATCACGGGCTTTGTAGTGTTTGGTCAACCAGGAATTAACCGCTTGGCAATTGGTGTAGGAATGATTCCCAGAGGTGAGGTAGGCTTAGTGTTTCTTGGTATTGGCTCTT
This sequence comes from Tolypothrix brevis GSE-NOS-MK-07-07A, assembly GCA_019358985.1. GTDB lineage: Bacteria > Cyanobacteriota > Cyanobacteriia > Cyanobacteriales > Nostocaceae > Hassallia > Hassallia brevis. Next base: position 134,037 of record JAHHIJ010000001.1, on the reverse strand, counting down.
CTATTGGTATTCTCTCCAAACCACTGGAAGCAGCAATTATCATGATGGTTATTCTTACCACCTTTTTAGCTCCTCCTCTGTTAAGAATTGTATTTCCCGATCCAAAAACGGTGGGTGTTCCAAGCGAACTGATTTTAGACACGAATGGTACACCGTTGACAGTTGAATCACTAACTGCGATCAATTCAAAGTCAAAGGATGCCACAAATCCGGAAGTAAACCCAGATGGGCATTAATCAAATTATCCCCCTGCGCTCCCGCGCACGCCATGAAAGCCCTAACCATTACCAACATCTCTAAATCCTCCTTTATCAGCCGCAACAGACTGGGACTTAAGTCCCAGTCTCAAAGCTAAAGTCGGATAAATCCGACTCAAATTATTTAATAGTCCGTTTCAACGGACTTGTGCTATTAGCCGATACTACTTTAGTCTGAGGCAGGACTGGAAACTTTCCATCTTTAACATCCGTCGCCTAAAAATGTAAAATTTTAGCAGTTTTTTTCTAATTACTACTAACATAATGTTATTTATTTGCAGTCTGAAGCGATTTCAAGCGTACCAATAATCGATGCGATGTTTTACAAGCAATTAGGAAATTTCATTTCTTTGTTAGTGCAATCGGATACTCCCTCGATGCAATGAGTGATGTATTAACAACGTGAAAAATTAAAGCAAAGTGCAAAAAAATGGCATCATTAAATGTATTTTGATAGCAGGGCAAATTTCAAAAAAGCACGCCATCAGACAATTTGGGGACTTGGGTTGTGAAGATTTGCCAATATTTTGACAGATTGACATATGAACGCAAACGCGAATCAGGAGAAAGAACTGTGAGATTACACTGGCTACTACCTGGCACTTTTGGAACTATCTCCATGCTATCGTCACCGACTTTGGCTGCAAGATTGGAATCATGGCGTTTTGATGTTAATCAAAATCGGTTAGAAATTAATACCACTGGAGATGTTCAACCCAAAGCGCAATTACTCTTCAACCCCACGCGTTTGGTCATTGACTTACCAGAAACAACATTCGAGCGATTGCCAAAGGAACAGCAATTAACTGGCGGATTTCGCTCTATCAGTGTTAAGCAGCTAAATGAAAAATCATCTCGCATAGTCATTGAACTTAGCCCTGGTTATACCCTAGACCCCAAACAGGTGACATTTGTCGGCATAACTGCCAGTCGCTGGACGGTACAATTACCAAAACCAGCCGCAAAGCAAGTACCTGACTCCCCCAGAAATCTTTACAATGTGGTGATAGGAGCTACCAAACCAGATGCCAAAATTGCCAATACCACAAACGCGGGTACACAAATCGAAAATGTATTTGTTACCGGAGATGGTTTTTTTATCCGCACAAATGGCGTCCGTCCTGAAGTTGAGGTAAATCGCAGCGACGACAGAAAGTCAATTAATATCGATATTGCTGGTGCATCTTTATCGCCTAATTTGCAACGGGAACGCGCGATTAATCGCTATGGTGTCAAGCGGATTCAATTTACTCAGCGCCAAACAAAACCACCTGTTGTCCGTATAAGTATGCAGGTAGATAAAAATAGTTCAGATTGGCAGGTAAATGTTAATAGTCCCCGTGGTTTGGTACTTTTACCCAGTACTGTTGTTAGATTGCCTGGTAGTAGTAATCTAGATAATACAAGTAGCACTAGCACCTTACCTTTTTCAGCGCCAAATACTTCGACAGATAATATCTCTACAATTAAGTCTGTAGAACTTGTTAATGGTGGTACGCAATTGCTCCTCAAAGGCGATAGCGATCGCACTTTATCTGCTACTGGTAGCTGGGATAGAGCTTCTGGTTTATTCCGTATCAGCATCAATAATGCTAGATTAGCACCTTCACTCAAAGGTCCGGTTTTAAATAGCAATAGCCCAATCGCTAGAGTCCGTCTGCAATCGTCAGGCTCAAATACTGTGCTTGTTTTTGTCCAACCAAATCCGGGAGTACAAATTGGGGAACTAAAGCAAATCAATAGCCAGACTATAGCTTTACAATTAAAACTTTCTGGGCAACGTTCTGGACGAATCATACCCCCAATTAGTGGTTTACCTCCTTTGCCGCTACCAAATCAAGTTCTATTTCCAGATCCAAATGCTCCATATCCCGCACCATCGCGGAGTCGTCCCCGCATCCCGTCGGGACGAGTGGTAGTTATGATTGATCCTGGACACGGTGGTAAAGACTCTGGTGCCGTTGGGATTGGGGGACTACAAGAGAAAAATATCATCTTGCCGATTAGTCAAAAATTGGGGCGGATTTTGCAGCAAAATGGAGTGCAAGTAATATTGACAAGAGATTCTGATTATTTTGTCAGTCTTCAGGGAAGAGTAGATTTAGCAAAGCGAGCTAATGCTGATGTATTTATCAGTATCCACACTAATTCTGCCGGTTTAGAACGTCCGGATGTGAGCGGATTGGAAACGTATTACTACGACAGTGGTTTAGGTTTGGCTCGTATTGTTCATAGCAGCATTCTCCGAAGTGTGAATGTTAGAGATCGAGGAGTTCGACGAGCGCGATTTTACGTTTTGAGAAAAAGTTCTATGCCTTCTATTCTCGTAGAAGCTGGTTACATGACTGGTAGGGAGGATATTGCTAAACTAAAAAATCCCCAATATCAAGATCAAATGGCGGAAGCGATCGCTCGCGGTGTCCTCCAGTATCTAAAACAAAGATAACTCATTTGACAAAATCTGAGTAAATACACAATCATGTTTTTTCTATTGACTGTTGACTTTTGACTTTTGAGTGAATTTGTGCATCTAACATCAAAAATCCATTCATACATCAATTCTTGGCTGATTCAAATGTAATTAACCCGAAGATTACTAAGTGTCAATAACTCCGACCGTCGCGGACGGAGCTTGTAAGAAACAAATCTTACGTGTCTGACTAGCCCACTGAGACTAATTGCGGTTAAAACCTCCAAATGCTTCCCCAGTTTGGAAATACTTTAAGACTTTTTGTTGAGTCGTCGGATAATGCCGAGCCATCTGTAATTAGTTGGGCGAGGGGACAATTACTAAACTCGAAAGGATTATCTCCATGTTACGAGTACCAGTTTTATCAAAATTGGGACTTCCCATAATGCCAACAAAACCCGGTAGGGCGCGACGTTGGCTGAAAGAGGGAAAAGCGCGAATTGTTCACAACGATTTCGGAATCTTCCAAATTCAGCTAACGGTGGACGCAGGAGAAGAAACGCAACCAATAGTAGTTGGTGTAGATCCCGGCAAACTATATACAGGTATTGGAGTTCAATCCGCAAAATTCACTTTGTGGCTAGCGCACCTCCAACTACCTTTTAAAACCGTTAAAGACCGCATGGAGCAACGCGCCATGATGCGCCGAGGTCGCAGAGGTCGCCGCATCAATCGTAAAGTTGCATTCAATAAACGCGCTCATCGCCAAAAGCGCTTTGATAACCGCAGGGGTAACAAAATCCCTCCTAGCATCAGAGCTAATAGGGATTTAGAGTGGCGCGTCCTAAACGAGCTAACTGTAATATTTCCTTTTGAGACTGTCGCCTACGAAGTCGTCAAAGCTGGCGGGGATAAAGGGTTTAGCCCGGTGATGGTGGGACAGGTTTGGCAACTAGAAAGACTAGAAGCTTTTGGCAATGTCAAACAAGTTCAGGGCTGGGAAACAGCACAAATCCGTACCCAGCTAGGACTAGAAAAACAAAAACACTCAAAGGGCGATGCAATACCCGCAACCCATGCAGTTGACGGCATTGCACTAGCGTGCAGTGTCTTCATCAAGTACGGCATCACTTCCCATTCCTCAATGGGTTGGAAAGGTGATGTAGCCATAACTCCTGCACCTTTTGCGGTAATTCGTCGCCCCCCAATATCGCGTCGCCAACTTCATTTAATGGCTCCAGCTAAGGGCGGGATACGCCGCAAATACGGAGGCACTGTAACCCGTCATGGTTTCAGAAAGGGCGATTATGTGGAGGCTACCCAAAGCGATAAAACATATCGCGGTTGGGTAAGTGGCGACACTGAAAAACAGATTTCTGTATCTGACGTTAATTGGAAGCGACTGGGACAATTCAGTAAAAACAAGGTGCGATTAATCCGGCGAACAACTGGATTAATTGTCACAAATCAATATAAAGCAAGTACTAAAGGACGGGGTTTCAAACCCACAGGAGTTCGATGAGTTATTCTAATCAGCTCTTTTTTGGTGTAATCTGATGCTTTAAAGACAGAACTTTTATGCTTTAACATCATGGCAAATTGACTATTACGTGCTAAAATCTTACGCCATTAGCCATGTCTTTAATACAAACGCACGCGCCATGAGCGCAGCATCAAAGCTAAAGACTGGGCGGTGACGGTGTGAGGATTTATCAATATTTTGACGGATTGACGGCTCCCATGAATGTGAATCAGGAGAAAAGACTGTGAAATTACACTGGTTACTACCCGGTACTTTTGGAAGTATTTTGATGTTATCGTCACCAGCTTTGGCGGCGCAATTGGACTCTTGGCGTTTTGATGCCAACCAAAATCGACTAGAAATTAATACTACAGGCGCTGTTCAACCCAAAGCGCAATTAATATTTAACCCCACTCGTTTAGTAATTGACTTGCCGGAAACAACCTTTGGGCGTCCACAGCTAAGGCAACAGGTAGGTGGTGCAATTACCTCAATTCGTGTCGGGCAGTTTGATGAACAAACAACTCGCATCGTCGTCGAATTGACTCCTGGTTATACCCTAGACCCCAATCAGGTCAAATTTGTCGGCACAACTGCTAGCCGCTGGACTGTACAAATACCAACGCCAGTAGCAGAGGGAGTAGCAACTCAGCCCACAGAGATTGCCGCGACGCAATCAACAGCTACCAGCGCCTTACCGCCTAGAAATATTTACAATGTGGTGAGAACCCAACCGAGCAATTTAGCCCCAGCGACTAAGGCATCGGTTATCAGCGCGACAGAAGGAACGACTCAAATTGAAAATTTGCGGATTACAGGGGATGGATTTTTTGTCCGCACTAGTGGGGGTAATCCTCAAATTCAAATAAATCGCAGCGACGATAGAAGGGCAATTAATATTGATATCGCTGGTGCATCTTTATCACCAAATTTGCCGCAACGGGATCTGTCGGTTAATCGCTATGGTGTTAACCGCATCCAATTTTCGCAACTGCAAACCAGCCCACCTGTTGTTCGCATGACTTTGCAGGTGGACACAAATAGTTCTGACTGGCGGGCAAGTACCAGTAGTGTTGGTGGTTTTATACTTTTACCGAATACTGGTGTAGTCAGATTACCGGGAAGTAGTAATATTTCAGTTCCCGGAAGCAGCAACCCACGTCCCATCCCACCACCAGTTGTCGCCAACTTGCCAGCCACAATTCAATCTGTGGAACTGGCAGCTACTGGCACCCAATTGATAGTTAGAGGCGATCGCAATTTATCTGCAAACGGCTCTTGGGATAGATCCACTGGATTTTACCGCATCACCATTCCCAATGCTCGCTTGGCGAACTCTGTCAGAGGTCCGGTATTTGGTCCTAATAGCCCCATTCTAAAAGTACGCTTGCAACAGCAAGACTCGAATACTGTTGCCATCTTTGTTCAACCGACACCGGGCGCACAAATTGGCGAACTCAACCAAGTTGGCGATCAGTTTGTCGCTTTAGAAATACAACCCTCTCGGCGGGTACCAACATCATCATCCAGCATTTCTGGACTTCCTTTCCCTCCCCTACCACCACCAAACAGAGTCCCATTCCCAGATCCACTGACTAACGACCGACCGAGATCACCCCTACCGTCACGGCAAGTTCCTAGAGGACGAGCGATAGTAGTTATTGACCCAGGACATGGCGGTAAAGACTCCGGTGCCGTTGGTATTGGGGGACTACAAGAAAAAAATGTCGTTTTACCTATTGGTCAAAGAGTTGCGGCTATTTTAGAGCAAAATGGCGTAAATGCAATTCTAACGCGGAATTCTGACACTTTTGTCTCACTTCCAGGAATTGTAGATATAGCAACCCGATCTAATGCGACTTTGTTTGTCAGTATTCACGCTAACGCAGTTGGTAACCGCCCAGATGTGAATGGGTTAGAAGTTTATTATTACGACGGCGGTTATGGTTTGGCGGAAGTAGTTCGCCGAAGTATTCTGCAAAATATCGATACTATCAAAGACCGGGGAACGCGCAAAGCTAGATTTTATGTTCTGAGGAAAAGTTCTATGCCCTCAATTCTTGTAGAAACAGGCTACATGACCGGTCGCGAGGATAATCCCAGGCTAGCAACTACAGAATACCAAAATCGCATGGCAGAAGCGATCGCTCGTGGTGTCCTCAGGTATCTACAACGTTAAAACTGGATAGTGGTTAGTGGTTAGTGGTTAGTGGATAAGAGTAATTTTTTACAACCATCAACCATCAACTATCAACCATCAACAATCCTGTATTTTAAATCCAAAACCTAACTAAAAATCTACCTGTGCTTCCATATTCCATTTTTGAAGGCAATCAAAATTATTTTTTCGATCTTGAACCCCAACGTGCCCCCATTGGTATTTTTGATAGTGGTGTCGGTGGTTTGACGGTACTGCGACAACTCTATAGACAACTCCCCAATGAATCAATCATTTACTTTGGGGATACAGCTCGACTCCCTTACGGTATTCGTTCACAAGCAGAAATTTTGCAGTTCGTGCGCGAAATTCTCACCTGGATGCAACAGCAACAAGTGAAAATGGTAATTATGGCATGTAACACCAGTTCTGCTTTAGCTTTAGAGACGGTGCGTGAAGAATTTGACCTGCCCATTCTCGGAGTCATTCTCCCAGGAGCGAGAGCAGCAGTGCAACAAGGAAAGCGGATTGGGGTAATTGCGACCCCAGCAACTGCCAAAAGCAATGCTTATCGACAAGCTATTCTCGAAATTGATCCAGATGCTCAAGTTTGGCAAGTCAGCTGTCCGGAGTTTGTGCCCCTAATTGAACAAAACCGAATTCAAGACCCTTATACTACTGATGTAGCCCGGTCTTATCTGGAACCTTTAATACAGAACCAAATTGATACTTTAGTTTACGGCTGTACCCATTATCCTCATCTTGAGCCAGTACTGCGATCGCTTCTTCCTTCCTCGGTTAAGTTAGTTGATCCAGCTGTTCATGTCGTTGCCGCTTGTACCCAAGAGTTAGACCTTCTGGGCTTAAAAAATACCCACCCACCACAGCCAACTCGCTTCGCTGTCAGTGGTTGTCCACAACAGTTTGCCCAGTCCTCCTTACCGTGGCTAGGCTGTACCCCAATGGTTGAAGTTGTGAGCTTCACCGATGCCGCAATTTCTTACATCCAGAAAGACTAGTACCGCCGTGAAGTCACGCATTCACTCATTCAATAGTCAAAAGTAATATGGAGTAAGCTTTTTAGCGATTGAGAATGGGTGGTTTATTTACGCCGTGCTGTACTAGTAGTTCATGTCAATTTTATTTTGAGGGGTTTTTGGTAGTGCGGGCATCTTGCCCGCGTGAGCGAGACGCTCACACTACAGTCCATCATTTTTATATTGACAGACTACTAGTTAGTCAATAGTCAAAAAGTCAATAGTCCATAATCTAAAGATACTTGGACTCTTGACTCTTAACTATTGACCCTTGACCCTTGACTCTTAACTATTGACTACTTTCGTCACATTTGGCGTTAGCGATATTTCCCGGTTATGTTTCTCGCTAGAAGCTGAAGTGAAACTTTTAGGTACAGGCTTTTGTCCTGTTCGCTTCGCCAAAGCTAATAATAAATAGACGGTGAATAAATAACCGGCAGCTAAAATAAAGATCATCATAGGCATGTTTGTGTAAATCATTCTTCCACCTGCACCTTTCTCAAACGAATATAAAATTGCATAAAATTAGTAGAACCCCAGTCAGCAAAGTAAATCTTTGATGGCTGTAATTTGCTATGGTGAATTTATCCATAGAGTTTTTATTCTCTACGGTTAACCAATTAATGATTAAATTAGTTTTTTCACAGACCATACGTACCACAACAGTTAAATTGCCAAATAGCAACTACAACCGCTGCTTCAGCAGTCTACCCAGTCTGCGTTCTTAAAAAGCTCACCTCATGGCAGGAGCAACACTTATGCTCAACCTATGCTGAAACCGTGTACGAGTTTCCCATAAGGGCGACCCTTAGCTCCCAATAGACAATCAGTTGCGGGAGAAACTGCCCTCACCAAATGCCTTCCCGTGTAGGTTTGCACACCGCAGCAAAAATCAAAAGAATAATTTTTTTGATTCAACCTACGATACGTTATTTAGACTCACCCCGGCTTTCGAGTAAAATCACCTATTGATAATTTATCTTTTCGGGGTGAATATCTGAAAAATTTTTAATCCCTTGATTTTAGCGTAACACAACAGTCCAGACTTTTAAGCCAACTTTAGTGATAAATTTAAAAATTTTAAGGGCAGCTACACAAAAGGGTGAAACAATTTAGTTTTAAGTTGGAAATAAATAACGGATCTAGTAGAAGAGATACTTTCAGGTGTTGCGAAGGTTGCTTATAAATTATCTTCGCAAAAATAAATTTATTACTAGGGCGTATAGTTACGTTTATCTTACGGAGGTTATTTTGAAGCTTAATAAAACTTCTTAATAAATTTACTTAACTATACATATAACCTAACGTCCCACAATAGGGATTTTTACCTAATTTTAGAGTTGATTGTGGCTGATTTGATTATACCATTTTTGACGGCTAATTAATTAGTCGTCAAATGCTTCCTCCTTTGAGCTTAAGTTCCAAAGAGGAAGCAGGAGATTGAACCTCCCCAGGGCTTAAGCCACGGGGATTCCTGCCCACCCAAAAAGGCGACAGCGGGACATTCAAATATCCCTCTAGACCCTCAAGACAACTGCTTTACAGCGCTGCAATTAGGCTTACATTTTTTAGAGTTGTGCTTTGGGAGTTCATCGCTCAGCCAGATAGGTACGCTCAACATCCTGCCTTTATTCGCCCTTTAACTGTTCCAAATCAAGTTGGATATGTCCGTTGCCGGGATTGCTCCGTACTAGGATGCTTCATCGCGTAGATGATTATTCTTAATCGCTGATCCTATTTTATCACTGCGGCTGAAGCCGCGCAATCGTTACTAGGCGGCTGAAGCCGCTACAGGCTAGACCCCATATCTAAAGCTAGGGGCTTGCGCCCCGCTTTTCGGTGAAGGTTTTTAGATGAAAACTTCGCGACGGCACTAGCTTATCTTAAGATGAGTATAGGATATGTAAACTTTCTTAACTTAAGCCAGAGTCCGCCCATCCATGACCCCAGCTACCTCCTTTTTTTCCCCAGTGGAAGCAGACCTGCGAATACTAGCAGACAACCTGAAACAGCTAGTTGGAAATCGCCACCCCATACTCTATGCAGCGGCAGAGCACTTATTTGGAGCTGGGGGCAAGCGCATAAGACCGGCAATTGTTCTGTTAGTATCGCGTTCAACAATGCTAGAGCAAGAAATTACGCCGCGACACCGACGCCTAGCTGAAATTACCGAAATGATTCATACTGCAAGCTTAGTGCATGACGACGTGGTGGATGAATCAGATATGCGGCGTGGTGTTCCCACAGTTCATAGTTTGTTTGGCAACCGCATTGCTGTATTAGCCGGAGATTTTCTATTTGCCCAATCTTCCTGGTATTTAGCTAACCTGAACAACTTAGAGGTAGTGAAACTGCTATCTGAGGTGATTATGGATTTGGCTTCAGGAGAGATCCAGCAGGGACTAAATCGCTTTGAGACTAACACCTCCATTGAGAGTTACTTAAAAAAGAGCTATTACAAAACTGCATCGTTAATTGCCAACAGTTCTAAAGCCGCTGGGTTACTGAGCGACGTTTCCCAAGAAACCGCCGAACATTTGTATGGCTACGGTCGTAATCTTGGTCTGGCGTTTCAGATTGTGGATGATATTTTAGATTTCACCAGTTCAACGGATACCTTAGGCAAACCAGCGGGATCGGATTTGATCAGCGGGAATCTGACTGCACCAGTTTTATTCGCTTTAGAAGAAAAACCATACTTAGAAGTACTGATTTCACGAGAGTTTGCCCACGTTGACGATTTAGAACAAGCGCTGGCGCTGATTGAAGATAGTCAGGGTATAGTGCGATCGCGCGAGTTAGCAGCCGAACATGCCAAACTAGCCATCGAACATCTTGCGGTTCTCCCAGCCTCAGAATGCCGGCAAGCCCTGACTAATATGGCTGATTACGTGCTGAGTCGGCTCTATTAAAAACTGGGGATTGGGGATTGTCTAAGAGGTGATTGGGAATACTTACTTAGTCCCCAGTGCCTAGTTGCAGCATCCCCAACCCTTTTAAGCAATATCAGGTGGAATTTGGGGGTGGGAGTGTTTTTGTTGAAGCTTTTCTTGAATTAAGTGCTGTAACTCAGTTCGCTGAATTTCTACACCCTTGGTACTCATGCCAGGAGTCTCAAAAAATACTATACTATCTACGAGTTCTAATGCCACAAGTTCAAACAAAATATGGGCAATCTGAATGGGAGCAGCTATTACTTGAGGGTCAAGCCCAGCATTGGATCTGAGCGGAACATCCTGTAAGGTGGGGTAAGCGTAGATCACGCGCTTTTCCAAGCCGGGATTTGCACGGTTGCTCAATGTAGTTAAAACCCAGTCTTTTTCCAAGTTTTGGAGAATATAATACTGGGGGTAACGTAACCTTTGAGCGATCGCGCTGATAACTGGAGCGATCGCTGTGACAAGCTGTGGTGTTATACCATCGTTGGGTGCATTGTCAATCAGCAATTGAATTTGTGTTTTTAAGTCCATAACGACCTGCAAATAACTTTTGGGTAATGGCTATAAGATATTTACGTGTGAATAATCTCACTATAAGTTGGGAATAATAGATGAGAAGCAAATCTTAAACACAGGATCTGCCTGCGTTTAGCTTATACGCAAAACCCAAAAAGCCAATACCTACGTTCATACAGGTTGTAACCAAGTATGTTAGGGTTTTTTTAAACTGAGACTATGAATTTAGCCGCAACCGCAACCGCAACTATTCAGGGAGAAAATTCTATCGGAGTGGAGGGGATATTTCAACTCCTGCTGAAGGAGTTTAGCCAATTAACCAAAGCTTCGGAGCAGAATTGCCACGACGTGGCTACACGAATTAACGCCGAAGTTTACCGGATTTGCCACGAAAGTAAACGTATCCAAGCTTCCGGTGCCGTGGAAAGCTCGGCGATGACCTTAGCCAAACATCGGCTACAACAGTGTCTCAGATACTACCAGTTAGGCTCAAATCGGGGTAGGATCGAATTACATAGCACTTTGAGTGCGATTATCTACCGTTACATTAATCCTCCTCAGAGGCAGTTGAGCTATCAAGGGCGGCTGACGATCATTGAAGATTTCTTACAAAGTTTTTATTTGGAGGCGTTAAATGCTTTCCGGCGCGAAAATCAGCTGACCGCTACCTATCGCCCCCAGAGTCTTCTAGAATTAGCAGAGTATATGTCATTTACCGAGCGCTATGGCAAGCGCCGGATTCCCCTACCAGGACGACAGCAGCAGCTGATTATTTTGCGGGCGCAAACTTTCTCTCAACAACAGCCCCCCGAAAGCTCTGTAGACATCGAACAAGCCGCAGAAGGTAGCGCTAATGACGGCGATGGTTCTTGGGAAGATCCAGCCGTGCAGCAATTGCGAAGTGCCATGGCGATGCAACCCGAACCAGAGCCGGAAGAAGACACGTTGCGTTCTGTTGTGGTTACAGAGTTAATGAGCTATCTCGAACAACGCCAACAAACTGACTGCGCTGATTACTTCGCCCTTCGCCTTCAAGATTTATCAGCGCAAGAAATAGAGTCAATTTTGGGTTTAACTTCTCGCCAGCGCGATTATTTGCAGCAACGCTTTAAATATCATCTGATTCGTTTTGCCTTGTTGCATCGCTGGGAATTGGTTCACGAGTGGCTAGAAGCTTCTTTGCCCACTAACTTGGGCTTGACTCCCCAACAATGGGAAATTTACACCGCACAGCTAGACGAGAAACAACGATCTCTATTAGAGTTGAAGCAACAAGGACAACCTGATGAAAAAATTGCTAAAACTTTAGGTTTGTCAATGGCACAACTGCAAAAGCGGTGGTTTAAAATTCTAGAGCAAGCTTGGGAAATTCGTAACTCGTTAGTGTCCGGATCAGGTGCATCTACTCATGAATAGTGACTCAGAATCCTTACAACACCAGTTACTTGCTCTTGCTTTGGCATCAGATGTCGAAGCTAGCTTGCATTCCTCGGCTGAGTGTGAGGACATTCACGGGGTAGAAAATCCGCTCTTTGAAACCACCACTTCCACAAGTGGTGATTTTGAGTCGGAAGGGATACCCCAAACCTTTCAACTGGGAGAAATTCCTACTGTGCAAGAACGTTTCCAAGCCCTCATTAAACGTCGGCTACAAGTCCAAATTCAAAGCCACCCGCCTTTATTCCCCTGGGAAACCCAATTACGAGATTACCCCGATTACGTAGACAGTCCTTCGGTTGCATTAGTTCCAGCATACGGGTGGATGGCACAGCAATCGAAACTGAATATACCGATATCTTTACCTGAAAAAGTTTTTCAGCAACTGCTAGAAAAATGTCAGGCGATGCTGGTATCTTCTCTGCCTTTGGGGGCAAAATTAGTTCAGATAGTCGATAGCTTGTTTCCTAACGATGCCCAAGCACTCAACGACTTAGCGGGAATGGTGCTCAGAAGTCCCTATCGCTCTGTGGATGCTCCAGAGAAAATGCCGATTCAAGAAAGCGATTACTCCGATTTAGGAGAACGCCAACAGATGGCTTTATCTTTGCTAGCAGCTAAACAATTACTGGAAAATCTGACTTTGCCAATTTCAGATAGCAATCCAGTAGTGGAAAGAGAATGGCTAACTAGCCTCGGCGCTATCAAACTCAAAGTAGAATATCAGTCTCAGGGTAAAGTGACAAAACTCTGCGTCATGGGGGATCTACCCACGGCGGGGATTTTGACACTCCAAGGAAATGGGACTCAAGCAAAAGCGATGTCTTCTACTTCGGGTTGCGTAAGTGTGCAATTATACGGACAACCGCTGAACCAGACTTATACTTTGGAGGTTGATTTCCCTGAATTAGAGCAACAATCACTTTTGTTTGTCATTCCGCCTATGATGTAGCCCGTATTATCACTGCTAGCACCAGAACAGTTGGTAAACGCCGATTGATAAGATAATTATCCTGGTTTTGAGGCTCATCCTTTTAAAAAAAAGCGGTCTTTAGGGCATCTACATCTATGGGCTATAAAGAAGACACTGGCGAGGTAATATCAATTTTCTGTAAGGATGCGCGGAATATCGCCCTGTTGAAAGCGCAAGCTTTTCGCCTTCAGGCTTTTTAGCCTAGAGCTATACAAACGTAGCCTGCCCACCCAGACTAGTTTGAGGTTCTTACGGACAAATGGTATATTCCCCGTGCCTCGCAGTAGTGTTCGTTGCGTCTGCATCATCGCACCGACTTACTTATACCCATTAGCTGCTTTGTGATCAAAATGTTTAATTTGTCCAGGATAAGTCGGCGTTTACCTGTTAATCATTATTGGCGGCATTTGCGCTCTTCACCTTTAATGGAAGTGGAAGATTCAATTACCTTACGGGTGCTGGTGCTAGCTTTGGTAATTGTGGGAATTTTGGCGACAGATATTGCGGCTCAAACGGCATTTAGTTTTTGGGCAATTCCTCTAAGCGTGGTAGGTACAATTTGGAGTTATTACCGTCGTCGAGATGCTAATATATCCGTTAAGTTTTGTATCGCCATTGGAATGTTAGTAGCACTAGGTGCATTCTTAGGGCGATTGCTAGGCGAGTTGAATGATACACGGCTGGGTTTAGCTGAGTTACTAATTCAATTACAAGTCCTTCACAGTTTTGATATGCCTCGCCGCAAGGATTTGGGATATTCTATTGTGATTGGGCTGATTTTGCTGGGTGTGGCAGCGACGCTAAGTCAAACTTTTGAGTTTGCGCCAATGTTGATTTTGTTTTTAGCGATCGCTCTGCCAACTTTAGTTATAGATTACCGTTCTCGCCTCGGCTTAGAAAACGAAAAAGGTCAAAGGGTAAAGATAAAATTCAGAAAATTATCTTCTTACTTTTTGCTTTTTACTTTAATTGTCGGGCTAGGATTGGTAATTTTTGCTGTAATGCCGCGTTTTCCTGGCTATCAACTGCGTACTTTCCCCGTAAGTTCCCCTATCGAAGTTAAAGGCGGTTTTACAGGACGCAGTATCATCAATCCCGGTTATGTCCGCCAAGGTAATGCCAATAATCAAGGTAATAATAGCAACGGGACGGCGGAAAGTAAAAACGGCAAACCGGGGGGATTGAATAATACGTTTTATTACGGTTTTAATAGCCAGATTAACCAAAACCTGCGGGGAGAGATGAAACCCAAAGTGGTGATGCGTGTGCGATCGCAAGTAGAAGGTTTTTGGCGAGTTTTGGCGTTTGATCGCTACACGGGTAAAGGATGGGAGATTTCCCGCAATGAACAGGTTCTTACCGTCAAGCGATCGCCTTGGTCTTACCAAATTTATCTCAACCCCCCAGCAATAAATACGCCAACTAAAGAAATAGTCCAAACTTACACTGTGGTGTCGGATTTACCTAACTTAATTCCGGCGATGAGTTATCCGAAGGAAGTATACTTTCCCACACCGGTGATAGCTGTTGATAAAGAAGGTTCTTTGCGATCGCCTGTGGGATTATCAGAAGACCTGACTTATACGATAATTTCCGATGTACCTTACCGCGATCGCACTTCTTTAGGAAACGCTTCAACTAACTATCCCCAAAATATTAAAAATTTCTATCTGCAAATTCCCCCAGAAATTGCCGAAAAAGTCCGACAGCGCACCGAAGAAATTTTAACTAATTACAATCGAGAACGAGTCGGAAAGTCAGAAAAATCCCTTGATTCAGCTTACGAAAAAGCACTTTATTTAGCTCAATATCTCAAGCAAAATTATTTTATTCCCGAAAATCCCTTAGGACTGCCTTACTTAGGTGAGAAAGAGGACTTAGTAGAAACCTTTTTGTTTAAGCAAAAAGGAGGCTATCGGGACCACTTTTCCACAGTTTTAACGGTGATGCTGCGTTCTATTGGCATTCCAGCGCGGTTGGTAGCAGGATTTAGTTCCGGAGAGTTTAACCCATTCACGGGGATGTACATTGTTCGCAACACCGATGCTTATGCAATGACAGAGGTGTATTTCCCCAAACATGGTTGGTTTACCTTCGATCCAATTCCCAACCATCCCCTGATTCCACCTTCAATAGAAGAGACTGAGACTTTTAGCGTGTTGCGTCAATTTTGGAATTGGGTTGCAGGCTGGTTGCCCTCGCCGGTGACAAGTTTATTAAATAATGTATTTGGGGCTATATTTAGTTGGATTGGTAAAGCGATCGCTCTATTTTTTGCTTTATTTTATCAAGGTTGGCTAGGTGTATTGACAGGCTTAATTTTGGCAACTGCAACGGCTTTTTTAGGTTGGTTGGGTTGGGTACAGTGGCGAAAATGGCTGAAGGGGCGTACTTTGAGAAAATTGCCACCAATGGAAAGCCTTTATCAACAAATGCTGCAAACTTTAGCTGAAAAAGGTTTTAGCAAGCACCCAGCACAAACGCCTTTAGAGTATGCTAGCGTTTCATACCAGCATCATTCACCAGCGACGGCTGAGGTAATAGATGAAATTTGCCAATCATATAATAGCTGGCGTTATGGTGGTCATGCGCCGAATTTGAATCGACTGCGACAAAGGTGGCAAGAAATGAAAAAGGCTGCTAAAAGTTGATTATATGAACTACCCAGACCAGTAGATCCAGATTAAAGCAGCATCGGCGGGCTATTTGGTTGAAATTTCAGGCGATCGCAAAAGAGGATTCTAGTACAGTTCGGCAGAAATAAACAGACCATTCTCAATCGCTAAAAAGCTTACTCCATATTACTTTTGAATGAGTGACTTTTGACTTCCGCAAAGCGGTACTAGCTAGGTGGCGTTGCTGAATCAGGGTATGAAAATAATTTTATATAATACTAAAATACTTGTAGAGACGTTCCGGCGGAACGTCTTTACAAGGATTCATACATCAATTCAGCAATGCCAGCTAGGTAACTGCAAAAGCAAATCCCTTGAGAATTTGTAAAACGCTGTACAGTTCTCTGGCATTCGTAAACGGGGCGAACACCCGTGACAGATCGTACTGTGGCGTACCTGCCTGTACTACCTTGATAAACAAAATATCGTCCCCATTCGTCACCATGCCAAATACGGGTAGATTGGGGTTGGGGTTTGCCATCAGATACGTCAAGGCTTGTGGTACTGCCGACCACACCGACAGGGTAGTTTTTTTTGATTCCAGCACCATCACCCATAACCGATCTTGCAAGACGAGAACATCAATTCGTCCACGTAGAATTTCCTCATCGTCATCCAGTACCAGCTCCACTGAGGATTCTGCCTTGATGCGGAACGGCGGATCGTAAAATCCAGCAAGCGCTAATAATGGAGAGACTAGCAATAGCATCACTGTCCCTTCTAGCAAATTTCCGCCTGCACGGTGATAAAGATACCTGCGGCGCAGGACATCAAGTCCGGCTTTATCCCCATCACTAATTTCTGGCAGTTCCGCGCACCACTCCGGGAAAAACCGCTCATCCTCAATGCGAATGAACCCGAAGCGGTTTTCTGCGTCCGCTAGATTAGTAATTGCGTCCGTGATGGCTGTTGTCTGTGTCATCCGTTTTCAGCTTCAATAACTTTGCTAAGGCAAATAAGGAGTAAAAATTAAGTTGCGTAAGTTGGCAACAAGAAACTGACGAGCGCGTAAGTCCTGGTTTAATTTAACGACCAACTCAATAGCTTGTGTTAGTATTACTTCGCCTATTTCTTTAGAAGTATTTTGAGTAAAATTGGGTCAGAAATAGCTAAAAAAAGCAGTGAGAATTAAAAAACGCTTATTGGCTTGATTTTAATCGTTGTAACTCCCATTTTTTATAGATAACATGTAAATAAGTTACTAATGAGCTTCTCACAGTGTATTTGGCGTAAGTTTTTTTATGGAGATTCAGTTAATCAACATCGGTTTTGGCAACATTGTGTCTGCCAATCGAGTAGTTGCCATTGTCAGTCCAGAGTCTGCCCCGATTAAGCGAATTATCACTGACGCAAGGGACAGAGGTCAACTGATTGACGCGACTTATGGTCGCAGGACTAGAGCTGTAATTATCACAGATTCCAGTCATGTGATTCTTTCGGCGATTCAACCGGAAACTGTAGCAAATCGCTTTGTAGTTTCCCGTGAGCATCAAGTTGTAGATAATTGATTGGGGGGTGGGTTGAAAGCCCCACCCCTATTTGCGCCACATCAGCAGTAATATGTGAATTAGACAAGTTTTCTGTCACCCATGCTACCAATTTATTTCATTAGTCAATACTCGCTTTCGCGAATGACTAATGAATAATGTCTATTGATTAATTCACAAGTTGAGGGGATGATGCAAGTTTTATCCATCCAGAATGGTGCTACTACCCAAGAATGCCCCCCTCTGGGCAGGCTGATTGTTTTAACCGGTCCCAGTGGTGTCGGCAAAGGCACACTCATGCGATCGCTTCTAGAGCGTTATCCGGAGCTATACTATTCAGTATCCGTAACCACTCGTTCTCCCCGGACTGGGGAAATTGACGGCAAAAATTATTACTTTATTAGCCGTAACAAATTTGAACAATTGGTTGCTCAAGGTGAATTCCTAGAGTGGGCAGAATTTGCGGGTAATTATTACGGCACTCCTCGTGAAGGAGTACTTAAGCAAATTAGCGACGGAAAGATGGTTGTGCTAGAAATTGAGTTGGAAGGGGCACGACAAATCCGTTCTTCTTTCCCTAGCGCCCTCAGCATCTTTATTCTACCACCTTCATTTGAAGAGTTAGAGCAACGGATACGCAATCGCGGACAGGATTCATCTGAAGCGATCGCGCGTCGTCTGCAATGCGCTCAAGAAGAAATTAAAGCCGCAGAAGAATTTGATATTCAAATCGTGAATGATGATTTTGAGACTGCTGTAAATGCCATCGCTGCCGCTTTATTTAGATTAACAGAACACATCTAAACTACAGATGATTAGATAGAGAGGTAGGCACAAATAAACCTAACTATGTAACGAAAAGTAAAACGCTGAAAACCTTGCGATTGCTTGTCTGCGACACGCTCCGCGAACACTCCACTTCGTTGCGTTCGCTTCGGACATAGTTATAAATTTTCTCACCCACCTACTTAGAGACGTAGCATTGCTACGTCTCTACAAGGGTTTCGGGCAACGCATAATAAACATAGCGGTCGATGTCCATTGTTTATGACTCCAACAAATAAAGGACACAAAGAAAAAGTTAAGCTTTCCTTTATGTCCTTATAATTATTAGTCAAATGACTAGTGCATCTCGGCGTAAGTAAGCCAACCATTCAAAATAAGCAAAAAGCCTATAAAATCAGCTTTATTCCTTCTGCCGACCTGTACTAGTGACTAAATTAACCGCCGAATAAACCTCGAATTAGTTCGATATTGGAAGCCACAAAGTAGGCAACTACTGCACCACCAAGACCACCAATTAAGAAAGCACTGCCAAAGTTACTCCATCCTTCTTTAGTTTTAAAAGAATCCGGAGGATTTGGTACAGTGACGGTGGCAACTGGTCCCAGAGGATTGCTATTAGCGTACAGGGACAGGGTAGTGGTAAGAATAACAATTAAGCCAATGGTTGCTAGTAACCCAGCTAAGTTGGCGTTATCTGTATTCCGCAGGGGACCCAATTTGGCAAATGGACCAAATATCAAGTAACCATGAGCCATACCGATTTCTAACCCTCGTCTGAAGGTAGTTATACCTGGGCGATAGGCGGGTAAATTATTAATAAACCACTTGACCAATGGAGAAGAATTAACCGGGGTTTCTAGATTTCCCCGCTGGGAATCGTGCCATTCTGGAAAGACAACCTCGCGATTTCTAACATCGCTAGGACTGTTTTTTGATGCGTCTATTGCTTGCGCCATATTTTGTCTTTGCCTCTAAATTAAGATCCTTGATTATTTATTATTAGTAATAATAGTTAGTAGTTAGTAGTCAACTAACTACTAACTATTTATTGCTAACAAAATTCTTTAATTCCGTCGTTTATGGCAACGGATGGAAAAGTAGGTCGGGGAACCAGTTGTTAAACAAAATCAGCAAAATCGCCGTCAAAGATAAATTGACGAAAAGTAAAACTGGTGCGAGGGAAAGATATTTAAGCAAATAATTTTCCGGCATGAATCATTCTCCAAAATAGATGAAATTGCCAATGATGGTTAGCGAGGCGAAATGGGGATTTCGGTATCTTTAGCTGTCAATTCGCCTGAAAGCAGTTCTTTCACGGCTGATAGGGGCCAAGTGAAGCCTGACAGCATGAGAGGTAATGCTATTGGCAGGTCGATTGTGATTTCCTTTTTCTCCACGTCGCCACCTTCTTTTTTGATGGCTTGTAGATAAGCGCGACCTACCCAGCCAATCCATCCGGCGATATACAGGAACAGGATGCTGGGAATTAGAAAGTCACCAGCGTGATCAAGACTACCATCCACTATCAAATGAGGTAGACCTTCTGGACCACACAAAGCTTGGGCATAACGCTCAAATCGCTTTTCCCCGGAGGCGGGGTCAGATGTAGTGTTACGCGCTTCTGCTGCCCGTTCTTGAAAAGCAGGGGAGTCCTTGCAGGGTACAAGGTCAGCCCCTAAAGCTTTTGCTGGCGGCGCAAAATTGAACATTAGGCAAATCGCCAAAACCAAAGTAAACAATCGTCTCATTAGGTTGTTTCCTTTTATTACGAAACAAAAAGTTTTTTGTACAAAACGAAGCGGCTTGTACGGTGTTTATCAGCATTACTAGGAAGTCATCATACTCTTGCCTGGGAACCGAGTAAAGTTTAAGTAAATAAAAGTTAAAGCTTCGACATCAAGTCTTAATTCAACATAATCCTGTCATGGCAACCGTTTTAGCTATAGAAACCAGCTGCGATGAAACTGCCGTAGCAATTGTAAATAATCGTCAAGTTTGTAGTAGTATTGTTGCTTCGCAAATTCTGGTTCATCAGCAGTATGGCGGGGTAGTGCCAGAGGTGGCATCCCGCCAGCATTTAGAAACGATAAATCAGGCGATCGCCCAAGCCCTCGAACAAGCAAAATTAGATTGGGCAAAAATCGACGGAATTGCCGCAACTTGTGCGCCCGGACTCGTGGGAGCGCTCTTAGTGGGGTTAACTGCCGCCAAAACCCTGGCAATGGTACACAATAAGCCATTTTTAGGAATTCACCACCTTGAAGGTCATATTTACGCGACTTACTTAAGCGAGCCAAGTCTCAAGCCTCCTTTTCTTAGCTTACTGGTTTCCGGCGGACACACAAGCTTGATTTATGTGAAAGATTGTGGTGAATACGAAATTTTAGGACAAACTCGCGATGATGCGGCAGGTGAAGCTTTTGATAAAGTGGCGCGGTTGTTAAAGTTGGGCTATCCCGGTGGACCGATGATTGATAAACTGGCGCAGTCAGGTAATCCCCAAGCCTTTGTTTTGCCAGAAGGAAAAGTTTCCTTACCAGGTGGGGGGTATCATCGCTATGATTCGAGTTTTAGCGGGTTAAAAACGGCAGTACAGCGACTAGTGCAACAATTCGAGAAAAATGGGGAGCAAGTGCCTGTGGCGGATATTGCGGCGAGTTTTCAGTCAACTGTAGCGCGATCGCTGACCAAAAGAGCGATCGCCTGTGCCCTTGACTACGATCTGAAAACTATCGCCGTCGGTGGAGGGGTAGCTGCCAACAGCGGTTTGAGGAAACATTTACAAGCAGCCGCCTGTGAGCGTAACCTGCGCGTGTTATTTCCGGCGATGAAATATTGCACTGATAACGCCGCTATGATAGGCTGTACAGCCTCAGAACATCTAGCCCTTGGTCATACATCGCCACTTACCCTCAGCGTGAAATCAAGACTGTCCCTTACCCAAGTCATGGATTTATATCAAAAAAAAGAGGGGTAAAGGGGAAAGGGGAAAGGGGAAAGGGGGAAGAGATTTTCATGATTTATTGTGCGATGCCTTTCCCATTGACTTCTAACTCCTGACTATTGACCGGATGTGATTGGCAACCGCATCCGGCTGTTCTAACATTGCCAAATGTCCGCAATCAGGAATTTCAATCACATTGTCACCACAATATTGGAACAAAGCATGAAAGCTAGCTAAATGGCGAACATACTTCGGTTCCATAATTTTATCTTCGGCACCAGCTAAGAAATAAACTGGTTGTTTAATTTTGGATACCAACTGGGGTAAGCGGTTAATTTCTTCTTCAGTTGTTGAATCTAGAAGCGTTCCTAGAGCAGCTTCCGGGTCAGCCACAACAAAATCAATCACCCTTTGACGTGCCCAAAAGCGATCCAAAGGACGTGCCACAGTATCTCTAGTAAAGAGTAAATCAATCAAAGGTACTTGACACAGCCACCTCGGACGAATTTGCAAAAGCCGCTGACCTGTTGAGCGAAACTGCTCAAAAGCTTCTTTGAGATAAATTCCACCACCTGCGTTAATACAGATGACACCCTTAACGCAATCGAGCATTTGTGCTGCACCCCAAAGAGCGATGGTGCCTCCTAAAGAATGACCAACTAGCCAAGCACTGCTAATATTCATCTGTTGCAGAAGAACTGCTAAATCTTGAGCATAGGCAGCTGGAGTATAAACAGAATCCAATGGATAGCCAATTCCACAACGGTCATTGTCAGTTAGGCTCAAACTAGATGTGTCTTCGCGAGTAAAATCAATTTTTGCCTCAGGCTGGGACTCACCAAACCCACGCAAATCATAAGACAGGCACTGGAAATCAACTGATAAGTGAGAAATCACAGGTTGCCAGTATCCACGGCTATTGAGCCAACCGTGGATAAAAACTAAAGCATGGGGGTAGGTCGTGGGAGCCGTTAGCTCGTATGCGTGTGGAACGCCCAATATTTCAATCCTTGCCATAATTCCATCGTACCCTTAAGGGCGGGCGCGATTAAATACGAGGGAGTTAGTGGTTAGTGGATAGTGGGTAGTAGATAGTAGTGACTAAAACAACTAACAACCAACAACCAACAACCAACAACTAACAACGTAACTTTTTTCATTTTCCCATTAATCTCTGTCGCACCCCTTCGGCAATTTTGTTACCTAGATATTCAGGAATCAGGCTTTCATTAGGTCCTAATAAGTAAAGGATAAGGCGTGTACGTCCGCGCCAAACCAGTAAATTAGCATTTACCACCAGCAAATCTTCTTGCCAAATGGCGTACATCACTTTGTAGAATAATCCCGGTTGGTTATCAGCTTCAATAACTAAGGCAGGCAGATGAAAGACCGGATCGACATAGAATTCGGTTTGTATTTGTTCTAAGCCGGCATCGAGGTTGAATTCTACTGCTAGCATTTCTTCTACCTCAAACCGACCTCCTAAAGCCTCGCGAACAGCACGGCAGACGTTTTCGGCGGTTTTCTCGGTCAAAGCTCTACTGCCACGAGACACCAAGAGTTTCATAAAAACCAACATCGGCGGTTGGATCTGTCCGTATAGACTTAAACCGTGGATAGTTAGCCCATAAGCTGCCAGCACACCAAAAATATCACTGAGGAGAAAAGACTGGTTGCGGTAGGCAAAATGCAGGGCACTTTTACTACCTTCCGGTTTCAACTCAATAACGGCACGTCTGGTTTTATAAAGACGGTAGGCTAGCCGCAAATTTTGCAGTTGAATTTCACTGCTAACAAATTGCTCATAAAACTGGGGAAACGCTCGGTTGAAGCGTTTTAGGAGTTCCAGTGTCGAAGATTTTAAACCAGAAGCCATTTTGGGGTTAAGACTCGCTCTTATTCGTCGCCAAAGACTGGGGAGAGGGGGATGGGGAGATGGGGAGAGGGGGGGATAAATACCCCATGCCCAATGCCCCATGCCCAATGCCCCATCCCCCATACCCCAATCATTTTGTTTATATACAATTGACTCTCATATTCTTCGGTTTTGGTTAATTTCTCCTAGCTCCACAACAAAATGCTAAAGTTGAAAATGATTGGTGTAAAACACGTCCTGACTGGCTAAACCAATTGAAAATCCGGAAAACACTAGAAAAATTTTCAGTGTAAGGGTTTGCAAATGGGTAGCGAGATTCATTCCGTGGGTCAACACTGTTTCAATGGAAACCAATTCACTTAATACTACCCGAACCACGTCGGCATGGGTTTTTGGAAAACTTGGTTTAGTACTCCCGAAGCTGTAACGTCATCTAGGACGAACTCTTTTGAAGAGATAAGCGCGGAAGTTGTAGGCAATTCTAGCTCCAATGGCGAAGGCGTTGCTCCTCCCAAGGAGACTCGCATCGTTTTTAGTACGGAGCGAGATATTGATTTGTATGAATTAGAAGAACTCTGTGATGCCGTCGGTTGGTCGCGTCGTCCTTTGAGAAAAGTGAAAAAAGCGATCGAGCATAGTTTTCTCGTAGCCACAATGTGGCAAGTGCGAGGAACTCAACGACGGCTGATTGGTTTTGCCCGTGCTACTTCAGACCACGCTTTTAATGCCACTATTTGGGATGTGGTAGTTCACCCTGACTTTCAAGCTAAAGGACTGGGTAAAGCACTGATGAAGTACGTACTCAAAAAACTCCGAAGTGAAGAGATTAGCAATGTCACTCTCTTCGCTGACCCTCATGTTGTCGATTTTTATCGGACTATGGGGTTTGTTGCCGATCCTGAAGGTATTAAAGGCATGTTTTGGTACCCTCAGTAATTCCTCATATAAATAAATATGCTTGTTAACAAAAAGTAAGTTATGATGGTAAGAACTTATTTTTATCATATGACTGGGTTGGGTTTAATTTATTTCTCCGTGTAAAGACAAATTTTTGTATTTGCATTTTACAAATTATTTGTAAAATAGTTTGAAGATGAAATAAATTAACTAAGCAACCAAAAAATATGATAAGATGTTGTAGTTGCTCTGAAAAAGCAAAAATATGGTAAATGTACCAAAGTTTTGCTTTTAAACAAAGCAATCACGTCAATTTAAAATTAAACCACTATATGTGGATTAATATAACCGGGATGTAGCGCAGCTTGGTAGCGCGCCTGCTTTGGGAGCAGGATGCCGCAGGTTCAAATCCTGTCATCCCGATTTGATAATAGAAATGATAAAGCCCTAGATTTATTAGCACAATCTAGGGCTTTATGGTTTTTATTAAAAAATAAAAACTTCCTGAGAGTTTTACTAAAGTTTGAGTAAGGGTTTTCGGAGAAAAAAGTAAATTTTATCACAGATAAGTAGTAAAAATACATATTTTATTTTGCGGAATTTATGATTTAAGTCTATTCTAATAAAGCTTTTGCGTTAATTTGGTTGACTTTTGGCTGCGTAATATTAAGCACATTTAAAATTAAAATTGATGGAACGATCCATTCGGCAATGGCGTCAACTATCCTCAGAAAAGACAATAAAATAGCATTTGTCGCCTTAAAGGTAGGCGAAATTAAAAAAATAACACTGTCAATTGGCGAAGACGATACTATAACTAAAACAAGTTGGTTCTGTGCCAATCCAACCAAAGTCTCGACTTAATTAAAGTATTGATGCGAGGAAAAGTCATGAAATCATTGGTTCGCTGGGGCGCAACATTAGGGTTAATCGGGAGTACAGTGCTGGGAACAGTATTTGTGGGAAATGTCCCAGTGCTGGCATTGACAGAACAACAAGTCAAAGAGAAACTCGATTCAGTACCAGTTTATTTAATTACTAACTCCCAAGGTTTACCTTTAAGCCGTCCTATTCCTGAGGGTCAAAATGGGCAAAAATCCACTGGTTCTGTGACTGGTGTTTATCTGAGTCGGCAGGAAGCTCAGTCGTTTATTAAGGAATTACAGAGTCTCAAAGGCAAAGACCCGAAAATGGAAGAAGTGGTTAAAAGCCTACAAGTAACGGCAGTGCCTTTAGGGGTAATTTATCAGCAATTGCAACAAAGCAAAAATCAGCCAAATCGCCTTCTATTTGCCTTTAAACCTGTGGATACGGAAGTGAAGGGAGCGCTAGAGTTGCTGCGTCAAAGCGGTCAGCAAGTAAATCAATTTAAGAGCGTGCCTGTTTTTGCTGTTAGGTTTTCACCAGAACAAGGATATGTGCCAATTCAACTGAAAACTGAGAATCAGCAACTTATTCCTTTGTTTTTAAGCAAGCAAGACGCACAAGGTTTGTTGACTCAGGTGAAGCCAAAGTATCCTAAAGCTGATATCCAGGTAATAGATGTAGACGGTGTAATTAAAACTTTGCAGGATAAAAACGATACCTGGCTGTCGCAAGTTGTCTTAGTACCATCCCCAGAGTCGAGAGAATATATCAAGACACTTCCCAGAGAAGGGAATAAGCCTGGTGCTACTCCATCTGGTGGCGGGAAAAAGCCTGCTGTGGCTCCCAAGCGTCCTTAAGGTCCTCGGCATGGTAGATAAGCAGCCAAATCTAGTTTCTGGTTTAGAACTTTGGCAGTGGCGAAATGCAGCAATCAAGGGTGCGATCGCAAGTAATGTTTCTGTTTTTGAGGTAGATTGGTTACTACAAGAGGTAGCTGATTTAGACCGCTTGGCATTGCGTTTGGAATCTTATAAAGATTCATCAGCGATCGCCCTAAAGTTGCCTTTAGAAGAATTAGAGCATCTCTGGCTCTTACGATTAAATGACCGCTTGCCAGTGCAGTACATTGCCGGAGTTACATCTTGGCGAAAGTTTCAAATCGCGCTGTCCAATGCGGTTTTGATTCCTAGACCAGAAACTGAGTGTTTAATTGATTTGGCTGTGGCTGCAAGCTTGACAAATCCGCTGTTACAGCAAGGTCATTGGGCGGATTTGGGGACTGGTAGTGGGGCGATCGCTTTAGGATTAGCGGATGTCTTTAGGAAAGCAACAATTCACGCTGTTGATTGCAGTTCAGATGCTTTAGCGATCGCCCAAAAAAACGCTTTAAATTGCGGTTTGGCTGACCGCATTCGCTTTTATCAAGGTTCTTGGTGGGAGCCGCTAGAATTGCTCAAAGGTCAGTTTAGCGGCATGGTGTCAAACCCGCCTTATATCCCCACCAGCACCGTTTCTACGCTACAACCAGAGGTAGTTGACCATGAACCACATCTAGCTCTGGATGGTGGTGCTGACGGCTTACATTGCATCCGCCATTTGATAAATATTTCTCCTGCTTACTTACGACCTGGTGGCTTGTGGTTGCTTGAGATGATGGCAGGACAGGCAGATGCAGTGCGGGAAATGTTGCAAAATCAAGGTAGCTATGATGAAATTGAAATTCATGCCGATTTAGCCGGAATTAAACGCTTTGCCGTTGCAAGGCGTTGTTAGACCGAACGTGATTTAGAATTGCTAGTGGATAACAGCATAATATCAACTTGCTATTAGCGATAGAATATGAATCATAAATACCAAATTTTATACCTGTATAACAGTAATTATTATGTTATTTGTATAAATTTTATTTATATGAGAAAAAGTCATAGTTGCGATGTAGTTAGTTGAGTGTTAAATACAGATTTGCAAAATAAATATAAGTTAATTAATATGACGCAAGTTTCTTTAGTTGATTTAATTGCTGGTGCTTGCGCTGGCTTTTTAGTAAGCTTTCCTACAGATACTGTTCCCGCACTCGCAGCGTTACCAGAAAAAGCAGAATTAATTTTTGCAGCGAAACAACGCAGCCAAGATAAACCTTTGATTTTGATGGCAGCAGATGTAGAAGATTTGTGGTCTTATGTGGTAGGTAGTGATGAAGAGTATAAAATTTGGCGCTCAGTTATGGATAAGTATTTGCCGGGAGCGTTGACATTGGTGTTACCAGCGTCAGAATGTGTGCCAAAAAGAATGAATCCTACAGAGTCGATGACAATTGGGATACGAGTACCGAAGAGTGCGATCGCTCAAAATATTTTAGCGCAAACAGGTCCCCTTGCCACTACAAGCGCTAATTTGTCAGGTCAACCTGCTTTGCAGTCAATAACAGAAATTGCATCTCAGTTTCCCGATGTTCTGACTTTAGCAGAAACAGAATTCCAAGGAGAAATACCAGGAATTGGTGTACCTTCGACTGTTGCTAAATGGACTGGGAGCAGTTGGCAAATTTTGCGACAAGGTGCAATTAAATTAGAGTTTTGACACTATCGCTCTTCTATTACTCTGAGTGACAAAACTGCTGTAAGACAAAAACGCCAAAATCTATGATTTGACAGTATACAAGGATTATTCTGTATATTTTTTTACTTAATTTTATTCTGACTCCTGAATTCTGACTTATCTGATATCTTTGGGCTAAATTTTGGTAATGGGAAGTTAGAATTTCTCCAAGGAAGTCAAAATCAAGGAGTATGCTGGTTGATAGGAATAGAGCAGTTTTGTCAAATGGGTGCTGAATATAAAAACTGCTGATTTTTCTCTTCAAATTTCAAATAAATCACAAAACAGAAAAATCTTTACCTACAGCTTAGGATTTGCGGACTAAAAACTTGGGAATTTTGCTTCGCTTTTCTTGATGGTTAATTAATAACTTGATATTGTCAAATTTATGGATTGGAGTAACTGGGTATATTTGGGAGTGGGAATAGTATTGGGGCTGAGTTTGAGTGGGTTATTTACGCGACGAGAAACGCCACCTAGCCCACCTGTCGTGTCTGAAAAGCAGGATGTATCAGCACTTGAGCAAGAAATGAAGCATCTAATGCTGGCGTATCAAATGGCTAAGGAAATGAGCCAGTTTAAAGCGGGATTTTTAGCACGGACTACTCATGAATTGCGATCGCCTCTTAATGGTTTAATTGGTTTACATCAGTTAATTTTGTCAGATTTATGTGAAGATGCGGCAGAGGAACGAGAATTTATCACCCAAGCTCACGAACGAGCGCTAAAGTTACTCAAGTTAATTGATGAAATTCTCAAAGTCTCCAGGACAGAATATGGTAGCAACAAATTAGATATTCAGCCCCAATCTTTAGCAGAAGTTTTGCAAGAAGTTCATAGCTTAACTTATATGCTGGCGGCAAATCGCAATTTTACCTTGCAACTTTTGCCACCTGATCCAGAAATTTATGTTTTGGCAGATCCCCGCTGGTTAAGGCAAGTATTGCTCAATCTAGTAGATACTTCGATTACTCAGATGGAGGAAGGCAGTATTTGTATTTCAACTGCTTGTTCACCTCCAAGTAAATTTATTCATATTTACTTGGATGTGCCAACTAGTGCTATCCCTATTAGTGAGCCAATAGATTTAATTAAATCTGAATATAAACTGCCTGATACTGACAAGCAAAATGCTCCTTTTTCGCCAGGAATGAGACTGTTAATAAATCAAACTTTGTTGGAATTGATGGGGGGAAAGTTAGAAATTGTTTCTTCTGTTAGGAATGAATCAACTGAGCATTTTAGTAGGCTACAAGTTTCTATCCCCCTGATGATTTCTGAAGCTGGATTTCCGGAGTCGGCAAATTAAGGTTAGGTTGATTGTATAACACCATCGTGGTGCTAGAATTGCTCTGGAAACCAATTTTTTTGTAGAATTCTTGTTGGTGTGTTGTCATCAGATACACGCGCTCAACTCTCTGCATGTGCGGATGACTCAAAACCGTTTCTACCAGGTTGCTTCCCAAAAGACGTTCCACCGGAACGTCTCTACGACGGTTGCGACGTTTTTGTTACTGTTAATTAAACAGACATGATATCAAGTTTTTTAAGATAGCTATAGTAGTATATAAGATTAAAAACACAATATACTAGTCAACGGTCAAGAACAGTTTCTCTTGAGTTTTGAGTTTTGACTCTTGGCTATATTGAATTAAAATTTTATACTTCAAGATTTATTGACAATCCACTTCCACAGTGGATGACTCGATCCTTGTTGACGTATTCGACAAACTTGTTTTTCTAAACGTTGCTGTTCTTGGTGTGGTAAACCCATTAAGATATTCCGACTTTGCCAAACTAAAACAGCAGTAGTCATCCCGATACAAAAAGCTAAACCAATACTAGAGAATGGATGATAAAAAAGTGCATAGCGCACCGCCATCCAGGTAAAATATTGTTGCCAGAGAACAATTTCTTCACGCAAAGACCACAAGCAAATCGGTGCAAGGGTGATCCACAATAATAGGCAGAGCAGCCATCTACCATATACTGTCAATCGGTGTAGCTTTTCTACTTGTAGAGCAAAAGATGCATCTGTTATTGGCGGTTTTTCAAATTCATCCATAGGCTAGGAGAATAGGGAGAATGGGAGGAGGGGGGACAAGGATAACTATTGACTATTGACTATTGACTAAACTTCACCTTTATGCATCTATTGGTTCTGTAGTGGGTGTGGATGAACCGGTGCGATCGCGCCACCAAGCTAAAAGAGTGCTGGCGATGAATATACTAGAATAAGCGCCCATTATAAAGCCAATAATCAAGGCTAGGGCGAAGTTATGCAAAGTTTCGCCACCAAAGAAAAAGATAGAAAATAATGTCAGCAACACGGTTAAAGTTGTGTTGATTGACCGTGCTAAGGTTTGGTTTACTGCATCGTCTACAATATCATTAATTGATCGATTAGGATTAGTTTTGACAGTTTCGCGAATGCGATCGTAAATGACTACGGTATCATTGACTGAAAAACCTGTAATTGTTAACAGGGCGACAATGAACAGACTATCAACTTCAGTGCCAAATACCAAACCGAAAATGGAAAACATCCCTGTTGTAATCAAGATGTCGTGAAACAAAGCAATAATCGCAAAAATGGCATAGTCTAACTGAAAGCGAAAGCTCATGTAGACGGTGATGCCAACAAAGGAAACGAGGAGAGCTAATAAACCAGACCTAAATAGTTCTGCCCCTAATGTAGGACCTACGGAGTCAAGTTGATTTTTTTGCGGGTCAAAAACGCCGATTTTTTCGCTTAAGGCGTTTTGTAATTTGCTGCGTTGATCGACATTCAAATCTTTTGTGCGAATTGTGACGCCATTCTCACCAGCAAGTTGAATGTTACTATCGCCTAATCCCTGTTCTTTGGCTACTTCCCGAACAGCGGTAATATCGATTGGTTTGTCGCAATTACCGGGTTTTGTACAATCGCGTTCAAATTGCAAGCGCGTACCACCGATAAAATCCAAACTGGGACGCAGTGGTGCTTTGATTCCCGGAGTTTGCCAAGAAATCACCATTGAGATGATACCAATGATGATAATGACAGAAGAAATAGTCCACCAAAGCGATCGCGATTTATTTATACTTAGTTTCATTGAGCTACTTCTGCCTTATTTGAGTTTGGCAGGTTAGGAGAGAAAAGTTCTGGCTTCTTCAATGCGGGAATTGAAATTGCCAAAAACAAAAGTGTCCGACTACAGGTAATCGCTGTAAACATACTAACTGCTACACCCAAAGCCAAAGTTAGGGCAAAGCCTTTAACTAACCCAGACCCCAGCCAGAACAAAGCAGCGCAAGCAATCCATGTGGTAACATTACTATCTAAAATACTAGAAAATGCTCGGTAAAAACCAGATTCTACAGAACGATACAGTTTTTTACCTGATTGTAATTCTTCCCGCGTGCGCTCAAAAATTAGTACGTTAGCGTCAACAGCCATCCCTATACTGAGAATAAATCCGGCAATTCCTGGCAGTGTGAGAGTGATACCTAATAAAGCAAAGCAAGCCCAAGTCAGCAAAGAGTAGATTACTAACGATATATCGGCAATAAATCCTGGTAATCGATAATACACCACCATAAAAATTAATACTAAACTCAGACCACCAATGCCAGCATAAATACTGCGTTGAATGCTGTCTTTACCCAGGGTTGCACCGACTGTGCGTCTTTCGGCAATTTCTACTGGTACTGGTAATGCCCCACCGCGTAATTGTACACCTAAATCGTTTGCTTCCTGTGCCGTAAATCTACCTGTAATGACGGCAGCACCACCGGTAATACCTGCGGCAGCAAATTCTGGACCGACGCTAGGAGCGCTAATGGATTCATTATCCAAAAATATACCAATACTTCGACCAGTACCAGCGAGGCTTTTTGTTAGTTGGGCAAATAATTCCCCACCCTTAGTATCAAAACGAATGGCAACATTCCAGTTGCTGCCTTGTTGAGTGGGTTCACCATAGGCATCTTTGAGGAATTTACCAGTTAAAGGCGGGTTGGTACTTTCAAATAATTCAGCGATCGCTTGATTATTATTTTGTAACTCTTCTTTATTTTTCGCAATGGCGGCTGCGTCTTTAGTTTTAATCAATTCTTGTTGTTTTGCTTTCAATTCCTCTTTCGATCTTTGAAAAGCAAACAATTGAGTTTCTGTACCGGCTTTTTGCAGACGGAATTCTAGCTGTGCAGTACCTCCCAGAACTCGTTCTGCTTGTTCTGGGTCATTAACTCCCGGTAGTTGCACTAAAATTTTGTCTGAACCCACCGTTTGAATCAGTGGTTCAGAAACACCAAGTCCGTTGATGCGTCCTTCAACTACTCTTTTCACAGCTTCCAATTCGCGTTCGGTGATTTGCTTAATCTCCGCTGTTGGTTTCACCTGAATTGTTAGCTGTGAACCTCCGCGTAAATCCAGTCCTAGCGGAATCGGAATTGTCGCAATCACCGTAATTGCGGCAATTACCATAACTAAAATCAAGGCTAATAGCGATCGCTGTCTTTGCATACCATAACTCGCAACTGACAAAGGCTATGATAGCGCTATTTTAACGACTTATGAAGGGACTGGGGCAATGGGCACTATCGCATTGGGAGGATGAACTCCTTGTCCCTCATCTCCCTAATCTCCCTCATCTCCCTCATCTCCCTCATCTCCCCAGTCCCCAGTCCCCAATTCTAAACTCGCAAAGCTACCATTTTTTCTACAGCTTCGACTATTTGCTCTGGTTGAACAATTGTTAAGCGCTCTAAATTGCCATTGTAAGGTGTGGGAATATCTTGGGAAGAAAGTCGCAAGACTGGCGCATCTAATTCATCAAACAGGCGATCGTTAATACAAGCAATTAATTCGGCAGCTATACCACCAGTTCGCATTGCTTCTTCAACAATTATCACGCGATGAGTTTTCCGCACTGATTCACCGATAGTATCCATATCCAGCGGTTTCAAGGAGATCAAGTCAATTACTTCTGGGTCATAACCTTGTTTTTCCAGAACTTTCACTGCTTGGATTACATGATACCGCATCCGTGAATAAGTGATGATTGTCACATCTTTCCCAGGACGCACAATTTCTGCTTTATCTAATGGCAGTAAATATTCTTCTTCTGGTAGGTCTTCTTTCAAGTTGTAAAGCAGAACGTGTTCAAAGAATAATACTGGGTTATCATTGCGGATCGCTGATTTCAACAATCCTTTGGCGTTGTAAGGTGTTGAGCAGGTAACAATTTTTAAGCCAGGAACAGCTTGAAAGTATGTTTCTAATCGTTGGGAATGTTCTGCCCCTAGTTGCCGTCCTACCCCTCCTGGACCGCGAATTACCATTGGTATTTTAAAGTTTCCGCCAGAAGTATAGCGTAACATCCCGGCGTTATTAGATATTTGGTTAAAGGCAAGCAGCAAAAAGCCCATGTTCATGCCTTCGATTATCGGTCTTAAGCCGGTCATCGCTGCCCCTACTGCCATTCCAGTAAAGCTGTTTTCGGCAATGGGGGTGTCGAGAATTCGCAGTTCACCGTATTTTTGATATAGGTCTTTGGTGACTTTGTAAGATCCGCCATAATGTCCTACGTCTTCACCGAGAACGAATACGCTCTGATCGCGTGCCATTTCTTCGTCAATGGCTTCTCGTAGGGCGTTGAAGAATAAAGTTTCTGCCATTTAAATACTTTAATACAATTCTTGTTTTGAATCTTATCGCGCTATAGGAAAAAATACAGTTAGCGATCGCACTACTTGAATAAGATAGCGCAAACTATCAAGTCCCTTAGCACCCGTAAAGGTCGCAATTACCTTTCCTACTCTTGCACAATTTCGTATAAATCTTCAATCAACACGTCAAACGTCTGCGCCAATTTGTGTAGAGAAGTTACGTCAACGCTTGCCAATCCAGAAGATCGAGCATAATTCTTTAGCGTCGTGTAAGCAACTCCTGATCGATCAGAAACTTCCTTGAGCGTCCAGCCTTTCTCTCCGGCATACTCTTTTATCCGCAATCTCACCAATCCCATGCTTGACAACAGACTATTATTGGTCTTTAATATAAATAAAGTAACAAAAAGCGATCGCCGTAGAGTTTAGCTCATCAAGCGATCGCCTGAATAACATTAAATCTAATTCCATGATAGCAATAATTAAGCAAGAGTCAAACGAAATTAATCCTTTATCTAGATTCGTCACAGTTGAGGCGATCGCTCTGCTTTTCAACATTGATGCTGGTAAAATTAAAGAAATCCGCTTGTGGAGATATATGATTTTGGTCGTGGCTGACGGCATGAGTAGATTTGTCAGTTACGCTGACATACCTCCAATTTTAGGAGTTGCACCTCCTACAGTAGAAGATTTTCTCGCTCTTGCCAAGCGTTGGCGTAAGCTAAAAACTAATCACGTTCCCGATTATTGGTGCAAGTTTTACGCGCAAAAATTTGGGCAAAGTAACGCCTTAGAAGAATTAAAACGATGGGGACAATTAATTGCTACCATCAAGTTTGCTTTGTCACAAAAAGTTATACAGGCGTTGCGAAGCTTGTATGCTGAACAAAGATATTGTCTGAGGTTTCGCGTATGTGTGACACATGCATTGTAATTTTGTAGTAGACACTTCAGTGCCTAAAAATTAAGCGTTGAAACGCTGACTACGAAATAAATATTAAGTTTTGTTTAGTAGATGAACTGATGAATCAGGTAACTCAAGTACCTGATTGTTATCTGGAAAGCGTTTTGGTCTTCCGGGTTTGCGCTTGTGTCGTTGATTAATTGACTTTTCGCTTGCTTGTGCAAACTCTTCAGGTGTACATTTAAAAAGGCGTAAAGCGTCTAAAAATTTTTTTGGTGTCATTGTTGGTTCTGTACGCCCTGCTTCCCAGTTACGAACACTAGTTTCACTGATTGCAAGCCTGAAGGCAACTTCAGCACGGCTTAATCCTGCACGCTCTCTCAGGACTTGCATATCCATATTTTCATGTCTCCTTTAAAAAGTTCTCAAACGGGTTTATTAAATCAATTGATGTGAAAATGCCAATTGAAAAAAATGTATTAACTATATTATTTACCTACCAGTCTGGCAAAGTAAGCAACGCTTCACTTCTGTAGTATCTCGTAGTGAGCTTATAATTATAACATGAAAACATCGCCTCAAGTAATGTAAAGCGGCAATTTTCACGGTTAAAGCTGGGGCATTGGGCATGGGGCAATGGGCATTGGGCAATGGACATCGGTAATAATTCTTTTTCTTGCCCCTAGTCCAAGCGTCCCTATGCCCCATGCCTCATGCCCAATGCCCCATTCACAATTATTTTTCTAACCACCGCGCCGCATCTTTGGCGTGGTAGGTTAAAATCAAGTCAGCGCCGGCGCGTTTAAATCCGGTTAAAGTTTCCATAACTACGCGCTGTTCGTCAATCCAACCGTTGAGGGCAGCGGCTTTAACCATGGCATACTCACCAGAAACATTGTAAGCCGCAACGGGTAAATTGCAGGCTTGTTTGACGCGCCAGATAATGTCCATGTATGCCAAAGCTGGCTTAACCATGAGCATATCAGCACCTTCAGCGATATCAAGTTCAATTTCTTTAATCGCTTCAGTACCGTTGCTTGGGTCCATTTGGTAAGTTCTGCGATCGCCAAATTGTGGTGTAGAATCTGCTGCATCCCGAAAAGGACCATAATAAGCTGAAGCGTACTTAGCAGCATAGGACATAATCGGCGTATCTTGAAATCCAGCTTCATCTAAACCGGCACGAATTGCTTGGACAAATCCATCCATCATTCCTGAAGGTGCAATGATATCGGCACCGGCTTTGACTTGCGATACTGCTGTTTTCTTGAGTAATTCTAAAGTCGGATCGTTCAAAACCCTTCCTGTCAAATCACCAACTTGCAGATAACCGCAGTGACCGTGACTGGTATACTCACACAAACAAGTATCAGCAATAATAATCAAATCTGGTACTGCTTCTTTGACAGCAGTTGCAGCTTTTTGGACAATACCGCAATCATGCCATGCACCAGTAGCATCTACATCTTTGTCTGCGGGAATCCCAAATAAAATAATTGCGGGGATTCCTAAGTCATAAACTTCTTTAGCTTCTTCAACAATTTTGTCTACCGAAAGTTGATATACTCCCGGCATTGATTTGACTTCATTGGCGATTCCCTCACCTGGTACGGCAAACAGAGGGTAAATTAAATCACTTGCATTTAAGACAGTTTCACGTACCATTCGACGAAGTTGAGAATTGGTACGCAAACGGCGAGGGCGATGTTGAGGAAACATAACGTTTTTTCAAGATTTACCATACTTTATGGGGCAATGCTGCGCTAACGCGTGCGATCGCCTCATCCCATAAAGTATGGTAAACCCCTCTATGAACCAAACTCTCAAAATATTATCAAAGGTTAACAGCTTTGGGGCATATCAAGAGGGAAAAAGGGAAAGGGGAAAATATTTCTTCTTTCTCAGCTTTCCCTTTACCCTTTCCCCTTTCCCCCTCTTTAAAATCCCTAGTCTCTAGTCTGTTGAATTGTCTGAACAATTTCCTGTGCTACTTGGACGCTATTGAAATAGCTTCCGTGAGCTTGACCGCCGTACAATAACATCACTAAGGCTTTCTGCTTGAAAGGTTGCATTAAAGATTCAACAAAAGTTAACTTGCTGATGATGTCTTTAATTTCAATGTTTCGCTCCAATCCATCGACTAAACTGTAGATTAAAGGATCGAGGGGCCAAGCGATGGGATCTGCGGGATGAAGGTAGTTCCGCCAAGGTAGTTTGTTACTATCTTCTTTCTCGCTAAGATTGGCTACAAGTTGTTTTAATTTTGGTGTAATATCGTGAGTGGCGCGTTGTTCTGTTTGTTTTAGTGTTAGTTCTGGCGTCAAAGCTTGATTTTCACCTTGGACTATATCCAGTAAACTGAAGATGGCGATGGGTGATGCCATTGTGTGAATGGTGGAGATGCGAATCCCTTCTTCTGGGTTTGGTTCTAATCCATAGAAACATTTGCGAATTGCCGTTACACTTTCATGAGCGGAGATATTAGTGTCATTCCAGCGGGCAGCAAATAGTATATCAAAAAGGATAAATGTTCCCCAACTGTGGGCAACTAGGTGTAAACGATCGCTTTTACTGGCGTTTTCTAATCCAAGTTCTATTTGTATCCTCAGCGCTTCTACAATCTTAGATCCGACACTGCGGCTAATATACAAAGCCGCATCACCCATAAATTGAAGAATTGTATTTTGGCGTGTATTCTGAAACCAGAGTTGATCCCAACGACTGCCAGGACTTGCGATCTTGGACATTAGGTTTTTCTCTGATTCAATGCCGACATCACCCCAATACAAAGGTATTGGTTTAAGGTTGTTAGGGTCGTCAATTAATTTGTTGATGTGTCCAATTAATAGATTAGCGTAATTGGGTTGTTCTCGGCGATCGCGAGTATTTACACCGTGGACAAATAAAATATAATCAGTAGCCATGTTCAAACCTCTTCAAATTATGGCACAAAGAATTTTTGATGGTTATGGCTTCAGCACCTTACGGTAATTTTCCGAAAAATTGACTGCTTGCTTCAATAAAAGTTATAAAACAATACGCTTGGTGTTAAGGATAATTGTAGGTTGGGTTGAGGAACGAAACCCAACCTACGCAGTTTAAAGTTTTTGATGCTAACTGAACTGTATTGAGTTATAAAAGACATTTTTATCTAAATTAGGACAGCATTTCATTATTAATACGAGCGCGAATTAAATTTCGCAATACCCGATGCAATCGTATTGTCACTTGATGCAATGGACTAGTACCGCTTCTCCTTCTCCTGTCGGAGACGCAAGCGCGAACGGAGACGCTACGCGAACGCGGAAGTCACGCATTCACTCATTCACTCATTCAAAAGTAATATGGAATAAGCTTTCTAGCGATTGAGAATGGGTGATTTATTTACGCCGTGCTGTACTAGGACTTACGCACTCGTTACGAGAAAATAAGACTTTGAGATTGCAACCGAAGCGTCGATAGGGACGGAAATCCGTAGTCCGTGCGTAAGTCCTATGGACATAGAAAGTGAAAATGAATAAATGAATAAGACGTAGCAGTGCTACGTCTCTACAGGGGTTTTCAGGTAAGGCATTATAAAAGAGGGTATCGATGTCTATTTAAAAGCGCGACGCTTTTACGCAAAACTGTACTCAGGCTAAGTCATAGAAAAACAAACCACACTTTTACGAACTTCTACACCTTGTCGCAGTCTTTACGTAAGTTGCCTTTTGTCCAAACATTAATGGACACAAAACAAAGCGTCACAAACTTAGGGGAAAATTTAGCGCATGTCAGACAAACTACAAGAAGTGCTTAACTGTCCTCTGCCCTATGACTTATGAGGTTGTGGGGCAATTTTATATTTTACAGTTTATTTCCCATCTTGATGATGGATAAGAAAAAAATTATTAAATTAATTAACGATTATTGGCTAGTGGTAAATGCTTAAGCATTTATTACTAGCCAATTTGTGTTATAGGAGCCGGAAAATGAATGGATAACGAAACGGTTTACCTGAATCGCTTAAAACATTGGCAAGTGCCCAAATCGTTAGTCCCCAATGTAGAAGATATCCTAACCATGCCAATGGAAGTAGTAAACCAAAGGTGATAACAATCAACACTGTAATAATTGCACCATAGAGCCAGACATTAAAGTGGAAATTAATGGATTCTTTGGCATTTTCCCTAATAACGGGGTCATTACTGACGAATAGCACGGCAATAGGTACACCAACAGATATAAATGCCGTACTAAAAAAGATGGCTCCATGACACAGTGCTGATAGAAGCTTTCGCTTGTCCGTGTCGTACATTCCGCATCTCCGATTAAATCAAGTTTTAACTTACCCTAAGACCCTATCACGAGCGTCGTTGTCTTAAGATTAAAAGACTCGCTAAAGTTGGAAAAAGTTAAGTTAAGTTAAGTTACAAGGCGATCGCATATCAATTATGTCTACGGAACTTCAATCTGAACTCGATCAAGCTGTTAAACAACGTCGCAATTTTGCGATTATTTCTCACCCCGATGCTGGGAAAACTACGCTGACCGAAAAGCTACTTTTATACGGAGGTGCTATTCACGAAGCTGGAGCCGTCAAAGCACGCAGAGCGCAGCGCAAAGCGACTTCTGACTGGATGGCAATGGAACAACAAAGAGGTATTTCCATTACTTCTACGGTGTTGCAGTTTGAATATCAGCATTGCCAAATAAATTTATTAGATACTCCGGGACACCAAGATTTCAGTGAAGATACGTATAGAACTTTAGCCGCAGCGGATAACGCGGTGATGTTGATTGACACGGCTAAGGGATTGGAAGCGCAAACCCGAAAGTTGTTTGAAGTGTGTAAAATGCGGGGTATTCCGATTTTTACATTTATCAACAAACTGGATCGCCCAGGCAGAGAACCTTTAGAATTGTTGGATGAAATTGAGCAAGAATTAGGCTTGCAAACTTATGCGGTAAACTGGCCCATTGGGATGGGCGATCGCTTTAAAGGTGTATTCGACCGACACAAACAGCAAATTCACCTCTTTGAACGCAGCGCTCACGGTAGTCGCGAAGCGCGGAATACAATAGTTGACTTGGGCGATGCGAAAATAGAAGAACTTTTAGAAGAAGAACTTTACTTTCAACTAAAAAACGATTTAGAACTTCTGGAAGGAGTCGGACCGGAACTTGATTTAGAGTTGGTACATCAAGGAAAAATGACGCCTGTATTTTTTGGTAGCGCCATGACCAATTTCGGGGTAGAATTATTTCTCAAATACTTCCTCGACTATGCCCTGCAACCAGGTGTACATAATAGCAGCGTCGGCGAAGTTCCCCCAACCTATCCGGAGTTTTCGGGATTTGTTTTCAAACTTCAGGCTAACATGGACCCGAAACATCGCGATCGCGTGGCGTTTATCCGCGTCTGCACGGGCAAATTTGAAAAAGATATGACGGTGAATCACGCTCGCACTGGTAAAATTATCCGTCTATCTCGTCCCCAAAAATTATTTGCTCAAGAACGGGAATCCATTGACGTAGCTTATGCAGGCGATGTTATTGGTTTAAATAATCCTGGTGTTTTTGCGATCGGCGATAC
Organism: Tolypothrix brevis GSE-NOS-MK-07-07A; assembly: GCA_019358985.1. Classification (GTDB taxonomy): domain Bacteria; phylum Cyanobacteriota; class Cyanobacteriia; order Cyanobacteriales; family Nostocaceae; genus Hassallia; species Hassallia brevis. Next base: position 94,527 of record JAHHIJ010000001.1, on the reverse strand, counting down.
AATTTACGTTGGGCAGAAGTTGGAGTATGAAGGTATCCCCTATTTCTCGCCGGAATTATTCGCGATTCTCAGAAATCCCAACCCCTCTAAATTCAAACAATTTCAAAAAGGTATTTCCGAATTGCGCGAAGAAGGTGCAGTACAAATTATGTACTCAACTGATGAAGCCAAACGCGATCCAATTTTGGCAGCAGTAGGTCAGTTGCAATTCGAGGTGGTACAGTTTCGCTTGCAAAATGAATATGGCGTGGAAACCCAGCTGGAATTATTGCCCTACAGCGTCGCTCGCTGGGTTGAGGGTGGTTGGCAACCTTTGAATAAGGTGGGACGTTTATTCAACACCACTACGGTTAAAGACAGCATGGATCGCCCAGTTTTGCTATTCCGCAATGAATGGAATTGTCAGCAATTAGAACAAGACCATCCAGAATTGAAATTGAGCGCAGTAGCTCCGGTGTTTTCCAGTCAACCAATGGAGGGATAATTCTTTAGTTGACTGGAAAATCGGAAAGCGGATGATTTATGAGGATAAGTTCACAGAAATTGGAGTCCAGTAATTTCTATGCCGACTCATGCCGAATCACCTTTGGAGGCTGGTTTGGCTGCCCTGAAACAAGGGGATTATAAAAATGCGATCGCTCAACTAGAACCGATTGCTCGCAATACTGATGCTCGTTTGGTTACTGTATTGCAAGCTAAAGTCGGGTTGGTGATGGCTTATGCACGCAGCGGCGATAACTCTAAAGCGATCGCCCTGTGTCAAACTCTTACAGAGATTAACAATCCTCAAGTTAAGCAGTGGGCAGACCGCGCTCTCAAAGAATTAACAAAACCGAAAAAATCTGATATACAATCAAAAAAATCGGAACCGGGATTTGTCCCGATTAAAAATTCCCAGGAAAATTATCGCCCAGAACCTGCCACAGTCAATCCATTAAATTCTTCTGTAACACAAGTAGTAGTCAAAATTAATAATCCCAGCCCCGAATCAGATGTATCCTTCCCACTAGTGCATCGCGGCAAAAATACACAAATGTATTGGCGTCACGCTGGACGCGCAAAGGTATGGCAACCCAGACATAAGTTAAATTTACTGCCTTTACGGCTGCTCACAGCAGGAACATTTGTTGCTCTATTTTGGGTGATCCGGGCAATTCTTAGGCTGCTGATGAATTGGAGCAATCATATTTTATATAATATCCGCTTACAACCATTGCAGCTTTTTTATCGAGATCCAACTCAATTTTTATTGATAGCGTTGGGGATTTTGATTTTAGCATCGCCTTGGTTGTTAGATTGGCTGCTGACAACCTTTTATGGTCGGCGAGAGTTGCCAAAAGAAACCTTAAATATTCACAGTCGCGAAACGATACGACTGCTACAACGTTACTGTCAACAACGACGCTGGATCTCGCCCAAATTAAGTATTTTACCAATCACTGCACCAATTGCCCTAAGTTACGGTCATTTACCCCGCACTGCCCGAATTGTTGTTAGTCAAGGGTTATTAGAGCAACTAGCAGATGATGAAATCGCTACAATCTATGCCAGTCAGTTGGCGCATATTGCCCACGGTGATTGTGTGTTAATGTCTTTGGTATTGCTAGTGACGTTGCCGATTTATCAGCTATATGAGCAAGTTTCCCAGTGGACGGACAAAATATCAAACAAAATTTTGCAACTACCAGGAGTAGTCATATCTAGTCTGGCTTATGGGGTTTGGTGTTTGCTTAGTGGCACGGCTTTATGGTTATCTAAGGTGCGGGTTTATTATAGCGATCGTCTAGCTGCTGAAATCACCGGTAATCCAAATGCTTTGGTTCGCGCTTTACTAAAAATTTCTATTGGGGTTGCAACTGATATCGAAAAACAAGAACAGATTTCTTGGCAGCTTGAAAGTCTGAATATGTTAGCACCAGTCAGCTACCAACAGAGTCTTTGTTTAGGTAGTATTGCTGGTCAAATTCCCTTTGAATCATTTTTAATGTGGGATAGTATCAACCCTTATCGCCGATGGTTTACAATCAACAATAGTCACCCTTTAATAGGCGATCGCATCCAGCGCCTTTGTGAAATAGCTCACCATTGGCATCTAGACCTAGAACTATATCTGACTAATCAGCAACCCTTAAAAATCAAGCGTCTTTCTGTTATTTTACAAATCGCGCCTTTTTTAGGAATCCCTTTTGGTTTGATGTTTGCTGGTCTTTTATGCCTAATCTGGCAAATAGCATTCGCATTCAAGTTGTTGAATTTGAAGTGGATATACGACGATTGGTCATTCGTTACAGGTTGCGTACTTGTTGGCATTAGCATCGGTATTGTCATGCGGATTCTTTATTTCTTTCCCGATGCAGATATAAAACCCCCGATGCTGCAAAGTTTCTGGACTGATACTAGCACCATCGTACACACTGGCGATCGCTTGCCCAATTTGTTAGCCAACCCATCAGCCCTTCCTATCGATAGTATCAAAGTGCGTCTTGTCGGTAAGTTATTAGGTCGTCGCGGCACTAGCAATTCCCTAGAACAAGATTTAATTTTACAAACTAACACTGGTTTAGTGAAATTACATCATCTTTCTGGGCTGGTACAGTTAATCAATCCCCAAGACTGGATTGGTCGGCAAATTACTGTCACAGGTTGGTTTCGTCGAGGAGCGACTCCCTGGATTGACATCCAAAGCTTACAAACTCAAAACGGTCAAACTATTAATAGTCATCATCTTCTTTGGTCTATGGTTTTGGCAGTTGCAACACTAGCTTGGGGTGGGTACATCCTTCTAAAGGGATAGTTGTTATTAGGAGGAGGGGTAAAGGGTAAAGGTATGGAAATAAAGAGTTATTTAAATACACTATATTTCCCTTTCCCCTTTCCCCCTCTTCAGAATGTTGCAGATTATTTTTGCCAATGTTAAATTTATTTACAGAAATCGCAACTGAGATAACTTAGCTTCCGAACTTAGGGTTTAGTTTTGTCTGCCCAAACCAATCTATCTGACAACACAGCAGCAAATTAACCAACCATTAGCTGGTTTTTATTTCTGAAACACAAACAAAAGCGAGAAAATATGTATTTTATGTTACGATGCAATCATGCTACTGTGGGAAATTTCAGCGTGGAACTGGTTACGTAGAAAATATCGTGCTATTGTAAAGAATGGCGTTTGGTTATCCCGAACAAGGGCATAGAAAAAGTTTTTTGTGGCAGGTAGTGTGCCGTTAAATTTACAAATCTTAGAATTTAAGGTGTTATTAGCGTTGTCGCGCTTGACTATTAAACAATTTGATCCTGGCGAAAAACTGTATTGTATAGGTTGACAGTTTGGAGTGTAAAAGTTGGTTCATGGCAGTTTTGATCAAAAGCATCTATATAAAAGCCAAAACCAAAGGATTGTTTTCTTGCCCAATCATAATTCATCTAATGGAGGTATAGTTCATGTCCGTTCGCCTATACATAGGTAATTTGCCAAAAGAAGAAATAGACCGTCAAGAACTGCAAGCAGTTTTTGCTGAAGAAGGTGAAGCTGTCACCACCAAACTAATCAAAGATCGCAAAACAGGCAAATGCCGTGGATTCGGTTTTCTGACAGTTAATGACGATGAACACGCAGACCAAATTATTGAAAAATATAATGGTCGGACGTTCAAAGACATTGCCATTAAGTTAGAAAAGGCATTGCCTCGCACTAAAGGTGAGGAAAATGAAGATCAGCAGCAGCCGCAACAAGCAGTTCCCAAACCAGTTACTGTTAGTAACGCTCTTAACCCTGTTCCTAACACTGGTGAAAAAAGCAGTCGTCGCGATAGAAGCTCTAAAAAGCCTCGTCGCGGTGGCAGTAGTGGTGGTTCTACCAATACCAGCACTAGCACCAACGACTCTGATGCGGTTCGTCCAGATCCCCGTTGGGCATCTGAATTAGAAAAGCTGAAGGAAATGTTAGCTGCACAAGCGACGAATTAATTCATGTTGCAGATAAATTAAAAATTAAAAATCAATTTAAATTGATTTTTAATTTTTAATTGTCATTGAATTTAGCTAAGGGGTAGTTGCAGCGATTGTTGTAAATGCGATCGCAACTTTTGGGCAAACTGCTCTCTATGGCTAAAATTATCTGTGCGAATTGGTTTGCGTTCAGGATCTAACATCCAGCCGTAATCGCTAGCTAGACGTAGCTTGTCTTGGTAGTCAGAAATTGAGACAATCAGCCCAGATGAAGGACTGTTGTCTACGTCGAGGACGCGAAATACATAACTAAAGGTATTCTGTTTGCCAGAAACCACGGTGGAAGGTTGACCGTATTCTGTCAAGAGAAGCTCACGCACAAGGGCGACTAAACCAGGTTTTTCCAAATCATCCAGAGTCCGAACCGCCAGAGTCAGGGCGAAGTAAAACTCTTCAACAGGAATAAATTCTAATTGCATAGGCATATTTTACTGCTTCATGTTGCCATAAATTAGGTTATCGGGTGAAAACACCCAAAATCAATGAGTGTTTTCATTTTTTTGTATATATAAATACATTTTATTATCTAAAGATAGATTTTTCAAATGGTTGCCGCAGGTCAGTTGTCAACGTTGATTCATCTTCCGTGATATAAATTATTACTACCTTAGGTATAATTAATTATTTGGAAAAAATGTATCATAAATAACAAACTTCTCGAAGTTAACAATATAATATATCTTCAAACTTTAACTTCAACCACTTGCTTATCGGCAAAAAAATTGTAGCAAGAGCTAATTTACATTAGAGAAATATAAATTAGCCCTTTTTTCAGGAAATGACTAAGTAAAAATTGCTGTTTTGGAAGTATTTACATATATAAGTACTGGGCATCATTTCATCAAGAAAAGATGTCTATAAACGCATAAATTAGCAATTTAGATATAAGTTAATTTGCGTAAAGTTCCTGAAGTGATTAAAATTCTTGTATGAATTTTCTTAGATAAGAATATAGCAATTTACGTATAAAGAAATTAAATATAAACACGTAACCAAAAAGAATATTTCTAGTAGCAGATGTGAAAAGATATGTTACATATTAAATTAAAATAACAATAAGTAAAGTTTATTGACTAACTGCAAAGTAAAAGCTAGGCGGAAGCTTGGAACTACTGAAATCATTCTCAAATCAGCAACACAACACACAAATCATGGACTCTACAACTCAACGACGCATCGCCTTAATTTCAGTCCACGGAGACCCTGCGATTGAAATTGGAAAAGAAGAAGCTGGAGGACAGAATGTTTACGTGCGGAATGTGGGTGAAGCACTGGGTCAGTTAGGATGGCAAGTTGATATGTTTACCCGCAAAGTAAGTGCGAAGCAAGAGACGATTGTGCAACATAGCGAAAATTGTCGAACAATTCGTTTACAAGCTGGTGAACTTGAGTTTGTACCGCGTGATGATCTTTTTGAGTATTTGCCAGAATTTATAGACAATTTTCTTGAGTTCCAAGCAAAAAATGGCTTTACATATTCGTTGATTCACACAAACTACTGGCTGTCTAGCTGGGTAGGAATGCAATTGAAGAAAATTCAAGGAAGCAAACAAGTTCATACCTACCACTCCTTAGGAGTAGTTAAATACAACACGATAGAAGATATTCCCCTGATTGCTAGTCAGCGGTTAATAGTTGAAAAAGAAATTTTGGAAACAGCCGAAAGGATTGTAGCGACAAGTCCGCAAGAAAAAGAACATATGCGGGAATTAGTTTCTTTGGAAGGTAATATCGATATTATTCCTTGCGGTACAGATATTCGCCAATTTGGTTGCATTGATAGAGAAGCAGCCAGAGCCGAATTGGGAATAGCAAAGGACGCTAAAGTTGTCATGTATGTGGGACGTTTTGACCCCCGTAAAGGTATAGAAACCTTAGTGCGTGCGATCGCTGAGTCTAAGTTGCGCGAAAATGGAAATTTACAACTAATTATCGGTGGTGGCAGTCGTCCTGGTCAAAGCGATGGCATCGAACGCGATCGCATTGAAAGCATTGTCAAAGAATTGGGAATAAGCGATATTACCACTTTCCCAGGTCGCATCAGTCAAGAAATTCTGCCCATTTACTACGCAGCTGCTGATGTTTCTGTAGTTCCCAGTCACTACGAACCGTTTGGATTGGTAGCCATTGAAGCGATGGCTTGTAGTACACCAGTGGTTGCTAGTGATGTCGGTGGATTGCAATATACTGTGGTTCCTGAAGAAACTGGTTTATTAGCACCACCACAAGATGTAGCCGGTTTTGCAGCTGCAATTGACCGAATTCTACTAAATCCAGAATGGGCAGAAAAATTAGGCAAAGGTGGTAGAAAGCGGGTTGAAAGCAAGTTTAGTTGGGATGGTGTCGCAATTCAGCTAAGTGAACTTTACATTAAACTGGAGGAGTCACAGTTAGTACCGCCTGCAACACCGATAGAAGCAGTACCAGCTACAGCCATAGAAGCAGTACCGACAACACCAATAAATCTAGTATCCTTAACAGCAAAAGAACCAATGGAGTCAACACCAAAACAAGCACTTTTGGTTGCTAACTAACCGCTCTGATGTAATAAAAACATCGTAACCGTCGTAGAGACGTTCCGCCGGAACGTCTCTACTTTATAATATGTGTAAATGCAAAGCCCAATTCGTTACTACTCAGGGATAAACTCAATTAACTTAAAACCCCAAGGTTTGAGAGATGCGATCGCTATTTCTCTGTCTATGCCATCATAAGCCTCCCATTCAAACGGGTGATCTTTAGGATGTCCGTCACCGACATTACCTGCAACTTTTATTATCGGAGAATTTGACAAGCGATCGCGCTCCATCCCGAGTGGAAGTGCTAATTTAAGTTTGTGACCGACGAACTTCGATCCGGTTGAATTATTAGCTACAGATTCACGGATTAAACAGATATCACCGGCAGTCCCCCAAGTAGTTGGGTAGATGTGGAGAAACGATATATAGCTTTCTGGTTTGATGGCTCTTTTGAGAACTTCCATTATCTGTAATCCTTATAGTGTGAGTGAAAAGTCATATAAATATTTTCTCTCACTGGCTGCAACTATTGGAACAGGCTTGGCAGTTTAGGAGCGATGGCTCTACCAAGTTGTCTTACAACTTGACTTAACTAAGACTTACGCATTGTAAGCTGCTTAAGCTCCCAATTCCGTCAATATATCCTTGAGCATAGGGAAGATGACGATTCGATAACTTCTTGTTTTTGCTGCGAACGAAGTAACCGTTATGATAGTTGAGGTCTGCTATGCTTTGATTAGATAAAAATAGAAGCATAGCGATCGCCAACGTTTGAATGTTAACAATTAATCGCTTTGCAACCAGTTGACTTTACCACTCTCACAGCTGCTTGTAGCGAAATCCGCGCTAACTGGCTACCATCACGTTTAGAGCAAGTTCATCAGCGCGATCGCTATACAATTGCTGTGGCATTACGCACCTTAAAACATCGGGGTTGGCTAGAGATTTCTTGGCATCCTCAAGCTACTCATATTTGTATCGGCGATCCGCCACCCAGAAAACCTGATACATTTACATTTAGCCAACAACTAGTACATCAATTGGGTGGTTTAGCGCTGGTGGCAATTGAAGCGATCGCACCTTGGGAAAGGGTGATTAATTTGCAATTTGCTCGTCGTCCAGGTGAAACTGCTTTATATCACCTTTACGCCGAAATTATGGGCAAATACAGCAACGTCATCCTCACTGATGCCAATAATGAAATTATCACCGCAGCACATCAAGTTAGTCAACAACAATCTACTGTCCGTCCGATTCAAACTGGACAATTTTACGAAACTCCACCCAAACTGACTAATACTACCCCTAGTTTGAGCGAATCTCAACAACGCTGGCAAGAACGAGTCAGCTTAGTGCCAGGAGCGATTAAGCGTCAGTTACTCAAAAGTTATAGCGGTTTGAGTGCAGCACTGTTAGATACTATGTTACAAGTAGCTTCGTTAGATCCAGAAGCCGCAACCGATACCCTCAACCCTGACGATTGGCAAAGATTATTTCAGCGTTGGCAAGAATGGTTGCAAGCTTTGTCCGAGCAAAAGTTTCACCCAGCTTGGACAAATAATGGATACACTGTAATGGGTTGGGGTGAAGTTGCACCAGTCAAAGATATCCAAGAATTAGTTTACCGCTATTATACAGACGAAATCAATCAACAAGTATTTTCTCAACTGCGCCATCAGCTGACTCAGAAGCTAAATAATATTTTGGCAAAGTTACGGCTGAAGGCTGATACATTTAAGAAACGCTTGCAACAATCAGAGCAAGCCGATGAATATCGCCAAAAAGCTGATTTGTTAATGGCGTATCTGCAAGAATGGGAACCGGGGATGAAGGAAATTATTCTAGCAGACTTTGATAGTGGTAAACCTGTAGCGATCGCACTTCAACCCGATAAAAATGCAGTGCAGAATGCCCAAAGCCTTTACAAACAACATCAAAAACTCAAACGTGTCAAAAATGCTGTAGAACCGTTGCTAGCAGAAGTCAATGGTGAAATTGGATATTTAGAACAAGTAGAAAATGCGATCGCGCAAATTGACAAGTACCAAACGATAGAAGATTTAGAAGCTTTAGACGAAATCCGCGAAGAACTGATTGGACAAAAGTATCTAGAAGATCCAGAATACCGCAACCGCACTTCTAATGAAACTGCTAACACTAACTTTCGTCGTTACCGCACTCCCAGCGGTTTTGAAATCTTAATTGGTCGCAACAATCGCCAAAATGATTATCTAACTTTTCGTGTCGCCGGCGATTATGATTTGTGGTTTCATGCTCAAGAAATTCCCGGTAGCCATGTTCTACTACGTTTAGAACCTGGTACTGTGCCAGAAGACGCAGATTTACAATTTACCGCTAATCTTGCTGTATACTACAGTCGCGCTCGTCAAACCGATCAAGCCCCAGTAGTGTACACTGAGCCAAAGCACGTTTACAAACCCAAAGGAGCCAAACCGGGAATTGCCATTTATAAACAAGAGCGCATCCTTTGGGGACAACCGCAATTAGTCAAGGGTCAATAGTCTAGAGAGCCGGTGTTTTCAACGCATTTAATGGCGTTGCTGATTTGAAATATGAATTTTAAATTTTGACGGATGATTCTAACATTAAAACCCGCGTTTGTAGAGACGTTCCGGCGGAACGTCTCTAGCAATAATTAGGAATTTCATATTAATATTCAGCAACGCCCATTTAATTTAGGACTTACGCACTCGTTACCAAAAAACAAGACTTTGAGATTGCTTCCTCGCGTCGCAATGACGGAAATACGTAGTATGTGCGTAAGTCCTATAATTGTTGGGGATCTATCGGTGTATTTTCAGATAAAACTTTATTTTCCGTAAAACTATAGGTTACAACTGTAGGAAATAAGAATCAACCCGATGTGAACCGTCTTGAAAGTTCATGCTATTAACAATTTCTACCACAAACCAACCAGCAACAGACCTGGGTTATTTGCTTCACAAACATCCCAACCGCTGTCAATCTTTCCCCCTTTCCTTCGGGAAAGCACATATTTTTTACCCTGAAGCTAGCGAAACCCTTTGTACAGCAGCATTGCTACTGGACATCAACCCCATAAAACTAGTGCGGGGAAGGGGTGCAACCCTGGAACATTACGTTACAGATAGACCATACGTTGCTTCATCGTTCCTCAGTGTGGCAATGTCCCAAGTCTTCGGTACGGCAATGGGAGGACGGTGTAAAGATAAACCCGAACTAGTCCAAACTCCCATTCCCCTGACGGCAAAAATTAGCGTTGTCCCTTGTTGGGGGGGTGAAAGTATTCTCCGGGAATTATTTGAACCACTGGGTTATACCGTCATCGCAGAAAACCACCAACTCGATGAGAAATTTCCCGAATGGGGAAGCAGTAAATACTACACAGTCGAACTTACAAATACGATTCCGTTATCGGAACTCCTCAGTCATCTCTACGTACTCATTCCCGTCCTTGATGACGAAAAGCACTACTGGGTAGGAGAAGATGAAGTTGAAAAATTGCTGCGTCATGGTGAAGGTTGGTTGAATACCCATCCAGCGAAGGAAAAAATCACCCGTCGCTACCTCAAACATCGCGGAAACCTTACCCGTCAAGCATTAGCACAATTGGCAGAAGATGATAATTTAGACCCAGATGCTACAGAGATAGAGCAAACAGAAGAAGAAATTGCGATCGAAAAACCGTTAAGTTTGAATAAGCAAAGAATGCTAACGGTTGTAGATACATTGAAAGCGAATAATGTCAAGAAAATAATAGATATGGGTTGCGGAGAAGGAACCCTATTACGATATTTGTTAAAAGAATTATGCTTCGATAAAATTACAGGTGTGGATGTTTCTTACCGAGCTTTGGAAATAGCCAAGGAACGAATAGATAGATTGCATTTACCGCGAAATCAATGGGATAAGTTACAGATTTTTCAAAGTGCATTAACCTATCAAGATAAGAGATTTCAAAATTACGATGCAGTAACACTAATTGAAGTTATCGAACATCTAGATTTACCCCGTTTGAATGCATTAGAGCGGGTGATATTTGAATTTACCCATCCCCAATTCGTCATAGTCACCACACCAAATATAGAATACAACATCAAATTTGAAAACCTTCCCGCAGGAAAATTAAGACATAAAGACCATCGCTTTGAATGGACGAGGGCAGAATTTGCAAATTGGGCAAATTTAGTTGCAGAAACGTTTGGTTATACCGTATCTTTTCAACCCGTAGGGGATGTGGATATGGAAGTTGGTTCCCCAACCCAAATGGCATTATTTAAACAGAATTAAATCTCAATAATTTAAATTTCAATAATACCTATGGAAGCAATGCAGAATCAAACGAGATTTAGAATTACCAATGAAAGAACAACATAGCGAATTTATTCCTACCTTCCTCTCCTCTCAAATCTTCTCAGCGTAACTTTGCGTAAACCTCCGCGTTCCTCTGCGTTAAAAACACATATTCAACCAAAAACAACTATCTATGAAAATAACTATTCCCGAACTATCCCTAGTCGTATTAATCGGTGCATCTGGTTCCGGAAAATCCACCTTTGCCCGGAACCATTTCCAACAATTTGAAGTTATATCATCAGATTTTTGTCGGGGTTTAGTATCCGACGATGAAAATAGTCAAGCAGCATCAAAAGACGCTTTTGAACTACTCCATTACATCACCGCAAAAAGACTAGCAACAGGTAAATTAACTGTAATTGATGCCACCAACGTCCAACCAGAAGATAGAAAAGAATATATTAAACTAGCACGAGAATATCATTTTTTATCAGTTGCGATCGCACTCAATGTCCCGGAAGAAATTTGTCACGAACGAAATGCCCAACGTTCAGATAGACAATTCGGTTCCCATGTAGTCAGACGACATACCCAAGCGTTGCGAAGAAGTTTGCGAGGTTTGGAAAGAGAGGGTTTTCGCTATGTTCATGTTTTAAATTCCTTGGAAGATATCAATAATCTGGAAATCGAACGTCAACCACTTTGGAATAATCGCAAATATGAAAAGGGACCATTTGACATCATTGGGGATATTCATGGTTGTTGTGACGAACTCGAAGGATTATTGCAAAAATTAGGATATGTGCATAATCCCAGCATACAGTCAGATAAATTCTGGAATTTTCCCCTGTACCACCATCCAGAAGGACGCAAAGCAGTATTTTTAGGTGATTTGGTAGACAGAGGAAATCGCATTCTCGATACAGTAAAACTTGTCTACAACATGGTACAAGCAGGTACGGGTATCTGCGTCCCTGGAAACCACGAACATAAATTGCTGCGAAAATTGCGGGGTAAAAATGTCCGGGTAAATCACGGTTTGGAGCAAACTTTGGGTGAAATTGATGCCATACCGGAAGATATTCGGGAAACATCTATTAAAGAACTGCGGGAATTTTTCGACTCCCTAATAAGTCACTACCTCCTCGATGGAGGTAAGTTGGTAGTTGCCCATGCAGGGATGAAAAAAGAAATGCAGGGACGGGGTTCTGGAGCAGTGCGAGAATTTGCCCTGTATGGAGAGACAACCGGGGAAATTGATGAATTTGGTTTAGCCGTGCGTTTTAACTGGGCGAGGGAATATCGCGGTGATGCTATGGTAGTTTACGGACACACTCCCGTACCGGAAACGGAATGGTTGAATAATACAATCAATATCGATACAGGTTGCGTTTTTGGTGGCAAGTTAACTGCATTGCGCTATCCCGAAAAAGAATTGGTTTCCGTGGATGCAGCTAAGGTTTATTGCGAACCCGTCAAACCCTTGGGTATTGCTAACAACAGAACCGCACAGCAAGAAATGGATGATGTATTGCATATCGAAGATGTCCTGGGTAAACGCATTATTAATACCCGTTTGCAGAATAACATCACCATCCGGGAAGAGAATAGTATTGCCGCACTGGAAGTAATGAGTCGGTTTGCTGCTAACCCAAAATGGTTAATTTACCTTCCTCCCACCATGTCTCCGGTAGAAACTTCCCAATTACCGGGATATTTGGAACGTCCCGAACAAGCTTTTGCCTACTACCAAAACCAAGGAATTACTGAGGTTGTCTGCGAAGAAAAACACATGGGTTCTCGTGCTGTAGTTGTGGTTTGTCGGGATGAAGCAGCCGCAAATCGACGTTTTGGTGTAATTGATGAGGGAATTGGGATTATCTATACCCGCACAGGACGGAAGTTTTTCAACGATGAGACTTTAGAAACCGAATTATTAGTTCGTTTGAATATTACACTCACCAATAGTAACTTTTGGGAAACATTTAACACCGACTGGGTATGTCTCGACTGCGAATTATTACCCTGGACAGCAAAAGCTCAAGGATTATTAACCAAACAATATGCACCTGTGGGTATGTCGTCAAGATTGAGTTTGGGAAGTGCGATGGCAGTTCTGGAAAAAGCCCAAAATCGAGGTGTTGATGTTTCCGAACAACTCGATAGCTACAAACAACGGGCAGAAATGGCAAATTTATACGTCGATGCTTACCGTCGTTACTGTTGGAATGTCGGGGATATTTCGGACATCAAACTGGCTCCATTTCATATTTTAGCCAGCGAAGGGGCAGTACATACAAATGAAACCCACACCTGGCACATGGAAGAAATCGCTAAAATTGCCCAAACAAATTCGCAATTATTGCTAGCAACTAATTATAGAGTAATAGATTTAACTAGCATAGATAGTAAAAATAGCGGAATTAGCTGGTGGGAAGAAATGACCGCAACTGGGGGAGAAGGAATGGTTGTCAAGCCGATGGATTATATCGTGCGGGGAAATAAGGGGATTATTCAACCAGCCGTCAAATGTCGCGGTAAGGAATATTTGCGAATTATCTATGGTGCCGAATACGACAGCCAAGAAAATTGCGATCGCCTGCGTCATCGAGGATTGTCTCACAAACGTTCTCTGGCAATGCGAGAATTTGCCTTGGGAGTCGAAGCATTATCAAGATTTGTGGCAAAAAAACCATTGCGACAGGTACACGAATGTGTATTTGGGATACTCGCATTGGAAAGCGAACCCGTCGATCCAAGGTTGTAAGATGACAACAATAGCGAAAACTCTAGTACAGCACGGCGGAAATAAGCAGACCATTATTGAATCCAGAAAAACCCATTAATAATAGATTTTTCCCACTGCCCTACTGCCTACTCACTACTGCCTTCACGTACTAGTACAGTTCGGCAGAAATAAACAGACCATTCTCAATCGCTAAAAAACTTACTCCATATTACTTTTGAATGAGTGACTTTTGACTTCCGCGAAGCGGCACTAGTCCCTAACTCAAATGCATAAACACCATTTTCAGCAATTCTGACCGACTAAATGGCTTCGTTAAATACCCCGATGCTCCCACAAATTTTGCTTTTATCTTATCTACAATACCCTTATTACCGGTCACAAAAATTATTGGAGTTTCTTTGAACATTGAATTATTGCGTATTAGCCTACACAACTCATAACCATCAATTCCTACCATATTCAAATCCAGTAATATCAAGTCTGGTTTGTGCCGAAGAATCGACATTATCGCTTTGAGTGGATCGATAATTGTCACTACAGAAAAACTTTCGTCTTCCAGTAACCGAGTAATTTCTTTCAGCATTGTCGGACTATCATCAACAGAAACTATTTTGTGAACTTTTCGCTCTGTTAAAGTAGCAGTATTTGTCTGATATTTTGTTGCTAATTGCTGATAATTATCTCTGAAAGAAGAAGATATATCTGGTAATGGCTGACGAGTATCTTCATTTTCGGGAATACTTGGCTTCTCTTTGGTAGCAATGGTATTGGGCGCTATGATATCAGGGGATTCGATAATATCGCCATGAACTGATAACTCTTCATAAGTCTTTGGTAATTTATCAAATGGTGGATCTGGTTCATGCAATAATAGCGCTCCATCTAAGATATAAGGATGTAACATTTGCGCCAGCTTTAATTCATCTTGATTCAGTATTACGGCAAGATGACGCAAGCTAAACCCTTTCATCCAATGAGTTAGATTGGGCTGAATTTCCAGAAGTTTTTCGGGTTTATTTCTCGTAGAAATGCACAAATAAGGGCGCTGAAACGGAGAAGAAAATTGCGGCGCTAAAGATTGCCAATTTTGTAATCTTTTTTGGCAGCATTCGATTACTTTCCCTACATCCTGGGTGCAAATTCTTGGCAAATATGCATCTGTTAATTTATATGTACCTTGCTTGATTAATAGAAATGATTCAATCACTTCTTTAACCATTTCTTGGATTAACACTCCAGCTTGTGTAGAATTTAGATATTTTTGATTGACAAGCCAGCAAATCGCTTGATAATCAGGTGGCTGGTTTGTGAAGTTTTCGTGTTGTATTTTGCGCTTACCGTGTAAGTCAGTTTCAAACATTAGACGTAACTGAACACGGGTTTCGCTCTTTAGCAGGGGGATTTGGTGGCTGAAGCGTCGTAAATGCCGTTCCAGTCGATCAAAAGGTTCAACAGAATCGCTGGAATAAGTAATTTGACCGTGTTCTAAATAGATCAACCAGGAAACTGAGTTGCTAAATGCTTCTAAACAACTACTCTCAGAACAATTAGATAACTGTCTTAACAAACTCAGGGGACTCAATTTGGTAAATGTGCCAGAATTATTCATGTTTTTGGATAATTTGTGGTAAATTAGACCGAATACTTGTAACTTTTAAGTATCGGTAAATGAGGCACCCTGAAAGAATTGAATATTTCTCTACAAACAAAATTTTAGGCTTGGCTATGTAGATATGTTACATATATGTATGCAAAAATTACCATATCTTTAATTTGTTAAATTTGGCACGATATTTTGAAATAAAATTTTTCTGCTTCATTTTCATTTTAAGTGTGGATAGTCACACAAGTATAGTGAGAAAGCTGATTATATTAAATATAATGAATTGCTTTCATCTAAAATCTGGCTTCTCTACATAGAATCTTTAAAATTAAGCATGGGCAGGGTTCGCAATCCTTGATATTCTATAAGGGTTATTTAGAACTTTTCCTAGATGCAGTGCTACAGATAATCAGAGTCTCTAGTAAGTTCCCTTTAGCTCAACTACGTTGTCAGTTAAGATTTTCTTAAATGCTTAGGGATTTTGCTAGTAGTCATCTGTTTAATAAATAAGAGAGCATTATTCCAACCAGCTACAAAAATGTAGTTTGTGCGGCGCTTTCAATTATATACTTTGAGTAAAGGGAAAGAAGGCTTTGAACTTTAACATAACAGAACAAGTTATGCCGGATACATTGAAACTGGATGAAATAGTTGAATTTGCCGAGAACCCCGAACCACGTTGTCCTTGCGTGTTATTACTAGATACCTCAGGTTCGATGCAAGGAGAGCCGATTGAGGCTTTAAATCAGGGCTTGCTCAGTTTGAAGGACGAATTAGTAAAAAATTCCCTCGCAGCACGGAGAGTAGAAGTAGCAATAGTTACTTTTGATAGTAACGTAAATGTAGTGCAAGACTTTGTGACTGCCGATCAATTCAATCCGCCGATTTTGACAGCACAAGGATTGACTACTATGGGTTCGGGAATTAATAAAGCCTTGGATTTGATTCAAGAGCGCAAAGTTCAATATCGCACTAATGGCGTTGCTTACTATCGTCCTTGGGTATTTATGATTACCGATGGAGAACCGCAAGGTGAGTTAGAGCATTGCATAGAGCAAGCGTCCCAGCGTTTGCAAACAGATGAAATAAATAAACGTGTTGCTTTTTTTACCGTCGGGGTGGAGAATGCTAATATGACACGATTAAGTAAAATTGCTGTACGTACTCCTCTGAAACTCGAAGGACTGAACTTTATAGAGATGTTTGTTTGGTTATCAGCGAGTATGTCAGCAGTTTCCCATTCACAGGTAGACGAACAGGTTGCACTACCACCTATCGGCTGGGGATCTATTTAAGGAGGCTTCTCGCCGTTGGTGTTGGTTTCCCCATAACCGCGATTATATTTACACAGCTTTTGGCAGAATGAACACATCAGGCAAGGTATCTCAATGGCGGGTA
The DNA here is from genome assembly GCA_019358985.1 of Tolypothrix brevis GSE-NOS-MK-07-07A. GTDB lineage: Bacteria > Cyanobacteriota > Cyanobacteriia > Cyanobacteriales > Nostocaceae > Hassallia > Hassallia brevis. The sequence goes on along the minus strand of JAHHIJ010000001.1, from coordinate 77,957 downwards.
GTAGCTGCATCTGTAGGTGGTACAAGCCATTTAAAAAATAAACAGATGTGTCAAGACGCACATCATTGGCAAATATTGCCAGATAACGTTTTAATCGCAGCAGTAGCAGATGGTGCAGGAAGTGCAGTCAGCGGGAAAGTGGGTGCGATGGTGGCTGTAGAAGCCGCTATCGAAAATATATCTGTTAAAAAATTTACCAGGCTAACCTTGGATGATGATGAAGAAGTGCGATCGCTTTTAAATGATGCCATCGTCGCGGCAAAAATTGCCGTTGAGGATGAAGCTGCTGCTTGTGATAAACAGCCACAAGATTTAGCAACAACCTTAATTATCACCATTGCCACACCAGAACTTGCCGCAGTCGTCCAGATTGGTGATGGAATGGCAGTGGCAAAGGATCGCATGGGCAACTTACTCGCTCTAACTATGCCTGATAACGGCGAATACATCAACTCCACCACTTTTTTAACTTCGCCTAATGCCCTAGAAACAGCACAAATGAGATTATGGCGCGAAGCCATAATCAACGTTGGTGTTCTGACTGACGGATTACAAATGCTGGCATTAAACATGGCAGTGTCTGCACCTCATAAACCCTTCTTTTTTCCTCTATTTGACTTTGCAGCAAATGCGGACAATAAAGGAGCGGCAAAAGAGCAGCTGGTGAGGTTTTTGCGTTCCGATCGGATCACGCAACGTACTGATGATGACTTGACGCTAATAATTGCTGCCTTAAGCGATTAAAAGCTTGATTGATTGTACGAATTTAACTTAAATAACCCCCGTAAATTGTAATTCTATCATGCAGGTTTTACGTTGTCTTACCAAACAAGAAATTCTCAACCTCACCATTAGTTTAGGGCGAGGGGGAGAAGCTTGTATTTATGCTGTGCCAAGCGATGGCAATTTAGTGGCGAAAGTTTATCACAAGCCAACAGAGCAACACGGTCGTAAACTTTTGGCAATGCTTGCCAACCCACCAGAAAACCCCACAGCTAGTTTAGATCATATTTCTATTGCTTGGCCCCATGAACCGCTCAAAGCAGCAGACGGAAGCGATCGCATTGTTGGCTTTTTAATGCCGCGCATTCGAGGGATGCGTCCAGTAATCGACTTCTACAACCCTAGAACTAGGCGCGAACACTGTCCATTATTTAATTATCAATACTTGCTCCGCACGGCACGCAATTTGGCAGCAGCTTTTGCAGCTCTGCACAACAGCGGTTACTGCGTCGGCGATGTGAATGAATCGAATATCATGGTCAGCGACACAGCATTAGTGACGCTGGTAGATACAGATTCGTTCCAAGTGCGGGATGCAAACCAAAATGTAATTTTCCGCTGCCAAGTTGGTAAACCAGAGTTTACGCCACCAGAACTGCAAAATAAAATTTTTGCCCAATACGATCGCGCGATCGCTCATGACTTATTTGGGTTGGGAGTACTCATATTCCAACTCTTAATGGAAGGTACACATCCATTTTCTGGTATCTATCAAGGTGCAGGGGAACCACCCACCTACGAAGCACGCATCGCTCAGGGTCATTTTACTTACAGTCAACAGCGTCGCGTCCCTTACACCCCTACCCCCATAGCACCACCTTGGGAAACTCTTCCCCCCAGCTTACAAGAAATGTTTGTCCGCTGTTTTGAGCATGGTCATAACAACCCAGAGATGCGTCCCAGCGCTCAAACTTGGCTGTTAGAACTAGCTGAAATCGAAAATGACCTGATTACCTGCACAGTCAACCCCCAACACCGCCATAGCAGCCACCTGCACAAGTGTCCTTGGTGTGAACGTACCTTGCGGTTAGGCGGACGTGACCCCTTTCCATCACAGCAGGCAATAGAATCTAAAGAATATCTACAACCGCGTAGACGAACTCAACGCAACACAACTCCAATACCCATCAAAGTTTCTTCAATTCCAACAAAGCAGATTAATTATCGGCAACTAACACAATCGCAAAAAGTCTCTTATTATCAATCTCCCAAGAAATCAAGATTTTATCCAGTGATTTTGTGCTTGCTGGGTTTTGGAATGTTGGGGTACTTGGACGTAATGATTAAATTTACTCGTCCCTTAATTTCTCAAAATCAATATGCTCAACAAACCTTGATGTCTCGCAAAGAGCAAAGCAAAAATAATCTCACTTTTGCAGATTATTATAAACAAGGTCATGCCTCTTATAAAGTGCGAGACTATGAGCAAGCACTGAGCAATTTTAGCCTCGCAATCCAAAAAAATCCGACAAACGCCAAAGCACATATTAACCGTGGCAATACCCGTTATAATCTCAAAGATTATGATGGCGCAGTTACAGATTATAGTCAGGCGATACAAATCAATCCTAATGAAGTCAAGGCTTATGTAAATCGGGGCAATGCCCGCTATATGCTAGCCGAATATAGCAGCGATCCTGATAGAGATTACAACCTTGCCCTAGCAGACTTTAATAATGCCCTGCGCCTTAATTCTAATGAAGCTGAAGCTTATATTAGACGCGGTATAGTCCGTTCCCAACTTGCTAAATATAGTGGTGATTCTCAACAAGATTATCACAAAGCAATTGGAGACTTTAATCAGGCGATCGCTTTAAATAGAGGCAAGTCAGAAGCTTACTTTCAGCGGGGGCTTGTTCGTTATCAAATTGGTCAATACAGCAGCAACTTCGATCAAGAATATAAAGAAGCGATCGCCGACTTTAACCAAGCATTACGCATCGATTCTCGAAGTGCGAAAACTTACCTAAAACGAGGTATGGTTCGCTACGAGCTTTCACAGTATGGCGGTAATAATTCTAATCGGAATAATACCCTAGCGATCGCTGATTTGCAGACATCTGCGAAAATATTCCTTGAGCAAGAGGATATGGATAATTACCAACAAGCATTAAGCAGCATCTGCGCCGTTTTGGAAAAAAAATGTGACAATTTCTTTGAAAATACAAGTAGCTTGTTAAAAGGTAGCTAAAAAATATCTTAATTAACAAGTACATAGTTTGTATTTAGAAAGAGCCAACCCACTCCCAGATTGGTGATGACCTCTCCCCAACCCCTCTCCGTTTCGGAGAGGGGCAGAAAAATCTCTAGTTTTCAACGAAAAATGAACCTTTCAAAGCCTCTCCAGTAATAAAAGCTGCTCCCTAACCCGGACACTGTTATTTAGGTATAACTTTCGACAATACTTGTATTAACTAAAGTGAATTAAGCAAATTAACAACATTAGTTCAAAACCTTATTCATGCTAATAATTTAAAAACGGAGGTTTAAAACATGACACAGGCACTACAAAAGCTAGTTACATTCGATGAATTTGTAGAGTTTTTACAAACACAACCTGACAATATTTGCTACGAATTATACGACGGGGAAATTATACAAGTGCCTCTACCTACTGGCGACCATGAGGAAATTATCGCGTTTTTAGTAAAAATTTTAACGCTCGAATGTCACCGTCGTAACCTTAATTACGGTATTCCAAAAACTGTACTAGTAAAACCAGAAAATAAAAAAGCTGGTTATTTTCCAGATGTTCCCTTATTAAATTTACCCAATTTAATAAATGAATCGCAATGGAAAAAAGAATCAACTATTAGTAACTCTGATTCAATTCCTTTAGTAATAGAGGTAGTCAGTATTAATTGGAGAGATGATTATCATAAAAAGCTAGCTGACTATGAAGAGATGGGTATCCAAGAATATTGGATTGTAGATTATGCTGCATTGGGTAGTAAGGAATTGATAGGCGATCCTAAACAACCGACCATTACAATTTATTCTTTAAGTGATGACGGTGAATACCGCAGTAAACAGTTTAGAGGGGTTGACTGTATAGAATCGCCAACATTCCCAGAATTAAATCTGACGGCTGAACAAATTTTTACGAGTCGTGAAGCGTAAAGCCCCCTCATTCATGCGGAGGATATAAGCGAATGCGCCAAATTTATTTGGCTTTAAAAACTGAAATATTAAAAACTGGTTTACAAACTGCTGTTACTGTACCTCATAAACCTGCAATACGCTGTAAATTGTTATTAGCCCATGAAGATGGGCTTTGTTTGTTTAGCCCCAAGCTTTAGCTTGAGGACAAACAGGACTTGTGTCTACACCGTAGGCTTGCGGGGAGGGGTTGGAGTTTTTTTATTATGGGTAATTTGGCGGACATGATATGAGACCTTTATCGCAAGCTTTATTATTTATTTTTCCTGATAAAAAATAACTTTTTACATTTATTCATAATCGTTTACAAACCTTTTTCATTTTTTTACAGATAAAACAAGTTTATTTACCTTGTCTTCATACTTAAGACGGAAAATACGGTTAGATTTATTACTGAGAAAATTGACAATTAACTTTTTTTATAAGTCAAGTTGCTACGTTCTCAGTTGAAAGAAGTTTAAATACTCATTTACCTAAAAATTCTGAGGTAATTGCATGAAAGCAGTGATTTTGGCTGGAGGACTTGGTACACGTCTGAGTGAAGAAACTAGCGTTAGACCCAAACCAATGGTCGAGATTGGTGGTAAGCCCATTTTGTGGCACATCATGAAGACTTATTCTGCACACGGTATTGATGATTTTATCATCTGTTGCGGTTATAAGGGGTACGTAATCAAGGAGTATTTTGCCAATTACTTCTTACACATGTCAGACGTGACCTTTGATATGCGGTTTAACCAGATGAACGTACATCGTGGCAATGCTGAACCCTGGCGTATCACCTTAGTGGATACGGGGGATAATACCATGACAGGCGGACGCTTGAAGCGAGTTGCAGACCATATTGATAATGAAACTTTTTGCTTTACCTACGGTGACGGTGTTAGCAACGTGAATATCACTGAGTTAATTAAATTTCACAAAGAACAAAAAACTTTAGGTACACTCACCGCAGTTCAACCAGCCGGACGCTTTGGTGCCATATCCTTAGGACAAGACCAAACTAAAATCAACGGCTTCCGCGAAAAACAAGATGGTGATGGTGCCTGGATTAATGGCGGTTATTTTATTCTAGAACCGGAAGTAATCAACTTGATTGCTGATGATTCCACCGTTTGGGAACAGCAGCCATTAGAAAAGCTCGCAGAAATGGATCAGCTATCTGCTTACAGACATCAAGGTTTTTGGCAACCGATGGATACTTTGCGCGATAAAAACTACCTCGAAGACCTATGGAAGAATAATAAGGCTCCTTGGAAAGTATGGTAGGCAAGATTGTAAAATTTAAACTTTTGTAATTATAAGGTGCAATAGATACCAATGTATGATTTTGCGATAATAGGTGGGGGAATAGTTGGACTCTCTACAGCAATGGCTTTGGGCAAACGTTATCCCAATGCGCGAATTTTAGTTTTAGAAAAAGAGAGTAAATGGGCATTTCACCAAACTGGTAACAATAGCGGCGTCATTCATTCTGGTATCTACTACAAACCAGGAAGTTTCAAAGCTAAATTTTGCCGTGATGGTAGTCGCTCAATGGTGGAATTTTGCCGAGAGCATGATATTGCTCATGAAGTTTGCGGTAAGGTGATTGTTGCCACCAATGAACAAGAATTACCACGTCTAGAAAATCTTTACAAGCGCGGGTTGGAAAATAATCTAGAAGTTAAGCGAATCAGTGCTGAAGAAGTCAAAGAAATTGAACCTCATGTCACTTGCGTAGCCGGCATACAGGTAACTTCAACTGGTATTGCCAATTACAAGCAAGTTTGTTTAAAGTACGCAGAGTTAATTGAAAAGCAAGGTGGAGAACTGCGTCTCAATACAAAAGTTGAGAAAATCTCTCGCAGTGGCAAAAATCAAGTACTGGAAACTAATAACGGTACTTTTGAAACTGGCTTTGTGATCAATTGTGCCGGATTGCATAGCGATCGCATAGCCAAATTAGCTCAAGTCGATCCCCAAGCTAAAATAGTACCATTCCGGGGCGAATATTACGAACTCACCCCAGAAAAGCGCTATCTTGTCAAGACTTTAATTTACCCCGTCCCCAACCCAGATTTTCCCTTCTTGGGTGTTCACTTTACCAAGATGATCGACGGCAGCGTCCACGCTGGACCAAATGCAGTTCTCAGCCTCAAGCGTGAAGGATACAAAAAGACAGACTTTGACTTGCGGGATTTTGCTGAAGTTATGACTTACCCAGGTTTCTGGAAGCTCGCAGCAAAACACGCTGACGAAGGCATTCAAGAAATCATCCGCTCTTTTAGTAAAGCAGCCTTCACTAAAAGTTTACAAAAATTAATTCCTGAAGTCAGATCAGAAGATTTAGTTCCCTGCCATGCAGGAGTTCGCGCTCAAGCCTTAATGAACGACGGTAAACTAGTAGACGACTTTTTGATTGTTCAAGATCAAAACTCCGTTCATGTTTGCAACGCTCCTTCTCCTGCTGCCACTTCTTCACTGGAAATTGGCAAATCCATTGTCGCCCAAATTCCCGAACAGTCGCATCTTTTAACAGCAGCAGTCAATTAATTTTCGATTAGTTAGTTCGCATCTACCCTAAATTAGCCTGTACTAGCCAGGGAGCGCAGGCATTGTTTAATCAACTGCTAGCTATTCTAGCATTGTAGAATAAACGAATTAGTTATCAGGGATTTCCGTTATGTCCATTTGCTCCAACAGTCAGTCGATTGTTCTAGTTTGTGCTGCTGATAATAACTATGCCATGCCCCTTGCAGTCACAGTTCGTTCAGCCCTTGAAAATTTAGGAAGTAATCAAAAAATAGCCTTATTTATTCTTGATGGAGGAATTACTGAATCAAACAAAAATAAGATTATCAAATCACTCCAATCAGAACAGATAAATATTTCCTGGGTCAAACCAGATAATGCACAATTTACAAATCTGGTATTAACAAGGCATCTGACACCAAGCTGTTATTATCGACTTCTGATTACTGAATTTTTACCGACGGAATTAAATAAAGCAATTTATTTAGATACCGATATGGTAGTCACAGGAAATTTAGCAGAAATATGGAACATTGAGATTGGCAATGACTATGCGCTAGCAGTTCAAGACGACGTGGACATGTATATATCCATGTGTGATGGTTTAAGAAACTACAAAGAAGTTGGACTTTCTGGTGATGCTAAATATTTCAATTCTGGACTTTTAGTAATTAATCTAGAAAAGTGGCGAACTGACAACATCGGGGCAAAAGTTCTCGAATATATCCAACAAAATAAAGAATATGTTCGTAACGACCAGGATGGACTAAACGCAGTTCTTGCAGGTAAATGGCGAGAACTTCATCCAAAATGGAATCAAATGCCCAGGATATATGATTATCCATCATGGGAAAATAGCCCTTTTCCAGAAGATATTTATCACGATTTGCTTGAACAACCTTGTATTATTCACTTTACTAATACTCCCAAACCTTGGTATGCAGGAGTGAAAAGTGAATGTACGCATCCTAAAAAAGACTTATTCTTCGACTATCTTGACGTAACAGATTGGTCAGGTTGGCGGGATACTATGTGGAGAAGAATCGCGAGAAAATTCATGAAATTAACATCATTAAATACATCCAAGTTGTGAAAAGATAGTGAGAGTAATTTTTCTTAATTATTTCTCACTAGCTACTTAATCAAATTCATCAATCTATAGGAATTAAAAGCCATGAAAATTCTTGTTACCGGCACCGAAGGTTATTTAGGTTCATTATTACCTCCTTTATTAATCGAACGAGGACACGAAGTTATTGGTGTAGACACCGGATATTATAAAGTGGGTTGGCTTTACAACGGTACTGAAGTAACGGCAAAAACCCTTAACAAAGATATCCGTAATATCACCGCTGAAGATTTGCAAGGTGTCGAAGCGATCGTTCACATGGCAGAACTCTCCAACGACCCCACCGGACAACTGTCACCTACTATTACCTACGATATCAACCATAAAGGTTCTGTTCGCCTTGCCAAACTAGCCAAAGAAGCGGGTGTACGTCGCTTTGTATACATGTCTTCGTGCAGTGTTTACGGTGTAGCTACAGAAGGTGATGTCACCGAAGAATCATCAGTGAATCCCCAGACAGCTTACGCAGAATGTAAAACCTTGGTAGAAAGAGATGTCAGCCCACTAGCTGATGATGACTTCTCTCCTACTTTTATGCGGAATGCTACTGCCTTTGGTGCTTCCCCCAGAATGCGCTTTGATATTGTTTTAAACAACTTGTCAGGCTTGGCATGGACTACCAAAGAAATTAAAATGACCAGCGATGGTACACCTTGGCGTCCGTTAGCTCATGCGTTGGATATTTGTAAAGCAATCGTCTGTGCGATCGAAGCACCACGGGATATTGTACACAATCAAATTTTCAACGTTGGTGATACTACTAATAACTATCGAGTTAAAGAAATCGCGGAAATAATTGCTGATATTTTCGTAGGTTGTAAATTATCCTTTGGCGATAGCGGTGCAGACAACCGCAGCTATCGAGTATCTTTTGAGAAAATTAACACCATCCTGCCAGGATTTAAGTGTGATTGGAATGCCCAACGTGGAGCTCAACAGTTGTTCAATTTATTCAGCCAAATTGATATGACTGAAGAAACTTTCTTATCTAGAGGTTTCACCCGCTTGAAGCAGCTAGAATATCTAATTCGCACCCAGCAAATTGACCAAGATTTCTTCTGGGCGAAGAAATAATCAGATTTTTTGGAATTTGCAGTTAAAAGCTGTTTGAAGCTTCCGAATCAAATATTATTTGATTCGGACTTCTCATATTTACATTAATTACTTTTTGGGAAAAAATAACTTTGAAGGTATTATTGAAGTTACAATTTTAACAACTAATCTGTTGTATTTTTCACCAAAGATGAATAAATTACTTACTATCGCTATTCCCACTTACAATCGCGCTGAGTTACTAGATAAACAATTAGCATGGCTTGCCAAAGCTATAAAAGGCTTTGAATCAGAATGTGAAATTTTCGTTTCTGATAATTGTTCACCAGATAATACTCAAGAAGTAGTCAATAAGTGGCAAAAAAATCTGAGCCACGTCACGTTTACATATCACAAAAATACAGAAAATATAGGCGTGATGCGAAATATCATTCATTGCCTGAAGTCAGCAAAAACCAAATTTGTTTGGGCAATTGGTGATGATGACCCCATCCAAGAAAGAGCAGTGGCTTATACTATAAATAAAATCAAAAACAATCACGATTTATCATTATTGTTTCTCAACTTTTCTGGTCGAAACAAAATTACTGGTGAACCTGTCCATCCACCTACAATAGTAGGTAATCGCTGGTTTGATGCTGATAGTGAAGATGGGAATGGTGACGGCAAAGCGATATTTGAACATTGTTATTCCAAAAGTGTCGGTGCTGTCATTTTTCTGACTGCTACGGTGTACAAAACCGACTTAGTAAAACGCGCTTTAGAAATTTGGGAAGATGCTGCTAGTAATTGGATATCTTTAGCATATTTAGCAGGATATTGTGCTGCGAATGGCAGTGTAATCGTCACCAAAGATACTTATATGGAATGTATTGTTGGTGTTAGCTATTGGCAGAAAGAGCCAAAATCTGCATTGCTAATGCAATACAAACATATTCCTGAAGTTATTAAGAAATTTCAGCAGATTGGATATTCTAAGAAATTTTGCAATCAGATGATGTTGCATAATTTTAAAGAAGTCAATATGAACGTGTTTTTAGGTGCGTTGAGAAGATGGCCCGCATTTGCTTTAAAAGTAGGAATTAGTTTTTTGGCTTTAGTCAGCTTGTCTGCTATTGAAGAAACTTTTTTTCCAAATTTAAAGATGGCTGAGTCAAGGCTTACTACTACTGAAAAGTTACAAAGTTATGAGCAATAAAGCTCAAAAATGATCCGCAAAACAATCCAAATAAATTCATGAAGAAGGTAATGATTATATGCTTGATACCATTACAAACAAAATATTTGAACTGAAATCAGAGTTAGGTTACAGAACAGCACTGTTGAACCATGCGAAAAATTTGCCTGCATTGGAATCAGGCGATCGCTCTATTGTTAACGCTCTCCAAAAAGAAGGGGTTTACGTCACAACACTCGACGAATTGGGATTAACTTCCACCCCGCAACTTCTCAATGCTGCTTACAGTCAATTGTCCAGCATGGCAACACCTAGCTACAACAGTACAGGTGAATTGCTTCCCCAAATTTACACAGTTACAGATTTACCCGAATTTTCTACTTGGGGACAGGAACAAAAACTGCTAAATATCGCTGAAAATTACATCGGGCTTCCCGTTGCTTTTCAAGGTGTACATTTACGCAAAGATTTACCAAACGAAAATCAATTTGGAACGTTGCTATGGCATAAAGATTCAGAAGATCGGCGAATGGTGAAAATAATCATTTATTTGACTGACGTCGAAGAAAAAGACGGTCCTTTTGAGTATGTTCCTTTATCTTTAACTTCCTTACATAGCTTAAATTATTATCGAATTTACCACAAGCTTTGGAAGGCAGGATATGTAGGTATCAATGATGATGAATTGAAGGAAATTATCCCCAAATCAGCTTGGAAATCTTGTCCAGGACCAGCAGGTACGGTCATTTTTACAGATCCAAAAGTTGCTTTACATCACGGAACCCTGCGGACAGAAGAACGGTCAGCGCTGTTTTATGTTTACACTGCCAACCCCCCCAAGCGACCAGAACTTTGTACCCAGTACTGGGATGATACTTTTGCTAGACCAGAGTTAAGCAAAGAATCTGATTCGGTTAAAGTAGGCACATAGTAGTATTTTCTCTGATAAAATACTTTTTTTTCAGAGATTTTTCGGAAATTGTCCAGCTTCCTTTGTAGTAAATATTAAATCGAGGTTATCTATGATTTTTACCGAAACTGAACTCAAAGACGCTTTCGTCATTGATTTAGAACAAAAACCAGATCACCGTGGTTTCTTTGCCCGTACTTTTTGCGCGAAAGAGTTTGAGGAACATGGCTTAAAGCCGACTGTTGCTCAATGCAACTTATCTTACAACTATAAAAAAGGAACGCTGCGGGGAATGCACTATCAAGTTTCCCCAGCAACCGAAACAAAATTAGTCCGCTGTACTCAAGGCTCTATCTACGACGTAATTATTGATATGCGTCCTGAGTCTCCGACATTTTTATCACATTTTGGCGTGGAACTCAGTGCCGATAACCGTCGCGCGTTATACGTTCCGGATATGTTTGCCCACGGATATCAAGCACTTACAGATGATGCTGAAGTTATATATCAAGTAGGTGAATTTTATACACCTGGATATGAACGGGGTCTACGCTATGATGACCCATTTTTTAACATTCAATGGCCCGTTGATGTAACGGAAATTTCCGAGAAAGATTTAAATTGGCCTTTGATGAAAATGATGAGTGTGGGAGGCACATCTTTAAAATAAGAGTATAATTGTTGACAATTCACCACAATGCACCTCATTAATACTTATACCGAATTCTATGTGAGGTTGCGCTTTATTCCCCTCACCCTAGAAGGGTGGGGCTATAGGAACAAGGAACACCTGCGTGGGCGCTCTTAGGCGCATCTTCATACAGAAATGGTATTAGTCAAATTGATTAATTTTATTAGAGGTGCAAATTCCAAGTATTTTTCTTGGCGGTGTTAACTCTTTATTTTTTTGTTAAAAAAATAAAAGTTCGCATCGATTAGATCAATAGGTTTAAGGTTGTTTCCCTTTAACAAAAACAACTTGCGAAAAAAACGCTAACAATAAACACGATGTGATGCAAGGAGTTTAATCAATGATTATTGTAGATCGCGCCTTACAAGCACGCGCAGAGGCAGGCAAACCAGTTAAAGTAGCTATGATTGGTGCTGGTTTCATGGGTCGAGGAATTGCCAATCAAATTGCTAATTCCGTTCCAGGTATGGAGTTAGTTGCTATCTTCAACCGTCAAATTGATGCTGCCAAGCGAGCTTATTCGGAAGCAGGAATTGAGAATGTTCAAGTTGTTTCCACTGTAACTGAATTAGAGGACGCGATCGCTCGTGGTGAGTATGCTGTCACCGAAGATGCGATGTTGCTGTGCCAAGCTGAAGGCATTGATGCCTTAATTGAAGTTACAGGTGCAGTGGAATTTGGCGCGGCTGTGGTGATGGAAGCTGTAGCCCATCGCAAGCACGTAATTATGATGAATGCTGAACTTGATGGGACAATTGGTCCAATATTAAAAGTATACGCCGATAAAGCAGGCGTTATTCTCAGCGCTTGCGACGGGGATCAGCCAGGGGTGGAAATGAACCTTTACCGCTTTGTCAAAAGTATTGGTTTAACTCCTTTGTTATGCGGTAATATCAAAGGACTGCAAGACCCTTATCGGAATCCTACCACACAAGAAGCATTTGCCAAACGCTGGGGTCAAAAGGCTCACATGGTAACTAGTTTTGCTGATGGCACAAAAATTTCCTTTGAGCAAGCGATCGTTGCCAACGCAACAGGAATGACAATTGCCAAGCGGGGAATGTTGGGATATGACTTTGCAGGTCATGTCGATGAGATGACGAACATGTATGATGTTGAACAGCTTAAAGAATTAGGCGGTATCGTCGATTACGTAGTTGGAGCAAAACCAGGTCCGGGTGTGTTTGTATTTGCAACTCACGACGATCCCAAGCAACAGCACTACCTCAACTTGTACAAATTAGGTGAAGGTCCTCTCTACAGCTTCTATACTCCTTATCATCTGTGTCATTTTGAAGTTCCACTATCCGTTGCGCGTGCTGTCTTGTTCCAGGATGCTGTTATGTCCCCAATTGCCGGTCCCCTTGTGGATGTAGTCACCACCGCTAAAATCGACCTGAAAGCTGGAGAAACCCTGGATGGCATTGGCTACTACATGACCTACGGTCAATGTGAGAAGTCGCAAATTGTCCAAGAGCAAAATCTCTTACCAATTGGTTTAGCCGAAGGATGTCGCCTCAAACGAGATATTTATAAAGATCAAGTTCTCACCTACGATGATGTAGAATTGCCATCAGGCAGACTTGGCGATAAACTGCGAGCAGAGCAAAATGCTTACTTCGCTACTGGAAAAACCCTGGCAGCAGTCGGGTAATATTTTGATTTTAAGTGACAGTAGTGACAAGTATTTATGTCAGGCAATCAGAATTGTCAACAATCTGCGATAAAAATCAGTAGAAGTTGATCAATTACCTTGGATGCCAACATGATAAATACAACGTTCACTGCTGTCATTGTTACATTTAAGTATTACTACATATAAGTAATTGTTTGTTTCATAAAGCAAAAATGCTTTTTGGAAATATTACTATGAAGAAACAGATATAGCATAGTAAGTTTTACTGATAAATAATAGAATTATTTTTATGAATTAACTGCCGAACATTTAAACAAACTTTATATTAACTTCAAGGAAAATTTATGAAAATTGCTCTAGTCCATGATTATTTAACCCAGCGCGGTGGGGCAGAGCGCGTGTTTGAATTGCTGTGTAAGCACTACCCAGAAGCTGACATTTTCACATCCTTGTACGATCGCCAAAAAACTATTGATTTAGGCGATCGTATAGTTAACACAACTTTCTTGCAAAGCATTCCAGGTGCAGCCAAGTATTTCCGCTTAATGGCTCCTTTTTATTTTCGTGCCTTTCGAGCCTTAGACCTGCAAGACTACGATCTGATCATCAGTAGTAGTACCAGCTTTGCTAAAGCAGTACGAAAAAACCCAAAAGCACGCCACGTTTGCTTTTGTCATAATGTTACCCGTTTTTTGTGGGATACAGAAACTTATTTACGCGAGTATGGAGATTATCGATATTTTGCACCTTTAATCAAACAAGTCTTTGATGTTATGAGAGAGGTAGACCTGAATTATGCACAGGAGCCTGACCTTTACATTGCTAATTCTACTGTTGTAGGTCGTCGGATTGAAGAAATTTACGAGAAAAAAGCTATTGTAATTAACTATCCAATTGATACAAAAAAGTTTATTTATTCAGATATAAAAGATGAATATTATCTTGCCTCAGCCCGGATGATCAGCTATAAACGTCTTGATATAATAGTTGAAGCTTTCAATTGGCTGGGGTGGCGGTTATTAATATCAGGGACCGGTCCAGAACAAGAACGGCTAAAATCTAAAGCATTAGATAATATTAAGTTTTTGGGGCATGTAACTGATGCAGAACGCACTCAGTTGTTTTCTAGAGCTAGGTCTGTTATAGTGGCAGCTTTAGAAGATTACGGATTAGTTCCAGTAGAGGCTAATGCTAGTGGAACACCAGTCATTGCCTATGGAGCAGGTGGGGTATTAGATACTCAGGTACCTGGAAAGACAGGAGTCTTTTTTAAGAGACAAACACCCGAATCTCTACAAACCGCACTACTAGAAGCCAGGGAAATCAATTGGGATTATGCCGACATCCGCAATCATGCTGTGACACATTTTTCGGAAGAGGCATTTTTTAATCAAGTAGAGCAAGTGATTGACTAAACTTGTAGCCTACATCCATCATTCATTTAAACTGTTAGCTGAGGGATAGTAAACGTGATTCAAACTAGTAGTCTAAATCCCAATGTAAATCCAATTGCTGAGACAGAACCGGGTTACGGGCAACTGTTTGCAGTTTTGATTCGGAGATTTCCTTGGTTTTTAGTAGTGTTTCTTGCTTCGGTAGGCGTTGCACATTTTTTAACTTCTCGAACACCACCTACCTACAAAAGCAGTATGCAGTTGCAGATAGAACCTAACTATCAGGGTAAAGCAGAAGGAGGTGGAGCAGAAAATAAGTTTACTGAGTCTGGTGTTCAGATAGACGTTGCAACTCAGTTGAACCTGATGAAGAGTTCTGGACTTATTCAAAAAGCAGTTAATAAACTTAAGCCCGATTATCCCAATATAACTGTAGGTGAAATTAAAGGCTCTTTAATTTTGGAGCAATTAAAAGGAGAAAATGATGTTGTTACTAAAATTTTCCAAGCAGGCTACACTACTACAGATCCAGTAAAGACAAAAAAAGTTCTAGATGCTATTCAGAAAGTTTATTTAGAATATAACATCCAACAGCAGGATCAGCGTTTGAGAAAGGGTCTGAAAAACATTAAAGAAGAGTTAAAAAAAGTACGTGAAGACCTGACAGTCTCTGAGAGAAAATTACAACAGTTCCGCAGTACCCAGAAATTTATCGACCCAGAGCAACAGGCTAAAGCTCTAGAAGACGATTTGAACAAAGTTGTGCAGGTACGACGCGAAACTCGTTCTCTGTATGAGGAAACTTTGGCTCGGCAAAAATCTTTAGAAGAACAACTTAAGCGTAATCCGCAGAATGCCCTAGTAGCTTCGCGTCTGAGTCAGTCTACTCGCTACCAAGGGTTACTCAACGAAATCCAAAAAACAGAACTAGCTCTAGCGCAGGAACGCCTACGTTTCACGGATGAGACTCCCAGCGTACAAAAACTGATAGAACAACTTCAAAGCCAGAAGCAATTATTGCAACAAGAGGTAGGACGCACTTTAGGGGGTAACGCTGCTACTGCCAGTCCTGTTGAAGATAATTTATTACAACAAGGACAGCTTAGTCCAATTGACCTCAATCTTGCCGGTCAGCTAGCAGAAACACAGACAAGTATAGTCGCTTTAAGAGCTCGCGATCAAACACTGGTACCAAAAGAGACTCAGTTACGTGAAGAACTCAAGCGCTACCCAGCTTTATTGGCTGAATACAATCGCTTACAACCGCAGATATTACTTAGCCGTCAACGTTTGCAAGACCTTTTGAAATCTGAGCAAGAATTGCGCCAAGAACTTGACAAGGGTGGATTTAATTGGGAAGTTGTGGAAAAACCCCAGGAAGGTGAGCGGACAGGTCCCAACTCTAAGACAAACCTTCTATTGGGTGCAGTGGTAGGGTTAATGTTGGGAGGAATTGCTGCCTTTGTCCGGGAAGCAAGTGATGATTCTGTTCATACTACTGCTCAGTTGGAGAAGCAGGTTGCCTTGCCGTTGTTGGGAACTACTCCTAAGTTGCCACCAGCCAAACCCAGAGAATCAGTGATCAAGTTGCCTTTTGGCAAGCCAGAAGTGCTAGCTCCCTGGACAATTCAGGTGCTGCAATCCCCACCGCGTTGGGAATCGCTGGATCTGATTTATAAAAATATTGAACTGGTAAATTCCGTTGCTTCGTTCAAATCTTTGATGATCACTTCGGCTTTGCCGGATGATGGTAAGTCAGCTCTTGCATTGGGGCTAGCGATGAGTGCTGCCCGTTTACACAAAAGAGTATTGCTAATTGATGCAAACTTACGCGATCCCAGTTTGCATAAACAACTTAATCTACCTAATGAACAGGGGCTTTCATCTCTTCTGGCAAGTGATATTGCTCTACCCAACCAAATTAGTATTCAATCTTCAGGTTCATCTTACATCGATATTTTGACGGCAGGACCTTCCCCTGGCGATCCAGCTAATTTATTGAGTTCCCCCCGCATGACGCAATTGATGGCAGCATTTGAGGAAAACTACGATTTAGTACTCATTGATGCTTCTCCGGTTCTGGGCATGGTGGATGCTATACTCACAGCATCATCTTGTCGCAGCGTGGTCATGGTGGCAAGTATTGGTAGGGTAACTCGAACTCAACTGACACAGGCTACAACCATGTTGAGCAAGTTAAATTTGGTTGGGGTTGTAGCAAATGGAGTATCTGATTCTGGCGCTACCTACGTACCCTATGTAAAGCCACAACGATTGGCGTTGAAAGAAGCTGTAGAAAAATAGGTAGATATTTGCAAGTGGGGTTTTGCTTCCCTCTATTTGCAATAGACATAGAAAGATGTAGAGACGTAGCAGTGCTACGTCTCTATAAAGGTTTCTGAATTTTCCCGTTATCTTTTTAGTGGATGCGATCGCTCGAAGGAGTGCTATCCCAAAGTCCTATTGTCATTAACTCTCTTTTATCACTCTCGCAGGAGTATAATTAAGAACAAACGTTATAACTCAGACAGGTGTTATGGTAGACCCTCGTCAACCAATACCCACAGTCAAATTTATAGATGAATATTGTCAGTATTATCAAAACCTCCGCACCAGAGGTCAGAAGTTTTGAAGCTTTCAAGTACCTAAATATGGGAATGCTATCAGATATTAAACGTAAAACATTGCCAGCGATCGCCAAAATTGTTGGGCTAGAAAATCATCAAACTTTACACAATTTTTTAACAGAATCACCTTAGAGTGTCAAAGGATTGAGAAGGCAGAGATTAGAACTGATACTACAGATACTTGAAAAGCGACCAATAATATTAATTATCGATGAAACTGGCGATTTTAAAAAAAGTCTACACAATTCCTCAGTTATCTGAAGGATTTTTTCAACTTCAAATGATTGTCAATAATTTGACATCTTCAATTTTTGAGAACTTCAATAACCCTTATTTCGGTTTTTCTTCTGCCTAGAGTGACAAAAGAGGGTTAATTAGGTTAAGTATTTTGTCTATACCTTAGTCTTGAGAACCTGGCATAATTATCTTAAACAGTAACTATAAAGTACTATGGACAACGATAACAATCAACAGGAAATGCTCGAAATATACCTTAAAGAGTACAGTAAGCTTAAGGCAGAACAGGCACAACGGATTGGCTTTCGCGACAATATGCTCTACGTAACGCTAGGATTATTTGGAGGAATTTTATCTTTTGTGCTATCCGACAAAGTTAATTACTATGCTCTGCTTGTCATTCCTTGGATCTGCCTCATCCTTGGTTGGACTTACTTGGTGAATGATGAAAAAATTTCAGCAATTGGCAGGTATATTCGCCTAACTCTTACTGAAAAGGTTAAGGAACAAACTAACTGTAGTGATATCGAGTCTATTTTTGGTTGGGAAATTGCCCACAGAAGCGACAAGTTCCGAAGCCGACGCAAAATAGAGCAGTTAATTATTGATGAGATTACTTTCGTCCTCTCAGGTATAGCTGCCCTAGTCTCATTCTGGTTTATGGCTAACCCTCCTTTAGCTATTCATTTTCTCTCTTGGGTAGAGCTTTTATTCCTTCTTGTTCTAGGTATAGAAATTTTCATCTACGCTGACTTGGCAACAGGGAGATAGTCTTAAGTTGTTAGGCTACCCCTGTTAAGGCGAGCATATGTACTAGCAAAGTTCTTACGTTTTTTCAACCATTGGTTTGGAAATAAGCAAAAAATCTATGCGTTCAACTCATTATTTATAGTACGAGTATGATGTTTATATGCATGGTGGGGAGATAGGCAATGTCAGCAGAATATCAAAAGCAAATCTTAGAAGAACTAGAAAAAGTCAAAAGTAGCTGGCAAAAAAGAAAGTATGCTTTTGAAATCGAAATAATTAGTATTGATAGTTTCGGAAAAAGACTTGAGTACCAAAAAGAAATTCAGAGATGTGATGAAGAACTTCAGAGAATAAACACAGAAATAGAGTCTATTAAACAGGAGATTTACCTGATGAAAAACCAACTAAATACTACTCATTTTTCTGGCTCATCTTCATCTATTCTTGACAAGAGTGAAATAAAACCAAAAATTGGAATTGTTACAGCTTTACCAGAAGAATATGCAGCAGTAATAAGATTACTTAAAAATCCTAAAAAGGTTTATTCCCCAGGAAGAAGTGGAGGTCGCTCATATCATCTAGGAGATGTTTTTACAGAAGAGGGAGGAAAACATACTATTGTTTTGTGCCTAGCATCAATGGGAAATAATGGGGCAGCAATTCGTGCATCATTACTGCTCAATCATTTTCCTGACCTTGAAGCGGTTATTATGGTAGGAATCGCAGGAGGAATTCCTTATCCAGAAAAACCAGATGACCATGTTCGCCTTGGAGATATAGTTATTTCTAATGGAAAAGGTGTTATTCAATACGATTTTGATAAAGAAACAATTATAGAGACTGTCCACAGACATTCCTCTCGACCCCCTTGTCCTTCATTAATACACCAAGTAACACTTCTTCAGATGGGTGAGATGTTAGGAGAGAAACCCTGGTTAAAATTTATTGACCAAGCACTTTCAGAGGATGAGCAACGCCCTTCAATTGACAAAGATATTCTCTGCGATTCAACTAATCCCAGTATTGTAATTCAACATCCCCAAGATTCTAAACGAAAAGATGGTGAACCAAGAGTTTTCTTTGCTCCTATTGCTTCAGCTAACAAACTTTTGAAGAATCCAATCAAACGAAATCAACTTCGAGATAAGTTTGAAGTTAAAGCCGTTGAAATGGAAAGTTCGGGAATTGCCGACACAACTTGGAATCATGAAATTGGTTATTTAGTTGTGCGTGGAATTTGTGACTATTGTGATTCAAATAAGAATGATGATTGGCACTCTTATGCAGCAGCAGTTGCAGCAGCTTATACAATTGCTTTACTTGAATCGATACCAGTCCCAAAGTTATAGAGCCTCAAGTAACTGAAATAAAACTTGAGGTACTAAAGAATCACGACATTAAAAACGAACCTCAAAAAGAAGTGACGAAAATTAAGTTTTTAGGTCGTCTAACAATATTTGAAATCGAAAAAACACTTTATCTGTAGTATTCAAATAAAGACGGAGTATTCCAATGGATTATCAACAAAAGGAAATAAAAAATTTAGAGAACATTATAAGTAAATTACAAACAAGAAAGCACGATTTTCAAAGTGCCAAAATTAATATCGATGGTTTAGGAAAAAGACTTGAGTACCAAGAAGAAATTCAGAGATGCGATGCAGAAATTAATGAAAATTATCAAAAAATAGAATTATTAAAAAGTCAAATTCAACAAGAAAATTTAATAGTTTGGAGTGAATTAAGTCAAAAAATTAAACATATTCCAATTCAAGATGAAACTATTGAATCTTTTATTACAAGGCACGCAACTGAGCCTGTTGTGGATTTTCAGTGGAAAGAATCGGTAATTTTATCACTTACTAAACTAAGGCAAACATCTATTCAAAAAGAAGATTCAAGAACTGTTTCGACAGATTATGTAATAAATAGGCTATTACGGCTCGATAAATTAAAGAAACAATCTCGTGCATTAGCTCTGTTTGCATTAGAATACTTAGCTGAAGAAGCAAAAGAAAATGAGCTTGAAGATAAAACAGTTGAATTTATTATTAATAATGCAATAGAAACTCTCAACGAAAATGATGGTCGCACCAATGAGCCAAGTACTAGGATCGACAAAGCTTTTAAGAAATTACTGCGTTCTTCCTGTTTTGCCAAAATATGTCAAGATAGATTGATACAAAGCTATATCTCAGCTTATGATAAACATCGTACTAGTATTGGATGTCTTTTTCTGTATACTCTGAATGATATCGAAGTCCTCAATGCCATAAATTCTACTCAAAAGTTATATCCTCTTCTAGAAAAGTTGACCAAGGCTAGATTGGTTGAAGATCGTGTTAAGGCAGGACTTAGATTGGTTAATGAATTTTTTCTTCCACATCTAAACAATAACCTTACAGAAATAGATTTCTTACCAGCAGAACTTTTAAATTTGACAATTAAAATTCTGCTTAAAATTATTAGTGAGAATGTAACAGATAACAATGCAGTTTCAACTACTGCGCTCTGGGCTTTAAAATGGTTAACAGCATCACCTGAAAGTAGTAGCAATTATACAGTTTATCGCTTTACCGAAAAAGAACTAGATACTCTGCGGGAATTTGCTACAAATAATAAACAAGACGTTGTTGCTAGAAGTTGGGCAGTTTTAATCTTGAGTAAATGTAATTGTAATTACGAAAAGCCTGTATTTGCTCAAGCAGACTGGATATATGAATGGGCAATTGTAGCAGATGGCGGTAAGCCTCAAAAACAGCTAACAGTCATGATGCCTCTTAATCGTCCCCAAGATATTGTAGTGCTGAAATATTTAATAGGTTCTGATTTGCCTATCGAAGGAAAACGTTCTGTTGCTATTGCCTTGGGAAGATTAGGATGTTTTGTAGAGGAAATGATAGAGCCACTTAGAAAAATTTTTCATGACGATATGGCTGCTTTTAAAGAACGTGATGAAGCATTAGTTTATTTAGCTTTTATTGGTAATTCCCAGGTGATATCTCAACTTGGAGAAGAAGCTCAAGAACCACTTGAAAAAGACCCTAAAAAATATGATTTACCTGGACGATGTTTTCTAGCATTAATGGGGATAGGTAATTTAAAAGAACTTGAATATAGACTTATTCATAGCATCAGTGAACAATCCCAGATTAATGGTTATGCCTATGCACTGGCAGGTATTGCAAATTCTCAAGGGATAGAGGTTTTAAAATCTCTAAAAAATCATCATAAAAACCAGATACGTGATGCGGTAAATAATGCTTTATCTAGAGCAAAAGAATGGAGTGCTAATAATTATAATCAAATTAGTCCTAATTCTTCTAGTAACAATGAAGATAGATTTTTAGCTCGGCAAGGTCATTTAATTCATAAGCTTAAAGCTAAGGATAGTACTGGTAGATGGGCATATTATTTCGTTTACATAGAAGCTAGTAAAGAAAAGGAATTTATGAATGCACTTGACTCGAATCACAATATTGATTTGGAAGATTATGGTAAAGTAGTTGGCTCTTGTTATGGAGAAAAGCCCAATGAAAAATTAAAAAATCTTTTAAAACAAAAGTATGGATTTGAAGTTTAATATGCAACATGAGCATTACTATTCGGCTGATTCCTTAACTGCCTATACTGCTAAATGTAGTGCATTTTGATGATGATTTTCTAGCCCAACAATTTTGGCGATCGCTGGCAATGTTTTACGTTTAATATCTGATAGCATTCCCATATTTAGGTACTTGAAAGCTTCAAAACTTCTGACCTCTGGTGCGGAATGTGGGTTTGATAATAGCGATCGCCACTTGGTATTTCCAAAACAACCACCTCTTATGGGCAAGTATTGTCTCTTACATGACAACTGTTATGGTCGTACTAGGTGTATTTGTACCCCAGACATTAAACAATAAAAATCTTCAAAATCAGGCATCAACGGATATGATATAAGTTATTTATTAACATCTGCAATATCCCTTATTTTTGTCTAAGTTAAAGGTAACTCAGTATTAACTTTAGAAACATTTGACACCGCAGAACGAAGCGCATTTATAAAGTTTTGGGCGTAACGTTGGGTAGAAAAATCGAGGGCACGTTCTCGCGCTGCGATTGCGGCATTACGGGCAAATTCTTGGTCATCAAGATAACGGAGAATTGCGATCGCTAATGCATCGAAGTCACCGTAAGGCGTTAGCAGTCCATTTACACCGTGGGTAATTATTTCAGTCGGTCCCCCTGCATTGCCAGCAATTACGGGTTTGCCTAACGCCATCGCCTCAATAACCACTAAACCAAACGGTTCGTTATCAGAAGCATGAACAAATACATCCATCGCCTGCATCCATTCTGGCACATTGCGCTGTAGCCCAACTGTCAGAATGCGATCGCTTAAGTTCAATGCTGTTATTTTCTCTTTTAAGAAATCTTCATAATCCGGTTCCAAGTCATGCTTACCCCCAACAACCACACAATGGGCATCAGGATACTTCTGCAAGACTTTCGGCATTGCCTCCACAACAACGTGCATTCCCTTCCAGCGTTGCAATCGCCCGACAATTCCAATTAAAGGTCCATGCAACGGCAAACCCAGCTTTGAGCGCATCGTGGCTGGAGTTGGCAGAACAGCCGGCTCGAAGCGGTCTAGCGCCACCCCTGGATGCACTAAATATACTGGAGTTTTCGGTAAAATTTGTGACTGTGCCTCTTGAATAGCTTTAGTAATAGTGACTACACCACACGCAGGCATCAAATTGACCATGCGCTTTACAAAGCTTTTAGTATCTGGAATTTCCTGCTGATACCACATTGCAGGTATGCCAGCCAACAGTGCTGCCAGCCCTCCCGTGAGGTGGGACAACCACATCCAGCTGACGATAACATCTACACCTTCGCGCCTGATTATAGAAGCTATCTTGGCTGCGGTGGCGACTAAACGGTGCAATTGGCGTACACGACTACCAAGCACAACTATAGCGGAAATACCAAGCGATCGCACTTGCTCTACCAAGG
The DNA here is from genome assembly GCA_019358985.1 of Tolypothrix brevis GSE-NOS-MK-07-07A. GTDB lineage: Bacteria > Cyanobacteriota > Cyanobacteriia > Cyanobacteriales > Nostocaceae > Hassallia > Hassallia brevis. The sequence goes on along the minus strand of JAHHIJ010000001.1, from coordinate 54,897 downwards.
GACCATCTTCGTTAAAAATTACCAACCACTCTACATCCCCATGTCGTCCTTGTTGCAGCAAATCCCAGAAAGTCATTTCACTTCCGCCGCGTTGTTCAGCCAGTGGCATTATGAGAGCAACTTTCATGTACTAGACCTCTGATTAAGTGCAGTCATGCTTTGAGATTGATTAGCTGTAGTAATCCCTTGATGCTGATAGTATTTATGCCCTGCCATAGCCATACCCAAAAATCCCCAAAGAATTATCCCTGATACACCCAGCATTCCGCTACCAATAATTAGCTGACAAAAGACACTAGCACCAATCGCGCGGGAAACACTTATAAAACTGTCGAAACGGGACTCTGTATACTGTAAAGTTTGATAAATAATCAAAATTAGCCCACCCAGATAAGGGATGGCTCCAAACCAACCTAGTGTGAAAAACATATCTAAAATGCCGCTGTCAATAACAAATATTTCTATTCGACCAGTTTTTTCGTTGATTTTCAAACCACCTCCAAACCCATTACCCAGAGTGTTAGAAAGGGCTACAGTCAGGCTTCTATCATAGATATTCGATCTATCCCTAAAGCTACTATCTTCTTTAAGATTGGCAAAACTTTCAAAACGAGTTGCGACAACGGTGGAAATTGGCTCAATAGTCAGCAATGGCGCGACACACACGACCATAACCAAAAGTATGGTAATTAAGCGCATTTGAATTCGCGCCTTTACCGAACCCATAATCATAATCATTCCGAATAACCAGCCCCCCCAATTGGTACGTGTTTGTGCAAGTAAGAACGACACGTAGCCAAATGCTGACGCCGGAAGAATTAAAGGTCCAGTTCTGGTGAATAATAACAGCAAACCAGCCTGCATTGTGGCACCAAACGGACCAATTGAGTGCATTGTACTCCACACGCGCATTCCAAAAGGTACAGGGTCTCCAGAACTGCTAGTCTGTTTTGATTGCACGAGCCAGTACCTGTCCCACTCAGGAGCTACCACGAATTGAAATATACCGTAAACTCCTAAAATCAATACACACCAGAGAAATGTGCGCTCAATGTTTTGGCGATAACTAGGATAATCTCGCCAGTTAATAAATAAGTGAAAACCGAAGAGGAGGGGAATCAACCAGTCCAGGAGGTTGCGTGCCACAGGAACCGGTGGGTTCTGAACCAGCCCAACGAGAAAGCCATAGAATACCCCTGCAAAAGCCAAAATAAAAGGTAAGCCACCTAGACGATAGGCGCTAGGAAGATATCGGAATAAAGTGCCTATGGTAACAAACGCCACTAAATAAGGTGCTACGAGCATCTGACGAGTATCGTCCCAGCCCACCTTCAGGTCAACTAAGCGGGCAAATAACGGCGAGAGAAACCACATCCACCACGTAAAGCCTAGATAAAGAATGGGATGCCGCAAGTAGAGGAACACGGCTGTAATCAAAGCTACTATCGGAAAGATTAGGCGCAGACTGGCAGCCGGACCAAGGTAGAGCGCCAAGGAAATCAGTAAAAAGCCAAAAATGACGATCCAACCCTGTAGCGATCGCCCTTCTGGAGAATAATTTTCTTTCAAAAAAGGATTAAAAAGTATTTGGTTGGAAGTCACTGTACATCTCCAGGGTGCAGGTAGTTTGTTGAGAAGTTTTTCGTCTTATGGTGCTGTTGCCATGTCTGCCAACCCTGAATTCGTCCCTGTATAGATGCCTGCCACTTCTGCCCCGCCAATTTTCCTTCACTGGGTAGCGATCGCAACCACTGTACAAAACCCAGCGCTTTTCCCGTACCAATTAATATTGCCCAAACCACAAATACAATACGTTGCACTGAAGAAAAGTATTCTAATAAAGCTAGGGTTTCATTATGTACAGCATTGCTCCAAGCGATGTTATTAAAATTATCTCGCTGGTCTTCATCAAAACGCTCTGCGGGATAGTGATCCACTGCCACTAACGGATCGAAAATAATTTTCCAACCTGCTCGTCTCAACGACAAAGTGAATGCCAATTCAAAATGTACTTGGGCACCAGTACCTAGCATCCGCTCATCATAGCGCAGTCCTTTGAGGGCGCAAACGCGAAAACCCATGTTCACTCCCTTAAGTACGTCTACCTCGCGAGCAGGTCCCGCACCCAAGTGATGATTGCCAATCACCCGTCCAAACCACTGGACCCGACCGACACAGAAGCGATCGCCTACTTCCTTTATTTGCGTACCTATGTACTGCCAATCGCGTCCACCCACAGCGCCGATGCTGCTATCTGACAAAAAGTAGGCTTCCATGCGTTGCAGCCAATCAGGGTGTGGTGCTGCATCGTCGTCGGTTGTGGCAACGATATCCCCCGTCGCGACATCCAAACCGGCATTCATCGCTGCTACTACCCCCGGAACTTTCACCGTTACGGTGCGTAGTGGCAGCGATTCCAGGTTATAGCTTTGCAAAAATGTCCAAGTTTCCGCATCAGTATCACGCACCACTACCAATACTTCATCTGCTTGGCGAATTTGCTTTTTCAGCGCTTCCAGGCAACGCACCAGGTCTAGAGGTCGGCGATAGGTCGGTATGAGAACGGTGATACTGGTCATTTAAAACCTCCTCAAATAAATCAACATAGCTTTGAGCCTTACTAGTCCAAGTATTTTGTTCTGCGATGATGCGGGCTGCTTGACCCATTTTTTCCCTGAGATGGCGATCGCTTTTTAAAATAGTCAGTGCTTCTGCCAAACCGTTGGCATCATCAGAGTCTGCCAAAACAAATCCACAATCTGGTGTGACTATTTCTGCACCCCCCGCTGTAGTTGCGGTAATTACGGGTAGTCCTGATGCCATTGCTTCCATCATAACTAAGGTGCAAGCTTCGTAACGTGACGGAAATACGAATAAATCCGCCCCTTGCATAAGTTGGGCGATATCGCGCCGAAATCCCAAAAAGTGTACTCGCTCACTTAAGGAAAGCGATGCTGCTAGCTCAGGATAAGGACTGCCGGTAGTATCGCCGGCAACTGCCAAGTGTACCTCCGGAACTTGTACTAAGGCATGTAATACTGTATCTAAGTTTTTGCGATTGGTACGGATATCACCGGCAAAAAGCGCTAGAGTTACATTTTCTGGTAGACCTAATTTTTGTCGGTCTGTAGCACCTGGAACAAACTCCTCCACATCCACACCATTCAAAATCACGCGAATGCGATCGCTTTCGATTCCTAGATCCTCTACCAATTCATTTTTGATTTTCTCAGATACTGCCACTGACACTTTCGCTTGACGAAATGCCTTTTTTTCCCAATAACTGTTTAAATTTGTGTACAGCCAATGGTAAACACCATAAATATTATGGTTTACTCGTGATGTATGTGCAGGCGATCGCAACCAAGAAGTGTGTACAAACTGCGATGTATTTACGTCTCCTTTCTCCGAAGTAATTGCGCCGTATACTTGTACTAAATCAAATTCATCGCGATGCTGACGCAACCAAGAACCGCTTGCCCTGGAAAACATCATTTCCCGCACAAGTTGCGTTGGATAACCTTCGACGGAAAAATAAACCCAATTAACCTGGCTATTTTCCTCTAGTTCCGGAGCTACTTTTCTGGCTACTAAAGTGACTTGGTGTCCGCGACGAATCGCTTCCCAGACAATCTCATAGTTTGCCCGACCTTGACCATCCCCTTTAATCACATATGGCGTAACTATACAAAGTTTCACAAACCACTTTCCTTTAAATTTAATTGATGACTGTGTAGTTTTTTTACGAAATTATAAATTTCTAAATCAACTTAATTGTTTTTCTCCTCCTAATAATTGATTGGCTAGACGTTCCGGAGTAAAGCTGATTGTAAGTGCTACTATAGTTCGCAAGTTAAACTTTTCTTCATTAATCACACGCCAAAGATAAGGACGTGCTTCTGCTACTTTTTTAGTTCGCATCAAACCAATAGCCAAAGTTGTATTAGCTTCTAACCATTGTTGCTTAAAGTATGACTTAAATTCTTTTAGTCTGCTATCTTCCATAAACCGTTTGTAACAAAATATTTCGTTTTGTGCTTTCCGGATTTTTATTTGAGCATCTCGACTACCACTTCGCATCGTATCAGTTTGCTCATGAGCACGATAACGAGTTAGTCGTTCTGGATAATAATAAGTTCCATGACCAGATATAGAACATATGTATGCTAGATATATATCCCACATGCCACCAACTTCAAGAGGAATATTATCCCAATCAACAAAATCATTGCGAATCACACAAGCTGCGGCAGTAGGTATACTTTTATCTACTAACCCGATTTGGACTAAATTTTGATGAACTCCTTGTGCAAGCTGGTCACGTTTATAAAAGCGTGTATTTCCTTCAGTACCAGGATAATCAATTACGCCATCTGCATCTATAATATATTGATCGCAAAAAGCTAAAATTAAATCTGGATGTTCTTCTAACGGTGGAATCAGCTTTTCTAAAAAGTCTTCGTTCCACATATCATCGTCATGGAGACTGGCAACATATTTTCCTCGCGCCATTTTAAATGCGTGCATTTGATTAGCAAACATTCCGACATTTGTCGGTTGTCTCCAAAATCGAATGCGTGAATCATCAAAAGATTCAACTATTGCTTGGGTATTTGTTGTACTGCAATTATCAGAAATGATAATTTCAATGTTTTGATAAGTCTGTTGGACAGCACTAGAGATCGCCTGCTGAAGATACTCTGGTCTATTATAAGTTGGTATAATGACGCTGACTAAAGGTTTATTTAATTTAATATCCACAAACATTTTTACACCTTATATATTTTGCTCATGTTTCAATATATTTTCTTACTGATAAGTTAAGTGGTAAAGCGTGTATTGTATTCAAATGTGAAGCGCTATAAATTAATAGAAAAATCTCAAAAGCGAACTTATATAACCATATAACTTAGCTAATACATCCATTAATAAATCCACAAATTTAGGTTTTGGCGCGATTTGATAATCGGGTATATCACTCATGTCACATGACTTAGCGTATTCACGACAGGTTTCCCAGTCATTTTTCCAAATATCTTCCGTCCAAAAGCGTTGCACTCCATACTTGTGAAAGTAACGAAGAACCTCGAAGTCGTATGGGTAATATTTTTGATGTACGATGGTATGCATATTAATTCCCATATCTTCCCAGCCCGTAAACCACTCATTAGGAGCAGCTACTACTTTACCAAGCTGATTGTAATTTTGTTTTGATTTATAGCGATACCGCCTGCCAATTGGATGACCAATTTCCAATACATTCTCTAAAACACTGTACAGACGAATCTTTGCAGCGTGAGCATCTAGACGAGTTAGAGCGTAGTGCAGAATCTTTACATCATTGATGTGTAGTCTATCAGCATAATCAGGTACGGGGACTCTACAACTATGAATTGCCACTGGCTTATGTTCAGATCCGTCATCAACATAGCCAAGGGGTGTCATGATCCCAGTTCTGACACATTGATGGGTAGTTATGAATAGATCCGGTTTTTCAAAATATAATACTGTTCCTGGCTTGGCTTTTAACATTGTTTGCCAACTTTGAGTCTTGATTGCATCAGCGGCTAGTATTTCATCAGCATCTAAAGCCAAGAGAATTTTCGGCTCTGATATTAATTCCCTCGCTGTGCGAAGTAACAATAACTGTCGCTCTGCCTCATTGAATTTTTCGGACTTATTTTCAATTAATATAACCTTTGGATATTTTTTACAAATAGCCTTACTCTCATCGGTGGAATTTTGATCGGCGATAATTATGTAATCGGCAAACTGACTAGTGACAGACAAAAACCGCTCAAGAATCCATGCTTCATTCTTGATAGGAGTCATTACTACAATTTTCGGAATCTTGTTCATAGTCATTTATTAGTAGTTTCTCGTTTGAAAAAATGAAAATTTATTGGCACACTAAAATTAAGTTTTACTTGCTGCTTTTTATACGGAGATGCTGGCATCGGAGTTAGCAACATTTGTGGAGTCAATACGCGAAAGATTATTAAAAAGTAAAGGGACGCCGATAACTAACGTCACAAACTCTATTAAGGCATGTTTGAATTTTCCTTTAACTAAGTGCTTGATAATTAATCCGATGGTAAATTTGGCATGAAACAAGGTTATATCGATCGCATTTTCATGACCATAAGCTTTTTTATGTTTGTTCATATGATATGCATTAGCCGCAGCCTGCTTCGGAATGCGTGTTATTGCCTGTTTGAAGGAAATTAACCTTACTGGGTGTTCAACACGGGCATTCGGCACAAAAGAAATCTTTGTCAATGCTGACAAGCGTTCTTTTACATCGATATCTTCACCCAGAGCTAAAGGATAATTGGTATCAAACCCACCAATTTCTTCAAAGAGCGATCGCTTTACTGCAATATTCGCAGACCAAAAACATCCACCAGTAAGATTAATCGGACACTCGCACAAATCCTGGTTATAGTCCCCTAAAGGATGAATTGCACCCTCTAAAGCCAGAGACTCACCTGTAATAGCTTCTGCATAGGCACTTAACCAATTTGGGCTTGGCAAGCAATCATCATCTGTAAAAGCCAGCCACTCACCTTGACTATACTTAGCACCATTATTTCTGTTACTTGCTGGACCTTTAGAGGGACCTGCAACCCATTTAACCCAGGGATAACGCTCACGAATCATCTCTTCTGCGGTTGTTTTATAGCCGTCATCAGTCACGATTACTTCGTACCTATCTGCGGGAAAACTTTGAACCCCAGGTGCTAGAAGATCCAAGCATTCTGCCAGTGAGTCATTGCGATGGTAGGTAGGAATAATAACACTTATCAAAAGCTGGTTCATTAGCGTTTTGTCTCCAAAAAAGTGGTCAAAAGACATTGTGAATTAAATTGACATAATCTAAACGTAATTTGTCCCAACTAAAGCGATTGTAGGCAGACTCATGACGTCTTTGGCGCTTAGAGATATCCTGAGAGTCTTGTAGAGCTTGGGGTATTAAAGAAGCTAAATTACCTGGAATCTCAAAATTATCTAAATACTCATTGTTACCCAATACAAAACGGATAACTTTATGCTCGTGAGCAAGACAAGGTAAACCATGAGACATTGCCTCTAAAAATACACGTCCAAACCCTTCCCCTAAAGAAGCTAAAACAAAAGCATCTGCTGTTTTGTAGTAATTTGCCATTTCTTTTTGAGGGACAGTTCGTACCTGAAAGTTTTCAGCACCTAATAGCTGATTACCAAGGTTGATAATTTCCGGTGAGTCGGAATTTTGTTGACCTAGTAAGAGAAGATAGGGGCGTGGTTCAGGCAAACTTGCAATCTCACGAATCACGTAATCCATGCGTTTATGATTTTTACTGATAACTCCAACTGAGACAATCAAAGGTCTTTTCTCAGGCAATTCTAGCTTATGGCGTAAAGCTTCTCGTTCATTGGGTGTAAGTATTTGCAGTTGAGAAGACATCTCGATACCATAGGGAACCAAAGTTTGTTTCTGTGATGGTTGTCCGGCTTCTAATGCATTTTGTAGATGAATAGGAGCTAGTTGTTGTACATGATCCCAGCGGGGGAAAGGTGGAAGTATTGGACCACCGTTGGAAAATAAAAGTTTGTAATTTTGCTTACTCAAGCGACGCCAGTACCAAAACAAATTACCTAAATTTTCATCACTAAAGAAAATAACATCTGGTTTCTTAGTTTGGATGTGAGGCACAAGGCTCAAGAAAAATGTTATTTGTTCAATAAAATATCCTTCACCTCTACGAAATAATATTTCTGTAATATCACCTAAGAATATGGCTAATTTATCATCACGTCTTAGGTTCCACAAAACAATTTCTTTTTCAGAAGAATCTCCACCACCTTTAAACAAGGTAATGTCAAGGGTAGGTTCTTGGGATAAAGCATCAAAGCATTCTTGAGTAAAAGATTCATATCCTCGCTTTACATGACCAAGACCTGAACATACAATAAAAATTTTAGTGCTTTTATTATCTTTATCTAAAGTTACTGTATCGCTGTTTTTTCTAGTTTTTAATATCATATTTATACATTCCTCAAAAACTTTGCCGGATTGCCAACTACTATTGTTTTGTCTGCAACATCCTTGGTAACTACACAAACCACCACCGACTATCGGGCGATACTGACATCTAATAAAACAATCAATCTCTACCCAGATTATAGTAGTTTGTGGTTCAATTAGCTGAAAATTGCTATAATCGCTCCTGCCAAGCTTTAGTAATCTCAGTAAAGATGTCAATTAGGGATTTCGTAATTGACCATTGAGGATAGTGTTGCTGCATCTTTCGCAAATCACTGTAGTAGCAGATGTGATCGCCTTCGCGGTTTTTGTCTACATACTCATACTCCATCTTTTTACCACTTAGAGAAGCAACGATATCAAATGCTTCTAAAATTGAGCATGTGTTCTCTTTCCCACCACCAAGATTGTAAACTTCGCCACAACGAGGTTCTTGAATAAAAGCTTCAATGAAGCGAGCCACATCATAAGAGTGAATGTTGTCGCGTACCTGTTTGCCCTTATAACCGTAAATGTTGTAGGTGCGGTGTTCTAAGTTACATTTCACGAGATAACTTAGAAATCCATGCAATTCAACTCCGGAGTGATTAGGACCTGTAAGACAACCACCACGCAAGCAACAAGTTTTCAAACCAAAGTATCGACCGTACTCCTGCACCATAATGTCAGCAGCAACTTTGGAAGCACCAAATAGGGAATGTTTGGATTGGTCAATACGAAATGTTTCGGGAATGCCATAGTGATAAATTGGGTCAGCATAATCCCAGCGTTTTTCCAACTCCATCATTGGAATCTCGTTAGGTGCATCCCCATATACTTTATTAGTAGATAAATGTACGAAAGGAGCTTCTGGTGCAAATCGACGAGTAGCTTCTATAAGATTCAATGTGCCGACAGCATTTGTGTCAAAGTCGTCAAAGGGAATTGCTGCTGCCCGATCATGGCTGGGTTGTGCTGCTGCGTGGACGATCGCATCTGGTCTTAGGCTATCAATCAAATCCAGGACACCTTGGCGATCGCGAATATCTACTTCATGATGTACGAAGCTTTTGATTAGAGATTTCAAACGCTCTTGATTCCAGCGAGTGTCTCCCTGTGGTCCAAAAAAAACAGCCCTCTGGTTATTATCAACACCATGAATTGCCCAACCTTGAGCGGCGAAATGTAGGCAAACTTCAGAACCGATTAGTCCTGATGAACCAGTTACAAGTAATTTTTTCATTTTTGCAACACCTTATTTGTTTCATGAGATAGAGTTTGATTAATGAAATTGTAGAGTTTGGATCTCACTGTGCCTAGTTCAAAATTGTTCTTGACTACTTCATAGGCATTTTGAGCCAAGTATAACGATTTTTCGGGATTTTTTATAATACTTAATAAAAGAGCTTTAATCTCTGTTACTTTATTAGTCTCACAAACGAAACCACAGTTCCAATTTTTAACAAAATCATTGCAAATAGCATAATCGGGACCACAGGAGAGAATAGGTTGTCCAGATGCCATATAGTCTGTTAGCTTTGTTTGGACAGATGAACGAACAATATGGGCAGATTCAGGCAGAAAAGAGGATGCAACTAGTAATAAATTAGCTTGTTGTAAATATTCGGTCAGTTTCTCGTACTGGATAAAAGAACCGTATCTGACTTGCCAAGAATCCCAGTTTGCTTGATGGGATTCCCAAAACCCTTCGTTTGTGTAAAGAACTAATTCAATATCTACTCCATCTTTTCTCATCTCGTAAATTGCTTCTGCAATTACTGCAATAGCATCATAATGCATTGACCAAATAGCACCAGCGTAAGCAACTCGGAAGGTTCCGCTCAGGTGAGGTGTAAAATTAGGGGTAGGTCTGTTGGATAGATTAACGGGGTTGTGAACAATGAGCGATCGCTTAGGATAAATTTTATATCGCTCCGATAAATCTTTTTCTAATTGGGAACTAATCATCAGCCAACCATCTGCCTGTTGGAGTACAAAACGGCAAATAGACTGAATGTTTCCATTTAACCAACTAATTTTACATGATGCCATCCAGTCATCCATAAAATAGATGAGGAATGGGATACCTAATTCTTGAATTACTTTATAGCCAGCAATTAAACCTAAAGGACCATTTGGGCAAATAACTGCTACTTCTGGAGAGAAATCAGCAATCTGCTGACGGTTGGCAAGAGGTGAAGACTGGAACAATTGAGAGTTTAGACTTTCTAGTAGGGGATTGAATAAAAAACCTAAACGATTATTGAAGTAGGGCAAAAAGTAGGTTGGAAAAGCTGCAACATTGTGAGCTAAAGGTGGATAAGTTGGATGACTTTCTAAATTTTTATCAGGAGCATATAGCATGAAGCTATTAGCCGGATAATTTTCAAGAAGATTAACGAGGGTTCGGTTTATACCTGTGCTTTCTGCATTTAATGTCACGTCACTGATAAAAAGTAACCGAGGTAAATATTTCTCCATAATGTTAAAATTTAGTTTTTGAGTTTAGAGCAATTTTTCGGTAAATAGACCCCGGTATTTTATATTGTTAGTTTCTCTACTTTCGATTGTTAGAGAGTGTTTGAAAAGTTTTAATTAATACAGCATTGGTGATTAGAAATCCCACGCCAGTTGCTTCTCGATTCGGGGAGACGCTGCGCGAACAAGTCGGCAAAGCGGACGGCAGGTGCTACAACGGGGCGGCAGCTTTTGGGGGGAATCTTCCCCCCAAAACGTGCCTTGGGAAAATACGCAACGCACTGCCTCCCCAACGCACTGGCTCGGCTACACGAGACTTTGCCCACCTACGTGGGTTGGAAGACCAAGATGTTTGTGTTAGTCCACCTAATCGCGGACAATGCCAGTGTAGTAGCCAATTATATTAGCCCAAAACTTTTCAAACATTCTCTTAGAGATTTAAATTTTTTCTTACTCTGTCTGACCTAGTTCTTGATATTGAGTTTTATGATATTCCCAAAGTTTGCCGCGCTGGTTCAGCAACTCTTGATAACTTCCTTGCTCTACTAAGCGTCCTTGTTCTAGTACTACAACTTTATCTGCCTTGGCAATTGTGGAAAGACGATGAGCGATCGCAATCACTGTTCGACCTACAGAAAGCTTTTCTAATGATTCTTGAATCAACCGCTCTGATAAAGAATCTAATGCGCTGGTTGCTTCATCTAAAATCAAAATCTCTGGGTTTCTTAATAAAGCACGAGCTATAGCGATTCGTTGTCGTTGTCCTCCGGATAACCGTACCCCCCGATCTCCTAATTGTGTTTCAAAACCTTCAGGCATTTCTAGAATAAATTCCAGTGCATTCGCTAATCTGGCAGCTTCTCGAATCTCATCTTCCGTTACTTCTGATGTGCCGTAACTAATATTGTTCCAAATAGAAGTGTTGAAAATAAAAGTATCTTGACTGACTATAGCCATCTTGTGGCGTAATGTATTAATTTCATATTGCCGCAAATCAATTCCATCAATCAAAACATTTCCCTCGGTTGGATCGTAAAACCGGGCAATTATATCAGCTAGTGTTGTTTTTCCAGCACCAGATCCTCCAACTAGTGCTGTCGTCTTCCCGCGTTCAATGCTAAGAGTAATGTTATGTAAAACTAGATTATCGGCATCGTAACCGAAGTCTACAGATATTAAATCTATTGACCGCTTTAAACCTTTAAATTCAAGAGTTCCGTTATGAAAATAAACTTTATCCTCGGTTGTCAATAAAGATTTTACTTTATCTACTGAGCCTTGAAGCATACTAATAGTTCCTCTAACACCATTCACATCTTGAACAATTGGTACGATGCGAAACAGTACAAAGAAAAATCCTAACAAGGAAGCAACTTGTAGGGTTCCATTGGCAACAAATACAGTAAATGCAAAAATAATCATCCCGACAAGGAATGTAGTACCGACACCTTCAGTGATAGGCTTTAACAGCGATCCAATTAAAGTAACTTTAGTATAAGTGCTGACTACTTTCTCACTAGTTTTGTAGTAACGCTCACGCTCAAATTGTTGAGTACCAAATGCTTGGATCGTGCGAATACCATTAATGAATTCTATTGCTGTTGAGGTAAATTCGCTGTTGGCAGTTGACAAACTGAAACTTTCTTCTCGCACTTTTGCATTTAGTGTTGATAATGCAACACCTAACAGCGTAAATAAAAGTACCGAGCAAATGGTAAGTTGCCACGATATAAAAATTATCGATATTAAATATACACTAAGAGTTAGTGTTCTAGTTAACAAAAATGATCCAGCACTAAAAGAATATTTAATTTTTTCAATTTCTGTTGTAATCGTGTTTATAAGATCGCCGGAACGAGTTGTAGAAAAGTAACTTAATGAAACTTTTTCTAACTGTTCAAAAATTTGTTTACGTAAGCGATCGCCTAGTTGTAATTGAGCTATTTCCGTATATAAGTTTCCCAGGTAATTGAATAATACACGTAGCCAAGTAGTTAATATAATTAGAAGAGATATTCGATATAAACGACTAATGGCAGATGTATTAATTCCTAATATCCAAATATCAAACCATTCTATTCCCGTCTGGATTGGTGTAGCATTAACAGTTGTTATGTTTTGCAAAAAGGAGAGTAAAAAACCAATACTAATCCCTTCAAAAGTTGCTCCTAGAAAGGAAAATCCTAAAGCCAAAATGGCAATTTTACGGAAGGTTTTAAACTCTCGCAAGAACAAATAGTTGTTCTCCCAAAACTTAGTCTTCTTAAACAAACTGGAAAATTCTTGGTAAAGTTTGAGATACATTAGTTAGAAAACACTAAAAAGACTTAGCAAGTACTTAAAATCACGATGCTTGACTATCCAGATGCAGCTTGTTATCGGGATTTGTCCCTAGTTCCCAAGAACCTGCAATTCCTGGTAATTTATTGAGTTCTGGTTGCTTTCCCGAACCTAACCGCACAGCTTCCTCCAAAGTATAGCAACGCGGTCCGACTAAACTCATTTCGCCCTGTAGAACATTAAATAACTTTGGTAGATTATGTATATTATATTTACGCATCCAATGCCCTAGTGGTGTGACCTTTTGCTTATCTTTTGTTTCAGTGCGAAACTTGATCGCCCGAAACAGTTTACCGCGTTTTCCTACGCGCCACTCACGCTCAAAAAATGTTCCTGGGGAGTCAACACGCATCAGCAAAACTAATATCAGCATTACGGGACTCACTGCAAGTAAAAATACTAAGGCAACAATCCAGTCAAATAGCCGTTGCAACGATCTCCACAGACTGCCTTGTTTGGATAGTTGTTCAGCAGAGGGTATGCGTAAAAATACTGGCTTCGAGGCTTGTTCACACGCATTTGCCCAAACTTTTAGCCAGTACTCACCTAGCTTTGGATCTATGCGAACCAAGCTTACTGGTGAATGTTTTAAGCACTTTACTAAGGATTGCTCGTTATCCAGTGAAGGCAGATATGGCTGGAAAACTTGTCCAGGAGCTTTCACCAATAATTGACCTCTTCGCCACTGGAGTGTGCAGTATGAACTACGCTCCTGATCTTGCTTGGTCACAGTATAGTAATTAGAAGGTGGGATTATGGAAGTTGTCATATGTTTTTGGGTTTATACAGTAGTAGATTGCCGACCTGACATCATAGGCTATCAAAGCCAAATACTCTTGCCGAATCTTATTTCATGCTCCAAAAAGGCGATGTTAATTAGCTAGAAAACATCAAACTATAACTTGCCTTATAGGCAAATTCACATCTCTCAAAACTTTTTATTAAAGACGTAGAAACAAGTAAGAATGCTAGTTTTTAGATAAATCTAAAAAGAATTGCACTTTTTCGCTCTAGCTTTTTGGAGGGGGGATTCAATATCTAGAATATAAGATACTGAGCAAATAACCAATTGTTTAGATAGATTCTTTATTTAGTCTTTAAATAGCCCCTCTATTTTTCAGAGAATTATTAAGTTCAGATGAATCACTATGGTGGGACTACCCAATCGCATTTTACTAATATGGGTAAGTAATTATAACATGATTGTATTATGACTAAGTAGAGATGCGTAAATAATTAAAGGTTTAAGGTTTGTAGTGTTCGCGTAGCGTCTCGTAGAGAGGACTAAAGTCTCATTTGAGGGCTTCAGCCCTCACTACGAAATAATCTCAATATTTTTCACAGCGTGAACATGCAAAAAAGCTGATATTACCTATATCAAATGTATCATTGCTTTTACTAACTTTTGATAGATTTTTTTTCTGGCACTTCGCCCGAACCCTTGAGAATCCCTTGTTTTACCTTTATAGGCAGGGGAACAGTGAGCAATAAGCAAGGAGGATTTGGGACTCTACTGCCAAAAGGTTTCAGCATCTCTAGGTTTTTTTATGCTCAAAGGAAAAATATACATGCAAAGCACTTCCAATCAAAAGTTGCACAATCGCCACTGACAATTCAGAATGGTATTGGTTGCCAATATCAAGGCAGTATCAGCAGCTCATTAATTACGTATGTAGTGACAAATGAAACAAGTAAATTTTGTAATAATTTTTATCTTTTGTTTAGCTTTGGCTTTATTTACTATAGAGAACACCAAACTAGCAACAATTTATATTGTTCCTGGAGTAGAGGTACAAGCACCGATGGCAGTTGAATTGCTTTTAGCGACTGGCTTAGGGGCAATTTTTGCGTGGCTATTTAGTATGTGGACACAATTGCAGCGACAACTATTGTCAAACCCACAACGCAAACAAAAAGTCCGAATTCAAGAACTAGAGTCTAAAGTTGAACAGTACCAAGCCGAAGTTCAATCTTTACAACTTGCGCTACCTCCAGCATCTGATTCCTCAACAAAACAAATACAGACGAATGTGCCGAACACACACTAATCGCGTCTAATAAGTCTACAATTCAATTTATCCACTAAAACACCGACTTATTTAGGACTTGTTGATGACACCAGACGGGCTATTGGAAACAATTGCACACCTGATTCACCAAGCCGAACAGGGGGAAATTGATCCTTGGGATGTGCAGGTAATTGAGGTAATTGACCGTTACTTAGAATTAATGGCATCCGAAACAATACGTATAGGCTATGAAGCTGATTTATCGCAATCTGGGCAGGCTTTTTTGTCAGCATCAATGCTAGTTTTGTTCAAGGCAAATACCTTGATGCAAATACAAGCAGCAGCAGATGAACCAGACATTGTGTTAGATGATGTACTGCCAGAAAACGATTCGGGGTTAGTATATTCTCTTCATCGGTTGCCATTAGAACGGTCATTGCGCCGTCGTCCGGCAGCGATGCCACCACCAAAACGCCGCGTGACTTTGCAAGAGTTGATCGAGCAATTGCAGCTCATGCAGAATCAACTCAAACTTGTACAGAAAGCCAGCAAACCTATCCGTCCCCGGCATCAACCCAGCATCCAAAGTATGCGGGCAGCACTAGAGTTAGCTCACCAGGAAAATCTGACGGAAGTGGCTGGAGAACTGGAGGAAGTATTGCATCTTAGAGGCACAAAATTGTGTTTGGAAGAAAATTGGTTGAATTTGGAACAGTTAGTAGAATTGTGGACTCAGACAAAGAAACCATATCACAACAGTTCTGTACCCAAATCAAAACACAGTCATCTAATTAGCGTTTTCTGGGCATTACTATTGTTGTCGGCTCAATCTAAGGTAGAGCTATGTCAAGAGGAATTCTACCAGGAAATTAAAATTCGCTTACTCTTAGATTCTTCCAATACCTGACTTGAAAGAGGGGGAAGAGGGAAGAGCCGATTTTCATTTGTACAAGTGTACGCAGTTCTTTCAGGGCTAGTTGGTGCAAGTGTAACGGGAGGAACATAGATGATTTACAGATTTTGATCAATGCAAACCCCAAAATCCGAGTAAATTCAAAAGATAACCTCACGCTTCTCATCTTGCGGGAGCCTATACTTACGCGTAAAGCGAACATTCGTCTTAAACCATGCTTTTAAGGATGACTTAGAGCAAAATTAAACTGATGATTAAGTATCATTCGATCAAAGTAAACTGGCTTGTGATTGAGGAATAAACTTTTATGAAGGCAATGATTCTCGCTGCGGGTAAAGGTACTCGCGTGCGTCCAATTACCTACACAACTCCCAAACCGATGATTCCCATCCTGCAAAAGCCAGTGATGGAATTTTTACTAGAACTGTTACGTCAGCATGGCTTTGACCAAATTATGGTTAACGTTAGCCATTTGGCTGAAGAAATTGAAAACTATTTCCGTGATGGTCAGCGGTTTGGGGTGCAGATTGCATATTCTTTTGAAGGGCGAATTGATGACGAAGGTAAACTGGTAGGGGAAGCGATTGGTTCGGCTGGTGGAATGCGTCGTATCCAAGACTTCTCGCCGTTTTTTGACGATACCTTTGTGGTGTTGTGCGGTGATGCTTTAATTGACCTAGATTTGACAGCTGCGGTTAAGTGGCATAAATCCAAAGGGGCGATCGCTACAATCGTGACAAAATCTGTCCCACTAGAAGAAGTTTCTAGCTATGGTGTAGTCGTCACCGATGAAGATGGTCGCGTCAAAGCATTCCAAGAAAAGCCGTCAGTAGAAGAAGCTAAGAGTACCAATATCAATACTGGTATTTATATCTTTGAGCCAGAGGTATTTAATTATATCCCCTCCGGCATAGAGTACGACATCGGTGGCGAATTATTTCCCAAATTGGTAGAAATAGATGCCCCGTTTTACGCCATTCCAATGGACTTTGAATGGGTAGATATTGGTAAAGTACCAGACTACTGGCGAGCAATTCGCGGTGTGCTGTTACGGGAAATAAAAAATGTGCAAATTCCCGGTCACGAAGTTGCTCCGGGAATCTACACTGGCTTAAATGTTGCCGTGAATTGGGACAAAGTGGATATCACCGGTCCAGTTTACATCGGTGGCATGACCAGGATAGAAGACGGCGCAAAAATCGTCGGTCCGACGATGATTGGTCCGAATTGCTGGGTATGTAGTGGTGCAACCGTAGACAACAGCGTAATTTTTGAGTACTCGCGCCTGGGTCCTGGGGTGAGCTTGGTTGATAAGCTGGTGTATGGGCGTTACTGCGTTGATAAAACTGGAGCGTCGATAGATGTCAAAGCTGCTGCTTTAGACTGGTTAATTACCGATGCTCGTCAAGCAGTACCATCTCATACCCCAGTTGAACGGCAAGCGATCGCTGAATTGTTAGGGACAAACGGCAATTAGGGAATGGGGTATTGGGCAATGGGCATGGGGCATAGGGCATGGAAAGAAATTTGGCTTTATTCCCATTGCCCATTGCCTTTTCCTAACCATTACCATCAAGATATGTGTACCGTCGCAAACTTTGTTCGTAAGTTTGTAGCAGTCGCTGAGATTCCGCTAGGGTAATGCGATTTTCTTCTAAAGCAAGTTCGCAACGCTGGCGGATTTTTTCTACCAAATCCTCGGAGTCGTACTGTACGTAGCTGACTACTTCGCTCATGGTGTCACCTTTGACGACGTGTTCAATCTGATAACCTTTAGGAGTTAGTTGGATATGAACTGCGTTGGTGTCGCCAAATAAGTTATGCAAATTGCCCATGATTTCCTGGTAAGCTCCATTGAGGAACATCCCTAAATAGTAAGGCTCTCCTGGTTTAAAAGTGTGCAGTTCTAAGACTGACTTGACATCACGCAGATCAATAAAGCGGTCAATTTTGCCGTCACTGTCGCAGGTAAGATCCGCCAAAATCCCCCGTCGCGTCGGTTCTTCTCCCAAACGGTGTATCGGCATGATCGGGAATAGTTGATCGATCGCCCAACAATCAGGTGCTGATTGAAACACTGAAAGATTGATGTAATAGATGGAAGCCATGATTTTTTCTAGGTCTTCCAACTCATCCGGTACGTATTCTTCCTGTCTGGTTATGTCAAGAATTTTATGACAACAAGCCCAGTAGAGCCGCTCTGCTTTGGCTCGTTCTCTGAGGCGCAAAATTCCCAAATTGAAGCGGCTAATGGCTTCTTCTTTGAATTGAGCAGCATCGTGGTAAAACTCTTGGAAATTCTCCTTGTTGATGCCTTGGTAGGTTTCCCAGAGGTAATTAATAACCGGGGGTTCTCCCTCTTGTGGGGGTTCTGGTGGATGGAGGGGAATCTCACTGGTACTGAGAACGTCAAAAATCAGTACCGATTGATGAGAAGCGATCGCTCGTCCACTTTCGCTAATCAGTGTTGGTACGGCTATTTCCCGTTCGGCACAGGTATCTTTTAACTCTGCCACGATGTCGTTGGCATAGTTTTGCATGTTGTAATTTTTCGAGGCATAGAAGTTGGTTTGGGAGCCGTCGTAATCTACACCCAAGCCACCACCCACATCAAGATATTTCATATCAGCTCCCAGCATCGCCAATTCTACGTAGATACGGCTAGCTTCTTGAATGGCATCTTTAATTACATTAATGGCGGAGATTTGGGAACCGATGTGGAAGTGCAACAACTGCAAAGAATCGAGCAAATTAGCTTCGCGTAACTTGTCAACTGCATCGATAATTTCCGGCATTGTCAAACCAAATTTAGCGCGATCGCCGGATGATGTTCCCCAGCGTCCCATGCCTTGGGTACTGAGTTTAGCGCGAACCCCTAAAATTGGTTTAATCCCCAACTGGCGATTGACATCAATTACCAAATCCACCTCTTCAATCTGTTCTAAGACAATTATCGGGGTCTGTCCTAGTCTTTGGGCTAACATCGCCGTTTCGATGTATTCCCGGTCTTTGTAGCCATTGCAGGTTAACAATGCTCCCGGTGTATCCAGCATCGCTAAAGCAATCATTAACTCTGGCTTGGAACCGGCTTCTAAGCCAAATTGATGAGGTCTGCCAAATCTGACCAAATCTTCAATTAAGTGCCGTTGCTGGTTGCACTTGACGGGAAACACGCCACGATAAATACCAGCGTAGTTGTAGCGGGCGATCGCTTTGGCGAAACATGCATTTAATCGCTCAATCCGGTCTTCCAAAATATCGGAAAATCGAATTAATAAAGGTAATCCTAAATTACGCTGCTTTAGGGCATTGACTAATTCAAATAAATCTAGAGAACCTCCGCGATCGCCTTTAGGAGAAACTGTGATATGACCTGCCGCGCTAATCGAAAAATAAGGTTGTCCCCAACCTTCGATGCGATAAAGGGCTTCGCTATCCTCAATTTTCCAGCTGACGCGAGACGCGTCGCTAGTGGTACTAGGTGGTAGCAGCTTTTTTTGCTTTTGATTCTTCACTTCAGCCTTATGTCCATTAGCCGGAGGTTGCACCACCTCTTCCGATGCATCAGTTGATTCAACACGCATTTCTTCCTGACCTCTGTGTGTCACCCACAAGTAATTAATTTAACGCATTATTGACATCCTCCCCACCCTACTACGCACGTGGGTGGGGATTCCAAAGATCGCTCTTTGGTTTTCCTCTTTCCACGACCCGACTTACTTGGAGGAGTTTCCCCACCCACACAGAGGTCGATGTCTCCAGAGGCGTTAGTTCCGACGTGACCCGCCGTACTCAATCCTTTTTCTAATATGTTTCGCGCCGCGTTCCAGTCTCGGTCTTGAGTATGTCCACAATGAGGACATACATGAGTTCTGGTACTAAGAGTCTTTTTGACAACCTCGCCACAATTAGAGCAATTTTGCGAAGTGTAGTGGGGTGAAACTGCAACAGTTACCACGCCAAACACTTTACCGAAATACTCAACCCACTCACGAAACAGCGACCAGGAAGCGTCACTAATCGACTTAGCCAAGCGGTGATTTTTCACCATATTTCGCACCATCAAATCTTCATACGCCACGAGGTCGTTAGACCTCACCACGCACCTTGCCGTCTTTACAGCAAAGTCTTTACGCTGGCGACTTACTTTGAGATGCTTACGAGCAAGTTTATTTCTAAACTTGACTCTGTTTTGAGAACCCTTTTTAGTCTTAGACATCCGGCGTTGCAAACGTCTCAAAGACTTCTCGCTTTTACGCAAGTGGCGAGGATTTGCAACTGTTTCCCCATTACTATCTGTATAGAAATGGTTCAAGCCAACATCAATGCCAATAGTTTTACCCGTTGGTTCTCGCCTTTCTACTCGCTCTTGGTCGATACAAAACTGGCAATAATAGCCATCTGCACGACGCACAACCCGCACTCTCTTAAACTGTTTAAGTTGGTATCCGTGCAGGTCACCTTTCTTTCCCCAAAGCTTGAAAGTTCCCGCTTTAAATCCATCACTAAAAGTGATATGCCTGCGGTCGTCAGAAAGTCGCCATCCACAAGTCTTGTACTCAACAGAACCATGTGTCTGTTCTTTCTTGAAACGTGGAAAACCCTTCTTCCCTGGTTTAGATTTCTTGCAATTATCAAAGAACCGAGCAATTGCAGACCAAGCCCTTTCAGCACTAGCCTGTCTTGCCATCGAGTTCAACTTGGATACCCAAGGAAACTCTGTGTTGGCAGCAAGGACAGCGCAGAATTTATTGAGGTCGTAACGCCCAATACCTTTGTTGTCCATCCAGTACCTAAGGCAAGCATTACGAACAAACCGCGCAGTTCTAAGCGCTTCATCAAGCGCTTGATACTGCACACTTTGTCCTTCAAGTTTTGCCTCAAATACCAGCATTTATGTAAACTGTTAGTACATAAATTAGTATATCATGTTGTCAAAAACTCAACTACCTTCTTCCCTAATTTCGATGGAACTCAATTTTGGTCAGAAGGTGTTTCGTTTTTGACCGCCTTACATCTACGAACTAGGAAGCGTTGAGGCAGGGGTATTACAGCGACATGATAAACTTTGATTGGTCAAGGGTTGAGAGTTAGTAGTTAGTGGTTAGTGGTTAGTTGTAACTACTAACAAAGAACAAATTTGTTAACTTTGAGGAGATGACGATGGAACGCACATTTTTAGCAATTAAGCCTGATGGGGTACAGCGGGGACTAGTAAGTGAAATTATCGGTCGCTTTGAAACCAAAGGCTTTACTCTAGTTGGCTTGAAGTTTCTAAAACCCAGTCGGGAATTGGCTGAAGCGCACTACGATGTTCACCGCGAAAGACCCTTTTTTCCTAGTTTGGTGGAGTTTATCACCTCTGGACCTGTGGTAGCGATGGTTTGGGAAGGTGATGGCGTAATCGCCTCTGCGAGAAAGATAATTGGCGCTACAAACCCTCTGAATGCGGAACCAGGGACAATTCGGGGCGATTTAGGTGTAAATATTGGTCGCAACATCATACACGGTTCTGATGCTCCGGAAACCGCGCAAAATGAGGTTTCCCTATGGTTTAAGGAAGATGAGTTAGTCGATTGGCAACCCGATATTATGCGTTGGTTGCACGAGTAATTTAGGAGAGGGGGAGGGGGACAAGGGAAACAAGGAGAACAATTCTTGCCCCCATCTCCTTGTCTCCCCATCTCCTTGTCTCCTCATTTTGAGACTTCGCTGCTATACAAAACTTGACTAAACTTTTTAAAACCTAGCCATTCAACTATAGCGCTTCTCGTTTGAATCAAGTACAGATTTATCTGCGTCCATCTGCGTTCATCTGCGGTTCCTTAATTCTTTGATGTATTGCACCCAACTGATAACCGCTATAGTGTCAAAAACTATGACTAACTTTCGCTAAGAATTTGACGATTTAATCTCGCTCTTTTCCGGTTCTTCTGATAATTCTGGTATAGTGCGCTTAGAAAACCCCCAAGCGAAAATGAGGGCGATCGCACCAATCATCACCCATTCTGGTGGGACAAAGCTCTCATTGACGACTTTCAAAAGCAAGCGTAAGCCTACTAACGCTACAGTGATATAGCCTGCGTCTTCTAAATAAACATACTCATCCAACCACTTGATAAACAAACCTGCCATATATCGCAGGGTGATAATACCAATTGTGGCGCCTGTGAGTACCAGCCACCTTTCTTGAGAAACTGCGATCGCTGTTGTCACACTATCCAAAGAAAATGCTAAATCCGTGAAAGCAATTACGGGGATGGCTTGCAATAATGAGTTAAAGCGGGGACCGTGATGCTGGTTATCTTTGCCTTCTTCTGAGGTAAAATGTTGGAATACTAGCCAAAGCAAGTAAGCTGCACCCAATACGTTAAATTGCCAATATTGTTGCACCCAGGTTGCGGTGAGAATTAGGGTGATGCGTAGCACATAGGCAACGACTAAGCCGAAATTGAGGGCTTTACGTTCGAGTTCTTTGTCTTCGAGTCCTTGAGCGATCGCAGCGAGGGCGATGGCGTTGTCAGCAGATAGCACCGCCTCTAGTAAAATCAGAACGAGTAAGACTAAAGACGCTTCGACGCTGAAATGAAAGTTAAGATAATCAAAAATTTGGTCTAGCATTCAGATTTTTTTTAACCGCACCTTGAAAAAGTCAGTATAAGAGGAAGTGTAAATTGAAAATAGGGATTAATTTCCCTCTTTAATACAGTTTAACAGGCAAGCGGGTAATTTCTGTTTATGCGCTATGGGTATCTGCGATAGTACGCAAAGCGGATTTTACTTGCAGTGAAAAATTTTGCTTCTGGTGAAGGTAAGGCGATCGCATTCTCAACACTGCATCAATCTTTCGGTACTAACGCAATCCGATATCCAAGAGCATCCAAAAACTCAATCAAAGTGTAAATTTCAGTTCCACCAGTTTCTGACAGCATCTTATCAAGCTGTTCATAGTGCTGTTTAGCTTCTTGTGAAAGATTATCTGACAGTAAAAAAGCATCAACCACATTTTTTAACGCCGATCGCAGCAATTCGGGTTCACGACCTTCTTCTTCCAATTCCAACATAACCCCAATATATGCAGCAGCATGTTCAGGATCTTTAAGAGAAGAAATTAAATAATCGTGGTAACTGCTACTGGTTGGGGTTTTCACGTCTTTCATAATCTCTCCAATATTCCCTAGCTAGAAGAATGTCTTGCTCTTGCGTACTTTTATCTCCACCACAGAGTATAACTATTATCGTTGACCCTATTTGCCCAAAATAAACGCGGTAGCCAGGACCATAGTCAATTCTCAGTTCAAAAACTCCTTGTTTCAATGAGCGATAGTCTCCTAAGTTACCTGATTTGACTCGTTCAACTCTCTTTTCTATTTTAACTCTGGCTCTCATGTCTCTTAAACAATCAAGCCATTCTGCGAAAAAACTTCTTCCCTCTGCTGTTTCGTAGTTTCTAATTTCTCTAGGTTGTGCTTCCACTCAGGGAATTGTAAATGCTTCATTGCTTAATTTACTTGAAAGCGATCGCCCTTAAAAATATGAATTTGCATTCTCACGCAAAGACGCTCTTTTAATTCTTTGCGTCTCTGCGATGGTAGTCCTGACACATTCAGCACATCATCTACTCGTCCCATTATCTAGAAATACCCATCTTCATCAATTGAAATAATATATTATAGCGATTCCCACATTCATGAGGTACACAAGGAAAGAATTAACCGCAGATGAAGATAGATAAACGCCGATGGACGCAGATAAATTTGTACCTCAGCAGACTAGGAAACGCTATAAGATATTTAGTAATACTCATACCCCAACTATACAACTAGACTTGTTTTCATATATGTAGGTGAAGACGCGAGAAGAGCGTTGATAAATTCCTATATTAAAGCACGACCATCTGTACCTTTGTTATTTACGCCAAGCTGTACTAGCGTATCATGTTCAACCTTCACGCTGCATTTATTGTGTACATAAATCACACCTACAAATTAGTTTAAAACTCTTCGATCAAGACGCAAAGATGCCCTTTTAACTCTTTGCGCCTTTGCGTAAGACTATCTTAAGCTTGTTCCCGCAGCTTATCCAACACACTGCGATCTTCTAGAGTCGAAGTATCCCCCGATACCTCTTGACCCGCAGCTAGATTTCGCAGCAATCGCCGCATAATCTTACCTGATCGCGTCTTCGGCAAAGCATCAGTAAAGCGAATTTCACCCGGACGAGCGATCGCACCAATTTCTTTGACAACGTGCTTTTTCAACTCCTTACTCAATTCTTCACTCGGCTGAAAACTGCCCTCCAACGTCACAAAAGCAACAATTTCCTCACCTTTAAGTTCATCAGGTTTACCCACCACAGCAGCCTCAGCCACAGCCGGATGAGACACTAACGCCGATTCAACCTCCATCGTCCCCAAACGATGCCCTGATACATTCAGCACATCATCAACTCGTCCCATTACCCAGAAATACCCATCTTCATCTTGCCGCGCTCCATCGCCAGCAAAGTAGATGTAATTGCCATCTTTGGGGGGGATATGTTCCCAATAAGTGCTGCGGAAGCGTTCTGGGTCGCCGTATACTGTCCGCATCATACCGGGCCAAGGATGAATTACCGCTAAATAACCGCCTTCGTTATTGGGTACAGAATTGCCTTCCAAATCTACAACATCGGCAATAATTCCGGGGAAAGGAAGAGTTGCGGAACCAGGTTTAGTAGAAATTGCTCCTGGCAACGGCGTAATCATAATACCGCCTGTTTCCGTTTGCCACCAGGTATCAACAATTGGGCAGCGTTCCCCGCCTATTATCTTATGATACCACATCCAAGCTTCGGGATTAATCGGTTCGCCAACAGTTCCCAACAAACGTAGCGAAGACAAATTTCGCGCATTGGGATGTTGTTCGCCCATTTTGATAAAAGCACGAATTGCCGTAGGTGCAGTATAAAAAATATTGATGCCGTATTTTTCAATTACATCCCAGAAACAGCCAGGATTTGAAGCACGGGGCGCACCTTCATACATGACGGTGGTTACACCGTTGGAAAGGGGACCGTAGACAATGTAACTGTGTCCAGTAATCCAACCGACATCAGCAGTACACCAGTATACATCTGTATCTTGCAAATCGAAAATCCATTTGGTGGTCATGTGGCTATATAAGTTATAACCACCAGTTGTATGTACAACGCCTTTCGGTTTGCCGGTGCTGCCAGAAGTGTAAAGAATAAACAGCATATCTTCGCTGTCCATCGGTTCGGCGGGACAATCGGCGGAGACACCTTTTTGCAAATCGTGCCACCAATGATCGCGTCCCCCTAATTGCATATAAATATCTTGTCCGGTACGCTTGACAACCAGGACGTTTTCTACACTGGGGACAGCACCATCAGCTAAAGCTTTGTCTACTTGTTCTTTGAGAGGAACGATCGCATCCTTTCTGA
Organism: Tolypothrix brevis GSE-NOS-MK-07-07A; assembly: GCA_019358985.1. Lineage (GTDB taxonomy): Bacteria > Cyanobacteriota > Cyanobacteriia > Cyanobacteriales > Nostocaceae > Hassallia > Hassallia brevis. The sequence goes on along the minus strand of JAHHIJ010000001.1, from coordinate 29,708 downwards.
AACCACCATCAGCAGTGACTACTAGTTTAGCTTGAGTATCGATGAGGCGATCGCGTAAAGCTTCGGCACTGAAACCACCAAAAACGACGCTGTGAGGTGCGCCAATTCTCGCACAAGCTAACATGGCGATGGCAGCTTCGGGTATCATTGGCATGTAGATACCAACGCGATCGCCTTTTTCTACTCCCAACTGCTTGAGAACATTGGCAAACTGGCAAACTTCTCGATGCAATTGCGCGTAAGTTAGAGTGCGTGAGTCTCCCGGTTCACCTTCCCAAATCAGCGCTGCTTTATTTTTGCGCCAAGTGGTGAGGTGTCTGTCAAGACAGTTGTAAGAAATATTAATTTTACCACCAACGAACCATTTTGCAAAAGGTGGTTGCCAATCTAGCACCGTGTCCCATTTTTGGAACCAGTGTAACTCTGTTTCGGCTAGTTCTGCCCAAAAAGCTTGGGGATCTGCTTTAGCTTTGTCGTAAAGGCGTTGATAATCTTCTAAACTTTTGATATGAGCATTTTGGGAAAACTCAGTTGGTGGATGGAATAAACGCTTTTCTTGAAGGATTGATTCTATCGTGGGTTGAGACATAACGCGATCGCTAATTAATATTGTTACTCCAAACTATTCTGTAGGCAGATTTGCTAAAAGTGTTTTGCTTTTCGTAAAGATAAGGGGAAATTGCATTGCATCGGGTTGCATTGGCATTGCATCGGGTGACAATGGCATTGCATCGGGTTGCCAAGATTAATTTGCTACAAATTGATCAAACGCTGTATTTAGCATTCTTTTATTAATCTCGCCAAATTAAATTTAAAACCCTATTTCCAGATTAGTCCGCGCAGGCGGACTTTGTTTATGTAGCCAAGCCAGTGCGTTGCGCGGGTTAAGCGCGTTGAAGCACCTGGCGCGCGATTTTAATCGTCGGGATTTCATGAGATAATTTTCTGCCCAGAGTCATATTTTAACGCAGAGGAGCGCGGAGGTAAGCGCAGAGTGACACAGAGTTTTCGTGATAAATTTTCGACATGAATTTATGCAATCTATCTAGTCAATGCGGGTAGGAAATTGCGACAATATTAAGATTAGTATAAATCAACCTATCAGCACCTATGACACTCACCGTAGAAGCGAGTAACCTATCTTTAAACGACGTTCATCGCTTGCTGAAGCTGCAAGAACAGCCAATTGGCTCATTTACAGACTACTTAACCTTACAACCTCTGACTGAGATTGAACAGCAAGATTTATTGCGGATTAGAAACGACTTTAAACGTTACCTAGCAGCGGGAAAAGTTTCGGAAGGATTAGTTAAATTTTTGACTCTTGCCCCATTAATGCGATTGGCTGGATTTTATGATGTGCTGATTCGGTTGACGATGGAGGATGTAATTGCTATTTCCATCGAAGACGAGGATACAAATATTAAAGGACGCATGGATATTTTAGCAATCAACAACGCTCAGGCAATTACTCTGCCGCCTTTTTGGGTGTTAGTGATTGAGACGAAAAATAGTTTAGCTGACGTACTTCAAGGTTTACCACAACTGCTGACCTATGCTTATAAAAGTTTAGAACAGCAAGAATCTGTATGGGGACTGATCACGAATGGATTGCGTTATCAGTATGTTTATCTTAGACAAAGTACACCGGCGACTTATCAGTTAATGCCATTACTGAACTTGAATGAATCTCCAGATGCAATCGAGTTATTGCAAGTTCTCAAAGCCATTTGCCAACTGCCAGATTTTCAGTCGTCAGGAATAGGCGATTTGGTTTAATCCCACATATCGATTACAATAAGCGATTTTGAGAGATATACGATCGCCTAACCCATGAGTGGAATTGACCGAGATATTATTCCTGATCCCCGACCAAGTATCATTGATCGCCATTTACCTAATACCCCTCAAGTCCAACGACTGTTACGAAGAGAAGGTAGAGCGCATGTATTCAACGATCTCGAAACCCTAAAACGAGTCACACAGGCTATCATTGAGGGAGGAGAGCAAACCGGAGTAGAGGATGAAGACGATGATTACGAACGGTATGGACTCTACTTTTGCGAACCAATCGCCTACATAATTAGAACAGATGGGAGCCAAACCTCTCTTTACTATGGTGAGATTAAAATTGTGAAGACAACAGGTGAGTATCATGCAATCCCACGCACTAGCCCTCGCAGAACAAGGTAAAACCTGGAAATTCCTGGAACTTTGGGTTGATACAGTTCTTTTCCCACCTAAAATTCTTATGCTAGTAAGTGATCGAGATGGCACTTGCCGTATTTTTAATCCTGGATCTGACTATAAACTTGTAGTTACTCACTCCAACTATGAAGCTGCCCAAGAATGGCTTCTCGAAGATGAATATGAACGAGTGAAGGGTCAACTTTTAGCTGAAGAAGTTTAGCCGACCAAATTAGTCGCTGTAGTACTCAGAGTTGAATTATTGCAAGTTCTTAAAGCCATTTGCCAACTGCCAGAGTTTCAGTCGTGATAAATACGCGATCTGGTTTAATATAAACAGGACTTACCCACAGACTACGTATTTCCGTCATTGCGACGCTAGGAAGCAATCTCAAAGCCTTGTTTTCTCGTGTCGATCGCTCTTGTTTAATATAAACTTAATATAAACATTTCTTAAATTACCGCACGTCTTGCTCCTAATATGCGATCGCCCAACGGCTTTGTAAATCTGCTTTCGCATTGCGAAGAAAAGACGCGAGTTGACAAAAAAATGATTATGTGATTTTTGGGCGTTTTTGCTTTATAGTTTAATAATAGGGATATTTTGACTTTTCGACATACCTTATATCTTCTCTCGTCCTTCCCTTACAATGGGGTTGTTATACCCCGCATTCCTTAGGGAACTTTAAACAGATGAAGACTATTACCTTCGACGATTACGCAAAGTAGAATAACAAATAGCAGTGTACAACTTACCACTCCTAAGGAAACCTTAAATGGTACAGACCCCTGCTAAATCCCTTACTCTAAGTGAATTCCTGGATTTGGCAGAGACAGAACCTGCCACTGAGTACATTGATGGGCGTATCATCCAAAAACCAATGCCGCAAGGAGAACACAGCGCAATTCAGACTGAGTTAGCACCTGCAATTAACTTGGTCGTAAAACCCAAACAGATTGCGCGGGCTTTTTGTGAGCTTCGCTGTACCTTTGGCGATCGCTCAATTGTGCCTGATATTTCTGTGTTTAGGTGGGATAGAATTCCCCGCAAAGAAAATGGTGGGGTTGCTAATGTCTTCTCAATTGCCCCAGATTGGACAATTGAAATTTTATCTCCCGATCAAAGTCAAACTAAAGTTACCAAGAATATTCTGCATTGCCTTAAGCATGGAACTCAGATGGGATGGCTGATTGATCCTGAAGAACAATCTGTGTTTGTCTACTTGCCAGATAAACCAACCACTTTTTACGAAGAATTAGAAACACAGTTGCCAGTGCCAGAATTTGCTAAAGAATTCAGCCTTACAGTAGAAGGTTTATTTCGCTGGTTGCTAGAGTGACCAAAGAAAGGATGAAGGATAGATGTTGGGTTTTCTAGCGTCAACCTAACCTACAACCCACATTCCGCACTTCAAAATGCAATACATTAATGTTTCAAAGAATATTACTAGCAATCAAGATATTATTAATTATTAATACTGATGAACGTTGTCAAATCTTGCAATTTCTTCCTATTTCTTGTCAAAAATATTATTTATTAGCCGCCTAAAAATGTCTAATTTATCATTGGATATCCGGCGATTTTAATAATTCCATAAAATTGAAATTAAATATTCTTGTTTAACTAGGGCTTGCTGAAAAAGCCTACAGAACGAATATAGAGGCTAAACAGCTTGAAAAATCATCGGTTCACCATTCGATTTTCAGATTTACCCAGAAATTTTACACAAAAGTGCAAGCTTTTTGAGGGTCTAGATGCTATTACCTTGCACTTGTTTTCGAGAAAAAAGCTGAAAGCCCTTATCTGGTCAGACTTATAATGTTATTCAGCAAGCCCTAACTAGCTTTTTCAAGAAAATATAAAAACTGGTAGTTTTGACCTGCATAATTTATTTTTTTAGTTATTACTTAGCTGTCCAAATTATAATTTTGGATTTCCTTTGTGTGTAGTTTTCATATACTACCAATTGAAGTGCGGAATGTGGGCTACAAGATCAGCGATCGCACTGCTTACCTTCATCGTATCGTAAACTACCGATGGATCACCAACCGAAAAGAAAGCCCGCAGCAGCGCCCACAGCTTTATCTTCAGAAGCGTGGGCAAGAAAAATTTTCATTTTCTCTCGGTATTTTATGTCAGTTGAGCCACATTTATATAGGAATCGATCTTATCTACTTACTTGGCTTTGAATCATGTGCGTGATACATTTGACTCAAGCATTATTCTTACACAAGAAAGAAAAGCTGTACTAAGAAGTTTGTCAAACTTCATACTAATTTACAGCGACAAAGCAAAGCTTGCTTGAGTAACATTTGATATTCATCATCATCAACTCGATTAGCACCAAACCTTTCCAAATGAGGATTCATCATTTGGGCATCAAACAGCACAAATTTTCTTTCTCGCAATCTTTCTACCAACTTCACCATTGCCACCTTAGAACCTTCAGGAATGCGGTAGAACATCGACTCACCAATAAAAGCCCCACCAATGACAATTCCTAAAATTCCTCCAGCTAGTTCATCACCTAGCCAAGTTTCAAAACTATACGCCCAACCAGCTTGGTAAAGTTCCCAATAAATATCTTGTAACTCAGGTGAAATCCAAGTTGTATCGCGATTAGCGCAGCCAAATACCACAGCCTTAAAATCACGATTTATCGCCACAGAAAAACGCTCTTGATTGATAACACGTCGCAAAGACTTAGGGTAGCGGAATCGCTCATCCAAAGGAATTAAAGTGCGATCGCGACTACTATACCACTCCAAGCCATTGCTGTCATCAGCCATGAGAAAATAGCCTTGAGCATAGCCTTGAATAATAGCAGCGACATCATACATACGTTAAGCGCAAAATAAAAAAAGCATCCTCCTTTGTATCACTCTGCATATAAAATAAAGAAAATGACTGAACCTATTGGATCAATCACCCTGCCACCGTCAAAAAATCCCCAACAAGAGGGAGAATGGTTACGAGAAAGCCTCTTGCGGTGGCTAGATACAGAGTTTATTCCCGAAGCCGTCAATCAAATTATCGCCCAACGTGCAGCACAAATTTTTGTCCGCCAACGCATGGAAGGAGAAAATGACCTGGGTTCTCTGGTAATTGCCATTGTTACAGAGATGCAGGCATTTGATTTTTCCAAAAGTTTCTATGGAGAGTTTGCGATCGCTAACGCCGTCAGCGATCTACTCTTAGAAAGTCTGGGAATTGATAAGTGTTGTGGGGAATAGGATTTTGTTAGTGGTTAGTGGTTAGTAGTTAGTGGTAAACAACCATCAACCATCAACCAGCAACCATCAACTACCAACTAGACTTAACCACACCAGGCAAAAGACCTTCGTGTGCCCATTCCCGCAGCACGTTGCGAGATAGCCCAAAATCGCGGTAATAACCTCTCGAACGACCTGTTACCCAACAACGGTTGTGCTGACGAGTAGGAGCGCTATTGCGGGGTAGCTGTTGAATTTTCCGGTGAACTTCCAACCTATCAAGGGGAGATTCGGTACTGCGGAACTCATCCAGCAACGCTTCCCGCTTTTCCGCATATTTTTCGGCTGTTTTGACGCGCTTTTTCTCGCGCTCAATCATGCTCTTTTTTGCCATATACTTTTTACTTATTTAAAGACAGCATTTTTCATTTTATCAAATGGTATCGATAAATGGGGAATTGGGAATTGGGCATTGGCAAGAAACAGATCAATGTGAATAATCTTTTCCTAATCCCTAATTCCTAGTCCCCAGTCCCCAGTCCCTATTCCCCAGCAGAAGGACATAATTCAGCCAATTGACAATCAATACAGGCGGGCGATCGCGCTTTACAAATGGCTCGACCATGATAAATTATTCTAATTGACCAATTTTCCCAATCTGCTTGTGGTAATAACTCTATCAAATCTAGCTCAATGCGGATCGGGTCTGTATGTTTAGTTAAGCCTAAACGTTGGCTGATGCGCTTGACATGAGTATCTACCGTCACTCCAGCATTAATGCCATAGGCATGAGCTAGTACCACATTAGCCGTTTTCCGTGCCACACCCGGAAGTTGTAAAAGCTGTTCCATCTGGTTTGGCACTTGGGAGTTAAACTCGTTGACAATCATCCGACAAGCAGCTTGGATATTCTTCGCCTTATTGCGATAAAACCCAGTTGAATGCACCAAGTTTTCTAACTCTATCAAATCGGCGATCGCTAAACTAGCTGCATCCGGAAATCTACCAAATAAAGCTGGTGTTACTTTATTCACTCGCTCATCTGTACACTGAGCAGAGAGAATTGTTGCAACTAGCAACTGTACAGGCGTTGAGTAGTTCAACGAGCAAGTCGCATCAGGATATAAAAGCTTCAGGCGCAAAAGAATTTCTCGCGCCCGTTGCTTTTTAGATAGCCTTTTGCCAGTATTGCTTACTGGAATAATTTTTGTACCCACTCCAACTGTGTAGTTTCTTTAACTATCAGAAAAAGTCCTAAACCTAAAAGTAGCACCAAACCAGTTTGCATCACACCGTCTTGAATGCGAGACGGCAGAGGTTTACCAAGCACACCTTCAATCAGCAGGAAAGCCAGTTGTCCTCCGTCCAAAGCCGGAAGAGGCAAAATATTGATAATAGCCAGGTTAATGCTGATAATTGCCGCGAATGAAAGCAAATTTGCACTGTCATCAGCAGCCAACTTTGCACCGACTTTGACAATATTAATCGGTCCGGAAACTTGTCCGGCAGTTTGTTTAAAATTCGTGATTAACTGCCCAAAACCACTCACCGTACCCACAACTAATTGTTGAAATCGGTTAGCAGCAAGGCTAAAAATTTCTAGCGGATTGCGAGGACGACGATAAACGGGTGTACCATTAGCACCAAGTTGAATACCAATCAAACCTTTGCCGTCAGCTCCTTTTTCTGGCGTTAGTTTTAGGGTACGTTGTTGATTTTCGTGCTGAACAGTCACTTCAATTGGCTGATTTGGATGATTTTGAATTTCTTTTCTCAGCAACATGCTGGAATTTTCCGAAGCTGGCAGTTCTTTACCACCGACAGCAAGAATAATGTCTCTTTCCCTAATTCCCGCTTGGTAAGCGATGGACTGTTCATTAACCGGCTGCACAAGTACACCAGGCAGATAGTTGATTTTTTCAGGAATACCAACAATACCTAACTGAAGAACTAGTACTAAGTAAGCAAATATTAAATTTGCTATCACTCCCGCACTGATGACGATCGCCCGATCTAAAATTGGACGGTTACGCAGCAAATTCGGGTCATTCGGCGGAATATCACTATCTGGGTCATCATCGGGAAAACCGACAAAGCCACCCAAAGGAAAAGCGCGGAGAGCATATTCGGTTTCTGAACCTTGGTACTTGAAAATAATCGGACCAAAACCTAAAGAAAAACGGTTGGCGTAAATACCTTGAGACCGTGCTGCGATGAAATGTCCCAGCTCGTGTACTAAGATCAAAACAGCCAAGACTGCGATCGCTGCTAAAACTGGCATAGAGAAAATTATTGAACCTATTGAGCTATATATATCTTTATTTTAAAATCTCTGAAAGTTTAGCACTCCTCAAACATGGGCATATTTTCCCACTTTGGGCATTGGGCATTGGGCATTGGGCATTGGGAATTAAAAAAGTGGCTGTAAGTAATGCGCGTTCTAAATATGATTCTATGATTCTTTCCATGCCCCATGCCCATTGCCCCTTTCCCCTTTCCCCCTCTTTCTCACAACACCTCTCTCCCCAAAAACGGTTGCAGCACGAGCGGTATAGCCACAGTCCCATTTGGTTGTTGATAATTCTCTAAAATAGCCGCCATTGTGCGTCCCACAGCCAAACCAGAACCGTTTAAAGTATGCACAAACTGAGTTCCCTTCTTACCCGCTTCTTTGAAGCGGATATTACCCCGTCGTGCTTGGAAGTCGATAAAATTGGAACAGCTAGAAATTTCTCGATACTTACCTGAGGAAGGCAGCCAAACTTCTAAATCATAAGTTTTGCAAGAAGAAAATCCCAAATCCCCAGTGCATAAATCTATAACTCGGTAAGGTAACTGCAAAGCTTGTAAAATCGCTTCTGCATTTGCCACCAATTTTTCCAGTTCTTCAAAAGAAGTCCCTGGTTCAACAAACTTTACTAATTCAACTTTGTTGAATTGATGCAGGCGAATCAATCCGCGCATATCTCGTCCATAACTACCAGCCTCACGGCGAAAACACGGAGTATAAGCACAATGGTAGATAGGCAAATCAGCCGAATCGAGAATTTCCCCTCGGTAAAGATTAGTTACAGGAACTTCTGCTGTAGGTATTAACCACAAATCATCATCAGCACATTTAAAGCTTTCTTCCGCGAACTTAGGTAACTGTCCCGTAGCCGTCATCGACTCAGTATTAACTAAAATTGGCGGACTAATTTCTATATAACCAGCTTGAGTCTGGCGATCGAGCATAAACTGAATTAATGCCCTTTCCAATGCGGCACCAGCCCCTATCAGCGTCACAAATCGACTTTGAGCCACTTTCACCGCTCGCTCAACATTCAGAATACCTAACTTTTCGCCAATTTCCCAATGGGGGAGAATATTCGGGTTTTCAGGAATATAATCATCACCCCAACGCCGTACTTCTACGTTCTCTTCCTCACTCTTCCCAATGGGTGTAGAGTCGCTTGGTAAGTTAGGAAGCGCAAGTACAAGTTCTTCAATTTTGGCTTTGAGTTCTTTTTCCTGAGGTTCCAGTGAACTCAATTGCTCTTTAATAGATTTGCCCTCTTCCCGCAAAGCCAGAATTTCTGCTCCTTTGGGGTCAGAACCGGCTTTGATTTTGATTGGGATTAAACCTGCAATTTCATTACTACGTGCTTGGAGTTGATTTCGCTTTCCCTCCAATTCTCGCTGTTGCCGATCCAACTCGGAAATAGGCTGAATGTCATACTTATTAGCGCGACTATTCAACCGTTCTTGAACTAATTGGGGATTTTCCCGTATTTGCTTAATATCCAGCACTGATTTTTTTAATCTCTAGCCTATAATCTTCCAGTCCAACACATCAGCATTATACTTATTTTGGCTTGCTAGTAACGAAAAACAAGGAGACAAACAGACAAAAAGAATAATTCTTCTTTCTCCCCATCCCCCCCTCTCCCCATCCCCTCATCCCCCCTCCTCATTGCGGTTTAGTAACGCGATTAAGTAGCCAAATCGTCCCTACCAGCCCAATAAAGTGAGCCAGAAGGGTTTGGGTGTTTGCCTGTACAACAACAATATCCAGGGCACTGATAATTTGGGAAGGATTAATTTGTAAAAGTCCTGAACCTTGTTGCGGTAAAGTTAATGCCTTTGCCAACAAAGCACCAACTATCGCTTCGGCGCCCACTAACGCTAGTGTCAGTCCAACTAAGTTTACTATTAACCCCGTCCGTAAGAGTACCATTGTCTCTGCCTTCCGGGGACGGTTGTTAGGATTGCTCGATTGCATCTGTCTGGCAATTCTGGCATAACGAAAAGCCCAGAATATAGATCCTGCTAAATTAATTACCGCAGCTATTGCAAAAAATATACCTAAACCAGTTCCCACAGCTGTTTGATTAGCATTCGTGTTGCGAATCAAGCTGGCAAACACCAAAATTCCGCTAGCAATTACCCCCAGTACTAACTGCGACCAAAAGCTAATCCATCCTGTGAGACGAAATGCTTGGGCTATTTCCGAAAGGGGTGAGGAAGATCCTTGCGATCTGGACTTTTCTGACATACCGATCACCAACGTGCTTGGAGAATTGCTAAATTTACTATCATACTTACCAGAAAGGATAAGAGGATCTCAAGTACACAAGTCAGTACTTAATCTCAATCTGTGCCGCTATCAACAGCCTACTTCAGTTTTGAACCGAATATCTCACCAATCTGGGAGGGGGAAAGGGGAAAGGAAAAAAGGGGAAAGGAAAAAATATTTTCAAACTCTTTCGACTGATTTTAAATGACTCCACCTCCTTTCCCCTTTCCTCTTTTCCCTTTACCCCTCTTAAAAACCCCTTTCCCTTTTACCCCTCTTCATGAACAAAAATGGGGTCTTCTTAGCGTCTCCAAGAGTCTGCAAGGCTTAAAAGGCTTTTTTGGCGAATGGGGCAACTGCTTTTTTCTTGCATCGCTCGGTAAATTAGCTTATTTTTTGAGGATTGACACCGGGATAATCACCGTAAAAAAAAGTGTTTATTAAGTTTTAAAAAAAAAACGCATTTTGCCTTTAAAATTGCTTAGATGGCATCTTATGCTTAAGCAGTTCTAACTAGCTCGGCATCACTTGACACAAGGATGGCGGTATATTCGTTGTCTCATCCCTTTTCACCACAACCCAAGCCCGCTTGGGTAGAGGTGTAATTTATTGCGTCTCTCAAACTAGCATACCCGCCCTACACTTAACTGTAGGAACTGGTTTAATGCTTGGTTTTTGGCAATAAAGCCTAATTTAGCGTTAAATACTTCCTAATCGGGAGGGTAGCACTATATACTAACGATCCAATTTGTAGGTTCAACCACTATAAGGCATTTTTTAGCCATTCACTAACCATGAAACTTGAGGATATATATCAATTCTTTGAGAATCCTCCGCCAACTTACCTCTGTCAGGAACTAGCAGTTTGTTACATTTTGCATATTTTGCTAGAAGGTGAATCCTACGGTACTGAGTTGATTCAGAAATTGGAAAACGAATATCCTACTTATAGGCTTTCGGACACTGTGCTTTACAGTGCGATTAAATTTCTGGAAGACCAAAAGGCAATCACTGGGTATTGGAAGAAACTCGAAGGACGCGGGCGCCCTAGACGGATGTACCAAGTTTCCCCAGAATGGCTTTCTACGGCGCAGGATTTAGCTCGTTTGTGGCAAGAATACATACAACGGAGGACAAATTAGCCAATAATTAATAATGAATAAGTCTCCTCCACTACAAAAGTAACAATTTCCTATGGATACTACTATTCTGCCATCCACGTTGCTGCTCACTTTGTTGTTATCGGTAGGGCTGTTTTTCTTTATCCGTGCCTCGACTAAAGACCGCATAGAAAAAGCGCAACTAGTGTCCACTCTTGACGAAGATACTTTAATGCCGAAAATAAAAGAGTATTTTCGCTCACGGTCTTACCGAGTGGCAGCGGTAGACTCTCAACAAAATCAAGTAACGTTTGAAGGCTTTGTCAGACCCAGCTGGTTTTTGGCTTTGTTTTTAACTTTTTTAGCAGCGGCGGGTCTTGCTTCTCTATCATTAGTGTTGTCGCTGCTTTTTCCTAGCCTGAGTATGGTGTTTCTAGGGATGGTATTGCTTTCACCCTTGAGTGGTATTTATTATTGGAAAAAAGCCGGAAGGCTTGAGAAGGTATTGCTCAAAATAGAACCAACTCAAAGCGAAAAAGACGAACTAAGTAAAATAACTGTAATTGCCCATCGAGATGAACTCAGTGAGTTACAGAGGGAATTACAGCTAAAAATTTCTGAATAACCGAAATTTTAAGTATCTTTGATGATTGAGATGTAAGCTGGTGACGAAAAAAAAGACTTTACCTGGGGGAAAAGCTATTAAATATCACTCGTAATGTCGTTAAAAGTTTCCTCTTGCCAAAGTAATAAACTTTTACCAAGGAAACACAATTCGCATTTTATCAGTACGCGCTACTTGTGTGACGCGATCGCTTTATCCTCATGACGAGTGAAATATCTAACAATACAAACAATCAACCCTCGCAAACAAGCGCAGTTTGATAGGAGTTGATTGTTTGTATTACTTAGACTGGCTCGACTGGCAAATCATCTGAAAACTTAAAAAAAATTCAATTTTTAAATAACTGAACAATTTTGCCAGTTAATAATTGTCACAAGCACAAGCTCAATCTCTAAGACAACTATTTCTTTTTTAACGGCTAGCCAGAGCTAGAGTTTCTTGACCTGAAGGATTTTCTAATACCCTCAAGCTAGGAAACAGGAAATGGTTCTCTTCTACGTATTGAGCACCAAACAGCCCCTTTTCTGCCCAGAAATAGCGGTCTGTGGTGTGTTCATTCCGCTTTACGAGTAGCAAGGCGGGCGGCAATATACCTTCAGCTTGAATAAATTTTCTCGCTGCTGTCACAGGCTTCTCTTCGCCGCTTTCGATGTTATATTGAGGCACATGCTCCAGGATACGTCGCCCTTCCTGGCGACGACGACTCTTCCGTTTGCGTCTCCTTGCCAACCTATTTTCCTCCTCTTTCAAGCTACACAGATTGTAGTGATAGCTACAAAACACGTCGTCATTATATAAGTTCTACTTAAAAAAATCAATAGTTTCTTAAGTTTTAATACAATAGAAGTAATACTTGTAAATGTCAAGAAATTAAAAGAAGTCAAGTATATAATCCCAAAGAGCAAAGCATTACTTGCAAGTTTTAGTTAAGCTTTATTAAATGAATGAGGGAAAAACTAAGGTATGTGACTTAACCATCCCTCATATTCTGTAATTTTAAGCAAGATGTGAAAAATGTTAATGTCTGCCAGTTCTGAGTTTGTTACTCTGTGCCAAGAGCAAATCGCACTGTTAACCCAAGGGCTGGGAGCAACTCTGAGTGTCGTGTATTTGACGCAAGAATTGGCAGAAGCGACGACGGGTGAAGCAAAACTGATTCCTGTAGTGGTTTACCCTGATACGGCAGTAGTTCGGTTCATAGAAGACACTGCTCCGGTATCAACACGCAAGTCCTTTACAGTCAGAAATGCTTTAGCATTACCAAAACAGAAGTTATTGAGACCATCAGCATCCCAAACGCCAAATGAGGCACAACCCCCTTTACAAGAAGAATATGTATTAAATGACAATCAAATTGTTTTACCTCTAATTCACGAGGGTGTGATGATGGGATTGTTGGTGACAGCCAGAGAAGACAGAGGATGGGATGAAAAGGAGCGCAGTGAAATTCAAAGGATAGCCCAAACTTTAGCGATCGCAATCATTTTAGATCAGCGTCGAGCCTGGTTAGAGCACTCGTTGCATCAACAGCAAATTATCCAAGAAAAGCAACAGGATTTACTCGATAACTTATTGCACCAGTTTCGCAACCCGCTTACAGCTTTGCGGACTTTTGGTAAACTACTTCTCAAGCGACTACGCTCAGGCGATGCTAATCGGGAAGTAGCCGCAAGTATAGTTCGAGAAAGCGATCGCCTTGAAGAATTACTGCAACAGTTCGATAAAGTCATTGATTTAACAGCAGGAGATTTAGCACCGTTCAAACTTCCAGACAAACAAGTATTTGTGGAAGCAACTGTGCAGAACGAGCCGAAACCACCGCTGTTATTACCCGGAAGCGAAGACAAAGAAGCTGACTTGGCTTTAGTTGATATCTTAAATCCATTATTAGTGTCAGCTAAAGCGATCGCCCAAGAAAGAAAACTGCAATTAATTTCGGATATTCCACCAAATTTACCTTTAGTCCGCGCTAATTCCAAAACATTACGAGAAGTATTAAGTAATGTTATCGACAACGCCTTGAAATACACTCCTACTGGTGGTAAGATTTTAATTCAGGCAGGACAAGAAAAACCTCATTTTTGCGGAATTGCCATCAGTGACAATGGTCCGGGGATTCCCCAACAAGATTTAGAACATCTGGGAGAACGACATTATCGCGGTGTACAAGCCGAAACAGAAATTCCTGGTTCTGGATTGGGGTTAGCGATCGCTAAACAATTAATACAGCAAATGCAGGGCGAAATTCAAGTTTTCAGCCCTGCAATTAATTCAATAATTAAATCACCCTCAGCACCAGGAACCACTTTTATTATTTGGTTGCCGATTGTTGAGGGTTAGTTGTTGGTTGTTGAGCGATCGTTGTTTACCACTATCCACTAACAACTAACAACTAATACCAATTCTTTATGAGGCTGCGCTTAATAACCCGACGAGTAAACTCGCGGCTACACGTACAAAGCCCACCTGCGTGGGCTAAATTAGGCGCAACTTCACACAGAAATGGTATAACTATTTAAGTGAAACTTGGAAGTCTTGATTGATTGTCATTTGTAAATCGGTGTTTGGCTCGATCGCAATTAAGTCAACGCTCTTTTTACCAAAGAATAGACCGATCAAGGCGCCGATACCAGCACCACCCAAAACTTCTTCTGCACGGATAGCGCGATCGCCTGTGACAGCAGAGACGGCAGCAGCGGCACCTGCACCCAATACGGTATTCTTAAGAATAGCCGAAGTACTAATGCCTTTTTTCACTGTTTCGGTTTTGCTAATTACTTCCGAAGTAGCGTTGATTGGATACTCTTGACCTGAAGGCAAAATCAATTTCTGAGCAACGAATTGAGAACCACCTTTAACTGGTTTCAGTTGACCGACAACCTGACTACCAGCAGGAATTACAATAGTTCCTTCTTGTGTTACCACATTTTGCGCTACTGTGAGTGTCAAAGGCGCTGTTTCTTCCTTAGTTACGAGGATTTTTTCTGCTTTGTCGTATTTAATAGGAATAGCTGTTCCTTGAGGGATTTTCACAGCTACTGGTGTGGGAGTAGTCGATTGAGCAGCGACAATGTAAGGTGAGTTAATTGCGGTAGCTTGATTGGTGCTAACCAACGCTTGATAGATAAAACCCGCTACTTGCGCTCGTGTAGCAGTTTGGGTAGGATTGAGGAAGTTAATATTAGGATAGTTGACGACAATTCGCTTTTCAGTTGCTGCTGCGATGGGATTGCGGGCATAACCAGCGATATTAGAAGAGTCGTTGTAATATTGCAGAGTGCTTTCAGCGTTACTGCTAGCAGAATATTCTAGACCATTGGCGAGAGAAACTAAAACTTGTTGCCGAGGAATAGCTTGGTTAGGCTCGAAGCGATTGCCGGGATATCCTGATAAGAAACCAGTAGTATAAGCTTCTTGAATCGCGCTGTACGCCCAATAATTGCTAGCTACATCGTTAAATCGAGTTGCTTCGCGTTTTGGCGCTTTTTGGAAAGCTTTGCGAACCATTGCGGCGAATTGAGCGCGGGTTACTGGTTCTTCTGGGCGAAATGTACCATCAGGAAAGCCAGCAATAACGCCTCGTTCTGATAATTTTTGAATAAACTCTCCTGCCCAATAGTTAGAGTTAACATCAGAAAAAGTTGTTTGAGCAAATGATGGTGCAGGTGCAATGAAGGGTGCTACAGCAACTGCTGTTACGCTCAAACTCATCAGTGCAGCTGTTGTTTTTTTGCAGCGATTTAAACTAAACATTGAATCCGTTCTCCCCACCAATTCTGTTTATTTTGTGTTAATTACTCAGACAATTTATCAGATAAATAGTTCCAAGTAATCAATGAGTTTTCTCAATAGTTTTAGTTAGCTATAACGTTCATATAGCAATACTAGATCCCAAGTGCAATTTCGCGATTCAGATTCCCGACTTCTTGAAGAAGTCGGGAATCTAACTTTTCATGCTCTCCTGATCAGACTGCTATAGTATTGCTATTTGTTAGCTAACTTCAAGGGTATTTGCACTGAGTTAAATCAAGTTTGTTTAATTGCTTTTTGAGATAGCATGTTTCAGCATGACAAACTATCAACTTATGAGCAGTCTGAGCTACGACATAAGTATTTAAACAATCCTTGATATTCAGTAAGACGTGCCTTTAAAAAAATAGTTGCGGGAAAAGCAAGAGTTTTTTTACTATTAATTAATTTAAAATAAATCTCCAGGGAAACGCCGTAAAAGCTAATCAAATCTAGCTTTGGCAAGAATCAGGTTTTAAATAGGATAAGTATCGCTTTCAGATATAATGTTGCTTAACTGACTGACGGCATACCTTAATCTACTGAAAAGTAACAGTATGAGTGTGCGGTGAAAAAATACACATATGGAGACGTAGCAGTGCTACGTCTCTACATTATTAATAGACATCTGCTGGAAAAGAATGTAGAGACGCGAAATTTCGCCTCTCTACAAGGGTTTCGGTTAACGCATATGAAAAGTAGCAGTATGAGTGTGCGGTGAAAAAATACACATATGGAGACGTAGCAGTGCTACGTCTCTACATTATTAATAGACATCTGCTGGAAAAGAATGTAGAGACGCGAAATTTCGCCTCTCTATAAGGGTTTCGGTTAACGCATAATTAAATTCGGTTGATGTCTAATATATTGGAAGTGAAAAATTAAGCGATCGCCACTTGAATCTGTGTATGCGATCGCTCGTTAGAAATGATCAAAGTCACGGCTTAAGTTTAGTTAAGCCTAGTAAGAACGGGATACTACCAAATTAGAACGCAGAGTTATATTTAAATCTTGTTCTGGTTTGAGGACGAAGACTTCAGTTTGGTTTTTGCGTAACAGCACACTTGCCGCTGCACCAGCTGCCGCACCACCAATCGGTTCAATTGCTTGAATTCTGCGATCGCCTGTAATTAGTGATATTACGCTGGCAGCACCCGCGCCAATCGCTGCATCTGTGACAATTCTACTTGTATCGGTTCCTTTGCTGATTTTTTCAGTTCTGGTAACTACCGGAGAAGAAGCATTTACAAACTGACGCTGACCAGAAGCAAAAACTAACTCTTGGGCAACGAATTGAACACCTTTTTTACCGTTTCTAGTTACTGGTTGCAATTGTCCGACAATTTGAGTTCCCGCAGGAACCAATACATTTCTGCTGCTATCAATAATGTTGCTTGCAACTGTTAGTGTTAACGGTGTAGTTTCTCCAGGAGTAACAACAACTTTATCTTTTTCATAAGCTACAGGAAATGTCACTCCGCTAGGAATAGAAACTGATCTTGATTGACCATAAATGCGTTGTGCGCTAGCAGGTGTAGATATAAACATGGGGACAATAGCACCAGTGGTTACAGCCATTGACATGAGTGCAGCCGTTGCATATTTCCAGCGATTAAGGTGAGTCATAAGAGGGTTTCCGTTTGTTTTTATCATATGTTTAATGACGTCGATTTACTGAGATTGTTTCTAAAACTTTTTAAACCTGTCTATAGGCATATTCCGAAGGCGAAAGAGTCTCTATGACTGGAAGTTTGTCAAATTGTTCCTTGACATATTCTATTTTATTTCTGACAATTGAGGTGTTATTGGCAAGATTAATATATGACGCAGAGTTAACGAATTTGTTCCAGAATCTTTTTTGACTATTTATGTCCACATATGTATGCCATTGAATAGAAGCGATCGGCTGAATGCGAACTCTTATTTATATTGTAGACAAATTCGCAATCTTATGCATTAATACTTTATTTTTACTTTAGATTTTCTCCTCAAACTTGTCTTGGTGTAAATTTTGTTAACAACAATACCAAATCTGCTGTAAGTACAGAAGTCAAGTTGAAACCCCAAGCGATCGCTTTTATTTAAAGAAAGATTTTTTTAGATTATCCAAAAATAGTGCCTGCTTTGCTCCTGCACATCTTGAACTCGCCTAATAGACATCTCCAAAAATGAACTATGCGTTACCCGAAACCCTTGATTAGACTATTCTGTGCTACGTCTCTACATCTTTTCCAACAGATGTCTAATATATAAACTATCATCTTGAATATAATCTGCGATTTTTATTCATAGTGCGATCAGGGAGCAAAAGTAGCCAACAAAGCGGAGTCAGGCTGTAGGGGAAAGTTTTTCTCTTGTCCCCTTTATTTATCCTCCCTGCTTTCATATGTATGTTAACTGAAAGCGAAAGCCCGCGACAGGTTAATTTTTTCTCACTCAAATAAAATTTTTTGCATAACAAGAAAAATACGACGATCATATTGTTAATTTTTGTAAAATTAATGTCTTTAATACTAGAAACATGATTTCCAGATAGGTAAACTAATTTATAAGTGCATCTGTACTGTTATTTAGAAAATGTAGTATATGTGGCGCTATAGCCTCGATGATCCCAGTACAACTAATCCTCAAAAACTTTCTCAGTTACCGTGATGCAACCTTAGATTTTCGCGGCTTGCATACGGCTTGTATTTGTGGTTCCAATGGTGCGGGTAAATCTTCCCTTCTCGAAGCTATCACTTGGGCTATTTGGGGTCAAAGCCGCGCCGGTGTTGAAGATGATGTGATTCATTCTGGAGCAAAAGAAGTTCGAGTTGATTTCACTTTTCAAAACAATCAGCAAATTTATCGAGTTATTCGTACCCGTCCTCGTGGTGGAACTGGCGTTTTAGAATTTCAAGTGGAAACACCTTCTGGGTTTCGCGCACTTACCGGCAAAGGAGTAAGGGCAACTCAAGATGTTATTTTAGAACATATTAAGCTCGATTATGAAACTTTTATTAACTCCGCCTACCTGCGTCAAGGTCGTGCGGACGAGTTTATGCTCAAGCGTCCGAATGAACGCAAGGAAATTTTAGCAGAGTTATTGAAGCTAAATCAATACGATGAATTGGAGGAACGAGCCAAAGAATCGTCTCGTCAGTTTAAAGCAAAGGTAGAAGAATTAGAGCGTTCTTTGGAGTCGAGCAAAACTCAACTGCAAAAAGGCTCTGAGACACAAGCACAACAAGCAGAATTAGAAGTTGAACTCAATCAACTGCAACAAAAACAAGCTTTTGATAATATTCAAATCCAAAGTTTGCAAGTTGTCCAGCTGACTCGGCAAAATTGGACTGAACAACTGAGCTTTGTCAGGCAACAATACCAAAATCTTAGTTCTGATTGCGATCGCTTGCAACAAGAACAGCTAGCAATTAATAGTCAGCTATCCGAATTACAAGCAATCTTAAGTCAAGAAACCGAGATAAAAGCAGGGTTAGCGCAATATCAAACGCTACAATCTCAAGAAGAATCTTTAAGCGCCAAATTTGAAGAATATACACAGCGAGTACAACAGCGTCAACAACTACAACATCAACTGACGAAACAAATTAACGATCAAGAACGACAACTGCAACAAGCTTACGCTCAATTAGAGGTTTTGCAGCAACAAGAGCAAGAAATTCAACATACTCTCACCAATAAAAGCGAAGTTGAAACAGCTTTAGCACAACTAACAAAAGCGCGTAACCGAGTTGCTCATTTAGATCAACTACAAATGCAAGTATCTCCCTTATTGCAACAGCGAGGGACTTTGCAAACCCAGTTAGATCGGGTTGGTGCCGGTTTGGTAGCGCGACTCGAACAACTCCAACAAGCAGAAAAGCAACTGCAACGCGCATTTGGACGCCAACCGCAACTGCAACAAGCGGTGATAGATGTCGGAACGCAAATTGAAGAATTAGAGAAAAAGCGAGTTTATCTGCAACGAGTGCAGGAAAAAGGACAAGAAAGGCGTCACTTTATCGAACGCTTGCAAGCGCAGCAACGAGAGTATGAAAGACTGTTGGGAGAATTAGATCAAAAATTGCAAATGTTGCAAAATCCAAATGCCCTTTGTCCATTGTGCGAACGTCCTTTGGATGAACATCATTGGAATCGAGTCACAGATAAAACCAAAGCAGAGTACAAGGATACGGAAGGGCAATTGTGGGTATTCCGAGAGCAAATGGCATTTTCGGATAGAGAAATTCAGGTACTCAGGCAGGAATACCGCGAAATAGCGCAAAAGTTGGCAAATTATGATGCTTTGCGGGAACAAAGAGGACAATTAGCAGCACAACTTCAGTCTACCAGTGATGCGTCAGCACAACTACAACAAATTGCCGCCGAAAAACAGCATTTAGAGCGATCGCTTGAAGTTGGCGATTATGAAAGCGAAAAACAACTCGAATTACAGCAATTAAATCAATATCTTCAACAACTCAATTATAACGAACAAGACCACGCTCTTGCACGTAGTGAAGTTGAGCGCTGGCGATGGGCAGAAATTAAACTTCAGCAAATTAAAGACGCAAACAAGCGAAGTTCGCAAATAGCGGCACGAAAACCGCAAATTGAAGCGCAAATTGCCGAATTACAAAGTCAAATTCAGCTGCTTCAAACCAATTCTGAATGTGCTAAACAAATTGCCGCCCTTGAGCTACACATTGCCGAAATTAATTACAGTTCGGAGCAGCATAATAATATTCGCACAACTGTACGCAAAATGCAATCTTGGGAATTGCGCTATCAACAACTTTTGTCGGCTCAACAGCAGTACCCGCAACTCAAAGTCAGATTTCAAGACTTAGAAGCGTCCAGACATGAGAGAATGACTGAAAGGCAAACAATTGAGCGCCAACTCGAAAGCATCGTTGCCCAACTTGAACAAACAGCAAACCCAACTGCTCAAATTGAAACCCTACAGCAACAAATTGCGGCTCGCAGACGAGAACTTGATGAAAAAATCGGGCAATTAGGGCGTTTAGAACAAGTTGCTCAACATCTGGAAATCCTGCAAACTCAATTTTTACAACAGCAGCAAGAATTGCAAGAAGCCAAGCGACAACAGCGCGTTTATCAGGAATTAACGCAAGCTTTTGGTAAAAATGGCATCCAAGCACTGATGATTGAAAATGTCTTGCCTCAACTGGAAGCAGAGACAAATCAATTGCTTTCACGATTGAGCGCGAATCAATTACATGTGCAATTTATTACGCAGAAAGCGGGAAGAGGTAGTAAAGCGAAGAAAAGTGCCAAGCTGATAGACACTTTAGATATTTTAATTGCTGATGCCAGAGGAACGCGAGCTTATGAAACTTACTCTGGTGGAGAAGCTTTTAGAATTAACTTTGCGATTCGTTTAGCTTTGGCGAAACTATTAGCGCAACGGGCAGGGGCGGCGTTACAATTGTTGATTATAGATGAAGGCTTTGGTACACAAGATGCCGAAGGATGCGATCGCCTGATTGCCGCGATTAATGCGATCGCTTGCGATTTTGCCTGCATCCTCACTGTAACTCATATGCCCCACCTCAAAGAAGCCTTCCAAGCCCGGATTGAAGTCAATAAAACAAACCTTGGTTCACAGTTGCATTTGTCGATGTAATCAATTTGAGGTTTCATAGCCCTTTCAGGCTATTCACTCTCCCCCCAAGCTCTACTAGACGCTGCCCTCCACGACCTGCCTAAAAGTCTTGTGTAGCAAGAATTATTGTTTTTTCTCTGGAGAGAGCGCTAAAATACTGCCGATATAACTCACAGCTTGGTATGACTTTATCTTTTAACTGTTTGATCAGTCCCATACTGCTGAGTTTATAAGTCATGCTCGCATCTAGTGAAATTGGTTGTCGAGCATTTATGACGGTATCTAACGCTTTTGCTAATTCAGGTTGTTCTTGTAACGTTGCTTGATGACGTTGCAAATGAGATGAATAAATTCCGCTTGATGTCGCTGCTGTATCGATGAATTGAGCAAAGCTAATTTCCCCGTGACTGAGATGATAAATAGCCATATGTACCAATGCTGGATGTCCTTCAACCATAGCCATCAGTTGTGTAGCTTCCCGTCCGTCAGTCCAGTTGAGTCCATAGCGTTGAGCTAAGTGTTGTACCTGTTCTAAATTAAAGTTGTTTAACTCTATTGGCAATCCTAGATTAAATGGGGATTGTTTTAATTGAAGAGGTACATAAATTTCTGTGGAGTGAACTATAATCATCCGTAACTTTTGCCAAATAGGTTCTCTTTTAGCTTCTTCATACCAAGACCGAAATAAAGGTAAAACATCTTTAGCTACTAAAGGATGCTCAAAGATATATTGGACTTCATCTAATGATAAAACTAGAGGAGTATCTATTTGTTTTAATATATGGTTGCGTAAATAAAGAGAACAACTAATTTTGCTGCCAATATCTTCATCCCAATAATCATCTAGCTTCATTTCCAGTTGCAATTGCTGAGTAATGTTGGCACACAGCCAACGCAAAAATCGATGCAAATCGTGCAAAATTATGTTGTCAATTTGCTCTAGATTTAAGCTGACAATGCGGTAGCCAAGACTTGCAGCATCATTCAAAGTTCTCAATAGTAAAGAAGTTTTCCCCATTTCTTTTGGGGCTTTAATGCGGACTAAAGCCCCAGGTTTTCTAATTTCTTGACAAACCTGCTTTTCCACCGCAGTTCTTTCTATGTAAAAAGGAGAATCGAGGGGAACTGCGCCATTGGGGTACGAGGGGAGATTCACGGATTCGGCAGTATTTTTAATCGACACAGGACGATAAGGATTAATATGGTATAAAAATATAGGTTCTGAGCTATCTGTAAGATGATGCTGCTCCAAATTAACTACATTTACTGGTAAGTGATTTTTAACTCTATCGTAGACGGTTTGAAATAAGCAAATGCCTCCAGGTTGAGCTTGTGTGTACAGTTGTGTCACAAAGTCTACCCCTGGACCGATGACATCATTGTCTGTGAAAAATACCTGTCCCAAATGAATGCCAATTCGATGTAGCAGCCGCTCTGGTTTTAACAAATTAGTGGCAGCGATCGCCAGTGCTTTTTGAACTTTTATCGCACTATTTACTGCTGTTTCTAGACTCTCAAAAGAGAATAATAATCCATCATCGCCAGACTGGAGAACTTGCCCGCCAAATTGCTGGCAATACTGGCGGATTTGTTGCCATTCCTGCTGTAAAATATCTAAATTATCGCGATCGCTTGCTGTCATTGCTTGTGGATCGGCGACTATGCCCACAAACATCAAGGCAGAGTCAGTAGCAATTATCTGGGAATTAGCAAGTTCTAGTGCTAGCTTTTGATTTACCCAATCCAAATTAAAAACTCTAGCATAGATGGGGTTTTTGACTGTTAAACTGCCTTGGTGTTGGACGACAAGCCCCGACAAACGTAATTCTAGGTACTCAGGGGAGTTGTGAGCGGGGATTTGTCCTTGTTGTAAAATCTGTTGATATAGTTGCAATAATTGGATAGTTTTTGGGGTATTGCGGAGGATGCGATCGCGTATTGTTCTTAAATGTTCTGGTTCGTCTTGAGCTTCCCAATTGTTGATAATTTGCTGCTGCACAATTTGCTCAACCCACTGTGCTTCTTCATCCTCTTGAGGCGGGCGATATTCTGTGTTGTTATTACAGTAATTGACAATTAACCAACATAGTTTTTGCGTGAGGAATGGCTGTCCGCTAGTCCAAGATAAAATCTCTTTTAATACTGCTTGCGGGTTGCTAACTTTGCCTACCAATCCGGTTAGTAAAGGTTCGCTATCTTCGAGTTTAAATCCTTGCAATTCAATCGCTCGACCGATATTAAAAGGGGTAGAATAGTGTTTATCTTGAATCAATTCTGAAGGGGAAGCTACTCCCAATAAGGCAAATGCAAGTCGCCTGTAGGCTGGTTTCATTGCTCGATTTTCATAACAATGGCGAATCAGGGCAAAAAATTCATCTGTAGAAAACTTCAAACCCAGCACATTATCAATTTCATCGATAAAGATGACAATTTTCTGCTGAATCTGAGTCAATAATACTGTTTCGATAAATCCATTTAAGCACTGGATAGGAGAAAGATCGTCGCGTTCTCTTAACCAATTGCGCCGATTGATTTGGAGTTGAAAACCGCTTACCAATTCCTGAATTATCCCCCCATACCATTAGACATGTCCTTAAAACAAAGTTTGTGAGAAAATAAAAAAATCACAAAAAATTGGGTGCATCAATAATGACGAGTCCTTTAGCCAGAATCGAATCATATCCTCAAGAAGCAAAGCGATTAATCGGTATTAATTATGACCAGTTTATAGTATTAGTTGCGTTGGCAGAACAACGACATCTAAAAAAACAAGCAGAAATTGAAAAAATTAAAGTCAGAATTATTGCTTCCGGTGGTGGACGTAAACCAGAAATATCTCCGAAACTTGGGGTTTGTCTATGTCTAGTTTACTTAAGACAAAAACCAATTTTTGAGATATTAGGTTTATTATTTGATATCTCAAAAACTAAAGCTAATGATGCATTTAATTATTGGATAGAAATTTTGAGAGATATCTTACCAGCTTCTCAAATGGAAGAGGTAGAAGGGGATAGTCTGAAATATCAAGAATTACGAAAAACTCTTTGTGAATATGAATTGATTGTAGACAGCGCAGAGCAAGCAATACAAAGACCTACAGACTATCAAGAACAAAAACAATACTACTCTGGTAAGAAAAAAATGCATACGTTAAAAAACCAGTTCATTGTATTGCCCCACGGAGAAGATATTGTTGATATTTATATTGGACAATTAGGAAAAACAAGTGACATTAATTTGTTTCGAGAAACACAAGGTAAATTCGATTTTAAACAAAAATTTATTGGAGATAAAGCTTATATAGGAGGAACTACAATTATGACTCCATCTAAAAAGCCTAGAAATAAAGAAATCTCCGAATTACAAAAAGAAGAGAATAGACAGTTGTCATCTAGGAGAATAGGTGTTGAGCATTTAATCGGCAAGGTAAAAATTTTCCGAGTGGCTAGTGATAAATTCCGTCTGGCTCGTCATAAATATAGTCAAATAATTATGGCAGTTTGTGGACTAGTAAGGTTACGACTTAATCGGTTATTTTTACTAATGACTAATGTTTAAATTAGCTTGAATAAAATAAAATAATCTCATATCTATATTTTAGCTTTAAAGTGATAGTTTAGGTACAATATATGTTGAAAGCCCTATTTTCTCGTACATTTGATTCTGCGATCGCACACCGAATTTTATCGCTGTAACCCATTCACCGTAAGCATTTCTGATTTGCGGATAAGTCTAATGGTGACGTCATCGACAGTGAGATTCAGAGGATCAACGGGCAGAACTCTGGCATCGTGATCCCGTTGAAAGAAATACCTGCCAATTACAGGACAGTGTTTGACCTCTATTATTGGGCGAACAACACTGTACCGTCCGCCAACTTCAGGTTCACATTAGATGCCTATTACTTCGTATCACCAGACCAGAAGAGTATCTACGAACTAGGTTACAGCGTTCACGAACATGGGATTGGTCACCTACCAGTGGTCGGCTGGAATCAAGAAATGGTACAAGCAGCCAAAGCTATCGGTCCACGAAAGGCTATTTTGGTGGGTACACAAGATTTTCGAGCTGTTTAATCCTAACTGCGATCGCCTTTTATTTTAGTGTGATTGACATGAGAGCGATCGCTCTCATAAGTGGAATTATGGAAGAAACGATCACTCTTTTGTCGGGAGAAGGGTGATCGCTTTTATTTTCACCAAGAGTAATTGCGATCGCCTTTTTTGTTTTGTCAAAGGTGCGATCGCCTTTATTTACATGAGTGCGATCGCTCTGTTGTTTTCGCTCTTTGACAAACCCATGCGATGGTAGTGATGTCAAGTTGGAAAATCAGGGGGAGAGCGATCGCTTGATTTGCCTAACTTTGTCAAATGTCAAAGAGCGATTGGCATAAATATCAGCCGAAATTGTTGTAGAGCTTGTAGTTAGAGGTAAAACTGTATTGTATGAAACAAATTCCCGAAAAGACATAAGTTGTTTTTGTGCATCACGATGTTTTAATCCACTAACAATTTCATAATAAGTGATGATGCTGATGTTAATTTTGTCATGCTCTCTCAGATAGACTTGAAAACGCTCAACAACCAGACTATGATTGCGGGAGAAAAACGACAAAATATTTGTATCAATCAAGGCTGACTTCATCACTTCTTCTTCCCAAAAATGCTTGCTGGCGACGAGTCCTTATTTCTTGATTGAAATTAGCAAATATTTCATCCGACATATCATTCCAACAGCCAGCAAACTGCATAGTTTGGTTGAGCGAAGCTTTAGATACTTCTACACCTAATCGAAAATCATGAATCAAGTTATATAATTCTTCTAATTTATCTTGTGGGACAAGATTGATTTCTGTAATAACTTTTGTGCGTGGGTTGAAATAATCCATAGCCAATTAATCTAGATTGATTGAGTTACAAATTAATTCTATCTCACATTCCCCACTTCAAAAGTAATAATGCTTGTTTAAAGGCGAGGCGATCGCTGACAATACCAACTGACAGACGCATCAATCACAACCTGCGATCGATATGGGTTATGTGCTTTCGTCTACCTGAATTTATCTGAGTTTTAATAGTCCTGAATTTAACTCAATTATGGATTGCCATTAGAGATCATAAGTGTATCCATTCCGCCTCGGAATGAATTCCGAGTCTAATAGCAAAAGTCCTCTCAAGAGGACTAGATGATAAATTCCCACAATCTTCAGTCCGTTTCAACGGAATGCGCGCTATAAGCCTGGGAATTAATTCCCAGGCGGGATATAGGTTCAGCGTGAAAATTTTCGACTTGTGTGTACACCGTAGCTGTTAAGCCATGTACGATGCTAGCTCTCGCCGTCAACTAAAAATCTGGATGCGGAATGTGGGATTAAAATACACTCCCCTTCAGCACTTTCATCGCAATTGTACGCCTCGTAAAGCAACTGAAAAAATAGTTAAATCCGTTAAAACGATTTCAAAGACAAGCAGCCAAAAATGGACAACATTACTCAAGAAAAATTGCAAAAGCTTCAAACAGAAGTAGAATTTCTCTTTCAGCAGATGTTAAATCTCAAAAACCAGCAAGTAGAAATCACCAAGCAAGCTTTATCTGCCGATCGAATGACTCAGCGCGATCGCATCAAGCATAATTGCCGTATCGGTTGACATTAACATTGCCCATCCCATAATCAGTAAACCAAAATGCGATCGCCTTCATTTACATGAGTGCGATCGCTTGCTCTAAATGTCAGCACTATGGCTTTCGCCAGTCCTAAACGAGGTTAGCGGCGAGGACACCCTCTGAAATACCGAACTCGCACGGACGAAGCGCAGCGAAAAAATAATTCCGATACAACTGACAGCGCGGTTCGACTTCATTACCCGAAAGCTTGACCAATCCCATACTCTGCAACTGATAAGCTGATATGGTTTCTAATCTCACAGGCTTAGTAGAACTAATCACCGTTTGAAAAGCCGCCATGAGTTTAGGTTCCTGTTGCAAAGTCAACCAATATTCTCGCAAATGATGACCATAAATACCCGCATCTGTTGTGGCTTCTGCTAATAATTTTTTCAGGGTGATATGGGGATAACTTTTGAGGTGAAAAAATGCCTGCTGCAACAGATAAGGATGACCACCTACCAATTGCATTAAGGGGTCTATTAATAATTCGTCTCCAGCGAATCCATATTTCCCTGCCAATTCCTGTACCTGCTCTCTAGTTAATTCTGGCAACTCAATGGGTAATCCCACATTAAAAGGTGACTGATTAATATTTAAGCGGATATAAACGTCGGTAGCATGAGCGATCGCTATCCGTAGCTTTTTCCAGTTTGGACGGCTTCTGGCTTTCTCATACCAAGAACGCAACAACCCAAAAAAGTCTTCATAAACTTCAGGATAAGGGAAAAGCGCATCCACATCATCTAGGTAGATAACTAGGGGACTTTCATTGGCAGCCAAGAGGTATTCTTCTAAATAAGTTGTGCAACTTACCTTAGCACCCATACCTTCTTCATCCCAATACTGATCTAACTGATTGGGTAACTTGAGTTCTCGGCTGAGATTGAGACAGAACCAGCGTAAAAATTTATTCAGGTTAGTCAGATGAGTTTGCCGATCTGCCATCTCCAAACTTAAACTGACTGTGCGATAGCCTTCCTTTGCCACTTTACCTAATACCCGTTCCATGAGGGAGGTTTTACCCATTAATTTAGGTGCTTTAATCCGAATCAGGAAACCAGGTTGCAACAGAGTTTCATTGCAGATAAATTCAATTGCAAAGCGCTCCACATATAATTCTGGAACTACTAAATTTTGTTTAGCTTGCCTTACATAGGTCGGGAATGTTGCTTCTTTCAATTTGTGATTTTCTTGTGCATTTTTAGGAATTATTGATTCCGGAATTTGTAAGCAAGATGGGGAGTTAAATGTATTGTCCCAACTTCGTTGCAAAGCTTCCTTAAAGTTACTTTTTCTGACTTTTTCTCCCAGAGCATCTGTTAGCAAATTCCAAAGCTTTGGTGCAACATCTTGACTGATATAACTTGTTGCATACTGATGTCTAGCCGCAATTTGATCGTATGCGTATCGTTCCCAAGCTCCTTTTAGGACAATGATTTCAATGTCACTTAACTTTCTACATAACTTTGCGAAAACTGCTTGGTTAGCAATTTTAATCGCTTCTAGGACTTACGCATTGACAGAAAATACCAAATATGGGGTATCAATTTCAGGCATTCAAACCTGATTTTTCGATGATCTTTTGGCGATCGCCACCCATCGGACGGGAATTGTCATTCATCCTGGAACGACCAAATTACGTTTATACACATGATGCCCCATTTGAGAGCGTGCGTAAGTACTAGCTTCGTCGTTCCTCCTCGCAATGACATGTTAAATTTATTATTTCATCGAATAATAAAAACTGGGATGCACCCTGTAATAGGTTTGTGAATTTCATTAACTAGAGCAGATTTGCCAATACCTGAATAACCAGAAATTAAGATCGTTCCAGTTGCTCCTTGGCTAACTTTTTCAAAAGCTGTTAAAAGTTGATTAACTTCTTGTTCTCGACCATACAGGTTTTGAGAAATATGAAACTTCTCAGCAATATCCTGACTTCCTAAAAGAAACTGAGAATTTTGTCCTAGAGTCTTTAATTGATTAAGACAAGTTTCTAAATCAGCTTTAATTCCCCAAGCACTTTGATATCTTTCCTCTGGCGTTTTAGCTAACAATTTTTTGATGATATCAGACACAACTAAGGGAATTTCAGGAATTAGTTCATGAACTGGTAAGGGTTGTTGTGCAATATGACAATGGACTAATTCCATTGGCTCAGTGGTTTTAAAAGGGAGTTGATTCGTCAGAAGTTCGTAAAAAGTTACACCAAGGGAATAAAAATCAGTACGATAATCTATTCCTCGATTCATTCTACCTGTTTGTTCTGGGGCAATATAGGCTAAAGTTCCTTTTATTTGATGAGGGTAACAAACTGTCAAAAACTCTTGGGATAAACGGGTAGCAATACCAAAGTCGATGATTTTGAGTTGTCCAGTTTGGGGATTATAGACAATTTAAATATTTCTCTGACTAACCCTATCTCAGTTTTTAGTGAATTTGGAATTTTCTCTTCGTCCAGCCATGTGTACGATATAAGTTGAGATAGTTTGCGACATTGTAATAGAAACCTGACCGCGAAAAATTCTGGATCTTTGGAGGTTACAAAATTTTTGTTAACTTCTACTCCTATTGTTGGTAAATTATCTTTTGCAATTTTATAGTATTTTATTAAGTTTTTTTTAGTTCCATAGACTAACTTCTTTTTTAGTTTCCCCGATTCTGTTTCAATTGTGAGGATTTGAAACCAAGTGTCTTCGTAATCTTTTAGAGTTTCATCAGTTTCATCCTCCAATATCACAGAGTAACGAGAGATGGGAGTATGATGTTAAGATTCTCAGGTCTAAAGACACTGAGATTTTTGACTAAGCCAGAGACTGACTTTCAAAGGGGCAAATAGGTTGAGTCGATGGGGAGTATTATCTCCCGCACCTCTCAGTTAGAACCGGACGTACCCATTTCTGTGTATCCGGCTCCCGATATTCTTAGGGAGTTACCCTTTTGCCCATGTGTAAATAGTCGTGA